>NHEF01000019.1 GCA_002171615.1 Gammaproteobacteria bacterium TMED78
CTTTTCTTCAGCTACTGCTTCTTCTTTTGGCTTTTCTTCAGCTACTGCTTCTTCTTTTGGCTTTTCTTCAGCTACTGCTTCTTCTTTTGGCTCATTATCAGTCTGTTTTTTAGACTCTAATTTTTTTAATCTTTTTTTCTCTTTTCTTGCAATTCTTTTAGAAGTTTCTTCTGGAGTCTCATTATTCTCTCTAACAATACTATCTACTCTTTGTGCAAGTTGAGCTCCATTTGAAACCCAATAAGCTAATCTCTCATCATCAAGCTTTATTTTTTCCTCTCCATTAGTAGCCATTGGATTAAAAAATCCAAGCCTTTCTAGATACTTTCCATCACGCTTAGATCTACTATCCGTCACGACAATATGATAGAAAGGTCTCTTTTTTGCCCCTACTCTTGATAATCTTATTGTTACCATAATGATTTTAACTAATTGAATCGAGAGCGCATTTTACTTCATTTGTAGTAGATAGTTAAAACTTTTTATTATTTTTAGCTAATAGATTTAATTAAATACTTGACATATTCTCCATATTTCGGAGAATCTATTGCTGTCTTAGCTATTGGAGGGTCTTTTTTTTTGAACGATGATGTACATTTAGGTATTTTATTTTGCCTATTAATTATTCTTATTCTTCTTTCCGCATTTTTTTCTAGTAGTGAAACTGCTCTCATGAGGCTTAATAGATATAGATTAAGACATAGAGCAAGCTCTGGTAACCGAGCCGCTCAAATTACAGAGAAACTCCTAAAAGATACTGATAAATTGCTTGGACTAATTCTTCTCGGTAATAATACTACTCATATACTATCAGCAGCCTTAGTAACAATAATCTCTATTAGAATTGGAGGTGAATCAGCTATTTTTATAGGAACTACGATACTAACATTTATTTTGCTCATATTTGCCGAAGTAGCCCCTAAGAGTATAGCGGCAAGAGCTCCATCAAAACTAGCTCTACCCTCAGCTCTAATTTATTATCCTCTTCTCAAAATTACATATCCCCTAGTATGGTTAGTAAATATATTTTCCAACCTATTACTTAAATCCATAGGAATAAGAAATACTGATGAGGGTAAAACTTCAATCAGTACTGACGAACTAAAAACTATCGTCTCAGAAGAAACCAAGAAATTGCAGCCTAGACATAGAAATATACTCTTAAGCGTTCTTGACTTAGAAGAGGTTACCGTTGATGACATTATGATACCAAGACAAGAAATAATTGGTATCGATCTAGAGGATAACTGGAATGAAAATGCTAAAATAATTAAAAATTCTTATTACAATAGATTGCCTATATTTAGAGGCGATATCGATGAAACAATAGGAGTACTAAGAGTAAGAGATGTGCTCGATAGTATTGTTGATAATACTTTTGATGAAAATATTATCTTAGAAAAACTTAACGAGCCTTATTTCATTCCCGAAGGTACATCTCTGAACAAACAATTAATTAACTTTCAGACTAAAAAAGAAAGGGTAGCATTAATTGTTGATGAGTATGGTGATATTCAAGGCCTTGTTACTACAGAAGATGTAGTAAGAGAAATATTTGGTGAATTTGAAAATAACCCTAATGGATCTGAGCCGAAAATAAAAAATGATAAAAATGGAAATTTTATAGTCGATGCCGGCTATAACATAAGACAATTAAATCAGATTATGAAATGGAACCTACCTATAGATGGCCCTAAAACTTTAAATGGACTAATAACAGAGAGATTAGGTGCAATTCCTAAAAAATCTTCGTCACTAAAAATAAATAATTACTTAATCCAAATACTTACAACTAGCGATAATACTATAAAGAAAGTTAAGGTTTCAGTTGAAAAAGCCAAAAAAGGTTAATTACTAACACCTTCGCCATAAGCATCAGAAATTAAATTCTCAAATTTTGTAAATTCACCTATAAAGGTAAGATTAAAATCGCCAATTGGACCATTTCTCTGTTTAGCTAGTATAATCTCAGCAATACCTTTTTTTGGTGACTCATTATCATAAACCTCCTCTCTATAGATAAAAAAGATAACATCAGCGTCTTGTTCAATAGCTCCAGATTCTCTCAAATCTGACATTTGTGGTCTCTTATCTGTTCTTGAGTCGACACTTCTATTTAGCTGAGAAAGTGCTATAACTGGGATGCTCAATTCTCGAGCGAGTGCTTTTAAAGAACGAGTAATTTCAGAAATTTCTGTTGCACGATTTTCAGAAGAAGTCCCAGACTGCATTAGCTGAAGATAATCTACTACAATTAAACCAAGATTATGCTGTCTTTTTAAGCGTCTTGCTCTTGCCCTCAGTGAAGTAGGCGTTAAGGCAGGGGTATCATCTATATATATTGGTGCATCAGAAAGTATTGATACCGCTGAATTAATTCTTGGCCAATCCTCATCAGAAAGATTGCCATTCCTAAGTCTAGTTTGATTAACCCTTGCAATTGAACCAATCATCCTAAAGCTTATTTGCTCTGCTGGCATCTCCAAGCTAAAAATACCTGTTGGAATATTATTACCGATTGAAGCATTTTCAGCTATGTTTATGGCAAGGGTTGTTTTGCCCATTGAGGGCCTCCCTGCTACTACAACTAAATCTCCTGGTTGAAGTCCAGAAGTTTTATCATCCATTTCTGCAAACCCTGTAGCAACCCCAGTGATACTCCCCTCTTGGTTTGATAAAATGTCTAACTGAACTAAAGAATCAGCTACTAAATCCTTTAAGGGCCTAAATCCTTGAGAGCCTCTATTTCCACCGTCAGCTATATCAAAAACCTTTTGCTCTGCAAGATCAACAAGCTGCTCAATAGATTCATCATCAATACTATAAACGCTTGATGCAATATCTCCACCAACCTGAATCAGTGAACGTAAAATAGATTTCTCCCTAACTATTTTAGCATATGCTCTTATATTTGAGGCACTTGGAGTATCTTGAATAAGCTTAGTAATATATGGAAGACCACCAACGGAATCTAAATCCCCTTGCTTATCTAAGTAATCATTAACTGTAATTGCATCTGGAGGTAAATCCTTCTCAATAAGGATCAACATTGCCTCATAAATAAGTTGATGGCTTTTTCTATAAAAATCATCGGGCTTTAATAGATCAGCTACCTCGTCCCAAGATCGTTTATCTAGCATAAGGCCTCCAAGCAAAGATTGTTCTGCTTCAACTGAGTGTGGAGGAAGCTTTAATGGATCTAGTCTATTTTTATTACCCTTTGCTATTGATATATCTGACATTATTCTTTTCTAATTGAGGATAGCATAATAATCACAAATCTTTACACACTAAAAATTTCACAAGGCTTAATTTTCATCAATATCTTCAGAAGAGCTATCAGAATCGCTAATATCTAGAGGATTAAAATCAACACTCTGAGGGTCATTCGATGCTTCAATTATAACTTTTACAGAAATAGAGACATCGGCGTGAAAATAAAAATCAATCTGATGCTCTCCAGCAGTTTTTATTGGGCCATTTGGCATCCTTATCTCGCTTTTTGTAACCTTAAAATCAATAGAGTTGCAAAATTCAATGATATCTGGAGTACCAACTGAACCAAATAGCTTACCTTCAGCGCCAATATTAGCCTTAATAATTAAAGTTGTATCTTTTATAATGGAGGCTCTATCTTCTGCTATTTTAAGAAGTTTAGCAGCCTTTTCCTCCAGTCCTACTCTTTGATGCTCGAAATCAAGAAGATTCTGTTCATTCGCTACTGTAGCTTTTCCCTTTGGTATCAGGTAATTACGAGCAAATCCTGACTTAACAGAAACCTTATCACCAATATTGCCTAAATTCTCGATCTTTTCTAATAAAATTATATCCACTATTTTCGCCTTATCTAATGCCTATAAATAGACCTTATGTTTATCCAATTGTCCAATAACCCGACTAAACTAATTATTAAGATAACAAATCCCGTCAAAGGTGTAACTAATAAAATATATAAAAGAGTTAAAATCATAGGGTGTAGATTAATTGTTGCGGCATAATCATGTATAACTGCTAGGCCCTGGATACAAAACCCTACAAGAACTAGAGAGAAAAAAGAATCTATATACAAAATATCAACAAAAATACTAAGAAAAAGTAACAAAGTTGCTGGAATCCCAAGAAATCTTCCTAGCCTCAAACTTCTAAATTGAATAAAATAAGATCTATCCTTCTTAATTACTGATAATGACCAAATACCTATAAAAAATGACATAATTAATTGAACAAAGACAATCGAAACAATAAGGCTAAAAAATAAATCTCTCCACGAATTAAGAGATAATATTTGACTATCAGATACACTGGCACTAGCAAATATTTCTACTAATTGATCAAATATTTGACCAAAAAATAAACTAAAATTATCGAAAAAAAGTCCTACTATAATAGCGAAAAAACAAAATAAATAAGTGCTCTGGAAAACAAATGTTACTGATCTTGACTTAATCATAAGATATCCTAGAAATAAGCCAGAATATAAGGGCAATATAGATAAAAATATTGAAGCAATAGAGTCTGTGCCAGTAAATATTAATAAAAATATTACTATAATAGAAGATATAAAGGCCGATCTAATTCCTGNTCTTAGGTCATTAACTATAGTATCTAAAACTAAAATAGATGAAGTAATTATTGGGAAAATTGGACTAAAAACAACAGCTGATAAAATAACTCTATAGTTCTTTGACACTAACCAATTTAGGATATGGGTCACAAAAACCTCTTATAATTTATCTTAATGCTGATCTGTATAAGGCAATAGAGATAAAAATCTTGCTCTTTTAACCTCAGCTGCTAACTTTCTTTGAAAATTAGCTTTAGTTCCAGTAATTCTACTTGGAATTATTTTTCCTGTTTCAGTCAAAAAAACTTTCAAAAGCTCAAGATCCTTATAGTCTAAATCATCAATTTTTTTATCAGGGAGCTTAAATAATTTTTTTCTTTTAGATATATTACGATATGCCATTATTAGCCTCCTTCATCATTAGATTCATCTTTGTCTTCAGTTGATTCATCTTTGTCTTCAGTTGATTTATCTTTGTCTTCAGTTGATTTATCTTTGTCTTCAGTTGATTCATCTTTATCTTCAGTTGATTTATCTCGAGATATATGATTTTTTTCATTATCAGCTTGATCAGAATTTGAAGTTTCAGAATCTAAAGACTCATCCTCATTAGATAAATTTTCTTTTGCAATGATAGATGATTCAGTTATTGGGTAATCCCTTTTTATTATCAAATGTCTTAAAACTGCATCATTAAACCTAAAGGCTGAAACTAACTCATCTAGGATATCTTTAGTACATTCAATATTCATAAGAATATAGTGAGCTTTATGAGCTTTAGATATTGTGTGAGTAAGTTGGCGACGACCCCAATCTTCTTCTCTATGAATCTTACATCCAGCCTCACTGACTAAATTTTTGTATCTTTTGATCATGGCTGGTACCTGATCACTTTGATCAGGATGAATAAGAACTACTATTTCATAATGTCGCATATAATAATTTCCTCATGGTTACAGCTTCCTTAAAAAATATAAGTGAAGCAAGGATAATTCAAAAATTAATACTACTTTACTATTGATTCTTCTACAAGATAAAAAAATAAAATTTATTCAATCTATATTGATTTTATAAAGAATTACNCCTGTAGCAACCGAGACATTTAGGCTAGAAACTTCTCCATGCATAGGAATATAAATTAATTTATCACACAAGTCTCTTGTTAACCTCCTAATCCCTTTACCTTCGCTACCAAGTACTACTGCAATAGGTGAAGATAAAGAATGATCAAAAACAGAACTGCTAGCACTAATATCTGTTCCTACAATTTCAACCCCAAGATCCTTCAAGAAACGAATAGTATTTGCAAGGTTAGTAACCTTAACTACCATAATTGACTCATTGGCTCCTGCGGCTGATTTAACTGCAGCGGGAGTCATATTGGCTGATCTATTTTTAGTTATAATTACTGCATCAATACCTGCCGCATCTGCTGTTCTAATACAAGCACCTAAATTTCTTGGGTCTTGAATACCATCTAATATTAGAGCTTTAAAATCTTTGCCTCTACTAATAGCTAAGCTCTCTAGGTCATTAATTGTTGGTTGATTAGAATTTTGAGTAAAAAGCAATATACCTTGATGGTTTACTGAGCCTGATAAATGATCAAGCTCCGATCTGGAAACTAAATCTGTTTTAATATTATTTTTTTTTAGTACATCATTAATAGATATTAGTAATTTAGATTTAGTATTAGATAGTATCTTGGCGTTACTTATAGAAGAGGGACGCTTCTCTAATAAATGCTTTACCGGGTATATGCCGTAAACTAAATTACCTAGTTTATTTTTTCTCATAATTATCTCAGCAAATTGCTAATGAAATTTTACACTGATCCTCTAAAATACTAACAATCTTAACTCTTACCCTTTGCCCAATGACATAGGATTTTTTATTTTTTTTATTAATAAGCTTTAGTTTAGAATAATCTAACTTAAAAACATCAGGAAGCAAGCTTGATATATGCACGAGACCATCAATCTGAAAATTTTTAATATTCACAAAAAACCCAAATTTAGTCACACTTGTAATATATCCAACATATGTACTCCCTATATATCTACTCAAAAAAGTACATTTCATATAGTCTTCCATCTCCCATGTAGCCTCATCTGCACGCCTTTCATTAAATGATGACTGTTTTGAAATATTCTCTATATCACCCTTTGAGTAAATATAGTTATTAGGGTTGCCATGTTTTATCAGATATTTAATAGCTCTATGAACAAGTAAATCAGGATAACGTCTAATTGGAGATGTAAAATGAGTATATTGATCCACAGCTAGACCAAAATGACCTATATTCTTAGATTTATACTCTGCTCTATTCAAAACTCTTAGCGTTATATCTTTCAANATATTTTTATCAATCAGCTTTGATATTTTTTCTAATGTAGTAGTAAAATTAATTTTATTTAATTTTTTTATAAAACTTAAATCAATACCTAAAGACTTAAGAGAAAAATAAAAATCATCTAGACTTCTCTGATCTGGAGGCTCATGTACCCTAAATGGGGTTGGTATTTTGTTCCTTATAAGGTATTTTGCAGCTTCAATATTAGCAGCTATCATGCACTCTTCAATTAGCTTATGCGATGATAGTCTTTTTTCTGGTCTTATGTCACTAATATCTCCACTACTATCAAAGTAATATTTAATATCTTCAGAATCAAAGTCAATAGCCTTCCGTTTTCTTCTTTTCCTATCAAGAGATAAATATAATTGATTTAGTGCTAATAGCTGTTCCATAACTATTGAATTTAATTTATTTTTTTTATTTTGAAGACTTTCATTAGCTACTTCATATGTGAGCCTAGCTTTAGATCTAATCAATCCTTCATAAAACCTAGATTTTATGATATTTCCATTTTTAGAAAATATCATCTCACAGCACAAAACTAGCCTATCAACATTAGGCATAAGAGAACATAAATCGTTGGAAAGCTTTTCAGGTAACATTGGAATAACACGATTAGGAAAATAAACTGATGTTCCTCTTGATACTGCCTCTTTATCTATAAAAGATCCATACTTAACATAATGAGCTACATCAGCTATAGCAACAATTAACTTATATGTATCTTTCATGTTTTCACAATAAACAGCGTCATCAAAATCTTTTGAGTCATCACCATCTATAGTAATAAAAGCCTTTTTTCTCAAGTCTTTACGTTTTCTTTTATCTTCGTTTGTTAAATTATTAGTAAAGTTTTTTATCTGATGACTTATGCCTTCATTCCACTTATAAGGTATATCATGCGAGATAATAATAGATTTCATCTGTATACCAGGATCATCATATCTTCCAATTATTCTCTTTACTTCAGCTAATGGTTCCTGTTTGATAGTAGGTAGCTTTGAAATTGTTACTTCAACCAAGTCTCCTACATTGGCTCCAAGATTTTTATTTTTTTCTATTTTTATATTTTTCTGAGCATTATTTCTAGGGGAGATAAAAAAAATATCCTTAATTCTAAATATTTCTCCTATTATTTTTTTTTCTGATCTTTTAATTATTTTAAGAAGAGAACTAACAAATTTTCCCTTTTTTCCAGTAGAGACTGATACTGCAATTTCATCGCCATCAAATAGCTGACTCATCAGTAATGAATCAATAAAAATATCTTCTGCGGTATCTTGAGTTTGCAAAAATCCATATCCATCTTTATGTGATTTTACATTTCCAACTAATTTATTTGATATTCTTGATATCTGATATTTATTATTCCTATTAATTTTAATTTGACCATCCTTAATCATATCGGCTAAAGTTTTTTTTAAAGCACTTTTGTGTAGTTTTGATGTAATATTGAAATAATCGTAGAGATTAATTAATGATACTGGAATATTTTTCTTCTCAATGTGAAATAGAATTTCCACTCTAGATGGTATTGGATGCTTATAAATATTCATTTTAGGTATTATAATGAAAATAAAATTAAATGGAGAGTTAACTTGGTTAATGAATATGAAATAGCTTTAATACCAGGAGATGGCATAGGTAACGAAGTAATGCCTGAGGGTATTCGTGTGCTAGAAGCAGCAGCAAAAAAACATAATATAAAAATTAATTTTAAAGAATTTGACTGGTCTTGCGAGAGATACCTTAAGACAGGAACAATGATGCCTGATGATGGAATCGAGCAACTAAGTAAATTTGACTCTATATATCTAGGAGCTGTAGGCTTTCCTACCGTAGAAGATCATGTCTCTCTTTGGGGGCTCCTAATACCTATCAGGAGAGAATTTGATCAATACATCAACCTTAGACCTGTTAGATTATTTGAGGGAATTCCCTGTCCTTTAGCTAATAAAAAACCAGGGGATATAGACTTCTTCGTAGTTAGGGAAAATGTAGAAGGAGAGTATTCAGCAATTGGAGGTGTTCAGTATGAAGGTACTGAAAGAGAAGTTGTTGTTCAGCAAAGTGTTTTCACTAGACATGGCGTAGATAGAGTTATCAAGTTTGCCTTTGAGCTTGCCCAGGAAAGAGAGAAAAAACATCTAACTTCCGCAACAAAATCTAATGGTATCATCCATTCAATGCCTTATTGGGACAGTAGGCTGAAGAATTGCTCAAAAAACTATCCTGATATAAAAGTTGATCAGTTTCATATAGATATCTTGACAGCTAATTTTGTCCGAATGCCAGAACACTTTGATGTAGTTGTAGGCAGTAACTTATTCGGAGATATACTATCTGATCTAGGTCCTGCTTGTACTGGAACAATAGCCATAGCACCATCTGCAAATATGAATCCAGAGAAAAAATATCCATCAATGTTTGAGCCAGTCCATGGATCAGCTCCTGATATAGCTGGTCAAGGTATATCAAATCCTATTGGTGCAATTTGGGCTGGTGCAATGATGTTACAACACTTAGGTGAAAAAGATTGCCATGATTCAATCATGCGTGCTATTGAAAATGTACTTAAAGAAGCAAATAGCTTAACTAGAGATATGGGTGGTAAAGCAAATACAATAACGCTAGGCAAGGCAATTGAGGAGGCAATATAGTTACTGTGAAAAATATTCATTACCTTGTATATATTTTTTTTACTTTTATCCCTGTTCCTGGGCTTATTGCTCAAGAGCAGCCCGAAAGAGAGATAACTAATGTAAAAGGTGATCTCTATAGATTCAGAGAGGTTAGACATATTGGAATGTTCCTAGTCACTCCCGAAGGGATTATATTGGTTGACCCAACTAACTCAAAAGTCTCATCATGGCTTAAGGAACAATTAGATAAAAGATTTAACTTACCCGTCAAATATGTCATTTATAGTCATAGCCATAATGATCATTCAAGCGGTGGTGAGGTTTTCCAGGATACTGCAATCTTTGTTGGGCATATTAACATGTTAAAGAATCTTAAAAAACCTAAAATAAATGATCCGTTATTACCAAGGGAAGTGCTATGGGATATAAATAAAGATAATCTTATACAAAAAAATGAATCTATAGGACATAACTATATTGAAGATTATTTCGATCTATATGATAAAGATAAAAATGGAGGTCTTGATAGGTCAGAGATATGGGAAATTAGGTTTGGTGGAAATCAAATACCTCCTCAAATAGTTTATTCAGATAAAGCAACTATTTCCTTGGGAGGGAAAACTGTTGAGCTAATATATACAGGAAAAAATCACACAGATGATATGACTGTAGTTTATTTTCCTGATGAAAAAACAATTTATACGGTTGATTTTCTCACTCCAAAAAGACTACCTAGGACAGACTTAGATGGTGGCTTCCTTCCAGATTGGGTAGATTCTCTTAAAAAGGTTGAGCTTATAGATTTTAATATCATCTCTCCTGGGCATGAAGCTCCAGGAACAAAACAAGATGTCACTGAGCAAAGGAAATATCTTGAGGAGCTAGTAGAAAAAGTATCCTTACAAATATTACAAGGCAAAACAGAAGAAGAGATTTTAAGAGCTATAGATATGTCTCATTATAACCATCTAATGGAATATGATCTTTCAATACTAGGTAATATCTCAGGTGTTTACGAGATGCTTATTTCAAATATAATGGTTAATCAAAGACGCTGATTATTTGATCCAGCTAACTCAACGCATCCATATGGCTCTCTTGGTTTATCAGAAGGAGCCATCCTATCTTGACTAGCATAAGGGCTTTTAAAATATTGGTCTTCGACTAAAAAAGACCTTATTAGCTGTTGAGAATCATAATCAATATGAAACCTCTCGATAATATGCATTTGGTTACTAAATACTATCCCTTGGATCGGAATTATGACTCCTGGTAAAAAACCAATAGAATCAACTACAAGCTCATCACCTTCCCACCACCCTATAGAGCTCCCTACTTCACTGGGAACAATACTTACTGGATGCTCAGATATATCAAGACGAATTTCTCTAACAAGATCCATATATCCATAACTTAAAACTATCTTATCATCGTGCTGAATAATCTCATTCACATGATAATCATGAGTCCAGCCATGAATTATATTTGCAACTTTACAAAAAAGAGCTGGGTTATCAAACCTATAATCCCAATTACTAGAAATAGATTTACCTAAATCGTTATTAGAGGGTCTATTAGGTAGTCCATTATCGCCAAACTCTATAGGCATGTCTAAAAAGGCTGGCAGACCTATTGCTCCCATACCCATACCCATGCCTCTTACTCTAACCCAGTTTCCTGTTAAATTTGGTTGTCCGTTTGATAAATACTTAGGGCGATCTATACTCAATTTTTTGTAGACCCGAACATCTGAAGCATCTAGATTAGACAAGCCTAATTCTAAAAGATCTCCATTTCTATCTACTCTTACACCTTCGCTAGTAATAAAAAAATTGAGATAACAGACATTATCCTCTCTCAATGCTGGTGAGCCATTAATAGTAACAGTAGAACCTACAGTAATAGGGTTATCAGCAGTCCAACCATTCCTTCTAAGAGATGTAGCAGCAGAAAGCTCACACCTCCATTTAGTTACTGCTCCTAATTCATTTACTATATCAAAATAAACATATGCATGAGGATTTACTAACCTAAGATCAGTAATCACCCCGCTCAAAGTGATATCAACCTCTCTATCAAAATGAGGAGCTGATGAGTGATGGGCAGATAAATAATCTTGTGAAAAAAAATAACTGACAACTATCAAGAAATATAAGAAGCATTTATCCATAAAAAAGACTCAGCTTTAAAATTTAAACTAAAAATAAACTTATAGATGGAAAAACAATCAGTAGAATTAAAACTAATAACATAATTATAGCGAAAGGAAATGCCCCTGCAAAAATATCAAACAAAGTAATCCTATCATCATCGGACAGGGTTGTTTTGATAACATAACATGCTATTCCTAAAGGTGGAGTTAATAAGCCAATCTCAGCACCAACAATCGTAATAATACCAAACCAAACTAAGCTAATCCCATAAGGCTCCATAACAGGAAGAAATAAAGGAACCATTATTAAAATAATTGATGTTGTGTCAAGTATAGTACCCATCAAGATAAGTATTAAAACGTAGATAGTTAAAATACCGTATAAACCAATATCAGCTTGAGAGATCCATTCACCAAGATCGCTAGGAAGTCCAGATAAGGCAAGCATTCTGCTATACATAGTAGCTGCAACTATAAGCATCAAAATAGAAGCAGCTATATGGCCAGTTTCAACTAAAACACTCCAAAAAGCCTTCCTATTCAACTTTCTTTTTATAATAGCTACAAGCAAAGCACCTATCGCCCCTACTGCTCCCGCCTCAGTCGGAGTAAAAAATCCTCCATATATACCTCCTAAGACCAGTAAAATTAAAACCAATATAGGAGTTGTTTTATTTATTAAATCACTAGTAGTGAGGTTAGAGTACTTCTCTTGAGCTAATTTTGAAGCTTCATCCTGGCCTCCAACATATTCAGGAAAAAACGTTGCCATAGAAATAATTGCAACAGCATAACAAAGAGAAAGAAGGATGCCTGGCATAATTCCAGCTGTAAATAAATCAGCTACTGACTGTTCAGTGATCAAAGCATAGATGATGAGCATAACACTGGGGGGTATAAGCATGCCAAGAACCGAGCTACCCGCTACTACGCCAACTGCAAACCTTGGCTTATAGCCAAATCTAATCATCTCGGGAACAGATACTCTAGTAAAAACAGCTGCCGAGGCGATACTTACTCCAGTTATTGCTGCAAAAGCTGCATTTGCAGCAACGGTAGCAACACCCAGGCCGCCTTTAAGCTTCTTCAATAAATGATTAGCTACTTCATATATATCCCTTCCTAATTCACATTGACTCACCAATAGGCCCATCAATACAAACAAAGGGATAACTCCAAAAATATAATCCTCAAGACTATTAGAAGCAGCAAGAGTTACTAAATATATTGGCGCCTCTAAAGAACCTCTCAATAACCAAACGCTAACAAAAGAAACAAGCCCAAGAGCAACGGGAACATATAGTCCAGAATAAATAAGGATAAGGATTGCAAAAATAGAGAAAATTCCAATTTCAAAACCAGTCATTACGTTGTCCCTTTGCTTGATATAAATAGTTTAAAATTCTTGAAAGCTAAAATTATAAACTGTAAAGCTACAACTATTGAACCTATCACAAGTATCAATCTAATTGGCCAAACAGGAATTACGAACAACCCTTCATTTCCAGCAAAGTAATTTCTTTCATATGCCTCTATAAATCTAGGTATAGCTCCTAGTAAGATAGATACAAAAAATAATGTTCCTGCTAGATCAAAAATAATACCAAGAAAATAACCAAACTTTGGCCATCTCTTTAAAATCTGTTTATATACTCCATCAGATCTAGTTAATCTACCTGATCTAACTGCATCGCTAATTTGTAAAAAAACTATCCCTACAATAGAAAGTTCTACTATTTCTGTGACACCCTGGATAGGAAAATTGAATAAATATCTGGATAAAACATCTATATTTATTAATATCATCAGGAAAAAAATCCAAGTAGTGCCAATTGTATTTAAGCCAGTAACGAGCTTAGTAAAATAATTAATTATTGAAGTCATTATTCTTGATCCCAATTTCTAACTATTGGCTGTCCCTCGGATCTCATTATATCCATATAATCTCTTAAAATTTGATTGCCAGGAAGGCCTCTTTCTTCTAAATCTGTAGCCCATTCTTTAGCCATATTAGGCAAACTATTCGCCCACTCAACCCTTTGCTCATCACTGAGTGTTATTATAGTTCCACCAAATTCTTCAAATTCATGTCTACTTCTTTCTGCCCTCCTATCAGTTTCATTAGCTAGCTCATCTCTATAATCAGTTGCTACTTCTTGTAACACAGTCCTAACTTCTTCGGGAACTCTATCAAAAGACTTCTTATTCATACTTATGATCTTAGAGGTTACGGCACCCAATCCAATATCAATCATATATGGAGCTACTTCATATAACTTATAAGCAACGGCTGACTCAGCCCAAGCAAGTGTACCCTCTGTGAGTCCTGTAGAAATATTATTGTAATAATCACCTAATCCAGCAGGTACGCCCGCTGCTCCCAGACCCTGAACATAACGAAGGTTAAGACCAACACCACATATTTTCGTTCCTCTGAATTGATCTAAAGAATCAATAGATTGATTCATAAAAACTTGATAGGTATCTATTACACCAGCAGTAGTCAGGAAAACCTGATTATAATCTTCAACAGCTTGATTGCTTATTTGAGGATAACGCTGAATTAGCTCATCAACTGTCCTAGCCGCTAGGCCAATATCTTTCGTTACCAAAGGAGTGACATAACTTATATTAAAAAAAGGGATTTTATCAGGATGATAAGGTGATGTTATTATCCCTATATCAGCTAAACCATATTGCAAGGCCTCTAACACACCTCCAGTTTTTGCAACAGTTCCACCAAAAGCTCTATTCCAATCTATTTCATAATTACCTTTTTCAGCAAGCCTTCTATCAACCTCTGGAAGGTAATAATTCATAAAAACACGAACCCATAATGCAGTAGGTGCGTACGCATCTATGACTGTAAGAGGAATGATCTCTGTTGCTTTAGCATTGCCACTAATAGAAAAAAGAGAGATTATAAAAATAAAAAATATTTTTCTTAGCTTAATTACTATTTTAGATAAATTTAAAAAAGACATAAATTTTGATACCTTTAATCATAAATTAAGAAAATAAAACTATATTAGAGAAAATGTTCTAGCTTGTTCTAATATACTAGACATAAACAAAAAATAAAAATTTAGCTTATAATGATTTTATATTAATTATTAAGTTAAGTTTATAATATTTTTATATTATTTATTAATATTTTTTAATATTAATAAATAATAAGGATTATTGATAATAAAATTTAAGGAGAAATAATATGAAAATTGGTTTCATAGGCTTAGGCAGAATGGGTCAGGGAATGGCAAATCGAATTCTTGAGGCGGGTCATGAATTGATAGTTTTCGATAAAATAGAAGCACATACAGATGATATAGGCAAATCTGGCGCTCAAGTAGCTACATCACTCGCTGAATTAACCAAAAATAGAGAAGTTGTAATCTCAATGCTTCCCCACGATAAAGCATTAGAAGGCCTTGTATTTAGTCAAGATGGTCTAGCAAATCTTCTCGAAAAGGACTGTATACACATGCCTATGGGAACCCATGGAGTTGACATAATTAAACGTATAAATAAAAAGCATCTTGATAACAATCAGGTTTTAGTCGCTGGTCATGTGCTAGGACGTCCAGATATGGCTGCAACAGGTCAGTTAACATTAGTTCCTGCAGGGCCTCCAACTGCCATACAAAAACTTAGCCCAATATTTGATGTTCTAGGTAAAAAAATGTTTATAGCAGGCTCTGACCCTGAGTCAGCTACGGCTGTTAAAATAGCTAATAACTTTGTTCTTGGAAGTGCAATTGAGGTTATTGGAGAGAGTATGTCATTAGTAAGAAAATATGGCGTTGATCCTGATTTATTTTATCAAGTTTTAATCGAAGGGCTATTTGGCTGCCCAGCATACGAAGTCTACGGTAAAATTATTGCTGAAGAAGACTATGATAGTGTAGGTGCTTCAGTACAAATAGGTCTTAAAGATGCGAACCTTGCTCTCCAGGCTGGTGAATCAGTAGGAGTCCCACTCCCTAGTTGTAACGTTATGCGTGATAGATTGCTAGAATCTGTATCAAATGGTGATGAAGAAAAAGATTGGGCAGTTATGGCAAGAGCACAAGCTAAAGCAAGTGGATTAGAAAAGTAAATATGTTTGAATTGCTCTCAGATCCTCTTTTTTTATGTGTAGCTATAATTGCAGTTTTAGTTACAGGAATATCTAAAGGTGGCTTTGGAGGAATTGCATTGCTAGCGGTGCCACTTTTATCACTAGTAATCTCTCCGATACAAGCAGCTGGAATAATGCTGCCAGTTATGATCCCCATGGATGTATTAAGCATTTGGGCTCACAGAAAAAATTGGAGTGGTAAGTTACTAGCTATATTAATTCCAGGTTCGGTTGTTGGGATAATCATCGGAGCCCTTACAGCGAGATGGGTAAATGATGACTTTGTAAGACTTATAGTAGGTTTAATAGCTATAGTATTTTCTATTTATAGATGGTTAGAAATTCAAAGATTAAAAAAAGCTAAAGCTTTGGAAGAGAGCAAAAGGAAACCAAATAAAGTTTCTGGTTTATTCTGGGGGTCATGTGCTGGATATGCTAGCTTTTTAGCTCATGCTGGTATGCCTCCCTACCAGGCTTACGTCATTCCACAAAATCTAGGTAAAAAAATATATACCGGTACAAGCGTTATTTTCTTTGGCACTGCAAATGCCATCAAATTAATACCCTACGGAATGCTTGGTCAGCTATCAATTACAAACCTCTCTGTATCATTAGCACTTCTGCCGCTAGTGCCAATTGGCGTGTTCCTAGGAGTATGGATAAATAAAAAGCTGAAAGAGGAAACTTTCTTTGCAATCCTATTATTCAGTATTTTTCTTGTTGGACTTAAGCTAATATGGGATGGATTATTCAGTGTTTTTTTAGGAGTATAATTTGAAATTTATAAATATTTTTTTATTCATATTTATAGTCTTGATTTCTAGCTGTTCTGTAGAAACTGAGAATGAAAATTCTAATAACCTTGATAGAAGACCAAACTTCTTAATTATAGTGGCTGATGACCTTGGATATACTGACATTAGCCCTTTCGGTGGAGAAATAAATACACCAAATCTTGAGGATTTGGCAGCTAATAGCATTAAATTAACAAACTTCCATGTTGCACCAACGTGTGCCCCAACACGCTCTATGCTTCTTTCAGGAACTGACAATCATATAGCTGGCGTTGGAAGTATGTTCAATAGCAATATGTATACTGGTATTGAAAATAAAATTGGGTATGAAAATCACCTTCATGAAAGAGTACTACCTATTTCAAAATTATTACTAGATCATGGGTATCACACTTATATGTCAGGCAAGTGGCATCTGGGTACACAAAATAATGGTTCATTACCATCAGACAGAGGCTTTGAAAAATCTTTTGTTCTAGTTTCTGGAGCAGGAGATCACCATGAGCTGATAGCGGCTCAATATGCTGAAAATGGCATTCCTCTAGAGGATGATATCACTGAAGGATTTTTCTCCACTGATTATCATACTAACAAAATTATTGACTATATTGACAGTAACTATCAAGACGGTAAGCCTTTTTTTGCTTATGCTGCTTACACTGCGCCACATTGGCCACTCCAAGCGCCTAATGATTCTATAGATAAATATTCTGGAAGGTATAATGAAGGTTATGATGTTCTAAGAAATGAAAGAATGGTCAAGGCCTTTGAGCTAGGTGTAATTCCAAGAATCGTGGGTGATGATGATTTTTATCAAATTGGTAGAAAATGGAATAGCCTCTCCATGGAGGAAAAAAATAGGTCAGCTAGAAAAATGGAAATATATGCAGCAATGGTTGATAACCTAGATCAAAATATAGGTCGTCTTGTGGACTATCTAGATAATATCAACGAGCTCGATAATACTATTATTATTTTTATGTCTGATAACGGAGCTGAAGGTGATGACGTTGAATTAAATCCGAGGCATAGAAGAATGAGAATAACTAGTAACCCATTAAATAATAATAGTTTTGAAAACTATGGAAGAAAAAATTCATTCATATCTTATGGTATTTCATGGGCACAAGCGGCTTCAGCTCCATTTTCAAGGGCAAAGGGTCATATGAATGAAGGCGGTACTAGAGCACCAGCATTTATTTTACATGGTTCTGGCAATACAGAACCATCTATTGATAACCAATTCCTTAGAGTAATGGATATCGCTCCCACAATATTATCTTTAGCAGATATAGAAGTGCCTAAAGGTAAATATAATGGAAAAAATATAGCTCAAATTGAAGGTAGGTCTTTTGCATCAATCTTGAATAATGATTTCACGCCTATTTATTCAGATAAAGAAGCTATTTCTTCAGAGCTTCATGGTCATAGAGCGGTAAGGATGGGAAAATATAAGCTATTATACGAAAAACAACCTGGTAATAGCTATTGGGGTTTCCCTATTCCTGAATCATGGAATAAATGGCAACTATTTGATCTTGAGAAAGATCCTGGTGAGACAAATGATATTAGTAGCCAATATCCAGAAATTTTTAATAGCTTAATAGACGAGTGGGATAACTATGCTTCAACGCATGCGGTGATTAGAAATACAACTCAAATTGATGCTGAGAGATTGAGACAACCACCACAATAATTCTTCTTTTAATAGATAAATGTTACTAATAAAAAATATTTCTATTTTCCTATCCTTATCTTTGTTGTTTTCAACTTATCTTCATTCAGATGAATATAAAATTACAGCGGGAGGTCCACAATCTTCAAATTTACCTTGGATAGGAGTTATAAAGTCACATTTTATCCCCAGAGTAAACCAAGTGTTAGAAGAAAATAATAGTGAAGATTTTATTACCTGGAGGGAGGCTTTTGGTGGATCTTTATATAAATGGCAAAACTCACTTGAGGCAATTGAAATTGGATTAACTGATATTGGATGGGTTGGAGCGCTATGGGAAACCTCTAAGATGCCACTTCAAAATGTTACCTATTATACCCCCTTTGTAACTGATGATTTACCTCTGCTTCTAGATATATTTAATCACCTCCATAAAACTGTCCCCTCGTTAAATGACTCTTGGTCTTCGCAAAATCAAATCTTACTAGGGGCAAGTGGAGTTGATACTTATCACCTCATGACTACTTTTCCTGTAAATAATTTAGAAGATATTTCAGGGAAAAAAATATTAGCTCCTGGACCCTCTGCGTCATGGCTAGAAGGAACTAATGCTGTTGCTGTTAATGGAGGCTTGTCGACTTACTACACACAAATATCTACTGGCGTGGCTGATGGTGTCTTAACAATCCTGAGTGGTGCATATCCATATAGAATTCATGAAGTTGCTCCATACATCACTTTAGTTGGAATTGGTGCTCAATTTAATGGCGGATTAGCAATAAATAAAAAAAAATGGAACTCACTTACACCAGAAATGAAAGAAATTTTTTATGACCTAGGACTAGAATATAGTCAAGTTATGGGAGAGGTAGTTAATGATAGGTACGAAATAGCACTTGAATCACTAGTTAAAGAGGGTGCAATAATTACTGAACTATCTCCTAAAGAGAAAGAAAAATGGGTTTTTGCACTTCCTAATATAGCCGGCAGATGGGCTGACTCTGCAGAAAAAAGAGGATTTCCAGCTAGAGAAATTTTAGAAATCTACATGGAAGCAGTTCGAGAAAATGGAGAAACTCCATTAATTAATTGGGATAAAATAAACTAGACTTTTGCCTATGCTAGGAAATATTAATTTTTCAAAAATTATTTCATGGATGAATAATATCGGCGTAATGTGGATATTCATACTAATGTTTCTTATTTGTTCAGATATTCTAGGTAGAACACTCTTTGGTACTCCAATTCAGGCAATTCCAGAAATAGTCTCCTTATCACTAGTGGGATGTATTTTTTTACAGCTTTCATCTGCGATCGATAAAGGTAGATTAACTAAAGCTGAAGTTGGCATAAATTTAATTAAAAAAAAATCTCCTAGTATCGGCCTATCAATAGAAATAACTTCTTACTTTATAGGCTTTGTGATTCTATCTTTGTTATTTTTTGGTGCTTATCCAGATTTTATTAGGTCTTTTAAAACTTTAGAATTTTCAGGCATTGAAGGTATTTATACCATCCCCTTATGGCCAATAAAATTTACTGTACTACTTGGCTCATTAATTGGAGCACTAACGTTCCTGAGAAATATTTTTACATTAAAAAAATATAAACTAAGACATTGCATCTTATTTTTATTTATATCCATAATTTTTTCTATTTTTTTATTCACCATAAGCCAATCCAACCTTAATGATAAAACCGTTGGAATAATAGCAATCCTTACAGTACTTATTTTAATTGGTATTAGCATCCCAATTTCTATAGCTTTATTTTTTGTTGGCTTTATAGGAATAGTTGCACTTAGACAGGATTTAAAAGTTGGTATTGATTCGCTATCTCTTATCTCTCAAGGAACTGTTGCAGAATATATTTTTGCTACTATTCCTTTGTTTGTGTTGATGGGTCTTTTTGTAAGTGCATCCGAGATAGGTAAGGATAGTTTTAGCCTAGCCCAAAAAATTTTTGGAAGAATAAAAGGTGGGCTGGGAGTTGCGACTGTATCAGCTAATGCTATTTTTGCAGCAATTACTGGAATCTCAATAGCGTCAGCAGCTATATTCTCAAAAATAGCAGTGCCGGAAATGGTAAAAAATGGTTATTCAGCAAAATTTTCTGCAGGGTTAACAGCTGGCTCTTCGGTTTTAGGAATGTTAATTCCACCTAGCCTTTTACTCATTATATATGGCGTGATAGCTGAGGTATCTATTGGCTCTCTCTTTCTAGCGGCAATCATTCCTGGGCTAATTTTAGCAGTAAGCTTTGCAATTGGGGTTATAGCAATGTCATACCTATGGCCAAATTTTGTAGGCAATTTAAATAATGAGGAAGATTTTGGCTCTATCTCTTTAAATGAGATTATCTCATCCTTCTCTCCCCTTCTGATCCTTATTTTATTAGTGCTAGGCGGTATATACGGAGGTATATTTACTCCAACTGAAGCTGGGGCAGCTGGCTCACTTGCAGCAATGATTTTAAGCATTCTAAAGAAAAAACTAGATATGCCAAAACTATGGCACGTTATTCAAGAAACAGGGCAAATAACTGTAACAATATTATTCTTGATAATTAGCGCAAGCACTTTTAGTCGGATGTTAACCTTGAGCGGCTTACCTGCCGATATGGGAAATCTAATAAATAGCCTAGGCCTTGGCATGGCTGGTTTTTTATTTTGTTATCTCTTGCTTCTAGTTATCCTTGGAACTGTCTTAGATTCAACATCTATATTATTGATAATCCTACCATTAGTTTTGCCTATTGTTATCGAACTAGGTGGAAACTTAATCTGGTTTGGTATAATTACAGTAATTGGTGTAGAAATAGGCCTAATGACTCCACCATTAGGGCTAAGTGTTTATGTAATTAAGTCAAGTCTTGAAAAAGAGAAGATATCCCTAGGAGAAATTTTTATCGGCGCAGCTCCCTTTGCGCTAATTACACTTTTCGTAACTATAATCTTAATGGCATTTCCAGAAATAAGCCTCGCTATCTTATAGAGATAAATTAACTTAATTAAAAAATTAGCTCGCCTTGGCTACTATCTAATCTTATTGATCTCCACCCTATAGAGTTTGAGCCATCTCTAGCAGGATTACCTTCTATATATAGTTTCATACCAGGATTAACTTCATCTCCAGACCAGCCACGATTACGAATAAGTACATTTGGCCCTGCTCCCTCAGACATCCAGATTTCTTTTTCTCCATCTCCCAAAGTTACTTCTAAATAAACTCTAGCATGAGGATTCTGAAACCAAAATTCTGTAACTACTCCTTCGATAGAAATTGTTGTAGAAGTATCAAAATGTGCTGCAAATGAATGATGAGAGTAAGCATTGGGCAAAAATAATAAAGGCAAAATAAATAGGAACAAATATGTTTTTTTTATTATAATTTCTCTATACATATCTAATATCTTAAACCAAATAATCATAACATCATACTATTAATGGAGAATTGAATAATGAGTATCAGAAGAATAATTACTGGTCATGATAAAAATGGGAAAGCGGTAGTAATATCTGATGAATCAGTTAAAAATATAGTAAAGCCAGAAAATAGGCCTGGTGTAGCAATTCATAATATATGGAAAAATGATTCCTCCCCAGCTAAAGTATTTGGTCCAGAAGAAACTACTAATGAAACAATAGGATTGCTACCACCAAAAAATGGATC
This sequence comes from Gammaproteobacteria bacterium TMED78, assembly GCA_002171615.1. Taxonomy (GTDB): domain Bacteria; phylum Pseudomonadota; class Gammaproteobacteria; order Steroidobacterales; family Rariloculaceae; genus TMED78. The sequence goes on from NHEF01000019.1 coordinate 21,972, forward strand.
AGTTTTCAGGATTATTCACTTTCCTCCAGAAAAGGACTGGATAGATAATATTGATCATAAAAAAGCCCAAGATGCATGGAAGTCAATAGGAGCAGAAGGAGTAGGTGTATCAGATAAGCCATTACATCCTCTAATGCATAAAACAGAGACTATTGATTATGCACTATGCATTGAAGGCGAGATGCATATGGTTATGGATGACTCTGAAACCTTAATAAAAAAAGGTGATGTGGTGGTTCAAAGAGGGACTAACCATGCCTGGAGCAATAGATCATCTGATTATTGTATAATGATGTTTGTCTTGATTGATGGTACTTTTGAGAAGTAAAATAAAAAATCTTTCAATTATCTAATATGATGTTAAAATTATAAAAAACATTAGGGGAACCTTTAAATGATGGATCTAATTCCAACATCCGCTCAACATATTCATATACTACTTAATCATTTTCCTTCTGTCGGGTCTATCATAGCTATAATTCTATTCCTTGTTTCTTTCTATTATAAAAGTGAAGATTTAAAGAGAGCATCATTATTTATATTTGTAGCCTTGGGACTTCTAGCGATACCAACATATATAACAGGAGCTGCAACAAGATGGTCTATTCAGGGAAGCACTGGAATAAATTTTGACATCATAATGGCCCACCAAGATGCTGCTCTATCAGCATTTCTTGGACTAGGTTTAACTGGTCTATTTGCCTGGTTTGCTCTTTGGCAGGAAAGGCGTTTTTCGACTGGAGCACCTAACTGGATTTTATACTCAACATTAGGGCTTTCTGGATATTCCGTTTATGCGATGGCTCTAGCAGGAAATATTGGAGGTCATATAAGCCGACCTCAACTTGGTCATGCTGAAGAAATTTTAGCGAACCAAGGAACTAGTATAACAGCTTCAATTCAAGAGCTAGTTAATAGCTTTATTTGGGCATGGCCAGCAATGGAGGCAGTGCACTTTATCGGCATGGCTCTTATCTTTGGCTCATTAGGCTTAATTTCGGTAAGAGTTCTTGGCTATGCTAATTACCTATCCTTTGCTCCACTTCATAGACTACTCCCACTAGGTGTTCTTGGATTTGTTGTAAATATAGTTACAGGGATGTTTTTCTTTATAGCTGATTCAGGTAGATATGTGGCAATGGATGGGTTTCCTCCTAAAATTATATGGATGATGATAGGTGGAATAACAATCATCTATCTTACTACATTTGATGATGTTTGGGATCTAGAAGAGGGAGACGATGCTCCTTTGAGAGCAAAAGTAATGGCAGCTGCTACAATTCTTTCTTGGGGTGCCGTCATTGTCTTTGGAAGGCTTCTTCCTTACTATGGTGATGGGGGGTAAAAATGAACAATCTCTTAGTCAATACTTTTATTTTTGTTATCATTATTTTCGCAGTTGTTGGTCTAGCTTGCTACTTTATCGATCTATATGCTGATAAAAATGATAATAATTAATTATTATAGGAGCAATTAATGAGTTTTTTAGCATGGCTTGAATCAACTGCTTATTCACAATGGATAGTTTCTGGCTTAACTGGATGGCCACTAATGCTCTCTGCACATGCTGTTGGTTTGGCAATTATTGTAGGCTCTGTATTTGTTCTAAATCTTAGATTATTTGGTTTTTTTAAACCAATACCCTTAACTTCCATTTCTGACCTTATGTCAATTGGATGGATAGGTATTGCTATGAATGTTTTCTCAGGTGGATCATTATGGATGGCGCAAGCAACTTGGTATACTTTTCATTATCCATTTATCATAAAAATAGCATTTATCTTCCTAGGAATCTTTGTATTACATTATATGCAAAGGGTGCTTAAGCGTGATTCTGAAGACTGGGAAACTAATGGAGAGGTATCCTCGTTAGGCAAAAGACTTGCTATCTCATCAATGGCTTTTTGGACAATAGCTGTTGTTACTGGCCGACTGATAGCTTACATTTAAATTATATTTCTTAAATTATTTTTATAGTTTTATTTATCTTATTAGATAAATATATTAACCTATATCTCTTTTTTTTATAAAATTATAAAACTTTTATAGGGGTTCTTTATGGTTAAAGTATTAGTTGCAGGATATGGAGTTATCGGACAAAGACTAGCTGATGGCATAGAAAAACAAGATGATATGGAATTAGTTGGAGTGGTTGACGCTCAGCCTACTCTAAGCTTATTGTCACTTAAAGAAAAAGGTATGCCGTATAGGCTATATGCCGCCTTTGAAGATGCTAAAAAAAGCCTAGAAAGTGCAGGCTATGAAGTCGCTGGGACGTTAGAAGACATTCTTCCTGAAGTCGATATAGTATTAGATGCTACCTCTCCTGGTGTTGGTGCAAAAAATAAAGAGCTTTATATAAAATATGGAAAAAAAGCGGTATTTCAAGGTGGTGAAAAAAATGATATTGCTGATGTTTTTTTTCATGGGTATGCTAACTATGAAAAGGGAATCAATGAAGACTTTCTTAAATTAACTTCATGTAATACAACCGGTCTTATAAGAGTTATTGACGCTCTAGATAGAAAAGTAGGAATAGAAAGAGTAGCAATAACAATTGTTAGGAGAGTTGCTGATCCGGGAGACTACCATAGAGGCCTAGTAAATGCCCTCCAAGTTGACAAAGCTCCTAATCATCAAGCTGTTGATTTGATGAATATCATGCCTCATATTGACGCTACTGGTCTTTTAGTGCATACGCCAATTACTCATGGTCACTTCATCTCTGTTCTTGCCTCACCTAAAGAAGACTTATCAATTGAAGAGATGAAATTAATATTTTCTGAACATGATAGAATTCGAGTTGTTTCAATTGATCAAGGATTCTTAGGCAATGCTTCAATTTTTAGATACGCAAGAGATATGGGCTATACAAGGGGTGATATTTATGAAGTCCCAGTATGGGAAGATACTTTTGTTAAGTCAGGTAAAGATGTAATGTTTGGTATACACATACCTCAAGAATCAGTAACTATTCCTGAAACAATTGATGCTATTAGAGCATCAACAGGAATGCAGACAGATAGACTTAAAGCTGTTTCTTTAACCAATAAGAACTTAGGCTTGCCTTACTGGAAATAAAGAATTGCTATGAAAAGTATTGATGATTATGACTATAGAGATAAAACTGTTCTATTAAGAGTTGATATTAATTCTCCTATAGATCCTAAAACTAAGCTTATTATTAATGAGAATAGAATAGTTAAAAGCTTACCTACCATAAGAAAGCTTCTTGAGCAAGATGCTAAGTTAGCAATAATAGCTCATCAAGGAGATACACAAGATTATCAAAATCTTATTCCCCTTAAAGAGCACGCAGAAAAGCTTTCATCACTACTAAATATAAAGCTATCCTATATTGATGATGTCGCTGGTCCGGCAGCACAAAATAAAATTAAATCACTTAAAGCTGGAGAGGCTGTATTGCTTGGCAACCTAAGATATTTATCAGAAGAGATTTCGACTTTTGAAAACTATGTCAAGCTAGCACCTAATGAAATGTTAGAGACTTACCTAGTTAGAAATTTATCTCCAATTATTGATTATTACGTTAATGATGCTTTTGCAGCTGCTCATAGAAATGCTCCATCTATGGTTGCTTTTCAAGAAATCAAACCTTCAGCCGCAGGTTATTTACTATTTAATGAAGTATCTGCCTTAAAAACAATTACTGCAAAACCTAAACATCCTTGTGTATTTATTCTAGGAGGGGCAAAAATATCTGATGCCTTTGGCATGATAAATCAAGTTCTTGCTAATGGAACTGCAGATACTATACTTTCCTGTGGCATAACAGGTGAAATAATGCTTCTAGCTCAAGATATTGATATTGGTCAGGCAACAACAGAGTATATATATAGCAAAGGATTAGAAGTATTTATAAAAGATGCAAGGGAGTACTTAAATAATTTTAAAGGAAAGATAATTAGTCCTTTAGATTTGGCGTTTGAGGATAATAGCATTCGAAATGAATGCGATGTTAGCGAGCTTCCTATAGATAAATTATTTCTAGATATTGGAAAAAAAACAATTTCTAATTACTCAAAATATATAAAAGAAGCTGAAACACTTTTTATGAATGGACCGCCAGGTATGTATGAGAATGCTTTATTTCAAGAGGGTACAAAAGAGATTCTAACTCTTATCGAAGAAGCATCTGGATATTCTGTCATAGGCGGCGGTGATACAGTTACTGCAGCAACAAAATATACAGATTTAGAGAAATTTAATTATGTCTGCACCGCTGGTGGAGCGATGGTGAGGTATCTATCAGGAAAAAAACTGCCTTTGATGCAAGCAATGGAAAATTAAAAGAAATTGTCATGAGCTTAACTTATAAATGTAATCCCAGCCTTCCGCTAAAAAAAAATAGCTCATTTAAAAAAAATAACTATCGTACTATAGACATTCATTGTCATATTTACTTTGAAAATGCTGCTGAATTGGTTAAAGAAGAATTTAATATTAACAATGATTATCTTTATAAGTTCTCAAATGAAGCTACTCGAAGCGTTAACCTCAATCAAGAAGATAGTATCAACAATCTAATAACTTCTATTGATACAAGGTTAGAGCAAATGGACAAAATGGGTATTGATATTCAAGCATTATCTATAGCTCCTATTCAATACTATTATAATTTATCTCCTGATTTAACTAATGCAGCTGCTCAACTAATCAATAATGAAATCTCTAAAATAGTTTTACAGCATCCAAATAGATTTGTTGGCTTAGCAACATTGCCGATGCAACAACCAGACCTTGCGATTAAAGAACTAAAAAGGTCAGTTAATGATCTAGGAATGAAGGGAATTGAAATATCTACCAGTGTTAATGGAGATGAGCTATCTAACAATAAGTATCTTAAATTTTTTGAAGAAGTAGAGAAGCTAGGAGTTTTAATATTTCTTCACCCAAGTGGCTTTTCTGATGGTCAAAGATTAAGCAATCATTATTTTTCTAATGTTATAGGAAATCCACTAGATTCAACTCTAGCTATAAATCATTTAATATTTGGAGGCGTCCTCGATAAGTACCCAGATCTAAAAATATGTGTTGCTCATGGAGGGGGTTACCTACCCTCGTACTCTGGAAGAATTGATCATGCATTTGACAATAGAATGGATTGTCGAGAATGCATTAATCAACAACCCACTAGTTATTTAAAAAAATTATATTTTGATACTGTAGTTTTTACCCAGCACCAACTTGAATATTTAGTTAATTTATATGGCAGTGAGCATTTACTTCTTGGAACAGACTATCCATATGATATGGGCATGTACGATCCTGTCGGGTTTATAAGCTCTACTAAATCTTTATCTGATCAAGATATAAAATCAATAGTAGGAGGAAATGCAGCTAAAATATTAAATTTACTTTAAATATCTATCTATATAATCAATAACTGATTTTATTGCATCATCCTGAATATCATCTGCTATATAATCACCTTCTAAATTTCTTTTTAAGAATATAAACCCATGCTTTTCATGGTCATAAGTAGACCACTTCACATCCTTTCCGCCCTCTTCTAGCAATTCGTAATTTAATCTAAAAACAGATTGGTTATGATCTCTATCTCTTCCAATAATATATATAGGAGTATTAATAGAGGAAATCCTTTCTTTAGCTAAATCAATATTAATTGCCTTTCTTAGATCTTCAACAGCTTGAGTTTGCATGTCAGTTGTATTCTCTTCTGACATCGTTTCTAGCTGGGGAGAACTAGACACTGAAATATTCTCTTCAGGTAGCTTGGCAATAAAATCCATAGATGCTGGCTCTGTAGCGACACCAACTGCCAATCCATCATATTCTGACGCAACCTTCATCAACATCTCACCGCCATGACTGACGCCAACCCATCCTAGCTTACTAGGATCAATACTTGGTAAAGATCTTATATATTCTAAAATTGAAATTGCATCCTCATACTCCAAAGGCCCTCTAGTATATCTTTGTCTACCTTGAAACTGCCTTACATTAAGATCTGTTTCTCCATATAGCGTATCTACTTCAGCTCTATATCTCATCCAAACTACTGCATAGCCTTGGTCTAGAAACCTTTCTAAGGTTCCACTTCCAAAGTTTGTCCACTCTCTAATCCACTGAATACCAAGCCCACCATTCATATGAGCAAAAACAATAGTAGGAAAAGGGCCCTCCCCTGAAGGCGTTCGGATACCAATGGGAGCATAAACGCCATCTAATAGCTCAACAAAATGAATCTCATTATCAATCAATGAACCTAAAACTGGCTCTTTAAATGGCTTTAATTGATTATTAGTAGCCTCAGGTACAAAAAGCCACATAGGATCAATGCTCTTATTATCTGAATTATTAACCTGGGCCATAATTAAACTACTCCAAGACAAAACTAAAAGGAAAAAAGTTACTGCTTTCATAATAATGCTCTACCTACTGGGTATAATTGGAAGCTGGACATAAGATGGATAATCTCCACCTATATATACAGAGTTATTTTCTAAATTATATGCTGCAAAATAATGATCGCCATCATGAGCATTAATATCTAGCCTTATTCTATGGCCCTCTTTGAAAACCATACTTGTTGCTACTATTTCTACTTCTATTGGAACAATATCTCCTGGTATAAGTTTTTGTTCCTCGTCATGAGTATGATAAGGGCGATAATGGGTTGATAATTCTGGGTCAAGCTTCCTATGGGATACTTGCAAAATACCTCTAGACGCTATCTCACTAGTTCCATCAGGTGCCATATTTATCAAGTAAGCAAATATATCCATATCATCAGTTTCAGATGAAACCCACATTTGGACCTTAATATGGCCAGTCACTTCGATATCTTCTAAGACTGGATCAGACACAAAAGAAATGGTGGGAAGGTCTCTCAACCCCCTTCTATAAGCCTCAGGACCAGCAGCATATGTTAATGTTGACATTTCAGTAGGTGGAGATTCTGAAAGCCTTAAATCATAAATTGAATCTTCAACTGCGTTAGCATCATCAGCTGATAAATAATATTTGGTATAGTTCGTTCTTGCTAATGGCCATTCATTCTCGAGTCGCCACTCACAGTTATCTATACTTGTTCTTATACATAATTTAACTGGAGGCTCATCCATGATGCCAGTATCTATATCTTTGAGCCAATAATCATACCACCGTAACATATCGTGCTTGCCACGATCTGAGTAATAATCATCAACATGGCCGCCAATATGAACCTCTAGACGCTTATTATTTGATACAGAACGAGTATACCCCTCTATATTTCCACGTAAATGATGAGTCCATCCATTCCAGTTACCAGCACTAAATAATGGAACTTCAATTTTATCAAATTGAGCTCTAGATCTAACCTCATCCCAATATGGACCATCTAAGTGATGCACCATAAAATCCCAAATAAGCGGGTCATTAAAAGCGTTTGTATTGCTAGATCTTTGATTTTCAAGTAATTGCTTACCCATAGTATCTAACCACCACCTACCGTAGAAGGATTGATTAAATACACCGCCTTGAAAAATTGAATCCCTATAGAGATCTGTCCACCCCTCCCAAGGTACTATTGTAGTAAGAGATGGCGGTTGTAGGCTAGCAACATTCCATTGCGTAATGGCATAATATGAAACGCCAGACAAACCAACTTTGCCATTACTCCAATCCTGAACTGCTGACCACTCTATTGCATCATAAAGATCTCTCGATTCTTGCATAGACCAAATCTTTGCTATTCCTGGGGTTGTTCCAGTTCCTCTAGTATCAATAAAAACTAGTACGTACCCTCTTGCTGTCCACCACTCAGGTTCTGGTCTTTCAACATGCGTAAAGGGTGGCACATGAGGTAATATCCTATCTAAACTTTTCTGATAAGCACTTATATTCATTAAAACTGGAAATTTAATGTGACTTGGTGCATCAGGTCTGTATATATCAGCACGCAATTTCATGCCATCTCTAACTTGGATTTCCACATCTTCTTCGAATATTACGTCATACTGAGGCTGGGAAAGATCTTGCGCTGTAATATCTTGAGTAATAAGTAACAAACAGGATAATAAAATAAAAGAAATACTATATCGAAAAAAAGCTAAAAAATTAAAATATATACGCATCTATATCACCATCAATTTCATCAAAATATATACTTATGATAATGCAAAAAAAACGGCACCTCAATTATATTAGAGGTGCCGTCTGTCCTGAGGCTAATTACAAAATAATAGCCTAACTAAAATTAACCACCCCAATCAGCAGTAAATTCTAGCCCCCAGTAAGCTGGACGCTCGTGACGATAACGATATACACCACGAGATGTTTGACAAGCTTCTAGTATTTTTTCATCAGTAATATTATTACCAAATAAAGAAGCTCTCCAGTTTGAACCAGCTGGAACATAAGTTATCCTAGCACTTACTTTAGTATAAGCAGGCTGTCCACAAACTAGTGAAAGAGCAGCTCCTTTAGTAGTTGCTTGGTAATCAATTTCACCAGAATGATACATATTTACTCTTGGAGTTAGCGTGCTGCCATTTCCTAGATTAAATTGATGCTCAACTGAGAAATTAATTGTTTGCTCTGCTGATAAATCTTGAATAGTACTATTAGATTTATCAATAATTAATGAAGCATTAGTAGGATCTTGATACTTATAGCTACCGTACTCATTACTTAAAGTACCAATATCTAGAGATACAAAACCACCATCCCATGGAGCAGCTCTTAATTCGAACTCTATTCCTGAGATATTTACATCAGCAACATTAGTTACAATACCTAATTGCTCATCCGGACCATATAATAGATCTGGGTTTGCAAGAGAGATACTTTCTTGCTTGTTGGTATATTTCATCATGAAATAATCAGCAGCAATCTGTACTCTTCCATCCATAAATGAACCTTTAAATCCAACTTCATAGTTCATAACTTTTTCAGGATCGTAAGATAAGTACTTAGCAATGGATGGTAACAGTGAGTTAACCTCAGTGTTAAATCCACCTGTTAAGAAACCTTCAGAGATTAGGAAATAAACCATAGAATCATCGTTTAAGTTTCTTGTTAAGCTGATCATAGGTGTAGTAGCTTCAAATGTATCTGCAGCTGAATTATAGAACCCACCATCAAGTACTTGAGCAAAACTTGGTGTCCAAGTCATTGCACACATACCATCACTTTTAATAGCATTTGCAGAACCTAAAGTACGTGCTTTATGTGCAGCTTCATCATAAACAGATGTAGTTGTATTGTACTCCTGGATAGCACAGCCATTAACAGCTGTTTCCATATTCCAGAAATTACGGTCATCCTTAGTATGTCTTACACCAACATCAAGATCCCACATATCGCTAATATGGTAAGTTAAATGAGCAAATACTCCTGATGACTCATTCTCAACTCTTGAAGAGTTAATGAATGGAAGGAATCCAGGCTTAGGCATAAGATCAAATGCTAGACCTGAAACTTCACAGTTAACAGTAGATGTTCCATCAACTGGAACTGGTAGACCCATTGAATAACTTGCTATTTTATCTAGACCAGCAGCTTTAAATGCGTTTCGGCAAGAACCGTTACCATTTTTAGCTAGCTCATAATGCCAGTTATATCCAAGAGTTAGATCCCAATTATCATTAGAACCCTCAAGAATAAACTCAGCACCTCTAGTTAAGTTATCTTGACCAATACCTGTGCCTTCTGGCATCCCGATATTATCGATATCGAAAACAGAACCGTCACGATCTTGGTAGTAATCATAATCAGTTTCACGGTATGAAGCCTGACCTCTTACAGATAGCTCGTTAAAAGGACCAACAGCACTAGCTGAGTCCCAACGAAGACTAGTGAAAGCAGAATCAACATCAAGATTAGAATAAGTTAACTTATCAGAAGAAGTAACGAATGTGCCTTCGGCAGCATCTTTTCTACATCTATCTTGGTGAGCAGCTTCAAAGCCTTGATAGTATTTTCTATCTAAATGGTCTTCACGTGCTCCGCCTTTACTTCCCCAAGCAGGTGCAGCACCAGCTAAAGGACCACCCATGCCATTTGCATGACTTGGGTTAGCATTATAAGCAACATAAGGGTTACACTGAATAGGCTTATTATCATCTCTTCTAACAATCTTGTTTACATTTAAATCAAAAGTAACTTGATCGCTAGGGGTATACCTAAGAGCAGCATTTATTGATCTAGCATTTTCAGCACCAACCATTTTGTTATAGTTGTTATTCTTGTAATAACCTTCGTTGACTTCATTAGCTACAGCAAAACGAGTAGCAACATTATCACTAAGTGGAAGATTTAACATACCACGGAAATCTTGTTGTCCGTGATCAGCAAACCTTAGTGTAGCACTTGAAAGAAATTCTTGTGCAGGCTTTGCTGTAACAATATTCACAGCACCACCAGTAACGTTTTTACCAAATAATGTTCCTTGAGGACCACGAAGTAATTCGATACGCTCGATATCCATAGTACTCATGTAACCACCTAATGAGTTTGGAATATAGTGGCCATCAATATACATACCACTTCCAAAAACAAATACAGGATCTGGATGACCACCACCAATTCCTCTGATAACAATACGAGTATTGTTAGCACGGTCTGATGTAGTCAATGTTACATTTGGAACAAAATCACTTGCATCTTCAATTGACAGAATACCTGCAGCTTCAAGAGCATCTGCACTAAATGCAGCAATTGATAAAGGCAAGTCTTGTAGGCTTTCCTCCCTTCTTCTAGCTGTCACTACAACCTCTTCTAACATGGCTGCAGCTGAAGCACTTTGCTGTGCCGCGACCTGTCCTGAAGTAAGCAGTAATGAGCCCGAAAGGACTGCCATTAAGCTTCCAATAAACAATTTAAATTTCATATTGTCTTCTCCTTAAAGAAATATAAAATAAACAAACAAAAAACAACGAAGACTAAAAATTAGTTGTTTTTCCACAACAGAAATAATTTTAAAAATAATTCCTTCCACCATTAAACATTGGAAATGCATAAGAGTCAAATAACTTTATCATTATTTTGATATTAATATAGTTACAAAAAAACAACTAAATACTAGAACTAATAAGAATAAGGCTCTACTGGCTAGCCATGCTAGGATTACAGATAGAAGGCTCTACTTGCTCACCAAGAGCAAGCCAATAAATATCAATGGTAGCATTATCAGTAAAAATCAGGGGTTCATTGATTGTCATCCTATAACTTAGCCTAGATTGATCATCACTAATAGTAAAAATCTCATGAATTAATATGTTTTTGGATTGAGGTGTCCCATCTCTGTCTAAATTTGGAAAATCTATCCTTGAAGTCTCGACAACTAATGTATTTTGATCTTGCCAAAAACCAGAGGAAAAGCCTAAAGGACCAAAAGGTTGTTGCTCAGCTAATAAATTCTGATCTAAATAAATAGTTCTCAGAATTGCATTTTCTTCCAAGAAAAGTTCTATAATATCGCCTTTATCGGTAAATTCTATCGGATGAGGATTCATATTCATTGCGCTTGGCATACCAGGTGGAACACAACGAACCGCCCAATTATCAACTGGATCCCAACTCTCTCTTGCTAAAATAGCCTCTTCTTTAAATGGTAGGTAGTAACTTCTATATTCACTAGCACGAGGATCTGGAATGCTCCAAACTCTAAAAATCCCCCTATTTTCTGCTTTAGCTTTTGAAAGTTCAGATAAATTAGTCTCCCATTGATCTAGCCCACCAATATTATCACTAGGCCATCTAGGTTGAGCAGTTGGTATAATAATAGCCTCTGTACCATCTTGTAATAAAACATTTGTGGCTAAAACATCTGCAGAATTAAGAGTTGAGACTCGACCAGCAAATTTCATATTACTGCCAATCTCAAATAAATCTTGTGAAAGCCCAGTTCTTTGCAACATATATATTGAGCCAGCCTCAATATCCCAAATAATAGGTTGGCCTGAACTATCAACTCCTGATAGCTTAAACCTAATATGAGGATTGCCCCATGTAAAATCTATAAGCTCGCCTTCAACTTCATAAATTTCTTCAGAAAAATAGCTCCTTGAGTGATGTGAAAAAGCTATACTCTGAACAATAAATACAAGAAAAAGAGTAAAATAAAGCTTATAATTAAGAAAATACAAATCTATCTCCCTATTGGTTAAATTTAAATTTGATTATATCTATGGCTAAAAGAACTTACAATAAAGCATTTAACATATTGATTATTATATTCTTTAGTTGCTTTTCTTATCTCCCTACAAAAGCTCAAGAAACAGAAAACTGTAATCTAAACAATTGGGTCCCTTCTATATTAAAGGCCTGGGATGAAGCTAAAACAATTGATGATGTCGACTGTTATCGTGACCTAGTTAAAAGTATGGATCATGGCAGAGAACTCAGGGATAATTTAATAGCTGAATTTGATAAAAAATTTCCTCGTGCTGGTTATAAAGTTGTTGGTCTAGATCCAATTAATGCGGCTCTGCCGGGCGTGGATAGGCCTATGGTTGGAGCAATGTACGTTAGTATGTTTCTTCCAAATAAAGCCTCCATGCCCATAAACTCTGCAGAAATACTAATTACAGAACCAGATTTCATATTTAGTGTTTCAGATGAGGCGATTAATGAAGCTGAAACACTTGAAGATGTCATCCAACATATTGATAGAATTTATGCCTTTATTGAAACCTTGGCTCCAACTTTTATAAATTCTCCTCCAAACCCTTACTTAATGCAGGCCTCAAATTTAATGGCCCATTGGGGAGTTATAGGAGAAAGCGTTGCTGTCGAACCAACTAAGGAATTTTTAAATAGCCTAGAAACAATGACAGTTACATTCCAAGATAGCAATGGAAATATTCTAGCTACACAACCAGGTTCATATTTAGGTGAAAATCCACTCAATGGAGCTCTAGTTGTCATCAAAGAGTTAAGAAGGAAAGGCGAAAGGCTTATGCCGGGTGATTTAATTAGCTCTGGATCATATATGCCGCCAATATTAGTAACAGAGCCTATTGAGTATAAAACTATCTATGAGGGTATTGGTGGAAAAACAATTTCTGTTAGTACTTCTTTTTATCATTAATTTTTTTTAGGAGGTTTTTATAAAAATGAAATTATCAAGAAGAGAATCAATAAAGCTTGCTGCTGGTCTAGCTGGATCAATGCTTATTAGTAATAGGGCATTATTTGCTCAAAATAATTTAATACTAAAAACTATTCACTCATCTGGTGAGAAGGTACCCGCTGTAGGAATTGGAGCTAGAAACTATAGAGATGAATGGGGAGATAGAGAGACGTATAAGGCTACAATAAAAATATTTAATGAACTTGGTGGTAAAATAATTGATTCAGCGCCTTCTTATGGGAATTCTGAAGAAGTTGTTGGGGCAATAGTTAGAGAGCTTGGTATAAAAAATAATCTTTTCATTGCTAGTAAGGTTGATAGAGAAGGCAAACAAAATGGTATTAATGGAATAGAAAACTCCATAAACTTATTAGATAAAGACCCAATTGATCTTATGCAAGTTCATAACTTAATTGATGTAGAAACACAATTAGAAACTCTTTATGAATTAAAGGATCAAGGTAGGCTAAAATATGTAGGTGTTACTGTTTGGGAGTCTCATGAGCATCAGAGCGTTATTGATCTCATAAATAATGGTCATGCTCTAGACTTTGTTCAAGTAGACTATGCAATTGATAGTAGGGATTCTGCAGACAGGTTACTTCCGTTGGCACTAGATAACGGTGTTTCAATTTTAGTCAATGTGCCGTTCGGCAGAAATAGACTATTTGATCTAACTTCCGGACTAGATTTGCCAGGTTGGGCATTAGATTTAGGATGTCAAACATGGGCACAGGTATTTCTAAAATATGTAATTTCACACCCAGCTGTGACCTGCGCTATTCCTGGAACAACAAAACCTCACCATGCAGAAGATAATATAGGTGCATCTACTGGGGAATTGCCAGATAGCAACTTAAGACTAGAAATGGAAAAATTTATAGATGCATTAACCGTATAGTCAAATAAAAATTACGTAGTAAACATATATGATAATAACCTTTATCAGATTTTTCTGTTTGTTAATGATAACTAGTAATGTGCTTTCTCAAGAAGTAATTAATCACACTAGTGAAAAATCTTTTCAAATAGTAAGAACTAGCGAAGATCTAATAATAGATGGTGTCCTCGATGACAAGGCATGGTCACAAGCAGCCATGATCGATGATTTTCTTCTTTCAAAGCCTACTGAAGGTACCTTGCCTTCAGAGAAAACAGAAATTTATATTCTATATGATGATGATTTCTTATACATAGGAGGAAGATTCTGGGATAGTGAGCCCGATAAGATCGCAGCTACTACGGCCGGACATAGGGTCGATAGATTAGGTGATGATGATCGCTTTGCTATGATTCTTTCTACTTATAATGACCTAAGAAGTGGGTATAGGTTTGAAACTAATCCAAATGGAACTAAACATGAAGGAATATATAAAACTGTTGGTCAGCATTTGCCGGCTTGGGATACTATTTGGTACGCAGGTTCCTCATATAGTAAAGAGGGTTGGGTAACTGAAATTGCCATCCCTTTTAAATCAATCTCTTTTCATCCAGAAAATGATACCTGGGGTATAAATTTCTCAAGAAGCATTAGAAGAAGAGGAGAAGAAATTACTTGGTTATCAAGAAATAGGACATATAACCCAAGTATCGTTGGACAAATGATTGGCCTCAGAGGAATCAATCAAGGCATTGGTTTAGATGTTAGGCCTTCCATAACATTAAATAAAAAAGGGGGCGTCACAGATACAGATCTCATAAGTAGTGAGCCTTCATTAGACATTTTTTATAAATTCACTCCCTCACTGAATGGAACATTAACAATTAATACAGATTTTTCTTCTACTGAGGTAGATACAAGACAAGTTAACCTATCAAGATTTAATCTTTTCTTTCCAGAAAAAAGATTATTTTTTCTCCAAGATACAGATATTTTTGAATTTGGCAGAATTGGAAGTAATACAAATAACAAATCTATAGATGGTCGAGGCGTTAGGGAAAATGGTAGACCATTTTTCTCTAGAAAAATTGGACTAAGCTCCTCTGGTCAGTCAATAGATATTAATCAAGGTGGTAAATTAAGCGGTAGAGTTGGTCGCTGGAGTGTCGGGGCTATAGCTATCAACCAAAGCAAATCAGGAAATAATCATTCTTCAGATTTATTTATAGGAAGAGCATCAGCAAGCATATTAGAGGAATCTTCAGTTGGGTTAATTACAACTATTGGTGACCCTACGTCAAATTTAGATAACTCACTCGTAGGTTTTGATTTTAGATTTCTGAATAGCAGGCTTCCTAATGGAAAAATCATTGAAGCTGATATCTGGGCTCAAAAATCTACTACCCAGGGAATAAGTGGTAAAGATAACGCTTATAGCTTTGAGTTGAGAGCGCCAAATAGCACAGGACTAAGATGGGCTATTGGACAAAAAGAGCTACAGGAAAACTTTAATCCTGCACTTGGTTTTACGAATAGAGTGAACATTAGAGATCTTACTGCCGATTTAGGGTACACCCATCTCTTCGAATCAGCAGATGCATTCACTACTGGTGCTTAT
The DNA here is from genome assembly GCA_002171615.1 of Gammaproteobacteria bacterium TMED78. Taxonomy (GTDB): domain Bacteria; phylum Pseudomonadota; class Gammaproteobacteria; order Steroidobacterales; family Rariloculaceae; genus TMED78. The sequence goes on from NHEF01000019.1 coordinate 37,572, forward strand.
GCTCAAGAAATTGTTTCTCTTGATGGGAGCTCTCATTCAAAAATATATACGCTGGAACAAAGATACGCTAAGCCAACAAATGATCGTATATTTATTAGAAATATCATAACTTCTGAACTAATAAATAAGCCCTTTAAAATATACACGCCATCATCAGATCCTGACTCAGCAATTATCATTCCTGTAGGTGAATATAAATTTACGACAACAAGAGCTGGGTTAGGAACAGCAGGATATAGAAAATTAGTTACAGCATTTGCCTTTGAGAAGGGTGATTTTTATAACGGTAGTATGAAAGAGTTTTGGAGTAAGACTACCTGGAAGCCCTTAAAAGAGCTTGCTTTAGAATTAACCTATAAAGTTACTAAAATACATTTACCTCAAGGAAATTTTTCGGCCAAAGTAACAGGACTAACTATAAAATCTCCACTAACTAACTCATTGTCTCTTTCGAGTTATATTCAATACGATAACGTATCTGAAAACCTTGGATTAAATGCGCGCTTGCAATGGATAGTTGAAGATGGAAAAGACTTTTTCATTGTGCTAAATCATAATCTTCAAGACTATGATAAAAATAATTCTTTTGTTTCTAAGATGGCTGATATTAGTATTAAGGCAAATTATATACTAAGATTCTAAATAATGACTTTGACTAGAAAACTATTATTTTTATCCCTCACCCTATTTCCTTATTCTTTTTTACTAGCTCAAGAATTTGAAAGTACAAATAAACCAAATGTAATTTTTATCACAGTTGATGATCTAAATGATTGGATAGAACCACTTGGTGGCCATCCGCAAGTTAAAACACCTAACTTCAATGAATTGGCTCGAAGGGGTATGACCTTTACTAACGCACATAGCTCGGCTGTTGTATGCGGTCCTTCAAGGGCTTCTTTTTTGTCTGGTCTCAGCCCCACATTCACAGGATTTTATGTTAATGGGCCAGATTGGCGTGAAATCCAAAAAATAAATACCGTGAAATCTCTACCTCATTTCTTTAAAGATGCTGGTTATAAAACAACTGGTGCAGGAAAGTTCTTTCATACATCGCAAAATGATATTAAAGCTTGGGATATTTGGTATCCGAGAATAGGTATAGACCGTCCTAATGAAATTGTACCTGGTGGGATGGGTGGCTTGCCTAAAAATAAAAATCCGTACCATGATAGCTTCGACTGGTATCCGCTTGTAGCAGAAGATTCTGCAACTGGAGATGGGCAAATAGCAAACTGGATTACTTCTCAAATAAAATCAAATCAAGGTGAGGAGCAATTTATTGGTTTTGGATTTAGGAGGCCTCATGCACCCTTTTATGTCCCTGAAAAATATTTTGACCTATATCCAATTGAAGCCATTACTATGCCACAAACTATCAAGAATGATTTAGATGATGTACCCAAAATGGCTCTCAAGGTTAATGGAATTGATACTCCAAGCTTTGGGAGTGCTACTAATAGGTTAGCCCATGAATGGGTAATTGAAAATAATCAATGGAGTCAAATAACTCAAGCCTATTTGGCTAGCGTATCCTTCATAGATGCATTGTTGGGAACTATTATAGAGGCTGTAGATAATAATCCTAAAATGAAAAATACTATTATTATAGTTATAGGTGATCATGGTTTTCATATTGGAGAAAAATTAAGCTACCAAAAGAAAACACTATGGCGAGAGTCTACTAGAGTTCCTATGATTATTGTAGCGCCTGGCGTTACAACTCCAGGCTCAATAAGTTCAATACCAGTATCGCTACTTGATATATATCCAACTTTAGTCGAGTTATCAGGACTAGACACTCCTAATCATCTAGATGGAGAAAGCATTGTTCCAATACTAGCTAATCCTGAAATTGATTGGGATAGATTTGCTGTTAGCAATCATGGATATATGAATTTTTCCGTAACAAGCCAAAGCTATCAATATATCCGATATTCAGATAATTCAGAAGAGCTATATAATATTACCAATGATCCTAATGAATTTAAGAACTTAGCTAGCCTAGATGAATTCGGGAACATTAAGCTCCAATTAAAAGAACAATTGCCAAAATATAGCGAGCCCGATGTTAGAGGAATAAGCACTCCTTGGAGAGAGTAAATAAATCCTCCTTTAATTTTTTTTAAGATTTTATTTTTTTCAAAAACGACAAAATTAAGGGGGTTGTTGTTTTCTTCGATTAGTTCTCTGTTCCTGAAAGCCATCCCTGTTTCCAAACTTGCTCATCCCTTAGACTTTTCCAATCTATAGCTTGCTCTCTTTTGGTAAAGACTGCTTCTAATATGCAAGAAAGAACTACATCGTCCTCATCGTAATCTACGCTTGTTACTATGAAGTGCTTCTCTTTGTTTTCTGGATTTACTGCTGTCCACTTACTATTTAAAAGTTTGTTAGTTAGCTTTTTCATCTGCTTAATCTTATCAATTCCCCTGGTGAGGGCTAGAGAGTGTTGATTGTTTTGTTCTTATCCTAGGCTAGTGCGCTACTTCTTCTGGAACACAGCCATAAACTGAAAAACTAAATGATGAAGGTGAATATCTATACCTTACTTCTTGAGGAGACATCATAGTAATTGAATCAAAATAAACAATATCAACTGCCATAAAATTATCATCCCTATAAATTCTCTCAATACTTCTCATGGCCTCTGATTGGGGAACCCAAGTTGATTTATTTGCTCTTACAGATCCAGTATCTGAGATTGATAACTCTTCACTACCACCACCCCTAGCTTCAGTTGAGACTATACCCTCGGAAGCACCTAGTGTATCTATAACCAATGTATCTCCTTCATACCACCCTATAGAGTGGCCAACAGTTGGCATAAAGTGATTATCTAAATTTCTTGCGCTTGGGGTAAATACTAATGGGTGGCCATCCTGATTAAGCATAATAATCCTATGGATATCAAACATTTCATAATGAATCTCTACTCTATCTTCATATTGATCGACTCTCCATACGGTATCTGGCTCATCCCATAAACGACCTATACCTGAAGGTATACATAGAGGATTTAAATCATCTTCAAAAATATTAAATACATCAAGTCTATCATTACCCTCTTCTGTAAGATTTTTAGGTGAATAAAGTCTCTCACTAATATTTGGTATTCCTCGAGTTAACTGCCAAATACCATTTAAATCAGGAGCTGATAAAACTTCTGTGTAGGAAAAAAACAAGAAAATAGGAAATAAAATTCTATAACTTCTTAATATCAATGATCACCCTCTTTTGGAATGCAGCCATAAACTGAAAACTCATACTCAGCCGGCAAATAAATATAGCTTACATTCAAAGGTTCTTTCATTAAAATTGGATCAAAATAACTTATCTCTAAAGAAATATTATTTCCATCCTTAGAAATTCTCTCGATACTCCTTAAAGCTTCAGTCTGAGGGAAAACATTAAACCCCAAAGTAGTAATATAGCTGTCAGTAAAACCAAGTGTTTCTATGAAAAGGGTATCTCCTTCATACCACCCTATAGAATGTCCTAAATTTTCAATATAATTCCCATTAATATCAGTAGTGCTAGGAATGAAATCTATAGGATGATTTCTCTGATCAAGGTTAATAACTCTCTTGAGATCAAATATCTCATAAAAAATCTCAACCCTGTCATCATATTGCTCAATCCTCCAAAGTGTATCTGGCTCATCCCACAAACGACCTACCCCAGAAGGAATGCAATAAAGACTAGGATCGTCAACTAAAACATCATAATCATCGAGCCTTCTTTGACCCTCTTCTGTTGGTTTCTGTTCAGAATATACTCTCCAAATATAATCACCTTGCCAATTTACCATCCAAGTACCTTCTAAGTCTGGATAAGCAGAAAAAGTGCAAAGAGGTAGTAACGCAAAAGAAAGTAATAAAATATTCAAATATCTCTTATACATAATATCTAGTGAATAAAATTATCATTTAAAGAACACTCATAAGGATTAATAGTCATGTCTGGTCGCCAAATCATTGGGATAACCGCTGTTACTGGCCTTGTGAAAGTTTCTGGGTCGCTTACTGTTATTGAATAAGTCATATAGTTGGTATCTTCACCAACTGTAAATTTTTCTAAAGTATTTACCATTTTGCTTTGCCTGACTGTACCAATATGATCAAAATAAGGCCAGTCTATATTAGAGGTATGGATAACTAAACTATCACCCTCCCAACTTCCGGTTGAATAGCCAAGAGGGGAAAATTTAATCTCTTCTTGAGTATTAGTAGACATATTAACAGTTCTCTCTATATCAGATATCTCACCCCTAATTATAATTACGTCACCTTCTTGCTTTAAGCTAAATGGATGAACAGCGGTTGTTCTCATAGCAGCAGGCATACCAGGAGCTAAACATAACATAGTAGGATCTATTTCAGAGCTATAGGATGCTTGCTCCAAAGATGCTTTCTCGGTTAAAGGCAAATCAGTAAATTCATTTTCAGACCATGCTTGTGGAAGCCACACTCTAAATAATCCATGGCCAGAAGAGTCAGACAAGTTATTAAGAACATCTTCAGATGAAACTCGATTAAAACCTCTATTTATATCAGACCAAATAGGTTGAGTACGCCCTCTCACACTAACCTCCATACCATTTGGAAGCAGTACGTTTGATGTTGACAAGACATTTGTTCTTCGTTTTGATGGTGTTCCATAAACTCTTAAATTATCACCTAAATTAACTAACGTATTATCAAAACCCTTTCTATTGAGTGAGATTAAATCCTGAAACTCCAAGTCCCATATTGAAATGCTTTCGTCGAGATTTTCTACTTCTAATTTTAATCTGACATGAGGATTACTCCAGCTACTTGCAATAACTTTCCCAATCAATTCAATTGGCTCATTTCCATGATATTCAGCATGTGAATGATGACTATTAACATTAGAAATAATTAATGGGCTAGATAAAAAAAACATAGTAATAAAAAATTTCATACTTATCTCCTATATGGATTATTTGGTAGTTCTACTATAACTCTACCATCAGGCAATATTGCCTCAGTCATATCAATTGTATTTTCCTGTCTGCCCAGAAAACCAGTAAGTTTTATTTCAGTTTGCTCAGTCATTGCATCAAAATCAAAACTTCCTCTTCTCAAGGCTATGGTAGCAAGAAGCTCAACTAGCCAATCTTCTTTTTCACCAGCCTCATTTGTTACCTCTAACACAAAAGAGGCGTGAGGATTAATCCATTTAGTCGATTTAATTTTACCCTCAAGCGTTATTAACTGCTCAGTAAAATGCAGTGCTTTAGAATGATGGGCACTCGTAAAAACTGGCAATAAAAAAAAGGAGATAGTTAGGGTTTTAAAAATATACGTCATCACTATAACTACAGGTCTCTTCTATAAAAAAAAGCATTTTCTGTTATGCTTGTTCCATCTGATAAAATAGCCTCTCCAAAACGCATAGTATTTTTTTTAATGCCATTTCGTCCAGAAAGCTTAATAGAGGCACCATTTGTTAATGCATCGAAATTAAAATTACTTCTTCTCAAGGCTATAACAGCAAGAAGCTCAACTAGCCAATCTTCTTTTTCACCAGCCTCATTTGTTACCTCTAACACAAAAGAGGCGTGAGGATTAATCCATTTAATATCTTTTATTCTACCCTCAACTGTAACTATCTCTTGAGTGAAATTAAGAGCAACCGAGTGATGAGACAAGGCCAAGAAAGGACAAGCCAAAAAAAACAAAAAAATATACCTAATCCATCCAAACATATTAAACCTTTTTGTATGATCTTTATTATAATTATATTAGTATAATACAGCACTAAATGCCAATTGATCTTAGATAATGTATAGACTATTAATTATAATTTTATTCTTTTTTGAGTACGCTGATGCTCATCACTCAATGGCGTCATATACTACTGAATTAACTGAATTTGCTGGAGAGATTGTTAGCATAGAATGGAGAAACCCACATGTTGTTTTTTCGCTGATCAGCACAAAAGATAAAGAGCAATGGAGATTTGAGGCTGAATCAATTTATGTGCTTAAAAGAGCCGGAATAGATGAGAAAATAATAGAAGTAGGAGAAATAGTTAGAGTTGCCGCCAATCCTTCTAGTCTAAAAGCTAGAGATGCTTTAGCAAAAAATTTACTTAAGGCAGACGGTACAGAAGTTATTCTTCACCCTACATCCAAACCGCTATGGAGTAACAATCTGTTAGGTGTTTTTGGAAGAAATACTGAGAATAATCCAGATATTGATACTATCTCTGAAAATAAAGGTTTTTTTAGAACTTGGAGTAATCCTGGAACCTTTCCAAAACTAATAGCTAATCTACCTTTTACTAAAGAGGCATTAGAATCTAGAAATGAATGGGATACTGCAGATAACTTTGCAACGAGATGTGAGGCTGAAGGCATGCCAAGAATAATGAGAAACCCTCATCCTTATGAGTTTATAAATCTAGGTGACACGATTCAAATTAAAACTGAACTATATGATACTGTCAGGACTATTCATATGGAAAGTAAATCCTCAACCACTAAACTAATACCATCTAGACTAGGCTATTCTGTTGGAAGATGGGAAAATAATGAGCTGGTAATTATAACATCACATATTAATTGGCCATATTTTGATAACATCGGAACTAGGCAAAGTAAAAACGTTTTAATTGAAGAGCGATACGCTCTAAGTGATGATCAAGGTCAGCTACATTACCACTTCTCAATTAATGATCCCTATACTTTTATCGAGGTAGCAACAATTGAAGGTTATTGGGCTGCACTTGGAGAAAAGCTAGAGCCATATAATTGCAGACTATATTAGTAAATCTTTCTACCTACTATCCCTCAATGACTCAACTTTACCTTTTAAGTAATTATAAGTATTTTTTTGTTCGTGGGTAAGCTGATCCTCTAATAAGTTTTCATACTCGTATGGATCTTCCAATAAATCAAAAAAAGCTTCTTCCATATTATAACGAATAAATTTATAACGATTATCTCGGATTGCATAATCGGCGTCCGGAATACCAACAGTACCTCCGGAAAAACTATCAGCATAGATCCATTCTCGTTGAGAGCTTGTATTCAAATTTTTTAAAATGGGTAAAAAGCTTACTGAATCTGTAACTATATCTTCAGGGACAGCTTCTTCAGGATTTATACCTGCCATTTCCATCACAGTGCTAAATATATCTGTAGAGTTAATAAGAGCATCAGATCTACCATTATCAATATCTGGACCAATAACTATTAAGGGAACATTTATACCGCCTTGGTAAATAGTATTTTTTGCAAAACCTTCGCGAAATGGTGGCAAAACTAAATCATTCAAGGTCCCGTTATCACCAATAAAAATGACATAAGTATTAGCAAGTACCTCTGGCGATATTGATGTGAGAAGTTTACCTATCTCTATATCCATTGACTCAACCATAGCCTTAAAGAATTCTGGCCCCATATCATATGAGTATTCAGCATCTCTATCCATATGAGAAAAATCTGAATTGATAAACTGTTCTGGAGGCAAGTGTAAAGGTGTATGAGGTAAATTAAAAGCAAACCACATAAACCAAGGATCATCGCCCTGATCCTCTATCCATTCAATAGCATCATTTACTTTTCTATCTGGGGCATAGCCTGTTACGCCTGTATTAGTTCCATTTATTGTTTGAATCCAAGAGAAAAATGAAGGGGTCGTTCCTCTAATACTGCCCGAATAATGATCAAATCCAACTAAATTAGGATGGTCTGTCCAGCCATTATCGGCTAGGGCTAAGTGCCATTTACCTATAGCTGCTGTCTTGTAATTAAGATGATTATCAAAAGCCATAGGAAGCGTAAATTCATTTAGAAACAATCCATGAGTAGTATTAGTCCCTACTCTGGTCCCCATACTTCCTGCCATACCAGGCGTTCTTCCCTCAGCTGTTGCCCAAGCAGGGAGTCTTGGCGTATCAGGTAAAACTCCACCTCTTGAGGTAGAAGGTACGGCACCACCTATGCCAGTTCTAAATCCATATCTTCCTGTTAATGCAGTTGCTCTTGTAGGAGAGCAGACAGGCTGAGACCAGAAATTGCTAAATAAAATGCCTTCATCTGCCATCTGGTCAAGGGTAGGTGTAATTCCAACATCCTCATTCAAGCCATAAGCTGCAAGTGTTTCATTACCCATATCATCACCAATAATTAATAAGATATTAGGTGCTGAAAAACATAGATCTGAAACAAATAATAATAATAGTATTTTTAAAATTTTTTTATTCATAGTTAATTTACTAAAAAAAACCCCAGCTAAAAAACTGGGGTTTAATTATATTGAACTTATAAAGAAATTAGAATCTATAAGTAATATGAGCTCCAACTTCTCTTGGCATTCTTGGAGTAATTTGATAAACACGATCTTTACCAGATACTACTGGAAGACGATCTTTATAATACATATTAATATATAAAGGCTGTGTTTCATTGGTAAGGTTATTACCATATAAAGTCACATCCCAGTTATCACTCATAAAGCTAAGTGTTGCGCTTTGAGTCCAGATCTCAGGCATAATAGCCCAATTCATAACATCAAGATAACGCTGACCTGAGTAACGTGAAGCAAGTCTAGCTCTTACGTCCCATCCAGAATTACCTAGTGGAGCCATATAAGTAGCAGATATAGATCCTTTCCTTGTATGGTGAGCTTCTAAAGCATTTCCACTAATATCTACACAATCAGAAAGTACGCCATCAGCTGCAACAGTTTTATCAGCAGTTACGCCATAATCAGTAACTGGTTCTTCATGGCAAGTATCTGTGTAAGTGTTATCCATCCATGCAAAACCACTTCTAATTGTCCAGTAATCATTAAGAGCAAGCACAAAATCTATTTCGAGACCCTTCATATCAGCTGAGCCTTGATTGGTATAAATCTGACCACTTTGCGTATATTCCTCATCATAGGAATCGCCAGTAAATCCACTCCAGTCAAGACCTCTATTCATGATCATGTTTTCCCATTTAGAGGAGTATAAAGCAACATTATAAGCTAGCTGATTATCAAAAGCCTGTCCCTTAAGACCAATTTCATAACTAGTTAAGGTTTCTTCATCAGCCTCTCTGAAAGTTGTATGATCATAAGTAATGTGTCCAGCTGCTTTAGCTGCCGCTAGAGATGCTATACGAGTAGTATCAGCAAATGTGGGATTTGCTGTAGCTGGGTTAGTTCCCTTAGCGCCTTGTAAATATAAAGTAACATCATCATTTAGCTGATGTGTCAAAGATACACGAGGTGAGAACGCATCTGTTTTTAAAGGAATTACGTAGCCTGACAGAGGCTCTCTTGTTATGCCCTCATCAGTTTGCTGACGGAACTCAGTTGAAAGAGAAGTTCTATCTGATAAATCATAAGTTAAGTTAGCATAATAACCAATAGTTTTAGCATCCCTATTCTGAGCTCTATTAGCTACTGGTGTTTTACCTATAGCTGTAGCTAAAGCTGGATCAATTATAGCTGCATATTGTTTATAAGAGAGATCATTACGATAGAAATCATATGAAGAAGCTCCAACTACCCATCTAAGAGCAGAATCAGCAGAAGATATCCAACGAACATCGTAATATTTTTCATCATGATAACGAGGACTTGCACCAGCCACACAATGTTTTTCTTTAAGCTTACCTAAACTCTTCATTGTACATGGATTATCAAATCCATCTTGATCATGCCAACGAATTCCTGTCTCTTCAACTTTGGCAGCTTGGAATTGAATAGTTTGTCCATTATCTAAGTTATAGTTAAACTCCATTTGAATTCTTTCATTATCAACCCTAACGCCTGGGTTAAGTGTTGAATAGGACTTTAAAGTGTTATAACCATCTGTACCTACAGCATAAGGTGCCGCTGTTTGTCCATTAGTTGGATGCGGAGCATTCAAGTCAAAATTTCGTCCAATGCTTTGCTGCACACTCAAGAAATCACAGTTAGCCACTCCATCAAGATAGTGATTCTTCTTCTTATCGGTAAGGTTGAAATTTGAACAAGCTAAGACCTCTCCAGCTGTTGCTACATAGTCTAATGAAGTTCGATCATTAGCTTCCATCTTAGAAAGACGAACTTCTAAATCAAACTTATCACTTGGAGCCCACTTAAGTTTTGCACTTATATAATCAGTTTCGGTTCCACCTAACCAAGTACCATCAGTGGCTTTCCACCAATCTGGGCCTCTCAAATCTTCGGTATAGTAATCTAATGTATAGCCAAGAGTATCTGTAATTGGACCACTAAGACCGAGGTTCACTCTATCCCTTTGAAGGTCAGAACTAGAAATAGTTGCTTCTATTTCTGTTTCTTCACCAGGATCTCTTGTCACATAGTTAAAGGCTCCAGAGAAGGTTGATCTTCCAAATGCAGCACTTTGAGGACCTCTTAAAACTTCTACCCTCTCTAATCCTACAAACTGAATAAAAGCAGTATTGCCCAATACTGGAACACCATCTATAAAGTTACCTGTTTTTTGTTGTAAAATATTTTGTGAAGTAGTGGAAACACCTCGAATAGATGGACTGGCGCCAATTCTATCCTTACTTTGGCGATAATCTACTCCAGGAATCTCAGCATACATATCATAATGATCTAGAAAATTTGCCTCTTCAAATAATTCATTACTCAAAACACTTATCGCCACAGGGACATCTTTTAGTGCTTCCTCTCTTCTTCTTGCGGTAACAACTATCTCTTCAAGTAAAACTGCTTGTGCCTGAACAGTTGAAACTGTTGAGGTCATAAAACCAGTAGACATCAACATTGTAAATACTAGTGACAGAAAAAAATATTTAACTCTCATTTATGGCTCCTAATTTAATAATTTCTAGAAAATTATATATAAATAAAATATTACAACTTATGATGTTACTTTTTTCACTACAATATGTCCACACTAATATACAATCGTAAGTTATTATTTTTACTATTAATTAATATCCTTATAACTTTATAGCTTAAGTACTTATTTTTTTTGTTGTTTTTATGATACAGATAATAATCTTAAAACCACTGTGATAAGGAAGTACGCCATAGTAAAATATTTTTTTATATAAATTAAAGGAACGAAATGCTTGACGATATAAATAAAGAACAGCTTGATAAAATGCAAAACGGTAATGGCTTTATTGCAGCTTTAGATCAAAGTGGTGGCAGCACTCCAAAAGCATTAGGCTTGTATGGTGTCAATGAAGATGCATGGTCAAGCGATGAAGAGATGTTTGCCCTCGTTCATAAGATGAGAAGTAGGATAATTAAAAGCAGTTCATTCAAAGGTGAAAATATATTAGCAGCAATACTATTTGAAAATACGATGGATAAAGAAATTGATGGCATACCAACAGCTGATTATTTATGGAAAAATAAAAATATTGTTCCTATCTTAAAAATAGATAAAGGACTCGCTGAAGAAATAAATGGCGTTCAACTTATGAAACCTATGCCTGAATTAAATACCCTCTTAAATAAGGCAAACTCAAAAGGAATTTTTGGCACTAAGATGAGATCAGTAATCAAACAATATTCAGAAAATGGAATAACGGAAATAGTTAATCAACAATTTTTAATTGCCAAAGAAATTTTATCTTCTGGCCTAATTCCAATAGTTGAGCCAGAGGTAGATATTCATTGCCCGGATAAAACAAGCGCTGAAGAGAAATTAAAAAGTTGTATTCTTGAGAACCTAGAAAAACTAGATTCAAATGACTTAATAATGCTTAAACTGACCTTGCCTGAAAAAGACAATCTTTACTTAGATTGTATAAAACACCCAAAAACACTTAGAGTTGTAGCATTGTCCGGCGGTTATAGCAGAGATGAAGCAAATAATAGACTAACAAAGCAAAAAGGAATGATCGCTAGCTTCTCAAGAGCGCTCTCTGAAGGGCTATCTACTGATCAATCAAATGAGGAATTTGAAATACGATTAAGTAATTCGATCAATGAAATTTGTACAGCATCAATTAGTTGAAATTATTTCTCTATTCTTCATATAAGGCCTCAAGATATCTGGAATAGTTATCGTTCCATCTTCATTTTGGTAATTTTCTAATATAGCTATTAAGGCCCTTCCTACTGCTACTCCAGAGCCATTTAAAGTATGAACTAATTCTGGTTTTTGCATTTCCAAGTTCTTCCATCGTGCCTTAATTCTCCTAGACTGAAAATCTTCACAATTACTACAAGAAGAAATTTCTCTAAAACAATTTTGACTAGGAAGCCAAACCTCAATATCAAAAGTTTTTGAGGCACTAAAACCAGTATCTCCACTACACAATGTAACCACTCTATAGGGAAGATTTAGCTTTCTAAGAATGATTTCTGCATGGCTCAAAAGCTCATCTAGTGCGTTATATGAATCTTCTGGCTTTACAATTTGAACTAATTCAACCTTATCAAACTGATGCTGACGAATCATTCCTCTTGTATCCTTTCCATATGATCCTGCCTCTGACCTAAAGCAAGGAGTATGAGCAACAAGCTTCATAGGAAGATTTTCAGCCTTAACTATTTTATCTCTTAATAAGTTAGTTAATGGCACTTCAGCTGTTGGAATCAAGGCCAGATCCTTTTCTCCATCTACAAAAAATAAATCTTGTTTAAATTTTGGGAGCTGACCTGTACCAAATAAAGTTTGGGAATTGACTAAATAAGGGAGGTACATCTCCTCATAGCCATGCTCTAATGTATGTATATCAATCATAAATTGAGCTAAGGCTCTATGCAACATAGCTAAATCATTTCTCAATACAGCAAATCTACTACCTGATAATTTACTAGCACCCTCTAAATCTATCAGACCAAGACCCTCTGCTAGTTCAACATGATCTAATGGATCGAAACTAAAAGTTTTTGGAGAGCCCCACTCAGTATGTAATTTATTTGAGGAATCATCTTTACCTTGTGGAACTGACTCATGCAATAAATTTGGTAGATCTTGGGTTAATCTATCAAGATTTTCATTTACTTGTTTTAACTTGCTTTCTTCATTAATGAGAGAGGCACTAACATTATCAACATCTTTTTTTATTTCTGAGATATCTAAGCCTTTGCCTTTGTTTTTTCCAATAGATTTTGAGATCTTATTACGCTGCTGTCTTAACTGCTCAACTTTAATTTGTAGTTCCTTACGACTCACCTCTAGAAGTCTTAATTTATTTTTATCTAAAACATATCCTCGCTTAGCAAGATTGTCTGCTACAAAATCTAAATCTGATCTCAGTAATTTTGGATTAATCATAAATTCTTCTAAGAATAAAATTGGAGATAATTATGCCTACAATAATACCAGAAACATTTGCAAATAAATCATATAACTCGAAAGCTCGATAAAGAGTATAGCCTTGAATTACCTCCAAAGAAAAACCTAGTATAAATAAACTAACTCCTAATCTTAGGTATGCCTGCATCTTATGAGGTTTAGAAAAAAGTATAGTTAGAAGAGCATAAGATAAAAAATGAAATAGCTTATCTATTGGATAATCAGAATAGCTTGATGGAGTAGACAACGGAAAAGGAATAATGCTAAAAATTATAACTAATAAAAGTAGAAACCAGCTAATAAAGTTCCTAATAGAATTTTTATAGCTTTCTAATAAATTTTTAATCATCTTCTAGAGAGCCGATTAAGTCAGCATCTTGAGGTAAGTCAAAAATAAAAATATCTTTTGAGATATTAGTTTCGACTGAAACATCAAAAAAAGAGATATGAGTTTTTTGACCTAAGCTATTTAAGAAGTTTAATTCTTTAAGAGAGTCGCTCTCAAAACCCAAAAAAAATGCTCTTATGTCCAGTTGCTGAGATCCAAAATCAATCTCAAACCACTCTATACCATTTTTCAAATAAATACTGCTTATTGAGAAAGTATCGCTATCAGATGAGGCTTCGCTTAAAATATAGGCAGGTGTATGATAAAGCTTATCATCCTGGGGCATAACAGTAACCTGATTCAGGTCTTTATCATAAAACCATATTCTATTTCCATCAGCTAACAAGATCTGCTCATATGGATCACTATAATTCCACAAAAATTTATTGGGGCGAAGAATAAATACACTTCCAAAACTTCTTGAAATTAGATTACCTTGATTATCATATAGATCTTGACGAAAGCCGGCTTGAAAGGTATCTGAAGAACCTAAAAACTTACCTAAAGTAGATTCATTAGGGCTTGGAATTGAGTGTTGGGCAATTGCTAAATTAATTAGAAATTGAGAAATTCCTAGCGAAAAAATTACAATAGATAAACTAGCCTTCTTCAGGATTAGGTGGCACCAATACATCTCTTGATCCATTAGATTCGAGTTTACTAACTATACCAGCTTCTTCCATAGTTTCCACCATCCTAGCTGCCCTATTATAACCAATCTTTAAGCGTCTCTGAACACCTGAAATAGAAGCTTTCTGAGTTTTAATTACTACCGCTACTGCCTCATCATAGAGTGGATCTTGTTCGCCATCTAAAGCTGAGGATCCACCAATACTTGAAGATTCATCTTTCCTATCAGCAATTATCTCATCTATAAATGACGGCGGGCCAGCTGTTTTCAAACTATTAACTACAGCATGGACCTCTCCATCAGAAACAAATGCACCATGAACTCTTGTAGGTATAGAAGAACCTGGGGGCAAATAAAGCATATCACCGTGGCCTAAAAGCTGCTCTGCCCCTCCTTGATCCAGGATTGTTCTAGAGTCAACTTTAGCAGAAACTTGAAATGCTATTCTAGAAGGTATATTTGCTTTTATAAGTCCAGTAATTACATCAACTGAGGGTCTCTGAGTTGCAATTATCATATATATTCCAGATGCTCTAGCTTTTTGTGCCAACCTTGCAATTAATTCTTCAACTTTTTTACCTACCAGCATCATCATATCTGCTAATTCATCAACTATAACAACTATTTCTGGAAGTGGCTCAAGATGCAAAGCGGTATTTAAACCATCATCACCCTTTTCAAATAAAGGATTTGTAATAGGGTCTCCCTTATCAAGAGACTCCCTAACTTTATTATTGTATCCAGAAATATGCCTTACCCCTAAATGAGCCATTAGGTTATATCTTCTATCCATTTCACTTACACACCACCTTAGAGCATTAGAAGCTTGCTTCATATCGGTCACAACTGGAGATAATAGGTGAGGAATGCCCTCATAAACTGAAAGTTCTAACATTTTTGGATCAATCATTATTAATCTAACTTGCTCAGGAGTTGATTTATAAAGCAAGCTTAGAATCATTGCGTTTATTGCTACAGATTTACCAGAGCCAGTGGTTCCAGCAATTAATAAATGTGGCATCTTAGCTAAATCAGCAACAACTGGCTGCCCACCAATATCTTTTCCTAATGCTAAAGTTAATGAAGATCCCATATCATCATAAGTCTTAGACTTAATAATCTCTCCTAAAGCTACGAGCTGTCTTGCTTCATTAGGTATCTCTAATCCAACAAAAGGCTTTCCTGGAATAACGTCTACCACCCTTACACTTATCGTAGAGAGTGACCGAGCAAGGTCCTTGGAAAGGTTTGCTATTTGATTAACCTTTACTCCTGCAGCAGGTTTAACCTCAAACCTAGTAACAACAGGGCCAGGCTGAACAGAAATAACCTCAGCCTCTATTCCAAAATCATTAAGTTTTAACTCTACCAATCTTGACATTGCCTCTAATGCATCCTGTGAGTAACCACCTTTAGCTTCTGGAGGGTCGTCCAAAAGAGAAAGTTCTGGAATGTCAGAATTATTTATTGTTTCGAATAAAGGCACCTGTTTTTCTTGATGTGAGCGATCACTCAGCTCT
Organism: Gammaproteobacteria bacterium TMED78; assembly: GCA_002171615.1. GTDB lineage: Bacteria > Pseudomonadota > Gammaproteobacteria > Steroidobacterales > Rariloculaceae > TMED78. The sequence continues at coordinate 53,368 of NHEF01000019.1, forward strand.
ACCCCTTCAATAGATGGCTCAATTTTTACTTTTTGAGAAGAGGTCTTTTTAATTCTATCCTTTTCAAAAGTTTTTTTTCTTTCCTTTTTAGCTTGATAACCTTGGATAGTAATCTTAATCTGAGAAACTGAAGAACTTAATAAAGATAAAAACCTCAAAATTAGCCAACCAAGCTTATCTATTACTTTTAGCCATGAAATTCCACTAAATAACGAAATACAAACAAATAGAGCAATCAATAAAAGTAGTGTTGCCCCTAACATGCCCAGAAGATTTAATAAATTTTGTCCAACTAGCTGTCCTGCAACTCCTCCAGCAGTTTCTCTAAGATCTCGAGAAAAAAAATGTAACGTAGCTAGCCCACAACTAGAAAATAATAAAAATAGAAACCCAATAGCTTTCCATAATATATGCACAGGAGAAAATACTGACACTTTTGCCTTATATCTTAAGTACCCAATAAAAGAAAAAATTACAGGAAAAAGATATGCTGGATAGCCAAAAAACATAAAAGATAAATCAGCAATCCAAGCACCAACAGGGCCAATTTTATTTGAGATCTCTAGACCAGCTCCTGAAATACTAAAAGCTGCATCGTTCTGGTCATAAGTCGCAAGTGCAATAAAAAAAATCATTGATAGGCCTAAACATAGCCATAATATCGACTCTCTTAATGCTCGTGACCAAGGCGAATCTTCTGAGGAAATCATAACTAATTATAAAACTTTCTTTCAATAATGTAATCAATATTAACTATAAATAGCTAAAGATGATGAAAGTTTCTAAGAAAAAAAGTAAAATAATGTAAAATTATGGCAAAAGAAGAAGCAATACAAATGGACGGGATTGTTATCGAGACTCTCCCAAATACTACCTTCCGTGTAGAATTAGAGAACGGTCATGTAGTTACTTCGCATATCTCTGGAAAAATGCGTAAAAATTATATACGGATCCTAAAAGGGGATAAGGTAGCTATAGAAGTTACACCCTACGATCTTAGCAAGGGCAGAATTATATATAGAGACCGTTAGGATCTACTTAATACCTTCTCTTTCGGATCAGTCTTCAATTCTAATTCTCTTGTTTTTTTATTTACTAAAACCTTCACATTCCCGCCAGAGGATAAATCTCCAAACAGAAGTTTTTCAGCTAAAGGTTTTTTTATATAGTCCTTAATTACTCTTTCCATTGGTCTTGCACCCATATTAGGATCAAAGCCTTTTTGAGCTATCCATTCTCTTGAAGGAGTATCTATCTCAATACAAACATTTTTACTCTCTAATTGAATTTCAAGTTCAATAATTAATTTATCTACAACTCTATATATTGATTTTTTGTCCAAATTACTAAAATTAATTATTCCATCAATGCGATTTCTAAACTCTGGGGAAAAGATTTTTTTAATTGCTTCTTGGCTATCACCAGAATGATCCTGATCTGTAAAGCCTACTGAAGGCCTTGCCATCTCTTCAGCACCAGCGTTAGTGGTCATAACTATTGTTGTATTAGAAAAATCTGCTTTTCTTCCATTGTTATCGGTTAGTATTCCATAATCCATTACCTGCAATAATAAATTAAATACCTCAAGATGAGACTTTTCTATCTCATCAAGAAGAAGAATAGAATGTGGGTTGCGTATAATTGACTCTGTTAGTAGGCCGCCTTGATCGTGCCCTACATAACCAGGAGGAGCTCCAATTAGTCTAGAAACGGTATGCTTTTCCATATACTCCGACATATCGAATCTTATCAACTCTACCCCTAAAATTTTAGAAAGCTGTCTTGTAACTTCGGTTTTACCAACACCTGTAGGACCAGAAAGAAGAAATGTTCCCACTGGCTTACTTTCCTCAGCTAAGCCTGATCTTGACATCTTAATAGCAGAAGATAATATGTTTATTGCTCTCTCTTGGCCAAAAATAACAAGATTTAGATCTCTCTCAAGATTTTTTAATTTATCCTTATCAGAAATTGATAAAGTCTCTAATGGTAATTTTGCTATTTTTGCTATAGTTTTTTTAATCAAATCAACATCAACAAATTTTTTCTTAGAATCACTGGAATATATTTTTTGGCTTGCCCCAGCTTCATCAATAATATCAATAGCCTTATCTGGAAGAAATTTCTCTTTTATATGCTTATTAGATAGCTCTACTGCTGCCACCAGAGACTCGTCTTCATATTTTATTTTATGATAATCCTCAAATCTAGATTTTAATCCACGTAATATTTCAATAGTCTCGTATATAGTAGGTTCATTAATTTCAATTTTTTGAAATCTTCGAGCTAAAGCAGCATCTTTTTCAAAAATTCTTCTAAACTCATTGTAAGTAGTTGACCCAATACATTTTAAAACTCCATTCGCTAAAACTGGTTTTATAAGATTTGATGCATCTATAGCTCCGCCTGAGGCAGACCCAGCGCCTATGATATTATGAACCTCATCAATGAAGAGAATAGCATCAGGAACAAGACTAATCTCCTTTATGACACTTTTTAATCTTTCTTCAAAATCTCCTCTGTATTTGGTGCCTGCAATAAGAGATCCCATATCAAGTGAAAAAATGATTGTATCCTTAAGGACTTCAGGAACTTTGCCGTTAGAAATTAACCAAGCAAGCCCTTCAGCCAAAGCTGTTTTACCAACTCCAGGCTCACCTACTAAAAGAGGATTATTTTTTCTTCTTCTGGATAAAATCTGAATAACCCTTTCTATCTCTTTATTTCTTCCAATCAGAGGATCAATTTTACCCGATTTTGATAACTCATTAAGATTGAGCGTATAAGCATCTAAGGGATTTACCTTCTCCTCTTCTCTCTCATTATTTGTTCCTCTAGCCCCGCCCTTATCAGTTCCAAAAGTATCTAAATCTCTATTAGAGCCATGAGAAATATATCTGACTACATCAATTCTAGCTACTCCATAAGATTCCAATAAATAAAAAGCTTGGGATTGCTTTTCACTAAATATAGCTACCAATATATTTGTAGGGGTTACCTTATCATTTTCACTAGATTGTACTTGATAAATTGCCCTCTGAAGGACTCTCTGGAAGCCCAAGGTTGGCTGAACATCTAGATCATCAAAATTATCTTTATCATTTATTCTAGGGGTAGAATCCTCAATAAAATCTGCAAGATCTTTCTTGAGTAGGTTTGTGTTAACGTCACACACATTGAGGATTTCTAAAATATCAGGAACATTTAGGAGGGCTAAAAGCAAATGCTCAATAGTAATTAGTTCATGCAAATTTTCTCTAGCATTCTGAAATGCATTATTGAGACAATACTCTAGCTCATCAGATAACATTAAATCTTTTCCATTGTGCATAAAAGCGGATGTTGATTTTTTTTTGCTAGAAGCGTTACCTGAGAAACTTTAGTTTCTGCAATTTCATGCGGATAAACTCCGCACAAACCTTTTCCCTTTGAGTGAATATCTAACATAATTTTAGTTGCTTTAGTGCGCTCCATTGAGAAAAACCTTTCTAATACCTCCACAACAAAATCCATAGGAGTAAAGTCATCATTGAGAAGAATAACCTGATAAACTGGAGGCTCTTTCTTCTTAGGTAGTGACTCTCTCACTAATAAATTTTCTTTATTTTCAGAACTTATTTCTAACTGATTTTTACTCATAGTTTTATTTTTAATTATATCTAAAAATTAAGAGTAAATATGTACTTAATTCCCAAATATTATATAATTTTTGAAAACAGAATTATTTTCATAAATTATGAATGTTAATATTGATCTCATAGAATTAAAATCCATATTATCCTCAGACTGGATTATAAGAGCCTATAAATATCTCCCTTTTTTTGTGGCAATTGTCTTGATGTTCTATTTAGCAAATATTTTGTCATCTATAGCCTGGAGGATAATATATAATGATTCAATTGCTATAAATAACCTGCCTGAAATGAGGCAAGAAATTACTAATACTGATAATAATTTAAATATAGACATAAATACTATTACAAATAATAATCTTTTTGGCGTCTTGGCAGACTCAGGATTACCACTCCAGCCAGACTTTTCTAGCTTTGTTAATACACCAGAAACAAATTTAAATATACAACTAAGAGGAGTAGTCTTTGGAGAATCAGACAATAGAAGTGTTGCAATTATCCTTACTGATAACAATGAAGAGAAGGTTTTTAGAGTTAATGACGTAATAACAAATAATGGAACTACCGTGCTTTATGCTATCTATGGAGATAAAGTTATTCTAAATAGGGCTGGCAATCTTGAAACCTTAAGCCTGCCAAAAAATATGGAGGAAAATTCAACCTCTCTAAATATATCAATTCAAAATAACAATGGTGTCCAATCTAATAGTTCTATTCGTAATATAATTACCAATAATGCTTCAAAAATTACTGATATTTTAAGAGTTGCTCCTCACATTCAAGAGGGTAAGATGGTTGGCTTCAGAGTAAGCCCTGGCTCATCTCAAGATCAGTTTGAAACTCTAGGGCTACAATCTGGTGATGTGGTTCTAGATATCAATGGTACTGCTATGTCAGATCCAAGTAATGCTTTGCAAGTATTTGAATCGCTGAACGAATCAACTTATGCTAGTTTAACAATTCTAAGGAATGGTGACAGGCAAGTAATATCAATAGATACCTCTCAGCTTCAGGAATTAGAAGAAAATCTATAATTGCTAGTTATTCATAAAAAAATCTTAGTATTAAGCTATAATAGATAAGACAGGTATGGAGTGGATGAATGATTTCAATTAAAAAACTTATCTTTTGTTTTTGCTTTATGAATTTTTGCTTAGCTCAAGAGCTAACAACACAAATCATGCCTAATTACAGACAAGCTGATATTAGGCAAATCATTGAAGCGGTTGGTGAAGTAACAGGTAAAAACTTCTTAGTTGATCCTAGAGTAGCTGCTGAGGTAACCCTTCTATCATTCTCACCTATGTCTCCTGATACATTTTATAATGCATTTTTAGCTACGCTTCAGGTGCATGGCTATTCTGCACAAGAAAGTGACGGTATAGTTAAAATTGTTCCTGATGCCAATGTAAGAACCCTAGCTGGACCAAACTTCAGTAATAGTGCTGATGATTTTGTAACTCAAACAGTAGTATTACAAAATGTTGCTGTCGCAAACCTTGTGCCTATTCTTAGGCCTTTAATTCCTCAATATGGCCATCTTGCAGCACATGTGGGTTCTAATACTCTAATTATTGCAGATAGATCAGCTAACGTTGATAGAATGCTTTCCATTGTATCAAAAATGGATCAAGCTGCAGATGAAGAAATTGAAGTCATAAGACTTGAAAACTCCTCTGCAAGCGAAATAGCAAGAATGTTAACTAGCTTAAACCAAGCATCAGTTAACGCTGGTAATGCTCCTCCCGCACAAATAGCATCTGATGATCGTTCAAATAGTATATTGATAGGTGGCTCTCTCAATAGTAGATTACGATATAGAGCCTTAATTGCGCACCTAGATGCACCCAACGAATCTGGTGGAGATACATATGTTAGGTACCTAAACTATGCAGAGGCTGAAACATTAGCTTCTAATCTACAGAATCAATTCACAAATATTGCTAGTGGAACTAATTCATCACAAAATTTAAGTATCTGGGCCGATACTGGTACCAACTCCCTTGTAATCAATGCTCCTAATAATATCTTACAAGATATGATTTTAGTTATTGATAAATTAGATATTAGAAGAGCGCAAGTTAAAGTAGATGCCATTATCGTTGAGGTCACAGAAGATGTTTCCGGTGAATTTGGTGTCACATGGGGTATAGATGGCTCAAATGGAAATAATCCAGTTGCTCTGACTAACTTTGGAGGAACTACTTCAGGTGTGGCTCAGATTGGAGCAGCAATTACTAGCGGAGGAGCAACGGCAGCATCTTCCCTAGGTAATCTGGTCCAAGGAGCAGCTATAGCAGTTGGCCAAATCTCTACAGATTCAAATAACGTAAATACTAATTGGGCTGGTATTTTGAGCGCACTAAGAGGAGATGCAGCAACGAATATAATATCGACACCTACTATAGTCACTCTAGATAATGAAGAAGCAGAAATAAGAGTGGGACAGGAGGTTCCATTCCTCACTGGAAGCTTTACAAATACTGGAGGAGTATCTGGATCTGTTAACCCATTCCAAACAATACAGCGTCAGGAAGTAGGCACAAGCTTAAAAATTACTCCTCAAATCAATGAAGGCAGTGGTGTAAAACTTACTATTGAGCAAGAAACCTCAAGTATAAGTGCCGGATCATCAGGAGCTGTTGATTTAATAACAAATACTAGGACAATTACAACTTCAGTTTTTGTGGATGATAGCGATATATTAGTCCTTGGTGGATTAATTGATGATTCCATTAGAGAAAGCGAGCAGAGTGTTCCGCTACTAGGAAAAATTCCTTTAATAGGAGGTCTCTTTAGAGCACAAACTGCACAAGAAGTTAAAACTAATTTAATGGTATTTATAAGACCAACGATTATGAGAGATAGCATTCAAGCAAATTTTGAAACGAATGCTAAATATAGGTATATCAGAGACCTGCAATTACAACAAGCTAATGATGAGATTGCTCTTATCGGAAATGCTGAGAGGCCTATTTTACCAGAATTACCTAGTAACCCCGATCAATAACTTAGGTCATTATTATGGCAGTAACCCCTGAAGATGCATCTAATGAAAAGCAAGATCCTAAAAAAGAGCAATTTTCATTCTCCTTTGCAAAAAAACATGGTGTTTTAGTTGAGGAAAATAATCATCATGGAATTAAAGTAATTTATAGAAAAAATACTTCGATTTCCAGCCTTACCGAAACTAGGAGATATCTCGATAAGCCAATTAAATATATTCCTGTTGATGAAGATATTTTTGCAGAAAAGCTTCAAGTGGCTTTTGAAGCAGCACAATCAAAAAATGTCATTGATGGGATTGATGATGATACAGATTTGATAAAAGTCGCACAGGACATTCCTGAGCCATCAGATATATTAGAAAGCAATGATCAGGCCCCTATCATTAGACTGATAAATGCTCTTCTTACAGAAGCTGTAAAAAGAAATGCTTCAGATATTCATATTGAAACTTATGAAAATAAACTTTCTATTAGATTAAGAGTTGATGGTGTATTAGAAGAAATACTTAAATCTAAACAGGCAGTTTCACCTTTAATTATTTCAAGAATTAAGGTGATGGCTAAATTAGATATTGCAGAAAAAAGATTACCTCAAGATGGGAGAATATCCTTATTAATTGCTGGTCGAGCGGTTGATATAAGAGTATCAACAATACCATCTGGTCACGGTGAAAGAATAGTGCTTAGGCTTCTTGACAAACAAGCCGGTCGTTTAGTTTTATCAAGCTTGGGTATGTCTAATGAGGGGCAAAAAATAACTAACTCAATAATCAAAAGACCTCATGGAATTATATTGGTGACTGGACCAACTGGCTCAGGCAAGACCACAACGCTCTATGCTGCGCTTCAAGAGATAAATGATTCAAAAAAAAATATCCTAACCGTTGAGGATCCTATTGAATATTATATTGAAGGAGTTGGTCAAACCCAAGTAAATAATAAAGTTGACATGACATTTGCCAGGGGACTAAGAGCTATCTTGAGACAAGATCCAGATGTTGTAATGGTTGGAGAAATAAGAGATCTTGAAACTGCACAAATTGCTGTACAAGCAAGTTTAACAGGACATTTAGTGCTTTCTACTTTACATACTAATACTGCAGTAGGTGCGGTAACGAGATTACGAGATATGGGTGTCGAGCCTTTTTTATTGGCCTCAAGCCTAATTGGTATTATTTCACAAAGACTAGTAAGAGTTTTGAATAATGAAAATAAAGAATCATTCAAACCTAGTGAATATGAGATGAATCTACTTAAATTAGATGATGATCAAACTGAAATATATCGCGAAGGATTAGAAGGTCAAGGATATTTGGGTAGGACGGGAATATATGAAGTCATAAATATTGATGAAGAGATGAAAAACATGATTCATGATGAAGCTAGCGAACAAGAATTAGAAAAAAAGGCAAGAAAAAATAGTCCAAGCTTAAAAGATGATGGCATAAGAAGAGTTTTAGATGGTTCTACTTCTGTTGAAGAGATCCTAAGAGTAACTAGAAAAGAGTAGATGGCTGCATATAAATATACAGCTATGGATAAAAAAGGCAAAGAATCTAAAGGTATTTTAGATGCTGATAACTTAAGGCATGCTAGTGTAATTCTAAAGGAAAAAAATCTCATCCCTATAGATATCGATATATCTCAAGGTGAGGATTCTTCTAAATCAGATAAATCTTTTTTATCTATCTCTTTATTAAATTTTAATTTTTTGAAAAAAAAGATTACATCTTTAGGTCTAGCTTTAGTGACTCGTCAACTAGCAACACTGATAAAAGCGGGGCTTCCTATAGATGAAGCTCTTAAAGCGATAACCCAGCAAACCGAACAAGCAAATATAAAAAATATCATTATGGGAGTTAGATCAAAAGTAGTGGAAGGCTATAGTCTAGCCTCTGGTCTTGATGAGTATCCCTCTGTTTTTCCAAATATCTATAGAGCTACAGTAGGCTCAGGCGAACAAGCTGGTAAACTAGATCTAGTTCTAGAAAGATTAGCAGAGTACACAGAATCAAGACATAGTCTTAAACAAAAAATTAGTCATGCTCTAGTATATCCAATAGTACTAACAATAATATCTCTCTTGATTGTTATACTTATGCTTGTGTACGTAGTGCCTAAAGTTATAGGAGTATTTGAATCTACGGGTCAGACGCTACCGTTACTAACAAGGATTCTTATATTTTTATCAAACTTTTTACAGGATTGGTGGTTTTTGGTTATTGGGTTTATTCTCCTAATATACTTCTCCATAAAATTAATACTAAGATCAGATAAAATTAAAAAGAATTATCATAAAATTCTTTTAAGTTTACCTATTATTGGGAAGGTAAATAGAAATATTAATACAGCTAGATTCACTCGAACACTAAATATTTTAAACTCGAGCGGGGTTCCAATAATAGAAGCTATGACCATAAGCAGCACAGTTGTTACCAATCTAGCAATGAAAGAAGCGGTTGAAAATGCAATTATAGAAGTGAGAGAAGGAAATCCTATTTCTAAATCTCTACAAAAATCAAAACTATTCCCAGCAATGAGTATTCATCTTATATCTAGCGGAGAAGCGTCAGGCGAATTAGAAATAATGCTAGAAAGCGCTACGAATCATCAAGAAAGCGAAGTTAATAGCACTATCACAACAATGCTAAGTATTCTTGAGCCTGCTCTTATAATAGTAATGGGAGCAATAGTTCTTATGATTGTTCTAGCTATCCTTCTTCCAATATTTGAAATGAACCAACTTGCTATCTAGATAGAGCTTCTGATAACACCAACTACAACTCCCTCAATAGTTATAGCATCATATCTTATATCCAACTCAATAGTCTTATAGTTCGGATTCTCTGGAACAAGTAGTATTCTTCTCCCCTCCTGAATATATCTTTTAACCGTAACTACATCATCAAGACGAGCAACTATAATTTGTCTATTGCTTATATTGGTGGTTCTATGAACAGCAACTAAATCACCATCTAAAATACCAGCATCACGCATACTCATTCCCTTAACTCTAAGCAAGAAACTTGGCTCTTTAGTAAAAATACCTGTATCAATCTTATAATAAGATTCTATATTTTCTATAGCAAGAACTGGTTCTCCAGCTGCAACACTGCCAAGTAAAGGGATACCCTGATTTATCTTGTATGTATCTTTTACCAATATACCTCTAGAAACACCGGGCATTATGTCAATTACACCTTTCTTTTGAAGGGCCCTTAGGTGTTCCTCAGCTGCATTAGCTGACTTAAATCCAAGCTTTTTAGCTATCTCAGCCCTAGTTGGTGGCATACCAATATCAGCTATTGAGTCTTTCACTAGAGATAATATTTTCTCTTGTTTTGAGGTTAAATCTTTCATAATTATAATTATATATACAAGCTGTATATATATACAATAATATTTATTTTTTTACAATCAAATAATTTCTTAATTGAAGTGTTGGCTACTTTAGCTAATAATATAGTAATTGATAGATTTATCTTAAAACTACCAGGGGTTTTTTATGTTAAAAAAATTACAGACGTTTACATTATTTTCAATCTTAGTATTTATTATTGGTTGTGCTTCTTCTGTTACTCAAGAAGATTTAGCGCGAGTTGAACAAGCTGCGCAGAATGCAGCAGAAATGGCTCAACGAGCTCAATCAACTGCTGATAATGCTATGAACGCGGCAAATGCTGCGCAAGATTGTTGTGATGCTACAAATGAAAAAATAGATAGAATGTTTGAAGCTACAATGCAAAAATAAAACTTGATAATTTTTCTATAAAAACTAACCGCTTGTGCATTCAAGCGGTTTTTTTTAATTCACTTTAACTGGCAATCCGTTTGAGATATTTGCAATCTCTTCTGCATAACTCCAATTAAAGCTAACCTCACCTTTACTAAAAATAGAAATATATGTTTTTGTTAGCTCAGTCATAACACCTCTAGTATCAGCTATTGTATCCTGTAAAGGAGGATGAGCTTCTAAAAAATGACTATTACCAATACTACCTAACTTAAAAGGCTGATTTATAATTTGAACTAATGTTCCTGTTGGTACATCTAAATAGAGTCTTTCTATATCTTCTGGAAACATTCTAATACAACCATGTGTCACTCTCATTCCGACCCCAGCAGGCATATTGGTACCATGGATAAGATAACCTGGAAGCATTAATCTCAATGCGTGATTGCCAAGAGGGTTTTCTGGACCAGGAGGAATAACTCGATCTATCGGTCTATTTTGAGATGCACGCTCATCAATTATTGACTGAGGTGGATACCACGTTGGATTTTCAGCTTTACTATAAATACTTGTATTAACAATAGGCGTACTCCAATCCATTCTTCCTATACTTATTGGATGGGTAACTAAAACTCCCGGTCTATTTTCAGGAAAATAATATAATCGTAGCTCAGGTAAATTAATAACTATACCCTCCCTTTTGATGTTGCTAGGAATAATAAATCTTGTTGGAAGGATAATCTCAATACCCACTTCAGGTAACCATGGATCAATATTTGGATTGGCCATTAATAGCTCATTAAAACCAAGGTTATATTGTCTAGCTAATTTGACAAAAGTATCACTTTCTTTAATCAAATGCTTACCTAATGTACCGACAATATCTTGATCAGATAATATAGTAAACTCATAACAGTAAGTATTTTGCAAAAAAAATGTGGACACAAATATAAAGATACATTTAAAAAAATTAGTACCTAACAAGTGAAGCCCCCCAAGTAAAACCTGCTCCAAAAGCTTCCAATAAAAGAAGATCTCCTTTTTTAATCCTCCCATCTTTAATAGCGGTATCTAATGCTGTAGGTATTGTTGCGGCAGAAGTATTAGCGTGATCAGAAACTGTAACTACTACTTTTTCCATAGGCATATCTAATTTTTCTGCAGCAGCCTTAATAATTCGTAAATTAGCTTGATGGGGCACTAGCCAATCTATATCACTTTTATTTAAATTATTATTTTTGAGTACCTCATCTACCATGCTACCTAGAGTTTTAACCGCTACCCTAAAAACTTCTTTACCCTTCATATGAATAGTAGCATCCTCAAATACACCCTTCTTTGAGGGCATGCCTCCGCTTGCATACAATAAATCTCTGTATGATCCATCTGAAGCTAAATTTGAGTAAATGATTCCAGGCTTCTCCGACGCTTCAATAATTACTGCACCAGCACCATCCCCAAATAAAACACAAGTCTCTCTATCATTCCAATCTAATATTCTTGATATTACTTCAGCTCCAACAACTAATATTCTTTTCTTGTGTCCAGTCCTAATAAACTGATCAGCTGTTGTTAAGGCATAGATAAAGCCAGTGCAAGCAGCCTCTAAGCTAAAAGAAGGAATACCTCTTACACCTAACTTTTCTTGTAATATAGTTCCGACATTAGGAAAAATAAGATCAGGGGTACAGGTGCCAACAATGATCATGTCAATCTCATTAGGCTCAATGCCTGCGCTTTCAATTGCCAGTAAAGAAGCCTCATAAGCAAGATCGCTAGTAAGCTGATCATCTGATGCTATATGTCTTTGCCTCACTCCAGTTCTTGATACAATCCATTGGTCTGAAGTATCGACAATCTTTTCAAGATCGGTATTGCTTAAAATACGATCTGGCAAATAACTTCCTGTACCTATAATCTTTGAATACATCCTTATTTTATAAACCTTCGATATAATTTTTAATTTCTGAAGTTAAGTCCTTTCTTGCCTCTATTACTGCAATATCAATTGCTGACTCAAAGGCTAAGCTATCAGAATGGCCATGGCTCTTAACTACTATACCATTTAAACCAACAAAAGTTGCGCCATTATACCTTCTAGAATCCAACCTCTTTTTTATCCCTCTAATAGAGCTATTTGCCAGCAAAGATTGAATTTTCCTAAATAAATTTAGATTAAATTCCTGCTTTACATAATAAGTAATTAAGCTAGCAACTCCCTCAATCGACTTTAAAGCTATATTACCTACAAATCCATCTGTAACAACAACATCAGCAACATTTTGAAATATATCACTACCTTCTACAAAGCCAATATAATTTAGATTGCTATCTGACAGAAGCTTGGATGTGTCTTTTACTAAACTATTCCCTTTAATTTCTTCCTTACCAATATTTAGCAACCCTATCTTCGGACTTTCTATACCCATAATATCTTTAGAAACTATAGATCCCATTATCGCGAACTGCAGTAGATTATTGGGGGTAGTGTCAACATTTGCACCTAAGTCGAGCATAAAAACTGGACCATTAACAGCAGGCATCGCTGAAATAATAGCTGGTCGATCTACTCCGGGAATTGTACCAAGAAGAAACTTTGCTGTTGCCATAAGGGCGCCAGTATTTCCTGAGCTCACACAGGCATGTGCTCTTTTATATTTTACCTCCTCAATAGCGAGTCTAAGAGAAGACTTTTTTTTCTTTCTAATAACCTCTAGCGGGTTATCGTTCATGGAGACTACTTCGGTCGCTTCAATAAAAGAAATTCTATCTCTATATTTACCTTTCATAGAAGAGTCAATGTTCTGAAGAGCTTCTGGTAGGCCTACTAAAGTTAGATGAACAGTATTATATTTCTTGAGAATATTGTTAGCAGCTAGAAATACTACTTCAGGACCCCGATCTCCTCCCATTATATCAAGGGCAATACTTAAATCAGAATTCATAAAAAGTCCTTGCTATTATTAAAGAAAATTATTTGCCCTAGTGTTAGCTTTCCTCTTCTTGCGTCTCTTTTGGCTCGGGAATATCAATAATTTTTTTACCGCGATAAAAACCATCAGCAGTTATATGGTGTCTTTGGTGAGTCTCTCCAGTAGATGGATCTATGGATAAAGTAGACATCTTAAGAGAATCATGAGACCTTCTCATTCCTCTTTTAGATGGTGTTTTCCTTCCTTTCTGAACAGCCATAGCTTACATCTCCTCTGAATACAAAAATAAATAGACTAATATTTGCTAATTTTATCAGCAAGACTGCCACATTCAATATTTTTTTTATGTGATGCAATGATTGGTAAAGATAAAATTAGCTCATCTTCGATTAAAACCGCAATATTTAAGCCTTCCTCTGATACTATCAAGATATCCTTACCATCGCTCTCTACAAGGCTAGCTTGATCACTCTCTAACAAAATATATTGAGCATTCTCATTGATATAATGAAAAAATGGTTCTAGACATCTCTGGCATAGTAACTGCACTTTACCAGATATTTTGAAAGTAACCGAACAATGGTACTTATATATTAAAGAAAAATAAAATTCACAAAGGATACTTCCTTCACTTGAAAACAACGAAGAATTTAGCCTTGATAATCTGATAGTTTCAATAAAATCTTTTCCAGAATAGGAAGATTTAGAAAAATTATAGATTTCAGAAAAACTATAATATGACTCAAAGCAGATAGGCATAAATTACACTATAATAGATTTAATAACATTTATTGGTAATTAATATTCTAATATAATATTTCTAATATGAAAAAACTTATTCTTGCATCAAAATCAATCTATAGAAAGGAGCTCTTAGAAAGCCTAGGAGTGTCTTTTGAAACTAGAGTATCAAAAATAAACGAAAAGAAAAAAAGAAATGAAAGTGTTAAGAATCTTGCATCTAGACTATCAAGAGAAAAAGCTGAATCTGTAATAATAAATAATAATTTACAAGAAGTGATTATTGGAGCCGATCAGGTTGCTAGTATTGAAGGCGAAGAACTAAAAAAACCTAATAATGAGAAAATAGCAACTAAACAGCTAATCAGATGTAAAAATAAAAATATCCTTTTTTATAGCGCAGTAACAATAATTGATACAAAAGAAATGGAGTATTACTCAATAAATAGTATTACAAATACAAAAATGAGGAATGTGTCAGAGAAAGAAATAATCAATTATCTTAGAAAGACTAATCCCTATGATTGCTCAGGAGGAATAAAAATAGAGGGAGTAGGAGTTGGGCTTTTTAAATATATTAAATCTGATGACCCTTCTTCAATACTTGGCTTACCTTTGATTTGGGTATCCAAAACTCTAAAAAAACTTGGCATTAAAATACTTTAGCTAACAAGCCTTTTATGTAGTTTTTTTAAATCATCTGGTAGTGGACAACTAATAGATAAGTCTCCTTTGCTATCAGACCAAGAAAAACTTATTGCATGAGCATGTAAAAAAATTCTTTGTAACCCTTTTTTCTTGATTATTTTATTAAAGTCTTTATCACCATATTGTTGATCTCCAGCAATAGGATAGCCTAGATATTTTGAATGAGCTCTAATTTGATGAGTTCTTCCAGTTTCAATGACTACCTCCACAAGAGAAGCTAAGCCTCCAAAACTCTCAATAAGCTTAAAATGACTTTTTGCATTCTTGCCCTCTTTGCTAACCTTAACAAAACTTTGTCCATTTGATTTTTTGTAGGTAAATAGTGGCTCATCAACAGTTATGGTCCCCAGCTCCCAAGAGCCTTTGACTAAAGCTAAATAACGTTTTTCAACTAGCTTTTCTCTAATCAAAAGATGAAGATGTCGCAAGGTGCTCCGTTTTTTGGCTACTAATAAACAGCCAGATGTTCCTCTGTCAAGGCGATGAACTAGATCTAATTCTTTAAACTTGGGATAAATTATTCTTAAGGTCTCTATGCAGCCATAATCTATTCCAGAGCCTCCATGAACTGCTACACCAGAGGGTTTATTTAAAACAATTAGCTTATTATCTTCATAAATAACTGAATTTTTTACTAAATCTATATTGGATGGATTTTGTGTCTTGTGATCCTTAGCTTTTATAAAAACTGGCGGAATCCTTAAATTATCCCCTTCCCTAAGCCTATAATTTGGTCTTACTCTAGAGCTATTTACTCTAACTTGTCCAGATCTAATTAATTGGTATATATGACTCCTAGGTACCTTTTTTAGCCTCCCAAGCAAGTAATTATCTAGCCTCTGGCCACTAGAGGCATTATCTATTAATCGATAATTAATTGATTTATATGTAGAATTATTCATATATCTAAAAAAAGATGGTAGTTAATAATTGAGCAACTATAAGTGTATGCTATAGTATATGGACTATTTAATGTATTAATTTTTGGTTTTTTACGAAGTAGAAATAAAATTTAGCTACTTTTTAAGATTTTTTTTAATCGATGGATAATTAAATTCAATACAACTAATTTTTGCGAGGATAAAGGCTTAATTAAATATTAAAAAAATATTCAATAAGGCTGATGAAATAAAGATGATACTTTTATATTTAAAATATATGCTAAATAGTGGTTATAGCCTCGAATTATTATTTGATAATTTTTTTATAACATCCATCGCTACAGGATTTCAAGACAATGAAAAGAATGATAATAAATGCAGCTCAGAAAGAAGAGTTGCGCGTAGCCATGGTGGATGGCCAAAGGCTTTATGATCTAAATATTGAGTTACCCTCTAAAGAACAAAAGAAAGCTAACATTTACAAGGGTAGAATATCAAGAGTAGAGCCCAGTCTAGATGCGGTATTTGTTGATTATGGCAATGATCGACATGGCTTTCTCCCTATTAAAGAAATATCCCCTGAATATTTTTCAAAACCAGTTCCAGATGGAGAGAGAGTCCAAATTAAAGATGTGCTTAAAGAGAATCAACAAATTGTTGTTCAGGTTGAAAAAGAAGAAAGAGGTAATAAAGGAGCAGCATTAACAACATACATAAGTTTAGCAGGTAGATTTTTAGTTTTAATGCCTAATAACCCAAAAGCAAGCGGCGTCTCAAGAAGAATCACAGGACCAGATAGAGATATCGTCCAAAACTCATTAAAAGAATTAAATCTTTCTGAGGAAATGGGATGCATAGTAAGAACTGCTGGAGTTGGAAGAGATAATGAAGAATTAAAGTGGGATCTTGAGTATTTGCTCAATGTTTGGGACTCAATAAAAAAAGAAGCAGTAAGTAGACCTGCAACTTTTTTAATTTATCAAGAAAGTAATGCAATAATTAGAGCAATTAGAGATTACCTTACTAATGATGTGGGTGAAATTCTTATAGAAGGTAAAAGTACTTTTGATGAAGCTAAAATATTTATGAGTCAAGTTATGCCTCATAATATAGAAAAGCTAAAAGAGTACGATGATAAATCTGTTCCTCTATTTACAAGATTTCAAGTAGAGTCACAAATTGAATCTGCCTTTTCTCATTCTGTATCTCTACCCTCAGGTGGAAGTATAGTGATAGACCATAACGAAGCATTAACAGCTATTGATATTAACTCATCTCGATCTACAAAAGGTGGTGATATTGAGGATACAGCATTAAATACAAATTTAGAAGCTGCGACAGAACTTGCTAGACAGTTAAGAATTAGAGATCTTGGCGGTCTAGTTGTAATTGATTTCATTGATATGCTTTCGCATTCAAACCAAAGAAAAGTTGTAAATAAACTTAAAGATGAAGTAAGAACTGATAAAGCAAGAATACAAATTGGAAGAATATCTAAATTTGGCCTTCTTGAGATGTCAAGACAAAGAATTAGACCATCACTTGATGAATCAATGCAGTCAGTATGCCCAAGGTGTAATGGTGTAGGTAGAATAAGAGGAATAGAATCATTAGCTTTAGCGATCTTAAGACTAATTAGTGAAGAGTCTAGAAAAGATAATACATCGAAAGTGATAGCCAATATCCCTGTAGATGTTTGTAACTATATACTTAATGAAAAAAGAAATTGGGTTGAATCGATTCAAAAAGAAAATAATATTAATATAGTAATCGTAGGTAATCAATATTTAGATTCACCAAATTACTCTATAAAGAGAATAAAAGAAAATGAGCTTGATCTGCCTGAAAATATCAGTCCTAGCTATAAGCAAGTTGATGACACCCAGGTAAATTCTGAATTTAATGTTTATGAATCTGATAATAAGCCTATCCAGAAGCCTGCTGTATCAAATATACTTCCAACTAGACCAGCGCCAAAACCTAAATCAGATAAATCTATTTTCAGTATGCTGTTTGGATGGCTTTTTCCTAAGAAAAAAAATATAAAAAAGAAGTATAGAAAAAGATATTCAAGAAACAAAAAAAGAAAGGGTAACTACCCTAAATATAATAATGATAAAAAAATCGATGCTAAAAATAACAAGACATCTGGTTCAAAGAATACTAGAAAGAAATATCATAAAAAGAGAACGTCTAGAAAGAATGATGGTGATGCTAACTCTTCACAGTAATAAAATGTTTTCTTACCTTTTCAAGATCGTCATAAGTATCAACACTCATATAAGGCTCCTTATGAGCAACTTCTACTGCGATATTTATACCTAACCATAGAGGTCTTAGCTGCTCTAGCTTTTCTATCTCCTCCAAATTGGTTACTGGGCATCTTGAAATTTCTTTAAGTGCTTTAACTCTATAAGCATATATTCCTATATGTCTCATTGCACAATTAAAATCATAGTCACCATCTCTTGAAAATGGAATAGCGGCTCTACTAAAATATATTGCATTATTATCTTTAGACAATATAACCTTAGCTGTATCTTTGCTAAGAAACTCACTCTTATCTTTTAAGTTAGTAACTAAAGTTGACATAGAATAATCTGGCCTTTCAATTAATATGTTTGCTACTTGATCAATTATCTCGAATGGCATTAAAGGCTCATCACCCTGAAGATTTACAATTATTTGATTATCATCCCAAGAATTTATTTCGGCTAATTCTGAGATCCTATCAGTACCAGATTGATGCCTATTTGAAGTTAAAACAACATTTATTTTATATTTTCTACATTCATCTACAATCCTATCATCATCTGTAGCAACTAAAATCTCAGAAGCGCTAGTTTTACATGCAACATCAAAAACTCTAGATATCATAGACTTTCCACATATATCTACTAGTGGCTTACCGGGTAGTCTTGTAGATTCATATCTAGCAGGAATTACAATAATAAATTCTTTCTTTAATGACAAGTCAGCACCTTTAACGAACCAATTATTCGATCAGCATCTTCTTTTTTAAACTTTAATTCTACTTCTACTATCCAAATATTTTTATTTATAGAAAAATTATACTTTATAGCATCCTTATCGGTTATAAATACAGGTAATTTATCATTAAAAAATAAATCATTAGTCTTTATATCTGCATGGTCTGGTAGCGGGTGTTCAATTACATTTACTGAATAACTTCTAAGTAAATCAAAAAAACGACTTGGGTTACCTATACCAGCTACCGCATGGACAGTAGATCCTGAAAAATCTTCTATTTTTCTTAAGGATGTACCCTCAACTTGCTTAATTGAAAGAATCTTTAAACTACTTTTTATTGCATTAGGAAGGTTATAGGGGCCTTCATTTATTATCAACATATCAGCCTTATTCATACGATTAGATTTCTCTCTTAAGGGTCCAGCTGGAAAACATAATCCATTACCTATACCTCTCTTTCCATCAAACATAATAAACTCATAATCCCTTTTCATTTTATAATGCTGAAGGCCATCATCACTTAGTATAATATCAATATTTTTTTGTCTTAAAATATGTTTAGCCGCATCAACTCGATTGTGAGCAATAACAGTGAGACAATGAGTTTTTTTTGCTATAAGAGTAGCTTCATCTCCTGTAACTATTGGATCACTTTTACTATTCACAATAGTTGGTTTTCCAGAATATAAGCCTTTATAGCCTCGACTTATTATGCCAACTCTTAAACCAGTAGATGATAAATTTTTAGCTAACCAAATAATGAAAGATGTTTTACCAGTACCGCCAAATGATAAATTCCCAACTATCACTATTGGAACCTTGGTAGCAAAAGTAGTTTGAAAAAAATTAGTATAAATAATTTTTCTTAAAAAGGTAATTATTATAAATAAAACAGATAATGGATAAAGAAAAAACTTTAACTTATTGTCATTATACCAAATCCAATTAAAAAATTGAGATAGCATAAGAAATTAAACAGAAAATTGCATAGAATGTAAATCTCTATAGTGGCCACCAATATCAAGAAGTTCTTGATGGGTGCCACTCTCCACTAAAGAGCCGTCTTTTAAAACTAAAATAAGATCAGCCTTCTCTACTGTAGATAACCGGTGAGCTATTACTAATGTCGTCCTTCCGTCCATGAGCGTTGTCATGGCCCTTTGTATATAACTCTCAGATTCATTATCTAAAGCAGATGTTGCCTCATCTAATATTAAAATTGGTGAATTTTTTAGAAAGGCTCTAGCGATTGCTATCCTCTGCTTTTGGCCTCCTGATAATAAAATTCCTTTCTCCCCTACTTCTGAATCTATTCCATTAGGTAGTAAATCACAAAACTCCATAACATAAGCTGATTCTGCGGCCTTCAAGATATCCTCTCTAGGTAAACTCGAAAGACCTCCATAACAAATATTATTTGCGATGGTATCATTAAACAACATTATATCTTGGCTAACTAAGCTAATCTGTCTTCTTAGATTTTTTAATCCATATTGATTAAGATTGACTCCATCTAATAGAATTTCTCCCTTATCAACATCATAGAAGCGCGGGAGCAGTCCAACTAGCGTTGATTTACCACTTCCTGATCTTCCTACAATAGCTACAGTGGTCCCGGCTCTGATATTAAAAGAAATGTTATTTAGAACTTTCCCTTTATCTTTATCATATGTGAATGAAATGCTATTTATATTAATCTCTCCACTAATTTTTTTAGATTCAATATGACCATCATCTCTCTCTGTAGGCTCATCAATAATCTCAAAAAGGCTTTCACCTGCAGCTATACCTCTTTGAAGAGCAAGATTTATATTGACGATTCTTTTTAAAGGGGCTAAAAGCATACCCATAGCAGTTAAAAATCCCATAAACGATGCTGCATTTAATATATTGCTGGCAGCATTAGAAAAAGCAACGTAAATAACTGCTGAAACACCTAAAGCAACAGTATACTGAGTTAATGCATCTCCCAATGAAACTGTAGCCACTAACTTTAAATTCATCTTGTAATTAGCTTTATTGATTTTATTAAATTTTTTATTCTCATAATCTTGGCCTTCAAATATTTTCACCACCTTATGAGCTGATACAGCTGATTCTATAACCCTTGTAGCATCACCCATTGATGTTTGTATTTTAGTGCTATATCTTCTGAAAGCCTTGCTCATCATTGAAACTAATAAAGCTACAATAGGAGTAGTAATAGCAACTAGGCTAGTCAATAGGGGGCTAAAATAAACCATAGCACCAACTAGAACGATTATTGTTAATGTATCCCTAACTAAAACTACTAATGCATTAGAAATAGCTTCAGCAACCTGCTCGGTATTATAAGTTAATTTTGATACAAGCATTCCTACAGAGGAAGAATCAAAATACCTTGAAGGAAGATCAGTATACTTCATAAATATTAAAGATCTTAAATCGCGAATAACTCTTCTTCCTATCCACGCTAAACCATAAATTGAAATAAAATCAGTTAAGCCTCTTACTGCGAAAGTTAAAAGTATAACGAAGGGAAGGTATAGACCTTGACCCTTAATTCCATTCTCAAGTATTTCAAATACATCTCTCATAATAAAAGGGACATAAGCATTTGCAGCAGAATAAAATAGCATGGCTATAAATGAAAAAAGTAATACACGCCAATGTGGCGTAACATATTTTAGGAGCCTTTGATAAACTAAATTAACTCTTTTATCTAAACTAAATCTTTTCAAAATATTTTCCTCTTAATTACAAATAAACTAATTGTTTGAAGTAATTTTTTGTAAGATACCATTTTTTAATTCAAAAACCTTTTCCATCTTATTAGCAATATTATTATCATGCGTCACTACTACAAGAGCTGTATCCATATCTGAATTAAGCTCTAACATTAAATCAAAAACTACACTACTTGTCTTAGAATCGAGATTTCCAGTTGGCTCATCAGCTAAAACTAATAAAGGCCTTGTAATCAGAGCCCTAGCTACTGCAATCCTTTGTCTCTCGCCGCCTGATAATTCATGAGGCTTATGATAAAGCCTTTCTAAAAGATTAATCTTTCCAAGAATATTTCTTGCCTCATCGAGGGCTAGTTTATATCTGTCACCCCTAATCAGTAAGGGCATAGCTACATTCTCAATAGCTGAAAATTCTGGTAAAAGATGGTGGAACTGATAAATAAAACCAATAGATCTATTTCTAAAATTGCTAATCTCATTGCCTTTTAATAAGCTAAGATCTTTCCCTCCTATTAAAATCTTTCCTGATGAAGCTATATCAAGCCCACCTAATAGTTGCAATAAGGTTGTCTTTCCAGATCCGGAAGAGCCTACAATTGCAATCTTATCTCCAGACTCTATCTCTAGATTAATGCACCTTAAAATCTGTAGTGATTTTCCAGCATCAGAAAATTCCTTTTTAAGATCAATAGCGTTAAGTACCAGTTTACTTTCTTTGCTTATTTCATTCATGATGCAAGCCTTCTGAAGGATTTCTTTTAAATGCAGATATTGCAGGTAATAATGTAGCCATAATAGATAATAATATAGCAAAAGAAGAAACTCTTATAACTTCAAAAACCCTTATTTGTGTTGGTATATCACTTAAAAAGTAAACATCTTCAGCTAATAGATCAATATTAAAATATAATTCAAAAAGATAAACAATATTACTTAACTGGAAAGAAACTACTATTCCAACGAGAATCCCAAAAAAAGTTCCTATAATTCCTATAATTAAACCAATTAACAAAAATATTAAAAGAATACTATATCTTGATATACCCATAGTACTTAAAATAGCAATATCAGATCTCTTATCTCTAACTACCATTGTTAAAGTTGATACAATATTGAAGGCCGCTACTGCTATTATCAAAGAGAAAATAACAAACATAATTGATTTAGTTATCTGAATAGATCTAAAAAAATTAACATATCTACTTGTCCAATCATTTGAATAATAGCTCTTACCAAGATTTGTAACAATATCATCTGTTATAGAAGTAACAGAAAAAGCATTATCAAGAAGTAGTCTAATGCCGTCAACCGAACTACCTTTCCTAAATAATAACCTTGCATCACTAATATTAATATAGGCTAATCCTCTATCATACTCATACATACCTACATCAAAAATACCAGAAATCGTAAATATTCTCATTCTAGGGCTAAGACCGATTGGAGACGGCACACCCTCTGGCGTCATGATTATTACCTCATCACCTAGCTTAGCTCCTAACTCTCTAGACAAACTTGCTCCTATAACAATATTAAATTTTCCTTCTGACAATGATGTAAAGCTGCCCTCAGAAAACATAGTATCTATCTGGGAAACACCCTTCTCTAAGGCTGGATCAACACCTCTAAGGTTCAATGATAGTAAATTTTTATTTAAAATTATCAATCCCCTCTCATTAACATAAGGAGAAATATTTAATACTTTCGAGTCTTTGAGTATTACTTTTCCTATACTTGACCAGTCCTCAATTGGACCATTTGAATCTATAATGGTTGAGTGTGCTGCTACCCCTAAAACTCTTTTCTGTAGCTGGTATTCAAAACCGTTCATTACAGAAATTACTGTAAGTAAAACGGCTACTGCTAGAGATATTCCTACCATTGATATAATAGAAATAAAAGATAAGAAATCCTTTTTATTGCCAGATCTGAGGTATCGAAAAGATATAAAAGTCTCTAAGTAAGCTTTCATAAATTACTCATATCTCAAAGACTCAACAGGCGATATAGATGCTGCTTTAACAGATGGATATATAGTAGATGATATAGAAATAAATAAAGCTACAAGTGAAATTATAACTACATCAATCAATCTAACCTCAGAAGGTAATATGCTAATATAAAAAACATCACTAGGCATTATTCTAAAATTAAAAGTATTTTCTAACCAGGGGAAAATAATTTCAGCATTAAAAGCTAGAACTAGACCTAATAAATTTCCAATAAGTATCCCGAATATACCAATAATCGATCCTTGAAGCATAAAAATTTTAACTACATTATATTTTTCTAAACCAATAGTTTTTAGAATAGCAATATCGCTCTCCTTATCTGCTACAAAAACTACTAAAGAGGCAATAATATTAAATGTTGCTACTGCAACAATTAACATTAGTAGCAAAGTCATCATGACTTTTTCTATTTTGATGGCACTAAAGTAAGAGCGATTCTCTATACTCCAGTCCGAATAAACTTGATTATCTTTAGTAATTAGAAGTAAATCATCTTGAATATCAGTAATTAATAACGGTTCATCCAAATAAATACCTAAACTATTTGGTAAATCACCTAAGCCTTTTAAAATACTAGCGTCTGATATATTCATTAATACTAAACTTGAATCATGCTCAAAAATACCAGCTTCAAAAATACCAGCAACTACGTATGTACTAAGACTTGCCGATGGGACGCCGTCCTCAATAGAAGGGGTCATTAAATTAACGCTATCACCCACATCTAAACCAAAGCTATAAGCCAAGGATGATCCAATAGCAATCCTATTAGAAAGAGGTTGAAGATTTCTTAAATCCCCAGATATAAAAAAAGAGTTTACTTCTGAAAAATATCTATCTTCAACAACTGGAATGCCTTGTATTACTACTGGCCTTAAATTAGAACTAGATCCAAGCATTGCTTCAGCCGAGACAAATGGTATAGATCTATCAACCCCGGGGGCTAATAATATATCTTTATTTAGAGCCTCCCAATTAGAAATACCCTGGCTATTAGATATAGTAGAATGAGGCTTCATACTAATTAATCTACTCTTTAGCTCGGTCTCTAATCCATTCATAACTGACAGAATTACAATTAGAGATGCAACACCTATAGCTATACCCAACAATGAAATAAAACTAATAAAGGATAAATAGCTAGATTTTTTTCTAGACCAAATATAACGAGTTGCAATAAATAATTCAAAAAACATTTGTAAATTTTTCTGTGAGCATTAAAATACTCCAAATTACTCCTCGCATTCAATAATAACTTAAATATATTTAGATAAATCTTATCATGAAAAAATTACTCTTATCATTAATCTTTTTCCTTCAGATAGTGCTAATGAGTATTGGCTATACCCAAGAAAGGGCTATAACGCATTCGCCAATCAGCATTATGGGAGATCATATGCATAAATCTGGTGAATTTATGATATCGCTAAGAAGGATGAATATGAATATGAAAGGTAATTTGAATAGCACTAAAAGCTTAACGGATGCCGATATAATCAATCTTCCAAACCCATATAAAATGGGCTCTATGCCAGCTAAGCTTAGTGTAGTTCCTCAAAAAATGGATATGCAGATGACAATGCTAGGATTCATGTTTGCTCCATCAGATAAAGTAACAATAATGTCAATGGCAATGTTTGTTGGTAAGGATATGTCACTAAATACTTATAAGGGAATGATGAATAGAGAATATCTCGGTTCTTTTAATACATCATCTCCAAATGATTTATCATCACTTTCTATATCAAGTTTAGTAAGGCTAACAGAATCAGAAAAATACAATAGTCATATTCAATTAGGCTTCTCTAACTCTATTGGTTCAAATAAGTTAACAGGGATTGTTCTCACTCCAATGAATATGAGAAAAAATATGATACTTCCTTACGGAATGCAGTTATCCGACAAGTCAAACAAAGCCATTATCTCATATACCCTGAGGAATAAAATAAATCAGGACATTGTAACTGGGCTTCAACTGAAAAATATATCAACTATAAAAAAACAAGATTGGAGCTTTGGTGATAAAATAACTTTATCTGGATGGGTGCAGAAAGAGTTAGATATCAATACTTCGATATCATTTGGTATTTACTTTGCAACAGAGAAAAAAATAAACGGAAGAGATACTTCAATTATAGCCCCTGTACAAACATCTAATCCAGAAAACTATGGTGGAGATACCATAGATATTGGTCTTGGAGTAAATAAATTATTCAATATATTTTCTGGTGAATATAAAGATAGGTTAGCTATTGAGGTATTATTTCCTGTGAGTCAAAAACTAAATGGGCCGCAAATGAAAAAAACATGGTCACTAAATATTGGATACCAAAAAACATTTAAATTTTAAGTTACTAGAATCATTAAAAATTGATTTTAATTTTAATAAAGATTTTGACAACTTATCTCTAGGCTCACTATATGGTTGCTCTAATAGTCTATTAATATCATTACTTTCTGATAAATTTAACAATATTTGTGTACTTGCAGATAGTGACATAAATGTTGAAAAAATCAGTAGTGAAATAGAATTTTTCAACACAAAATCAAGGATCATAAAGCTTGATGATTACGGAACATTACCATATGACGAATACTCCCCCCCTCAAAATTTAGTATCTGATAGAATTGCATCTTTACATAATATTCTTAATAAAAATCAGAAAATCATTATTACCAATATATCAACTTTATTTAGTAAGCTACCTCCAAAAGATTTCATAAAATCAAGATTATTAGAAATTAAAAAAAATAGCCCACTTAGCTATCAAGACATAAGAAATAAGTTAAATGAATTTAGTTATTTCCAAACTCAGAAGGTAATAGCTCCGGGAGAATTTGCTATTAGGGGTTCATTAATTGATATTTTTCCTGCAAATAGAAGATATCCTGTACGAATTGATTTCTATGGAGACTCGGTTGAAACAATAAGATCTTTTGATTCTGAAAATCAATTAACTATAGAGATGATAGAGGAAATAACTTTGCTACCTGCTAGAGACTTTACATTAAGCAAAGAAGTAATAACTAAGTTTAGGGATAATTTTAGAAAAGATATTGACTGCAACCCAAGTGAATCAAATATATACAACAAAATCACTGAAGGTAATATTCCAGCTGGAATAGAATATTATCTTCCACTTTTTTTCGATAATACTGCCTCATTATTAAACTATCTAGATAAAAATACACTAATCATTAACATAGGCAACCATATTGAAAGCATAGACATTATATGGAAGTTAATAAATGACCGATATTTAGAGTCTAAAAGACTTTCGTCAGAGGCAAAATTAAAACCTCAAATAGCTTTTAATGATCCCGATAAAATTAAAAATACTATCTCTACTTTTAATAATGTGGCTTTATTTGATAAAAGAATTGATAGTAGTTATCCCCTATATTCTAATGCTGAAACCCTATATCCTATTACCGTAGGCGACCCATCTATTTCAAAAAAAATTGATAGGTATTTAAAATCTACTAATTTACAAAAAATATTAATCACCTCTTCTTCTCTTGGAAAGAAAGAAATACTTAAAAAACATCTGATTGACAACAACATAAGCACTATAGATATTAATTCTTGGGAAGATTTTATTAACACAGATGAAGGAATATACACATCCGTCTCTCCGATAAATGATGGAGTTGCTCTTCCTAATTTAAACCTTATGATCATAAGCTCTCAATTGCTCGGCATTGAGAAGCCTCAACAGATTACTAGAAAATATAAGAAAATTAAACATAGCCCTGAAAATATTATCAAAGAGTTGACGGATCTAAGAATTGGCTCTCCTGTTATACATATTGAATATGGAATAGGAAGATATAAAGGGTTAGAGCAAATAAAAACAGATAATCAGAATAAAGTAATAACTGAGTTTTTAGCTATTGAGTATGCTGATCATGATATGCTGTATGTGCCAGTCTACAATCTTCATCTAATAAGTAGATATACTGGCACATCGCCTGATAATGCACCTATTCATAAGCTCGGCTCTGATCAATGGCCTAAAGCTCAAAAAAGAGCAGCAAAACAAGTTAGGGACGTGGCTGCAGAATTACTCGATATCTATGCTAAAAGAACTAAAGTAAAAGGCATATCATTTTCAATAGATTCAAATAGTTACCATGAATTTTCCATAGAATTTCCTTTTCAAGAAACTGAAGATCAGGAAAAAGCAATTAATGATGTTATTACAGATTTGGAAAAACAAAATCCTATGGATAGAGTGATATGCGGTGATGTAGGCTTTGGAAAAACTGAAGTAGCTCTAAGAGCGGCCTTTATTGTAGCTAATGCTGGGCATCAAGTAGCAATCCTTGTACCTACGACTCTTCTAGCCCAACAGCATTATAGAACTTTTATTGAAAGGTTTAAAAAATGGCCAGTAAACATAGGATTACTATCAAGATTCAAATCTATAAAAGAAATAGAGGGCACAAAAAACGATCTAAAGAAAGGATCAGTAGATATAATAATTGGTACACATAAGTTATTGAGTGATGACATAGATTTTAAATCCCTAGGATTGGTCATTATTGATGAGGAGCATAGATTTGGTGTAAATCATAAAGAAAAACTTAAAAAATTAAGGTCGAATATAGATATTCTTTCATTAACAGCAACGCCTATTCCTAGAACTTTAAATATGACACTAGGCGGTATAAGAGATTTATCTATTATAGCTACCCCCCCAGAAGAAAGGTTATCTATAAGAACAATTCATAGTGAATGGAACGAACTATCAATAAAAGAAGCTATCACGAGAGAAGTTCATCGAGGAGGGCAAATATATTTTGTTCATAATCATATTGATACAATAGAAAGTATATTTCTAAAACTAAAAAAAATATTACCAGATTTAAAAATTCAGATAGCACATGGAAGAATGTCTGAAAAGGATCTAGAAATAATTATGATAAACTTTTATAAGAGAGATTTTGACTTACTTCTTTGTACAACTATAATTGAAAGTGGTATTGATATTCCTTCAGCAAATACAATTATTATTAATAGGGCAGATAAGCTTGGCTTGGCTCAGCTTCATCAATTAAGAGGTAGGGTTGGTAGATCTACCCATCAGGCTTATGCTTTGCTTATGACGCCTCCTAAGATTGCCTTAAACGATGATGCAAGAAAAAGGCTCGAAGCTATAGAATCTCTTGAAGAGCTAGGTTCAGGGTTTACACTTTCCAGTCATGATTTAGAGATTAGGGGAGCAGGAGAGCTACTAGGCAAAGATCAGAGTGGAAAAATACAGGCAATAGGATACTCTTATTACAATCAGTTACTAGAAAAAGCAGTAAAATCTCTAAAAGATGGAAAAGAGCCTGATCTAATAAATGTACAAAAATATACTGATATCGAAATAGGTTTGCCCACCCTAATTACAGAAAAATATATGCCTGACATTCATATGAGACTTGTTCATTATAAAAAAATTGGTGAGGCTATTTCACAAAAAGAGCTTAATGAAATACAAATTGAATTAATAGATAGGTTCGGCCTTATCCCCGATGAAACCAAAGCTTTATTTTCAGTAATGAGCTTAAAGCTTAAAGCAAATACATTAGGAATAAAGAAAATAGTAGCAAGGGAAGATAAAGCTTTTTTTAGCTTCTCTGAGGACACAATAGTAAATCCACTTGCCTTAATAGATCTTGTTAATAAAAAACCAAAATCTTATAAAATAGATAATCAATATAAATTAACTTATACCTGGAATAAAAATGAATCATCGAATAGAATTAATGAAGTGGATAGCGTTCTTGATTTATTATTTATAAAATGAATATAAGCTTATTAAAACATAAATTAGTACTAATATTTTCTATTTTTTTAGTTTCAGAAAAATTAATTAGTCAAGATTCTGTTACTGAACCCTTAGAAAAGAAATATAAAATTGAAGTATTAATATTTGATTATAATGATTTTGATCCTAATGAAGAATATTTTGATATGGAAAAATCAGGAAGTCTATTAGATTTACTGTCTGAAAATATACTTAAAACTCAAACAAAAAGGTCAAGCTATATTATTAATAATATAATCTATAGTTTAAAAGAAGTTGGCTACGTATTTGATCAAAATTCCACTTATAATCTATATCCACCTATTACTAATAATAGTTATTGGTTTAGATTGTTAAAGTCTGAAGAATTAAGCCTATTAGGTATATTAAATAGATTAAATACATTAGATGTTTATACACCTATTTCTTATGGCGCTTGGATTCAAGAAGCTTATCCTGAAACTGATAGTTATATTTTTGATTTATATTTTTTAGGCTCCATGAATCCACTAGGAAAGATACACTTTTACGAAAGTAGATTTTTACATCTAGATATAAATATAGATTACTCAACCAAATATTCTAATAATTATTCAAGTAATGAATTGAGAAAAATACAATTACCTAGGATATATAATCTTAAAACAGATAAAATAGTGAGAAATGGAGAAATAAATTACTTTGATCATCCTGCTTTTGGAGTAATTGTGCTAGTTGAGGAATATAGTGATTTATATCTTAATAACTAGAATCAAGATTTAAGACCTCCCTTTTATTATTTTTATAAATTCTGCTTTCTTTAAGCTTTTTAAATATAAAATCTTTTTTTCCACGTATTTTATCTAGCCGAGGTTGTGAATCAAAAGAAACATATCCACTCAGATCTTCTATTATTTTATTTATTTTATTTTTAGCATTACAGAATATTACCATATCACAACCAACATCAATCGCCTTTTGTACTAGACTAGAGGGGTTATCTCTATTTAATCTAGCGCCCGCCATAGATAAATCATCTGTAATAATTGCACCTTTAAATTTTAACTCGTTACGCAATTTTTTAATCCACTTATAAGATAAGCTAGCAGGAACATTATCAATTTTAGGAAATATTACGTGTCCAACCATTATACTTTCTATTCCAGAATTAATTAAAAAAGAATATGGATAAATATCATTAGCTAGCTCATGAAAACTTCTTTCATCTATAGCAGTTTCTTTATGTGAGTCATTCTTAGCACCAGCATGAGTCGGAAAATGCTTAGCTGTTGAAGACATACCGGCGCTTTTCATACCACTTACTAACTCTGTGGCTATCTCACTTACGACTTTATGGTTAGAATGTATCGACCTATCGCCTATAATTGTAGATAAGCCTAGATCTAAATCTACTACAGGAGAGAAAGCTAAATCTATACCAATAGATCTAATCTCTGCTGCTATTAACCAGCCAATTTTTCTAGCAATCTTAATAGATTTTTTTCTGTCATTTTGATATATCTTACCAAGAATATTCATACTAGGTATCAAGGTAAAAGGATCCTTAAACCTTTGAACTCTACCACCTTCATGATCAGTAGCAACTATCAATGAAGGTGACTTTATTGCTTTTATCTCCTTAACTAATTCTACTATCTGAGAAAAACTTTGGTAGTTCCTAGAGAATAGAATAACGCCCCCTATTGAAGGTGACTGTAAAATTTTAATTTCTTCTGAGCTAAGAGAAGTACCAACTATGTCGATCATTAAAGGTCCAGTAGGCATAGCTAATCCTCAATAATCACAGTCATCCCAAAATTAACTAGATCAAATAACTCTAAGATATCTATATTATTCATTCTAATACACCCTCTTGACCCTACCTCACCCATTCTATCCTTATCAGGTGAGCCGTGAATATAAATATATCTTTGCATAGTATCAACATCCCCAAGCCTATTCTTTCCGACTTCAGTTCCTGATAGCCAGATAATTCTTGTGAGTATCCAATCTCTTCTAGGATTAACTAATCTTAAGTTTTCATTAAAGATTTCACCTGTAAGTCTTCTTCCAACAAAAACTGACCCAATAGGTGCATTAGTGCCTATTTTTGCTCTAACTATATGCTGACCTCTTGGGGTCATAAAGCTATTATTTTTTTCACCAGATCCAAAAATAGAGCTAGAAATAAGATAGCTCTTAAGAATTTTTTTATTATCTATAAGTACTAGCTTTTGATTCTTTAAATTAATATTAATATATTTTTTAAGCATATTTAATAATTAATACTTTTAGACATAAGAATAGAGAAAGCTATCGCTACCCCATAATCATCGCTAAGGGTTATATATCCTTCACCGATACCTAAATTTTCTTTAATCTTCTTTCCATTATCAGAAAACAATATAAAAGGCTTTCCAGATTTATTCTGGTCAATTCCTATATCCCTCATTCTCAATCCTTTAGAAAACCCTATGCCCATAGCCTTTGTAATTGATTCTTTAGCAGCAAATCTCATAGCCAAAAAACGTGCCTTATCATTTGCTTTATGATATTGAGAAAGCTCTTCTATTATTAATATTCGTCTAGCAAATCTGTCGCCATAGATTTTAAATATCTTCTCTACTCTTGATATTTTAACAATATCTGTACCTATGCCATAAATCATACTACGTAGTCCTTGTAATTAAGGTCCTCATATCCTTAACTGCTGCTCCAATACCATAAAATAATGATCTAGCAACTATGGAATGACCAATATTTAATTCTACAATCTCTTTAATTGATGCTACTTCAGACACATTATCATAATTTAAACCATGTCCTGCATGTATAGTCAATCCTATACTTGACCCAAACTCAGCAGCTTCTCTAATCCTTGCTAGTTCATCTTTCTTATTGGTGGATGATATAGCATCAGCATATAAACCAGTATGTAGTTCCACTACACTAACTCCACATAATTTAGCTGCTTTTAATTGATCTTGATTAGGGTCTATAAACAATGAAGGCCTGATACCATTAGTTATCAATTGATTGCATGCATCTGATACTAAATCGATCTGATTAATAACATCTAAACCCCCTTCTGTAGTAAGCTCTTCTCTTTTTTCTGGCACCAAGCAACAATCACTTGGATTATGCTTAATCGCAATATCTATCATTTCACTAGTGATAGCCATTTCTAAATTTATTCTAATAGAAAGATGTTCTAGCATTAAGATTAAGTCATTTAATTGAATATGACGACGATCTTCTCGTAAGTGAATAGTAATACTATCAGCACCAGATGACTCTGCAATTAGAGCAGCCTTTAGAGGGCTTGGATAATCTGTTCCTCTAGCCTGACGAACTGTAGCAACATGATCAACATTCACGCCTAATAAAATAGATTCTTTATTTTTCATTTAGTAACACCTTACCTATATAAATGATTGAGAACATACGTCGTCTTAAGTGGTTTTCCTCCTAACTGATTATTTAGTGCAATAGAAAGAAGATATTTTGCTGATCTTAATACTGAGAAACTATTGAAATCTAAATTAGCCATACATATCAAATCTTTACCTAAAAAAATATCATTACCATCTAAAGAGCCACTATACAAAATTAAACCATTTTCTGGCTCAAACTTATAATATAAACTTGGATTAATTGATTTTCCAGTAATAATCTCTTTTGTAAAATTAATGCCATAACCAATAGACCTTAATAATCTAATTTCAAAAATTCTAACTGACTTTGCAGTAGATACCCCTTTGGATAAATCATCTATTGCTGATACATATGCATTATATAATTCAACATTAGGGTCGCTCCTAGTTGCTAACCGAATTAAAAGCTCATTGATATAGTAACCAGCCATAAGTGATTCTTTTTTTAATAATAATGAATGATTATTAGAATCTATGTTATTGAGGTTACCTAAATCAGATTTTTTACTAAAAGAAATTTTTAGCTCATTAAAAGGAATAAATAGGCCTTTCTTCTTATTATTATTTCTTCTTAGCCCTTTAACTACTAGGCTAATTAGTCCATGATTTAAAGTAATAAAATCAATTATAGCACTAGTATTCATATAAGGCCTCTGATGTAATATATATGAATCTTCATTATAAAAAAAATATTTACTCTGCATGCTTAATTTTCTATATTAAAGTCTAAATCAGATAATTTATCTCGACTGCTCGACCAGCTATCTTTAGCCTTAACCCACAATTCAATATGGCTTCGTATTCCAAATAATCGATTAATATCTTTTCTTGCTAAAGTACCAATATGCTTCAAGGTCTTTCCATTTTTTCCAATTAAAATAGGCTTATGACTCTCCTTATCAACTAAAATAACAGCATGAATAAATATTACTCCTTTTCTTTCCTCGCTCATATGTTCAATCTGAACTTTCAAACCATAAGGTACTTCTTCATGAATATTAATCATGACCTTCTCTCTGATAATCTCCTCAATCCTAAATTTTCTATCTTTATCAGTTATTAAATCATTACTAAACAAAATCGGGGCAATAGGCAAATTAATCCTTATCTCTTCAACTAGGTTCTTAAGATTAATATTATTCCTTGCTGAAATAGGAATATAACTAAGAAAATTAAAATCAGAATGAAGCTTTGAAAGAAGAGGAAGAAGGTCATCCTTGTTTTTAATAGTATCAATTTTATTTATTACTAAAATAGCTTTTTTTGAGTATTTTCCTATAGTATCTCTAAATATATAATCTTGCTTATTAATTCGAGATGCCTCAATCATCAAAACTATCAAATCTGAATCTATAATTGCTTGATTAATTGATTTTGCCATTAATTGATTAATAATAGATTTTCTTTTCAACTGAAGACCAGGAGTATCAATAAATATAATCTGATCAGAAAAAATATTTAATATTCCTAAAATATTATCTCTTGTAGTATGAGCCTTACTACTAACAATGCTTATTTTTTCGCCTATCAACGCATTCAATAGCGTTGACTTACCCACATTAGGCCTACCTACTATACTCACATAACCACATCTTCTTTCATTATTCTTCATTATTTATCTTCAAAATCATACTCTCTGCTGCTTTCTGTTCAGCAACTTTCTTACTATGGCCTATACCTTCAGTTATCTTATAAGGCCTTTCTATCTCGCATGTTATAATAAATTTTTTTTTGTGTTCAGCCCCAGAAATATTTTTTATTTTATATACAGGTACATCTCTATCCTCTCTTTGAAGAGCCTCTTGTAGCTTAGTCTTAGAGTCTTTAAGTGAGCTTGAGTCTGGTAAATACATTAATCGGTCATTAAAAATAAAACCTACACTCCTATCAGCATCCTCATACCCGCCATCTATATATATAGCGCCTAAAATAGCTTCCATAGTACAGGCTAAAACCGAATCACTATTGCCACCACCAGATGAAGCAGCTCCAGAACCTAAAATTAGACATTTAGATATATCAATTTCTTTAGCAATTTTAGAAAGCGTGATCCCTTTTACCAGCTCTGATCTATAACGACTTAAATCTCCCTCACTAGTTTCTAGCCTTGATGCGTAAAGCCTTCTCGAAATGCTAAAACTTAATAAAGAGTCTCCTAAAAACTCTAACCTTTCATTATTTTTTTTTGAAAAGCTTCTGTGAGTAAAAGCTTGATCTAGTAGTGATAAATCCTGAAAGGAATATCTAAAGTGTTTCTTTACCCAATTAAATCTCTCTTTGTTTGTCAAACTACTTCCCAAATAAAAAATTATTTAATGCTAGTTCCAATCCTTGACCAATAAGGTCCGCCCTGACTTGGTAATCTCCAGTTCATCCAGATAAGAACAGCCTTCCCAACGAGATTACTCTCGGGCACAAACCCTACTCCCTCAAATCTACTATCTCTGCTGTTATCTCTATTATCGCCCATCATAAAATAATGATCCTCTGGTACTACATAGGAGCCACCAGGACTTATCCTATCAGACATTAATAAAAGCTGATGAAGCTTTTCATCTAACATTTCCTCACCTTGCTCTAAATTTGCATCATTATCATAAAGCCCAACCAAAGAAATAGGAATATCAACTCCATTTATGTTTAACCTTTTAGAGTATTGATCGTAAGATATAACATCACCAGGTAAGCCTATTAGGCGTTTAACATAATTTATTTTAGGATCAGAAGGAAGACGAAAAACAACAACATCTCCTCTCTTCGGCAAACCTATCTCTATAATTTTTTTATTTATTACAGGAAGTCTTAAGCCATATGAAAACTTACTAACAAAAATAAAATCCCCACGAATTAAAGTTGGCATCATTGATCCTGAGGGGATCCTAAATGGCTCGAAAATAAAAGATCTAAGCACTAAAACTAGTATTAACACCGGAAAGAATGATTTAGAATACTCAAAAACTAGAGGTTCTTTTTTTCCATTTTTTTTATAATTAAAAAAAATTATATCCAGTAAATAAAAAAAACCAGTAAAAAAAGTCAATAGAACTAGTATTAGTGCAAAATCCATAGATATTCCTTTAATAACAAATAATTATTTCTTAACCTTAAGTATAGCTAAAAAAGCCTCTTGTGGAACCTCAACAGTCCCTACCTGCTTCATCCTTTTTTTGCCAGATTTTTGTTTTTCTAAAAGTTTCATTTTTCTTGTAACATCTCCACCATATAACTTAGCTGTAACATCCTTTCTTAGCGCCTTAACAGTGCTTCTAGCCAACACCTGACTCCCTATAGCTGCCTGTATAGCAACATCAAATAACTGTCTAGGAATCACATTTTTTAATGTCTCAACAATTTGCCTGCCTCTTCTATCAGCAAAATTTCGAAAAACAATCATAGACATGGCATCAATTTTTTCTTTATTAATTAAAATATCCATTTTAACAAGATCAGATTCCTGAAATCTAAGAAAGTGATAATCAAATGATGCGTATCCTCGGCTTACTGATTTAAGCCTATCAAAGAAATCTAAAACAACTTCTGATAAGGGCAATTCATAATCTAATGAAACTTGATTTCCAAGATATTGCATTCTTTTTTGGGAGCCTCTTTTGTCCTCACATAATTTAATTACTGATCCAAGATGCTCCTGAGGAAGAAGAATATTAGCTAAAATTATTGGCTCTTTAATACATTTTATTAAATTTAACTCTGGAAGCAATGCTGGACTTTCAATATTTAAGATATCTCCATTTAACATATCAACCTGATAAACTACAGTTGGTGCTGTAGAAATAAGATCTAAATTATACTCTCTTTCTAGACGCTCTTGGACTATCTCAAGATGAAGCATACCAAGAAAACCACACCTGAAGCCAAAACCGAGTGCTGCGCTCCCTTCTGGCTCAAAATGGAAAGCCGCATCGTTAAGTCGAAGTTTTTCAAGAGCATCTCTGAATGATTCAAAATCATCAGACTTCACTGGAAAAAGGCCAGCAAAAACCTTTGGCTTAATTTTCTTAAATCCTGGTAATGCTACTGTTCTCTCATCACCAAGCTTTCTTATAGTATCGCCTACTGGAGCTCCATTTATATCTTTAATCGCAGCTATTACAAATCCTACTTCCCCTGCATTTAGAACGTCTTTATCATGCATCTTTGGAGTGAAGATTCCGAGTCTATCAGCTGTATAAGAATTACCTGTAGACATAACCTGAAATTTATCTCCTTTTTTCAACGCTCCATCAACTATTCTCACCAAAGAAACTACACCACAATATGGATCAAACCATGAATCGATAATCAAAGCTTGCAGGCTAGATTTATTAATAGAGATAGGAGAGGGTATAACTTCGATTATTTTCTCTATTAAGCTAGAAACACCTAAACCACTTTTTGCACTCACTTTTTTGATATCAGAGGTATCTAATCCAATTAATTCTTCTATCTCTATAGAAACTTTATCTGGATCGGAAGCTGGTAAGTCTATTTTATTTAATACAGGTAAAACCTCTAAATCTTGATCAATAGCTGTATAGCAATTAGCTATACTTTGTGCCTCAACACCTTGAGCTGCATCAACAACTAATAATGCTCCTTCACAGGCAGATAGAGACCTTGAGACCTCATAAGAAAAGTCAACATGTCCTGGTGTATCAATAAAGTTTAACTGATACATGTTTCCATCCTTAGAATTATAATTCAAAGAAACGCTTTGTGCCTTTATGGTGATACCTCTCTCTCGCTCTAAATCCATTGAATCTAGCACTTGATCATTCATTTCTCGATCAGAAAGGCCGCCACATAGCTGGATAATTCTATCTGCTAAAGTAGATTTCCCATGATCAATATGAGCAATTATGGAAAAATTTCTTATATTCTCTATTGAATAATTATAATCTACCACTGTAATCCTGAATAATTTAAAGTTTATTTATTTAAGATAATTCAATATAGCATTAGAATCTAGTGGGTACCCTGAAAGTTCTCCATTATCACCAGTAACAACGGGTATCCTTAATCCATAACGTTTAAGTAATTCAAGGTCATTGTCTATATAAATTATACTTAAATCTGCTTTTCCCATAGTAAGTGACTCTAGCTCCTGCTGAACTATCTCACATAAGTGGCACTCATTTCTTGTATAGAGATAAATATTTTTCAATTCTATTATTTTATACTTAACCTTATTGATTCCAATAAATTTAATAATAATCGATCATTAGGGGATAGCTTTCCCATAATTAAAGAATGTAATTCAGGGTCTGGCAATTCTAACAACTGCTTAAATATGATTTGCTCTTTTTTGTTAAGACTTGAAAAATTATTATCTAGAAAATTAATCAATACTGAGTCCAGCTCTCTCATACCTCTTCTACAACGCCAACGAAGTTTAGAAATATCTTCACTCAAAAAAATAAACCTAACTATTCTCTTCAGCAATTAATTGCTTAATCTTTGATATCTTTTCACCTGGATTTAAATCCTTTGGGCATGATTTCGTACAATTTAAAATAGTATGGCATCGATACAACTTAAAAGAATCATTGAGTTCATCCAATCGCTCCTTTTTTTTATCATCTCTAGTATCTACAATCCATCTATAAGCCTGTAAAAGAGCAGCAGGTCCTAGATACTTATCAGAATTCCACCAATAACTTGGGCATGAAGTTGAACAACATGCACATAGAATGCACGCTGAAGGTTCGTCAATTTTTTCTTGATCTTCTTTACTTTGAACTCTTTCTTTTCCCTCAGGTGCCCGATCATTAGACTGAAGCCAAGGTTTTACTGATGCGTATTGATTGTAGAAATTAGTTAGATCAGTAACAAGGTCTTTTACCACAGACATGTGAGGTAGTGGGTATATATTGACAGGGCCAGATACATCATCTACTGCCTTTAAACAGGCCAAGGTATTTGTCCCGTCAATATTCATAGAACATGAGCCGCATATGCCTTCTCTACAAGACCTTCGAAAAGTAAGTGTAGGATCTATTTCATTTTTAATCTTAATTAATGCATCAAGAACCATGGGGCCACAAGCATCCATATCTAGAATATAGGAATTTATAGTAGGATTTGATTTTTTATCTGGATCAAAACGATACACTTTGAACTCTTTCTTATTGCTTGAATTATTACTTAATGTAAAAGATTCGCCTCTCTTTATTTTTGAATTTTTTGGTAAATTAAATTTAGCCATCTATCTTCCTTAGATTAATATTAATAAGTTCTCGCTTTAGGAGGGATTGCATCAACTTCATCTGTAAGTGTATTTAGTTTAACATCTCTATAGGAAAATCTAACTTCGCCATCTTCACTTACCCAACATAATGTATGTTTCATCCAATTAATATCATCACGATCAGGATAGTCCTCCCTTGCCTGAGCTCCCCTGCTTTCAGTTCTATTAATAGCAGATTTAATAGTTCCCATTGACTGAAGTAGAAGATTCTCTAACTCCATTGTTTCTATTAAGTCAGTATTCCAAACTAAAGACTTATCTTTAGTTTCTACATTTTTAAATGATGAAAAAATGGGCTCAAGCTTATCTATCCCCTCTTGCAATGATTCACCAGTTCGAAATACTGCAGCATAAGCCTGCATAACTTTTTGCATCTCTAAACGAATAGATGCAGTAGACTTTGTTCCTTTAGAATATCTTAATTTATCTAATCTTTTTATAGAATTTTGTCCAGCACTCTTAGAGAAAGAGGTATTATTTTTATCTTTCTTTAGAATATCAGCACACCTATGGGCAGCAGCTCTTCCAAAAACAACTAGATCTATCAATGAATTAGAGCCGAGCCTATTTGCCCCATGAACTGATACGCAACCAGCCTCTCCAACTGCCATCAAGCCTGGGAAGACAATCTCATCGCCTTTATCATCTAAAGTAATAACCTCGCCATGATAATTTGTTGGAATACCTCCCATGTTATAGTGAACTGTTGGCAAAACGGGAATAGGATCCTTAGTAACATCAATTCCAGCAAAAATTTTAGCCGTTTCTGCAATACCTGGTAATCGCTCCTCTATAACATCACCACCTAAGTGCTCAAGGTGTAAAAAAATATGATCTTTCTCAGGACCAACCCCTCTACCCTCTCTAATCTCAATTGCCATAGAGCGGCTAACAACATCTCTTGAAGCAAGGTCCTTAGCATTTGGGGCATACCTTTCCATAAACCGCTCCCCCTCAGAATTAGTAAGATAACCTCCCTCGCCTCTAGAGCCTTCGGTTATAAGACATCCAGGACCATAAATGCCAGTAGGATGAAACTGAACAAACTCAAGATCCTGAAGAGGCAGTCCTGCCCTCAAAGCCATAGCATTACCATCACCAGTACAGATATGGGCAGATGTACATGAAAAATAAGACCTTCCATATCCACCAGTTGCAAGTATTATTATCTGGCTTCTAAAACGATGAATTTTACCTGTGGAAAGGTCAATAGCTACAATGCCTTTACACTGAGAATCTTCAATAATTAAATCAATAGCAAAAAATTCTATAAAGAACTCAGCATCATGCTTAAGTGATTGCTGGTAAAGAGTATGTAGCATGGCGTGACCAGTCCTATCTGCGGCTGCACAAGTTCTCTGAGCAATACCTTCGCCATAATGCGTTGTCATACCGCCAAACGGCCTTTGATATATTTTACCATCCTCAGTCCTAGAAAAAGGAACACCATAGTGCTCAAGTTCGATAACTGAATCTGGTGCTTGCTTACACATATATTCGATAGCATCCTGATCACCTAACCAGTCTGACCCCTTAACAGTATCGTACATATGCCAGCGCCAATCATCAGGACCCATATTGCCTAGAGCAGCACTAATTCCTCCCTGTGCTGCTACAGTATGGCTCCTAGTAGGAAATACTTTAGTTATGCAAGCCGTTTTAAGGCCTAGCTCTGCTAAACCAAAGGTTGCCCTTAAGCCTGATCCTCCAGCCCCTACTACGACAACATCATAATTATGATCAATAAATTCGTAATCTTTATTCATTCACCTGAGCCTAAAAAAATATTAAATAAGGAAAAAATACCGATAAAAAAAATAAAAAAATGGATAAATAACGACAAAACAAGTAATTGATATTGAAGAGCCTTATTATTCACATAGTCCTCTATAATTATTTCAATACCTAGCTTTGAATGAAAACAGGTAAATATAATAATAAGATTTAAATAAAGAAAAATAATAGGATTTTTTATTAGACTAACCGATAAATTATAAGAAAAATCACCTAGATTAAAAATTATAATAATTGACCATGGAAATAAAAGTAATAGCAAGAAAACTGCAGATAAACGTTGTAACTTCCAATGTCTTAATGCATGATTATTTTTCGAAATTTTAAAAAAAGATAAAAAATTCAATATACTTCCTAGTAACTAAATTAAAATAAAAGTTAGTGATATAGTACTAATAACTGATAGAAAAATAACAACTAAGCCTGAAGTAGTAATTTCTTTATGGCTAAAACCATAGCCAAAATCCCATAGAAGATGCCTTACCCCATTAAACAAATGGTAAGAAAAACAAAAAAACCAAAATATATATAAAAATTTAAGAATGGAAGATTTAAGAAAAGGAAGAGATGAATAATAAAAATCCTGACCTAAAAATATTGAAAATAACCAATATGAAATAAAAAAAATACTCAAAGAAAGGTAAACTCCGGTTAACCTGTGAAGTATAGAGAGTACACTAGTAATTTGAGGCTTATAAACCTGTAAATGAGGAGATAAAGGATTATTTAAATTTTTCATAAACACTAAAAATCAATACAACGGCCAGCTCTTTCCCAATCTCCATATCTAGTAGGTTCAGGCCCCTTTGGCCCCCCTCTCTCAAGAGATTTTGGAGAAAAAGGAGTAGATAAATCTTTGCTTGAATGACCAACCTCCCCTTGAGGAGTTTTTTTAGAGCTTGATTTGACCCTTTCCTTAAATTTCCCTAAATCTGACATACCTTTCTACCTTTATTTTTTATATATTATACATTCTAATTTAACGATAAACATATCTAAAACAGGTAAAATTATCATAAAATACTCCTAAAATATAAAAGGTAAGTAAAAAAATGTCCAAGACCCCTCAAAGAACACCAATCGAAAAAAGAATAGCCTTTATTGAGATTGCTGGTGCAGATGCAGGAAGCTTCCTAAACAATCTTCTAAGTAGCTCTATATTAGAACTTACTGATTCAAATTATATTTCTTCTGCATGGCACAGCCAATCAGGAAAGGTAAAATGCATAGTAAAAATAATAAAGAATAGTAATTGCTATGTCTTAGCTATAAATAAAAGTATCAAACAATTAATTACTACTCAGCTTCTAAAATACTCGCTAAATTTAAAGGTAGATATTTTATCAGATAATGACTATGTCGCAATTTCTTTGCTAAATGCCAGTCAGTGGATGAAAGAGATTAATCCAGATTTTGCCAAAAAAAGAAATGGGATGATAGAAATTGATGAATGTAGATTTTTAAGAGTTGATAAAGATTTTTATAGCATTTTTGGTAAATCTAACAACATAGAAAAGTTAATACGTTCAACCCTGGAATCAATAACTACTTGTGATAAAAATGAATCTATAAAAAAAGAAATTAGTTTAGGGATGACTAACATTTCTAAAAATATATATGAAACATTTACCCCCCAAATGCTAAATCTAGATACTCTTCAAATGATAGCAGATGGAAAAGGGTGCTATCCTGGTCAAGAAATAATTAATAGAATAAATATTTTAGGAAACACAAAAAGAAGAATTAAATACTATATTGGAAAAAGTAATTTAAAAGTAAAGTCTATGTCAGAAATAGTAGATCTTGATAATAGAAAAATAGGTAATTTAATCAGGTATGTAAAAATAAAAAATGTTTATCATATTCTAGCAGTAGTTGAAGTAAATAGAAAACATGAGGAAGTTTTTATTTCTAATTCAAAAAATTATCCTATTCATGAACAAGAAATAAAAAACATTCTATAAATCTATTTTTTATTTTTTATATGTGGAAATAAAATAACATCTCTAATTGAAGGTGAGTTAGTAACAATCATTACTAATCTATCTATTCCTATACCAAGACCAGCTGCGGGAGGCATTCCATACTCAAGAGCTTTTACATAATCTTCATCATAAAACATAGCCTCTTC
Source organism: Gammaproteobacteria bacterium TMED78 (assembly GCA_002171615.1). Taxonomy (GTDB): domain Bacteria; phylum Pseudomonadota; class Gammaproteobacteria; order Steroidobacterales; family Rariloculaceae; genus TMED78. The sequence continues at coordinate 96,113 of NHEF01000019.1, forward strand.
ATCACCCTTTGTCTTAGATAATAATTGCTTTTTAAAACGATATGCTTGATCTTCAGGATCATTAAGCTCTGAAAAGCCATTAGCTATCTCCTTTCCATCAATGAAAAGTTCAAATCGATCAGTAATAAATGGATCTTCATCGTTCATTCTGGCCAGAGGAGAAACCTCTGTAGGATAATTTGTTACAAATACCGGTCCACTTAGATTCTTCTCTACAGTTTTTTCAAATAACTCTACTTGTAATTTACCAGCTCCTAAATCATCAGAAACATTAATATTATTATCTTTACAGGCCTTAGATAAGAAAGAAAGATCTCTAACATTATCTATACTAATATCATGATTATATTTTAAAATAGCTGATTCTAATGAAATAATTTCAAAATCTTTACTCAAATCTATAGCTTTACCTTGATAGTCAATTATATTTACTCCTAAAATATTTTTTACTAACTGTCTTATCATATCCTGTGTCAGATGCATTAAGTCCCTATAGTCTGAGTAAGCTTGATAGAGCTCAAGCATTGTAAATTCAGGGTTATGTTGAGTTGAGATACCCTCATTCCTAAAGCTACGATTTATTTCAAAAACTCTCTCGATCCCTCCAACTAGTAGCCTTTTTAAATATAGTTCTGGAGCTATCCTTAAATATAAATCCATATCAAGAGCATTATGATGAGTAATAAATGGTCTTGCTATAGCTCCACCTGGAATAGGGTGCATCATTGGCGTCTCAACTTCTAAAAAATCTAGTGAAGATAGATACGAGCGAATAAAGCTTATTATTTTACTTCTGACCTTAAATACACTCCTTGTTTCTTTACTTACGATTAAATCGAGATAGCGTTGTCTTATTTTTATCTCTTGATCTTCTATGCCATGCCATTTTTCTGGAAACGGCCTAAGAGATTTCACTAATAAAACTATCTTATTTACTTTAAGCGATAGTTCATCTGTATTAGTTTTAAAAATTTTTCCTTCTGCTCCGACTATATCTCCAATATCCCAACCCTTAACTTCGTTATAAATATCTTCAGTAACAAAATCTTTTTTTAAAAATAATTGAATTGAACCGGAGCCATCCTGTATATTAAAAAAGCTTGATTTTCCCATGATCCGTTTAGCCATAATTCTACCAGCTATTGAAATAATAGAATCTTCTTTTTCAAGGCTCTCCTTACTTTTATTACCATAGGTTTGATGCAAGTGATCAGATACAGCATTTCTTCTAAAAGAGTTTGTATAAACTTTTTCTCTTTTTTTTAGACTATTTAATTTTTTCTTCCTTTCAGAGATTAATTTATTTTCTTCTTTTTTAACTTCTTCATTCATCTAATTTATTCCTTTTTTAAGACTATATTCTAAAAAAGATTCAATATTACCATTCAAAACTGATTCAGGGTTAGAATTCTCGAGGCCTGTTCTAAGGTCTTTTACCCTAGACTGGTCAAGGACATATGACCTAATTTGATTTCCCCAGCCTATATCAGCCTTACCTTCTTCTAAAAAATCTTTCTCAGCATCTCTTTTACTTTTTTCAAATTCATATAGCTTTGCCTTAAGCTGATTCATTGCTGTAGCCTTATTTTTATGCTGAGATCTTCCGCTTTGACACTGGGCAACAATATTAGTAGGTAGATGAGTTATCCTTACTGCTGATTCAGTTTTATTGACATGTTGTCCACCTGCTCCACTAGCTCTATAAACATCAATTCTTATATCAGATGGATTTATCTCTATATCTAAATCATCATCTACCTCAGGAGAAACGAATACAGCAGCAAAAGATGTATGTCTTCTATTACTTGAATCAAAAGGCGACTTTCTAACTAATCTATGGACTCCTGTTTCGGTCTTAATCCAACCATATGCATAATTCCCTGAAAATAGAATTGAGGAACTCTTTATACCAGCAACTTCTCCTGGTGATTTTTCTAATATCTCAGCCTTAAAACCATTAGACTCAGCCCATTTTAGATACATTCTTAAAAGCATCTCAGCCCAATCCTGAGCTTCTGTTCCACCTGATCCTGCTTGAATATCTAAATAGGCATTAAAACTATCCATCTCACCCGAAAACATTCTTTGAAATTCTAACTTCTCTAAAAGATCTTTGACGCTCTCTAAATCAGAAAAAATATCCCTAAGGGTATCGCTATCCTTCTCATCCTTAACTATTTGAAATAGCTCTTTATTGTCATTAAGTGAAGATGATATTTTTTCTATATCTATGATTATAGTCTCCAATGAAGACTTTTCCTTACTAAGTAATTCTATCTTTTTTTGGTCTTTCCAGCTATCAGGTTCCTCTAAAGCAGTGTTAATATCAGATAGTCTGCTTTTCTTACTATCATAGTCAAAGATACCCCCTCAAAGAGCTATAACGCTCAATCAGATCAGAAATCAAAATACCTACTGAGGTAAAGTCCATAAAAAATATCCGATTACTATTCTAAGAAAATATACCATCTTATTATTCTATATGATTAATCACAAGTTGTAGTCTAGGTAAGTCAAAATAATTATTTATCTTAAGCTTGTAAGTAACTCTTATAGTTGAATTTAATTTATGATCTGATGCAATGGTATTAAAAGCTATTGCATCAAGCTTTAAATTAGAACTTAATGTCATTAAGGACATCTTAAGATGAGAATTACCAACAACATCTTGAGAGACTAACTTAAAATAACCTTCAAAAAGTGGTTCTGGAAAATTCTGACCCCAAGGGCCTGAATCAATTATATCTTTCACACTTTTAATTGAAAAATCTATCTCGTTTAACTGTCCATCAGTTAAAATTTTACGAGCCAATATTTCATCATCTAATTTTCTTGAAGCAATTAGCTGTATTTCTTTATTAAAGGTTTCTAAGCTTGATAAGTTTAAAGTTAATCCGGCTGCCATTGCATGTCCTCCAAATTTATCAATTAAACCAGGCACACAAGAATCTAATTCAGCAAGAGAGTCTCTTAAATGAAAACCTGGTATAGATCTACCAGAGCCTTTAATATAATTGTTAGCAGCTGAAGCAAAAATAAACACTGGTCTATGATATTGCTCCTTAATTTTTGAAGCTACAATCCCTACAACACCTTCATGCCAATCTTTACTATAAAGAGATATAATATTAGGTAAATTATTTTTTTCAATAACACTGATCGAGTTAAGCATATTCTTAGCTTCAATACTCATCTTTCTGTCTAGCTCTCTTCTTCTTAAGTTTATCTTTTCTAGCTCTCTAGCATAATTCATAGCCTCACTATCAGAAGAGCTTAACAAGCACTTTACTCCTATAGACATATCTTCCAACCTACCCGCAGCATTAATTTTAGGAGCTACTTTATAAGACAGTTCAGATTCATCTATATCTACCAGTTTAATATTAGAAATTTTAGCTAGAGCTTTTATGCCATAAGAACTACTGAAAGATCTCATTTGCTTTAAACCATTTTTAATAAGTATTCTATTTGTTAAATCTAGGGTTACCAAATCAGCAACTGTACCTAAAGCAACTAAGTCTAGATATTTTAAAACGCTTCTATGGCTTTTGAGGTATTTACCTAAAGCTGCCATGAGATAAAAAACGACACCTACCCCTGCAAGATTTTTTCCTTTAAATGAACAATTTTTTAAATTTGGATTAACTATCATTGCATCTGGTAATTTCTCACCAGGTAAATGATGATCAGTAATAAGAACATCTATATCATTCTCTTTGGCAAACTTACAACCTTCTATACTTGTAATACCATTATCAACCGTAACTATGAGTCCTGGAGAATTATCAGTTATTAGTTTTTTTACTAACTCCTTAGTAAGACCATACCCTAGCTTGAACCTATCAGGTATAAAATAGTCGACATTTTTAAAACCATAATCTCTTAAACATGAAAGCATTAATGTCGTACTAGTTGCCCCATCTACATCAAAATCACCTACAATAACTATCTTAGTATCTTTATTTTTAACTAATAAACTAACTGCATCATTAAGCTCGTTAAATTGACTAACTGGTAAGATATTTGAAAGAAAATAATTTATATCGTCAGGTGAACCTATATCTCTGGAAGAAAATATCTTTTTTAATAGCGGTGATATATCTTTTGGCCAATCCCATCTATATGAATCATCATTTAATGATCTTTCTTCTATTATATTCATAAGTATACTGTCAAAAAGCTATATTATATTAAGAAATTATATTAACCTTGTATTATTGTATGGAACTAGTCAAAGAAAAAACTAATGTAAATCTTATAAATGCCTGGGAAGATAAAAAAATCCTTGTCAATAATGAATGGCTAGAAAATAGTTTTATAATTACCATAAATAAAATTTTACCTAACTGGGCTTGTCATAAAAAACAAGACATTAGTATTGAAAGCATTAAATTAGCTACTGAGATAGATACAGAAATTATCCTCTTAGGCACTGGTAAAACTACAGTATTTATTGAACCGGAAATTATATCTTTCTTTAACGATAAAAAAATTGGCTTGGAAGTAATGGATACTTCATCTGCCTGCAGAACATACAACCTTCTTGCGCATGAATATAGAAAAGTGTCAGCAGCCATAATTATTTAATCTATAAATTTTCTAAATAAATCATTGGATCTATTGGTATACCATTCTCTCTTATTTCGAAATAAAGCTGGGGTATATTACCTGGACCATCACCCATTTGAGAAATGATTTGGCCAGCCTCAACTTTATCGCCCTCTGAGATAAATAGGATGTGATTAAAACCATAAGCGCTCAGATAGATATCGTCATGTCTAATAATAATTAACTTGCCATAACTTACTAATCCTTCCCCTGCATAAACAACAGTACCAGATAAAGTTGCAAAAACATCATTACCAATTGAACCTCCTATTCCTATACCATTGCTTAGCTCCTGATCGTTATTAAATTTCCTTATTATTTTTCCTTCGGCAGGTAGATTCCATATATTTTTTTTAGCTTTGATCACTTTATTTACATACCCACTATCTGAAGAATTTTTTTTAAAATTAGGATCTCTTATGATTAATCTCTGGCCTGGAAAAATTGTATTAGGATCATGTATATTATTTAGAGAAATTAAATTTTCATAACTTACTTTATAATTTAAGGCAATATGCTGAAGAGTCTCTCCTTCTTTTACGATATGACTATCAACACTATAATCAACTAAGGTTCTTGAACAACCAGCAAGATAAAAAGAAATGAATAAAAAAATTAGATAATATTTAATCATAAAAAATTACAGCAGATAAAAAATAATTCCTATGATAATAATTGCTGTGAAAATAGTAACCTTGTCAAATTGAGCTCTTATTTTTTCGTTCATCCCTTCTCCTCCCCATACAATTAGTCCGGAAACGAGGAAAAACCTAGAGCCTCTTCCAATCAATGAGGCAAAGATAAACCCTGGTAAAAACATCCCTAAGCTTCCTGCCGTGATTGTAAATATCTTATAAGGAACAGGAGAAAAACCAGCAATAAATACCGCAAGCACTCCCCAAGTATCAAACCAGTCTTTAGCGGTATTAAAATCATTTATATAACCTCTAGAAATTAGTATTGGTTCAATTAAATCTATTGCAAAAGAGCCAATGAAATAACCAACCATTCCTCCTGCTACTGAAGAAAAAGTAGCTAGAAATGCATAATAAAAAGCCTTCTTTTGATTAGCTAATGACATTGGTATAAGCAAAGAATCTGGAGGAATAGGAAAGAATATCGACTCTGATGCACTTAGCAAAATTAAAATATATTCAGAATATTTTTTCCCTGCTAAGGAAATAATGTAGTCATAAGTTTTAGTAAATATTGACAATATTAAATTTCCTGAATTAAGGGCACAAACTTAACCGGACAGATAGATTCACTATCAAAATTATTCCCCTTTCGTGAAATACAAACCAAAACTTGATCTTTTTCGTCACCAATAGGAGCAATAATTCTACCTCCATCATCTAATTGCATCAATAAATCTTTTGGTATTTTCAAGGGAGCGGCAGCAACAATTATGCCCTGAAAAGGAGATTTATTATTCCATCCTAAATTACCATCAGCAAGTCTTAAGGATACATTTTTTATACCAGCTTTTAGAAGATTTTGTCTAGATTTATGAAATAAAGGCTTTATTCTCTCAATACTAAAAACTTCATTAGCAAAAGAGGATAAAATAGCGGCTTGATAACCACACCCGGTTCCAATTTCAAGCAGTCTGTTGAATTTTCCAGATTCAGGCAATAAGCTAACCAATAGCTCAGTCATTAAAGCAACAATATATGGCTGAGAAATGGTCTGGCCAAAACCAATTGGGAGTGCAGTATCCTCATAAGCTCTACTAGACAAAGCCTCATCAACAAATGAATGTCTAGGAACCTTTTCAATAACATCTAAAACCCTTTTATTTATTATGCCTTGCTTTATTAATCTATCAATAAGCCTTTGCCTAGTTCTAGCAGAAGTCATACCTATACCTATTTTTTTAGAATTACTGTCCACTATTTCAATGAAGTCAGTATATTATTTAATTTAGGAACAAGATCATAATCTGTTAAATCAACTTTTAGAGGAGAAACAGAAACAATATTATTTTTTACAGAAAAGAAGTCTGTTCCCTCACCATCATCTTTACTTAGGCCAGCTTTACCTATCCAGTAAAAAGGTTTACCTTTAGGATTTTTTGTGGCTATGGCAGGATCAGGCCTTTCTCTAGAGCCAAGCCTTGTTGAGCTAATTCCTTTAAGATATTTTTTTGGTATGTCAGGAACGTTTACATTAAGTATAGTATTCTTTTTAAGAGGATTGTCTTCAATCATCTTAATTAAATCTTTAGTTACTGATACAGCAGTTTCAAAGTTTGAACCATCTTTATAAGCTAAAGATATAGCGATTGAGGGAATCCCGAAAAGTCTTGCCTCAAGAGCGGCAGCGACAGTACCAGAATATAAAACATCATCCCCAAGGTTAGCGCCATGATTTATACCAGAAATAATCATATCTGGCTTAAAGTCAAAAAAACTAGTGAGTGCAAGATGGATACAATCTGTTGGAGTTCCATTCACATAGTAATAGTCTTTTTTAAATCTCTGTATATTTAGCGGAGCAGACAAGGTCAAGGCACTACTTCCACCACTACAGTTTCTATCAGGAGCTATCACTAGAATTTCAGCGACTTCCTTTAGGCTCTTAGCCAATAATCTTAAACCTCTGGACTGATAGCCATCATCATTTGATAGTAGAATCTTCATATTTCAATACCTATGTTAGATAATTTATAATTATGATTATACTTAAAGCTTACAATTATTGAGATAATTTATGAAAAATAATGATGACGAAAAAAATTTATTTAATGAGGCTATGAAAAATGTCAGGCCCCTCAATAAAGATAAAAGTATTTTTATCAATAATTCTTCTAAAATTAAAAAAAAAATTCAATCTCAAAGAAGAAAAAATATAAATAATAATACAAGTATGATGGATATTAAAATATCATCTAATGAAATTGAGCAATTAGGCAATGAGATATCTTTCTGTAGATCTGGAGTTTCTAAAAAGATTTTTAATAAGTTAAAAAGTGGTAAATATATTATTCAATCAGAAATTGATTTGCATGGCTATACTACTAGACAGGCTAAAATAATACTTAAAGAATTTATAAGAGATTCATTAATTAATTCGTTTGGATGTGTAAGGGTAGTACATGGAAAAGGTCTTGGGTCAGGCCCTGAAGGACCTATCTTAAAGTATTATGTTCAAAGATGGCTCGGCCAATGGGATGAAGTTCTAGCATTTATCACAGCTAGGGCCAATGATGGTGGAAGTGGTGCGCTATATGTACTGCTCAAAAAAAATTAGCATTACTCATCAATAATATGATAATAAGTTTCTTCTTGACTAATCATCCCTAAATCTGTTCTAGCCCTTTCTTCTATAGCGCTTAAACCTTGCTTTAAATCAAATACCTCAGCTTCTAATGAGCTATTTCTCTCCTCTAATTCTTGATTTTTATCAAATCTTAACTCGACCTCTTTTTCTAGATTCCAAGCTTCTCTAATGCCCCCATCAGATAACCAGAAAAAAAGTTGAATAGTAATTAATAAAATTGCCATAAAAAATATCAATATCTTGCTCATAATTAAAAAACTAAATTAAAGGCATCAAAAGAAGCATATTTTATATTTTTACCAAGATCCTTCTCTATTCTTAAAATTTGATTATACTTAGCTAAACGATCTGATCTACATAATGAACCTGTTTTTATTTGTGTTGCATTAGTACCAATTGATATATCGGAAATAGTGCTATCTTCAGTTTCTCCAGATCTATGAGAGATTATGGAAGAGTAAGAAGCTTCATCTGCCATGCTAATAGCATCTAAAGTTTCACTCAAAGTACCAATTTGATTTGGCTTAATTAATATACTATTAGCTACATTTTTTGATATCCCTTTAGATAAAAGCATGGTATTGGTCACAAAAAGATCATCACCTACTAACTGTATCCTATTAGAAAATCTCTCAGACATAAACTCCCACCCTAGCCAATCATCCTCTGACATGCCGTCCTCAATAGAAATAATTGGATACTTAGAGACTAAATCCTCCAAATATAAGCAAAAATCCTTAGAATTAAATTTCTTATCCTCTGATTTAAGATAATAGAGCCCCTCAGAGTAGATCTCGGTACTTGCTACATCTAGCCCTAAAAATACGTCCCTACCGAGTGTATAGTCTGAATTTTCAATAGCATCACTAATAATTTTTAAAGCGTCTTCATTAGAAGATAAATCTGGAGCAAAACCTCCTTCATCCCCAACAGCTGTATTAAGACCTCTCTTAGAAAGAATTTCTTTCAGGCTATGAAAAATCTCTACACCACATCTTACTGCCTCTGAAAAAGAGTCCAAACCTATCGGAATTATCATAAATTCTTGAATATCAATATTATTTTCAGCATGAGAACCCCCATTTAAAATATTCATCATAGGTACTGGAGAAGTATAATTTTCAAAAGATGATAAGCTTTGATATAAACTTAACCCCTGATTTAAAGCACTAGCTTTCGCATAAGCTAGTGAGACTGCTAAAATAGAATTTGCTCCTAACCTAGACTTATTTGAAGTACCGTCAAGCTCTATAAGCATAGAATCAATAGATCTCTGACTATCAATAGTTTGGCCAACTAAGGCATTATGTATTGATTCATTAATATTAGAGACGGCCTTAGCTACGCCTTTACCAAAATACCTACTCTTATCAAGGTCTCTTAGCTCAATAGCTTCTTTTGAGCCTGTGGAGGCCCCTGAGGGCACAGAAGCCCTTCCAATTGAGCCTGAATCTAACAAAACCTCTGCCTCTACTGTAGGCATGCCTCGCGAATCAATAATCTCAATACCTTTAATTTTTTTTATAGTGTCCATTTATGAAAAATCTCTATATTTATATTCTATTTATTTGACCTTTTAACAGCAGCTTCAACAAAACTAATGAATAGAGGATGCCCATCTCTAGGATTGGATGTAAATTCAGGATGAAATTGACAAGCTAAAAACCAAGGATGGTCGCTTATTTCAATAATTTCTACTAGCCCGTCATCTGAAATTCCAGAAAATGATAAACCAAGATTTTCTAATTTATCAAAATAATTATTATTAAACTCATATCTATGCCTATGTCTTTCTAATATTTTATTTTTATTATATGCAAGATGGGCCAAACTATTCTTAGATAGTGAGCACAATTGAGCTCCTAAGCGCATAGTTCCCCCAAGGTTAGATTTATCATCCCTTATTTCTTTTTTACCACTTATGTCTTTCCATTCCTCAATAAGAGCTATTACAGGATTTTTTGTTCTTCTATCAAACTCTGTAGAATGAGCTCCTTTTAGATTAGCAATATTTCTAGAGAATTCGATTATTGCAACTTGCATACCTAAGCAAATTCCCAAATAAGGTACATTATTTTTTCTAGCGTAAGATACTGCATCTATCTTGCCTTCAATTCCTCTATCACCAAAACCGCCAGGTACTAGTATTGCATCTAAGTCTGATAAAAGGCCATCGCCTTCTTTTTGAATTCGCTCTGAATCAATATAAATAATATTTACCTTTGTAGAAGAATGAATGCCAGCGTGGAGCAAAGCCTCAGTTAAAGAAATATATGCATCCTTTAGATCCATATACTTACCAACCATACCTATACTAATTTCATTTTTTGTCTCTTTTCTAGATTGAGCAACATATCTCCACTGTGATAAATCAGCTTCTTCACATTCAAGTTTAAGTTTATCTGATACAATCTGATCTAATCCTTGTTCATGAAGCATTAATGGAATGCTATACAAATCATCTACATCTATTGTAGAAATAACTGCCCTTTCTTCGACATTTGTGAATAAAGCAATCTTAGTCTTATGCTCATCTGGCAAAGGAAGCTCTGAACGGCATACTAAAATATCTGGCTGAATACCTATTGATCGCAGTTCCTTTACAGAATGCTGTGTTGGTTTAGTTTTAATTTCCGAAGATGCCGCTATGAAAGGAACAAGAGTCAAATGAATATAGATTACTTTCTCTTTGCCTAATTCAACACCCATTTGCCTTATTGCCTCTAAAAATGGGAGTGATTCTATATCTCCTACTGTGCCTCCAATTTCAACTAAACAAATATCTGAATTAACTGAACCCAGAATAATAGAATTCTTAATTTCATCTGTAATATGAGGAATTACCTGTACTGTAGCGCCTAGATAGTCACCCTTTCTTTCTTTTGCAATAACACTGCTGTAGATATATCCGGTGGTATAGTTGCTATTTTTGCCAGTTTTAAAATTTACAAACCTCTCATAATGGCCAAGATCTAGATCACTTTCTGTTCCATCTTCTGTAACAAAAACTTCTCCATGCTGGAAGGGGCTCATAGTTCCTGGGTCAAAATTTATATAAGGATCAAGCTTAATCATACTAACGCTTAGGCCTCTCGACTCCATTATTGCGCCCAAGGATGCCGAGGTAATACCCTTACCTAGGGATGATACAACTCCACCTGTAATAAAAACATAATTAGTCATGACCCGCCTTAACTCCTAGACTCTGATAAGAAATTCACATAAGACGGTTTTCAAAAATACCAAAAGAAAAATTATTTCGCCAGCATTATCCTTTCTTTTTTTTTTGAATAAATAAAATGGCTAGAACTAAGGTCAATATATGGAAGGATGATTACTCCAATTAATTTTCCAAAAGATATCATCTTTTTTTTCGCTATTTATTCTATCTGATAGCCATAGATCAGCAACAGCTACTAGTTGACCTTTATAATAAATTAGAGGTATCTTGTCTCTCATCCAAGGAACAATTGATTTAGAATGAAAAAGATTCTTAAGTGTCTTATGGTGAGTGCTATTTAAAATGATAAGCTTTTCTCCACCCTTTCTAAACCTAACATGCAAGCCTTCATTGATCCATGAATCTGGTAATCCTGATCCCAGCGTAACCTCAAGGCTCAAATCTCCACAAGGACTAATCCACGTCTTTTCTCTTGATAGACATTCTTCGTTTTTAAAGCTAGAAAGGCTTTCCATTGGCTTAAAAAGATATAAATTACCTTTAAATATTCTAGCTTCAGCACCTTTCCAATTTACTTGAGTTTTAGCATCATTTCTTAAGATTAAAAGAGAGTCAAGCAAAGCCTCAAGCTGAGAAGAGCTAGGAACTGGTAAGCCTAAGTCTGATATTAAACTTCTTAACAAATTTCTTGACCTTGATTTATCGTATCCAGTGATAAAATCTATTGGTATTTTATTTTTATTTATTATTCTATCCGAATCAATCTTTGCTAAAGTATTTAGTAGACTCTCAGCCTCTACCATTTTTTCTGAAGCCCTTGTAGTGACTATCTGAGCTGAGGGCCACCTTTTATAAACTTGAGGAAGTATTTTATGCCTAAGATAGTTTCTATCAAAACTTATATCTTTATTACTGATATCCTCAATCCAGTCTAATTTTAAGTATTGCGAAATAATACATATCTCACTCTTAGTAATATTTAAAAATGGTCTTGCAAGGTAGCCATTCCCAAAGGCGTTAAAAGCTAAAATCCCTCTTAGCCCTTTTACTCCACTCCCTCTCAATAATCTCAATAAAAAAGTTTCTAATTGATCATCAGCATGATGGGCAGTAACTAATAATTGATTTTTAGAAATTATCTGACTAAAGGATAAATATCTAGCTACCCTAGCTTGGGCTTCTGTACCACCAGGGCTTTTTATGTCTAAAGAAGCTTTTTTAATAATTAAATCTATACCGAGATTGTCACAATTTTTTTTACAATGCCTCTCCCAAGTAAATGATTCTTCTTGGATAAGATGGTTAATATGTATAGCTTTAATTTCTATACCTAGATCTAGCTTAGGGAGAGTGTGCAAAAGAACAGTTGAGTCTTGGCCTCCACTATATGCAATGAATACAGTCCTTATCCCTTTAGAGACTATATACTCATTTAAACTTGTTCTAATTTTTGCTAAAAATTTATCGATCAATTTAATTAAATTCTAACTAAAGGAATTTTTCAAAAACCTAGCTATCTTCAAAAATTCCATTTTTCATATACATAGATTGTCTATTCTTAAGAACTAAATCTATAGGTAAAGACTCTAGTTCATTTAAAGAGCTAATTATTGTACTCTTTAGAATATTCGACATAGCTACTTGGTCTCGATGAGCTCCTCCAAGAGGCTCTTTAATCACCTCATGAATTAATCCCAAATCTAGAAGACGATTCGCAGTCAAGCTAAGTGATTCAGAGGCTTCTTTAGCCTTGTCTGGTGTTTTCCAGAGAATAGAAGAACATCCTTCTGGTGAAATAACAGAATATATACTATATTCTAGCATCATAATTTTATCAGCTACACCAATTGCAAGAGCCCCTCCTGAACCACCCTCTCCTATAACAATAGAAATTATTGGCGTTTTCAATTTAACCATTTCATAAATATTCTTTGCAATAGCCTCGCTTTGCCCCCTCTTTTCTGCACCTAACCCTGGATGAGCGCCTGGAGTATCAATAAGCGTTATTATGGGTAAATTAAACTTTTCTGCTAATCTCATAACTCTTAATGCTTTACGATAACCTTCTGGCTTAGGCATACCAAAATTCCTTTTCAATCGTTCTTTCGAGTCTCTTCCTTTTTGATGACCAATAATAATTATAGGAAGACCTTCTAATTTTGCTATACCACAAATTAAAGATTGATCATCAGCATACATTCTATCGCCATGCAATTCTTGAAAATCAGTAAAACATAATTCAATATAATCTAAAGCATAAGGCCTAGAGGGGTGTCTAGAGAGTTTAACTATTTCCCATGATGACAAATCAGAAAATATCTTTTTAGTTAATTTATCGCTCTTAACTTTTAATCTAGATATTTCTTCACTTATATTTACCTCAGAATCATCCCCAATAAATTTTAGCTCATCTATCTTGGCTTCAAGTTCAGCTATTGGCTCCTCTAGTGATATAAATTTATTATCCATTTTAGAATGATAATTGAAAATTAAGATTTCTTATAGTGAATATTATAACCCTCGTCACCGAAAAGGGAGGAAATCTTATCTCTAGCGTCTCTCTTAAGAGATATAGACCAATCACTGCCTAGTTTTACTGATGTACTAGCTTTAGAGTTTGTGTAGTATAAATAAACATCACAATCTCCCCCTCTATACGCCTGAAGTGCTTGCTTTAAATTTTTTGATAAAATACTTTTATTGTCATTACTATTAAAGCTTATTGTTAATCTTTTTGCATTTTTTTCAATAGCCTGATCTATCGTGTCAATAAATAGAGCCTTCAATCTCCAGTTATTATTGAACTCATCATAACTTAATTGACCCTCAACATATAATATAGAATCTTTCATGATTTTATTCTGATATTTACTATAGATATCCTCAAATACTATAACTTCAATTTTAGATGTTGTATCATCAAGAATTATACTTATTGTATTTCTATTCCTATATATATCACAAACCAATCCTGCGATGCTTACCTTAGATTTTGAGCTAAAATATTTTCTGTCTTTTGGTAAAGCATGAGTTACCTTTGTTATTGAGCCATTAGTAAATTGGGAAGCATGATTCTTATATTCATTAAAAGGATGATCGGTTAAGTAAAATCCTAAACTCTCTTTTTCAAATAACAACTTATCTCTATCATGCCATTCAACTGTTGGCTTGAGGACATGCTCTAAGCCTGAGTTACCTTGCGCTGGAAAAAGTGAATGTTGACCGGCAGCTTGCATTTCTGCATTAGTTCCAGCTATTCTCAGAAGGCTATCAATAGCACTAAATGCAGTAGCTCTATTTGTACCTAATATATCCATAGCACCTGACTTAATTAATGCCTCTAAAGATCTTTTATTGATAGTTTGACTGCCTAGCCTTTTACAAAAATCAATTAAATCAAGATATTTTCCGTTAATTTTTCTCTCAATAATAATTTCATCGATTATATTTTTTCCAACGCCTTTAATTGCGCCTAAACCATAATTAATTTCTGATTTCTGACTTACTGAAAAGCTATATAAAGAGCTATTAATATTTGGAGCATTAACATTAATACTCATTCTTATACATTCTTCTGTAAGATCCATTACTTTATCTGTATTATCCATATCCATTGTAAGTACGGCTGACATAAATTCGTCAGGGTAATGTGTTTTTAGCCATGCCGTCCTAAATGCAACAATAGCATAAGCAACGGCATGAGATTTATTAAAGCCGTAACCAGCAAAGCTCTCCATTATGTCAAACACTTCTTCGGATATTCTTTTCTCTATGCCTTTATTGCTGGCCCCCTTAATAAAGACTTCTCTTTGGTTGGCCATTTCATCTTCTTTTTTCTTACCCATAGCCCTTCTAAGAATATCTGCCTCTCCTAAAGTATAACCAGCTAGAATTTGTGCTGCTTGCATGACCTGCTCTTGATAAACAAAAACTCCATAAGTAGATTGAAGAATAGGCTTAAGAAGAGGATGATAATAATTTATGAGCTTATTATTAAGCCCATGCTTACCACGAACAAAATCATCTACACTTCCCGAATCCAATGGTCCAGGCCTCCCTAGAGCTAGAATAGCAGTAAGATCATCAAAATTATCAGGCTGAACACCTTTGATAACATTTTTCATCATTTTTGATTCAATTTGAAAAACTGCACTAGTATTGCAACTTTTCAAAAGCTCAAATGTATCGCTATCATCTAATGGAATGGTTTCTATTCTAACTTCTTCATAGCCATCTTGATTTTTTTTCCTATTAATTTCTTCTAATGCATGCTTAATAACAGTCAAGGTTTTCAGCCCTAGAAAATCAAATTTTATCAATCCAATAGACTCAACATCATCTTTATCAAATTGACTAAGGAAATTTCCATCTTCATCAGAGTATAATGGCATGTACTCTGTTAAAGGCTCAGGAGCTATTACAACTCCTCCTGCATGAGTTCCAGCATTTCTAGCCAGGCCCTCTAATGATTTTGCTCTCTCAATAAGTAACTTAATCTCATCTTCATTCTCGTACCGCTTTTTTAGTTCTGAGTTTTTTTCTATTGCCTTATCAAGAGTGATGCCTACTTCAAATGGAATAAGCTTTGCAACGCTATCAACATAACCATGAGGCATACCTAATACTCTCCCAACATCTCTAACTACTGCTTTTGCAGCCATTGTTCCAAAAGTTATAATCTGAGAAACGTGGTCACTTCCATATTTATCTGCTATATAATCGATTACCTTATCTCTACCCTCTATACAAAAATCAATATCAAAATCAGGCATTGAAACTCTTTCTTTGTTTAAAAATCTCTCAAACAATAAATCATGAATCATAGGGTCAACATCTGTTATTTCTAAAACAAAAGCAACTAAAGAGCCTGCTCCAGAGCCCCGACCAGGCCCCACTGGGATTAAATTATTATTAGACCAATCAATAAAATCAGCGACAATAAGAAAATAGCCTTCAAATCCCATCTCACAAATTGTTGTTAATTCATAGTTAAGTCTTTCAAGGTAGTCACTTTCCTTTTCTTTATTAAGATTCCCATCTATAATTCTTTTCTTTAGACCCTCTAGTGACCTCTCCTTAAGATATTCTTTCGTACTATTACCATTTGGTGGAGTAAAAACTGGAAAAATAGGTTTGCCAGAATCTAAGAAAAAATTACATCTTTTAGCTATCTCAGTTGTATTTTCTAAGGCTTCTGGAATCTCGGCAAAAACTTTTTCCATCTCGGCCGAAGACTTGAGATACTGATGTTTTGTATATTTTTTCAGCCTTGAAGGATCTGATAAAATTACTTTATCTTGAATAGCAACTCTTGTTTCATGTGAAGAAAAGTCTTCTTTAGATATAAACCTCACATCATTTGTTGCTACAACTGGAATAGAATATGAAGTAGCTATTTGAAGAGCGTTTTCTATATAATTATCCTCATTTGGCCTACCTAATTTCTGAAGCTCAAGATAAAAATTATCAGGAAATAGCTCCAACCAATACTTTAATGTATACTGAATATCCTGATCTTTCTTAGCTAGTATTTTTTGGCCTATTTCACCAAACTGTCCTCCTGAAAGTGCTATTAACCCCTTCAACCTCTCAGAGCTCAACCATTCTTCTATAATAAAAGATTTATCATTAAATCTACCCTTAGAATGCGCCAAGCTAAGTAGTTTACTTAAATTCTTAAATCCATAATTATCTTTACAAAGAAGAGTCATCCGATATGAATCAGAATCACTTAACCGTCTTTTAAAAAGTACATCAGAACCTATTATAGGCTTTATACCTTTGGATTTAGCTTTATTATAAAATTTTACAAGTGAAAAGGTATTTGCTTCTTCTGATAAAGCAATTGCAGGCATATTTTTCTCTAACGAAGAATTAATAAGTGAAGGTATACTAATTACACTATCCACAAGAGAGAATTCACTATGAACTTTTAAATGTATAAATCCATTTTTATTCATATATATTCTTTTCCTGATAAAAACTACATGGTTTAAAACTTATTCTATGGTAAGGGCTTAATCCAAATACTCCTAATCTATCAACATGATCTTTAGTTGGATAGCCTTTATTAATATAAAAATTATAATTAGGGTATCTATAATGAATAAAATTCATATATCTATCTCTATATACTTTAGCTAATATAGAGGCGGCACTAATTTCTTGTATTTTTTCATCGCCCTTGATTACAGAGTTGAGAGAAAAACTATGCCCAACTTCATCAAAATTAGGTACTTGATTTCCATCTATTTTAACTTCATCAGGCTTTATCTTTAAAGATAAAATGGCTTTTTCCATTGCAATCATTGTAGCTTGAAGAATATTTATTTTATCAATAACCCGTGAAGAAACCATGAAAACAGAATAGGCTAGTGAATTTTTCTTTATTAAAATAGCTAGAGCCTTCCTTTTATTTTTTGATATCTTTTTAGAATCATTTAAACCAATAATAGGTTTTTGCTTATTCAATATAACGGCTGAAGCAAAAACCGGTCCAGCTATTGGCCCTCTTCCTGCTTCATCGACACCAGCAATAAGCTTATCATTATCACTATTTTTGTTTCCAGCAATACTTTTCAAATTAATCTTCAGAAATTAGATCATATACTACTTCTGCTGACCTTTTACTTGCACCCATTTTAAGTTCATGATGTAACTTAACAAATATTTCTTTTTGTTTTTCAAAATTATTATTATTATTTAAGAAGCCTTCCAAGTCTCTTCCCATTATGTCTGCTTTAACATCATTCTGAACATATTCTGGAACAATGCTACTCTGAGTAAGGAGATTTGGTAAGCTAAAAAATTTTAATTTTTTTAAACCTAGCTTATTAAATAACCAAAATGAAATATCTGAAACTATGTAAGCAACAACCATTGGTTTTTTTATTAGTGCTGCTTCAAGGCTAGCTGTCCCGGATGCAGTTAGAACCACATTAGAGGCTGATATGGCCATTCTAGACTTCCCAATAATAAACCGATATCTTCTATCAAGCATTACTTCATTTTTAAGATTAATGTTATTACTTAAAAATAAATCTAAATCTTTGCTATTTGATAGTGTAATTAGAACTAATAAGTCAGGAAATTTACTTATTAGCCATTTTGCTGTCTCTATAAACGGCTCAGCAAGATAATGAATTTCATTTGATCTGCTACCTGGAAGAATCGCTAACACTTTTGAATTCTCATCTATACTAAAAGCTTTTCTATCTAAGTTATGCTTAATATTTTCCGGTATTTGATCTGCTATAGGATGACCAACAAAAAAAGAACTAATACCATGAGCATCATAAAAAATTTTCTCAAATGGAAGCAAACATAATATAAGGTCAACTGATTTTTTAATCTTTTTAACTCTTGATTGCCTCCAAGCCCATACCTGCGGACTTACATATTGTACTACTGGTATATTAGCTTTTTTTAATGAGTCTCCTATTAGAAGATTAAAGTCTGGTGAGTCTATCCCTATAAAAACATCAGGTTTTATTTTTTTAATTTTATTTATTAAATTATATCTTAGCCATAAAATTCTAGGCAAATGTTTCAATACCTCAAATAAGCCCATCACTGATAGTTGCTCTACTCTATAAAGTGGAACACATCCCTGACTAATCATTTTTTGCCCAGCAACACCAAAAAATTCTATATTTGGAAGCAAAGCTTTGAGCTCTTTGATTAGTTCAGCACCTAGATTATCTCCCGATGCCTCACCCGCACAGATTGCAATTTTATATTTTTTTTTAGTCTTAAAGCTTATTCTCAAAACGACCTTAAATTTTTAAAAAAATTTATCTCACAATACTTCTAGAGCCATTATTTAATGATTCTAACATAGGCAAAACTTCTTGATTATTAATACTAATTTCCCTAAGTCGAATTATTGCCTCTTCTAGCTTAAGGCCTTTCCTGTAAATTATGCGATAAGCTTCCTTTATATTTTTAATACTATTGCTACTAAAGTTTTTTCTTTTCAATCCTTCTAAATTTACACCTCTTGGCTCTGCAGGCCTTCCAGAAACTACTACATAAGCTGGTATATCTTTAGTAATATAAGTAAACATACTTGAAAAACTATAGGGCCCTATCTTACAAAACTGGTGTGCTGTAGTGAAACCTCCTAATATTGCCCAATCATCCACTCTAACATGACCAGCTATAGAGGCATTATTGGCAAATATTGTATTATTTCCAACTATACAATCATGTGCTATATGAGCTGAAGCCATTATCCAGTTATCATCTCCAATAACCGTTATGCCCTCATCCTGAACCGTTCCTCTA
The DNA here is from genome assembly GCA_002171615.1 of Gammaproteobacteria bacterium TMED78. Lineage (GTDB taxonomy): Bacteria > Pseudomonadota > Gammaproteobacteria > Steroidobacterales > Rariloculaceae > TMED78. The sequence continues at coordinate 115,470 of NHEF01000019.1, forward strand.
TTAATAGTACAGCCCTCTCTTATGGTATTCCTATCTCCTATTTTTAGCTTAGTTGGCTCTCCAGAGTATTTTTTATCTTGAGGATCTTCTCCTATAGATGAAAATGAAAAGATATGGTTATTATTTCCAATTATAGTTGGACCCTTTATTGAAACATTAGATTCAATTACACTACCTGTCTTAATTTCTACATTGGGACCTACTACAGAATATGGACCAATAGAAACATTTTCATGTATTTTTGAATTTTTTGAAATTAATGCAGTCTTATGAATCACTATACATACCTGGTGATTCTAAAATTTCGGCAGTAGCACATAAGGACCCTTCAACCTCTACCTTTGCCTTGAAGCGCCAGAAATTTCTTCTACAATTAATAATCTCTACAGTGATTATCATTTCATCACCTGGCACTATAGGCTTCCTAAATCTAGCTTTTTCTACACCTACTAGATATAAAATAAAATTTCTGTCTTTAGGAGGAATACTATCCCAAACTAAAACACCCCCTGCTTGTCCCATAGCTTCTATAATAAGCACCCCAGGCATGACAGGGTACTCAGGGAAGTGTCCATCAAAATGTGGCTCAGTGGGTAAAACCTTCTTAGTAGCAATAATACTCTCACCTGGATTACAAGAAATAATAGTATCTAGAAATAAAAAAGGTTCTCTTTGAGGTATCCTTTTTTTTATCTCTTGCGCCCCATAAAGATAGTTAAGTTTCAAACCAATCTCTCTTCTAACTTTTATAATTTTTAAATAATTTATCTAAATTTTTAAGTCTTACAAGATTCCTTTTCCATATATTTGCACTCTGAGCAGGAATAATACCAGAATAAACTCCTGGATTATAAATAGACTTTGTAACAGTGCTTCTTGCATTAATAAAAACATCATCTGTAATATCTAGATGCCCTAAGACTGAAGCTCCTCCTCCAAGTCTGCATCTCTTTCCTATTACTGTGCTACCAGCTATAGCGCCACAGCCAGCTATTGCAGTAAATTGACCTATCTTAACATTATGACCGATATGAACTAGGTTATCTATTTTTACTCCTTTAGAAATAATAGTATCCTCAATCGTTCCACAATCAATAGTAGAATTAGCTCCAATCTCAACATCGGAACCAATTTTAACCCCTCCTATTTGTGGGACGGGTATCCACTCATCTCCTTCGATAACAAATCCAAAACCATCTGAGCCGATAACGCAACCAGAATGCAAATAACACCTTTCACCAATTTTAACATTATTTTTGATTGTAACATTTTCGCTAATTATAGATTTATTCGCGATGCAAGAATTAGAGCCAATAACAGTATTTGGACCTATAAATACATTATCACCAATAACAACATTATCTCTAATTACAACATTCTCAGATAATTTAGCACTAGAAGATATTCTAGCATCTCCCGAAATACTGGCTGATTCATGATTACCTCCATCGAGTTTAGGAGGTGGATAAAGATAACTGGCTACTTTAGCATAAGTAAGATAAGGATCAGAGACCAAAAGACACGAGGTTGGACAACTATTTTTTTTACTCTCAGTTAATATTACACATCCGGCTCTAGTGCTTGAAAGAATATCAATATTGCTAGAATCCAAAAAAAAACATAACGAGTTTTCTTTTGCATTCTCTAATGTAGAAATACTATCAATTACCTGATTCGGATTTCCTTCAAGCTTACAACCAAATAAATTAGCTAGTTCGCTTAATTTAACTGGCATTAAAAAAACTCATAAACAGAAAATTAATCTACAGATTCAAAACTATTTTGTAAAGTTTGAAGAACTTCATCAGTAATATCTACAGCTATACTATAATAAAGGGCATCTGCTACAACTAAATCATAATCTTCTGAGCTTGAAAATTCATTAATTGCTTCAATTAATATTCCTTGCAACCTACTAAGCTCTTGATTCTGTCTTAAGTTAAAATCTTCTGTTGCCTGTTCCTGCTCTCTAGCTAAATCTCTCTGATCATTTGAAATTTCCCTTTCTAGGCTTTGGCGCTCTTCCTCTCCCATAACAGCTGCATCTCTTTCATAAAGCTCAGCTTTTTCTTGGAGAGAGGTTTGTATGGCAATAATATCTCTTTCACGTGGAGCAAATTCTTCCTGCAGAATTTCCATAATAGCAAGATATTGTGGTGACTGACTCAATAATCTAGAGACATCAACAACACCAAGTTTGAGTCCGTTATCTTGTGCAATAACATTGTTACCAAAAAAAGATACAAACAAGACAACAAAAACACCCAGCAAACTAATATAACTTCTATTTCTACTATTCATAATTAAAATTTTTCCTATTTGATTTTTCTAAAATTAAAATGCGTTACCTACTGTAAATTGAAATTCTTCTGTCTCATCAGCATAAAATCTATCGGTTGTGGCCCTATTATTAATAGGCTGTCCATAGCTAAATCTTAATAATCCCAAAGGCGCTAACCATTCTACTCCTATCCCTATTGAGCGCTTAAGGTTATCTGGATTATATTTATACTCATCAGTTATATCATCTAATCTATCACGAAACGTTACGCCACCTGTAGAGAATACATTACCAATGTCATAAAATAAAGACAGTCTTGCTGATGTCTGAAACTGCTCTGGCATAGGAACGACAAGCTCTAATTGTGATACTAATCTCATATTACCGCCATAAGGATTATTCCAAGAATCTTTTGGTCCCAACCTACTCTCTCTATAGCCCCTAACTGAGCCAGGACCACCAGCAAAAAAATTCCTATATGGAGGTATAGCGGTCGTTTTATTACCATATGAGTCACCATAAGCAAATTCTGAGTTTACCCTAAATATCCATCTGCCTAAGAGAGGAAAATAATGTGTATAACCAAGAGTGGCAACATAATACTCCACATCACTTCCTGGTATAGATGCATTAAGATTAAAACCTAGCCTTTTACCAGCAGTAGGAAAAATAAATCTATTTCTTGAATCATAAATCCAACCTGTTGAGAGCTCTATAGATTCAGATTTAGTTCCAAAAAATTCATTTTCCCCTGATGATATATTATAAGCCTTCCCATTAGCCTTAACCCATTCATTAGATTGATCAGAACTATAAAAACTTGTAGCCATTTCAGTATCTGAATAGGAAAAACCAAATTGAAGATATTGATATTCGGTTATTGGGTAGGACCAATCCGCTCCCAAAGAATAAGTTTCCGTTGAAAATGCTGAGCTTGCAGATGTGAATTGAGTAATATCTCTAAAAGAGAAAGAAAGAGTCTGTGACAATCCATCCATAGTCTTATATGGATCAGTATGGTTCAAGGTGTAATAAGATGAATACTTACCTCCACTAAGATTTAGTGCCACTCTATCTCCCGAGCCCATAAAATTCGAATGAATAAAATTTGCGTTAAGCTGGCCACCCCATGTTTCAGAATAACCTAAACCTCCACCAAATTGACCTGGCAAGCCTTCTTCTATCTCAAAGTCAATATCTACTAAATCTGTCTCTCCTATTACTGGATTAGTTTCATAATTAACATTCTCAACATAAGGAAGTCTCTGAAGCCTTATTTGCGAACGATCTAATAAAGAATTTGAAAGATACCCTCCCTCTAATTGTCGCATCTCTCTTCTAAGAACCTCATCGTTTACATTATTTGTATTATTAAAATTAATCCTCCTAACATAAACCCTATCCTGAGAATCTAAAAAAAATGTTATCTCAGCTTCATTAGTATCTTGATTTAATTCTGGAATAGCTACAATCTCTGCAAAAGCATATCCATCTTGCCCTAAACGAAAACGTATTAGCTCTTCACTATTAGTCAACAACTGCTGAGAAAAAATCTGCCCGGGACTGATCAGTATAAGATCGTTTATTTCATCCCTCGGTACTACAATATCCCCTGCAATTTTAATATCTGAGATATTGAATCTTTCGCCTTCAATAATATTTATTGTTATAAATATATCTTGCTTATCTGGAGAAATAGCTACTTGAACACTATCCCATCTAAAATCAGCAAACCCTCTATCCATATAAAAAGACCTTAAAGTTTCAAGATCTCCTTCTAACGACTCCTTTGAATATCTATCATCATTTCTAATAAACGATAAAAAATTACCAGTTTTTAGCTCAAAATCATCTAATATATCTTCATCACTAAAACTAGTATTACCAACTATATTAACTTGCCTAATCTTAGCCCTATCTCCCTCGGCTATTTCAATAGCTAGTCTAACCCTATTATCTGATAATTCTTCTATTGGAGTTCTAATCTGAACAGCATACTTTCCCTGACTGTAATACTGCTCAGTAAGTGCTTTCTTGACCTCTAGAAGAACAGATTGATCAAATATCTTTCCTACTGTCATTCCAACATCAGTTAATGATTGCTCAAGCTGCTCAGTTTCAATATCTTTATTTCCTGTAATGGTAAATGCCTCTATAGACGGCCTCTCTAAAACCACTATAACTAATACATCCCCATCTCGACGAAATTCTATATCCTGAAAAAATCCTGTTGAATATATAGCCCTAACTGCTTCTTGAACTCTTTGATCTGTAATTGTATCTCCAAGATTTATTGGTAAATAGTTAAAAATAGTACCTTCAGAAATACGCTGTGCGCCTTCAACTCGAAAATTACTTGCTATCCAAGGATCAAAAGAAAAGGCAACTTGCTGGCTAAAAAAATAACCAATAATAAATAGAATAAAATTATATCTTTTAAAAGAAATCATGATAATAACTTAACAAAATCATTATAAAAGGCAAAACTTATAATAATCGCTATTAAAAAGAATCCAAATTGCTGAGATAAAATTAATGCCTTATCAGAAATAGGTGATCCTTTTATAGCTTCAACTAATTGATAGACTATTTGACCACCATCTAGCATTGGTATAGGGAGCAAGTTTAAAACACCTAGACTAATACTTATTAAAGCCAGAAAATTAATAAAGGACAATAGTCCACCTTGAGCACTATCACCTGCATAAACTGCAATATTAATAGGGCCGCTTATATTACTTGCTGAAACATCGCCCATAATCATTTTACCAATCATCTTAAGTGTCATAAGGCTCATCTGGAAAGTTTTAAAAATAGATTTTGATAAAGATTCAAAAAAATTGTAACTCTCAATAACTATAGATCGACTCAAAATATCTGAAACTATATCAGTATTTTCTCTGACGCCAATTATACCAACTGGAGTACCATTATTGGAAGAATAGCCAATTTCTATTGAGCTAACTAAATTCTCACCATTCCTCTCAACCACAACTTCCACTAACTCATTTGGTCTTGACTGAACATTATAAACAATATCAGAAAAACTATTAATTCTTTCTTCATCTATAAACAAAACTTTATCGTACTCTTGTAAACCAGCATTGCTAGCTGGCAAATTATCAATAACTTCACCCAAAATTGCAGGCCTTACCGGACCTGGTATGAAGCCTAGACCATTAAATAACGCACCAGGTAGAGTCAAAGCTTTCTCAAGGCCTCTTACATCAAGCACTATGTTCCTAAAGGCACCAAATTTATTCAAAGTGGTAATTTGAATGACGCCATCAGATAATATTTCATCTAAAATTGCTAATGTAGCGCTTTCTAGAGTTGGAGTAGGTGTGTTACCAACATTAACTATCTCTTCATCTATGACCATCCCTGATCTATATGCAATTGAATCAAACTCAACAAAGCCTATAGTAGGCTTCAAATGAGGAACCCCAAAAGAGAAAATAAGAAAATAGGCTAACACAGCAAAAACAAAGTTAAACAACGGACCAGCTAATAAAACACATATTCTCTGGAAAACAGGCTTTCTATTAAATGCTCTAGGTAGTTCAGACTCATCAACATTAACTTCTCTTTCATCCAGAAGCTTAACATAGCCTCCCAAGGGAATAGGAGATAAGACATACTCTGTACAATCAGGATTTTTTCCTATAAATGAGAATATTGGCTTACCAAAGCCAATAGAAAACCTCAAAACCTTGAAACCTAATTTCTTAGCTACAATATAATGACCATACTCATGAATGAAAACTAATATAGAGATTGCAATAAAAAATGAAATCAGTGAGATAAGTATTTGTAACATCTTTAAAGAATACCTGAAATATCAAGACCTACAAAAAAGAAGACTGATGAAGCTAAAATACTATCAATACGATCCAAAATACCCCCGTGGCTAGGTAGTAAATTCCCTGTATCTTTCATGCCGCTATTACGCTTAAGCATGCTAATAAACAAGTCTCCGATTATAGATGAAAAAGTAACAATCAAGGATAAAAAAATAAATATATCTAAGGGCAAAGAAAAGATAATAGCTGATAAAAATGTAACGAATAGAGCAAGGATAGATCCTCCGATAGCACCTTCCCACGTTTTATTAGGGCTAATAACGCAAGCTAACTTTACTTTTCCTATAGTCTTTCCAGCCATATAAGCACCTACATCATTAGCCCAGACAATAAAAAATAAAGATAGTAAATAGTAAATCGAAACTTGACTAAGATAGAGCACTATAAATAATGAAGGTAATAGAAATAATGGCGCTGAAAATCCGATGAATATAGGCTTTATCTCATATGGATAGAAATAAAACGAGACAAAAACTAAAAACCAAATAAATAATGCCAAATAAGAGATTAAATAAATATTAACTACGCTATAAAAAAATAAAAAACAAAAAAATACTAGCAATAAAGAAGTGAATAATATTTTATTGATCGATCTGCTGAATATAAATCCTGACCACTCCCATATAGCAATTAGCCATAATAAAATAAAAAAAATATTTGGTAAGGCTTTAGGTGAGTAAACTATAGACCCAATAATTATCAGGCCATAAAAGATTGCTGATATTGCTCTTGAGACTAACAATCTCTTTCCTCTAGCTGTTTACTAATCTTTCCAAACCTTCTTTCTCTATTTGAATAAAAAATTAAAGCCTCATCTAAATCTTTTTCTGTAAATGAAGGCCATAGTATATCTGTAAAATAAATTTCAGCATAAGCTATTTGCCATAACAGAAAATTACTTACTCTTTTTTCCCCCCCAGTTCTTATTAATAAATCCACATTAGGTAATAGGGTTGTCATAAGCTCTGACTCAAAAATATCTTCGCTTATCTCTGGAAAAAAAGTATCGTCTGATTTACTCTTTTTAATTATTTTTTTACTCGCAGAAAGGATATCTTGCCTACCACCATAAGATATAGCTAATACAAGATTCATATTATTATTGTTTACAGTAAGTTTTTCTGCATTAGAAATTGACATCTTTATCTGTTCATTTAAAGATGACATATCTCCAATAAATCTTAATCTTACTCCCTGCTTATGAAGCTCATCAATTTCAGATTTGAGAGTGCTTAGAAAAAGCTCCATTATCCAATTTATTTCATCCATGGGTCTAGACCAGTTTTCAGTTGAAAAGATAAAAAGAGTCAATGTCTTTATTTTTCTTTTCATACAAAACTTAATCACATCTCTAGTAGGATTAATTCCTGCTTTATGACCAGATTTTCTAGGTAACGATCTTTGCTTAGCCCAGCGGCCATTTCCATCCATTATTATCGCTATATGACTTGGTACTGCACGGTTCATAGAGTTATCCTCAATAAAAGAGTTAAAACTCCATTATTTCCTCTTCTTTAGATAAAGAAACTTGACTCATCTTAGATATAACTTCATCAGTATTTTTCTGAATCTCTTCTTGACTTTGTCTTAGCTCGTCCTCTGTTATAGATTTATCCTTAAGCAGATCTCTGAAATCATTTAGAGCGTCTCTTCTTATATTCCTAACAGCCACTTTTGCTGACTCTAACTCAGCCTTTACTATTTTGACCAAATCCTTTCGACGCTCTTCCGTCATTGGAGGGAGTGGAACACGAATAACAGCTCCAGCTGTAACAGGAGTCAAACCTAAATCTGAAACTAGTATTGCTTTCTCTATTATAGATGCCATAGGCTTTTCCCAAGGAGATAAAACTAGCGTCTTGGAATCCTCTATAGTTATTGTAGCTACCTGACTTAAAGGCACTTCCGAGCCATAATATTCAACACCTATATGCTCAAGAAGATCTGGATGCGCTCTCCCTGTTCTTATTTTTTTTAATTCATCCTTAAAGGAAGTAATACTTTTCTCCATTCGCCTAGAAGCATCTTTTTTAATTTCTTCAATCATATTTATTCTTCTCTATTTGACACAATAGTTCCAATACGATCTCCTTTAACTACTCTGATCATATCCCCATGATTATTTAAATTGAACACCACTAGAGGTAAATTATTCTCTCTACACATAACAACTGAAGTAGCATCCATAACATTTAGCTTTTTTTCTAAAATATCATCGTAACTAAGCTCCTTATAAAGCTTTGCTTTAGATGAAATAGTTGGATCACTCGAGTACACTCCATCAACTTTTGTTCCTTTGATCAATAAATCAGCATTTATCTCTATCGCTCTTAGGCTAGCTGCAGTATCAGTCGTAAAAAAAGGATTTCCGGTACCTGCAGCAAAAATTACAATACGTTTTTTTTCGAGATGTCTTATGGCTCTCCTTCTAATATAGTCCTCACATACATCGTTAATTTTAATTGCTGACATTACACGGGCTACTGCTCCCTGCCTCTCTATAGAGTCCTGTAAAGCTAAGGCATTCATTACAGTAGCTAACATTCCCATCTGATCGGCAGTGACTCTTTCAATGCCTGACTCCGCTAAACCAGCACCTCTAAAAATATTTCCTCCCCCAACCACAAGCCCAATCTCTATACCTAAATCTAGAGTATCTACGATCTCTTTAGTGATTCTTTTAATAAATAATTGATCAATGCCTGCATCTTGAGTCCCCATAAGAGCCTCACCGCTTAACTTTAAAAGCACTCTCCTATAGGGCAACTGCATTATAAGATCTCCAGATAAATTTGATTGCTATTGAGAGGCTTGAGCCATAACCTCTGCAACAAAATCCTGCTCTTCCTTAACAATTCCTTCGCCTAGCTCATAACGAGTGAAACTAATTACTTTTGCACCTGAGGCAGTCAATAAATCCGCTACATTCGTATCTGTATCTTTGATAAAGCTCTGACCAAGAAGAGTAATTTCTGATAAGTGCTTTCGTAGTCTTCCATCAACCATTTTTGCAACTATTTCTTGTGGTTTTCCTTCTTGTAATGCTTGAGCTATCAATATCTCTCGCTCTTTATTTAATTCATTCTCAGGGATAGCATCAATATCAATATATTGAGGTGTAGAAGCAGCTATCTGCATTGAAATATCATTTGCTAAAGATTCATTTCCACCATCTAGCTCAGTAATAACACCTATGCGACCCATATGCGAATAAAGAGATACATTATTTATCGAGTTTAATAGAAAAAATCTTCTTACAGAAATATTCTCTCCAACCTTAGCGACTAGCTCCTTTCTCACTGATTCAAGATTACCATCATCAATCTTTATCTCCATGAGCTCATCTACATCTTTTGGTTGAGAGCTGATAACACAATCAAGGACTTTGTTTGAAAAATTAATGAAATTTTCATCCTTGGCAACAAAATCAGTCTCGGAATTTATTTCAGCAATTACAGAAAAATTATTATCCTGCCTAATTACTACAAGCCCTTCTGCTGCAACTCTTGAAGCCTTCTTATCAGCCTTCGCTTGACCTGCCTTTCTTAGAAACTCTACAGCTTTCTCGATATCACCATTAGTCTCCAGGAGAGCTTTTTTACAATCCATCATCCCAACGCCTGTTCTCTCTCTTAGTTCCTTTACTAATTTAGCCTCTATTGCCATCTGTAGTCCTTACATAAAATAATTTCTATTATTTGACCTATTCTATATCTTTAGATTCTTTCTTTACTTTCTTTACCGTTGGTTTTTTTGATGATATTTTTTTTTCACCTATATTTTTCTTTTTAGATACTTTCTTAGTACTTATTTTTTTTTCATCTATATCTTTCTTTTTAGATACTTTCTTAGTACTTATTTTTTTTACAGTCGTTTTTTTTGTTGTTATTTTTTTCTTAGTTATCTTGTTCTTTAGAGATTTAGTTTTTTTAATATTAACATTCTCTGATTTTTTTGGCTTCCCTGACTCATCTAGTTCAACAAAATCATCCTCACCCTCTGGAATAACTGGAATAGATTTTTTGCCTTCTAATACTACATTGGCCATTTGCTTCGTATAAAGGGAAATAGATTTCATAGCATCATCATTTCCTGGAATTAAATAATCAATGCCATCAGGTGAACAGTTGGTGTCAACTATTGCAATTACTGGAATATCAAGCTTAATAGCTTCTTTTATAGCAATTGATTCATAGCCTACATCAATTACAAAAATTGCATCTGGTAGGCCAACCATATTCTTGACACCACCAAGATTCTTTTCTAGCTTTTCTTTTTCTCTGCTTAGCTGAAGTAATTCTTTCTTCTTAAAGTCGCCACTATTTTCATCTGAAATTATTTCTTCTAGCTCAAAAAGCCTTTTAATTGATTGCTGGATAGTTTTAAAATTTGTAAGCATACCCCCAAGCCATCTATTACTAACAAAAGGCATAGAGCAACGAGTTGCTTCTTCTTCAATTATTTTTCTAGCAGCTCGTTTTGAACCGATAAATAAAATTTGTCCGCCATTAGAAGCTAAATCAAAAATAAACTTTTCAGCAGAAAAAAATAGGGGTAGTGTCTTTTCAAGATTTAAAATGTGAATTTTATTTCTTGATCCAAAAATGTAAGGTGCCATTTTTGGGTTCCAAAAACGAGTTTGATGGCCAAAATGAACTCCAGCCTCAAGCATTTGGCGCATAGTTAAATCTTTCATCTCTTTAAAAATCTCCAGATTGGGTTATTTATTACATATACCCCTTCAAATAACCATTCTAAAAAATTAGAAAAAAGCACCCATTTGAAAGTTTAGGTATATGCTCGTATTTATTTATGCGGCGAATTTATACCACAGATAGTTAATTACAACAATATAATATATATAAAAAAATATTTTATTCTGTTTATAATAAACTACTTATAAACTTTTAATCAATTTAATATAGATGAGTATTACAATTAAATCCAAATTAGAGCAGGATAAAATGAGGGTTGCTGGACGACTTGCCTCAAATGTACTTGATATGATTGATGAATTTATAGTGCCTGGCATGACGACTGGCGAACTAGATAATATTTGTCATGATTTCATTACTGGCCCCTTAGAAGCTATTCCCGCACCATTAAATTATAAAGGATTCCCAAAATCAATCTGTACTTCTGTAAATCATGTTGTATGTCATGGAATACCAGGAGATAAAAAACTTAAGAATGGAGATTTTTTAAATATAGATATAACAGTTATCAAAGATGGTTATCATGGTGATACTAGTAGAATGTTTTTTATTGGTGAACCAAAACTACTAGCTAAAAGAGTATCAGATGTTGCTTATAACGCTATGTGGCTTGGCATCAAAGAAATAAAACCTGGAGCTAACTTAGGTAATATAGGTTATGTAATAAGCGAATATGTCAAAAAAAATAGATTCTCCGTTGTAAGAGAATACTGTGGACACGGAATAGGAAGAGTTTTTCATGAGGATCCTCAAGTTCTTCATTATGGCACTATGGGCAAAGGGGTAGAGCTAAAAGAAGGGATGACTATTACTGTAGAACCGATGGTAAATGCAGGTAAATCAAATGTAAAGCTACTGGCTGACGGTTGGACAGTTGTAACTAAGGATCATTCTTTATCGGCTCAATGGGAACATACCATACTGGTCACTAAAGATGGCTTTGAAGTTTTAACTCTTACATGATATCGCTCTAGGCTAGAAGATTGACACTACAAACTATAAATTCTGATGAAGTAATGATAGATGATCAGAGTGAATTGATAAGCTCACTAAATGACCACAAAAAAGGACTCATCCTATTTAAAAAAAGGTTGCATGATCTAAAAAAATCTTCAGAAAAGCACTTTACTGATGGAAAAAATATTGAACTTATTATAAAAATTAGGTCTGAGAAAATCGATAAGATCATTTCCGCAGCATTTAATTTCCATCTAAATGAATTTAAAAAGGAAGTGAGTCTGGTTGCAGTTGGTGGGTATGGAAGAGAAGAGCTTCATCCATATTCTGATATAGATCTATTATTAATAATTCCAAATAAAAAAAATAACAAAATAAATAAGGAAATTAGTAAATTGATAGCATTTCTTTGGGATATAGGCCTAGAAGTTGGTCACTCAGTAAGAACTATTAATCAAAATATTAAATTAGCCAAAAAAGATCAAACCATATACACAACTTTAATAGAAAATAGATTTATAGAAGGTTCAGAAATTCTACACAATAAACTTAATAATGAGCTGTTCAAAAATGATTTATGGAAGATTTCGAAATTTTTTGATGAGAAAACTAATGAAAAAAAAATGAGGCATGCTAGATATGATGATACTGCTTATAAACTAGAGCCTAATATAAAAGAAAGTCCTGGTGGCTTAAGAGATATTCATACGATAGTATGGCTTGCTAAAAAATATAATGGGGGNGGAGATCAACATAAATTTATTAAATCTCAAATTCTAAATGACTCTCAATATAAAACACTCTTAGACTCAAGATCTTTATTGTGGAAGATGAGATTTGGCCTGCATATTATAGCAAACAGAAGAGAAGATAGACTTCTTTTTAATCATCAAATAAGGCTAGCAGAATTACTAGGCTATAAAGATAAAAAACATAAATTAGCTATTGAAAAATTAATGCAGGATTATTATAGAGCGGTAATGTCTATTAGTAATATCTATGAAGTAGCAATACAAATTTTAGAAGAAAAAGCATTTAAAGCTAAAAAAAATTCAATTAAAGAAATAGATAATTTTTTTATAATTAAAAATAATTATCTTGAAGCAAAAAATGATAATATTTTTAAAGATGATGCCTCTAATTTACTTAGAGTATTTCTCTTATTGGCTAAAAATTTAAAAATAAAAGGTATCGGTGCAAGAACGATAATACTTATAAACAAAAATACTAACCTTATTAATAAAAAGTTTATCAGTAATAAAATAAATCAAAATATATTTATGGATATCTTAAAAGCGCCTGAAGGAGTTACAACAGCTCTAAGAAAAATGAATACATATGGTATCTTAGGTCTCTATATACCAGCTTTTGGAAAGATAGTAGGTCATATGCAGTATGATCTTTTTCATACATATACCGTGGATGCTCATACTTTGTTTGTGGTTGAAAATCTAAGAAGGGTATCTTTAAAAAAATATAACCATGAAAATTTAAAATCAAGCTTAATTATGCAGTCGCTAGATAAGCCTTATATAGCTTACTTAGCTGGAATTTTTCATGATATTGCTAAAGGTAGAGGAGGTGATCACTCTGAACTAGGTTCATTTGAGGCAGAAGCATTTTGTTTAAACCATGGCCTCAGTGCTTATGACTCTAGATTAGTTGGATGGTTAGTTAAGAACCATCTTCTTTTATCGGTAACTGCACAAAAGAAAGACCTAAATGATCCAGAAGTAATTAAAGAATTTACAAATACTGTAGGTGATCAGATACATCTTGATTACCTATATGTATTAACTGTAGCTGACGTAAAAGGAACTAATCCTGAGATATGGAATTCTTGGAAAGCAACATTGTTCTGGGAACTTTATAGACTATCTAAAGGAATGATTATCAGGGGCCAAACAAAATCAATTGATTCAGAGGAATTAATAAAAGAAAAGCTAACAAAAACTAGAGAGCTTATTTCCAATAAAAAACTTAAAGAACTAGAAAATATAAAACCTCAAAACTATCCTTGGTCAGGCTTTACAGAAGAATATTTCCTAAGACATAAGCCTAATGAAATAGCATGGCATGCAGAAATACTTATAAAAAACTCTACTAAAAATAAGAAAAGAATTTTAGTCAATGTTAATAACAAGCTTGTTTCAGGCCTTACAGCCTTAATGATACTAGCACCTTATAAGACTAGATCGTTTGTAAGGGCTACAGCCTCTTTAGATAAACTAGGAATATCTATTGTAGATGCAAGAATAGTTCTTCTTTCTAAGAAGGATCAAGTNCTCCATACATATTTTATCTTAAATTCTAAAGGAAAAATGATATCGAATNGGGACGATCTGTATCGTATTTCAAATAATCTTATTGATGATCTTCAATCTAGCTCTTACGAGAATGTTATAATTAATAGGAAAGCATCAAGACAAGTTAGAGTCTTCTCAACACCAATAAAGATAAATCTATCAAAGGATTTAAAAAATAATAGGACAGTATTAGAATTAATAGCTAGCGACCAGCCAGGACTTTTAGCTAAATTAGGTAAAATATTTTTTGATCTGAATATTAAATTACAAAATGCTAAAATATCAACAGTTGGTGAACGAGCTGAAGATGTTTTTTTTATTACCAATTCGAAAAATCAAGCTTTAGGTAAAAATATTTGCAATAATTTAGAACTATCTATAAATAAAACATTTTCATAATAAAAAATAATAGGAATAGAAATGTCAGAAAATAAAAAAATTATTGAGCATGCTTGGGAAAATAGAGAAGAATTAACTTCCAATAAAATTCCTAAGGATGTATCACAAGCAATAGAAGAGACAATTCTTAATCTAGATAGCGGTGATATAAGAGTAGCAACTAAAGATCCAAATTCTAATAATTGGATTACCAATGAATGGGTCAAAAAAGCAGTTTTACTCTCATTTAAAACTAACTTAAATTATGTACTAAAAGGTCCTTATGGCTCTTGGTTCGATAAAGTTGATGGGAAAACAGCTGGGTGGGATGAAGAAAAATGGAAAAAATCTGGATTTAGATTAGTTCCTAATGGTGTGATTAGGAAAGGTTCTTTTGTCGCAAAAAATGTTGTAGTAATGCCTTCCTTTGTAAATATAGGCGCTTATATAGACGAAGGAACAATGGTTGATACCTGGGCGACAGTTGGCTCATGTGCACAAATAGGAAAAAATGTTCATCTGTCTGGTGGTGCTGGTATTGGAGGTGTACTTGAGCCTCTGCAAGCATCTCCTACAATAATAGAGGATAATTGCTTTATTGGAGCTAGATCAGAAATAGTTGAAGGAGTAATTGTAGAAAAGGGAAGCGTAATATCAATGGGGGTATATATAGGTCAAAGCACAAAAATCTTTGATAGAGAAACTGGAAACATAATATATGGCCGAGTTCCTGCTGGATCGGTTGTAGTATCGGGTAGCCTACCTTCAGAAGATAAAAGCTATAATCTTTATTGTGCAGTTATCGTTAAAAAAGTAGACGAAAAAACNAGGGCTAAAACAAGTCTGAATGAACTACTGAGAACCTAGATCACTTCATCTTAATANCGAAAACTAAAATCTATCATTAACCTGTTATAGTCACGTTTGTTNCCTACCGCAAAGCCTCTTTCATTAATAAAATAATTAAGGCCGAGGTTCCAGCCTCTTGGTAAAATATAGCTTCCTCTAATGTTGTGGCCTCTACCATCTGTTGATCCACCGGCCCAGTNTGAATCAGAAAATACACCTAAAACTGCATCTGCTTCCAAATCTTGATAAGTGTAGGCCATATCCCAAGTACCTGGTGCTGAAGCATCTCTATAACTAAATCCAGTTGCATAGCCNGTATCAAATTTATCTACTTCTGTGTTAGTAACATAATCAAAAAATATCGTTATAGGATGGGCGCCTAAATTGAAACNCAACTCATTAAAAAACTCAATTTCTCTATAATCATTAGCATATTCTCCTCCNTCCNNNTCTCCANANNNACAAGGGATTCTTNCGCNAATTCGGAGTCANNGNCAANTGGCANAAGTGTATTACCAGCACCTGATTNAAAAAAAATAGGACAGCTATTTTTGATGCCATCATAATTGTAATAACTAATACCAGTTATAAAGTCTATTTCATTAGCAAATTGATATTGATAACCTAGCTGAGCGCCAAACATACTTATATCAGTAGCTTTAGACCTTTCTTCGATTTGGAATAAACCAAAATTTCCAAAAAAACTATCTGAATCATATTTAAAAGCAAACCCCTCCGGCTTAAGATCATTGTCGAATATAAGATGGTGCCCTCCTGGTCTAAAAAAAGGGTTAGAGACCTTGCCTCCTCTTATGCTCAGGGTGTTACTTATATCAAAGTCAAAATATGCATAATCAATAGTAACCGTCTTTCTTGTAAATCCACCATCTAAGGTTTGATTGCCAGAAACTGGATTACCACCACCAGTTGTTAGACCAAAGCCTAACTCTAAATCCTCAGAAGGCTGACTTTTGATTCCAACTCTTGCACGTATTCTTTGACGATCTCTGTGAATAGATTCAGCAGCATCAATAGACTCAAATCGATATCTTAAATCGCCCGCTACTGATGTTTTTTCTGCCCATGAAGCTAAATTATTATTATTTTTTTGCTCTAATATTTGAGCCTGATCTTTTTCGAGTTCATTAATCNTATTCATAAGAACCTGAACTTGATCTTTTAGAGAAGTAATTTCACTATCTAAGGTTTGTGAAAAAGCAGAGGAGTTAAAAAATATGAACAATACGCCTAANAAAATATANTTCATGAGAANCNCCTTANAATTATCAACATAAGGCTAAAATATAATATATAAATATTACAGTTTTATTAAAATATTACAGTTNTATTAAAATATTACAGTTTTATTAAAATTANTTAACTAATCTTAGCCAAATCTTCCAGTAATATAATCTTCTGTAATTTTATGAGACGGATTAGTAAATATAGCTTCAGTAAGGCCAACCTCTATTAACTGGCCTAAGTGAAAATAAGCTGTTCTTTGGGAAACTCTTGCCGCCTGCTGCATTGAATGGGTAACAATAGCAATAGCATATTTATCTTTTAATTCATCAATTAGATCTTCAATTTTAGCGGTAGCAATAGGATCTAAAGCAGAACAAGGTTCATCCATTAGAATAACNTCTGGATCAACGGCAATGGCTCTAGCAATACACAATCGCTGCTGTTGACCTCCAGATAGACTGGTGCCNCTCAAAGACAANCGATCTTTTACCTCATTCCATAAGCCAGCTCTAACTAGACTTTTTTCAACGATCATATCTAAGCTAGTCCTATTATGAGCTAAACCATGAATTCTCGGGCCATAAGCTACATTATCGTAAATAGTTTTTGGAAATGGATTTGGTTTCTGAAAAACAATCCCTACTTTAGCCCTTAGCATTACTACATCTACATTTTTATTAAGAATCTCTTTGCCATCTAGTTGGATGCTACCAGTAACTTTAGCCGAATCTATCGTGTCATTCATTCGATTTAAACATCTAATAAATGTTGACTTNCCACAGCCCGAAGGTCCAATTAATGAAATAACTTCATTCGATCCTATATCTAAATTTATATTCTTTATTGCATGAACATCGCCATAAAACACATNAAGATCTCTTACACTTATGACAGGATCAGATGACTCAATTGTACCAATTGTTTTAAAATCTTTATCTATTTCCATCGTGAGTATATTAAACGAGCAATAAAATAATAANATAGCAATGATACAGAAAANTTACCAGCGCTTCTCAAATTTTTTCCTAAAATATATTGCCGCTGCATTCATTATAAAAAGAAATAAAAGCAGGATCATTATAGCTGCAGAGGTTTTCTCGCTAAAGGCCCTTTCTGGACTGTCAGCCCAAAGATAAACTTGAACTGGCAGAGCAGTTGAAGGGTCTAAAACTGAGCTAGGCTTATCAACAATAAAGGCTACCATTCCAATCATCAATAAAGGTGCTGATTCACCTAAAGCTCTTGCCATTCCAATAATTGAACCAGTTAACATACCTGGCAAAGCTAAAGGNAATACATGATGAGATATCATTTGCATTTTAGATGCTCCAATACCTAAAGCAGCATCGCGAATAGATGAAGGTACTGAGGATAACGAGACTCTTGATGAAATAATAATTACTGGCAATGTCATTAAAGATAAAACTAAGCCGCCTACCAAGGGTGCAGATCTAGGTAAATGGAAGAAGTTAATAAAAAGTGCTAATCCTAATAATCCAAATATAATGGAAGGTACTGCTGCTAAATTACTTATATTTACAGATACAAANTCAGTCCATCTACCCTTTGGAGCAAATTCCTCCAAATAGATTGCAGCCGCAATACCAATTGGAAATGATAAAATAAATGTAATAAATAACATATAAATCGACCCNAGNGATGAGCTAGCAATACCAGCCAATTCTGGATCTCTAGAATCTCCAGAGGTAAAGAATAGAGTATTAAATTTTAGCTTTATTCTATTTTCATTCTCTAAGTTTTTAATAAAATTTATTTTATCTTCTGATATAAAGTTATTGCTACTTTTTGACTTATATATCGTATCTACTTCATCATCGGCTAAAATCCAAAAACTACTACTATCTGAGTACAATGAAGGCGTTTTAATNANTCTACTTTTAAATTCGTAAATACCTCCTGAGCTTACTAAAGAATATAGATTTCTTAATTCTGAGCGTTCTGAAACATCAGGNAAAATCTCTCTCAAGCCATCTCTAATAAGATTTTGATAATTTAATTCATCGTAAAAAAATTCATTAGAAATATCTTCAGAAGTATGGTTTTTATCTATATCGATAAGAATATAAGTTTGCTGAAAAGCAGGGTAACCAGTACTAATAATCGTATAGAAGAAAAATAATAAAAAAGAAAATCCAACAAGCAAAGAAAACATCCCTCCAAGCTTAAATAAAAACTCCGAAGCATATCTCCTTTTCAAATTCTGTNTCAATTTTTTCTCTCTATTACTCATAAATATATCTCTATTCATACTGCTCTTGATAGCGACGAACTACCTTTAATGCAATAACATTTAACAATAAGGTTANCGAAAATAAGACTAATCCCAAAGCAAAAGCAGCAAGAGTTTTTGGGCTATCGAATTCTTGATCTCCTACTAACAAAGTTACAATTTGAACTGTTACTGTAGTCACTGCTTCAAAGGGATTAATTGTAAGATTAGCTGAAAGTCCAGCTGCCATAACAACAATCATAGTTTCTCCAATTGCTCTTGATAGCGCTAGCAGTATACCTCCAATAATTCCTGGAAGAGCAGCTGGTAATATTACTTTTTTAATTGTTTCCGATGTTGTGGCACCCAAGCCATAAGATCCATCCCTCATGCTATTAGGAACAGCATTTAGAGCATCATCTGATAAAGATGAAACAAAGGGTATAATCATAATACCCATAACTAATCCTGCTCCCAAAGCACTTTCTGAAGAGACAGTTAGGTTCATTGATTCACCAATATCCCTCATTATCGGTGCCACAGTCACTGCTGCAAAATATCCATAAACAACAGTAGGAATCCCTGCCAAAATTTCAAGCATTGGCTTCATAACGCTCCTGAGAGTTGGATTAGCATATTCAGATAGATAAATAGCAGACATCAAGCCTATTGGTACAGCTACAAACATAGCTATACAAGATATCAAAATAGTACCCAAAAAGAGTGGAATGACACCAAAAGAGCCTGATGAGCCAACTTGATCAGCTCTAATAGCAGTTTGTGGACTCCATGATGTTCCAAATAAAAATTCTATAACTGGGATTTGCTCGAAAAATCTTATCGATTCAAATATTACAGAGAGGATAATACCAAATGTTGTTAGAATGGCGACTAGCGAACAAATAGATAAAAAGAATTTTAAAAATCCTTCAACTTTATCTCTAGCCTTAAAGCTTGGCTTACTATTATTTATTGCCCAAATAAATGAAAATAACAATGAGCTTAGTAATATAATTAATAAGAAAGTACGACTCAGATCAATAGATTCTTGATAAATATTAACTAAAAATAAGAATGACTGGCCTGGGTCCTCTAAAAAAATAGCCCCAGAAGAAAATGCTTTAATATTATTAAAAACTAATTGTAACTCTAGAGCTGAAAGAGATAAAAACTCTTCAGGCAAACTAGAAAGCAATATAGCTTCAATGTAATAAGGCTCAAATAAATTCCATAATAGAAATATAAAAAAAGTTGGTATAAAGCACCACAAGGCTACATATAAGCCATGATATGAAGGTAGGGAATGGTATGTAGATAAATTATCTAAAAATAATGCTCTATACCTAACGTATGCATACGAAGATAGCGATAAAAAAAATATTAAAAATAAAAATAACACGAATTCCTAGAATGGTTTAATCTTCCAAGCTCAAGGTATTCAAATTACTTACAGCAGTCAAGATTTCATTTTTCTCATTTTGGGATAATGGTATCAAGCCTCTTTCTGAAAGATAACCGAAGTCTCCCCAAGCGTTCTCACTAGTAAACTCATCCATGAATTCTTCTAAGCCAGGTATAAGCCCAACATGCTCTTTTTTTAAATAAAAATACAAGGGCCTAGAAACTGGATAGCTCCCATCCGCAATATCTTCAAATGTTGGGGGCACGCCATCGATTAATGAGCCCTTTACTATATCGAGATTTTGATCTAAAAAACTATAGCCAAAAATACCAAGGGCATTTTGATTAACTTCAAGCTTCTGAACAATTAAATTATCATTTTCACCAGCCTCAATAAACCTCCCATCTTCTCTCATAGTATGACAGGCTGATAAACGCTCATCATCGTTTAAAGAATTTATTATATTAAAACTTGAACAGCCAGGATCCATAACAAGTTCAACAAAAGCATCTCGGGTGCCAGAGGTTGGCGGAGGGCCAAGCACTTCAATCCTTACATTAGGCAAATTCTCATCAATCTCATACCACGATTGATAGGGATTAGGAATTAACTCAGAAGTATTACTTGGATTAGGAACATTCTTAGCAAGGGCTAAATAAATTTGCGCTCTTGAGGCGCTAAATTGGCTACCCTCAATAGATCTAGCTAATGCGATTCCATCATACCCTATTTTTACTTCAACAATATCTATCACGCCATTTTGTTCACACAAATCAACCTCAGATTGTTTTATCCTCCTTGAAGAATTTGTAATATCAGGATATTGAGGCCCATAGCCTGAACAAAACAGCTTGAGGCCACCACCAGAACCAGTTGACTCAATTGTTGGAGTCTTAAATGAAGTATTTCTTCCAAATTGCTCAGCAACAACCGTAGAAAAAGGATAAACCGTAGATGAGCCAACAATACTAATAAAATCTCTACTCGATTGAGCATAAGTCGTACTTAGAAAAGAAACTAACATATAAATAATAAAGCTTAATATAATTTTTTTACAATAAATACGATTATATAATTGAAATATATACATTTTTTGCTCCTGAGCTTATATAAACGTTTAACTAATAACTTAATAATATAATTTATATATATTACAGATTTATTACAAAACGGTTCTTAAATTGATTATCTAAAAAAAAATAATTGTATTAGAATAAAGAAACATAAATTACTAGGAGCATTTCTTTGGATTCCTTAAATCTAGCAATTGACCTAATAAAAAAACCATCAATTAGCCCAGATGACAAGGGATGTCAGGATATTATAGCAAGGCAGCTAGAAGGTTCAGGCTTTATCATAGAAAATTTAAGATTTGGATCGGTTGATAACCTGTGGTGTCATCATGGTAATAAAAATAAACCTACTTTGTGTTTCCTAGGTCATACTGATGTTGTTCCGACAGGCCCGCTTAGTGAGTGGGATGTTGATCCATTCAAAGCAGAGATTAAAAATAATAGGCTAATTGCAAGAGGCGCAGCAGATATGAAAGCAAGTCTAGCTGCAATGATAATTGCAGCTAAAAAATTTGTAAAAGACTTTCCTAATCATAATGGGAGCATTGCCTTTCTTATCACTAGTGATGAAGAGGGGGAAGCGGAAAACGGAACAAAAAAAGTTATGGAGACCCTATCTAAAAGGAACGAGCAAATAACTTGGTGCGTAGTTGGGGAGCCTTCAAGTAATAAAATCTTGGGAGATACAATTCGAATAGGAAGAAGGGGAAGCCTCAGTGGATTACTTACATTATTCGGTACCCTAGGTCATGTTGCATATCCACTAGAATCTGAAAATGTAATGCATTCCTTATCTAAATTTATAGAAAGTATAAATAAAGAGCCTCTTGATAATGGTAATAACTACTTTCCAGCTACAACTTTTCAAATGGTAAATATTCATTGTGATTCAAAAGCACCTAATGTTGTCCCAGATAAACTAACCTGTCGATTTAATTTTCGTTACTCTACAGAATGGACATTAGCCTCACTTAGCAAGCATGTTGAAGATATTCTTGAATCATTAAAAATAAATTATGACTTAACATGGAAGTCTGCTGGGGAGCCTTTTATTACAAAAGAGGGCGTCCTCTCTAAAGCGGTTACTGATTCTATTAAAGAAGAGACATCGATAAATGCAAAATTATCAACAAGTGGTGGGACTTCAGATGGCAGATTTGTTGCTCCTTACGGAGTTGATGTTGTTGAGATAGGNCCAATAAACAAAACAATACATAAAGTAAACGAATATATAGAAATTGCTGACATATCAAAACTTGAAAATATCTATTACAACATCTCAAAGAAAATTTTAGTAGGCTAAATAATATTGANCAGGATAACTATTTTCTTGACACCCAATTTGCCAAATAAGAAATAGACATAAGAAATAAAAAACAAATAAAAACCCAGCTAGGCATAGATAGGCCCACAAAAGACCAATTAATATCAGCACATTCTCCGGAACCAGTAAAAACCATTCTTAATGCCTCAAATAATGGAAAAGCATCCAATAAATAGTTTAAACCAGGTCCACAACTGGGAATCATGTCTGGTGGTAGGTTTTGAATATAGACATGTCTAGCGGAGATACCCATNCCTAAAAAACAAGTTAGTACAATCATTAAATGATATAACCTTGCTATATTTTTTTTTGGAAAATGAATGGCACATAGTAAAAATAATAAGCCAGCTATAATCACTGCTACTCTTTGAAATATACAAAGAGGACAAGCCTCAAGATTTAAAATATATTGTGCATATAATGCATATAAAATTAAAACAAAAGAAGCNACAAAACCTAAATAATTTAATGATCGGTTACTAATATTTAAATTCATTTTCATACTAGGAGTTAAACTTATAAATCTTCAGGTAGGATAATTTTATTTATATCAGTATGTCTAATATCTTTACCATGAACGATAAAAATTATATATTCACAAATATTTTTGACATGGTCCCCTATTCTCTCTAATGACCTAGCCACCCATGTTAAATCANTAATTCTTGAGATCATCTTAGGATNCTCCATCATTATAGTGATNCTATGACGACAAATGACTTCATACTCGTAATCAACTTCTTCGTCTGATTTATATATATCTAAAGCTTTATCAGCATCTAATCTAGCAAAGCAATCTAAGCAATCANGAAGCATAGTTTTAACTAANTTAGCTAAATTTCGATGTTCTTTATAATTTGAATCTGGCCTTTGATNGCTTGCTAATCTAGCTGAAATAGAGCCAATCTTATCTGCCTCGTCACCTATTCTCTCTAAGTCTGTAATTGCCTTTATTATTCCGANAATAATTCTCAAATCAATAGCAGCTGGTGATCTTGTAGCAAGTATTCTGCTACACTCTTGATCTATTTCTACCTCTAATAAGTTTATTTTATGATCATCTTTAGCAACCTTTAACCCTAGTTCGCTATCAGCATCAGAAAAAGACTTGAGGGCACTAGTTAGTTGTNCCTCAACAANACCACCCATATTCATAACTGANTTCTTTAAATTTTCTAGCTCATNATTATATTGTCTAGAGGTATGTTGAGTTAAATTATCTATTTCCATCATGCAATCCTATTCATTTANTTAATTTTATTCTTTTTTTAATAAAATAACATCTAAATATACTCCCCTTACCAATAGAGCTTTCAATCTCCAGAGAGCTACCATGCCTATTCAGGGCATGTTTAACAATAGATAGGCCAAGACCAGATCCTTTATTATTTCCTTGAGATAGGCTCTCTATTCTATAAAATCTTTCAGTTATCCTTTCAATATGCTCTTCTAAAATTCCTATACCAGAATCTTCAACCATAAACTCGCCCTCATCATCTTTCAAAGACCATGAAACTTTTATAAGACCATCGCTTGGAGTGAATCTAACAGCATTACTAATTAAATTATAAAAAATAGAATATACCTCGGTCTCATTACCAAGAATCTTAATATTTTCAGAGATATCAAAAGATAAAGAAGGTATACCATTCATTGAAGAAAATTCTTTCTCTATAGTAGATAAAACATTAAAAACATCAATAATTTTATACTCTGCCTCAGTTATAGAAGACTCCATAAAGGAGATTTCTATTAGATCATTGAGAATCTTAGTAATACGATCAACTTGAGATTGCATCTCAATAATTGGCTTTTTCCATTTATTAGATAAATTTTCAAATGAAGAAAGAATTTCTAGGTACCCAGATATTACAGTTATTGGAGATCTTAACTCATGAGAGGCATTAGCTACAAAATCTCTTCTCATCACTTCTAAGTTTAATTGATCTGTAATATCTCTAAAAATTATGAGTCGCTGATCAATACCATATGGAATGAATCTTGCCTCTATCTTGATTAAATCATCTATTGGGGATGAAAAAATAAAGGAATCCTTATCAGGATTATTTAGAAAATTAACAAAATCAGGAACTCTGATCAAATTATCTATTTTTCGACCAATATCTAAATTTAAATTAAATCCTAATATTTTTTCTGCTGAAGGATTAAACCATTCTATTTCATTATCTGAATTTAAAAGAACACCTACATCAGTAATTGATTTTGTTGATTTTCTTACCCTATCAATAACATCTTCATAATCTTTTTTTCTTTTTTCATATTTGTTGATCATTTTGTTCATATTATTAAAAACTTCTATTGATAGGCCTTTTTGCCTATAGATAGGCACTTTTTTACTAGATCGCAAGCCTCTATCTAAAAGATATAAAGTGGATAAAAGATAGATGCAGTAAAAAAAACATCCTAAAAATAGAAAAATAAAAGAAGATAATAATGAGCGGTCTATAAGATAGCCGAATAAAAATAGTAAAAATAAGAAAATAGCTACTAATAGGAAGTGATTGAACCAGTATGATCTCATTTAATTCTCTGATGAAAATCTATATCCAGAGCCTCTAACAGTTTGAATCATTTTATCACATCCTTCACTAGCTTAGGAAGTGATTGAACCAGTATGATCTCATTTAATTCTCTGATGAAAATCTATATCCAGAGCCTCTAACAGTTTGAATCATTTT
>NHEF01000020.1 GCA_002171615.1 Gammaproteobacteria bacterium TMED78
CTTAAATAAGGCTGTACTCTACCAATCCATCCACCAGTCGTACCATTGGTATGTGTTATGAGGGTATCACCATTCCAAAAACCAACTGAATCGCCATGCTTAGTATCATAAGCCCACTCTTCTGGGATATGTGGGCGACCATCCGTATATATTCGTCTTACCTCGTTTCTAGCCCAACCTAGATGATAGGTCTGATGCGGTGTTACAACAAATTCATGGGGACGATTATTTTTAAGAATACCAGGATAGCCTCTCGCCTGTCCACAGCCAGAGTGAGGGTCCCAAATACGTCCTGCATTAGCATTAACAACTTGTTCAGCGTACATTTTGGCATACTCACCCTTCAAAGAGGCCGTAGAATCATATCGACCACTATCTAAATCTAAAGCAACTCCGCGTCCAACTCTGTTATAAATACCAGTCCAATCAGGCACCTCATCTGGAAGAAGGGTTCTGTCTTCAGCTACCGATTCTAATGATTGATAAAAATCCCAAGCTGAATCATATTGAAGACCAAGATTAATCATTTCTTGTTTAAGAGAAGCCCAATTCTCTGGATATGGGTCAGTTTCTGAAGGTCTGAGTGTATAAGATCTAGCACCCTCTTCTTGGGAGTAAGCATCTAAAAAAANAATAGAGCTAGAACACAAAACCAAAATAAAGATCTTAAATATAGTAAATTGCACAATTAATCCCCTATTGGCTCAAGTCTAACTATATCTGTTAAACCATTGTCTAAACAACTTGGTCTACATCGATCATCAATAGCTAAATAAATATAACCATCTGGCCCTTGACGTACATCTCTTATCCTATACTCACCATGCAATAAAGACTCTCTAGTCATTACTCGATCTCCTTCAATAGAAATCCTTGAAAGCCTTCTGTGAGTAGCAGCTAGGCCTCCAGCAAAAATATTGCCTTTCCAGTTAGGGAATTTATCACCACTATAAATCATTAGCCCTGAAGCTCCTATCGAAGGAGTCCATTGAACCTTAGGCTGCTCCATACCTTCCTTTGTAGTACTCTCATGAATAGCCGTACCAGATCTATAGTTGACACCATACCCAATCACAGGCCAACCATAATTTAATCCTGGTAAAATTAAATTAAGTTCATCTCCACCTTGCGGGCCATGCTCTGTTGACCATACCAAATTACTTTCTTGATCAACTACTAACCCCTGAGGATTTCGATGGCCATAACTCCATATTTCAGGCAATACTCCTGGCACATTAAAAAAAGGATTATCTTGAGGTATAGAGCCATCATCGAATAAACGAATAATAGTTCCAAAATGAGAAGATAAATCTTGGGCTGGGTGGTTAGATAAATCACCTGTAGGAGATGACTGCCTATCACCTATTGACATGTATAAGTAACCATCATTATCAAAAGAAATCTTTGCGCCGAAATGACCGCCTGTTGTATTCCAAGCCTTAGCCTCAAAAATTTCCTCAACATCAACAAGAGTATTGTCTACTAAGCGAGCTCTAATAAGTGCTGTTGTTCCCTGAGCTCCTAAAGATCTAGGCTTGGCATAACTTAAATAAATTATATTATTTATTTCAAACTCCGGGTGAAGTACGACTTCCTGAAGACCACCTTGATTGATAGCACGTACTGAAGGAACTCCCTCTATTTCATCTGGTAATAACACTCCATCTTTTACAATTCTTAATCTACCGGGTCTTTCAGTAATAAGCATGTCTCCATTTGGGAGGAAAGCTATGCTCCATGGATTCTTGAACCCTTCAGCAACAGTAACTACTTTAAAATCATGATCCTGTGAATTAAATTCTTGAGATAGGAGAATCAATGGAAAGAAAAAAATAAAAATAAAAAATGTCCTATTCATAGATCAATATACCTTCATTAAGTTATCTATAATATACAGGAAGCTAAGTTTTAAATACTAGAAATTATTAATAAAAAAATAGATTTTAGAATTTTCTTTATAATACATTTATTTAGAAGTTAGCTATGATGGGTGAGATTTTCTATCTCCTCCCATGTTCCGGTTTCAGAGATTACAGCAATTGTTAACCCTTCTGTCTGAATATTAAAAAACATTACCTTGCCATCAGGAGAAAAGCATATACCAGCTAATTCTGAACTAGATGCTGAAACAGAAGCTAAGGTATAAGTTTGACCATTTGGTTTAATACCTACTAACTTACATGCACCACTATTATTATCTTCAGCAACGATTAAATCTCCCCATGGCGAGGCAATAATATTATCCCCCCTCCAAAATTGATTTTTATTATTTGATTGAAAGAAAAGCTTTATTTTATTCACAGAAGGTTTGTATTCCCAAATTTGACCAAGTCGACCAGGTCCTCCAGTAGTAGATACAAAAAAAATAGAATCTTCGCCCATGCAAATACCCTCGCCTCTACAAAAAATTGTAGCGCCTAAAGATTTGGCTTGATCTTTTTGAGAGGTGATCGACGCAGATGGATCATTAATATCAACCCATTCAACTGCGAAATCATCACCAACTTTAATAAATCCATTGCTATTAGTTGTATCTAGTATATTCGGTATTTTTAGCGCTTGCTGCTTTCCAGATAAAGTGAGGTCATTGAGGGAAGGTTGATCAGGTATAAACCTGTAAAAACATCCAGAAAAACTATCCTCAGTTTGATACACAATTTTAGTAGAGGTATCAATCGCAATAGCTTCTCTTTTAAATCTTCCCATTGGAGTCAATCGTCTAGGAGCTTTTAAGGTAGTATCTTTAGGATCAACTTCAAATGCATATCCATGATGGGCATTATAAGTTTCCTCACATGAAATCCATGTTCCCCATGGAGTGGCCCCCCCAGCACAATTTACTATAGTCCCTGATAAGCTCCTATGCTCTCTTATTACATCAAGAGACGGAGTTAACTCAAGGGTTGTCGTTCCTCCATCATAAGCACCCTTATCCTGAGGACTTCTATAGCTCCTATCAATATCTAAACTTGAGTCATAGCCGCTAGTCTCATGATTTTTTATCAAGGCATAGTTACCACTAGGCAAAGAAAAGGCTGCCATTCCATCACATCTATTTGGATTAACAAGACCATCTGACATTATGCTACCAGCTACAGAAACAACCCTATAAAGAAGGCCAGAAGAATTATCTGTAAAGATTGGAAGATTAATAATATTATCTGGATCCGATCTTAATTCTCCATTCCAAGAAAGACTAGTCAATGATGACATATTAGAAGACTTAATTAATGCCATAGTACTAGCACTAACCTCTCTAGAATAAGCTTTTAAACCTAAAAGAGCTGTAGTTGTAAGACAAGAGCTTTTAAGGAATTTTCTTCTATCCATACAAAAAATTAAAATTATGATAAATACTATTCATTAACAATACCGTTAAACTATAAAATAAATATTAAATAAAAACTTCAAAATTAGCATCAGTTTTAGAGATGATTTCTTCTATAGAGCTATGGGGCATAATTTCAACTAATAAAAGCTGATTATTTTCAAACCTAAACTTACCAAGGTCAGTAATAATAACTGATACGCATCCAAATGCTGTAATTGGCAGTGAGCAGTTACTAACAACTTTTGAAAGTCCTTTTTTATCTTCATGCATCATTGTAATAATTAACTTTTTTGCTCCTAGGGCTAGGTCCATTGCTCCACCAATCCCAAATAATGGCTTGCCCGGTATTGACCAATTAGCAATATTAGCTGACTCATCAACTTGTAGGCCACCCATTATTGCTACATCAATATGCCCTCCCCTAATCATTGAAAATGATGATGAGCTATCAAAGTAGCTACTACCGGGAAGAGAGGTTACTGGTATTTTTCCGGCATTGACTGGATAATCCATAGCACCACCTTTGCTAGGTGACGGTCCTACACCAAGCATGCCATTTTCTGAGTGTAATGTAATTTCATGAGAAGGCTTTATAAGATCAGCTACTAAAGTGGGAATACCTATACCTAAATTTACCACATCTCCAGGATGTAGCTCTCTTAAAGCGCTTTGAGCCATCTTAAGTCGTCTTTCATCAACTTTCTTATCGCTAGCTTCTACGGAGACCGAAGTACCAAGATCTTCCTCACGTATTTTTGCTTGAACTAAATAATCAATAAATAATCCTGGAGTATGAATCTCTTCTGGCTTTATGGACCCGACAGGTACAATTTCCTCAACCTCAGCAATAACTATATCAGCAGCTGTAGCAGCTACCTGATTAAAATTATTTTCTGTCATTCTATAAAAAATATTTCCAGCAGTATCAGCTTTCCAGGCCCTTATCAAAGCAACATCAGCTCTTATACCTTTCTGAAAAATACATTTGATACCGTCAATATTTCGTGACTTTCCTTGATCAATATCTGTATTTGCTCCAGTTTCTACATAAAAGCCTTTAATACCTGAACCACCTGCTCTAATTGCCTCTATGAGTGTTCCTTGAGGCAATAGATCAACCTGCAATTCTTTAGACTGATAAGCAGCGTAAACTTCTGGATTAGTAGTAAAAAAAGATCCGATAACCTTCTTGATTTGTCCATTTCTAAGTAGCTTTCCACCTCCAAGTCCAGGCTCACCTATATTATTACCTATATAGGTCAATGAGGTTATACCAGATTCAGATATTGCATTTAAAAGGTGAATTGGTGTCCCTGTCATTCCAAAGCCACCAACAATAATTGTATCTCCAGACTTAATAAGATTCTTGATTTGGGCTAAATCAATTATATTTTTTTTATTCAAATGATTTAATTATGGATATACTAATAATTATGGATCTACTAAGAAGTCCGTAAGTGGTGGTGTAGAAGGATCATTAGCATAGACGTCAAAATCTTTAATGCCAATATCCTTAAGAACAGACTCATCAAGAAAATAGTTACCGTTACAAGAGTTAGCATCCTGAGTTAAAACCCAATAAGCAGCATCAGCCATTATCTCTGGCTTCCTAGATTGCTTAAAAACAGCATCTCCAAGCATTTTTGTAGCAGCTGTAGAAATAGCTGTTTTTGGCCAAAGTGCATTAGCTGCTAACCCTGATTTTGAAAATTCCTGTGACCAAGCTAAAACACATAAACTCATAGAATATTTCATCATTGTCCATGGTAGATACTTTCCCCACCAATGATCAGCAAAGTCTAGCGGGGGGGAGATTGTTAGAATGTGTGGATTATCTGATTGAATTAAATGAGGTATACAAGCCCTTCCCATTAAAAAAGTCCCTCTTTGATTGATATTAGACATTAAATCAAACTTCTTGATTGGCGTTTCTAATGTTCCTTGAAGAGATAGAGCGCTTGCATTTAAAACCAAAGCATCAATTTTTTTAAACTTATTAATTGCCTCTTTCACAACATTATCAATTTGAGACTCATCTCTAACATCACAGACAATTGGAAGTGCATTGCCTCCAGCAGACTCAACTTCTTCTGCTGCTGTATACAAGGTTCCTGGAAGTATTGGGTGGGGCTCAGATGTTTTAGCGGCAAGGACAATGTTAGCTCCATCTTTTGCTAAGGCTTTAGCAATTGATAACCCTATTCCCCTACTAGCACCAGAAATAATTACTGTCTTATCTTTATAGCTCATAAAACACTATTACTTATTTATAACTACTTCTATTATACTTGATGTAATAAGAAAATTCAGAATTTTAAGCTTAGGTTGAGGTGTAATAGTGAAAGATGAAAATCTATGGAAATTAGAAGTAGATAATAATCAAATTTGTTGGTTAACTTTTGATACGCCAAAAAAATCAGTTAACGTTTTATCTGAAAGGGCCTTACATGAACTCGATACATTGTTAGAAGATTTATTAATTAATACACCTAAAGGAGTAATCTTCCAATCTGCAAAAAAAACAGGATTTATCCTTGGAGCTGATATTAACGAATTTAAAAGTATCGACAATTTTGATGACATCTATGAGGCAACGATATCTGGTCAATCTATAATGAATAAAATTGAAGCCCTTAAATGTCCTACTGTAGCGTTATTAAATGGATTTACTTTAGGAGGTGGGCTTGAACTTGCAATTGCTTGCGACTATAGAGTTAGCATAGATAGTCATAATAAATGTATTGGCTTTCCTGAAATTAAACTAGGGCTTCTTCCTGGCTTTGGTGGATATGTAAGAAGCATAAAGAAAATTGGAGCGATATCAGCACTTGAGCTAATGCTCTCTGGAAGATTTATTTCATCGAAAGATGCCTTTAAGCTCGGCTTAGTTGATTCTTTAACAGAGCCAAATAATTTAAAAAAAATAGCAGTAGACATTGTTCTTTTAAAGCCAAAAATAAATACCAGTAAATGGTATTTAAAAATATTAAATTATAATCCTTTCAGAATGCTAATTTACTTAAATATTAAAAATAGGATATTAAAAAAAATAAAGGCTAGCCAATACCCTGCTCCGCTCAGTATTTTAAAGCTCTGGAAAAATCATGGTGTAATTAAAAAAACAGCGCACAAAGAATCAGCAAAAGAGTTTTGTAGGCTTTATCTGACAAGTACTAGTAGAAACCTGATTCGTGTATTTCAACTAAGTAACAAATTAAAAGGTCTGGGATCAAAAGAAAGTAGTATAAATACATGTCATGTTATTGGCGGAGGAACCATGGGTGCTGATATAGCCAGTTGGTCCGCTCTAAAAGGCATACAAACATCCATCCAAGATAGAGATATAAAATTTATACAGCCCGGCTTAATAAGGGCAGATAAATTATTTGAAAAGAAACTTAAAAATAAAAGTGATATTAAAAAAGCACAAAATAGATTGATTACCGACCTAGAAGGGGAAAAAATTAGCTCCGCTGATATTATAATTGAAGCCATTAGTGAAGACCTAAAAATAAAACAAAGCTTATTTAAAAAACTTGAAGAGCAGTGCTCCGAATCTACAATTCTCGCAACAAATACCTCAAGTATAAAAATTGAAGATATCGCTAGTGTAATGAAAAATCCAGAAAGATTAGTAGGGATACATTTTTTTAATCCTGTTCATAGACTGCCATTAGTAGAAGTGGTGAAAGGGGAAAAAACATCTGATGAGGTCGTTAAAGCAGCTATTTCATTTGTTTCGCAAATAGGGAAGCTGCCATTACCTTGTAATAGTTCTCCAGGTTTTGTGGTAAATCGTATTTTAGCTCCTTACATGAATCAAGCATTAATCTGTTACATGGATGGGCACATGCCAGAGACTATTGATAAAGCAGCTAAAGATTTTGGAATGCCAACAGGGCCTATAGAACTAGCTGACCGTGTAGGATTAGATATAGCGCTTCATGTAGTTGAAGTCTTTGGAGTAAAGCCTCCAGATATACTAAAAACTAAAGTTATTGCTGGAGACCTAGGCGCAAAAACAGGAAAGGGTTTTTATAAATTTATTAATAATAGGCCAAAGAAATCAAAACAATTTCCTAAGCCAAGCAAAGATCTTTCTGATCGTCTCATATACTCCTTACTCAATGAATCTATGTCATGCCTAAGTGATGGTATTGTTGATGATACAGACTTGATAGATGCTGCTGTTATTTTTGGGACAGGCTTCGCTCCTTTCACAGGAGGGCCTTTAAATTATGCCAAGTCAATTGGTTTTGAGTCTATAATCAATAAGCTTAACTCTCTCGAAAAATCTTTTGGGTCTAATTTTCACCCCTCTGAGGGATGGGGAAAACTCATTACATAACTCCTGGTAGATCATGCCAGCTAGTTGTATATTTTGGTGATTGGTAGTCTCTTTTCATTGACCAGCATTTTTCTACCCCTTGAGCTAAAAACATCACCTTCCCTTTATTGTGAAAATTAATCTCATCTATTGCTCTCATTAACCTTTTCGCCCTTCCTTCGCCTCTTTTATTAAATATTTCTATTTGAATATTATTATTTCTACTTAAGTCACTAAATACTATACCAACCTTATTATAGCTATAGCCTAATCTATAAATTCTTTTCATAGCAAATTTTGCTGCAGTAATTAATTCTCTTGTATCGTCGGTTAATGATAGTAGCGGCACATAATAAGAACGCTCATAATGACTATCATTAGATACACCAAATGTATTAGTTCGTAAAAATACTGTTAACGATTTGCATAGTTGCTTTCCCCTTCTTAACTTCTCCGCAGCTCTAGCAGTATAGTCACTGACTGCTTCTTGTAAAGAACTTAACTTATCAATCTTTTGACTAAAAGACCTACTAACAATAATTTGTTTTTTTTCTCTATATTTACTTTGTAGACTCATACACTCTTGACCATTTAGCTCCATAATAGTTTTAACCAAACTAATGCCAAACATTTTTTTCATATAAACAATATCAGAGCGCAATAAATCAGCTGCAGTCCTTATGCCTAATAAACTTAGACGGTTGCTCAATTTGAGCCCGACACCCCAAACCTCCTTTACTGGTATATCTTGCATTATTTTATATTGATCGTTTATTTTAGATAAATTTAGAATATTATTTTTTGTATAATATTTAGCTCCATAGCTAGCAATTTTAGCAATTGTCTTCGTTGGGCCACTACCAACCCTAACAGGTATGCCAACATATTTTTTAATTTTTGCTTGGCACTGAACTGCTATTTTTTTTATATCTACATTATTATTTATCTGGCTTAAGTCTAAAAATGCTTCGTCGATACTATATACCTCTATTTTGGGAGCCAATGATTCTAATATATTCATAATGCGATATGATAAATCAGCATATAATTCATAATTTGATGAAAACGCAACCACGCCTCTAAAGGAATAATAATTTTTAATCTTAAACCAAGGATCGCACATCTTAATTCCAAGGCATTTTGCTTCTTTTGATAGAGCTATCACACAGCCATCATTATTAGACAGTACAACTACTGGTTTTTTATTTAAATCCGGTCTAAATACCCTCTCGCATGAGACATAAAAACAATTGCAATCAACTAACATAAACATAAAGCTTAGTATTGATTAATAGCCGCTATGACCACACCAATAATCTCTAACTCTTCTTCTTTATCTATAGTTATAGGCTTATTTACTACACCTCTAGAAATTAATTCTAATTTTGGAAATAGCTTTAATTGTCTACAAACATAAGATCCATCTACTAAGGCGATAACTATATTATTATTTTTAGGCTTGAGGCTTCGATCAACAATCAATATAGATTTAATATTTATACCAATGCCTATCATGGAATTACTATCAATTCTCATTAAATATGTTGCTGCAGGATTCTTGATTAAGTGTTGATTAAGGCTAATAAAGTCTTCTGAATAGTCATCTGCGGGGCTAGGCCAGCCTACTGGATCTCTCTTTAAAAACATAATTTTTTTTAGGATAGTTATATAAATTATTGATAAACATTATTTTTTTATAATAAATATACATATACATATATGTATATTTATACAGCATATAGTATACTAATAAAAAATCAACTTAAAAATATAGCTGCTTCGTCAACCAAAGCTATAGAATTACGATAATAGTGTAAGTATAAATAAAAGGAATATTTGCTTATAATAAAGGATATGGAACAGAGACATAAGCTAACTACAGTGATGTCAATCATACTAATATTTAGCCTGGTTAGTATGAATGAGTCTAATGCATTCTTCACTTCTGAAAAGGAGGTAGAGCGAGAGGCAAGGCTGGAGTGGTTAAGAATGAAGAGATCATTGCCTACGCCAGAAGATCCACGTATTCAGCAATTTGTACAGTGTATTGCAGACAATATAATAAGTGTGCTAGAAGAGCCATACGCAAGTATGGATTGGGAGGTCAGAGTTTTTGATGATGACTCTACAAATGCCTTTGCGATGCCAGGAGGAAAAATAGGAGTCTTCACAGGAATATTCAAAGTAGCTGACACTCCAGATGCTCTAGCAGCAGTCATTGGTCATGAAATTGCACATCTTACAGAATCTCATGTAATAGAAAGAGCAAGAAATCAATCAAGGAATGATATGTTAGTCATACTAGGTAACGCTGCAACTGGTCTTGGAGATTACATACAAACAGGTACTACGCTACTCTTATCTCTTCCATTTGATAGAGGGCAAGAAAGTGAAGCTGATAAAGTTGGTTTAGATTATATGTCAAAGGCCGGGTATGACCCCAGGTCTAGCATCTATTTGTGGAAGAACATGGAGGAAGTATCTGATGGTGCGCCACCTGAATTTCTGTCCACCCATCCCTCAGGTGATACAAGAATGTCTGATCTTGTCGGTGCCATGACACCTGCGCTTATCAATTTTAACGAAGCATCCAACCAAAACAAAAGATATAATTGTTTATAAAAAAACCGCGAGCTTAATTAAAAGCTCACGGTTCTATTCACTAACTAGCTAAAAAGTTAGCCAGTAGCTTTTTCATAAGCAGCAAGAATAATAATAGCTGCTGCACCTGCATTATAGAGAGCAGATAGATTGCCTAAAATTGCATTAATATAGTCGCCAACTGCTGGGATACCACCTAAGGCCCCATGAACAATTGATAAGGCAACAGCGCCTACTAGGAAGGCACCACGATCATCGCCTCCTACATAATAACCACCGACTACACCAAGGATTATAATTGCTAAGCCGTCATAAGGAATTACCCCTGAACCAGCTAAACCAGCAATAATAACAACTGCTAAACCAAGAAGGTTTGCTATTTTTCCAACACCCATAATATCTCCTTTTTTATTTTAATAATAATTGATACTAGTTTGTCTTATTACGAAGGACTGATGTTAGCACTATAGAATCCTAAATGTGTCTATTTTTTTAATATTTTTTTTTAATATTCTACTATAAATAAAATAATTAAGTCATTGTTTATAAACAATTTATTTAATATTTAAATATTATAATATTATTACTAATGTATAATTATATAAAAATTATATTTACTAATTTCCGCCAAATGTACTTAAAATTCATTTTAAAATTTATCCATTAAAATAATTTTTTTAAAAAAAATATTACTTGTACATGTATACAAAAAAAATATAATCATTAAACTTTAGAAACTCATTAAATAATATTTAAAAAAATAGAGGTACTAGATACATGTCAGATAAAGACTCTAAAAGTCACTTAATTCCAAAAACAACCTGGGAAAAGCTTTACTTCTTCACATTTTTCTTCTGTTTTTTAATGGTCTATGTTGGTACATGGTTTGTAAATAAACCAATTCCTATTCTCGGCATGCCTCTAGTTTTTGTTTGGTGCAGTGGTTGGGGACTTATCTGGCTAATTAGCTGTTGCTACTTCGGCATTAAGATATTAAACGAATCAAAAAAAATTAAAGGGGAATAATTTGGAATCCTGGCACTACACAATAATTATCGTAATTGCTTACGCACTTCTTATTCTTTGGTTAGGAACTGGTAAATGGGCAAAAGTTGAGAATGCAAGAATGGATGACTATTTTAAAGTTGGCCCAGGTTTTGGATTTATAGTGCTATATCTTGGGATAGCTGGAGGATTTCATACTGCATTTGCAATTCCAGGCTCTATGGGCTTTTACCATGAACACGGAGTAGCATTTGCTGTAAACATATTATGGACAGTCTTTACGCCTCTAGGAATGATATATTTTATTGGGTCAAGAATTACTTGCCTTGGTAGAAAGTTTAATTATATTACTCCTGCTGATATGTTGGCCGATTACTTTGGAGATGGTAAATTTAGAGCGTTTATTGCTCTTTATATCTTATCCTGTTGTATCCCTCTTATGACAGCTAATATAACCGGCCCTGCAAGATTGTTATCAGGAGGAACTGAAGGTCATATCCCTTACTGGTTAGCATTAGCCATTATGGGAGTGATGGTTACTATTTATGTCACATCAAGTGGTATAAGAGGTGTTACATGGACAACCGTAGCACAAGCAATATGGATGTTTGTTGCAATTTGGGCAGCTGCCTTTTGGTGCTTAATGTTAATAGACGGTGATTTACTAACATTATTTAATAAAGTTAAAGAGACTAGGCCGGAAATGCTCACTTTACCTGGCCCTCAAGGCTTAGCAACCCCAGAATGGTGGCTTACATGGCCTGTTTTTGGTATTGCTCTTTATTGGGCAATTCTGCCAAGAGGATTTATGTTTTTTTATTCATCAAAAAGCGTCGAAACAACTAAAAAAATTGGACTTACTGTTGGTTTTTACCTAATGGC
This sequence comes from Gammaproteobacteria bacterium TMED78, assembly GCA_002171615.1. Lineage (GTDB taxonomy): Bacteria > Pseudomonadota > Gammaproteobacteria > Steroidobacterales > Rariloculaceae > TMED78. Next base: position 12,147 of record NHEF01000020.1, read on the forward strand.
TTTATATCTTCCGGCTATGGTCATTGGTTTTACAGCTTATACTTATTATCCCGATCTAACTGGATCAGGGGCAGACTCTTCTTTTCCCAGACTTTTAGCTGAATATGCTCCAGCATGGTTTGCAGGAATGATTGTAGCAGGAGGATTAGCCGCAGGAATGTCTTCGCTAGATGCTGATACAAATGCTAACTCTGCAATGCTTACCAAAGATGTTTATTCCTCATTTATTAATAAAGGAGCTAGTGATAGGCACTATATTTCCGTAGGAAGAATATTTGTAGTATTTCTTGTCGCCATAACTGTTCTTGCTGCTACAAAAGACTGGGGGATAGTAGTTTTAATGATTGGTGTTACGGCATCAATGATAACTCAGCTACTTCCAGCAGTAATTGCAGTTACCGTTCCAATGAAGCGTGTTTGGTTTACAAAAGCTGGTATCGTAGCTGGCATTATCTTTGGACTTGTAGCGTCTTTATTTGTGAGATTCTTTGGTAGAGAGTTTCTCCCACAGGGATTTCGCTTTGACCCATCGTTCTGGGGCCTTGTCTTTAACATTCCAGCAGCTCTTATAGTGAGTCACTTTACTACTAAGCCTGACCCTTCATCAGTTGCGAGAATCAGAAAAGCTCTAGATGATGAATTTAGGCCTAATTAAGTTTATAATTAGAGAATATAGTAAATTGACCTAAGAGGAATTTGTTTATGTCTAATCAACCATGGAAAACTGACAACTGGTTTAGCAGTGCTTGGAATTACAACAACGAAGTAGTGAGTGAGTTTAATTTTGCTAAGAATTTAAAAATTCACGACGTCACACTAAGAGATGGTGAGCAACAAACAGGAATTGCTTATAATTTTGATGATAAATTAAGGATTGCAGAAGCATTAGCTGAAGCTGGTATGCACAGAATTGAAGCTGGCCTTCCTGCTGTTTCAGCAGCTGATAAAAAAGCTATAGCTGAAATTGTTAAAAAAGATTTTGGTCCAGAAATTTACTCTTTCTGTAGGTGTATGAAGCAAGATGTTGATGCCTCTGTTGATTGTGGAGTAAAGGGTTTAATAATGGAAGTTCCTGCTAGTACACATCTGATTGAGTATGGATATAAATGGCCACTCCAAAAAGCAATTGATACATCTGTAGAAGCAACTGCTTATGCTCACGAACAAGGACTAGAAGTTGTCTTCTTTCCTATAGATTTCTCACGTTCCGAATTATCTTGGGTTTTGGAGCTTATAAATAAAGTGGCTAGTGATGGTCATATGGATGCGCTAGCTCTTGTTGATACATTCGGTGTGATATCGCCACACGCAATGAAATACTTCGTGAGAGCAGTTAAAGAAAAATTTCCAGATACACGCCTTGAAGCACATTTCCACCAAGACTTTAGCTTAGGTGTAGCAAATACATTGCTTTCATTAGCGGAAGGTGTAGAAGTTGTTCACTCAACAGTTCTTGGTATTGGAGAAAGGTCAGGTAATGCGCCTACTGAGGATATTGTAATGGCCCTGCTGACAATGTATGGAATAGATCTTGGTATAAAAACTGAGAAGCTCTATCCACTTGCAAAGCTAGTTGAAGAATTGTCTAAAATTAAAGTACCAACAAATAAATCTATTGTTGGTGATATGTTGTACCAAGTAGAATCTGGAATAATTGCCAATTGGTTTAAAAATTGTGGGAATGAACATTTAACTGAGCTATTCCCAATGAGGCCAGAGTTAGTAGGCCAGCCTTCTGCTGATGTGGTAATGGGAAAAGGGAGTGGTATAGATTCTGTAAATATATGGCTTGATAAAATTGGAATAAAAGCCACTGAAGAAGAATCATTGGCTATCCTAATGGAAGTTAAGCAAAAAGGGACAGAAAAGAAAGCACTACTTTCAATTGATGAGTTTAAGAATATTGCTAACTCTATTGTTTCTAAATAAGATATAAATTATGAGGCCTTTAGACTATATTGCACCAAAAGATGCCAAAGAAGCGGTAGATCTACTTCTTGAAAATTCAGATAGCTCCTGTCCATTGGCAGGTGGTACTGATTTAATCGTCGATCTAAAGCATAACCCTGGCAATATAACTATGTTAGTTGATGTTTCCTGTATAGAAGAATTCAGGGGAATTAAAGAAATAGAAGAAGGCTTAAAGATAGGTAGCATGGTAACGTTTGGTGAAATAATGTCTTCTGAGCTATGCCAAAAATATATACCAGCAGTTATTGAAGGAGCACACACTGTCGGTGCAGTACAGACTAGAAATCTTGGAACTGTTGGTGGGAACTTAGTTACATGCGTTCCATCAGCTGATTCTGCTCCATCTTTAATGGTTTTAGAAAGTATAGTAACAATCATTGGGACTGATGGTTATAAATCTATGCCAATTGAAGATTTCTTTATAGGGCCAAGAAAAACTATTTTAAAATCACATGAGCTTTTAGTTAATATACTTATCCCAAAGAAAAACCTTTCTAAGCCATCAAAGTTTCTAAAGCATGGACTTAGAAAAGGACAAGCCTTGGCATTAGTAAATGCAGCAGCAAGTATGTATTTAAATAAATCAGATATTATTTCTGAGCCAAAAATTGCATTAGGAGCTGTGGCCCCTACTCCTTTAAGAGCTTTAAAAGCTGAAGCTTTCCTTGAAGGGAAAAAATATTCTGAAGAAGTAATAAATGAGGCCGCTGAAATTGCTGTTTCTGAAGCCAAGCCAATTGATGATTTTAGATCATCAGCTAAATATAGGTGTGATATAATAAGAACATTCACTAAAAGAGTTTTAATACAATCAGCAGATCAGGCTAAACAAAAAAATTAACTAGGGAATTTATTATGAAAGTTGAAATAACGGTCAATGGTGAAAAAAAAATAGCAGATGTTTCTCCTGAAACTACACTTTTAAAAATGTTAAGAGATGAGTTTGACTTAACTGGCGCAAAGTTAGGTTGTGATGTTGGAGACTGTGGGACATGTACTGTTGTTGTTGATGGAGAGTCAGTCAATTCATGCCTTATGCTTGCTGCTAGAGCCTCAGGATCAGAAGTACTAACTATTGAAGGGCTTGCCACCTTTCAAAAGCTTCACCCTGTCCAACAGAAATTTGAAGACCTTGGTGCACTTCAATGTGGTTATTGTGGTCCTGGTATGATTATGTCTGCTAAAAACCTTCTCGATAAGAATAAATCACCCTCTGTTGATGAAATAAGAGATGCACTAGCAGGTAATCTTTGTAGATGCACTGGCTATACAAAAATGATTGAAGCTATTCAAGAGGCTGCTAAAGAAATAAATACAACTAACGCCTTATAATTATTAGGTAAATGGAGTAATTATGGTTACTAGAAATAAGGATTTACAAAAAACAACTGAAAGCCTGCTCAAAAAGAAGGATTCTCAAGCGCCCTCAAAAAAACCTGTAAGTGTTCCTGGTGATAATCCAGTTATATATCCGCTAGATTTACCTGAATCTGATGCTCGTCTTCAAACTCCTGCTGTAGGAGCAAGGGCAACAAGGCCAGATGGCCGATTGCATGGACTTGGACAAACAAAATATATTGATGATATGTCTTTTCCTCACATGATTCATGCAAAAATATTAAGAAGCGAATATGCCCATGCCAAAATAATTAGTATCGATACTTCTGCTGCAGAGGCCATACCAGGTGTTTTAGCTACTTTAGTTGGAGATGAAATTCCAGTTAATACATTTGGCCCAACATTTCAAGATCAGCCCGTACTTGCAGATACTATTGTTAGGCATAAAGGTGATGGAGTGGCTGCTGTCGCAGCTGTTAATGAGCAAATTGCTGCTGACGCCTTAGAAAAAATTAAAGTTGTTTATGAGCCTCTTGAGGCAGTTTTTGATCCACAAGAAGCACTTAAAGATTCAGCCCCAAAAATTCATGGAGACAAAACAAATATTTATACAAGTAAAATCATAAAAAAGGGGGATGTTGAAAAAGGATTAGCTGAATCTGATCATATCTTTCAAAGACAATATTCAACACAAATGGTAGAACATGTGCCTATAGAGCCTCATGCATCAATTGCACTATGGGATGGCAATGGTAGAGTATCAGTTTGGTCTAGCCTCGGAAGAATTACACTCGGTAGAGAAGATTTATCAAGAACGCTATCTTTGCCTCAAAGTAAAATTCGCTTAATTGGAACTATTGTCGGTGGTAATTTTGGTGGTAAAAATGAAATTACTAATGAGCCAATTTTGGCATTGCTTTCTAAAAAAACAGGAAGGCCAGTAAAATGTGTTTTTACTAGAGGTGACGAATTTATATCTTCTACAATAAGGCATCCCTTTGTTATGGATTATACAACTGGGGTTAATAATGATGGAAAAATTATTGCTAGAAAAATAAAACTCATACTTGATGGTGGTGCTTATTGCTCTTGGACAGGAACAACTATTGGAAAAGGCTCGATATTAGCTGCAGGTCCATACAATATAGACAACCTATTTGTTGAGTCTTATGCAGTCTATACTAATAAAACTACCACCGGCGCTATGAGAGGCTTTGGAGCTCCACAAGTCTGCTTTGCTTACGAATCACAGATGGATGAGATAGCTGAAAAATTAGGTATTGACCCTCTAGAGCTAAGACTCAAAAATGCATTTACTGAAGGTTCAGCTAGCCCAACTAGTCAGCAACTTCAGAGTGTTGTTTTAAAGGAGTCACTTAAACAAGCTAGTGATAGGTTTGGTTGGAAGGAGTGGAAAAAATGATCAAACGTGGTAAAGGAATGGCTTGTATGTGGTATCCAATAGGATTCACAGTTGCTGCTAATGCTAGTGCAGCTACAGTTAAGGTCAATACTGATGGAACAGCCACAGTTTTAACTGGAACTGTAGAAACAGGTCAAGGGGCTCTTACGGTGCTAGGCCAGATTGCTGCTCAAACACTAGGAATAGCAACTGATGATGTTCATGTAGTTTCAGCGGACACCGATAGTACACCAATGGATACTGGAGCTATTGCTAGTCGAACAACTTATGTTACTGGTAATGCAATTGTACTTGCTGCTGAAAAAGCCAGGGAAATATTATTTGAAGCTGCAGCGCCATTACTAAATGTAAGGCCAGAACAGTTAGAAGCAGTAGATAAAAAAATAAGAGTATTAAGTTTTCCTGATAGATTCCTACCAATAGATAAGGTTGTTGCTCATGCAGAAAATACATTAGGAAAACCATCCATTGGAAGTGCCTCATATAACCCTCCTACAGTTGAAATGGATCCTGAAACTGGCCAAGGAAAGCCTTTTAATGCATATGTATACGCCACTCAAATAGCTGATGTTGAAGTAGATGATGAAACGGGTGAAGTGGAAGTAAAAAAAATCACTGCTGTTCATGATTGCGGAACTCCAATCAACCCAATGTTGGTAGAAGGTCAAATTCAGGGGGGGATATCTATGGGAGTTGGATTTGCTTTGCAAGAAGAGATTCTCTTTAAAGACGGTACACAAATAAACCCTAATTTAACAAATTATATTATGCCAACAAGCTTGGATATGCCTGAGTTAGAAGTTGAGCTAGTAGATAATTATGATCCAACAGGTCCATTTGGAGCAAAAGGTGCAGGTGAACCAACTGCAGTTCCTACGGCCGCTGCAATTATGAATGCTATTTATGATGCAGTTGGCGTAAGAATAACAAATCTTCCAGCTACAGCAGAAAAGGTATTAGCTGCTATACAGGAAAAAAACAAAGCGGTAGCATAAAACTGACTTCTGATACCTCCATATCTTCAGGTAAAATGAATGCATGGGTTTTAGGTAACCCAGGAGAAGTATTTACAACTACTAAGCCAATTCCTAAACCTGGTAATGCAGAAGTTTTAATAAAAATTAATGCGGTAGCAATTTGTGCAACTGATCTTGAAATTATTCATCATGGGTTCCCTGCCCTAATTGATGGAGAACTCCCTTTTAATAAAAACTTTACACCAGGTCATGAGTTTATGGGTACCATTGCTGAGCTTGGTCCTAATGTTGATGAATATAACATAGGAGACAGGGTGGCTGTTGAAATCCATGCTGGATGTGGAAGGTGTTCAAGATGTAGAGAAGGAATGTATACCTCGTGTCATAATTATGGCAAGAACTATGGAAATATGAATAAAGGACATCGTGCCAATGGTTATACCACTGATGGAGCGTTTACCGAATATGCAGTTAATCATATAAATACATTAGTTGCGGTACCTAAAGATTTATCCAATGAAGTAGCAACCTTAATTGTTACAGCTGGAACAGCCATGTATGCTATCGATACTATAGATGGTTTAATAGCAGGACAAAGTCTTGCTATAACAGGCGCTGGACCAATAGGACTTTTATGTGTCGCAGTTGCTAAAGCTTTAGGTGCAAATCCAATTTTTCTCTCAGATATCATTGATAGTAGGCTAGAGGTTGGTAAATCACTTGGAGCAGACTACATAATTAATGCAAATAATACAAACTTCAATAATTTTCTCCTGGAAAAAAATAATAATTTAGGAGTAGATTATCTAATCGAATGCTCTGGCTCACCACAAGGTCTAGACCAAGCCACTCAACTAGTTAATAGAGGTGGTAAAATTTGCTTAGCGGCTTTCTCTAATAAGCCATCTAGTGTAAATGTTGGTAATATTGTTGCAAATAACATATCGTTATATGGTATTAGAGGAGAGGGAAAAAGTGCAGTTAAAAGAGCTGCGTCATTAATTAAAAATAAAGCTTTAGATCCATCCCCTATTCTTACTCATACTTTTAATATGAAAGACCTTCCAAAGGCTCTAAAGTATGCCAGAGAAAGAATAGATGGTGCTATAAAAGTTGTTGTTAAAAATAGCTAAAGGAGATAGAAATGCCGGCATATTGGTTAGCAAGATCAATTATTAATAATCCTGAAGGATATAAAAAATATACTGATTTAGTTCCAGATATTCTAAAAAAATATGGAGGAAGAGTATTAGCTAGAGGAGGGCCACAAAATCAACTTGAAGGTAATAAGCATTTCTTAAGACATGTGGTTGTCGAGTTTCCTGATATGAAGTCTGCTGAAGAATGTTTCAATTCAGGCGAATATCAAAGAGCAAGGGAATATAGATTAAATGGCGTAGGTGAAAATGAATTAATCATTGTTGATGGTGGTGATGCTACGCCAAAATAACAAACTATCTTCCATAAAAATACCCATGCACTTTCATAACTAGTAGCATCAAAAAACTAGTCGTATAATTTTATCTCCTTCAGAGAGTAGATGCTTATATCATCAAGAGTATTGATGACTATTTTATTCATACTTGGTATACCTTAAGAAATTAAAATTTTAATATTTAATTATTAGCTTTAAAAGATTTTATTCAACAATTCTGTCAATATATATGACATTATTGATATCACCTTCAAAATTAGCCTCTCCATATAAATCACCCTTAGTAGCTATAGGGTTGCCAGATAATGAAATCCTAGCAGTTAATGATAACTCAGAATAATCTAATAACGATCTACCAGGTATCATAAGATTATTATCGTTTAAATAAAAAATACTTGGTATCGAGCTAAACTCATCTCGAATAACAGCAATTGGAGGGCCTCCTAATTTATCTCTTGCAAAAATAAATAAAGGCGTATCTTGAGGTATGTCAATATGATTAAGTGAATCATCAAAAACTACTTCTATTGATAGAGTAAGCGAATTAGTATCAGCGCTTACTAACTCATCAATATCTTGGTTTGAATTAGCCTTTAATAGATCTATCTGTTCAACTAGTATATTTTCTACTGCCTCAGGAACACCTATATCCAATAAAGTTGACCACCTTTGTGAAGCTAAATTTGTATCGCCCAACCTTAGAGCTGCTAAACCACCATACCAGAGGGCCTTTTCATTAAGCGGATTATCATCAAGAACATCATTAAAAAGTATAGCTGGAAATTCTGTTATTGAATCTGGAGAGTCTAATACCTGAGCCTCTGCATAAAGTAATTTTAATGATAATGATGGACTTGGTGATCTAATCCAAGCCTCTGATAGCGCACTAACCGCATCTGAATACAGCCCCATAACAATATAGCTTTGTCCAAGCAATTGCCAACCTACAATATCATCGGGATTATCAGCCAACTGGCTCTCTAGGTCTACAACCATTTCATTTACTGGTGGTAAATTATTATCAATTAATAACACCTCATCCCAAGTTGATATATATAAATATAATAAAGTAGCAAAAGGTATAACCAATAAAGGAAGATAAAAAGGATATCGAATCTGAGTATTAAATAAATACTTATTAATATAAATTGGATAGATTAGAAAAACTAATGCAAGAAGCAGTAATAAGGAAAAGGCTATCCAAAATGAATTCATGATTGCTTAGTATATTTTCTTAAAATCAAAATAAAGGTAGCCACACCAATCAAAATAAAAATAATTGGAGTAGCCCATAATACTAATGTGTTTGCCTGCAAAGGTGGATTATATAATACAAAATCGCCATATCTATCAGTCAAAAAAATAAGAATATCATCTTTAGGTACACCCTGCTCTATCATAGATTTTATTTCTCTTTTAAGGTCAGTCGCTAAAGGCGCTGTAGAATCAGCTATAGTTTGATTTTGACAAACTAAACACCTAATCTCATTTACTAAATCCTGATAAGTAGATAGAAGGGCTGGATCCTCAAAAGCCAACTCTTGATCTATAGCAAATAAAGACCCTATTGAAAAAAGAGAAAGAGATAAAAACTTATAAACAAAATTCATTACGACAATCATTTAAAATTCTAGGAACAAACTCTTTAGTCCAGACTTCTGGTGTTAGAGCAGCAATATGCTTATATAAAATAATCCCATCACTACCAATAAGAAAAGTTTCTGGAGCGGCATATACACCCCAATCAATTGCAATCTCTCCAGTTAGATCATAAGCAGATGAAACATATGGATCACCCAATGTCTGCAACCAATCTAAAGCATCTGAACGATTATCTTTCCAGTTTAATCCATATATAGGAATATTAGTTGTTTCAGATAGCTCTACTAAAAATGGATGTTCATTGCGACATTCTATACACCATGTTGCCCAAACATTTAACAAAGATACGTTTCCCAACATATCAGAAGATCTAATAGTATTTTCTAAATTTTCTAGGTCCTGTAATTCATAATTTGGTATATTTTTGCCTATAAGTGGTGATGGAACATAACTAGGATTAAGTGAGAGGCCTCTAATAAAAAAACCCACCAAAGTAAAAAAAATAATTAGAGGTATTATATATTTAATCATATTTATTTCTCACACTTTCAGATAAGCTCCTGGAAATAGAAATCAGGCCGCCTAAAGCCATAATTATAGCACCTAACCAGATAAATCTTATTAATGGCTTGATTTGAACTCTAAGGCTCCATGAGCCATCTCCTAAAGGCTCACCCAAGGCAACAAATATATCTCTAGCTAAACGATTATCTATATCAGCCTCTGTCATAGGGCTTTGTTGTACGGAATAAATTCTTTTTTGAGGCAATAATTGAGTTATAAGATTATTACCGTTAAAGACTGATATAGCAGCTTCTTGAGCTTCATAATTAGGCCCACTAACAGATCTAAGATCATCAAAAGTAAAAGAATAAATGCCAACATCCCAACTATCTCCAACTCTCGCGCTTCTATCTGTCTCAATACTATAAGTTGAAGTAATCGTAACGCCAATAATAAAAATACCCATACCAAAATGAGATACTGTCATTCCCCATAATTTATTTGTAAAGTTAGATATTTTTAATTTATTGCTAAAAATATACTCGGCTGGTTTTGATATAGATGAAAGAATAATCCATAAGCCTAAAATAAATCCAATTAATGTTAGAAAATTTGATACCCCAAAAGTAAAATCTAAAATTAAATACCCAAAAATAATTGATAATAATACTAGTAGTGATAACTTATTAATTAGCTTACTTAATGATGTTTTTTTCCATGATGCATGCATTCCGATCCCTAAGAATAAGCTAAGAGGAATCATAGGTATGATAAATACTAAGTTAAAATAAGGAGGTCCTACAGAAATCTTTCCCATTCCTAAAGCGTCTAGAAACAATGGGTAAAGTGTGCCTATTAAAATTACTAAAACTGAAACGATCAATAAAATGTTATTAATCAGCAAAAACGATTCTCTAGAAACTAAATCAAAACTACCCTCATCTTTGATAGTCCGAGCTCGGAAAGCATATAAAAATAGAGCGCCTCCTGATATCAGGCTCAATAAAGCTAATATAAATATACCTCTTTGTGGATCTGTAGCAAACGCATGAACAGAGATTAATATACCTGACCGAACTAAAAAAGTTCCAAGTAGACTCAAGGAAAAGGCAAGGATTGCTAAAAGTATAGTCCAAGACTTAAATAAACCTCTTGTTTTAGTAACTTGTAAAGAATGAATTAAAGCTGTGCCTGCCAACCAAGGCATAAATGATGCATTCTCAACTGGGTCCCAAAACCACCATCCACCCCAGCCAAGCTCATAATATGCCCACCAGCTACCAAGGGTAATTCCTAGTGTCAAAAAAACCCATGAGGCAACTGTCCAAGGGGTCATCCAACTGGCCCACCCCTTTTCAAGCTTGCCATCTAATAAAGCGGCTACAGCAAAAGCAAAAGGAACCGAAAAACCAACATATCCAATATAAAGTATTGGTGGATGCATAACCATAGCAGGATCTTGTAATAAAGGATTTAAATCATTTCCATCAGAAACCGGAAGCAATAATCTCTCAAAAGGATTAGAAGTTAAGAGAGTAAAAATTAACAAACTTGAGCTAATTATACCTAATACACCTAAGACCAAAGAGATATATCTTTCTGGCAATTTTTTAGTGAATAGAGAAACTAGTAAAGTCCATACTGAAAGTATTGTTAGCCATAATAGTAAAGAGCCTTCATGGCCTCCCCATATAGCAGAAAATTTATAAAAAAAAGGAAGAGATGTATTAGAATTATACGTTACATAAGAAACTGTAAAATCGCTTAGCAAGAAAGAAATTGCTAAAGAAAAAAAAGATATCATAATAAAGAAAAACTGACCAATAGCCATTGGCCTTGCATATAGTAATAATTCTTTCTTATTTAATAATGAGCCTACTATAGGATAGATTGCCATAGTTAGTGATAAAAAGAATGCAATTATTAATGAGAATTGTCCTATTTCAGGAATCATTTTTGAGCCTCTCTGCTAATCCTTAAAGCTTCAGCGACTTCTGGAGGCATATAGTTCTCATCATGCTTAGCCAACACTTCTGCAGCAATAAAAAGGTCATCACTTAATTGGCCTCTAGCAACGACACCCTGGCCTTCAGCAAATAAATCAGGGAGCACGCCTGTATATAAAACAGGTATAGAATTAGCATAATCAGTCACAATAAAGCTAACTGTTAAACTGCCTGCCTCTCTTTTAATACTCTCTTCAACAACCATCCCTCCTAATCTAAAAACTCTAGATTCAGGGGCCTCACCAGCATAAACCTGTGATGGTGAAAAAAAGAATAGCATATTATTTTGAAACGCCTTAAGAGCAAAGGTAACCGAAGCAATAACACCAGTAACTAAAAATAATACTAAAAACAATCTTTGTTTTCTTGACGGGGTCATCTTTTTTCTACAACCGGAATTTTTATTCTATTGTTAAGGTCATCATCATGTTCATACCGATAACTTAATTCATTGAGAAAATTATTTTTATGTATATAGGCAAGAAGTATATTTAATATCAAAACTAAAAAAGTAATTCCATAGCTTAGCCATACATACAGTCCATATCCATCCATATGAAAAAAATTAGTCATTAGCATTATCCATAAATAATGATTTGACCCATTGGGTATTACTAGACCTAATCAATATTTCTGTTTGTAAACGAAATAGAAGCAGGAAAAAGAAAAAAAGTGTAAAACCAAAAATCATTACTAAAAGTGGCAATAACATATCAATAGTGATTGATGGAGCATCTAATTTTGAAATAGTAGGCCCCTGATGGAGTGTATTCCACCATTCAACTGAGTAATGAATAATAGGAATATTAATAATACCTACTACAGCTAAAATAGAACTCACTCTATCGCCTCTATTAGGATCTTCAAATGAAGAATGTAGCAAGATATAACCAAGAAACATAAAAAATAATAATAACTCAAATAAGAGTCTAGCATCACCCCACTCCCAATAAGTGCCCCACATTGGCTTTCCCCAAAGAGATCCTGTTATTAATGCTAAAAGAGTAAAGGATGCTCCAAACGGGGCAGCACTAACAGCAACAGCATGTGCTAATTTCATTCTCCAAATAAAGCCTATTCCAGCAGAAATAGCGAGGACTATATATGCCAACATACTTACATAAGCTGAAGGAACATGAACATAAATCATTCTAAAGCCATCTCCTTGTAAATAATCAGAGGGAGCAAAAGCTAAACCCCATATACTACCAATAATAATTAATAGAATAGAAATTAAACCAATCCAAGGATAAATAACTCTATTCAACTTATAAAAGTGAGGAGGAGAACCTAAACGATAAAACCAATTGAACATAATAAAACCCTATTCCAATGAAGCCTTTAAGCTAGAGGAGCAAATTAAAGGCCCAAAAGTTATCGAAAAAATAGAAATAGCAGATAACATATATAAGGAACCTGACATTGACTCGCCGTTAATTGCTAATGTTGAGGCATGTGTTGCAAAAATCAAGATAGGCGATATTAAAGGTAAAATGAGTAACCCAATAAGAACACTGCCCTTTTGTAAGCTAGCAGTTAATGCTGAGCCAATAGAAACAAAAATTGATATAGCTGGCGTTGTTAATAGTATGATCACAATCAATAAAAAAACTTTATTAGTAGGAAAGTCAAATGAGACGGCAACAATAGGGGCTAAAATGATCAAAGACAAGCAGCTAACAATCCAATGTGCAAAAATCTTTGCTAGAATTATAAATGAAAATGAATAAGAAAGGATAAGAAATTGGTCCATTGTGCCATTATTGATATCAGTTCTAAACAAGCTATCCATAACCATAAGCGAAGACAGAAGGATTGTTATCCATATAAACCCTACAGCTATAATTGGTGTATTCCAGCTTATAGGACCTAAAGATAACGGCAACATAGAAGCAACAATAAGAAAAAAAATATAAGGTGTAAATAGCTCTTGCTTACTTTTAAAAGCAACTTTTAAGTCTCTAAAAAAAATTAGCCAAAAAATATTCATCTCACAACCTTATTAGTAATGACGATTCCTTTTCGAGCAATGAATGGTCATGTGTGGCTAAAATTATTCCTGCGCTGGAAAAAGGAAATCTATTTTCCTGTTTAATAAATAAAATAAAATCTAATAAGACTTTAATACTTTGTTTATCGAGATTTGCCGTTGGCTCATCAAGAATCCAGCAAGATCCCTGCTTAAGGACTGAACAATATATAGCTAATTTACGTTGCTGGCCAACAGACAGGTTTTTAATTTTTCTATTTTTTATTTTATTTAAATCTAGAAATTCATTAGCAAAGTCTTTAATGACATCAGAATTTAAAAGTAAGCTAGGTGATTTGCTGTAGAGTCCTAAATAGAAATTAATAGTTTCTAAAACACTAAGTTCGTTATTCAAGGAATTGTTATGCCCCAAATAAGATATTGAGTCAGTAAACCAATTAATACTTCCCTCTACAGGAGAATTAAAACCAAGCAAATTACGAATTAAGCTAGTCTTGCCACTACCATTTGACCCTAAAACAAGAGCTATTTGTCCAATTTCTAATTCAAAACTCAAATCTTGAAATAAAGAAATATTATTTCTCTTAACAGTAAGAGAATTAACTGACAGTAATGATTGATTTTCCAAAAAATAATCCCTAAATCAATATGATAAAGCGATATTTTACATCAAAAATATAACAATTTTTACAAAAACCGCTCCATTTATTGATATTAGCTAATTATTAGTATCTAGTATTAAGTATTTAATATAAATTAGCATTATTTATAGTCATTTAATAACATTTAATAACATTTAACAACATTATTTTCTTCTAAATAATTCAGCTTTAGTACATTCAGAAATTACGTCAAGAAAATTTATATATATACTATTTTCAAGTACAAAGGGATGAGGATCGCTCGGATTACGAATAGCTAAATTCATTAATTTTAGGTCTAAATTATCAATTACAGGATGGTTTTGGAGTTCTACTGTAACATTTAAAGAAGATGCTACCTCTTTAAATCTTTCTAAAGAATCTAGATAGATAGCGAGGCCCTCATTGTCAATCCGATCAGAAGCTAATATCGTTCCTCCAAAAAGCCCTGCCATATATTCAACCCCACCATCATAAACAGGAAATATTAAACCTAATGACCCTGGTGTATGTCCAGGAATAAGAAAATTATGTATATCAATACCACCTATATTAATTACCTCTCCATCAGAAATAGAAATATCGTACTCAGGTGTAGCAAATCTATCTGATTGATCTTCTATGAGTTGCCAATCTTCCTCAGATGCAGCAATTGGGGTATCATAATTGGACTGTAAAAATCTTGAACCTCCATAATGGTCCGCATGTCCATGAGCAATTATGGCAAGAATTATCTCTTGAGGGTCTATATCTAATTGTTGTAAGGCAGGCAATAACACAGATTCTGTTTGGCCAAGATAAAAAGTATCTATAAGAACATAACCTTCAGATGTTTGCAGAATAAATACAACAGTCTCAGCTCTTCCAAAAACCCACAAGTTATCAAATAATTGTGAAGGCTCAATTAAGCTACTATTTGCAGCTCTTCCAGCTCTACTTAAGATTGGAGATTCATGGCAAAGAAGATTATAGGCTTCTACCCATTCACTACCTGCATATTCTTTTGCATTCACAACACTTATATTCTGGGGAGGATTTAATCTGTTTTGAGAACATCCAGAACTAAAGAAAAGTGAAATAAAAAATATACATATTATTATAGAACGAATATTTTTTTTACATAAACTATTCATGACGGAGTGCCTCTATGGGATCTAAATTTGATGCTTTTCTTGCAGGAAGAATTCCAAAAAAAAGACCAACGGATATGCTAAATAAAACTGATAAAATAACTGACTCAATAGAAACGGAAACAACCCAGTTTGCAAGATTAGCTAAAGATATAGACATTATAAATCCTAAANCAATCCCTAAGATTCCACCAATTAAACANAATACCATAGACTCAATCAAAAACTGCATTAATATATTAAGCCTCGTGGCCCCTAAGGCCATTCTTATGCCAATCTCTCTTGTTCTCTCGGTAACTGAAACAATCATAATGTTCATTATACCTATACCTCCTACTAATAAACTTATTCCTGCTATACTAGCTAGAAGGTATGTAAATGTCCTTGATGCTTGTTCACGAGTTTCTAGAAATATCTTTTGATCGTAGATAGAAAAATCATTTTCATCTCCAGGTAATAGCTTGTGCTCAGATCTTAATACTCTTTCAATATCAACCATAGCAACTTCTAGGGAAACATAGTCCTCAACAGTAGTATCTATTAATGCTAAAGTAGATGCTCCTACTACTCTTGAAATTGCCGTGTTAATTGGAATAATTATCTTTTCATCAGGGCTATTTCTATCAGAACCAACTTCATCTAAAACCCCTACAACTATAAATGGGATTGATCTAACTGTTATTTGCTTATTTATTATATTCATTGGGTCAGTAAACCCTAATTGAATTGGCAAGGAGCTTCCTAAAACAACAAGTCTTGACTTATTAAGATCTTCCTGATCACTAAAAGACCTACCTGCACTTATTTCATAATTATTTAGCTTAAAGTAGCCTTCTGTTGTACCAACTAGTTGGGAGCTAATATTCTTATTTGCGTATTTAATCTGATTTCTTGAATTAAGAATAGGCACCACTTCTTCCAAATAATTAGATCTATTCTTTAAAGCTACANCATCAGAAAAATCAAGTGATGCTTGTTCCCTTGAAANGCCCCTAAAGAACGTTNGACTTGAAGATATGCTTAATCTACTTGCTCCCAATGCATCTATCTGACTTTCAATACGATCTTGGGCGCCTGTACCTATTGCAAGCATAGTTATTACCGCTGACACACCTATAATTATTCCGAGCATCGTTAATGCAGATCTAAAAAAATTAGACTTAATAGCTTGCAAAGCAACCATAAATGTTTCTATAAAAATCATATTATTTAGAAGAATAACTAAACCTTCTATCGCCCTCCTCTACCTTGACCACCCATNCCTTGACCAGGTGATATATTTCTAGCACTAGTCTGTTGAAAAGGTAATGATGAAAAATTGGTTACTATTCTTTGTAGGGTTTGTTGCTGATCGAATAAGCTTGAGCTAGGCAATAAAAGAACACTATCATTTATATCTAAACCAGATAATACTTCACTGTTTTCAAAATCTGTTATCCCTGTGGTAATAGGAGTTGGAGTTATAACACCATCAGATATAGCAATAACCCAATAATCTCCTCCATACTCATAATTACTCCTTGTAACTTCATTAGATCTGTTAGGTATACCCATGTCAGAAAGCCTATTTTTTACCTCACTAAATATTAACTGCTCTTCTTTATTCAGTTCTATACCACTAGATCTTTTTCTTTGAATCTCAATCATTAATGCCCTAGATGGTTTAACAATATCATTTCCATTAGCATCACTTACGAGAACCCTGAGCTCTTCCTCTTCTATTCCGAGCATGACAGAAGTTGAGTAAATATCACTATCTGTCCGTAAAGCAGAAGTTGGTATAACAGGAGTGTTATCCCTGCTTTGTACCTGAATCTCAACCTCAGCATTCATGCCTGGGAGCAATAGGCCATTACTATTTTCTAATCTAATTAGTATTGAAAACATCGTTACATTTTGTTCAACTAATGCTTGAGGTTCAATTTTTAAGACATTGCCTCTATATGGCTGATTTGGATATGCAGCTACCGTGACAACCGCCTCCATGCCTAAATTAATCTTACCAATATCAGTTTCATCAACCAAGGCTCTAACTTGAACTGTATTAAGATCTGCCATCCTAAGAAGAATGCTTCCACCACTAACATTTTGTGTGGATGATGAAATTACTGTTCCTAGCTCAACCTGTCTGTCTATAACAGTTCCAGTAATTGGTGCTCTAATTAGAGTATCATCTAGAGCTATTCTTGCATTCTCCACGGCAACATCATTACTAACAACCATTGCTTTTGCGTTAGCATGCTCTAGTTGGCTTTGCTCATGTTCTATTTCTGTAAACGCACCAGACTCTAGTAATCTCTCAGCTCTCTCTACTTGTGTGCCAGCAATGACCATTCTTGCTTTTGAAGCTTCAAGATTAGCCTCAAATTGTGCTAATGTATTTCGAGCAGTTCTCTGATCAATCTCAACTAACAGGGAGCCAGATTCAACTATATCTCCAGTATCTGCATAAATTGCTAAAACCTCACCTGATGCCTCAGATTTAACATCAACTGTTACTTCAGGCTCAATCACCCCGGCTGCCCCAACAGAAACGCTAATCAGCATACTTTCAACTGGAATCGATTCATATACAGAAACCTGAGGCACTGTATTATCGTTGCTACAGCTAGATATAAAAACTATAGCCAATATAAAAAAAATCATATTCANTTCCTTAGCTCCTTAAATTCAAATAGCTATATCTGACTCCACAATACCATCTTTAAGTGTAATTATTCTATCAGCATGCTTAGCAATTGTATGATCGTGAGTGACTAGAATAATTGTGTGTTTTAGGTTATGAAGTTTTTTAAAAAGATTCATAATATCAATACCAGTAGATGAATCTAAGTTTCCAGTTGGTTCATCTGCTAACAAAATACTTGGGTTCATTATCATTGCTCTAGCTATTGCGACCCTTTGTCTTTGCCCACCAGAGAGTTCATTAGGCCTATGATGTAATCTATCGCTTAAGCCAACGCTATTAAGAGCCGCTTTTGCTAAATTATAACGCTCAGCTTTTTTAACGCCATTATAAATAAGTGGAACTTCAACATTTTGTATAGCTGAAGACCTACCAAGCAGATTAAAAGTTTGGAAAATAAAACCAATATCATTATTTCTTATTGCTGCTAAATCTGTATCTGTTAAATCAGATACAGGGGTGCCATTAAGGCTATAACTACCGCCATCCAAAGTATCAAGACAGCCTATGATGTTCATTAAAGTTGACTTACCTGATCCTGAGGGGCCCATAATAGCAACATACTCTCCGCTAGCAATATTAAATGATATGTCTTTAATAGCATAGATGGTCTCAGCGCCCATCGAATACCTTCTTTCAAGATTATTTGTTTCTATGATAATTTTTTTATCTTCAGTAAGCATAAAAATAATTTAGTTAAAAATACCTTGATCTATTTAAAAACAAAAGCTCTAATATGGAGATTATTTGAATCCAATAATACCATAAAAAATATATAAAATTTTTATTAACTAGAATAAAAAAATACTCTGGAGATAATATAGAATATGATNAAAATACTAAAAAAAATATTTTTTAATTTCATATTAATTAATACTTTCTTAATAACATCTATAGCCTTCTCCCAGCAAAACTCTAATATGACTTTTTTTGTTACAAGCGAACCTATAGGTGATGGAGGAAACCTAGGAGGGCTAGAAGGTGCTGATGCTCATTGCCAAAGACTAGCTACAGAGGTAGGTGCTGGTGATAAAAAATGGGTTGCGTACTTAAGTACACAAGCAAGGCCTGGTAAGCCAGCTATAAATGCTAGAGATAGGATTGGTGATGGTCCTTGGTATAATGTTAACGGAGAGATGATTGCTAGAGATGTCTCTCACCTTCATGGAGATACAATTGAACAAGCTCGGCTTGGTAATAACTTAACTAAACAATCTGGACTTACGGAAAAAGGACAAATAGTTCCCGGCCTGAATGACTATCAAGATCCTAAATATAGAAATGGAGTATTTAGCGATAATGATTGGGATGTAATTAAACACACTCCATACTCAAATAGACATGAAGTATTAACGGGATCAAAACCTGATGGTACAGCTTACGATCCAGCTCTCGACTATACCTGTAACAATTGGACTAGTAATAAAGATCCAGAAGGAATGGATAGGAGCAATCCTAGAGAGAATAGAATGGGAGCATATGAAGGAAAACCTAATGTTCAAATTGGTTTTCCAGATAGAAATGGTGGTGGTGATGGTTCATGGAACTCATCTCATGGCACTAGAGGATGTAGCCAATATTCACTAGCTATGACTCATGGTATTGGTATGTTTTACTGTTTTGTTACTAATTAAGGTCAAAAAAATGATATTTATAAAAACTAAGAAGTTATGTCTTGCATTCGCTCTATTAATAATCTTAAGGCCCTTAATTGCTCAAGATAATAATCTTCCAGAGTCTGAAAATATACCATCAAGTCTAATGACTTTTTTTGTTACAAGCGAACCTATAGGTGAT
>NHEF01000021.1 GCA_002171615.1 Gammaproteobacteria bacterium TMED78
ATTATTACCAATACCATCATTATCAGAGTCAACTGACTCAGTACTATCATAAGGAAAGGCATCGTTTATATCAGGAGTCCCATCATTATCAGCATCAGGAAGCATTGATGGGCTATCACTGTTACCTCCGCCACAGGATCCTAATAGAAATAATAAGAGCAAAATAACTAATTTCTTAAGCATTAATTAAAGTATAATAAAAAAAATATAAATAAATAATTAATATTTTATGGTAGATATTAAAAAACGTATTTTTTTAAAAAAAGTGCTTCTCACATCGCCATTATTGATGTCTACGAATAATATTTTTTCTCAAAATATAGCTAGTTACAAAAGAATTGCTGTAGAAGAGACCTTCACTATACCAGAGATTGTTGATGCTCTAAGAGACTATGTTAGTAATAACCCTGATGCTGAACCAGGCTTAAGTGCTCCTCCCTATATCGTCTCTGAAACAATCAATACTTTATATGATTTGGGTAAAGAAAGAATAAGTCAAATGGATAAGGCCAATATAGATCTTCAAGTCTTATCACTATGGTCGCCTGGTGTCCAAATTTTTGAGCCCACACAAGCAGAAGAGCTATCGATTTTAGTTAATAATCATCTAGCAGAAGCTATATCAAATTACCCTAGTAGATTTGCTGGTCTAGCAACAATAGCTCCTCAAAATCCAAAAAAAGCCGGCGAAGAGATTGAAAGAGCTATCAATAATTTAAATTTAAATGGAGTATTGATCAACTCCCACACAAAAGGTGAATTCTTAGATGATCCAAAATTTTGGACAATATTTGAAGCTGCTGAGTCTTTAGATATTCCTATTTATCTCCATCCTAGGATACCACCAAAAAGTATGTATCAGCCATATTCAAAATATCTTATGGATAGAGCACTATGGGGTTATGCGGCTGAAAATTCACTTCATGCAGTTAGATTAATCATGGGTGGAGTGTTTGACCAATTCCCTAACTTAAAAATCATCTTAGGTCATATGGGTGAGGGAATCCCCTTTTGGCTCAGTAGAATGGACTCGGTAGCAAAAAGACCAGGTGTAACTAAGATTAGATATTTACCGAGTGAATATTTTAAAAATAATTTTTTCATTACAACTAGTGCAATGTTCTCAGATCCTATTCTAGATTTTTGTCTTAATGTAGTTGGTGAAGAAAGAATCATGTTTGCTGTAGACTCACCTTTTGCTTCAAGCGAAGATGCGACAAATTGGCTAGATAAAGCAAATATATCAGATCATGAAAAACAACTAATTTATAATGACAATGCTGTAAAAATATTTAATCTATAAATCTTGTAGCATATCTCTGAGTCTTTCTAAATCCAATGGATCTTCCCTTGAGCCAAGATTAATACAATTCCAAGGGTAGATCTGTGAATCAGGTCTCCAAGCCCAATTCCTCTCTATTGCAATAATATCTGTGTAATTAGATGGATCAAAAATTTCTAAATACATTTTTAAATCATTAGTATTAGCATTAGGAGTATATTTCTCAGTAACTATAGCATTACTGCTTATCGGATAGCTTCTTTGAGCAAAAATAACTCCTCCTAATAAATGACTAGTTTTAATAATAAGAGAGCCATTTCTCCACTCGCCCGTAGAGTAACCTAGCAAACTTGGTGATATATTTTCATTAACTTTATCAACATTCATATGAATAACTCTTATCGCATCATCTCTTTCGAGGAGCATTAGAATATTCTCTCCATCTTTTTTAAATTCTAATTTTGCAACAGCCTCAGTTAATAAATGTGCGGGTATACTCTCTTTTGCACAATCATTTTTTTGCCTAGGATCATCAAAATTAGGATCATAGCTTGTATAGAGCTCTAAGCCTTTTTCTGTAAAAGGATATTCATATGGATACAAACTATTATTTATTGGCTCTAAGTAAGATAACTCACCGATATACACAGTAAAAAAAATATTATTAGATTTGGAAAAAATAGAAGAAAAATATAGAGAGCCCAATAGTAGAAAAAGAAAGATAGTAATTTTTCTATATAGGGTCATGGCATTATATATCCCATAACACCAGGGAAATCCCTTTTTAAAGCATCAAGATCATTATTATTAACAAGGAAGCATTGGCTTCTTTCAAGCTCGGCATTAATATTTCCACATAAAGGAAGTCTACTCTCTAGTCTTTTCATGATAGGGGTATCCCCTCTTATACCATAAGCAACAATCAGCTGATAAGAATCATTATTAGTTCTAGGGTGTATGAGTAAAGCTCTAAGCCTTCCTCTATTCTCAGTTCTAAAAGCTAAAATAGCTATAGTAACCCTATCGTTAGGTTTAATAAAATCATTGGTCCAGCCCTCTCTAGTAAGGGTTGATGCCGAACTAAGCTCTACCAACCAATCTATTTTCTGACCTTCATCATAAGTATTGACTATCATTGCAGTATGAGGATTTAATAATTTATAGATCTCGACGTTAGCATCAAATACCTTTATCACAGGCTCACCCTCCGCAGAAAGCAATGGTAAAAAAGAATGATGTGCTAATAAATTATAAGAAAATATTGATGTAAAAAAAAATAACAAGTAATTAATATTGAAACTCATATCTTGATAATGTTTTAATCTAAATTTTAATAATAGCCACTAAGGATAGAAATGTTAAGATTTTTAATTATTTTATTTTCTTATTTAAATATTTTTCAGACGATTTTAGCAGATGATAGATTGCCACCTATACCTGAAAATCAAATTACTTTTGAACAACAGGATGCTATAAACGAAATGTTAGAGGAAAGAGGCTATGCACCAAGAGGTCCATGGATCCCATTACTTAGAAGCCCTGAAGTTCATAAGAGAGCAAGAGCTATGGGTGACTATTTAAGATATGAGAGTAGCCTAATACAAAACCTAAGAGAATTTTTAATTCTTCTAACCGCTAGATATTGGACTCAGAACTATATTTGGTATGCTCACTACCCAATAGCACTTGAAGTCGGCATAAATAATGAAACAGTAGAAGATATAATGAATAATAAAAAACCAGATAATATGACTCCTGCAGAGTCTACCCTGTATGATTTCTTCCTAGAACTAAATGATGAAAAGTTCATCTCAGAAGAAACATATTCTGACATGATAAGTAAATTTGGTGAGAAAGGTTTAATTGATGCTATTGGAATTATCGGCTATTACACTCTATTAGCCATGACTATGAACGCAGCTCAAACAAATGTACCCGAAGGAGATGTTCCTATACTTAAATAGAGTGGTAGTCGCGAGTGGTTTCGAACCACCGACCCCCACCATGTCAAGGTGATGCTCTACCCCTGAGCTACGCGACTATTACTTATTCGAATTATATTACTTTTATATCTAACCAGGAACATTTATTCCTAAAGCATTGCGATTTAGTAGAGTAATCTTATCCCTTATTTTTGCAGCTTTTTCAAATTCAAGATTACGTGCGTGATCATACATTTTTTTTTCCAAATCATTAACAGCCTTTGATAAATTGTCTGGAGAAGTATTAACTAAGCTATTAGTAACTTTAGTTTTACCTCGCTTGCTATTGCTCGCAACGGAAGTTCTTGCACCTTCCATTATATCTTGAACACCCTTTACTATTGAACGTGGTTTAATATTATTTTTAATATTAAAAATAGCCTGCCTCTGTCTTCTCCTTTCGGTTTCATCTATAGCCCTCTTCATTGAATTTGTAACTTTATCACCGTAAAGTATTACCTTTCCATTAACATTCCTAGCTGCACGACCCATAGTTTGAATTAAAGCGCCTTCGGAACGTAAGAAGCCTTCTTTGTCTGCATCGAATATCGCTACTAAAGAAACCTCAGGCATATCTAATCCCTCTCTAAGTAGATTGACACCTACCAACACGTCAAATACTCCCAGTCTAAGATCTCTAATAATTTCAGTTCTCTCTACAGTTTCAATATCTGAGTGTAAATATCTAACTTTTATCCCATTATCTTGAAGATAATCAGATAAATCCTCGGACATCCTTTTTGTCAATGTTGTAATAAGAACCCTCTCCCTTTTTTTTACTCTTATATTAATTTCAGATAGAACATCATCTACCTGAATTGAAACTTTTCTTACCTCAACTTCAGGATCTAAAAGACCGGTTGGTCTAACCAGTTGTTCAACAATATTCGAAGAGGATTCATTTTCATAGCTTCCTGGAGTTGCAGACACATAGATAGTTTGAGGTGAAATTTTCTCAAACTCCTCAAAGCATAAAGGTCTATTGTCTAAAGCAGATGGAAGTCTAAATCCATGCTCAACTAAGGTTGTCTTTCTAGATCTATCGCCATTGAACATTCCTCGAAGCTGAGGAATAGTTACATGACTCTCATCAATAAATAAAAGGGATTGTTTGGGAAGATAGTCAAGCAGTGTTGGAGGTGGCTCTCCTGGTTTCCTTCCAGAAAGAAATCTTGAATAATTTTCAATCCCCGTGCAGTAACCGATCTCCTTAATCATTTCAATATCAAAATTAGTTCTCTGCTCAAGCCTTTGCGCTTCTAGTAATTTATTTTCTAATTTTAACTTTTTTAAATGAACTATAAGTTCTTCTTTTATCTTTTTAACACAATTAGTTAATGTTTGCTTGGGAGTAACGTAATGTGTCTTTGGATATATTGTTGCTCTTGGAATGCTTTGGCTAGATTCTCCAGTTAATGGATCAAAATAATTTATTGAAACAACCTCATCATCAAATAACTCAACTCTGATTGAAGTTTTTTCAGACTCTGCTGGAAAGATATCTATCACATCGCCTCTAACTCTAAAACTTCCTTTTATTAAGTCAAAAGGATTACGAACATACTGAAGATCAGTAAGTTTATTTATGATATCCCTCTGCTTAATCTTCTCACCCCTGACTAGATGCAAAACCATACTCATATAAGCACTGGGATCTCCTAATCCATAAATTGCTGATACTGTTGCTACTATTATTGAATCTGGCCTCTCTAATAATGATTTAGTAGCTGATAGCCTCATTTGCTCAATATGGCTATTTATTGATGCATCTTTTTCAATGTACGTATCTGAAGATGGCACATAGGCCTCAGGTTGATAATAATCATAATAAGAAACAAAATATTCTACTGCATTATTTGGGAAAAAATCTCTCATTTCACCATATAGCTGTGCTGCTAAGGTTTTGTTATGTGCTAGGATTAAGGCAGGCCTTCCAAATTTAGTAATAATATTTGCCATCGTAAAAGTTTTACCAGAGCCAGTAACGCCTAATAAAGTCTGTTTTTGTAAGTTATTCTTTATTCCATTGCACAATTTTTTAGTAGCTGAAGATTGATCCCCAGCTAATTTAAAGCCTGCATTTAGTGTAAAAGCCTGATTTTTTATACTCATAATTCTCAACAGAAAAAAAAATTAAAAAAAAATATACCTTTTAAAATAGATAAAAAGTAAGGAAAAATTGACTTGTGATAGCCTATGCTAGAGAATTAGCAACCTCGCTACAGAAATAGTCTATTCCCGCGTAGCTCAGTTGGTAGAGCGATTGACTGTTAATCAATTGGTCCCTGGTTCGAGTCCGGGCGCGGGAGCCACTATTTTAAATAACCAAAAGTTAAAGAGCGCTTGCAGGCGCATCAATACAGGTAGACTCTATCCCAATAAATGTTCCATCCTCTTTTAATAAACCTTTTTCTTGTAACTTCCTTACTGCCGCTGCACCAGCAAGCCTTGGGCGCCTATCAGCACTTACACAGACTGATTTGATTTGCGAATCAATAAAAATGCCGTCAACCATCTCAACTCCATTAGCTATATCCTGGTAGTCTCTAAATCTTTGTGCTGATAACAATTGTCCATCTTGATGACCAACTGCCCTTGGAAACGCGACTGGTAGACCTCTTAAATTAGGATAAACATAACCTCTAAAGCTAGAACCAATATTAAAAAAATCTGCTCCAAGACCATACTGTCCCATACCATCTGGTCCATGACCTTGAATCTGCCATGTTTCACCAACAGGTAAATCACCATTAGTAATCTCTATAAATACTGAAACATGAGGATTTCCCCATCTTATATCTACTACATTGCCTTCAATATAAGAAAGTGGAGAATCAAAAGAACCAAACTCTGCTTGTATATTATGATGAGCATTTAAGAATGAAGCTGAAAGTGCAAAAGCTAAGCCAAAAATAAATAATTTATAATTCTTCATAAAATTAATCCTAAACTTAATAATAAAAAAATTAGTTAAGTGAATAAGCTAGCAGTTAATTTCAACCCCTACTAACCGACCATCGTTATCTAAGTAGCCTAATTCACTTAGTTTCCTAACAGTTGGCGCTCCAGCTAAATTTGGAGAACCGCCATTTAAGTTACAAACAGCCCTAATACCTGAATCAACAAAAACACCATCTATTATAACAGCTTCATTTGCTAAATCCTGATAATCCCTATATCTCTGAGAAGATCTTAGTTGTCCATTTATCAAACCCATAGCCCTTGGATGAGCCACTGGCAACCCCCTTAGATTAGGATAAACATAGGCTTTCATACTTGCACCAACAGAAAATTCATCTCTTGAAAAGCCATAAGCCCCTTCCATGGCTCCTGGTACATGGCCCTGAAGTTGCCATTTCTCACCAATTGGTAAGTCACCTCCAGTTATTTCTATGGAAATTCCAACATGGGGATTCCCCCATCTAGATGCTATAATCACGCCTTCAACATAAGACAGAGGGCTATCAAAAGAACCAAATTCTGCTTGAAGATTATGATGAGCATTAATTGATGAAATAATAAAAAAAATACTTAAAAAAAATAATAGCTTATTATATTTTTTCATAGACCATCCTCTAAAAAAGTTAATTATTCAAAATCCAGTCAGCCATATGTGGAACCGTTATAGGAAGATATTCTACAGCACAATGCTCTGCCCCACCAAGTAACCACAAATCTGCATTGATGGCGGAATTATACAATAAATGCATATCTTGCACAGGTCCTAAAGGGTCATTAGTTCCATTAGCTATTAACAATTTGGTAGCAATATTTTTTCCAGATCCAACAAGCCCCTGGTTATGAAGAGAAAAACTAGATAATATCTCTAAAGCCTCTTCTGCATCTCGGGGATTCTCCGCCCCTGCTTTTCTTAGTAAATTAACTAGCGCAGCCCCTTCAGGGCTTCTAAGAATATTATCTATCTGATCAATACTTCGACCTGTAAATTGGATGAAAACAGGGCAAAAACTTATGATAGATTTAATCCTAGGGTCATTCCTAGAGGCTAGTTTTGCAGCATAATAACCACCGAAGCTAAAACCTACAAAACTAATCCTGGAATTATCAAAACCATTCGTATTTATAAAATAATCAAGAATAGATAAATGTAGCTCATCTCCGCTAGGGGTAATCTTCCAATTTTCATTTTCACCTGTTCCTAGTAAATCAAAAGTCCCTACAGCAAATCCTTTTTCAACTAAGTCCGAAACAGTGGGAAATGCATTCGCTTTAAATTGGTCTGCACCTTGAGTATAAAGAATAAGTGGTGGTTTTTCGATACCAACTGGTTTATGCATATAAACCTTAACATAACTCCCTCTAAAAGGAATATCAATAACTTCTAAAGGAGAGTCAAAAAAATTACCAGCCTTAAGGTATGTTCTAAGATGATCTTGATAGGCTACCTTTTCTTCTGGTAAATAGTTATTTGGAAACCAAGCCATTGCATAATAATTAGAAGAAATAAGAAAGCTATCTCTTGCCTTTTCCAAATATCCATCCTCGACAAAATCATCTCCTTGATCTTCATAATATGATGCTAACTTACTCCACTCATAAACCCAAGAACCTGGTTCATTACCAATATTAGACACTATCCTAGGTAAAGTAGATTTTATAATCTCCTCATTAGCACCTTTATAAGTAAAGGCTAAAATCCTACGCTCAGGAAAAATTAATTGATTATTTTCAAAATGCTGGGCGATTACCAAAAATGAGCTTAATGCTAAAGCAGTCAAAATCATTAATTGAAATAGCCTCATATCTTATCCTTATCTCTAATCAAAGAAACTAATTAACCTTTGCTTTATGTGCAACAATATTGAGCATCTTTTCTGTTGCAATAACTGCTGCCGCTGTTTGATCAGAGTCAACTCCTAGTGTAACAAAGCTATTGTTTTCATCATCCTTAGATCCCCATCTAATTAAAGTCTCAACAAGAGCCTCGGTTTTACCTCCTGGTGGAATTCTAACCCTATAGTCAGCTAACAAAGGAATGCTCAAACCAAGATCATTCATAATCACTTTAACTGCTGTCATGAAGGCATCATAACCACCATCACCTCGGCCTGATGCAGAAAAATCTTTACCTTTATATTTGATTGATACAGATGCTTCAGGAATAGAATTAGAGGAGATTTGAATTTTATAATTCTCTATTCGAATAATCTGATCTGAAGGTGTTTTTAAAACATCGGCAATAATCATTAATAAATCCTCAGGAACTACATTATGCTTTCTATCGCCTAACTCTATTATCTTCTCTAAAACAAGCTTTTTATTTTTATCCGAAAGATTAATTCCAAGCTTAACCAAGTTATGATCAAGGGAAGCCTTACCAGATAATTTACCTAAAGCATAACGTCTCTCTCTACCAAATCTTTTTGGTGCTAATTTCGTTTCATAGAGATTACCCTTTGCGTCGCCGTCTGCATGAATACCAGCTGTCTGTGTAAAAACATCAACTCCTAGAATTGGAGTATTGGCAGCAATATTCTTTCCACTAAAGGTCTCAACTAAATTAGAAATCCTATATAGGTTCTTTTCGGCAATATTAGTTGAATAACTAGAATGGTCATTGATAGACGCAACAATTTCTGATAATGAAGTATTTCCTGCTCTTTCTCCTAGGCCATTAACACTAGTATGTATACCCTTTACTCCAGCATTAATTGCAGAAAGCGCATTAGCAGTTGCTAATCCATAATCATTATGACCATGAAAATCAAAAATTAAATCTGGCCATTCTTTAGTCATAAAAGTCACATACTCTGAAACTTCAGCAGGAGAAAAAACACCTAAAGTATCAGCAAGTAAAAATCTATTAACTTTTAATTGTGAAATTTTATTAATAAAATTTACAACATAATTTGGACTATCTTTAATGCCATTTGACCAATCTTCAAGATAAACATTTACAGAGATATCTTTTTCATTTGCATATTCAATAGTCTTTTGAACAGATAACATATGTTCATCTGGAGTCATTCTTAATTGATTTCTACAGTGTAACTCTGAGCCTTTAGATAATAGATTCAATGTATTAATGTTAACGTCGTTTAACCAATCCACAGAACGTTTATAATCACAAAATCCTAATACCTCAATTCGATTAGAATACCCCTCTTTTTCAGCCCATTCTGCAATTCTTCTAGAAGATTCAAACTCTCCTTTTGATGTCCTAGCGGAGGCTATCTCAATTCTATCAACATTAAGGCCTGTAAGTAACATTCTTGCAACATGAAGCTTCTCAGAGGATGTATAAGATATATCTGGCGTTTGCTCACCATCTCTAAGTGTTGTATCCATGATAGAAATTATTTTTGATTTAATAGGCATAAAAAACACCAAAAAAATTTTTAATATTTTACTTTAAACTCATATCAACAAATAGTTATATATATTTGATTTATATATTTATATAATTAAAACTCTAAATTAATAATTATAGGATACAGTTTTGAACGCTACATCTCCACTAGAAGGGATTAAAGTTATAGAAATGACTGAGGCTCTAGCTGGTCCATACTCTGCAATGCTACTTGGTGACTTGGGAGCAGAAGTAATTAAGATCGAAAGACCAGAAATAGGTGATCAATCAAGAGGATGGGGGCCGCCATTTCTAGAGGGAGAAAGCGCTTATTTTTTATCAGCCAATAGGAACAAGAAAAGCCTAGAATTAGATATTAAATCAAAAAAAGATCTAGAGCTATTCTATAATCTAATAAAAAATTCAGATATTTTTATAACTAATAATCCAAAAATGGAGTCCCTAAGAAAAAATAAAATAGATTATAAAGTTCTTAAAAATATCAACCCAAGGCTAATCTATGTTGCTATAAGCGGATATGGCCATACAGGCCCAAAGGCAGGAAGGCCTGGTTATGATATTCTAGCGCAGGGTGAAGCGGGAATAATGTCACTAACAGGAAATAAAGACCAAGGCCCATCTAGATATCCATCTGCTATGGCAGATATAAGTGCAGGAATTTATGCCACAATAGGAATATTATCTTCGCTTTATGAGAGGGACTGTAATAAAAGAGAGCTTGGAAAGTTTATAGACATAGCTCTGGTGGATGTACAAACCACTTGGTTAGCAAATATTGGAAGTAGTTATTTTATGGATAACAAAAGACCAATTAAAATGGGTAACGCACATCCGACTATATGTCCCTACCAACCCCTAAAAGCAAGAGATAAAATGCTGATTATTGCAGTAGGAACAGAAAGGCTATGGCAGAAGCTTTGTGAAATTCTTAAAATTACAGAAGATATTATGATTGATGAGAAATTCAACACAAATGCTAGAAGGAATCAAAATAGAAAAGAATTAATAACGATTCTTGAAATAATATTAGCTAAGGAAGATGCAAATTACTGGATTGATAAATTTATCTCAGAAAATATACCGGCTGGTCCAATTAATTTTCCTGATGAAACATTACAAGATGATCACTTAATATCAAGAGGAATGATTGTAGAAATTGAACATCCTGCTTTAGGTCTAATTAGATCAATCGGTAATCCAATTAATATGTCAGAAAATGGCCCTACCTATAGAAAACACCCACCTAAGCTCGGCGAACATAATAACGAAATAAGAGAGAAATACTCTAAAACCTAACTTGACTCTTTTTTTAAAGCTAGAAGATATTTTAAGAAATCGTTACCAAGCTCATCACTTCTTAATCCATATTCTATATTTGCTTTAAGATATCCTAGCTTGCTTCCACAATCGTATCTAATTCCATCAAAAACAAAAGCATGGACCTGCTCCTCAAGTAATAACTTAGAAATAGCATCTGTTAGCTGAATTTCATTACCTTTGCCTTTCTCTTGATCCGCAAGAAAATTAAAAATTTTCGGAGTTAAGATATACCTCCCTACAACAGCCATATCAGAAGGAGCATCAATAGGGTCCGGTTTTTCAACAATACTATTTATAACATTAATATTATTTGCTTTACTTAATTCAACAATACCGTATTTACTTGTCTCTTGGATAGGCACTTTTTCAACGCTGATAATTGAATGATTATAGCTATCAAAATGATTTTTCATTTGTAATAAGCAAGGCTCTTCACTATAGATCAAATCGTCAACTAAATGCACAAAAAATGGCTCATCACCAACAGCATTTTCTGCACATAAGATAGCATGACCTAAACCAAGTGGAAAATCTTGATTAATAAAAATACACTCAACATTACTAGGCACAACATCAATAAAATCTTCAGGTATTTGAATCTTACTAGCCTTAGTCAGCCGTGATTCTAATTTCAAATTATCTGAGAAATAATCTTTTATGCTTGGCTTAGTTGAGCTAGTAATAAATACTAGCCTCGAGGCACCTGCAGCTAAAGCCTCATCAATAGCATACTGAATCAAAGGCTTGTCAATAATTGGAAACATCTCCTTTGGGGTAGACTTAGTTGCAGGTAGAAAGCGAACTCCCATTCCTGCTACTGGAAAGACTGCAGTTCTTATCATAGCTATAATTTTTCCATATAAGCTCAGTTGTTCTTAGTAAATAATTTTTCAAACTGGATTATCTGATTAGGCATAACCGTCTCCCATTGTTTACAACTTGGGCAATTCCAAATAAGTTTCTTTGCGCTATATCCACAGACAGAGCAACAATATCTTGAGCTATCCAGAGCTATTTTCCTAAGTATATTTGAAATTTTACCAATCTTTTCAATCCTTTGTTCCTCATGCATTTTAGAAAAATGATTAATATCAATCAACTCAGAAATTAAATTGTGATTTATACAAAAATCTTCAACATACTGAAATAAAGATTTTTCTAAGGTAAGTCTATTTATAATAGAGGAATATGCTAAATAATACTTATTATCCTGGTCTTGATTAACTAAGCCTTTAATATAGGCTGAAAATTCTACCTCTCTACTTGTAGCTTTATAGCAAAGTAATAAGTTTGGCAATACTTCCACGAGAAGCCTTTTATCAAAATCAATAGATTTTTCATACAAACGAATGGCTTGAGCGAAGCTTTCCTCTTCTTGTGCAATTGATGCTCTTATTAGATTGCCTCTGTATACGCCAGAAGCACTCCTTACTGAGCTTTTTAAATATTTTCGTGACGCATCTAAATCACCAGCTAATCGGGATAGTTCAGCTAATTCGCAATAATAATGAGCTATCTGAGGAGATTTTTTACCAGTTATAACTTCAAGCTTTCGGTGAGCATTGATAGCCTTCTCCCAGTCTCTTTCTTTTTCATATATCTCTACTAATTGTTCCAAAGCAGATTTATTAACTTCAGATTCATTCGTTAACTTATTAAAAATATTTTCGGCTCTTCCAAATAGGCCAGCACCATAATAATCTTGAGCTAATGAAAAAAGAACCTGTTGTCTTTGCTGGCTATTTAAATTAGGCCTAGCTAAAAGGTTCTGATGAACTTTAATGGCTCTATCAACCTCACCTCTCCTTCTAAACAGATGTCCTAATGCAAAATGGGTCTCTAAAGTTTCATCATCAAATTTAGCTAATTTTGTAAACAGCTCAAGGGCCTCGTCATTTTGCCTATTCAAAACAAGATTTAAGCCTTTAATATAATCAGAGTTTACAGAGATAGGCTTATTATCATCTTTATTTGCATAGGAAGAATAATTAGCAAATAACCAGCCAGCAGCAGCAGCAATAATAAATAAAAATGCTAATAGAAATGTTGATTCAGTCGGCATCTTTTAATGGTAAATTTCTCAAATTATACAACTCCTCTTCAGCGAGGTGAAGCGAACTCTTTAAAGATCTTTTCTCAATATACACTCTTGCCGTAATTACAAGAGCAGATAGGATACCAACTAACCAGCCTACTACAAAAGAACAAATTATAATAAACGATAGTGAGAGGCTGTCATAAACTTTAAAACCTAGGTTTACAGATAGCTGAGAAGAATTATTATAAGCAAAAATAGAAACTAGAAAAGAAATAAACAGAAATAATAAGAGTAATACTAGCTTACGCATTAAAAATCATTCTAACTCTTTATTGGGGTATCCTTTGAGGCATTTACTCTTTCTCTTAAATCTTTCCCAGGTTTAAAGTGAGGAACGTGCCTACTAGACAATGAGACTGGCTCACCAGTTTTAGGGTTCCTACCCATTCTTGGTGGACGGTAATGCAGAGCAAAACTCCCAAACCCTCTTATCTCAATTCTATCTCCATTGGCAAGGGTGTCGCTCATTGTTTCCAGGATATGCTTAATTGCTAACTCAACATCCTTTAGAGGTAGATGCTTTTGCTTACTAGCTACTAATTCAATAAATTCTGACTTTGTCATAACGCCTCTAGCCCTCCGAATCTAACTTTTCTTTTAACAAATCACCTAAAGATGTGCCTTTTTCTGATTGGTTTTCAGAAGTCTGATAACTTTCAACAGCCTGTTGTTCATCTTGCTCCTCTTTAGATTTGATAGAAAGAGAAATATCTCTGTTCTTCTTATCGATATTTATTATCTTTGACTCAAGCTCTTCACCAACTTTTAAAACTGCTCTTACATCATCGGTATGTTCTCTAGATATTTCAGAGGCTTTCAGATAACCAAAAATTTCACTTCCTAGTTCAATATGAGCGCCTGTCTTAGTAACCTCAGAAACCTTACCAATAACAATACTACCTTTTGGATTTTGCTCTAAAAATACTTTTACTGGATCATCATTAATTTGCTTGATGCCCAAAGATATTCTTTCTCTTTCAGAATCTATTGAGAGAACTATAGTTTCAATTTCTTCGCCTTTTTTATAATTTCGAACTGCTTCATCTCCTGAAGGATCGTCCCATGATAAATCAGATAAATGAACCAATCCGTCTATATTTCCACTTAGCCCTATAAATACTCCAAAATCAGTAATTGATCTAATCTTTCCTCCAACTTTATCACCTTTTTGGTAGCTAGACTCAAAGTCTTTCCAAGGATTAGGTTTACATTGCTTTATACCTAAAGAAATTCGTCTTCTCTCCTCATCAATCTCCAAAATCATT
Source organism: Gammaproteobacteria bacterium TMED78 (assembly GCA_002171615.1). Lineage (GTDB taxonomy): Bacteria > Pseudomonadota > Gammaproteobacteria > Steroidobacterales > Rariloculaceae > TMED78. Next base: position 14,279 of record NHEF01000021.1, read on the forward strand.
ATTTCTATTTCTTGACCTGTTTCTACTACTTTACTAGGACTAACATTTTTGTTAGTCCAATCCATCTCCGAAACATGAACAAGTCCTTCAACACCTTCTTCTAACTCAATAAAACAACCATAATCAGCTATATTTGTAACTTTACCAAAAAATCTTGACTCTATTGGATATCTTCTTGCAACATCCATCCATGGATCTGAGCCAAACTGTTTCAATCCTAAAGAAACTCTATTTAATTCTCTATCAAATCTTAAAATCTTAACTTCTAATTCATCACCAATACTAACTATTTCAGATGGATGCTTTACCCTTTTCCAGGCCATATCGGTTATATGTAATAAACCATCCATACCGCCTAAATCTACAAAAGCTCCATAATCAGTAAGATTTTTCACAATGCCTTTAATCGAGGACCCTTCTGTCATGTTCTTCAGAAGCTCTTCTCTCTCTGCACTATGTTCTTGCTCAACAACTGCTTTCCTTGAAACAACAACATTATCTTTTTTCTGATCTAATTTAATTACTTTAAATTCGTATGAATTGCCTTCTAGAGCTGATGGGTCTTTCATTGGCCTTGAGTCAACTAATGACCCTGGAAGAAATGCTCGGACATACCCAATATCTACAGTAAAGCCTCCTCTAACTCTACTAGTAACCTTACCAGTCACAACCCTACCTTCTAGATATGACTCTTCTAATGATGCCCAAGATTCAGCTCTTTTGGCCTTATCTCTAGAAAGTCTAGTTTCTCCATAGCCATCTTCAACAACATCGAGGGCAACGTCTACTTGATCGCCTATTTGGACCTCTACTTCTCCATCAATATCATAAAACTGTTCAGTAGGAATAACGGCTTCAGACTTTAAGCCTGCGCTAACTATTACTACATCTGGATTTACATCAACTACTGTGCCAGAGAGAATCTCCCCCTGCTTTATTTGTCTATTACAAATAGTCCCTTCTAATAACTCTGCGAATGACTCTGTCATGAACGTAAGTCCAAATTAATTAAATTATCCAAATCTCTATCCTTAAATAATATTTTCAACAAACTCTTTAACCTTTTCTAATGTCTGGCTAACAGTTAAGTCTGACGAATCTAAATAGTATGATCCATCAGCTGGCTTCAAAGGAGATAAGCTTCTATTCCTATCTGCAATGTCTCTTTCACTAATTTCCCTTGAAAGGTCGGGGAGGCTAACATTAATTCCCTTTTCTTTCAACTGCTTATGGCGACGAACCGCTCGAACTTCAGTATTTGCTTCAAGAAAAATTTTAATTAGCGCTTCTGGGAATACAATAGTACCCATGTCGCGCCCATCAGCAACTAGTCCTGGAGGTAAAATAAATGATCTCTGAATAACATGAAGTGCTTCTCTCACTTCCTTAAACTGAGCAAGCTTAGAAGCTAAAATGCCGCAATCCTCTTGTCTGATTTTGCTTGTCACATCTTGATTATTTAACAAGACACATTCACCTTCTCTATCTAAAATAAACCTAGCATTAAGACCTTTGGTTAGGTATGAAATGCTTTCATAGTCATCTGGTAAAATGCTATTTTCTTTTGCTCTTAAGGCTAAAATTCTATAAAGAGCACCGCTATCTAATAAATTCCAGTCAAGATCTCTAGCAAGTAGGCGACTAATAGTGCCCTTACCAGAACATGTAGGTCCATCAATAGTAACTATGGGTATATAATTTGCCATTAAATGCTACTAACCCTTTTTCCTACCTTTAATCCTAGCCTACATGCAGTATCAACAAAGTTAGGGAACGAGGTGTCAATGCTTTTTGTATTATATACACTAAGATTACCTTCAGCTTTAATACCAGCAATGATGAAGGACATAGCTACCCTATGATCTCCAAAACTATTTACGGTACCCCCTTTAATTGGACCACCATAAATTATAATACCATCCTGTCTTTCCTCATTCCTTACGCCAACTTCCTCTAAACCACGAGACATAGCTGATAATCTATCGGACTCCTTATATCTTAATTCTGAAGCACCCATCACTTCAGTTACTCCTTTTGCATATGCAGCAGCAATAAATAATATTGGTAACTCATCAATACTTAGAGAAACTAGTGAAGAATCAACTTTAACTCCCTTTAAATTACTCTTTCTTACAAATATATCTGCTATATACTCCGATCCAATCTTTTTCTTATTCAAAATCTGGAGATTCGCTCCCATATTATTTAAAATTTCTAGCAATCCTATCCTTGTGTCATTTACATTTACCTTTGGAATCAAAATTCCTCGTTCAGAGCCTATTAAGCCAGCTACAATAAAAAAAGAGGCTGAAGAAAAATCTCTAGGAATATTTAATTTACTTGGTTTTATTTTTTGTGGCCCTAGTAACGAAATTGTATCACTACAATCAATTTTGATACCCATAGCTTTAAGCATCCTTTCTGTATGGTCTCTAGATATACCTGGAGAAGTAACTTTTGTTAAGCCTTCTGAACTTAGGCTAGCTAGTAAAATAGCTGATTTCAACTGAGCACTAGAGACTGGCAAACTGTAACTTATAGCTTTTAGCTTAGATGATCCAGTAATTTCTACTGGTGGACGTCCGTTTGAAGTTTTAATTCGGGCTCCCATCATCCTTAGAGGCTTGGCTATCCGCTCCATTGGCCTAGATAATAAAGAGCTATCACCAGTTAACTTAGAAGAAAATGGGGCAGAAGACAATATGCCCATAAGCAATCTCATTCCTGTTCCTGAATTACCTAAATCAAGCTCCTTCCTTGGCGGGATAAAATTTTTAATTCCTCTACTAATAACTTTTAAGTCAGTATCTTTTAGCTCAAAACGAACTCCTAAACATGTTAGGGCCTCCATAGTTGCAATACAATCCTCTCCATTCAAAAATCCATTTGCTGTAGTTTCACCCTCTGCCATAGCCCCTAAAAGAAGTGCTCTATGGGAAATAGACTTATCCCCAGGAATATCAATAGTTCCACTAATATCTGAAACAGGGCTTGAATCTATAATTTCTTTACTAGGCATGTATTTTTTAATTTTTATTTTACTCAGATTTTTTATACGAACCAAGGATCTTGAATAAAGTAGCTTTACTTTTAATTTCCAAAAGAGCTTCTTTAACAATTTTATTTTTAGAGTGGCCCTCAATATCAACAAAAAAAATATAATCCCATTTTTTCGTCTTTGAGGGTAAGGACTGAATCCTTGTCATGCTTATATTATTTTTAGATAATGGATTAAGCAGATCATATAATACGCCAGCTCCTTTTGTGTCGCTTGCAGAAAATAATAAAGAGGTTTTATCGCTCTCAGACTCTCTAACATTATCATTGCCTAAAACTAAAAATCTGGTAGCATTTTCATAATGATCTTCTATCCTTTCAGCTAATATATTTAGATTATAAATATTAGCAGCAAACTTTGACGCTATAGCTGCAGCTGATTTATTTTCTAAAGTTTTCTTAGCTGCATCCGCATTACTCAAGGCTTGATTAGCATTAGCTTCGCTTAAATTCTTTTCTAACCATAAACTACACTGATCCAATGCTTGTGGATGTGCAAAAACAGAATCTATATCTGACAAACTATCTGCCTTGCTCAATAGGTTATGATGAATAGGTATTTCAACTTCGCCACAAATCAATAAAGATGATGACATAAGCATATGTAATGTTAAACTTACACTACCTATATAAGAATTTTCAACTGGAACAACTCCAAAATTAGTAATACCTTCTGTAACAGAATCAAAAACTTTTCTAATTGATGAACAAGGTGCTAATTTAACACCAGAGCTAAAGTACTTAGTAGTAGCAAGATGAGTATAAGTTCCTTCAGGGCCTAGGTAACTTACATCCAATTTACTTTTAGTTTTTGTAAGATTCATATTAAATCCTAAAAAAATTAAGAAACTAAGAAAGGGCCTCTAATAAGCGGACTGAAAGCACTCCCTCAATACTAGAAATATTTTTTAATTCTTGCTGATCTACAGCACCATCAATATCTATAATTGTAATTGCAATATCATTTCTTGAAACATTAACTAAATCAGCAATATTTATACCAGAATCGGCAAGAGAAGTAGAAACTTGCCCAACCATATTAGGTATATTGGAGTTAGTTATTACTAATCGGTTTTTGCTTTTCCTTGTCAGCTTTGCCTCAGGGAAGTTTACTGATAAATGTATATTGCCATTTTCAACAAAATCAATAATGTTTTTAACTGCCATAATTGAACAATTTTCTTCTGCCTCCAAAGTAGATGCACCCAAATGAGGAAGAGAGATAATCTTAGGGTTGTCCATATGCCTTAAATCAGGAAAATCAGAAACATAATTATCAATAAGACCAGAATCTATTGAATCAATAATATCATCATTATTTACTATATCTCCTCTAGCAAAATTTAAAATAATAGATCCTCTTTTCATTTTAGACAATAATTCTGAGTTAATTACCCCCTTAGTCTTATCATTTGAAGGAATGTGTAAACTAATTATCTCAGAAGAAGAAAACAGCTCTTGAATGCTTTTTGCTTGTTTAACTCCAGAAGATAGCTGCCATGCTCTATCAACAGAAATATTTTCATCAAAACCAATGACATCCATACCTAACTCTAGAGCCATATTTGCTACTTGAACGCCAATGGCGCCAAGACCGAGGATACCCAATGTCTTACCAGGTAATTCAAAACCAATAAAATCTTTTTTTGCTGATTCTACTGATTTATTTATTACATCATTGTCATTACCATTAAGATGATTGATAAAATTAGAAGCTTGTATAAGATTTCTAGCGGCTATCAATAACCCAGCTAAAACTAACTCTTTTACAGCATTAGCATTTGCACCAGGTGTATTAAAAACAGGAATGCCTAATTTAGTAAGAGCTGTAACTGGTATATTATTAGTACCAGCACCTGCTCTCGCTATAGCAATCAAATTATCAGGAAATAAATAATTTTTTAAATTTTCAGATCTAAGTAAAATTATATCTGGCGATATGCTATTCCTATCTATAATATATCTCTCTTCTGGAAACATATTTAGTCCCCTATCTGATATATTATTGAAAACCTTAATAATAAACTTTTTTTTATCCATACTTATTCTCAAAAAACTTCATAAAATCTATTAATTTGTCTACACCTATCTCTGGCATAGCATTATATATACTTGCTCTCATGCCTCCAACCGACCTATGCCCTTTAAGATTTACCAATCCTAACTCAGCGGATTCCTTCAAAAAAATAGAGTCTAAACTTGGATCAAATAAAATAAATGGAATATTAGTCCTGGATCTATATCTTTTATCGACCTTACTAATATAGAACTGAGAAGAATCAATCAAATCATAAACTTTCTTTGATTTTTTTAAATTTAACAATCCTATAGAATTAAGTCCGCCTTCTTCCTTCAGCCATTCTAAAACTAAGCCAGCCATATACCAAGCAAATGTGGGTGGTGTATTCCACATAGAATTATTTTCTGACATCACTTTATAGTTGATTACACTAGGAGTAAATTTAGAGGGATTTAAAATAAGATCCTCTCTAACTATTACTATTGTCAAGCCTGATGGGCCAATATTCTTTTGAGCGCCGGCATAAATTAGACCATATCTACTAATATCAATTGGTTTAGAAAGAATAGTTGAAGACATATCAGCAACTACGGGAACATTTATATTATCAGGCAAATCATCAATCTCAACTCCAGCTATTGTTTCATTTGGCGTATAGTGAAAGTAAGCAGAATCATTAGAAAGATGCCAATCTTTAAAATCTGGAACAGTTGTATATCCTGTATGCTCTGAAGTAGCTACAACATTCACATCAAGAAATAACTCTGCTTCTTTCATTGATTTTTTTCCCCAACTACCTGTAATCAGATAATCTGCTGAAGAATTTTGCTTTGCTAAATTAAGAGGAACCGCTGCAAACTGTAAAGTAGCTCCTCCTTGCAGAAAGAGAATTTTATAATTATCAGGCACTCCAAGTAATTCTCTAAAGTTTACCTCTGTTGACTCGGCTAGCTCTAAAAAATCTTTACTTCTGTGGCTCACCTCCATAACAGATAAACCTAATTCTCTCCAATTTAGAAACTCCTTTTGAGCCTTAATCATTACTTTCTCTGGAAGAAGAGCAGGCCCAGGTGCAAAATTAAATATATCTTTCATAAATCTATATTAAAAAAACTCTAGGCATCATCGAGAATGCTATCTTGAATAATCTCTATTCTCTCAAGTCCAACTAAAGTGTCACCATCGTCTAATCTTATTAGTCTTACACCTTGAGTATTTCTTCCCATTACTGAAATCTCAGAAGTAGTAGTTCTGACCAAAGTACCACTAGAGCTAATAAGCATAATTTCATCATCTTGAGAAACCTGCAATGCTCCCACTACCTTTCCATTTCGTTTAGAAGTTTGAATAGCTATAACACCTTGACCGCCTCTACCCTGCGTCTTGAAATCATCAGCTGATGTTCTTTTACCAAAGCCATTCTCTGTAGCAATTAAGATTAATTGCTCATCAGGTAGAGCTAAAGAGATAACCTCATCATTATCATTAGCAAGCTTTATCCCTCTGACTCCTGCGGCTTTTCGTCCCATAATTCTAACATCCTGCTCTAAAAAACATATAGCTTTGCCCGAACTAGCAAACAACATGATTTTTTGATTACCATGAGTAATTGCTGTACCTATCAATCTATCATTTTCTGATAAGTCTATAGCTATGATTCCATTTGAACGAGGTCTAGAAAAAGAACTCAAAGAAGTTCTTTTGACCCTTCCTTTCTGAGTAGTGAAAAAAACATACTTATCATCCTCAAATGTATTAATTGGTAAAACAGAATTTATTCGCTCATCCTCATTAAGAGGAAGAAGATTAATTATTGGACGACCTCTTGCTCCATAACCTGTCTGAGGGACTTGATATACCTTGAGCCAATATACTTTTCCCTTACTTGAAAAACAAAGAAGTGTATCATGTGAATTAGCAACAAATAACTGATCAATAAAATCTTCATCCTTGACTTTAGTAGCTGAACGTCCTCTACCGCCTCTTTTTTGAGAATTATAAGCAGAAACTAGCTGGGATTTGATATACCCCCCATGAGACAAGGTAACAACCAAATTTTCATCTGGTATTAAATCTTCAAGTGTTATGTCATTATAATCATCTAAAATCTCTGTCTTTCTGTCATCAGCATAGCTATCACTTATAGCTTCTAACTCACCCCTAATTACAGAATTTAACTTAGAGCTATTAGTTAGAATTTCATTAAAATATTTTATTCGATCAACTATTTCTTTATATTCAGATAATATCTTGTCACGCTCAAGCGCTGTTAATCTATGTAAACGGAGATCAAGTATTGCCTGAGCCTGTTTATCAGACAAAGTATAATATTTTGCTGAGAGTCCATATTTACTATCAAGACCATCGGGTCTAGTTAGATCATCACCAGCTACTTTCAACATCTCTACAACTTCGCCAGGAATCCATTTGCTATTCATCAACTTTTCTTTAGCCTGCTTAGGTGAAGAGGACAACTTAATTAGCCTTATAACCTCATCAATATTTGCTAGAGCTATCATTTGACCTTCTAGAATATGAGCCCTATCCTTAGCTTTTGATAGCTCAAATTCTGTCCTTCTAGTGACGACCTCCTTTCTGTGGTGAAGAAAATGCTCTAACAAGCTCTTGAGATTTAGTACTTTTGGTTGACCGTCTACTAAAGCAACTATATTAATTCCAAAAACACTCTGTAATTGCGTATGTTTATATAAATTATTTAAAACAATATCAGGAATCTCACCTCTCTTAAGCTCTATAACTACTCTCATTCCATCTTTATCTGACTCATCTCTTAATTCAGATATACCCTCAATTTTTTTATCCCTAACAAGTTCAGCTATCTTCTCGATCAGCCTCGCTTTATTTACTTGATATGGAAGCTCAGTAATGATTATTGATTCTTGATTAGATTTTTTTAACTGCTCTGTATGTGACCTACCCCTTAAATATAACTTACCTCTTCCGGTAGCATATGCATCAAAAATTCCTTTTTTTCCATGGATTAGCCCAGAAGTTGGAAAATCAGGGCCTGGCATAAATTTCATCAATTGATCTAACCCTAGGTCAGGATTATCTAGCATGGCTATACAAGCACTTACTGTCTCACCTAGATTATGAGGAGGTATATTTGTAGCCATACCTACAGCAATGCCAGAAGAGCCATTCACAAGAAGATTAGGAATCCTAGTAGGAAGTACTGTTGGCTCATGCTCGCTATCATCATAATTTGGAATAAAATTAACAGTATTTTTATCAATATCAACTAAAAGATCCTGTGCAAAACGAGTCATCCTAATTTCGGTATATCTCATTGCAGCAGGAGAATCACCATCGACTGAGCCAAAGTTACCTTGACCATCTACTAGGAGATATCGCATTGAAAAAGGCTGTGCCATACGGACAATTGTCTCGTAAGCTGCTGTATCTCCGTGAGGATGATACTTACCAATAACATCACCTACTACTCTAGCTGATTTCTTATAAGGCTTGTTGTACTCATTGCCTAGCTCTCGCATAGCAAATAAAACTCTTCTATGAACTGGTTTTAAGCCATCTCTTACATCAGGTAATGCCCTTCCGACTATTACGCTCATCGCATAGTCTAAGTAAGACTGCTTCATTTCATCTTCTAGAGTTACTTGTCGTATTTGGTTTGAAAGATCAATCATAATTAAATAAAAAAATTAAACATATAGAGTTATATTAATGATTATTTATGTACAATAAAGCTCTAAGGTAAAATTATTAATCAAGAGCAAAAAATACAAAGCAATGTCTAGAATGTATCCATATACTTTAACACAAATACTAGCTTATGAAGCAGAAGAAACTTAGATAAATGGAAAATAAAAATGTTGACTTAGAGGAGATTGATAAGTTTCAATCTTTAGCTGAAGACTGGTGGGATGAAGAAGGCCCACTAAAGACGTTACATCAGATAAATCACCTAAGGTTAGAGTATATAAACAATATCACAAGCATCGAAGGGAAAAAAATACTTGATGTTGGCTGTGGGGGTGGGATACTTTCTGAAGCTCTAGCAAAACTAGGCGCAAATGTTACAGGTATAGACCTAGCCGAAAATAGCCTGAAAATAGCAATAGACCATGCTAAAAAATCTAATCTTGAAATAAAGTATGAAAATATAGACATAGAAACATTATCAGAAAAAAAACCTAGCTCATTTGACCTAGTTATTTGTTTTGAGGTTCTAGAACATGTCCCTAACCCAAAATCAATAATATCTTCTTGCTCTGAAATAGTCTCTAATCCAGGGGATTTGTTTTTTTCTACCATTAATCGAAACCTAAAAAGTTATTTTCTCGCGATTTTAGCCGCTGAGAGATTTCTAAATATCGTCCCGAAGGGAACGCATGAATATAATAAGCTAATTAAACCCTCAGAGTTAGCATCTTGGGCAAGAGGAGAAAATTTGTCTCTTAGAGATATCACCGGGCTGCACTATAACCCAATCAGTGATAATTACTATCTTGGTGAAAACTATGATGTAAATTATTTCTGCCACTTAAAAAAATTGAATGAGCAATAAAGCAGTTTTTTTTGATCTGGACGGGACCTTAATAGATACAGCTCCTGATTTAGCATTATCCCTAAACATCCTTCTAAAGAAATACAATCAACCATTAGTTCCATATGCTATAACAAGAAATGAATCTTCAAATGGAGCTAAAGGCCTTGTAAGTACTGGCTTTAAGAAAACCAGTGATAAGCTAATTAAAAATTTTCTTGATATATATAAGACAAATATATGCGTAAACTCAAGAGTCTTTCCTTCTATCAATAATTTACTGGTAAATTTAAATAAAAGAAATATAAAGTGGGGAATCATTACCAATAAACCAAGAAAATTTACTGAACCTCTTCTAAGCTCTCTTGATATAAAAATACCACCCGATATAGTAATATGTGGAGACGATTTAGAAAAGAGAAAACCTCACCCAATGCCTATAATACATGCAATGAAAAAATTAAATCTATCAAATAATAATTGTGTATATGTAGGCGACGCTCTTAGAGATATTCAGGCAGGCAATTCTGCTAGAGTTAAAACTATAGCTGTAAAATATGGTTATATAAAAAATACCGATAATCCTAGTAACTGGGGAGCTGATATTATCATCAATAGGCCTTTTAATATTTTTGATGGGATTAAAAAAATAGGTTTTTTATAATCATATGTTTAATATTGAAAACAATCTTCTTATCCTAATACTAGTATTAATTTCATTTTTTGTTGGAGTTCTTATCACGCTAGCGCTCTCTCGTAAGAAAATTAAAGATCAAAAGATAAGAGATGAAACTCAAAAAAATACTCTTATATCTGCAAAAGAAGACTTAACTAGAACTTTTAATACACTAGCCAATGATCAACTTAGTCATCATACAGAGAATTTTTTAAAACTAGCTAAGGAAAGCTTTAAGACTCAGCAAGAAAAAGCTAAAAATGAACTATCATCTAGAGAAAAAGCAGTTGAAGATTTGGTTACCCCAATAAAAGAAACATTAAGTAAAACACAAGAACATCTAAATAAGATGGAACAAACTAGACAAGAGTCACATGGAAGTATTAAGTCACAACTAGAATCAATGGCTATTAATCAGAAAAACTTGACTTTAGAAACGCAAAACCTAGTTACAGCACTAAGGAGACCTGAAGTGCGTGGACAGTGGGGAGAAATCTCTTTACAAAGAATCGTAGAGCTTGCTGGGATGGTTGAACATTGTGATTTCATTAAACAAGATAATAGGCAAACAGAAGATGGAATTATACGTCCAGATATGATTATAAATATGCCAGATGATAGACAGGTGATTGTTGATGTTAAAACCCCACTTGACGCATATTTGGATGCAATCAAAACTAATGATAAAAAACAACATGAAGGCTTTATGAATAAGCATGCCACTAATCTACTAAGTAGAATAAAAGAGCTTTCTAGTAAGTCCTATTGGTCTCAATTTGAGAATAGTCCTGAGTTTGTTATTCTATTTATCCCTGGTGACCAATTTTTAAGCGCAGCTCTCTCAAAAAGACCCGATCTTCTTGATATAGCATTAAGGCAACATGTAATTCTAGCGACACCTACTAGTTTGGTTGCACTTCTAAAAGCAATAGCATATGGATGGCAACAAGTAGCTCTAACTGAAAATGCAAAAGAAATTAGAAATGTAGCAGCAGAACTTTATGATAGATTAACAATTTTTACGTCACACTTATCTGGCATAGGAAGAGATCTTAATAGCAGTGTTAGAACATTTAACAAAGCTATGGGCTCACTTGAAAATAGAGTATTATCTAGCGCAAGAAAATTTACCGAACTGGGTATAAAGCCAAAAAAGAGTATAGATAAAATAAATAAAATTAATGAAATTGCTAAAGTAGAGAAAAACAAATGATAGTGCCTTCCACTTATGTTCCTAAAAAAAATGACCTAGAAAATAAAATAATCTTTATAACTGGGGCAACATCAGGCATAGGAAGGGCTTTAGCCATTAAATTAGCCCAGATGGGGTCAAAGCTTATTATCCATGGAAGAGATGCCAAAAAACTAGAAAGCCTTCATAATAAAATTGGTAAAATAGGTTATGAGCCTTTTATAGCTAATCTAGATCTTGAAAAAGCTCAGGGTGGGGATTATAAAAATTCTATAGAGTTAATTGAAAAAAAATTTCAAAAGATTGATGGATTAGTTCATAACGCAGCTATTCTTGGAGATAGAAGCCCCATTGAGCATTATGATATAGGGCTATGGCAGAAAGTTATACATATAAACCTTACAACGGTTTTTATACTCACTAGATGCCTACTACCTTTCTTAAAGAATGCTCAAAACTCATCAATTATCTTTACTACTAGTGGGGTGGGTAATATTGGAAAGGCGTACTGGGGTAGCTACTCAGTATCAAAGTTTGGCATTGAGGGTTTTTATCAAATTTTAGCTGACGAATTAGAAAGTACAGAGGTTAGAGTCAACTGCCTAGACCCTGGAGCAACAAGAACACAAATGAGAAAAAAAGCCTATCCTTCTGAAAATCCAAATAATGTAACCAAACCTGAAGATATTCTTAAGCCATATCTCTATCTTTTAAGTGATGAAAGTAAATCAATAAATGGAGAAAGGATAGCATGCCAATCCCATTAAGGTAATAAGATATCTCTAATAGTTTAATGCTTACTGGCCTTGTGTAGCTCATCAACTTCATTAGGCAATAGCTTTCTTACCTCTCCTCGCTTTAAGTTTCCTAATTTAATTGGTCCAAAACGTATTCTAATTAGCCTACTGACGGTATAATTTATTGCTTCGAACATTCTTTTAACTTCTCTATTTCTTCCTTCTTTCAAAGCTACTTTATACCAAGTATTTATTCCTGATTTACCATCTTTCAAAATATAATCAAATTTAGCCAAACCATCAGCTAGCTCGACACCATTTTTTAGCAGCATCAAATGATCATTAGACAGCTCACCAATAACTCTAACAGCATATTCTCTTATTACCTGATATCTTGGGTGCATCAAGTAATTTGCTAAAACTCCATCTGTTGTTAGTATTAATAAGCCAGAAGTGCTTATATCTAAACGGCCCACTGAGATCCATCTACCATTCCTAGGCGCAGGAATGCTATGAAATATAGTCTTTCTACCTTCAGGATCCTTTCTCGTACATACCTCTCCTGCAGGCTTATAATAAATAACATGTTCATTGGGAGCGTTGCCCTTATCTAAAATTAATACATCATCATCAATAGAAATTCTCTCATTTCCTGATATCTTCATCCCTAAAACTGCTATAACGCCATTAACTTTAACTCTTCGATCACTAATTAAAGACTCAATCTTTCTTCTTGATGCAAAACCTGAATTTGCAAGTATTTTTTGAATACGATCCATAAAAGCAAAAAATTTTTATACTATATTGAAATTAATCATTAGATAAATCCTCAAGCAAATCAGCTTGAGGAGTAGGTATCTTATCTAAGAAAAGATCCAAATCATTAATCTCCTTTATATCTGAGAGTGGTGGAAGGTCATCTAATTTCTTTAAATTGAAATAATCTAAAAAATCAGAAGTTGTGCCCAACAAAGAAGGCTTACCTGGAACATCCTTGTGTCCAATAGACTTTATCCAACTCCTATCAAATAAAGTACGAATTATGCTTGAAGAAAGAGCTACTCCACGCACTTCTTCAATCTCCCCCCTTGTAATTGGCTGGCGATAAGCAATAAGAGCTAGAGTCTCTAATAACGCCCTGCTATATCGTGGTGGCTTTTCTTCCCACAAAGGTTTAAGCCAATCTACAATATCTTTTTTAACCTGTATTCTAAATCCAGTAGCAACTTCCTTGATCTCTATACCTCGATCCTCATATTCATGTTCTAAGTTATTAATAATTTCTTTTAAGGTACCTTTGTCAGGCTTATCTTGCTTCCTAAAAAGGTTAGAGATCTTGTCTAAACTTAAAGGCTCATCTGCTGTGAGAAGAGCAGATTCAACTATATTTTTTATAAAATTATTATCCATTCGATATTGTGATGTGTATTGGTGAATAAGCTTCTGTTTGTACCACATCAATTAAGTGATTTCTAATTAATTCTAATATAGCTAAAAAGCTAACAGCTATACCCATTCTCCCTTCAGCTGGATCAAATAAATCAGAAAAATCACAATAATTTTTCTCACTTATAGTTGATAGTATATAAGTCATTTTTTCACGAATAGATAATGGCTCCTTCTGAACATGTACATTAGAAAAAAGGGCTGATCTCTCAACAACTTCTTGAAATGCAATCAAAAGATCTTGTAATGCTAAATCTGGAAGCTTGAGTGATTTAGGTTTATCATAATCAATAGTATTAACCACTATATTATCTCTTTCTACCCTATCTAGGGTATCTATATCATCAGCAGCAACCTTAAACCTTTCATATTCCTGCAAACGCCTGATGAGCTCAGCTCTTGGATCGTCTTCTTCTTCATTATCATTAATAGATCTTGGGAGTAGCATCTTTGACTTTATTTCAGCTAAAGTAGCAGCCATAAGCAAGTATTCGCCAGCTAGCTCAAATTGCATATCCCTCATAAGCTCAATGTACTTGGTATATTGCATTGTAATGTCTAGTATTGGGATATCAAGAATATCTAAATTCTGTCTTCTGATTAAGTATAGGAGTAAATCTAATGGGCCCTCAAAAGTTTCTAAAAAAATTTTCAAAGCCTTAGGAGGGATATATAAATCTTGAGGTAGTTGCGTTAAAGGCTCACCAGAAACAATGGCAAAAGGCATTTCATCCTGAGAAGGAGGTTGATATCGAGAGCTTTTATCTAAAGTAGGTTCATTAGTTACCGTGATTGAATTTTTATTATCTTTTATGGCATCATCCTTCAATTAAAAAACCTAAATCATGCTACAATGACGCAAGCATAATTTATTTCCACAACAAATCATAGATATATTTTGAATATTAATTTGAAATGAAAATACTGATAGATTTTTTACCAATTGTAATTTTTTTTGTCGTATACAAGCTGACAGATATTTATACAGCTACGTTAGCGATAATTATAGCTATGTCCTTACAGATTCTCTTCCAATGGTTATTTTCTAAAAAAATAAATAAGATGCTACTTACCTCAACTATATTAGTTACATTTTTTGGAGGAATTACTATACTAATAAGAGAGCCAATATTTATTCAATGGAAACCTACTATAGTTAACTGGGTCTTTGCAATAGCTTTTTTATTCACTCACTTTATAGGAAAGAAAACCTTAATAGAAAGAATGATGGGGCAATCAGTAGATCTAGAAAAGGCACTATGGAAAAAAATGAATTTAATGTGGATTTTTAATTTTTTACTTCTAGGAATAATTAATTTATACGTTGTCTACAATTATGATGAAGAAACATGGGTTAATTTTAAATTATTTGGTATGTTAGGCATAACATTTATAATGGCTATTATTCAATCTTTATGGATAGCTTCAAAATACAAAGAAAATAATAATTCGCTCTAATAGTTTTAATTAAATGAATAATAAAACTTTGTATAAAATTAAAAAATTGCTAGAGAAAAAATTTAAACCTGATGTCCTAAAAATTAAAGATCTGAGCCATCTTCATAAGGATCATAAAGGATCTGAGGATGGAAAAGGTCACTATTCTATTTATATTGTTTCAGATTTATTCCATAATACCTCCCTAATAAACAAACATAAAATGATATATGACTCACTAGATGATATTATGTTGAATGAAATACATTCTTTAAAAATCAAAGCATTAGAACCTGAAAAATAAAAAATCTTAAGAAAGGAATTAATTATGTTAAAAAGTATAAAAAAATACTTATTTTTGCTCTCGCTCACTTACTTGGTTAGTTGTGGTAATCAGCAAAACCCTACAAACACTCTTAGTAATGACTTGGTAGCTTCAGTAAATAATCAGCCAATTGAAACATCATTATTAGAATACTACTCACTAGGAAGGATTCAAAAAGATATCAATTCTCTTAGTGATGAAGAGTACGATGTACTTGTAGATGAGCTTATACAATTTAAGCTATTGGAAGAAGTGGCTGAATCTCAAGGATACGCTCAAGAACAAGAGGTTATAGCAGAAATTGAAGTTCTTCGTTTAAATATCCTATCAAGAATCGCTATAACAAATTACCTTGAATCTAACCAGCCAACAGATGCAGAGCTACAAATTGCTTATAATAACAACCTTTCTCAATTATCAGGCACAGAATACAAAGCTAGACATATATTAGTCGAAGAAGAAAGTTTAGCTAATGAAATCATACAAGAGATTAATGGAGGTGCAGATTTTGAAACCTTAGCGATAGAAAGATCAACTGGACCTTCAGGACCAAATGGTGGTGATTTAGGATGGTTCTCTGCACAAACAATGGTTGCTCCTTTTGCAGAAGCTGTAGAGTCAATGGAAATTGGTAGCTTTACACAGAGCCCCGTCACAACAAGATTTGGATACCACGTAATCTTATTAGAAGATAAAAGAGAACAGCAACCACCTGGATTAGAGGCAGTTCGAGATGACATGGTTAGAATGGTAGAGCAACAAAAGATTGCTTCTTATCTAGAAGTTTTAAGGGAATCAGCGGAAGTTACTCTAGAGTAGCTCTAGCTCTCACCTAAATATTTAAGTAGATCAATTTCATTAAGCATTGATACGTTTAATGATTTAGCTTGAGAGAGTTTTGAACCTGGATTATTGCCAACAATTATAATATCAGTCTTGCTTGATACTGTAGTTCCAACTTTAGCCCCTAAAAAAAGAAGCCTATCTTTTAAATCTCTTCTATTTATAGCTGAAAATGAGCCCGTAATAACTACTGTTTTAAGATAGAAAAAAGAACTTATAGTGCTTTTCTTCTTATTTTTGAAGGAAATGCCACTTTCTAAAAGTTTATTAATAATCTCTATATTTTCCTTTTCATTAAAAAAACTATATATATTTTTAGCTACTATAGGGCCAATATCAGAAATATCTATAAGTCGATTTATATCAGAATTTTTGAGATCATCAATCGAATTAAACTCGTTAGCTAAAGCTGATGCAGTTATTTCACCAACCTCTCTTATGCCTAATGCAAATAAGAACCTACTTAAAGAAGTCTTCTTGCTTTTCTCTAATGCATCTATAAGATTTTTAGAAGATTTAATACCCATTAATTCCAAACCTGCTAATTTCTTGACACTAAGGCTATAAAGATCAGAAGGATATTTAACAAGTTTTTTAGAAACTAACTGATCAATAATTTTGCTCCCCAATCCATCAATATCCATCGCTGAGCGCGAAGCAAAATGCTTTAGAGANTCTTTACGCTGGGCTAAACAGGAAAAACCACCTAAACATCTTGATATAGCTTTACCTTCATCTTTTTTTATTTTTGCACCACAAATAGGACATAAATTTATCATTACTACTTTTTTAGCTGCTTTCTTTCTTTTTTTAATGATGACTTTTGTTATTTGAGGTATAACATCTCCGGCTCTACTTACAACAACCGTATCTCCTATTCTAATATCTTTTCTTTTTAGTTCATCTTCATTGTGCAATGTAACATTTGAAATAGTTACTCCCCCAACATAAACGGGGTTGATTCTTGCGACTGGCGTTACCTGTCCTGTCCTACCAATCTGAAACTCTATATCATTAACTATAGAAGATTTTTCTTGAGGTGGTAATTTATGTGCTATCGCCCAATTTGGAGCTGTCTTATTATTACCTAGGATTTGCTGATACTTCAAACTATTAACTTTATAAACAATTCCATCAATCTCATAAGGTATATTATTTCTATTGTTCTTTATTTTTCTATAGTATGAGAGACAGCCATTAAGTCCTATTACTAGTTCAGAATTTAGTGAAGTCTTGAAACCTANGCTTTTAATTAAATCTAGTAATTCAGAATTACTATCTGGCAATTTAATGTCTTTTATCCTAGCAACTGAATAAAAATAAGCATCAAGTGGACGACTAGAAGTTACTCTTGGGTTTAGTTGTCGAAGGCTACCAGCTGCTCCGTTTCTAGGGTTAGCTAAAACACGACCTCCTGATTCTTTAGCCATTTTGTTATAATCAAGAAAGCCTCTTTTTGGCATAAATACCTCCCCCCTAACTTCTAACTCATCCGGGATTTTACTCCCTATAAGCTTCAAAGGAATTGAAGATATAGTTCTTATGTTATGAGTTATATTCTCACCAGTTTTACCATCTCCTCTAGTTGCAGCAAAATCTAAATAGCCTTTTTTATAAAATAAAGTTACAGCTGCTCCATCTAATTTTGGCTCAGCTATAAAAGAAATTTCATTAAGATTTTCTAAAATATTTATTTTTTTTAGCGGACCAACAATCTTTGAAATAAATTTTCTTTTTAATTGATCTTCGTCAAAAACATTATCAAGTGATAGCATAGGTATTTGATGATATACCTGATCGAAGCCCTTCATCGGTTTAGCACCAACTCGTTGTGTTGGTGAATCATCAGTTAGTAAATTTGGATATAGCTTTTCTAGATTACTTAGCTTAAGAATTAATTGGTCATATTCAGAATCTGTAACTATTGGGTCATCATTGATATAATAAGCAAAGTCATAGCTTATGATTACTTCTTTTAATCTTTCTATTTCTATTTTATTTTTAGCTAGATCGTTTTTCATAAAAAAACTATTTATTCAAAATATGCTGAAAAGCAATAATTTCCTCTCTTATATATCTTTCCCTTTGTATGCTCCATGAACTCCCATTCTCATCAAGTAATTCTATATTTAATGTTTCTGAAATAATTTTAGCCAACTCTAGCATTTTATCAAAATCTTCAACTCCTTTAGTATTTTTACTAACCAGCATAAAAAATGTTAGGCCCCCTATAACAGAACTGCCCTTATCGTCCTCATTAAAAGTTCCTGGTTCCGTTAAATTAGCAACACTAAATACTGAGCTACTTTTATCTTGACGATAATAATGATAAATATCAAACCTTCCATGAGTTAAGTCATTATCTTGAAGACACTTATAAACAGATATTGAATCTAATTGATCCTTTCCTATCAATCTTAGAGTAATAACCTTTTCACTATTTTTTTTATCTAAAGCTATCTCTTCAGTATCTACTGTTTCTCTTTCTTCTAAATCTGTGCTTATACTATCTTTAGCTAATTCTTTTATTTCTTTTTTATATAGTTTTTTTTTATTATTAGATCTAAATAATCTAAAAAATAAAATTCTACTCTTTAATGATACTGGTTTAACAGAAAAAAAATATATCGATAAAAAAATAATTACACCAAGCAAGAATAAAACCCATCTTAAATCTATCATAATCAATANAATCCTAGATATTTACAATTTTCATTGCTTCTTGTACGTCTACTGACACAAGCCTGGAAACACCAGGCTCACTCATTGTTATTCCATTTAGCTGATTCATTGACTCCATGGTAGTCTTATTGTGAGTGATTAGTATAAATTGTACCTTATTAGACATCTCTTTCACTATATCGCAAAATCTTCCAACATTAACCTCATCCAAAGGAGCATCAACTTCATCAAGCATACAAAAAGGTGACGGATTAAGCTGAAAAATAGAAAATATTAAAGCTACTGCAGATAAAGCTTTCTCACCTCCAGATAAAAGATGTATATTGCTTATTCTTTTTCCTGGTGGCTTTGCCATTACAACGACTCCTGATCTAAGTAAATCGTTTCCATCTAATTCAAGGTAAGCACTTCCACCGCCAAATAATCTAGGAAATAAAGTTGATAACCCTTTATTAGTCTCGTCAAATGTCTGTTTAAATTTAGCTCTAGTTTCGCCGTCTATTTTCCTTATAGCACTTTCTAAGGTTTCAAGAGCCTCTGATAAGTCATTCATTTGTAAATCTAAATAATCTTTTCTTTCAGATTGATTTTTAAATTCATCAATAGCCGCTAAATTGATAGCTCCTAGTCTAGAAATCTTTGCATCATTTTTTTCAATTAAACTCTGCCAGAAGTCAAGTTCTGCATCATCTGGCAAGGTATTAATTAGATCNTCAAAATTATTACCCGACTCNAATAGTCTCTCTAAAAGAGTTTGTGAGCGTATTTGCAATTCTTTTAATTTAAATTTTTCCTCATCAAGGAGCTCTTTCTCTCTAGTAGATTCCCTGTCTCTTTTAGTTTTTTCAACTTCAGAATCATTTAATTGCTTATTGATTGAATCTAAATCATTCCTAAGACTAGATAAATCTTTTTCTATTGTACCTCTTTCTACAACTTTGCTAGGTAATATCTCCTGCTCATCAAATAAAGGGTCTGTCTCTTTCTTAATCTCTCCTTCAAGTAAATCATATTTAGCTGAAAGATTGTCTTTTTGAAGGCATACCCTATCAAGCGAAGATGTAATAGAATCCTTAGAGCTCTTTTGAGATTCTAACTTTATAGTTAAATCACTCACAATATCTTTATTTTGCTCAACAATATCTCTGCAATTTAATAATTTTTTCTCTATCTTTGCTCTATCTTCTTTAAGATTTTCCTGTTTATCTTGGTACATAAATCTAGCTTCAGAAAATAATTTCTCCTGTTCTTCAATCTTTTCATTAATATTTTTAATATCTTTTTTAATTTTTTTAATATCATCACTTCTAACAATTAACCCAGAATCTGTTTTATCTGAAAAACTAATCCTTATCCATTTTCTTGAAAGCCATAAGCCTTGCTTAGTAATTATTGACTCATTATTTTTTAGATTAGAGATACTACTAATAGCCTTACCTATATCCTCTTCTACATATACTCCATCTAATAAGCTTGATAAATTAACACCGCTAACATAAGAGCTAAGTTTATTATTTTTNGGAGTAACATCAAAATTATTAGACTCCTCAAGTACAGAAATATTTCCTTTGGGCATAGAAGAAATATATTTATAAAAATCTGACATATTTTTAATAAAAATAGAACTTAAATTATCACCCAAAACAGTTTCTACTGCCTTCCCCCACCCATCACTTACTTTTATCCTTTCAATTAAAGTGTTGTTTGAATTAATTCCTTTTCCCTCTAACCAACTATTAACTTCTTTGGAAACGCCAGTTAACTTTGCGTTTTGTATAGCCTCTAATGCTGATAGATTAGATAGCTGATCATGTAATTTAGTCCTAAGTATTTCTATTTCTTCTGAAAAACTACTCTCATCTTTAGTAAAATTTAATATAACTGAATCTAACTCCTCTACAAGTGATTGGGCAGTAGCTTCAGAATTTTTTAAATTTAATAAAGAATCTTCTAACACTTTAGTTGCTTGATCTAGATCATTATTAATTACAACTAAAATTTTATCTATCTCGGAGATTTCTAACTCATCACTCTTGATATGAGAAGAAATTTCTTTAATTTCTTTACCTATCAACTCTAAATCATCCTTTTGTCTAGAACTAATCTCCTTCCTATGCTTAATTGACTGTTCTAGCCTCGCAATCTCAGCACCCGATTTATAGTAGCTTCCTTGAATCTCATTAAAGTTATCATTTAAATCAGATTGTTTTATTCTTAGTTTTTCAATTTTACTTTCCATACTAGTTATTCTAGAGGTTGCTGCATCTAAATCATTTTGTTTCTTTCCGACAACATTATTCATATCATCTTGCTCTTCTTTTAACAATTTGATTCTTAGTACTAAATACTCTGACTTGATTCTTCTTTGATCCTCCTTAAGACTCTTGTACCGCTCGGCATTTTTTGCTTGCCTATCTAGATGGGTCAATTGCTTACTAACCTCATCTCTTAAATCAGTTAATCTATCAATATTGTCTTTCGTGTTTTTAATTTTATTTTCAGTTTCATGTCTTCTCGACTTATACTTAGATATACCAGCTGCTTCTTCTAAAAAAGATCTTAATTCTTCAGGCTTTGCTTCTACTAAACGGGAGATTGTTCCCTGCTCAATTATAGAATACCCATGTGAACCTAATCCTGTACCTAAAAGTATATTTGTAATATCTTTTCTTCTGCATTTTGTATTATTAAGGAAATATTGTGATGCTCCGTCTCTAGTTACAACTCTCCTTACTGAAACTTCTAAAAAAGATGCATAAGGACCAGTAATTGTGGCGTCTGAATTATCGAAAATTAATTCTACACTTGCCCTACCAACTGGCTTCCTATTACTTGAGCCATTGAAAATAACGTCTGCCATTGACTCTCCGCGTAAAGTTTTGGCAGAGCTTTCGCCTAATACCCATCTTACAGCATCAATGATATTTGATTTTCCACAACCATTCGGCCCAACAACACCTAGTAAATTGCTAGAAAATAAAACGGATGTCGGCTCAACGAATGACTTAAAACCTGATAATTTGATTCTATTTAATCGCATTTAAATATTTTTCATTTATTTTCTTAAATGTAGATGCTAATTATTGAATCGTGTAAAGTAAACACATTAATATAAAAACCTTAATTATTCCCTAATTACGAGAATAGAAAAATATGAATAAAAGTAAAATTAATAATAACCTAGTACCATCAAAAGAGATTTTAGAAGCATTCACCAATCCCAATCCAGAAAGAGACTATACTATCTGTATTAATATACCAGAGTTTACCTGCCTGTGCCCTAAAACAGGACAACCTGATTTTGCTATATTAAATTTAGAATATATCCCTAATAAAGAGTGTATAGAGTTAAAATCCTTGAAAAATTATGTATGGTCATATCGTAATCATGGTGCATTCCATGAAGCGGTAACCAATCAAATACTCGATCACTTAAATAAAACTATTAGACCTAGGTTTATGCGCCTTAAGGCTATCTTTAATGTGAGGGGTGGCATAGATACTACTATTTCAGTTGAGTTTAAACAGCCAGGTTGGAAAGCAAAAGACTAGTAATTTATCGACACAAGATTTTTTTTTAAAAAAAATTACGAGAAGTTCTTCCTCTTAGCCACACTATATGTATAATTCCAAACTTTCAAAAGTTCTTACGGCTAATTAAATGAAACCAAAAAAAAATACCGGAAATAAGGCTATAAAGAAGAAAGTGTCCAAAAAGAAGGTCGCAAAGAAGAAGGCTACAAAGAAGAAAGTAGCTAAGAAGAAAGTGGCCAAAAAGAAGGTCGCAAAGAAGAAGGCTACAAAGAAGAAAGTGGCCAAAAAGAAGGTCGCAAAGAAGAAGGTNGCNAANAAGAAGGNNNCAAAGAAGAAGGTAGCTAAGAAGAANGTNGCNAAGAATAGAAGGTAGCTCATTCAAAAAAGCCTTCATCTAATTATACCAATCTAAATATTTTATCTGGCCCCATCGAAGACTTTTCACCATATCATCTCAAGAGAGGAGAGGTGTATATGAATAATAATCAACTAAAACATTTTAAAAAAATTCTTGAGAGCTGGAAAAATCAACTAATTAAAGAGCTCGACAAAACTATATTACATATGAAAGACGAAGCCACAAACTTTCCAGATCCAAATGATAGAGCAACTCAAGAATCAGAGTTTGGATTAGAATTAAGAGCTAGAGATAGAGAAAGAAAATTATTAAGAAAAATAAATTCTGCTCTTGGGAGAATTGAAGATAAGTCATATGGTTACTGTGATCAAACTGGCGATGAGATAGGCCTTAGGAGGCTAGAAGCAAGGCCTGTAGCTACGCTTTCTTTGGAGGCTCAAGAAAGAAGAGAACTCCAAGAAAAGCAATACAGGGACTCTGATGATTACTACAGATAGAATTAAATTACTCTCCTTCTAGCTCTTTCATACTTAATCTAATTCTACCTTGTCTATCTATTTCTAGAACTTTAACTTTAACAGTATCGCCTTCTGACAACCTATCACTAACCTTCTCTACTCTTTCTGTAGAAATTTGAGAAATATGAACTAAACCATCCTTACCAGGTAAAACAGTTACAAACGCACCAAAATCCATTAATTTAGCAACCTTCCCTTCATAGACCTTACCAACTTCAACCTCAGCAGTTATATCTTTAATTCTTTTCATCGCTTCTCTACCAGAAGATCCGTCAACTGAAGCTATTTTAATAACACCATCATCATCAATATCTATAGTTGCTCCCGTTTCTTCAGTTAGCGCCCTTATTACAGAGCCGCCTTTACCTATCACATCTCTAATCTTATCTTGACTAACCCTCATGGTAATAATACTAGGAGCCCAATCAGATTTTTCTTCTCTAGATTTGTCTATTACCTTAGACATCTCATCTAAAATAAATAACCTACCATCCTTAGCCTGCTTAAGCGCTATTTCCATTATCTGCTCTGTTATACCATCTATTTTAATATCCATTTGCAAAGCAGTAATACCAGTTTGGGTTCCAGTGACCTTAAAGTCCATATCACCTAAATGATCCTCATCCCCTAAAATATCTGTTAAAACAACAAAATTATCGCCTTCCTTGATCAACCCCATTGCTACACCTGCTACTGGAGAATCAAGAGGAACACCTGCATCCATTAAAGATAAGCTAGTACCGCAAACACTAGCCATTGAGCTTGAGCCATTAGATTCTGTAATTTCAGAAACAACTCTTATTACATATGGGAAGTCTTCCATATTAGGAAGCACTGCTTGTATACCTCTCCTAGCAAGTCTTCCATGGCCTATCTCTCTTCTTTTTGGACCACTTAGAAAGCCAGTTTCGCCAACACAATAAGGAGGAAAGTTGTAATGAAGCATAAATCTATCTTTATACTCCCCTTCAATAGCATCAATTATCTGAGAATCTCTATCCGTTCCCAAAGTGGTAACTACCAGAGCCTGAGTCTCGCCTCGAGTAAATAAAGCCGAACCATGCGTCCTTGGTAATAGTCCAACATCTACGCTAATTGGTCTTACAGTTGAATTATCTCTCCCATCTATTCGAGATTCTCCACTTAAAACCCTATTACGCACAATTTGCTTTTCTGCCTTGGAGAATACACTATTGATAGCTTCTTCTGACCAATCAGCTTCTTCAGTGCCATTACAAATATCATATATTTCTGTTTTTATCTCTGAAAGCCTATTAGATCTAGACTGCTTCTCTACTATTTTATAAGCTTCTTCTATATTCTTTTTTGCTGATTTATTAATAATTTCTTTTAATATCTCATCCTCTTCTGGCGCATCCCACTGGAAGCTATCTTTATTTACTTCTGCTTTAAGATCATTGATAGCGCTTATCGCAACCTGCATATTTTCATGTCCAAATACTACCGCGCCCAACATCACCTCTTCTGATAGACTCTTAGCTTCAGATTCAACCATCAAAACTGCGCTATCAGTACCCGCTACTACAAGGTCTAAATCTGAGTTTTCTAAATCCAATTTAGTTGGATTGAGTATGTATTCACCATTTTTATATCCTACCCTAGCTGCTCCAATTGGACCTAAAAAGGGTAGTCCGGAAATAGATAAAGCAGCAGATGCCCCTATTAAAGCTGGAATATCAGGATCTATATTAGGATCCAAAGAAATAACAGTTGCTACAACTTGTACTTCATTAGAATAGCCTTTTGGAAAAAGAGGTCTAATAGGCCTATCAATTAACCTTGACGTTAAGGTCTCTTTTTCACTAGGTCTTCCCTCTCTTTTAAAAAATCCTCCAGGTATTTTTCCAGCAGCATAAGTTTTTTCTTGATAATTAACTGTAAGAGGGAAAAAAGGTCTAGGTCCTTGATTTCCTTTTTCACCAACAGCTGTAACTAATAAAGCCGTATCTCCCATCTTCACTAACACTGCGCCATCGCTTTGTCGCGCTATTTTTCCTGATTCTATGGTGATTTCATTTTCACCAAATTTAAAAGTTTTTTTGAATTCCACTATAAATACCTATATTTTCTAAAAAAGAATTAATTTAAATGAATGATTTCTAAAAGATATAAAAACCCTGTATGCCTATCTTCTCAGACCAAGCTCTTTTATTAATTTCTGATATTTTTCTTGATCGTTTTTCTTAATATAATCCAACAACTTACGTCTTTTATTTACCATACTCAATAAGCCTTTCCTAGAATGGTTATCATTCTTATGGTTGGTAAAATGGTCTGCCAGCTGGCTAATTTTTGCAGACAAAAGGGCTACTTGAACCTCTGTAGATCCTGTATCATTTGGATCACGTCCAAAATTAGAAACTATCTCTGATTTTTTATCTGAGTTCAAGGCCATAATTTAAAATACCATTTGATTAAAAGATCCATTGTACCTATAGAACTGCTTAGCTCCAAATACTAAATTCCTGTAAAACTTTTTTTGGCTTAAGTATACAGTCCTTTGTTAAAGCTCCTATACCAAGTAAACTATTATCTTTAGTATAAATTCTTGAATCTCCAGAAAAAAAATTAGATTTAATATAAACACTCTGGCCATGTAGAAATTTTTTTGCTTTATCATCAGATAAATATAAAGAAGGGATATTTTTTAAAGCTTGGTCTATATCTAAAATAAAATTATCTATTACATATTGATTACTTAAGAGGCTCTTTTCTAGAAAATCAGGATCAAACATTTTATTTTTATTAAAAGGCTCTAATGATGACCTATGTAATGACCAAACATGACCATAGGTTCCGATATATTTAGCAATATCTTCTACCAATGTCCTAATATATGTACCCTTAGAACAAGTAACAGTAAAACTAAGCTTTGGCCAATAAAAATAATTTAATTTTATAGATTTTATTTTTATCTTCCTAGGAGGTCGATCAACAATTTTTCCCCTTCTTGCCAAATTGTAAAGTCTCTCACCGTTATATTTTAGAGCAGAATACATAGGAGGAATCTGTTCTGACTCCCCAATAGTTTCTTTCAAAACAGAATTAATAAACTCTAAGGAAAAACTAGAACAATTAGATTTGTTAAGGATCTTTCCTTCTCTGTCTCCTGTATCTGTTGACTCTCCTAATTTAGCAACCACCTCATATGTTTTATCTGAATCTAAAAGATAAGAACATATTTTAGTTGCCTTTCCAAAACAAACCGGGAGCATCCCTGTAGCCAATGGATCTAAACTACCAGTATGTCCAGCTTTTTTTGCTTTAAATATTTTCTTAATTTTTTGTAAAGTTTTATTTGAAGTATCATACAAAGGCTTGTTTACAAGCAAGATACCATTAATTTCATAAGACTTTTTAAAGCTATTTTTTATTGATTGCTTCATCTATAAGTTTACTAATCCTTATGCTCGTGTCAGGACCGCTATCTCTCTCAAAAATTAATTCTGGTACATTTCTAATTTTCATCTTTTGACCAAACTTTTGCCTTATAAATCCTTTGGCACTATTAAGTGCAGCTAATGTTGATTCCTCTTCATTATTTTCAAGATCCAATGTACTAAACAGTACCAAAGCCTTTCCTGAAGAATCGTTCATTGTAACACTACTAATTGTTATCCCCCTTAATCTGGGATCTTTAATGCCTTGTTGTAGTAGGTTATTTATAAATCTTTGTAATTCAGAGGCAATTCTAATATTTCTTGAGAACTCCCTAGGCATAATTAGATTGATCTAGCAACTTCTGAGCGATCAAAACACTCAATCTGATCGCCAGGTTTTACATCATTATAATTTTTAACACCTATACCGCATTCAGTACCAGCCCTAACTTCCTTGACATCATCTTTAAACCTTCTAAGAGACTCAAGCTCGCCTTCATAAATAACAACATTATCTCTAAGGACTCTTATAGGCTTGGTATGCTCCATATAACCATCAATTACCAAACATCCAGCAATATTACCAAATTTAGGAGCCTTAAAAACATCTCTTACTTCTGCCAAGCCAACAATTCTCTCTTTTATCTCTGGAGCTAATAATCCGCTAACAATTACAGAAACATCATCTAACGCTTCATAAATTACACTGTAATATCTGACATCTAATTTTGATTCTTTAATAGTTTCTCGAGCACTAGAATCTGCTCGTACATTAAATCCAATTACTATAGCATTTGAAGCAATAGCTAGCTGAACATCTGATTCTGTTATTCCCCCAACACCATCTAAGACTATATTTACAGTAACCTCCTCATTCGAAATTTTCTGAAGAGCATCTTTCAAGGCCTCGGTACTTCCTTGAACATCAGCTTTGACTAATATAGATAATGATTTATTACCTCCGGTAGCGCTAGTGCTAAAAATATCCTCGACAGAAGATGATTGCTGACTTGCCAATTTCAGACTCCTTTCTTTATTTTGTCTAAATTCTGCCACTTCTCTAGCCTTCTTTTCGTTAGGAACAACTAAAACATTATCACCAGCTGAAGGTACTCCAGATAGGCCAAGGATAACTGCTGGTATTGATGGGCCGGCCTCATTCAAGGCTGCACCTGACTCATCAAACATAGCCCTAACCCTGCCATATTCATGTCCAGCAAGAAGGACATCACCACTCTTTAAAATACCTTGAGTAATAAGAACTGTTGAAACAGGCCCCCTGCCTCTCTCTAGTGTGGCCTCCACAACAACGCCGGAAGCATTGCCAGAATGTGGCGCCTTAATATCAAGAATCTCAGACTGAAGGAGGATAGCTTCGAGCAAGCCATCAATTCCTTTACCAGTCTTAGCAGAAATTGGAACAAATAAAGTATCTCCACCCCACTCTTCAGAAATAACTTCATGTTGAGATAATTCATTACGAATCTTTTCAGGATCAGCTGTATCTAAATCTATTTTATTAATTGCAACTATTAATGGAACAGATGCAGCTTTTGCATGCTCAATTGCTTCTATAGTCTGAGGCATAACTGAATCATCTGCAGCAACAACCAAGACCACAATATCAGTAATTTGTGCACCTCTAGCTCTCATCGCAGTAAAAGCAGCATGGCCGGGTGTATCTAAAAATGTAATATTGCCCTTATCAGTCTTAACATTGTACGCACCTATATGCTGAGTAATACCTCCAGCCTCTCCACTTGCTACTCTAGTTGTTCTAATGAAATCAAGTAAAGATGTTTTGCCATGATCAACATGTCCCATAACTGTAACTATAGGAGCTCGAGCCTCCTCCCCTTCTGGACTAATGTTCTCTTCTAATGATTGCTTTAACTCGTCCTCAATACCGCCCTCACTTTGTATCTTAGGAACATGACCAAGCTCTTCCACAATTAATATTGCAGTATCTTGATCTATAGTCTGATTAATTGTAACCATAGTGCCCATATTCATCGCTACTCTTATAACTTCACTAGATTTCACAGCCATTCTTTGGGCTAAATCAGAAATGATAATTGTCTCTGGTATAATAACTTCTTTAATCTGAGGAGCTGTAGGTTTCTCAAAGGCATGATGAGATTCCTGATTTACATGAAGGCTGCTTCTTCGTGCCTTAGTCCTCTTTCTTCTAAGTTGAGAACCTTCAGCTACGTGAAGAGTGTGATCCTTTTTTTTATTCTTAGGCCTAACTTTTTCTTTTTGCTTTTTTGTTTTTTCCTGAGCTTTATCCTCTCTGAGCCTCTCTTCTTTATCTTCTTTCAATTTTTTTGAGACTTCCTGATTTTCATTAGGAACAATTTTCTTATCTTCACTGACATCATCTATAATCTGCGGTTCCGATAAAGGGCTAGTTGTTGATTTAACTTGTAATTTAGGTTCAGCCTCTAACTTCCTATCTTCTAATGCTTCATCACTAGGAGGTTTGCTATCCTGGGTATCTAATACAATTCCCTTATCATCTAGAGGGGTGCTCTCGTCTTGTTTTAACCTTAACTCTTCTTCTAATTTAATATTTTTTTCATTTAAAGCATCTTGTTCAAGCTTCGCCTGATTTTCTAGCTCATCTCTTTTAACATAAACTCTTTTTCTTCTAACTTCTATATTTATTGTTCTTGACCTACCCTGACCTGTTGCTAGTTTTAACTCACTTTGAGATTTCCTTTTTAGAATAATTTTTTTTGGGCTTGATAAAGTAACCTGGTCACGACCATGTGATTTTCTTAAATGAGCTAGAAGCTGAACCTTAACGTCTTCTGTTATCTTATCTTCTCCTCCATTTACTTCTATGCCCGCCTCAGATAATTGAGAGATCAATTTATCAACTGGTATCTTTAGCACCTCAGCAAAATCTATTACTTTGATATCACTCATTTACGTTGCCTTTTTCCTTGTCTGATGATTTTTCTTCTTTATCATCAAACCAGTGAGCTCTAGCTTTCATAATAATTTCTGCCGCCTTTTGAGCATCAAGACTCTTAATAACCTCAAGATCAATAACTGATTGTTCTGCTAAATCTTCTCGTGTAATAACTCCTTTTGAGGCAAGTTCAAAAGCTAATTCTTTATCCATACCATCTAATTCTAATAAATCTTCAGATGGCCCAGACTGATCTATAATTTCTTCATTAACTAAAGCCTGAGTTACTAAGATATCTCTTGCTCTTGATCTTAACTCGTTAACTATCTCTTCATTAAATTCTTCAATAGCTAAAAGCTCATTAGTCGGGACATAGGCTACTTCTTCAATTGAAACAAAGCCCTCTTGAACTAAAATAGAAGCAACATTCTCATCAACATCAAGATCATCCATCAATTTATTAATTAATTCTTTAGATTCCTGATCATTCTTTTCTTCTGCATCCTTTTCAGTCATAACATTCAATTCCCAGCCAGTTAATTCACTAGCTAATCTTATGTTTTGTCCTCCCCTTCCAATCGCCTGAGATAACTTTTCTTCATCTACGGCAATATCCATGCTGTGAGCTTCTTCATCCATGACAATAGATAAAACATCTGCCGGAGACATAGCATTTATAACAAATTGAGCAGCATTATCATCATGTAAGATAATATCTACCCTTTCTCCAGCAAGCTCATTAGAAACTGCCTGAACTCTTGATCCCCTCATGCCAACACAGGCTCCAACAGGATCAATCCTAGAATCATTACTCTTGACTACAATTTTAGCTCTTAGCCCTGGATCTCTTGCAGCTGAAAGTATTTCGATCAAATCTTGACCCACCTCAGGAACTTCTAGCTTAAATAGCTGGATTAAAAATTCTGGCGAAGTTCTAGTTAAAAATAATTGTGGGCCTCTGATCTCTGACTTAATCTCATAAAGAATTGCTTTAACTCTATCCTGAGGCTTAATGGGCTCTCTTGGAATCAAATTCTCTCTGGGTATAAATCCTTCTGCATTGCCACCTAAATCAACAAATATGCCGCCTCTATCCACTCGCTTGACTATGCCGTTAACTAGACTCCCTACTCTTTCTTGAAACTCATCTATCACCTGCTCTCTTTCAGCTTCACGAATTTTTTGGACAATAACCTGCCTAGCTGTTTGAGCGGCTATCCTTCCAAATACTACTGAATCTATTGGTACTTCAACAAATTCGCCAGGCTTTGCATCCTGGCTTATCTCTAGAGCATCCTCAAGCCTTAACTCTTTATCAGGATCCTCTAGCTCTGAAGAATCATCAGCAAAAACTGCCCACCTTTGAAAGGTTTCATACCCTCCATTCTCTCTGTTAATAGAAACCCTAACATCCATCTCTTCGCCATGCTTTCTTTTGGTGGCAGTAGCCAGGGCAATTTCCATAGCCTCAAAAATAATCTCTTTACTAACTCCTTTTTCATTGGAGACCGCATCAACAACCATTAGTATTTCTTTATTCATATCAACTCTTCATTTATTAATTTAGCTGTATCAATATCCTTGATAGGAATTTGATAGAAATTATCATTGGCAAATAAAGAAACTGTATCAGATAGAGTATCTTTTAATATACCAGTCATTTTAATTTTTCCTTCAAAGGGAGACTTAAACTTAATATATATCTTAGAACCAGAAAATTTTAAAAAATGATCTTTAGTTCTTAATCTCCTATCTAAACCAGGTGAAGATACTTCTAAAATATATTTTTTATTGGACGTATCTTCTACATCTAAAAGTGCTCCTATTTGATTACTAACAAAAGCACAATCATCAATGCCTACACCACTATCTTTATCTATAAATATCCTTAAAGTTTGATTTGAACCTTGATATTTATCTAAATCAACTAACTCATACCCAAGTTGAGCTATTGGCCCCTCTAATAATTCAATCAAATCCTGTTTATTCACAAACTATTTTTTCCATTACCAATAAATACAAAAAATGGGCCTATAGCCCACTAAAAATTAAACACCTTAAAATGGTATTGTACTCAAAAATATTAGATTAGTCGATAATGTTTATCTATTTACCTGCCATTAACAACTCTAGATAAATTACCTCAACTGATTATTTTGGTCTGGAATATCGCTAACTGGTAAAAGAGACTCTAGCCTAGCTTTTATATCACTATAGTTTTGATCAGAAGCCAAGTTATACCACTCATTCGGGTCTTCATGATGATCGTAAAGCTCTTCAGATCCATCAGAATATTTTATATACCTATAACGATCATCTCTAATAGCATGATTTTTATAACCATATGTGCTTAAAGCAAAATGATTCCAATCTATATCTGGATTTTCAATTAACGGCCTTAAGCTTCTTCCCTCTAAATGATTAGGTATATCAAAGTCTATTAAATCAAGAAGAGTAGGATACAAATCCATTAAAGACACTACCTTATCAGTCTTTGTTCCTGCTTCCGTAATCCCTGGAGCAACGATTATTAGAGGTACCCTTGTTGCTTCCTCCCATATAGTCTGTTTCCTCCAACGTAGTTTTTCTCCTAAATGCCAACCGTGATCAGACCACAGAACAATAATCGTATCATCAGATTTCCCACTTTGTTCAAGCGCATCAATAAGGCGACCAACCATTGCATCAGCAAAACTTATACTTGCTAAATAAGCTTGTACAGCCTCTTCCCAAGTACCACTTTGAAGAACCCATTGATGAAGAGCAATCGGATCAAAACTATTGCTAGAAGATATCTTTCCAGCAGTAGGAATATCGTCTAAGTCAGAATCATTAACCAAGGGGAGCTGAATCTGATCAAGCGGATATAAATCAAAATACTCTGGAGCGTTATACCAAGGAAGGTGAGGTCTATAAATACCAACACCTATAAAACTATTATTATCATCCATATTTAAAATATTATTAATAGAATGAGTAACAATTTGGCCATCTCCAGTAGCCTCGTCCTCTGTTGCCATTCTATGCCAATCAAAAAATCTAGACATAGGTGTTTGATTAGCTGGTCTATTAATTGGAGCTACTTCATCAGGAAGTTGTCTATCAATGGAGGGGTAATAGCTATCCCAAGCATTCAAATCATTAAACCCCTTAAATGCTCGCGGATTATAAGTAGATGCATGAAATAACTTACCTGCTCCTTGTGTAGTATAGCCATTATCTTTCAAATGCTTTGGTATTGTTGGTGCATCATCAAAAATTTCAAGAGTCCGCCAATCTGGATTATTTAAATACACACCTGTAGAAGAAGGGGCTAAGCCAGAAAAAATAGCAGTCCTGGCAGGATTGCAAAGACTTGCAGGCGTATGTGCATTAGTAAATGTAATACCCCTTGAGGCAAGCGCATCTATATTTGGAGTCTTAACTTGATCGTTGCCTCCAAGCGGCCCAACCCAGTCATTTAAATCATCAATCGCTATGAAAAGAATATTAGGACTAGAAGCCTCCTGTGAATTACAAAATACAGGAAAAGCTATAAATAAAAATAAAAAAAGTATTTTTTTTGTCATTTAGCTACCTAGCGACTTGATCTTCGGCTAGAGCATAACACTCATACTCCAATACACGAAGATTTTCTTCTAGCCTTCTATAAAGAATCATACTCATTTCCCATGGCTCAGTATAAACCTCTGGATCTTCTAGGGTCACTTCATACTGCATATGATTTGGCCCAATAGGGGTATATCTTTCAATAATATGTAATGAGGGGCTATGAAAGTTTCCTGACCTGTCTAGCCATGTCTCATCAGTAAAATGAACCACATCAACTACAAGTGAGTCGCCTTCCCAAGATCCTCTAGAGTCTCCCATATACCACTGAATAGGACCAGGAGGATGCTCACTATCCATAAAAATATTTCTAATAGTATGAACCCACTCATAAGTCATAATGACTTGATCTTCAGTCTGGAGAATTTGAAATGGATATGGCATGTAAGTAATCCTAGGTACGCCAACTAGTTTACAGTTAGCCTCAGGATCATCTAATAATCTATTTTCATAATTGATGTCCCTTTGTTCTAATGCCCATTCTTGATAAGGAATTTCGTTTCCCTTAACTACACCTATACCCGCGGGAATACCAAAGTCAGAACTACGATCTTGAATATTCCAAACAGCATTTCCTAAAGCTTGCCATATGCCTTCTATAATTGGATGACCTAATTCATTTCTTGGGACTTCATAATTTTGAGAAATAGCAATATCTGAAGAAAGAATAGATAAAATTAAAATAAGTTTAAAATAAACGCTATACATAAAATTACTCCACTATTAAATTTTAGTCTTCAGCATTACCTGAGAAGAGAGTCTTCCCATCCTCTAAGGTTACTTCTTCGCCATCAATAGTCCTAGAGCCATCTCTTGATGGAAGGCCATGAACAATAATGGTAGACCCTAAAGGCAAATCATCTGGTCTCCAGCCCCTCCTATATAAAGAATTAGCTGCTCCAAACTCAACTTTCCAGATTTGATCCTCTCCTTCGTCACTTGTAACATTTAAATGTAACCATGCATGAGGATTTCTCCATTCCATTTCTGCAATAGATCCTGTGATTGCTATTTCTTTAGTTAAATCAAATTGCAGTGCTTTTGAATGATGTGCAAAAGAAAAAATTGAATAAAAATAAAAAAATAAAAAAAATGTTTTTTTAATCATCACCTAGACTCCTCATATAAATCCCATGCATCTCTTAATCTTCTAGCTTCATCACCACTTATACCTGGATAAACTTTATAACCAACATTAAAAAATCCTTCTCTTGAAATAGCATTATCTTCATAACAAGCCTCTTCCCAAATCTCAAAATCAGAAGCATTTCTTCTAAAAGCAATAGCTATAGTAAAAGGCTGGGTAAAGACATTTTCATCCGTAACAGTTGCTTGGTAATGTAAAGTATTTGCATCAACCAAAGTAAATCTTTCCTCAACATGTGCCTCATCGGTAAAAAACCTCCCTCTTTGATCAAGCCATGCTCTCGCATTTTGATTAGTCGTATCAACAACAAAGGTATTTTGATCCCAAGACCCAATAGAATCTCCATTCCATAATTTAATTTCTTCGCCTAATGTATGCGAATCTGAAAAAGGAATCATTCGAAAAGCATGCGCCTCTTCACCTTGTATAAGTATATTCTGAAAGGTCTGACTAAGCTGATATAAACCTGTCATATACATGCTTAAAGGAACACCATCTAATCGACAAATCGCATTGTGATGAACGTAAGCTATTCTATTATATTTTCTCTGAGCTTCTGCCCAAGGCTGTATAGGAACAAAACCACTCTCAGGAAACACAACTGAGCTTGATGTTTCTTGATCATCAAGCGTTTTAGGGTGCGCTTCTATACTCTCATGAGCGGCTACTGTTCTTCTCCATACCCCTCTTAAATCAGGATCACCATTATCTAGCCTTGGAGGATCAAAAACCTTTATTGCTTGCAACGCACACTCATGAAAAATTGCCTGCTCGTTATCAGGGCATGATGAGTCTACTATCCAGGGCTGTGAAAAAGTACTAGGAACTAAAAACAAAGGTAAAAAAATATAAATAGTTGATGCGAAAAAAATTGTTTTAACACTCAATGTAAGATTTCCCCCTATTAATTTTATAAAATCATATACTTTATTATTGGTATTATAATAACATTAGATATTAATTTAAAAAATAATTAGGCAATCTTATTTATGTCTCAACAGAGAAATCCAAGATACTGGGCATCTAAGTGGTATACAACAAGGTTCGATGAAGAGCCATGGCCTGCTGGGTGGTACTGGCATGATGAAGATTATACTTGGATAGGCCCCTTTGGCTCTGAAGAAGAATCTAGAGCTAGTCTAGAAGAACACTTAAAATTAAATCCAAGGCCCGGTTACATAGGACAACCAGCTGTCATAGAAAATAAGCCTGAAGAAATTAAAAAAATTCTACCAAAAAAATAGCTCTAATCTACTCTATAAAAAACTATTCTATTATTCTTTCCTCTATTCTTGCCTCTTCTCCAGTTTCTGCCTCTACTGTAATCAAAAGCTTAACTTGAGGAAAAAATTTGGGCAAGTCGTACATAATATCAAATTCTGCTCGGTTTATAGTCGCGCTAGCGTCGGCTCCACAGACTTCTACCGTAGCTCTTCTAAAATGTGGCTGACATTGGAATTTATCAATGCTTAAGTTGACAGGCTTGCTAATTCCTTGAAGTGTAAGTATCCCTTCAGCTGATGTTGGCTCTCCATTAACAAAGTCAGTTAGAGTAGCTTTATAATAAGCAACTGGAAATTCTTTTGTTTTATATACATCGGAAATAAATCTATCATTCATCGGCCCCCAGCCAAAATCAATTTCCCTCATATCTATCTCTACTTCTATATCACCTGTTTGATTCTCTTTATCAAAAACTATAATTCCAGAAGTTCTATTAACCTTTCCCCTCCATATAGATAGCCCCCCTTGATGATCTGCTTCAAAAGCAGGGAAGGTATGAGCATTTTGAATATAATAAGTAGATGGCTCTGCAAATAAAGCATTAAGAAATACAAAAGTAGATAACAAACAAAATAAAAATCTGAACATAATCTTAATCTCCCTAATAAGGTATTGATTGATTTTAGATCTATAAAGATAAAAATGCTAGCAGCAAGCTCTAAAAAATTTTATCTAAATGTGATTTAGGTAATTTCTTTGTACACAAGGAAATAGCAATAGTCACAATAACTGCTAAAAAGCCAGATATCGTAGCAGCAGAATATGGGCTATCAGCATAAAATTCAAACCAATCCCCTAAATATAAAACCTTTGTAAATAATTTTGTATGTATAAGGATAAATATAATAGCACCAGTCCAGAAACCAAAAATTGCTCCAATCGATGTAATGCCTCTCCAAATACAGCCTAAAACCAAAGGCCCCATCAAGGCTGCAGTGAACCCTCCAATGCCAATCCAGGTTAGTAAAACAACATTCATACCAATCGTAAACCAAGCTAATATTGAGGCCCCAACTAATGTTAATGCTGTAACTACCCTGCTTACGATTAATACATTTCTATCAAGAAGATCTTGACTTTTATTAGGGTGAATTATTGGAGCAATGGTTCTCCTGTAGATGTCATTAGCAAAAACTTGTGAAGTAGATATAACTAGACCATCAGCTGTTGACATAACAGCTGAAAGAATTCCAACACCAAGTAATGCCGCTAACCAAGTAGGAAATATATCGATAAATAATCTAGGTAAAGCAGAGTTAGCTCCTAGAGAAGTATACAAAAGTTCATCTCCGAACATTCCTCTAGCTAAGGCCCCTCCTAGCGTAATAGCAGGAAGAATCATACCAAAGGAAAAAGCTAAAATCAGAAACTTATTTCTACTATTCTCGTCCTTTAATGCCCACAGTTTATTCCCAATATGTGGTAAAAGCCCTAAAGGAATATGGGCTATAACTAAACTTATATAAGACCAAACAGAAGATGTTATAGGGGAATCTGAATAAAATGAACTTACTAATTGAGGATCATCATTTCTTAACCTAACAATTAAATTTGAAAACCCATCGCTACCAACACCAAGAAGAAAAAGTACTAAAATTATAATTGCAAGAAAAACCATTAATAAGCCCTGAGCACCATCTGTAAGGATGTCAGCATGAGCACCACCAAAAGTTATATAAGCTAAAAGAACTAATGTAGTAATAATTAGAGCCCATGATTTAGGAAGTCCAAGCATCATTTCAAACATTACTAACCCAGCTACTAGCTGACCAGCTAAATAAAATAATAAAATTAAAGAAAAAAGCGCTACTGAAACTCTTAGGAAGTTAGATTTATATCTCTCTCCTAAATACTCTGGTATTGATCTAACTCCAGATGAATTACCAAATTTAGCGATAGTTCTCTGAGATATTAATATACCTATGTATATCCCTAGGGGGTATAAAAATGCTATCCAAAGAGTAGATAAGCCATAAGTATAAGTTAATGCTGGCATTCCCAAAAAGGTTGCCCCGCTAGCGGCAGTAGAAGCAAAAGCCAAAGCTAATAATAATGGCCCGTAGGAGCTTCTAGCTGTTGCAAAATCATCAGCATTTATAACCCTTTTATTACCTACGATACCAATAAAAATCATAATCAAAACATAGGCGCCAAGGAATAACCAAGACCAAGTAAAAAGACTCATACATATCCTTTTATTAATTTTTTTAGAAATAAATTATAAATTTAGTATAAAATAACATATCTTCTTCCCATATTTTAAGAATTTAAGGAAATCGTGATTATGATTAATGCAGCAATTATTGGTTTAGGTTGGTGGGGCAAAACTCTTGTAGAATCAGTTTTTGAAAATAGTAATAAGATAAAATTTACCTCAGCAGTTCATCGTACAGCCTCTGATGATGCTAAAAGCTTCTCATCAGAATATGGTATGGACTTCTCAACAGAGCTAAAAGATGTGCTTGAAAATCCTGCTATTGATGCAATTATTTTAGCAACGCCACATTCTATGCATGTCGACCAAGTTGTTGCTTGTGCCGAAGCAGGAAAGCATGTTTTTTGTGAAAAACCCTTTGCACTTCATAAGTCAGAAGCAGAAAGAGCAGTCAAGGCAACTCAAGAAGCAGGTGTTGTACTAGGATTAGATTTCAATAGAAGGCTCCATCCAGAAATGAAAAAGATAAAAGAGATGATAGCAGCCGAAGAATTAGGTACGATCCTTCATATTGAAGCAAATATGACATTTCCTAATGCACTATTTCTTGATAAAAAAGCCTGGAGAGCAAGTAATGAAGAGACTCCTTGTGGTGGATTAACTCCAATGGGTGTTCATGCTATTGATGGCATGATTGATCTTTGTGGTGAAATAGATGAGCTGTATTGCCAAAGTTTCAGAAGAGTCGTTGAAGTAGAATCAGACGACACAACCTCAATTCTATTTAGAATGAAAGAAGGAATGTCTGGTTATCTAGGAACAATGACAGCTACAGGCGGTGGGTTTAGTTTTCAGGTCTTTGGATCTAAGGGGTTTGTTAGACTAGAAGGGATGACACATATTGCCGGCACACCCTCTGAAGAGAGACGAAAAAAATGTTTTGGTAACTGTATTTTTAAACCAACTAAAGGACCAGCAGAAAATTGGCAGGCAGAAGAAGTTGATATTGTTAAGGCTGTTCTAGAAGAGTTTGCTGATTCGGTTATCAAAAAAGTTCCTTATTTTATTCCAGAAAATGAGATGATTCATGGTGTCGCTGTAACAGAAACAGTGGTAAAATCAGCATTATCGCATAAGGTAGAAAAAGTTTTATAGTAATCTTAGGTAGAAGAAATTTTTAAAGTAATTTAATTAACAGGAGAGTAAGAAGTGAGAGTTGGAACACACGGAATGATGCAGGTCGACTATGAGCAAAGAATAGATATGGACCGCATGAGAAAATATAGAGAAGGTCGTATACAAAAATATATGAATGAATTTGATGTTGATTGTCTTTTACTGTTTGAGACAGGTAACAAAAGATACTCTACCTCAACTGCAGTAGCTTCACCTCAGGTTTGTAATATGGGTCGTTATGCCATTGTACCGCGAGAAGGAAGGCCACATATTTTTGGTTTTGGATCTGAAGTTGCGGCAGAAAAACTTTATTCTCCTTGGGTTAAAGATACAACCTTCCCAGCTCATGGAACAATGCATGGTGCTCTTCCAATGGAATGGGAGTGCTATAGAGATTTTCTTAAAGACCTAGATATGGTTCTTGATAACCATAAGATGGATAAAAAGAAAGTGAAAATAGGTGTTGATATAGCTGAAGCACAAATCATGTTAGCCATGATCAAAGAAGGCTATCAAGTTGTTGATGGACAAAATGTTATGCAACATGCAAGATCAATAAAAAATGAAGATGAAATCATGAACATGAAGCATGGTGCTGCAATTGTTGACGGTGCATTTCATAAGATTGCTCAAACTATAGCACCAGGAATGAAAGAAAATGATCTTCAGGCAGTTGCCTCGCACGAAATGCATAGACTAGGATGCCAATGGGTTCATAATGTCCAAGTCACAACTGGAAATAGGACACATCCTCATCCTCACCTAAGCTCTGACCGTCTAATACAACCTGGAGATATGATTTTTATGGATATAGTTTGTGTATTCAATGGATATCTTACTTGTGTATATAGATGCTTCTGCTGTGGAGAGCCTAACCAAAAGCAAAAGGATATCCATGCACAATGTCTTGAATATCAATTAGGTGGTATTGAAGCAGTTAAGCCTGGCCTTACAACAGCTGATGTTTGTCTTGCATGGCCAACAGCTAAAACCATGGGTGCTAAAAATGAAATGGAAGTTTTTGGACTCCAGTATGGCCATGGTTTGGGAGTTGGTTTATGGGAATTTCCTATAATGTCAAGAGCCTATAGTCTTGATCACCCAGTTAACATTGAACCAGGTATGGTATTTGCCTTAGAAACTTATGCAGGCATTGGCTTCGATGGTGTAAGACTGGAAGATGAAGTTGTTGTAACTGAAACAGGGATCGAGGTTATTACAAAATTCCCTACCGATAAACTGATCGGGTGTGGGATGTCATATTAGAGGGTTAAATTAATGGCACGTATAAGATACTTAGCACCAGATGAAATTGAAGATAAAGAAGTAAGGGAATGGCTTGAGGAATCAATGGAAACAGGTCATCCTGGTCCAGAAAATCAATCTATTCGAGCGCATCAGCCAGATGTAATGCGTGCATTTACTATAAGCCGTAAGTTACTTTTTAATAAGAAAACTAATGTGGGTGTTGTTGAGACAGAGCTAAAAGAATTAATAAGATATCATATAGCTCGAAGTCTCAACTGTGAGTACTGAAGTAATCAAGGTATCGCCCGTGAGGTGAATAAAGACAAATCACATAGACTCAATCAGCTTCAAAAATATAATGATTCTGATCTATTTACTCTTCGAGAAAAAATAGCTTTACGTTATACAGATACCATACTATGGAATCCAGACTTAGCTGATGATGAGCTTTGGAAAGATTTACATAATGAATTTACAGAACCAGAAATTGTTGAGATCGGTTATTGGGCAGGCTTTACCTCTGGTGGCCAAAGATGGCTTCATACTCTTCACTGTAAACAAGGTGAATTAGCTGCTCACATTGAAGAAAGAAAGAAAAATAAATAGGTGCGCTAATCAAGCCTAATTGAAGGATTAATCTCCTCCACATCTTCTATTAAAACTTCTTCTTCCCCTACTATAACTTCATTAAATTGATCAAAATCAACTGTTGGTGAAGTTGGAGCTACTGAAACTGGTAATGGTGCGTCTGGAAGCTGTCTTCCTCTATCTGGAGCAAGAATAAAATCAGTAATTGTAAAATACTTTATAGGATCCTTTAAGAGAAAACGAGTAACGCCATCATGCATAAAAAGGAAAAGGGTGACAGTAATAGCTATGCCGCCAAGTGACGCAACTAAATACCTTAAAATAGATTTTTTAAAAAAAAATATAGGCTTCATGATCATCATTATGAATTAATTTATACATCTGGTATAGCTTTTACATAAATTGTTCTAGCACTTCATTTATTAATTATACTCTCTGATAAAAATTATAATTTATAATTTTTTATGTCATTTGTATAAAATTATATATGTTTGACTAACTGGGATATATAATAAATTTATCACAATCATATTAGCTAAATTATGAAAAATAACAGCGACTTGCTCAATATAGAATTATATCTAAACGATGATGAAATTTTAATTAGGGATAAAGTTAGAGAGTTTGTAAATAATAACGTCCTCCCAATAATCAATCATTGCTTTTCAAACCATGAATTTCCAAAAGAAATAATTAATAAATTAGGAGCGTTAGGCTTATTTGGTAGCAACCTCAAAGGCTATGGCTGTGCAGGATTAAATAATATTAGCTACGGATTAATCTGCCAGGAGCTAGAAAAGGGTGATAGCTCAATACGAAGCTTTTTTTCAGTACAAAGCTCTTTATCTATGTATGCGATTCATACTTTTGGTTCAGAAGAACAAAAAAATAGCTACCTCCCCAAAATGTCTAAGGGTGAAATAGTAGGGAGCTTTGGATTATCAGAATCCCATGGAGGCTCTGATCCAGCAAATATGAAAACTATAGCCAAAAAAGATGGTAATGATTGGATATTAAATGGCTCAAAAAAATGGATTACAAATGGAGTCATTGCTGACATAGCGATTGTTTGGGCTATGACAGATGATGGAATAAAAGGCTTTATCGTTGAAAAGGATATGAGTGGTTTTAGTACAAATGAGATCCAAGATAAATTTTCCCTGCGAGCTTCAACAACAGCAGAACTTTTTTTTAAAAATGTTAGAATACCAAAAAATAATATTTTACCGCAGGCTATGGGCCTTGGAGCACCTCTCAAGTGTTTATCTCAAGCAAGATATGGAATTATCTGGGGGGCTATTGGAGCAGCACAGGCATGCTTCAAAGAAGTTCTAGAATACTCTAAAAATAGAGAACTATTTGGGCGATCACTTGATGCTAATCAAACCATTCAAATAAGACTGGCTGAAATGGCAAGGAGGATCTCTATTGGACAGCTGTTAGCTTTTCACATTGGAAAGCTTAAAGATGCAAACACAATAGATCCAGCTCAAATATCTATAGGCAAATGGAATAATGCAAGGGTTGCACTAGAAGTAGCTAGAGACTGCCGTGATATTTTAGGTGGAAGTGGTATTAGCATTAAATATTGTGCTATCAGACATATGCTCAACCTTGAAAGTATAATTACATACGAAGGAACTGAAACTGTACATCAATTAATCGTCGGCAAGGAATTAACTGGTATAAGTGCTTTTTAACCAGAGTCGTTATCAATCATATTATCTATCGCATCTAGGATTCTAGTATTAGTCACAAGAAAATCTTGAGAAATGCTTGAATCCTAGATACATATAAAGAAATAATTTTTATGCTTAATTTTAGAGGATATTCTCTTCTAACCAACTATGAATATACTCTGCTATTTCCTTGCTATTCAACTCAAGCATCATCATGTGACCATTACCTGGAAGACCAACTTCCTCCATTCTTACATATTCGGTATCAACACCAGCTTGATTCAACCAATTAGCTAAGCAATGATCAAAAATCCTATGATAACTTCCCTCTCCATTCATAAAAAGCACTGGAATATCTGTAAGATTCACAAGCTGTCTTGCAGGTTCAGTTTGTTGATAACAAGGAACTAAATCCTGACCTTCAGCTTGGCTTTGTAACTCAACAGATAGCTCAGATGGCTCACTAATTGGAGGATCATAAGTAATAGGTGTATTTCCTACTCCCCATGAAAGACCGCCTGACTCTCTATAACTAACATTTGTTGTATCAACACCTCTTATTGGAGGAGCTGCAGGCTCAATAGTCACAATAGTCTCAACTAAATCAGGTCTTTCATCGGCAATATTCCAACCGAACCACCCGCCTTGCGAATGTGTTAGAAGAATAACTGGTGTATTAATCATATCCAATAAGGCAATATTAGCAGCAATAGCCAAGTCTGCCTGCTCTCCGTAACCAGTAACATACTGGACTTGTGTTTTAGTAAATTTATCCATGATTGGATCGCCCATCAATCCAGATCCGGGCCACTGAGTTTGTTTTGGTGCTTGAGGATAGTCAGCTTCAGTTGCAGTAGCTGTAAATATTCTCTCAAGTAATGGTCCTGTTCTTGCACCTAAATCACTATTCACGCCTGGTATATATTGAGAACGCCCGCGAGTTGGATAATCCTGAACATATACTACATAGCCCATTTCAAGAAAATCATAAGCCCAGCCAGGCCTTCCATCTGGTGTTTGTAAGTAATCAACACCAGTTTGTCCATTTCCATGAAGAAATACAACTGGATAAGGATGTAAAATCTCATTGGGAACCATTACTTCAACATACATTGAGTTGGCCATAGTTTCACTACCTTCTTCTCCAACATAATCTCCGCCTACATAGAAAAATCCTCTTTGGGCAATATTCTCAGATGAGACCATGGGTATTCCATCGTTAGGGGTAGCGACAGATTGATCTTGAACATCCATCTGAGCACAAGCAGATAGCAAAAAGACAGCTCCCACTAAAGAAATTATAGAATTAAATTTAAATGTTTTCATACTTTCACTCTCCTTAAAAAATTATTGCCATGCGGCATAAACTGGCTTACCTACCATTGTTTCGATCCTTGCACCAGCTCTTGGCTTAAACTTTTGAATTCTTCCATTGCCAACTTCGGCAACATAAAAATTACCTTCTTGATCAACACTTAAACCATGAACTCCCCACATTCCACCAGGAAAATCACCAAGAATTCCCCAAGAATATAAGAAGTTCCCGTCTAAGTCATAACCTAGAATCTTACTTGTTGCTCGATCCGCAGCCCAAAGTATATTATCAGCTCCTATATAAAACAAATGAATATCTGCAGGCTCCTCACCAAAGCTCCATTCATCTAAATATTCACCATTATCAGTAAATACTTGGACTCTATTATTAGCTCTATCATTAACAAATACTCTTCTTGACTGAACATCAACGG
Source organism: Gammaproteobacteria bacterium TMED78 (assembly GCA_002171615.1). GTDB lineage: Bacteria > Pseudomonadota > Gammaproteobacteria > Steroidobacterales > Rariloculaceae > TMED78. The sequence goes on from NHEF01000021.1 coordinate 58,584, forward strand.
CTACACCGTGAACATTATTCATAAAACCCGGTCTTGTTTCATTAGGTGGGTTGCCAGCTTCGCCCCAAGACATTAAGTAATTACCGTCATTATCAAACTTAACTACACGGGTATTTGCATACCCATCTGCCACAAAAAAAGCATCTGGTAAAAATGCCATAAATGTTGGCCTTGAAAAATGTTCTTCGTCATTTCCAGAAACATTAGGAATACCTATTGTTTGGACTAATTCAGAACCATCGTTGGTAAATTTAAAAATAGCATGACGAAAATCATCAACTACCCAAACATGTTTCTCAGGATCATATGGATTTATTGTCACATAATGAGGCCTTCTAAAAAGAGAATCCCATTGTGTCCAGTCCTCGATAATATCCCCTTCACGATTAACAACTACAAGACAATGATTCCACCTATGATCAACTCCATACTCTCCTCTATCTGTGTCGTCTCCTTCAAGTGCTCCTGGTAAGCTAGCTCTTGGCCCTACTGAAGCGTTTCTCCAGGGTAATTGAGCAACTGGAAAAGATAAAGCTGGCCCTGCCTCAGGGTAAACAGTTCTTTCTGGAGCATCTATATTGGGTAATTCTCCCCTATGAAGCAAAAAAACTCGGTCTGGACTTTCAGCAAAAACACTTTGTCCCGCGCCATAAGTCCAAGCTTCGTTTCCAGGTAGCTCCGAGATATCCTGTGGCCAATTTTCTACAACCTCGTATGGACCAAACTGATCTTGTCCACCTCTTAATCCTGGAACTGCTGCAAATGATGCTTGAATAGAATTATCTTCTGATGATTGATTATTACTAACATATATAACTGCTGAAGCAACAATTAAGGCTGCTATTAGCAAAAGATTTTTATTCATAATAAGCTCTCCCTAAAGTTAAATTATTCATCATATCCAGCTAGCTCTTCTTCCCAGACTCTAAAAGTAAAATTATCCATACATGAAAACTCTTCTATAGCCCAATCTACTTTTCTATAGCGCCTACTTCCTGACCATGCTTCTGTAAATGCTATAGGATCAGATATTTCAATATCAATAACTAAATTTTGTTCATCATCAAGATAAATCCTCTCAATCACTTTCAATTGATCACTATGTGGAACACCTTCTCTGTCTATCCATGTCCTATCATTAAAATTAACTGTTTCTACAACAAGAACACCATCCTCCCAATATCCAATAGAATCTCCCATCCACATTGGTCCTAAGTCAGTCCTATGGCCTCTTCCATCAGTATAGATTTGTCTAACTACGTGATCATACTCAAAAAGCATTAGAACTCTTCCTGGAGTTTGAATAATTTCCATTGGAAAAGGATGCATATAAATTCTTGGAGTGCCAGGTCTAAAACATTGATAGACAGGGTCATTTGTCTCTAAAACCGGAACGCCCATTGCACCAAAAGTTGGCTTAGCTTGATCATACAATGATCTAGCCCATGAGGTCATAGGAGGAAGCTCTCCTATTAGTTGAGAGTTTTGAAAAGACCTAGTATTTTCAAATGGAAAATTATTCCATACACCAGATAAATCTGCCGAACTATTGCCTTCCTGGGCATAAACACTACCAAAAAATAGTATTAGTAAAAAAAATTTATATAAACTTTTCATAAATCTAAAGCACTGATGAATCTAAAGCTTCTAAATAGTTTTCATCACCATCTAAATAGTTACCCTCTGAATCAACTACTAACCGTAGTCTAAGGAATGGCGCGCCATTCCTTGCAGGATTTCCACCAAGAATAATCTCATCTCCCGGTTGAAGAACATCCTTGTTCCACCTCGCCGCTCCTACATCTCTCCTAGCTAAGCGATTAGGACTGGTTAATTCACCTGACCATTCCACAGTTTCGCCATTGTCATCGATTACTTCAATGTAGATGAGCACATGGGGATTAATAAAATTAAACTTAGTCACTTTTCCACGAACAGCAACATTTAAATCATTATTAAATGAGGCGCCTCCATGGTGAGAAAAAGCATTTGTCATAAAGATCGTAGTAATAGTAAAAAAACATAGTATTTTAAAAGCCATTAACCTCTCCTCTTATTAAATTGATCTACCAACTAGATCTAATAGGCTGTCCGACTAAGTAATCAGGATTTGCTCCATTTCTAGGTGAATATTTCTGGAAACCACCATTATCAACCTCTGAAATATAAAAATTACCATCTTCATCAACACTCATACCGTGAACTCCCCACATTCCACCAGGAAAATCACCCCATGTACCCCAAGAATACAAAAAATTACCATCAAGATCGAATTTAAGAATCTTATTTGTTCCTCGATCTGCCGCCCAAAGATAACCATCATCAGTGATCATAAATAGATGAACATCTGAAGGCGCTGGGCCAAAGCTCCATTGATCAAGAAAGCTTCCATTTTCATCAAAAACTTGAACTCGATGATTATATCTATCATTAACAAATACCCTATTTGTGTTTGGATCAACTGCTATACCATGGACGTTATGAAAATGATTTGGTCTTGTGTCTTGACGAGAATCATCTGATGGCTCTCCCCACGAGGTTAAATAGTTTCCATCGCTATCAAATTTAACCACTCTTGTTCCATTATAGCCATCAGCCACTACAAAACTACCGTCAGGAAACCAATCTAAAAAACTTGGTCGATTAAAATGAGTTTCATCATCGCCCAGCTCACCATAAGTACCGATAGTCTGAACTAGCTCGCTACCATCATTAGTGAACTTATGAATAACATGTTTATGATCATCTACAATCCAAACATGCTTTTCAGGATCATAGGGGCTAATAGCAATATAGTGCGGTCTCTGAAGGATAGAGTCCCATTGATCCCAAACATCAATTATATTGCCATCTCCATCAAAAATGACTATGCAATTTTTCCATAAAGCATCTACACCTATCCTGCCTCCTCTTGACTCCCAAACAGAAATAGCTGTTTCTGCCAAGCTACCAGCACCGCCATTTGCAGGAAGACTTGAGACAGTTGCGTCTCTCCAAGGGAGTCTACCTACTGGAAAATAAATACTAGGAGCAACTTCTGAAAGAGATCTAGTGCTTGGTCTATCTATATTTGGTAACTGGCCTCTCTGAAGTGCAAATATCTTATCAGGACTTTCAGCAAAGATACTTTGACCTGCTCCATAAGTCCAGCCTTCATTACCTTCCAAAGTTGAAATATCTGTAGGCCAATCCTCTACAATATTATAAGGTCCTAGGATATCTTGACCACTCCTCTCACCAGGAACTGCAGCAATACTTGAGCTAGTATCCATAGAGCTTTGCTCTTGACCACAAGCACTAACAAAAATCGAAAAAAGAAAAATAAGGTAAAATCTAGGGCTAAATAATCCTGAAAAAATAAAATGCGTCATAGTTCCCCTCTAAGATTAGTAGTTTCAATAACTGAATAAACTCTAGGATAGCAATTTTTTTCGACTCATCCAAATTCTATATACCTCTATCAAGCACAAGATCATAAGATAGATTGTTGCCGTAGTTCTATTAAATGCCGTTAGGATCCAATGAAAAAATATTAAAACTACTGCTAAATAAACAAATCTATGCAATTTTTTCCAATACCTTCCCATAAATCTTTGAGAGTAATTATTACTTGTAATAGCCAGTAGTAAAAAGATAATAAGTCCTAGCCAGCCAGATAAATACTCTAAAGATATGAAATCATTAAGTATTCTATCTTTATCAGCAATTCTATCTAAATACACAATCGTATGTAATAAAGCATAAGCAAAGCTTGCTACCCCAAAATAACGTCTATTTGATAATAGCCATTTCGACAAATAATTATCTGGAAAAGTTAACATAAAAGGGGTTACAAATAAAGAAAGAAACAATAACTGTACAGATATTTTTCCAGATAAATGAATAGTTTCTCCATAGAAAATATTTTGAAAATAATAATTAAAACATATGCTTATAAAAGGAACTGATAGCACTATCCAAATTAAATACTTCGATTTTAATAACTTTACCAACAAACATCATCTCCATTCGTAATAAATGCAAAATTATATCTTATTTTAATTGCAAATGATTATCATTTAGTTTAACTTGTTGTGCCATTCAAATAAAGGAGAATAACTATGTTACTAAAAAATACAATATTCACTTCATTATTGCTAATACTTATGAGCATAACTAGCGTTAATGCACAAAGCTTATTAAATGCTAATACTGCGTCAGAATCTGAACTTTCTGGCATTCCTAATATTAATAATGAGGTAGTTCAATTAATTATAAATTCTCGTCCATTTGCTACATTTGGAGATCTTAATAATCAATTAAGTAACTTAATGAGTGATAATGAATTAGAAGGCATCTATGCAAACCTTTTTGTACCTCTTAAATTAAATAGCGCTTCTGATGATGATATTCAATTAATTCCAGGTGTAGGTAGCAGAATGGCTCACGAGTTCGAAGAATATAGACCTTACACAAGTATGGATCAATTTAGACGTGAAATTGGAAAATATGTAGATGAAGATGAAGTTGCAAGATATGAAATGTATGTAATTTTAGAGTGATTTATTTTAAATACACATAAAATTTATTTGCTTTATTTATTGTAAATGATTATTATTATTATTTGCAAATAGGATTCATTAACAATATATGACAATTTTAAGGAAACCTGAATGAAAATTAAACTACTTATTCTATCTTCGCTTTGCTCGTTAAGCTCTTTAAGCTTTTCGCAAGACTCCAATGATATTGAAAATATTACAATTATTGGAGAAAGAGTAATTCATGGCTCAGCTACAACTATCGAGCCAGATGAATTACAAATGTTTGAACATATTGATGTTCATAAGGCCCTTGCAAATGTTCCAGGTATTAATTTTAGACCTGAAGAAGGTTACGGTCTTAGACCAAACATTTCTATCAGAGGTACATATGATGATAGATCTGGAAAGGTAACATTAATGGAAGATGGTGTATTAATTGCGCCTGCTCCATATGCAGCCTCTTCAGCATATTATTTCCCTTCATTTGGAAGAATTCATTCCGTAGAAGTGCTAAAAGGTCCATCAGCTATCACAGAGGGTCCTTACACTATTGGTGGTGCAATTAATTTAATCAGCACTCCTATTCCAGATTCTACAGGTGGGTTTTTTAACCAAGAAATGGGATCTGATAGCGCATCAAGAACACATGCAGCATATGGTGTGTCTACAGAAAATATTGGTTTTCTCCTTGAGGGACATTTCGCTCAAACTGATGGCTTCGATACAATAGAGCATGTTGGTGGTGATACTGGCTTTGATAAAGATGATATTCTGTTTAAATTCAGACTTAATTCTGACCAAGGATCAGATATCTACCATCAGTTAGACTTTAAATATCAGGATTCTTCAGAAAAATCTAATCAAAGTTATGTTGGTCTTTCAAAGGCAGACTTTAATAGCAATCCTAGACAGCGTTATGGATTTACTAGAAATGACTTAATGGATAATGCACACGATCAAGTCGTTATCACATATAGTGTTGATTTTGGCGATCTTGATATTTCTGCAACCTCATATAAAAATAATTTTAAGCGTGATTGGTTTAAAGTAGATAAAATTGGTTATAACGGAGCTGCAAAAGGTATCAATAATATGATCGACTATGCTAATGCAGGTACTGCTGACGCTATCGCGGTTTTAAGAGGCACCAATACAACGGCTGAAGAAATAAAGTATAAGCATAACAATAGAGTTTATGTTTCAGAAGGAACAGTGATAAAAGGTTCATGGGCAACTGATAATCAAACCTTAACTTTCGGCTATCGTTCTACTGAAGACTCAGAAGATCGTATGCAATGGTATGAAACTGCGAATTGGCAAGCTGGAAAACTCAGTGCATTAACAGTTGGCTCTAAACCAGGTCTATCTTCAAACAATAGAATTACAGTTGCTAAAGCAAATGCTATCTTTTTAAATGAAGAGTTAAGACTTGATAACTTAACCATAACAGCTGGTGTTAGAAAGGAAAATTGGGATATAAATGAAACTCGCTGGAATGAAACAGCGAGAACTACTGTAGCAACAGGATATCCTAAATCAAAAACAAATAATAAAGAAAAAGATGAAACTCTATTTGGTTTTGGTGCTGGCTATAGTCTTTCAGATAGTAGTGAAGTATTCCTTGGATATCATCAAGGCTTTTCTCCAACAACTGGAGAAGCGAAACCTGAAAGCGCTAATAGCATGGAGCTAGGCTGGAGAGGTCAAATAGGAAATGCTAATGTTCAAGCAGTTTACTTTAATACTGATTACAAAAATATTGTTGGAACCTGTACTAACTCTGCTTCTGGTATTTATGAAGGATGTACTATTGGTGATACTTTCGATGGCGGTCAAGCAACAATCTCTGGGTTAGAACTTTCGGCATCTACTTCATTTACTAATGCATCAGGATCAACTATCCCTCTTATGATAAACTTTACAAGCTCAGATGGTAAATTCGATACAAGCTTTGAAAGTTCTTACTGGGGGAGTGTAAACAAAGGGATGAAGCTTCCTAATATGCCAGATAGTCAGCTTTCACTTACCACAGGACTTGTTATGAATAATGGTTGGTCAACAATGATAAACTTGACTAATTTTGGAAGTACTTGCTCAGTCGCATCTTGTGCTACAGATACAACTATAGATTCATATTCTGTTATTGACCTTTCAATTAACAAGGAAATTAATGACCGATCTAATGCTTACTTGGTAATAGGAAATGTTACTGATAGTAGTAATATTATTGCTAGAGCACCAAAAAATGGCATCAGGACTCAAAGACCTCAATACTTCAATGCAGGACTAAGATTTAATTTCTAGTTCTTAAGAGCAACCTCCTCCATCTCCAAAAATTGGTTCCCTAGATCAAATAATGGAGGAGGTTCGTTCTCTCAATAAAACAACTATTCGTTATCTAAATAAACTAAACAGGGGTAAATATCATGATTAGCGTTGGAGCTTCATTTCCAGATTTTAATTTAACAGCTGTAAATTCTAATAATGAATTTATTCAAGTCAGTAATAATTTTTCTAAAGGCTCTTGGTCTGTAATATATTTTTATCCTAAAGATTTTACTTTTATATGCCCTACCGAGATAGTTCAGATGGATACGCTATTAGAAGAAGCAGAGGTCCTAGGAATTTCTGGAGATAATGAATATTGTAAATTAGCCTGGAAAGAAAAAGACAAAGAATTAGGTAAAATTAAGCATAGTCTGGCAGCAGATCGTGGCCTTAAATTATCAACTGAATGTGGTATAGTTGATCATTCAGAATTTGTATCTCTTAGGGCTACATTTATAATCAATCCAGAAGGAATAATTGAATCTCTATCATGCAATCACCTTGATACCGGTAGAAGTGCTTCTGAAATCCTTAGAACAATAAGAGGTCTTAAAGCAGGCGGTCTAACAGGATGCTCATGGCAACCAGGTGAGGCATTTGCAGATACTTAGATCAAAAAAAATTAACTAAATGGATTCTTTCTAATAATTATTTCATCTCTTCCAGGCCCAGTCGAGATCATATCTACATTAGTTCCTGTAATTTCTTCGATTCTTTTAATATATGCTTTTGCCAAATCAGGTAACAAATCATAATTCTTTATGCCTGCTGTTTTACATTTCCAACCTTGAACTGATTCATAGAATGGTTCACATCTATTAAACTCTTCTATAGATAGAGGAGGATTATTAATAACCTTTCTATCATACTCATAGCCAGTACAAATTTTTATTTCATCTAAATCATCTAATACATCTAGCTTCGTTAAACAAATTCCAGTAATTGAATTAGCAAATATTGCTCTCTTTAAAAGAACTGCATCAAGCCATCCACATCGTCTGGCTCTTCCTGTGGTAGCCCCAAATTCTGAACCAACTTTGGCAAGATGCTTACCAGTGTCATCATTTAACTCAGTTGGGAATGGGCCAGAACCAACTCGTGTCGCATAAGCCTTAGTGATGCCAAGCATATAAGAAAAATAGGATGGGCCTACTCCGGACCCAGTTGAAGCTCCTCCTGCGGTAGTGTTAGACGATGTAACAAAAGGATATGTACCAAAATCAATATCTAACATAGCGCCCTGAGCGCCTTCGAAGAGTATACTAGAACTCCGCAACTGAAGGTCTTTTAATTCTTTTGAAATATCTTTTATATTTAATTTAATCCTATCAAAAAAATTTAAACAAGACTCCAGCTCCAAAGAAAAATCTACAACTTCAGACTTATAATAATCTCTAAGTAGAAAGTTATGATAATCTATAACAGATAAAAGCTTATCCTCTAAATTACTCTTGTTAAATAAGTCATTAACTCTAATAGCCCTTCTAGCTACTTTATCTTCATAAGCTGGTCCTATACCCCTCCCTGTTGTACCAATTAAAGACTTGCCCAATAAATTCTCTCTAGCCTTATCTAACAAAATATGAGAAGACAATACTAATGGGCAATTAGATGATATCCAAAGATTATCCTTGACAGAAATATTCTTACCTTCCAACTGATCTATCTCAGATAACAAAGCAGGTGGAGAGATTACAACTCCACTCCCAATTAAGCACTTCACAGAATTCTGAAGAATACCTGATGGAATAAGATGCAGAACTGTTTTATCACCATCTATAACAATAGTATGTCCAGCATTATGTCCACCTTGAAAACGCACTACGGCATCAGTTTGCTTAGCCAGGTAATCAACTATACATCCCTTGCCTTCATCGCCCCACTGCATTCCAATGACAACTACATTATTACTCAAAATCTAACTCCGAATAAAAAATAAAATAATTAGACCGAAAAATATTAGCAAGAAACCAAATCGCCTAAGCTTTTGATCATTTAATTTTCCTATAAAGATAAGACTACCTTTCCAGCCTTTAGGTGAAACAAAAGGAAACAAGCCTTCAATTATTAAATAAAAGGCAATACCTGAAATTAAATCATCCCAAAGCAAAATTCTTAAGCTATGGGCTCACAACACCAAATTGATTTTGTAAAAACTGAAAGAAATCACTATCAGGACTTAAAACTAAAACATCCTGCTGGCCGCCTATAGATTGACGATAAGCTTGCATGCTTCGATAAAAAGAATAGAACTGTGGATTCTGAGTATATGCATTAGCATAAATTTCAGCCGCTCCAGCATCTCCCTCTCCTCTCATAATCTCAGCATCTCTATAAGCTTCAGCTAATATAACTGTTCTCTGTCTATCTGCGTCAGCCCTTATTCTTTCTGAATCTTCATTGCCTTCAGCTCTTAATTGAGCGGCGACTCTGGCTCGTTCCTGTTGCATTCTAGCATACACGGAATCACTAACTTCATCTGAAAGCTCTATCCTCATCACTCTAACATCAACAACTTCTATCCCTAGCTCTGGGGCTCTTTGTCTAGCTTGAATTAACATCCCAGACATTATTTCAGATCTTTCTGCAGAAACTACTTCTTGGACTGTTCTCCTTGAAAACTCTGCCTTTATTCCTTCCCTAATAATTGAGGATAAACGCTGTTGGGCTAATATCTCATCACCTCTGGCAGTTCTAAAATACTGTCCCGGATCAACTATTCTCCAAGTGATAAAATAATCAACAATTAAATTTTTCTTCTCACCAGTAAGGAATCTTTCTTGTGACTCACCATAATTTAATATTCGATTTGGATACTTCCTAACTTCATTTACTATCGGAATTTTAAAGTGAAGTCCTGGTGAATAATCAGCTTTAACTATTTCACCAAAACGAAATTTAACAGCGTGCTCTCTCTCATCGACAGTGAAAACAGTTGAATTAATAACAAAGCCCACTAATAAAAAAATAATAAAAAACATATTTATTTTAGAAAACATTTATTTCTCCTTATTATCTAAGATCACGAGATCTTGATGGCAAGCTAGAGTCACTAGCTACTGGATTACTCATTAAAGGGGACATAGGCTGTTGTGAATCATCTCTGCGCTCCATTAACCTATCTAGTGGTAAATATATTAGATTTCCTCCTCCCTCAGCATCTAATAATACTTTAGTAGAGTTAGCTAAAACATTTTCAATCGTCTCTAAATACATTCTTTGTCGAGTCACCTCTTCTGCTTGTTCGTATTCTCTTAAAATTTGAGTGAAACGACTTGCTTCTCCCTCTGCATCAGCGATTACCCTTGCTTTATAGCCCTCAGCATCTAGTAATTCTCTTGCTGCAGAACCTCTTGCATTAGGTAAAATATCATTCGCATAAGCTTCTGCTTCAAAGCTCATCCTTTCCTTATCTTCTCTTGCCTTAATTGCATCTTGAACACTAGCCTCAACATCAGAAGGGAAGTTTGCTTCTTGAAGGTTTAGTTCAAATATTGTTATACCTGCGCCATAAAGATCTAGCGTGCTCTGAACTAGTTCTAAAGCTTGTATAGATATTTCAGCTCTACCTTCAGTTAAAATAAAATCTAGTTCATTCTTCCCCACAACCTCTCTTATAGCACTTCCAGTAATATCTCTTAGTGTGGACTCAGGTGATCTTAGATTAAATAAAAAGTCTTGAGGATTTTCTCGTCTATATTGAACTTCTATATCTACATCAACTATATTTTCATCTTTAGTTAGCATGCTCCCCTGATATGCTAGCCTCTCAGTAGCATTAGTATTGATTGTTTCAACACTTTCTATTGGCCAGGGTAAATGCCATCTCAAGCCAGGTTGGCTAATATTGGTAAACTGTCCAAACCGAAATACTACTCCTCTTTCTGCATCACTTATCTGATAAAAACCAGAAAAGCCCCAGACAGCAAGAATAACCATAATAATTCCAGACAAAAAACCATTTAACTTTCCAGGCCTTCTAGACCCATTATTAAACTTTTTACCACCAAAAAATTTAGAGAATTTTTTTTGTAAATCTCTTATAACAGCATCTAAATCTTCTGGCTCATTACCCCTATTATTTTTCCAAGGATCTTCTTTTCTTTCTTGATCATCCCAACTCATTGTTTATATCCCTCTTTCTTATTATATTATCAAAAACTCCTACTTCTAATGATAGCTCTTCTAAGTAGTCATTTGGAAGTATTATATTCAGTGTCCATCCTCCAAATTTATTTGGTTTCTCAGATGTTACCGCCGACAATGAAAATAATTTTGCCCTTAGTTTGCTCTGATTAGGCCTAAGATCTATTTTACCTGAAATAGACTCACCAAAGCATCTAATTTTGATCTCTTCCTTTAATTTATCTAGTCCATCACCAGTCTTAGCAGATACTAAAAATTTATTTATACCCAGGCCTCCTAAATTACCATCTATTCTAGTTTCAATAGATTTATCACTTTTATTATGAACATGAACACAAGGAATATCTCCAGCCCCAATATCATGCAAAACCTTCTCAACTTCTCTACGACGATCTGCTCTATGAGGATCAGAGGCATCAATTATATGTAAAAGAAGAGACGCCTCTCTAGTTTCAGTTAGGGTTGATTTAAAGGCGGCTATTAACTGGTGAGGCAAATCTCTAACGAAACCGACAGTATCAACTAATAAAATATCATTCTTAGATACAACAGGAAAGCGTCTAATTGTAGGGTCTAAAGTTGCAAATAATTTATCTTTTCCGTCCTTATTTGATCTGCTTAGTAAATTAAATAATGTTGTCTTACCTACATTTGTATACCCAACTAAAGCTATAGTCATAGCTTTTGCCCTTCTTCTTTCTCTCCGGCTCATTTCTCTTTGCTTTTCCAAGCGATCTAAACGATTCTTAAGTGATTTAATTCTATGCCCAATTAGGCGCCTATCAGTTTCTAGCTGTGTCTCACCTGGTCCTCTAAGGCCTATTCCGCCCTTTTGCCTTTCTAAGTGGGTCCAGCCCTTTATTAATCTAGCTGCTAGGTGCTCTAGCTGTGCAATCTCCACTTGAAGCTTACCCTCAAAAGTTCTAGCTCTTTGGGCAAAAATATCTAAAATCAATCCATTTCTATCTAAAACTTTTAGCCCTAAAACTTTTTCAAGGTTCCTTTCTTGAGAGGCAGATAATGTCTGACTTACTAAAACTAATTCAATTGAGCAATTCAAGGCTCTGTCTTTAAGTTCTTCAGCTTTTCCCTTTCCAATATATAAATCTGGTGTAGGTTTTGATCTCTTTACAATCAGCTCTTCGGAAACAGATACTCCTGCTGATACAGCTAAAGCTTTAAATTCTTGTATTTCATCATCTTGTGGAGCTCGTCCTATTCCAATATGCAAAAGAAGGGCTTTTTCCATAAAATTATACTAAATACTGTCTACTAATATTTGAGATATAGTCATAAATTCTCACTCTCAAATTCTTCAGTTAATTTAATGTCTTTTGTGGGAACAACAGTAGATATTGCATGCTTATATACAATCTGGTTAATATTATTTCTTAATAAAATAACAAATTGATCAAAAGATTCTATTTTACCTTCCAATTTAATCCCATTAACTAGATAAATTGAAACTTGAATACTATTCTTTCTTAGCTCGTTCAAGAAAGGATCTTGTAATGACTGGCTCTTAGTCATAGTTCACCGTAATTTTTTATAAACTTAATTACTTAATTGTATCATATTATTATTTTTTCAAGAGTAGTTTCATAAAATTAACTTTCTGTTTATCTCCTTTGATAAGGAATCTATTAAGTTAAGCTTTTCTTGCAAATCTCTCAATACTATTTTTTTCATTTTATTATCAGATCGTAATGAAGTCATCTGTCTCTTAGCTAGCTGCCTCGACGCAATAATAATTTTATTTTTAGCCTCATCAAACGATAAATTACCATCTAAATATGACCAAAACTGTCTATATCCAACTGATCGCATAGACGGAAAGTTTGAATGCATATCAGGGCGTGACCTAAAAGAATTAACTTCATCTACCAAGCCATCATCAATCATAATATCTAGCCTCTTTGTTATTCGCTGGGTCAACCAATCCTTACTTTCTGGAAGTATGGCAATAGAATTTATTTTTGGCCTATCGATATTTCCCTTCTTCTTATGCAAAGAAGATATAGGCTCACCAGAAATGAAAAAGACTTCTAATGCTCTTTGTATTCTTTGACTATCATTTCTAGAAATATTTGATGCAGCGACTGGATCAATCTTACCTAGAAGCTTATGAAGCTGAGGCCAACCTATTTTTTTTGCCTCCTCATCTAGTTTCTTTCTTATATCTTGATCTGCTGGAGGTAAATCTGCCAAGCCATCTCTAATTGCTTTTAAATAAAGATGAGTGCCTCCGACTAAAATTGGCATATTTCCTCTAGATGATATCTCCTCAATAAGAATATTGGCATCCTTAACAAAATTTCCAACAGAATAAGTTTCTGATGCATCAATTATACTAATAAGGTGATGGGGTATTTTTGAAAGAATTTTTCCTGATGGTTTAGCAGTTCCTATGTCCATCGACCTATAAACTAGAGCAGAGTCCATATTTATGACTTCTAGTGGGGCTTTTTCTGCAAGATTAATCGCAAAATCAGTTTTACCACAGGCTGTGGGGCCTATAATGCAATAGCACTCCCTCACATCTGAACCCTAAATCCCTGGAATAACTAATACTTGGCCAATATAAATTAGATCGCTACTTATATTATTTGCATTCCTTAACCTTGTTAGTCTTATTTTATAAAACTCAGCTATTTCAGATAGTGTCTCTCCTTCCGTAATAATATGAGTTTTATCATATTTTCTTAGGTCTGGGGGATTTGATGCAATAATAGTTCCAGCAGTAGGATTTTCAATAAAATACTCCATAACACCGGTATAAATTGAATTTGCAAAAACTTCCTGGAAAAAAGGATCAGAAAGTCTCTTCTCCTCATCAGGGTTTGATATATATCCCATCTCTATTAAGATAGATGGTATACCTGATGTCTTTAAGACACGAAATGGTGCTCTTTGTGCTTCTTGTTTTCTCAATCTAGTAATTTGATCTAATTGGCTAATAATATATTCACTAGCTTTTATGCTTCTTGGTATAGCACTTCCTTGGGCCATTTCCACAAGCAAGCCAAGCACATCATCATCTTGACAATTATCACATCCAAATAAACTTGATGAATTTTCCCTATTAGCAAGAGCTTGGACTCTCTCATCAGATGCGCCCTTTTCCGATAATACATAAACTGTTGCTCCATTCACTCTTCTATCAGAAAATGCATCTGCATGAAGAGATAAAAAAATATCTGCCTTTGCTTCTAAAGCTATTTTTGTTCTATCTGTAAGTGATACAAAATTGTCACTATCTCTTATCAATAGAGGAGAAATTCCATTCTCTAAGGAAAATCTCTCGGCAAGCTTCTTAGCTATAGATAAGACTATATCTTTTTCATTTTGACCTTGAGGGCCAGTTGCCCCTGGGTCTCTTCCTCCGTGACCAGCATCAATGGCAACTATAATATCCCTAAGGTTTGATGAAGTAACTTCGTAGCCATCAATATCTAAAATTAATATCTTATAATCACCTTGCTCAATAATACTGGATTCAAAATTAGAAGAAGATCTTAAATCAAGCACAATTCTTAAAGTATCATCAATATTTTTTCCCAATCTTGCTTCACTAATATTTCCTGATCCGTTAAAAAACTTAGCAGAAAAAATATTATCTCTATTAGAATAAAACCCTTGAATAGAATCACCAACTAGTATTCCTTTTGGCCTATTAATAAAATTTGTGGAAATCTCTACAAGAATTCTAAATTTTTGCTCAAGACTATCAAGATAAGTAATCTTGTAACTGGCAGATTTAGGAAGCTCTATAAAAACTTGTGTCTTATCCCCAGAAGATAAAATCCTAAGCGGAGCAATCTCATCAGCAATTACTTTCAAAGAAAGAATCAAAGATAGAATAAGTATAAATAACAGGTCTCTAAAAACCATCATACATGTAGCACCAATAATAGAAAGCTATATAATTTTTTCAATTAATACAAAAAAATTCAACATATTTTAAGTTAAATTGTCCTTCATTGGTATTAAATTAGAATCAAGGAAATTCTGATTTTCCTATACTACTCAGAATATTATAACCTTTACTGGTCTTTGCTATGAAATTTATATCTCTATTTTGATTTCCTGAAAAACTAAGCATCAATATCAGATCTAATGAGTAATAAAGACTTTTCACTCTCTCTGCCCATTCAACAAAAATCCAAGTTGATGGGCAAGCAATCCTTTCTCTAAGGCCAAGCGACTCGAATTCTTGCTCACTATTAGGGTCAATTAATCTATACAGATCAACATGGATTAAATTGATATCATTAACATTATACTCTTCTAGTAGAGTATACGTTGGAGAAACTACTTTTCCGCTATATCCCAAATTTTCTAAAAAATATCTCATCCATGTAGTTTTTCCTGCGCCCAACTCTCCTGATAACCCGAACTGAAGTGTATCTAATTTAGAAGCAAGTAAAACATCACTTATAGTTGAGCATAATTGCTCTAATTTTTTTTCTGTAAGATTATAATAACTTAAATTTTTCATTATATTTTTAATCCACAAGCTTTCTTATATAAGGAATTAAATCAGATGGAATCATTCCCTTTTCCCCCTCTTTAGAAGCAGAATCGCCCGCCAAAGCATGAATCATTACACCTGCCAAACTAGCATCAGTTAAGCTAATTTTTTGTGCTAAAAAGCTTCCGATCATGCCTGCTAATAAGTCGCCCATTCCAGCAGTAGCCATTCCTGGATTACCATAGCGGCAAACTTTAGGAAATTTATCCTTATCTTTCATAACTAAGGTATTATGTCCCTTTAGAACAACTACTCCGCCATAATTTTTAGAAATTCTAGAAATACTATTAACTCTATCAGATTGAATACTCTCACTATTAGTATCAAGAAGCATGCCTGCCTCACCAGGATGAGGAGTCAGAATCCAATTGTTTCTTTTTTGCTTTGCTTTAGATAGAAAACTTAGAGCATCAGCATCTACTACAAGAGGTACATTTGAATTAATAGCTATATCATACAGCTCTTTTGACCATATAGATTTACCTAAACCTGGTCCTAAAACTATAGCATTTATTCCCCCTAGCAGAGGCTCTAACTGTTTCCGTTTAACTATACCATAACAAAGAACTTCAGGAATCTTCCTTAGGATAAAATCCCGATTTTTAGGATGAGTAGCAATCTTTACCATACCAATTCCTGATCTCAAGGCAGATTCAGCAGCCAAAGAAACTGCTCCACCCATGTTTTCATCACCACCTACTATCAATAAAGTACCGTGTGAGCCTTTATGAGAAGATGCTAATCTTTTAGGTAATATGGCTGGAAGTATAGACGCATCCATCATCTTTAAGCTTGGTTTAAAATTATCATAAACTTTTTTTGTTATATTTAGTGATTCAAAAAAAATTTTACCTACATAATCAGCTGCACTTCCTAGAAATAAACCTTGCTTTAAGGCAACTAAAACTAAAGTAATATCAGCCCTAACCGCTGTTTTCATAGGCATGCCAGTATCAGAATTTAAACCACTTGGAATATCAATTGAAAGAATAGGAGAGTCTAAGGAGTTAAGATAATTTATTGCTTCCAAATAAAGCCCAGTAACACTTCTTGACACTCCTAAGCCTAGTATAGCATCAATATAAAGATCAGCATTTAACTTGGCAAGAAAATCAACATCGCCTTCAAAAGTCAGGACATGCCCTCCTGATCTAAGATATAAGCTTAAAGCCTTTTCGGCTGCTTCTGGATAACCGTTAATAGGCTCAATCTTAACAACAATGACATTTAGCCCACTCTCCATTAATAATCTTGCTAGGACAAATCCATCGCCACCATTATTCCCTACTCCACAGAAAAGTACTATTTTTTTAATACTAGGAAAATATTCATGAATGAATCTATGGATAGTTTTACCAGCTTCAAGCATAAGATCATAAGTAGATATTTCCATATTATAAATAGCATAATTATCAATATCACGAACTACTGAAGAAGGATAAATTTCTGAAGGTATATTACACATAATATGTTTATACTAACTCTATGGATTTCTCAAATAAACAAATTATAAAAAATAAATTATTACCTTCTGAGTTAACTGAACTGTCTAAAAAAATTAAAAAAGAAGGGATAGCTTTAGGATTTCAACAAATTGGTATTACAGGAGTAGACTTATCAAAGGATGAAATTTATTTGGAAAAATGGCTATCCTTGGGTAGGAATGGAGAAATGAGATATATGTCTTCACATGGAAAAAAAAGATCCAGGCCTAGTATGATTGTTCCACAAACACTTAAAATAATTTCAGCAAGAATGGACTATCTAACACCGGAGTCAGAAGAATCAATTAAAATTTTAAAAAACAAAAAGAAGGCTTTTATATCCCGCTATGCTCTAGGTAGAGACTATCATAAAGTTTTAAAAGGGAGATTAAAAAAATTAGTAGCCTTCATAGAAGAGCAAATTAGAGATTATAACTTTAGAATCTTTGTAGATAGCGCACCTGTACTAGAGAAAGCAATTGCTAGGAATGCTGGCCTTGGATGGATAGGTAAGAATACAAACCTAATCAACCCTAAGGCCGGGTCCTTTTTCTTTTTAGGAGAAATATATACTGATCTAGATTTACCACATGACTCTCAAACTAGTAATCATTGTGGCTCTTGTGTTGCCTGTATAGATTGTTGCCCTACCAATGCAATAGTAGCTCCATACCAGCTTGATGCAAGAAAATGTATTTCATATCTAACGATAGAACATAAATCTTCGATACCTATTAAATATCGTAAAAAAATTGGGAACAGAATATATGGTTGTGATGACTGCCAACTATTTTGTCCATGGAATAAATTTGCTGATCCCTCAAAAATTACTGATTTTAAAGTTAGGCATAATTTAGATAGAGCTAATTTGATCGATCTCTTTCTCTGGTCCAAGGATGAATGGGAAAAAAATCTTAGAGGTAGTGCTATGAGAAGGGTCGGTTATGAGGGATGGCTCAGAAATTTAGCAATTGCTCTAGGAAATTCAGAAAAGAGTAATGATCTAATGCTAGCGCTTATTAAAAGAAAAAACCATCCCTCATCAATGGTGAGAGAGCATGTTGAATGGGCGCTTGAACAGCACAATTAAGAATAACTAGCCTTTGCTCTAAAACATATATTATCAATCAATCTTGTCTTTCCTAAATATGCAGCACACATTATCACTAACTCTTCTTTTGAGTTATTAGGTAACTTTAAATCTATGTAATTTCTTATGGTCAAATAATCTATCTTGAAGCCATCCTCCTCCAGACCTATTTTGGCATTAGAAATTAGAACATCATAGTTCTCTTCACCATTAATTATATCTTGTGAAATTTCTGATAATTTTTTATAGAGATTAGGAGCTACCCTTCTTTCATCAATCGTCAAATATGAGTTTCTAGAGCTCATCGCTAAACCGTCTTGCTCTCTAACTATAGGATGCGAAATAATTTTAAGATGATCATAATGCATGTCTTGTAACATCTGGCTCACTAGAATTTTTTGCTGAAGATCTTTATCACCCAAAATCATAGTATCAGGAGTTATTATATTTATAAGCCTGATTAAAACTGAAGCTACTCCACTAAAGTGATTTGGTCTAAACTTTCCACAAAGATCTTTACTTAAGCTAGGAAGCTTTATTTGTGTTGATTCATCTATTCTATTAGGGTAAATCATATCTTTAGTTGGAAAAAAAATTAGATCTGCTATATCCTGAAGCTCTATTTTTTTTTTATCTTCTTTTAAAGTTCTAGGATAAGAATTTAAATCTTCTTCTTTCTCAAACTGGGTTGGATTTACAAAAATAGTACAAACAACTTTATCGCCATACTTAGAAGCAGTTTCAATTAGCTTCATATGACCATGATGCAAATTTCCCATAGTTGGAACCAGAGCAATAGATTGATTATTTTTTTTCCAGATATCTCTTTGTTGAAGTAAATCAGCTTTATTTTGAATTTTAAAAATTTTAGACATCTTCTCAATAAATCAAAAGGAAAGAAATTATTCTCATGAAAAGCAATGCTCCGAAGCAGGGTAGGCTTTATTCTTTACTTCTTTTATATATCTTCTTAATGCATCTATAATTGAGTCTGAATCTTGCATAAAATTTTTAACAAACTTAGGCGTAGGTCCTAAAGTTATACCTAATAAATCATAAATTACTAAAATCTGACCATCAACACTTGGTCCAGCTCCAATACCTATAACAGGAACTCTTAATGACTTAGTTATAATTCTACCTGCTTCATTTGGTATACACTCCAGTAGCACTAAATCAGCCCCTACGTCTTGAAGAGCAGTAGCTTCTTCTACCATCTTATTAACCTTATTCTTGTCCCTACCTTGGACCTTAAACCCTCCTATTTTATGCACAGATTGTGGTTTAAGACCTAAGTGAGCACATACTGGAATATCATGCTTAGCTAAATATTCTACAATAGATAATTGATTATGTCCTCCCTCTAGCTTAACCATCATTGCACCCCCTTCCTGCATCAGTCTTACAGCATTATCAAGTGCCTGCTCAGGAGATGAATAACTCATAAAAGGAAGATCAGATACAAGAAATGATCTTTTTAACTGGGTTGAAACTATTTTAGTATGATAAACAACATGATCCACCGTAACAGGAACCGTTGTATCGTGGCCCTGAATAACCATACCTAATGAATCTCCAACTAAAACTAGATCAATACCAGCTCTATCTACTAATTTTGCAAAGCTAGCATCATAAGCAGTTATGCAAGCAATAGGCTCTCGATCACTTTTCATTTTTTGTAAAGTTGATACATTAACTGGGGGGGATGTCATTCCTCTTTCTTCTAGCTGCTTATACATAACCTTCTTAATAACCTATTATTTAAACAATATTTTTAATCGTAGGATTGAAAAAATGTCTACCACTTCCCATACCTTTTATAGCGCCTAAGAGCTCTTGATAATCTGATTCTTTATGTATTGGATCAATGACTGCAGAATTTATAATTAGTAATGGAGATTTATTATACCCATAGAAAAACTTAGCATAAGCATCCCCAATTTTCTCTAAATACTTCTTTTCTATTTTTTTTTCATAAGGTACATCTCTTTCAGAAACTCTCCTTAGTAATACATCTGCTGGCGCTTGTAAATAAATGACTAAATCAGGAATTGGAATATCATAATCTAGCTTATCTCTTATTTTCTTGTAGAGTTCAAACTCATGATTATCAAGATTGAGTTCAGCAAATAAACTATCTTTCTCAAAAATAAAATCTGCTACCCTTCCAGGAGAAAACATATCACCCTGTTGAATTTTCTCTAGCTGTTTAGATCTTTGAAATAAAAAAAATAATTGTGTTGGCAAAGCGGCATTGTTAGCATCTTCATAAAATCTATCTAAGAAAGGATTCTCATCAGCTCTCTCAAGAATCAACTCGCTCTTAAAAGTTTCGGCAAGTCTCTTTGCTAACGTAGTCTTGCCAACGCCTATAGGACCCTCTATAGCAATATAACTTGCTTCAATTGATTTGTTTTTTCTTTCTTCGCTCATATAATCAAATTATAGTTATCTCTATATTAAAAAAGATAGTCTAATACTTTATCTATCTTAATCATTCTTGTTTTATCACTAGATCTACCTTTATATTCAACCATATCTTTATCTAGCTCTTTATCAGAAACTACAACTCGATGGGTAACACCAATTAAATCAGCATCTACAAATTGTGCTCCTGGCCTAACGTCTCTATCATCAAATAAAACATCGTACCCACTTTGTATGAGGGTCTCATAAAGCTTTTCAGAAATCTCTTTAACTCTAAATGATTTTTTCATATTAATTGGAATAATAACAATGTTAAACGGGGCAATTTTTTTTGGCCAGATAATTCCTTTACTGTCATTATTCTGCTGAATAGAAGCAGCTACTAACCGTGTAACACCCATCCCATAGCATCCCATATACATTGGACAATCCTTACCTGTTTCATCTGTTACTGATGCTTTCATTGACTTAGAATACTTTGTTCCGAGCTGAAAAATATGGCCTACTTCTATTTCTCCTGAATCATCTATTATGTGAAACTCTTCTGAAAGGCTCCCGCCTATAGCACCTGGATCCGCCTTCTCTATAGAAAACTTTAGATCTAGTCTTTCTAAGATCCTTACATAGGCATTCCTCATAATGTCATATGTTTCGAGTAATGATTCTTCATTAAGATGAAAAGAATAAGCATCTTTCATAAGAAATTCTCTAGATCTCATTACTCCAAATCGTGGTCTTATTTCATCTCTAAACTTTGTTTGAATCTGATAATAAATCAAAGGTAATTGTTTGTAGCTACTAATCTCATTTCTTGCTATGTCAGTAATAACCTCTTCATGGGTAGGGCCTAGACAAAACTCTCGATCATGCCTATCATTAAATCTAGCAAGTTCTGACCCATAATCTCCCCACCTCCCTGATTCATGCCATAGCTCAGCTGGCTGGACCATGGGCATAAGAATTTCATATGCACCTGAATGATTCATCTCTTCCCTTATAATTTTCTGTATATTTCTTAAAACTCTCATGCCAAGGGGAAGCCAAGTATACAAACCTGAAGCTAGTCTCCTAATTAAACCAGCTCTGAGCATTAATTGATGACTGATTATCTCAGCATCTTTTGGAACTTCCTTAAGTGTATGTAAAGGAAAATTAGTTAGTTTCATAATAGTTTTAATATTGTTTTTTAAGAAAATATTACTTCATTTAATAATAAAGGAGGACTATAGTTATTATCAAACATGATTAGAGTAATTGTCCAATAATGGAATAAACATATGAGTGATCTTAGAAGTCAATACCTCTCCATGATAGGTATAACCAAGTGGAAATTAAACACCAAGCCAAATCCTAAAGAATTGATAAAAGAGGATAAATCTAATGATTGGGAAGGGCTCAATGAAATAGTAAGAAAATGCGCTAAATGTAGCTTACACAAATCACGAACTCAGGTTGTTTTTGGCTCTGGAAATAAAAATGCCGAACTATTAATCATTGGTGAAGCCCCAGGATCAGAAGAAGATAAACAAGGCAAACCATTTGTAGGACGATCAGGAAAGCTTTTAGATTCTATGCTTAAGTCTATCAATATCATTAGAGATGAAATCTTTATTACTAATATCTTAAAATGTAGGCCTCCGGATAATAGAGATCCAAAAGAGAAAGAGATTAATAGCTGTAGATCATTTTTAATAAATCAAATAGAAATGATAAACCCAAAAATAATTCTCTCCCTTGGAAGAGTTGCATCACAAATTTTACTTGATTCTGAAGATGCTATAGGAAAAATAAGAGGAGGTGAAATTTTTTCCGATGTAATAAAAAAACCTATTGTAGCAAGTTATCATCCAGCATATTTACTTAGAAACCCTACAGCTAAAGAAAAGTCCTGGCAAGATTTAAAGATAATAAAAAAAATTTTAAACACCTAGAATAATGGCTGCTTCTATAAAACCAAAAACACAAATACGTCTAATGCAATATGATGACATCGAAGAAATTTCACTAATAGATAAAGATAGCTATATATATCCTTGGTCTAAAGGAATATTTAGAGACTGCTTATTAGCTGATTACTATAATCAGGTTATTGAAATAGAGAAAACTATAGTTGGTTATAGTGTTATGACAATAAATACTGAAGGTGCACATATACTAAATCTATGTATAGAAAAAAATCATAGAGGTAATGGATTAGCACGAAGATTAATCTACTCTATGATATTTCATACACAAATAAATAATAAAAATAAAATTATGTTGGAAGTTAGAGTATCTAATATCAAGGCAATTTCTCTTTATAAGTCTCTAGGTTTCTATTCCGTTGGCATCAGGCAAAAATACTATAGAGGAATAAGCGAAAGAGAGGATGCCCTCCTACTAAATAAAAAGATATAATAGCTATATATTAGCTGATCTTATTAAGCTGATAATTAAGCTTATCTAAATCACTTTTAAGATTTTTTGCTATATCTTTCTCTTTTTTGACAACTTCTACTGGTGCATTTTTAAGAAAACTTTCATTTCGTAATTTGATCTCTCTTTTAGAAATTTCTTCGCCTAATTTCTTTATCTTCCTTTCAATTCTCAGTTTTTCCTCTTTAATATCAATTAGACCATCCATGGGTATAGAAATTTTTATACTTCCAAAAATACCTGTAAATGCATTATCTATTAACTCATGATCATTATTTAGAATTTCTATATTGGCTAACCTACCTAAGCTTTTGATAACTATTATATTATGTTCAATAATACTCTTATCTTCATTAGTGCAACCTAATAGCTGAATTGACAATAGCTTTCTTGGAGCGATATTCATCTCGCCTCTTATATTTCTTATCACTATAACAAATGACTTAATCCATTCAATTATAACTTCAGATTCTTTATCAATTTTTCTTTTGTCATATTCTGGAATACTCTCAAGCATGATTGAATCTGACTTAACTCCTCTTTTATTCACTATCTCAATCCATATCTCTTCTGTAATGAAAGGCATAATGGGATGAACTAGCTTCAGAATACCCTCTAATACCTCATACAAAGTCTTTGAAGAACCCTCGTTATAATCTTTATTTAGCTTCTGGTCTGAAAATACTATTTTTGTAAATTCAATGTACCAATCGCAGAATTCATGCCAAACAAACTCATAAATTAATTTTGCAGCAAGATCGATACGATATTTTCTTAAATTTTCATGATAAGAATTTACTACTCTATTGAATCTAGAAAGCATCCATTTATCAGCTATAGAGTATTCTGCATCCTGGCTATAATCTAATGGATCATGTCTTAAAACATAATGAGAGGCATTCCAAATTTTATTACAAAAATTTCTATAGCCCTCTACTCTCTTAAGATCTAGACTTACATTTCTACCAGTTGTAGCTAAACTAGCGAGAGTCATCCTAAGGGCATCTGCACCATAAGCATTTATACCTTCTGGAAATTCTTTTATCGTCTGCTGCTTTATTTTTTCTTTCATTTTAGGCTGCATAAGACCCTCTGTTCTTTTCTTGATAAGCCCATTTAAATCTACACCTTCAATAATATCTATTGGATCAAGGACATTACCCTTGCTTTTAGACATTTTATTACCCTCATGATCTCTAATTAATCCATGAATATAAATGTCTTTAAAAGGAATAGAGTCCATAAACTTTAAACCCATCATTATCATTCTTGCGACCCAGAAAAAAATAATATCAAAACCAGTAACTAAAAGAGTAGTAGGATAGAAAAGCTGTAAGTTTTTATTTTTATTTGGCCAGCCTAATGTTGAAAAAGGCCACAACGCAGATGAAAACCAAGTATCTAAAACATCTTCATCTTGCTTTAAAATAGTATCCTTACTTAAGCCATTTTTTAGCCTGGCTTCATCTTCATCTCTAGCAACATAGATATTACCATTATCATCATACCACGCTGGAATTCTATGGCCCCACCAGAGCTGTCTCGATATACACCAGTCTTCAATATTTTTCATCCATTCAAAATATGTTTTTTCCCAATTATTAGGATGAAAACGGATATCTCCAGACTCTACCGCCTCTATGGCTGGAACTGCTAATGGTTTAATTTTTACAAACCATTGATTGGTCATAAAAGGCTCAACAATCTGCCCACTTCTATCACCTCTTGGAATTTTAGTTACGTACCTCTCTTCTTTATCAAGCAAGTCAATATTAGTTAGATCGCTTATAACAATATCTCTAGCTTTAGCTCTATCTAAATTACGATATTTTTTAGGTACATTTTGATTTAGCTTTATATTTTTATCATAGATATTAATTATTGATAAATTATGCTTCTTTCCAATAGCGTAATCATTGAAATCATGGCCAGGAGTTATTTTTACACATCCACTAGCAAAATCTTTATCAACGTATTCATCTGCAATAATTGGAATTAATCTTCCAACTAGAGGTAATTTAATTGAACAACCAATAAAATCTTTATAGCGCTCATCATCAGGGTTAACTGCTACAGCAACATCTCCAAACATAGTTTCAGGTCTAGTAGTAGCAACAACTAAATACTTATTTTTACCGTGAATAGGGTATCTCAGGTACCAAAGAGAAGTCTCTTCATCATTAGAAATAACTTCCAAATCTGAAAGTGCAGTTTTTAAATCAGGATCCCAATTAACTAGCCTTTTCCCTCTATATATTAATTTTTCCTCAAATAATCTAACAAAAACCTCATTAACAGCCAAAGAAAGATCCTTATCCATAGTGAACTTTTCTTTGGACCAATCAAGCGAACATCCTAATCGTCTTAACTGCTTACCAATTATGTTTCCTGATCTATCCTTCCAATCCCAAACCCTTTCAATAAACTTATCTCTACCAAGCTCATGCTTAGTTATACCCTCCTCATTTAATAATCTTTCAACCACCATTTGTGTTGCTATACCAGCATGATCCATTCCTGGCTGCCAAAGAACGTTTTTACCAAGCATTCTTTGATACCTAATTAAAGTATCCATTATAGTATCTTCAAAAGCATGTCCAATATGAAGTGTGCCAGTAACATTAGGAGGCGGTATCACAATAGAAAAAGAATCATCGCCATTACCAGAAGCAAAGAAACCAGACTCTTCCCAAAAATTATAATGGCTTAGCTCTATTTCGAGGGGATTATAAATTTTATTCATCTTCTTTCTAACTTATCTTATGAGTATTAATCTCATATCCTTCTTTTTTATAAAAAGCAAATTTTTTCCTTCCTATATCCTTCATTCTATTTGAATTATCAATAACTTCTATCAGTCTATCTACGCTATTAAAAAAACTTGGAGTTTCTAGTGCTAAATTGATAATCAGATCAAATTTGATTTTTTTTGACAGAATGAAATCTTCTAAACAGTCAACACTAGCATTACTAAGAAAAATCCTTTCTTCATGCTTATCTTGATTAGGTGAATCAATATATACATGAGGTAGAAAGCTATTCTGAGAAAAAGTCCAAAGCAGTTTATCTAATTGTTGAGAAATATATTCATCACTAGAATATATAAAAACTACCATATCTCTATTAAAAGCCTTATCTACAATTTTGCAAACAAACCTCAACCAGCTATCTTCTGATTCACTTTGTAAAATATAAAAATCGATTTGGGTCAATTTTGTTCCTATGAATTTAATAAAAAATCAACTAAAAGTTGAACTGGCCTCCCGGTTGATCCTTTATTATCATTACTTAACCAAGCTGAACCCGCTATATCTAAATGTGCCCATGAAATATCTTCAGCAAACTGCTGAAGATAAGCTGCCGCTACACTTGCACCCGCTTCTCTTCCACCAATATTAGCAAAATCAGCAAAATTACTTTTTAGTGCTTTTTTATGAACATCATGAACTGGTAATTGCCATGCAAAATCGTATGATCTTTCTCCAGCATCTAATAAATTTTTAGCTAAATTCTTATCATTACTAAATAGACCGCTATAGTATTTACCAAGAGCCATAAGACAGGCACCTGTTAGGGTTGCAACATCAATCAATGATTTTGGCTTATATCTAAGCCCATATGTGATGGCATCACATAAAATTAGCCTTCCCTCTGCATCAGTATTTAAAATCTCAACAGTTTTTCCGGACATAGTTTTTATGATATCTCCAGGACGAGTAGCTGATGATCCAGGCATATTCTCACATGCTGGAATTAAGGCAACAAGATTTATTGGAAGCTGTAATTCTCCAACTGCTGTCATGGCTCCCATAACACTAGCCGCTCCACACATATCAAACTTCATCTCATCCATAGATCCTGGAGGCTTCAACGAGATACCACCAGTATCGAAGGTAATTCCTTTGCCGCATAAAACAATAGGTCTTTCAGACTGTCTAGCGCCCGAATACTCAATTATAATAAATTTTGGAGGCTCTGCCGCTCCTTGTGTAACTGAAAGGAAAGCGCCCATTCCTAGTTTCTTCATTTCTATTTTTGATAAAATTTTTACCTTAGTATTTTTATATTTTTTTTCTATTTTTTTAGCCTCTTTAGATAAATGACTAGGAGTACAAATATTTGGAGGGCGATTTCCAAGATCCTTAGCTAGATTCATTCCATTACTAATTGCTATACCATCTTTAATCCCTTTCTTTGCTTCTTTACTATTGCTAGATTTTGGTAGGCCGATATAAAGTTTAGTGAATTTACATATTAAGCTCTTTTTACTTTTAAGCTCATCAAACTTATAAAGCTTAGAAAAAACTGCCTCAACACTGAACCTTGAGGCATAGTATGAAGATAATGATTTTTCGAGATAGAAACTGAGGTAGCTAGAAGCATTTCTAATATTTGTATCTGTAATCACTTGGACAGCAGCAGATAAGGCTTTTTGTAAAACAGTAGGGCTAAAATTATCTTTTTTGCCGCAACCAACAAAAAGTAGGCTATCTGCATTTATCCCATCAATATCTGATAGCATAAAAGTTTTGCCCTCTTCAGATGATAAATGACTCTTATTAAGATGATTACTTATAATGCCATTACTAGCCTTATCCAACTTAAGTAAAGGGCCGTTTAATTTGCTATCTGAGAAGATAGGCAAAATTATACATGATACTTTTTGTTTAGAAATATCGTTGTCACCTAACTTTACACTGAAATTCATCTATATCTCCTTGATATATTATAGTTTTTATTTTTTGGGTTTATAATAAGGTATAATTCTACCAGTTTATGCTATGTTTGTTTTCAAAACTTTCTGATTGCTTGTCTTGATCTACAAAGTCTTGATTATCTTATAAATTAAAATTATGAAAATAATTAGTAAATACATCTTTAAAGAAATATTACTCACTTGGTCAATAGTCATGATTACTCTCTTCGTCATACTTATGAGTAGCCAATTCGCAGAAATTCTTAATCAAGCCGCAACTGGAAAGATACCCAGAGACTTTATATTAAATACTCTAATACTCACTTCTGTTCAGTATATGAATATTATTATTCCATTTGGTCTTTTCATAGGAGTTATGCTTACTCTAGCTAAATTAAACCAAAATTCAGAAATAGTTGCCTTAAAGGCATGTGCTATAGGCCCTTCTCAATTACTAATTCCAATAATGTTTTTATCTATAATGCTTTCTATCTTAGTATCTTGGTTATCACTTCATGTTAGTCCGAATGCATTAAATGAAATTGAAAAAATAAAAATGGATGCAGGAAATGAAATAAGAACAGGAATGCCAGAAGCAGGAAAATTTATTCCCTTTAATAATAATCAAGCAATATTATTTGTTAAAGAAATTGAAGGTACAGAATTTAAGGATATTTTTATTCAGCAAGATTATAACGATAGACAGACCATTATTTTAGCAGAAAAAGGAAAAAAAATATCAGCCTCTGAAACAGGGGAAATTATTTTTAGCCTTGAAAACGGGAGACGCTATGATGGCAAAGCTGGAGATAAAAAATTTCAGATTATTGATTTCAAACAACATAATATCCCTATTTTTTCAAATTCTACATCTAATATTAGCTTATCATCAAAAAATAAAACCACTATACAGCTTCTATTATCTAATAATATACAGGATCAAGCTGAGCTTCAGTGGAGATTATCTGCTCCTATCTCGATATTTCTACTATCATTGTTAGCATTATCATTGATTTCGACTAAACCTAGGCAAGGATATTATTCACAACTTGGGATAGGGATATTGATTTATATGATTTATATTAATTGCTTAACCCTAGGAAAAGCATGGATAGAAAGAGAAATTTTACTATCATGGGTTGGCTTATGGGTGATTCATCTAATTGTTGCTTCACTTGCTTTATTCCTTTTTGCTCAGCAATCAGGGTTCAATATATATAATTTTAAAAGAAAAGATGTCTATAATAGATAAATATATTATAAGCAACATTCTAAAAGGTGTTTTTGCTGTTACGTTAGTTTTGATATCAATTTCAAGCCTAATGGATTTTCTTTATCAATTAAATCAAATTGGAAATGGTAGTTATTTTATACTCGATGCTATTACATATATTTGTTTAGGCATACCCAGATTAATCGTTCAGACACTACCTGTTGCAGCTTTAATTGGGGCATTACTGAGCCTAGGAAGTCTATCTCAAAATCATGAACTTATTGTAATTAGATCCTCTGGGGTATCCACTATGAGATTAGTAAAATCAGTTTCATTGGCAGGATTGATTCTTTTCTTAATTATGATGATCCTAAGTCAATCTATAGCGCCTTCATTCGGTTCGTATGCTCAACAATATAGAACACAAAAACTAAATAATACAATTGAGATACCCAACCTCAGTACTATCTGGTTAAAAGACGGGAACAATATAATCAATCTGAAAAAATCAGATAATAATTCTAATTTTAATGGCATCTATATATTCGAAACTGATGGCTATAAAAATATAAATAAATTGAGCAAATCTGAAACTGGAAGGATAGATGAAAACAATAATTGGATATTAACAAATCATGAAGAAACAATTTTTCAAGAGAATAAAACTACTTCTAACTCAGAAATTCAAATAATTAAAAAATATAGCTTAAGTCCTGAAATTTTAGGCCTATCTGAGGTTCAGCATGATTTTTTAAATAATCAAAATCTTAGTAGATATATTCAATACTTAGAAGAAAATGAATTAGATTCAAAAAGGTACCATATTGCATTTTGGTCAAGGATAGCAGATAGCACTTCAGTCTTATTAATGACAATACTTGCATTGCCATTCGTAGTTGGATCACTCAGGTCAGCAAGCATCGGAAGAAAACTAATTACTGGGTTATTAATAGGTTTAGCTTATTATATTTCTGCGGAAGCTTTCATCAATAGTGGTGAAGTGTACAACATAAATGCCTTTATTGTTGCATGGACTCCAACTTCGTTACTTTTAATATTAAACTTTTTTCTTTTACTTCGTATCAAGTAATTATTTATTAATATTTATTATCCTAGTCTCCGAAAATCTATCATTAAAAAATAGTCTTTCTTCGTCAAAAAAACTCCAAATAAAGCAAAAACCTGGCGGAAAAATAATAGAGAATGACAAAATATATCTTCTTATACAACAGATAAGACCTATAGACTCTCTTTTACTACTTACAACTCTAATGCCCCATGCACGCATACCTAGAGTTTGTCCGCCATGTGTCCAAAACCAGATAAAGAAAGAGAAGTGTGAAGCAAAAATAAATAAGGTAAACCAAGTTGATGAATGCACTATCTCCTTACCATCTCTAAATATAATAATAGCTAAGGTCAATACCATTATTAAAGCCAATATAATGATAGAATCATAAATATTAGCAAGAATTCTCTTAAAAAATCCCGCCTGTAAAATATTTATACTCCCCTTCATTTAATAAATGCTATATTAAAAATACTAAGAAGTCAGATAATTAGAGGAAGAGATATCTTGAAATCACTTTTCAAACTAGCTTCGTTACCTTTAGCAATATTAATTGGCCTATTCTTTGGAATATTATCGGGAGCTTTTTTTGGTTATCCCAATATGGGTGCGGCAGTGGGACTAGCGCTTGGCATATCAGCCGCTATAGCAATAGGATCATTTTACCTTATCTCGTTTTTTGATGATCATTGAAATGCTTAATGAAGAAAAATGGTATGTTTATATAATTACTTGTAATGATCAATCTTTATATACCGGCATTACCAAGAGTATAAAAAAAAGATTAGAAAAGCACGCTTGCGGAAAAGGAGCAAAATATACGAAAGGAAGATTACCTGTGAAGCTAGTTTACAAAGAGATACATAGCTCTCACTCTAAAGCTGCTAGTAGAGAGTTTGAAATAAAATCGATGACTAGAGCTAAAAAAATAAAATTATTTTCATAGAAACTGGCGCTCCCTAGGGGAATTGAACCCCTGTTTCCGCCTTGAGAGGGCGGCGTCCTAACCGCTAGACGAAGGGAGCAAAATTAGATATAGAGCTCTATTCAATAAAAAATCCTTCTTTTACTTTATCATTCCATTTATTAATACTTATAGATAAAACTTTAGAGTCTTTTGACCCTTCCCATAAAAGAGCTAAAATTTTATCGACTGATTGATGTTCGCCAGCAACAACAATTTCTACACTTCCATTTTTCAAATTTTTTGCCCAACCATCAATTTGCAAACTTAAGGCATAGTCTCTAATTGTTGCTCTATAGTAAACACCTTGGACTTTCCCAAAAACATGACAAAGTAAACTAGCTTTATTATTTGAGCCCAATAACGATACTATCTATTTAAATCTTCTTGATTGGATATAGAGATTGCCATTTCTAAAATATCGGAGGCAGCTTCCTTAGCAGTAATAGCAAGAGACCTAGCTTCATCATATCTTCCGCTTCTCAAATGATTCTCTGCCTCTATTAATAAATTTCTCGCCGCTGACAAGCTAATGCGACTATTGGTTGGCAGGTGGCTTAGCTTTTGGTCTGCTACTGATATAGCCTGACGAGCATCACTCATTTCCTGAATTGGAGGCGCTGTAATACAGCTAGAAATAAAGAAAATAATAAAAAAATAAAAAAATTTCATTTGATAAAATATAAAGCCTAATTAATTAAAACACCAAGCACTATGATAGATACTAACTTTTCCTTTTAAAAAAAAGGAATAAAGTCTAAAATTAAATTATAAAAACAAATACTTACTATACATTGAAAAAGATTTTAGTTCTATATTATAGCCGAAAAGGAAGCACCAATGCACTTGCTAATCATGCTGCTAGAGGTGTTGAGTCTGTTGGGCTAGAGGCAGTCATGAGATCCCTACCTTCTATCGCCTCAGATAATAATAGTAAATCAATAGAAGACAATCCATCTAAAGGTGCTCCATTTGCCTCTTTAAATGATCTTAAAAATTGCGATGGCCTATTACTTGGAAGCCCCACAAGGTTTGGAAACATGGCAGCGCCAGTTAAGTTTTTTTTAGATCAAACATCATCTATTTGGCTAGAAGGATCTCTAATTGATAAGCCATTCGGTCTATTCACTTCCTCTAACTCCATGCATGCAGGGCAGGAAACTACACTCTTAACAATGGCAATACCCTTAATTCATCATGGAATGATATGGGTGGGGCTACCATACACAGAAAAGGCATTAAAAGAAACAAAAACAGGAGGCTCTCCTTATGGCGCCTCACATGTTGCCCTAGATTGGAATAAATCATTATCAGAGGATGAAAAAAGCCTTGCTTTTATTTTAGGAAAAAGAGTTGCTGGATTGGCACTAAAGCTTTAATTAAATTTGCTTATCAAATAAAACACTCTTAACAAAAGGTATAGTTAGTTTCTTTTTTTCCGTTAATGAAGCTAAATCAAGTTTATCTAAACAGCTAGAAATATCAGACATATCTCTTTTGATATAATTAAGTAAATACTGAGCTGTTCTCTCCGTTAATTCCATCCCTCTATCTTGTGCTTGTCTGACTAACACTTCTTTTATCAAACTATCCTCTAAGGGCTTAACATGAAAAATAGATGCTCCTAATACTCTTGACCTTAAATCAGGCAAAGAATAACTAATGCTTATGGGCGGACATGATGATGAAGCTAATAGACTTGCCTCATTACTTTCAAGTTCATTATATAAATTAAAAAGCATATTATCCCAAGATGATTGATTAATAACTAAGTCAATATCATCAATAACAAGAAGATCAATTTTTGACAATCCTTCTAAGATTCTCGGCCCTTCTTCTTTATAAAGCTTTAGAGGTAAGTACATTGCTCTATAGTCCTTGTAGTAGGAACAAGTTGATTGTAGTAGATGTGATTTTCCAATCCTACTGCCTCCCCAAATCCAAATAAACTGAAATATGTCTTTCTCTAAATTCTTAAGATTATGAATAAGTAAGTTATTATTAGCTGAGATAAAATTATCAAAGTTATATTGTCGTGAAATCTTAAAAGGCAGGGTGATCTGTTTCATCTATCTTACATTTATCTCTTTTACTTAAGAGTTCATCATTTTTTTAACCTAAAAAACAAACCATCTATCCCAGAATTTTCAGTATTTTCATTACTTTTAACTAAGAAACTATCTAGACCTAATATATTATCTAACAAATCTTGATCGCCTCTAGCCTTAACCTGCAAAATTAAACTTCCATTATTAACCTCAATAGGTTCTACTTCCTCCAGGAGGCTTAATGACTCAAAATGGCGAATTGTATTTGCATAATCATCTAAACTGTCTATCCCTAAGATAGTAACCTTTAAATCACTTACGTCACCCTCGATTTTAAACTCATTCGCATAATATAGAGATAGCTGATTCAAAGCGTATTCTAAAGTTCCATAGCCAAAATTTATCTTATTTCCTTGCCTGAGGATACTCCAATGAGCCTCTAATCTTCCATATTCTGATATATAGCCATTGGCATATAAAATATAATTGGCATAGTATCTATCAGAAGCATCTTCAATCTTAGAAACCCGTCCTTTTATAATATCATCAGGTATTATAAATGAGATATCTTGAAGATCTAATAAAGGTAGAATAACAGGAAGCGCCATAATATTAGAAAAATATTTAATCTCGTCATATAGTTTTTGTTGAAAATTTTTAAAGTTATTCGTAATTGGTAAATCTGATGTTTTAGAAGATAAAATTCCTAATTCTCCCTCTCCAGTATCAATCGCAAGCCACAAAAGAGTTACCGGCCTCTCTTTTCCCCATCTTGGTATATTTAGAATAGCTAATTCTGACTCTAACAATCCATCATTAAATCCTATAGATAACTCATTCTCATTTAACCTAGGGCCACACAAGAAAACAAATCTTTCCGCTCCCTCAATTAACCTAACTAAGTCAGGATTAGCGAAGATATAATCACTATTAAATCCAGTAATCCTAGATAGCAACTGAACCATGCCTTCTCCATAGGTACTCTGTTCCTCTTCAGAGCCTGTTCCGCATATGTCTAAACTCTGTTGAACGTTAATCGTATATAGATCTTCTATAACAACGGCTGATATACTTGTAGAATGAAAATATAGAACAAAATATATGCAGAAGGAAAATTTATTCATTATAGATTTAAACAATTTATAAGTTCCGTTTCATATATCAATTTAAACATTATACAGATATTGAGCAAATAAATTAATTAAGGAATATTGACTTATGGCAGAAACAGATAATCTCACATACAAATCTTCAGGGGTAGACATAGAAGCAGGAAATAAGCTTGTTGAGCGCATTAAAGATATAGTTTCTAAGACTAAAAGAACAGGAGACTTAGGCTCTATAGGAGGCTTTGGGGGCTTATTCGAGCTAGATATCAATAAATATCCAAATCCAATACTTGTTTCTGGCACAGACGGTGTTGGCACGAAGGTAAAATTAGCTATTGAAAGCAATACACATGATAAAATTGGTATAGATTTAGTAGCAATGTGTGTAAACGATGTTATAGCACAAGGTGCAGAGCCTCTATTTTTTCTTGACTATTTTTCAACAAATAAGCTAAACATAGATGTTGCCTCGGAAGTTATTAAAGGAATATCTAAAGGCTGTAAACTGGCTGGAGCATCACTTATAGGAGGAGAAACAGCAGAACATCCTGAAGATAAAATTAAAAATAAGATTGAATATGATCTTGCTGGATTCTGTGTTGGTGTATGCAATAAAGATAAGCTAATTAATGGATCAGATGTTCATAAGGATGATATTGTTATAGGTATTGCATCATCTGGAGTACATTCCAATGGATATTCACTTATCAGAAAATTAATTAAAAAAGAATGGGATGGGGTTTTAAAAGATAAAGAAATAGTAAGTAAACTACTTACACCAACAAGAATTTATGCTAAATCAATACTTAATCTAATATCAAAATATAAAATTAAAGGCATAGCTCACATCACAGGAGGTGGTCTAATAGAAAATATTCCTAGAATACTTCCAAATGGCTTAGGTATTTCGCTCATAAAAAATTCATGGGAAGAGCCTGATATTTTTGAATGGATAAGAAATTCTGGAGTCAGCCAAGCAGAAATGTATAAAACATTTAACTGCGGTATTGGAATGATAGTAATTATAGATAAAAATGATAAAGACGGGGTTCTCTCCTCTTTAAATGATAATGAGACTGCATGGGAAATAGGAAAAGTCACAAAAGACGATACTAAGCAGGTAATTATAATTTGAACTACCTAAAAAAACTTAAACTTATTGTAATGATTTCTGGAGAGGGAACTAATCTTCAAGCACTGATCAATGCTCAAATAGAAAAAAAAATAAATACAGAAATACTAGCTGTTATAAGTGATAACGAACATGCTACCGGCCTCAACAGGGCCAAGAAAGCTAATATTCCTTGTATTTACTTAAATAGAGACTTATTCAGTAGTAAAGAAGAATTTGAAACAGAGATATCAAAGAATATCATTGAGCTTGATCCTGATTTAATTATTTTAGCTGGATTTATGAGAGTTCTAGGTAAAAACTTTATAAATAAATTAAAAGGAAAAATTATAAATATACATCCATCTTTATTACCCGCATTGAAGGGATTGAATACTCATGAAAGAGCTATTGATTCAGGAAATTTTTTTCATGGGGCTTCTGTACACTTTGTTATAGCAGAGTTAGATAGTGGACCAAGCATCATGCAATATAAAATTGCTATTAAAAAAGATGATAATAAGAGAACTCTTAAGAATAGAGTACATAAGGGTGAGTACTTAATTCTTGTTGAAACAGTTAAATTATTTACAATGAAAAACTTAAAATTAGATAATAACTCTATTATAATTAACGGTGAAATAATGAAAAATCCTATTTTATATGAAGAAGATTTCTAACAAAGCTCTCAAAATACTCATAACTGCTATATCAATATTTAATTTTCAATATTTGTATTCTCAGCAAGATGCTACTCTAAGTATTCCAACATATGATGCCATATATAGCTTCAATTTTAGAGGACAGAAAGTTGGAAGAGCGGAGATATCATTAACCTATGATGCTTCAGAAGAAGTTTATGTTTTATCACAACTCTCTC
Source organism: Gammaproteobacteria bacterium TMED78 (assembly GCA_002171615.1). Classification (GTDB taxonomy): domain Bacteria; phylum Pseudomonadota; class Gammaproteobacteria; order Steroidobacterales; family Rariloculaceae; genus TMED78. The sequence continues at coordinate 94,618 of NHEF01000021.1, forward strand.
AGGCAGAGGGTCTAGCAAAATTATTTTATCCAAATATTATTTCTGAAAAAAGTACTTTTATTTTTATAAATGGTGAACTTTATCCTCAAATTTTCTCTTATGAGGATAGTAAAAATTCTGATGATGATTTTAGTATTCAATATAATTTGCCAAATAGAACAGCAGTATTATCAAATAGCTTAGGAGTCAAGGAATTTAAATTAGAAAATAATACTTTTGATAGGGTTAGCGTTAGAGCAAAATTAATGATGGATATGATAGAAGGTATAGAAATAAATAGCTACGAACTGCTAGCAAGAGATGGTTTAGCAATTAATACTTTTGAAAAGCTAGATCAAAGAAATATCAATACGGATCTTGGTAACTTTGAATCAACACTTTATGTACAAAATACAGGGAGCCTTTCAAGGGCATTAAATATATGGGTATCTCCTAATGATAGCTACTTACCTATAAAAATAGAGCAGGTTGTTGATGGTGAAATACAAACCTCTTTACTGCTAGAATCATTAGATTGGTTGAATTAAGCCTTAGGTAGTGTTACTCCAATTTGTCCTTGGTATTTGCCGCCTCTATCTAAATAACTAACCTCACAGACTTCGTCTGACTCAAAAAAAAGCATCTGAGCTACTCCTTCCTTAGCATAAATTTTTGCAGGGAGAGGAGTTGTGTTAGAAAATTCTAGAGTAACATGGCCCTCCCATTCAGGCTCAAGAGGGGTAACGTTCACTATAATTCCACATCTAGCGTAAGTAGATTTTCCAAGACAAATAGTTAGGACATTTCTAGGTATTCGAAAATACTCAACTGTCCTTGCTAAGGCAAATGAATTAGGTGGAATAACACATATATCAGAATGCTTATCAACAAAACTTGACTCGTCAAATTCTTTTGGATCAACAATAGCTCCATTAATATTTGTAAATACCTTAAAATCAGCGGAACATCGAACATCATATCCATAACTAGACGTTCCATATGATATAACTTTCTTACCTTTAATTTCTTTTATCTGATTTGGCTCAAAAGGCTCTATCATTTTATACTTCTCTGACATAGACCTAATCCACTTATCTGACTTAATACTCATAATTAATTTTCCACTACTATTTCAGGAAATACTTGAGCATAGCTCCTTCCTTCTGAGGCTAAGGTGCACGAGGCAGCTAAAGCTGCTTGGCGATAAAGACATGATAAATCATCTTCTGAATCCGATATTACACTCGGCTTTCCAGTATCAGCTTTTATGGCTATAGATTTATTTAAAGGAAAGGATGCTAATAATGGCACATCATATTCTTTTGACAAAGTTTCACCACCATCAGAGCCAAAAATTTGTTCCTCATGACCACAAGAACTACAGGAATATTTACTCATATTTTCAATAACTCCAAGTATGGGTACATTAACCTTCCTAAACATCTCAAGTCCTTTTCTCGCATCAGATACTGAAACTTTTTGCGGTGTAGTAACTATAATTGCCCCACTTACTGGCACCCTCTGTGAAAGTGTAAGCTGAATATCGCCTGTTCCTGGAGGCATGTCTACTAAAAGATAATCTAATTCTCCCCATTCTGTTGAGGTTAATAACTGATTAAGAGCAGAAGTAACCATAGGCCCCCTCCAAACCATTGGCTGTGAATCCTTAATCAAGAATCCTATTGACATTACTTTAATGCCATAAGCTTCTAGCGGCTTGAAAGTCTTACCATCTTTACTAACTGGCCTACTCCCTGTAAGACCAAACATAATCGGTTGGCTTGGTCCATAGATATCAGCATCCAAAATACCTACTTTAGCCCCTTCTTGGCTCAATGCTAAACAAAGATTTGTTGCTATTGTTGACTTTCCAACACCACCCTTTCCAGAGGCAATAGCGATAATATTGCTTATCCCAGAAAGTGGTTTGAGCCCACTTTGAACAGAATGAGGCCTAATTACCTGCTCAAAAATAAACTTAATATTTGAAAAAAAGTTTAGCGATTCGCAGTAACTTGATAAAGCAGCCTTGATCTCATCAGAATGTCTATTTATCGGAAATCCCCATTCAATCTTAACTTCTATACTTTTATTAACATCTGATATGGTAAAGGGTGCCGCTTCATCTCCTAACTTGGCACTCCCATAGGGTATAGTAAAATTTCTGATATGTTTATCTAGTATTTCAATATCATTTGTTTTCATAAAATATACTCTCATTTATTAATAAGCAAAAAATCTAAACTAATGGCATAATTCTAATAATTATTTGTGACTCTTGATAGTAGAATATTAATTATCTATAGGTAAATAACTTGAAATCAAATAGAAATATACTCGTAACCAGCGCTCTGCCATATGCTAATGCACCACTACATATTGGTCATTTTGTTGAATATACGCAAACTGATATATGGGTGAGGTATCATCGTATTAATGGACACAGCTGTACATATATTTGTGCAAGTGATGCTCATGGAACTCCGACTATGCTTAAGGCCGAGGAAGAAGGCATTACACCAGAGAAGTTAGTTGAAAAAAATAGCTCTAGCCACCTGAATGATTTCAAAACTTATAGAATAAGTGTAGATAATTATGTAACCACTCATGTACCAGAGAATAAGGAAATTACTGAAGAAATATATAATAAACTTAAAAAAAATAATCATATTTATAAAAAAAATATTAAACAGTCATTTGATGATAAGAAAAAAATGTTTCTTCCAGATAGATATGTAAAAGGCACTTGTCCATCATGTGGGGCAAAAGATCAATATGGCGATTCATGTGAAGTTTGTGGTTCTACTTACTCACCAATGCAACTAATTGATCCTATATCTGTTATTTCAGGTACTAAGCCTACTGTTAAAGGATCAGAGCATATCTTTTTCAAATTAAGTGAATTCGAAGATGAGTTAAAATTATGGATATCTAAAAATATGGATATCACTTTAGTTAATAAACTAGAAGAATGGTTTAAACAAGGTCTTAAGGATTGGGATATCTCAAGAGACTCTCCATACTTTGGGTTCCCAATTCCTGAAGAAAAAAATAAATATTTTTATGTTTGGTTTGATGCGCCTATTGGCTATATAGGTAGCTATTTAAATTTTACTAATAACCAAAAGGATGAGGAATTTTATAACTTCTGGCAATCTGGAGACAATACAGAGCTATATCATTTTATAGGCAAAGATATTGTCTATTTCCATACTTTATTTTGGCCTGCTGTACTTTCAGGTGCAGGATATAGAAAGCCGACTGCTGTATTTGTTCATGGATTCCTAACTATAAATGGAAAAAAAATGTCTAAGTCTAAAGGTACATTTATAAATGCTTCAATTTTTGCAAAGTATTTTGACCCAGATTTTTTACGATATTATTTTGCTGCAAAATTAGGACCAACCCCTGATGATTTAGATTTAAATATTGATGACTTCATTGCTAGAATAAATTCTGACTTAGTTGGTAAGTTAATTAATATAGCAAGTAGATCTTCGGGCTTCATTCATAAGTTTAATGATGGATTATTAGCAGATAAATTAATTAATAGAAAAATAGTTGATGTTTTTTTGAAAAAGGCAAATCAAATTGAAAAAAATTATGTTGAGAGAAATTATGCTCAAGCTATAAGAGAAATAATTGATTTAGCTGATCAGGCCAATCAATATATTGATGAGGAGAAACCATGGTTTTTAGCAAAAGATCCAGAATTCCAGAAAAAAGCAGTAGAAGTATCAACAGTAGCTATAAACCTATTTAGGATATTAATACTATATCTAAAGCCAGTAATACCTGGAATTGCCGAACGTTGTGAATCTTTTTTAAATGTTGAAAGCATGGCCTGGTCTGATAAAGACAAACTTTTAATCGGCTCCAAATTAAATAATTATAAAAATATTATAGACAGAGTTGAGAAAGCTCATGCTATAAAAATGATAGAAGAATCTAAAATATAGTGAAAAGAATAGAAAGAGCTAAAATAGTTATTAATATATTAAATAGGTTTTATCCTACTACCCCGATACCACTTAAACATAAAGATACTTATACCCTCCTTATATCCGTCCTCCTATCAGCACAATGTACAGATAAGAGAGTTAATGAAATTACACCAAGATTATTTGAACTTGCACCTGATCCAATCTCAATGATTAAGCTATCACAAAAGAAAATATACAAAATAATTCATCCATGCGGACTTGGTGAAAAAAAATCAAAAGCAATCTATGACTTATCCGCAATACTTAAAAAAAAATATAAATCAAAAGTTCCGAATAACTTTAAGGATCTTGAAAATTTACCAGGGGTAGGGCATAAAACAGCCTCTGTTGTAATGAGCCAAGGATTTGGAATACCTGCCTTTCCTGTTGATACACATATTCATAGACTCTCGCAAAGATGGGGGCTAACTACAGGTACAAATGTAAAGAAAACTGAATATGATCTAAAAAAAATTTTTCCTAAAGCGTTCTGGAGCAAGCTTCACTTACAAATAATTTTTTGGGGTAGAGAATATTGCCAAGCAAGATCTTGCCATGGCCTTATTTGTGAAATATGTAAAAAATGCTACCCTAATAGAAAAAAAAGCTTCGTTCATAGCTAGTCTATTTTTAAGCTAATATCTCTTACCATATCAACAATGGTTTCCTGAATAGGTGTAGGAGACCAATCTAAAACATCCTTAGTTTGCGAGCTATCAATAAAAGATTTTTTATTTAAATAATGGCTAATAGCTCTCATCTCACTATTAAATATACCTAGAAATTTTATAAGCCAATCAGGTGCCCTTACAGTTGGTGCACTTACACCATTTGAAATAATTATTTCTGTAATCTCCTTAAGGCTCATAGGAGAGGCAGTCATACAAGGAAATCTTAGCTTATTAGCTTGAGGGCTTAACATAGCTGCCACATGTAATTTAGCTACATCTCTTACATCAACGCAATTCATAAAGATATTTGGTATTAAAGGTATTTCTCGTTTAATTATCTTTTTCATAAAATTTGCTGAAGTTGCTTCAAGATTATTATCCAATAATGGTCCTAGCACAAAGCCTGGGTTAATTACCGACATCTCAATCTCATTTTCCCTTACAAAACTCCATGCTGCTCTTTCAGCAATCGTTTTGCTCTTAACGTATGCAGTAATATTTTTACTTTCAATATTTGTCCAATCATCATGATTTAAGGTACTAACTTTATTATCTTCATGGCCATAACTGATAGCAGCCATAGAAGAAGTGATCACAACTCTTTCCACTCCAGCTATTAGTGAAGCTTTCAAGGCTCTTAGAGTCCCATCTTTAGCTGGAATAATTAGTTTGTTTTCATCGTTAGGCTCTTTTAGAGGAAAAGGGGATGCGACATGCAAAACATATCTACAATCTCTAGCAGCCTCTTCCCAGCCATCATCTTTAAGTAGGTCAAGCTCAACAAAATTTAAATGACTATTATTTTTTAAAAATGGTTCAAGAGCAGAAAAAATATTTGCTCGTTTTGAATTATCTCTGAGTGATCCAATAACCTTGAATCCCTTACTCAATAATTCTGAAATACAATGAAGTCCTATATAGCTAGAGGCGCCTGTAACTAAAACCTTATCCATAAAAATTATAAAATTCCTATATAAATTTAAAACATTTTAAATAAATTATAATATTCATTTTTTTGGTATATACAGGTCTGTAATTGTTCCTTCAGCAACCTCAGCAGCAAATCCAATAGTCTCTGACAACGTAGGATGTGGATGTATAGTTAATCCTATATCATCTACAGTAGCATCCATTTCAATAGCAAATCCAACCTCTACAATAAGATCCCCTGCATTAGAACCAACAATACCAGCTCCAAGAATCTTTTTTGTACCCTTTTCTATAATTAGTTTAGTCAAGCCCTCAGATCGACCTAAAGCCAAAGATCTCCCGCTAGCCGCCCAAGGAAAAACCCCTTTTTCATATTCGATATTTTTTTCCTTAGCTTGGTCTTCTGAAAGACCAACAGAGGCAACTTCTGGATCAGTATAGGCAACTGAAGGGATTACTCTAGCATCAAAAAAACTTTTCAGACCAGAAACAACCTCTGCAGCTACTTTTCCTTCATGTGTAGCCTTATGAGCAAGCATTGGCTCACCCACAATATCACCAATGGCAAAAATATGAGATTGATTTGTTCTTTGCTGATTATCAACTGAAATTAATCCCTTACTATCAACTAGAATGTCAGCTTTTTCAGCATCTATTGCTAAACCATTAGCTGTTCTCCCAACAGCAATCAAAACCTTATCAAACTTCTCTTTTTTAGCTGATGATGATTGACCTCCTTTAAAACTCGCATAAATTCCATCTTTTTTAGCTTCTAATGAAGAAACTTTTGTTCCTAATAATATTTCCTCATACTTTTGCTTCATTATCTTATGTAGAGGCTTAACTAAATCTCTATCGAATGTTGGCATTAAATTATCTGTAAGTTCAACAATAGTCACTTTAGAGCCCAATGACTCATAAACTGTTGCCATCTCTAAACCTATAATGCCGCCGCCAACAACCAACAAACGAGCTGGTATATCTTCTAAATCGAGTGCTCCAGTTGAATCTATAATCCTTGGATCATCAGGAAAATTAGGTATCCTTGAGGGCTCTGATCCAGCGGCTATAATACATTGATCAAAACTTACGATTGTTGAAACATCTCCATTAGTCACTTTTATTTCGTTTGATGATATAAATGCTCCTTCTCCATTTAAAACTATAACATTCCTTTTCTTCGCTAAGTTAGAAAGACCTGAGGTTAGTTGCCCTACAACACTCTCTTTCCAGCTCTTTAATTTTGAAAGATCGATTTTAGGTTCACCAAAATCTATGCCTTTATTTTTCATATCTTTTGATTCTTCAATGACCTTAGCCGCATGAAGGAGTGCTTTAGATGGTATGCAACCGACATTTAAACAAACTCCACCTAAGGTAGGTGATTTTTCTATTAATATAACATCCAAACCTAAATCTGACGCCCTAAAAGCAGCTGTATAGCCTCCAGGTCCAGATCCTAGTACAACTAGGCTAGTATTTAATTTTTTATTTGACATAATTACCACCAACTTCCTTAATAAATTCTGATTTATTCATAACTGATGACAGAAAAGTAGTAAAACGGACTCCATCAGCACCATCTATAACTCTATGATCATATGATAATGAAATAGGTAAAATTAGACGAGGAATGAAGACTCCATCTCTATATACTGGTTTATGAAAATTCTTTGATATCCCTAAAATAGCTACCTCAGGAGCGTTAATAATTGGAGTAAAGGAAGTTCCCCCAATACCACCTAAGCTCGATACAGTAAAAACCCCACCCTTCATATCATCTAATCCTAATTTTCCAGATCTAGCTAGTTTACTAAGATTTAAAAGCTCTATAGCTATCTGAAATATATCTTTCTTATCAACCTCTTTAATGACTGGCACAACTAAACCATTTGTAGTATCTACAGCGAACCCAATATTACAATAATCCTTAAAAATCAAACTATTTCCATCCGGACTAAGCGATGAAGAAAACTTAGGGTATTCTTTGATAGCAAATGAGCAAGCTTTAATAGCGAATGGCAATATACTCAAAGAAATGTCTTTATCTAGCTTGTTCTTGTTTAGATATTGTCTTTTTTCTTCAATATCCGTTATATCTATCTCATCGTTCTGAGTAACATGTGGAACATTAACCCAGCTAGCATGGAGCCTAGGCCCAGAAACCTTTTGTATTTTAGTCAATCTCCTTGATTGAATTTTTCCATAAATTGAGAAATCTTGCGTCTTAACTAACGGCAGTAAACTACTACCACCTTTCAAAATACTTTTTACATAAACCTTAATATCATCAATAGTAATTCTACCCTTGAGAGCTGTACCAGTGATTTTTGAAAGATCTGCACCTAGCTCTCTGGCAAATTTTCTTACGGATGGGCTTGCATGAGCCAGTTTGAAAGAATCATTATCAATATTAGCTGCCTGAATTGATTTAGGTTTAGTTATTTTTAATCTCTCTTGGCCAGAGGCAATGCTTTCTTTGGAGGGCAAGTCTATTACTTCTTTCTTTTCTTTATTTGTTTTACCAACCTTACCTTGATTCTCAATCTCTATAGCAAATATCTTATCCCCTTTAGAAACTTTATCACCAACCTTGACTAGAGACTTAATTATCTTGCCATGATCCAAAGAGGGAATATCCATAGTTGCTTTATCAGTCTCAATAACTATTAAAGAATCATCTACTTCTACTTTATCGCCAACATTTACAAGGATTTCGATAATATCGACA
>NHEF01000022.1 GCA_002171615.1 Gammaproteobacteria bacterium TMED78
TCAACAAGGTCAACAAGGTCAACAAGGTCAACAAGGCCAGCAAGGTCAACAAGGCATGCAAGGTCAACAAGGTCAACAAGGTCAACAAGGTCAACAAGGCCAGCAAGGTCAACAAGGCATGCAAGGTCAACAAGGTCAACAAGGCCAACAAGGTCAACAAGGCATGCAAGGTCAACAAGGCCAACAAGGTCAACAAGGCATGCAAGGTCAACAAGGCCAGCAAGGTCAACAAGGCATGCAAGGCCAGCAGGGTCAACAAGGCATGCAAGGTCAACAAGGTCAACAAGGTCAACAAGGCATGCAAGGTCAACAAGGCATGCAAGGCCAGCAGGGTCAACAAGGCATGCAAGGTCAACAAGGCATGCAAGGTCAACAAGGTCAACAAGGCCAGCAAGGTCAACAAGGCCAGAGCCAGAATGGAAATTCATTACCTTCTCCAGATTCCAATATATTTGGAGAAGAAAGAGATGGATTATCTTCTTCAGGGCCTAGCTCAGAAGATGCTTTTGAGAGGTCATTAGAAGAGTTTGATTCTGTTGTGGGGGCAGAGAGAGAAGCAATAGCTCGTTCAGGAGTTGGCAGTGCTGCAGATGAAGCTTTTGGAGCAGCTAGTTCAATAGGTAGTTCATCGGAGCCAGCTCAAGTACCAGTTGGAGTAGGAATGCCGGGAGTTAATCAAAGCACAAGAAGCGAATCAGATAACTCGCCTTCAGTAATTAGTAGTGGCATAAATGAAGAAAATAATATTGATTCCGTTGAAGGATGTGAGGATAAAGATGTAGTCGCTAGACAGCTATGTGAGGCTGCCTCTCAAGAGGATGATCCATTTTTGAGAGCAGCTTTGTGGGATGAGTATAATGAATATAAGAAGATAATTTTAAGGCAGTAGTGGAAATGTTAAAAAAAATAGTATTAATCAGTTTTGCTTTATTTTTATTTGCATGTGGGTCAAATGAGGTTCGAATGCCTCATCAAGTATCCTTAAGCTCTTCTACAAAAACTATAAATGAAGTAGATTTATTAGATATTGCAGTTGTGTTATTTGATCCCGGTGTGCCCGAAGGAGAAATTGATAAAGATGTATTAGAAGACCTTATTAATGATGGCACATTTGTTCACATCAGAAGAACAGAGTCTAGATATATGGCTATCCATTTAAGAGATACACTTCAGGATAGTGGTTTTTGGGGATCAGTTTGGGTTACACCTAATAGATCGTTAGTAGCAGATCTTGAAATAATGGGTCAGATATTACATTCAGATGGAGATAGTTTAAGTTTAGATATTCATGTTTTGGATGCCTCTGGTGAAACTTGGCTTGATAGAAATTATAAGATGTCAACAGCAGCAGGCTCATTCAATAGAAATCTTTATCCTAACAAAGATCCATATCAAGATGTGTTTAACAGGATTGCAAATGATCTAGCAAATATACAATCTAGACTTGATCCTGGGGAAGGACAAGAGCTTAGAACAATTTCTAAATTAAAATATGCCGAAGATATTAGCCCTGAGTCTTTCGATGGTTATTTAATTAGAAATAGAGATAGGATATCTCTAAATAGACTGCCAGCTGAAGATGATCCACAGTTTAGTAGAACTCAGAGAGCTAGAGATAGGGAACATACATTTATTGAGGCTTTAAATGAACACTATGTTAATTTTTATAATCAATCTTCTGAGTCTTATGATGGATGGAGAGAATACTCTAGAGAGGAGTCAATAGCTATAAGAGAGCTAGAATCTTCAAGCAGATGGAGAACTGGCATTGGGGTGGCAACTATTATTGCTTCTATAGTTTATGATTCTAATAGCAATGGTGATTTTAATAGTAGAGTGGTAAGAGATACCATGATGTATACTGGTGTTGAGATGATTAAATCAGCAGGTGTCAGAAGAGAAGAGAAGCGTTTACATACTCAGTCTCTCGAAGAACTTTCGTTGAGTTTTGATGATGAGGTGATGCCAATGGTAGTAAATATAGAAGGAACTCAGCATCGTTTGACTGGAACTGCTGATGCTCAATATCTTGAATGGAAGGATATACTATTAGATTTGTATAGAACTGAGACTGGTTTCGTATCAGAGGTTGATATATTTATTGATCCCCTAGAAGATTTTGAAGAATAAATCTGAAAAAAAAAACCTTCGTAATAAATCTATAATCGAAGTCAAGCCAAGTATAAGTAAAAATAATACCTCTATAGATGAAAATATTACTAATAAAAAAAATAACTATAATTTATTTTTATTTGCTTGCTTGATAGGTCTATTATTATTTGTTTTTTTCTTTTTACCTAGTTTTGTATCCCAAGAAAATTTTGTAGAAGAAACAAGCGCGGATCAAAGCGAGTTATATATTGGGCCAATAGAAAGTTCTGAGTATGATAATATCAGTCAAGAAGAGATTTCAGCGTTAAGATCAACCTCAGAGGATCTGCTTTCAGAAATTTTAACTCAACAAAGTCAAATTAATAATCTATCACCAAATATCTGGGCTAATGATAAGTGGCTAGTTTATCTTGATCAGATAAATTTCGGTGACGATGCATTCTTAAGTGAATCTTTCAAAGATTCTATTCGTTTCTATCAAGATGCTATATTTCTAGGTAAGGAATTATTAGATATTTCAACTAGTATTGTTGAAGTATCTAATGACTATGGTAACAGGGCTTTAGCTACAGGCGATTACTTAGCAGCTATAGATCAATTTAATTTAGTTTTACAAATTGAGAAAGATAATGCTATTGCCATAGAGGGTTTGGGTAGGGCAGAGAATCTACCCGAAGTAATTAATATTATGAGTGAAGCAAGAAGTAAGCAGCTAAGTCAGGAATATGAATTATCTATAAAGCTATATAGTCAAGTTCTTGAAATTGATCCTAAGTGGCAGGATGCAAAGAATGAGTTGAATCTTGTTATTGCAATTGTTGAAAAAAATAGCTTTGATAATTTTTTATCTAATGCATATACATCTTTAGGAGCTGGTGATTTTAATGAAGCAAATAATTTTTTTAATCAAGCTCTTTTATTGAGACCAGAGTCTGAAGAAGTAAAAAATGGTATTTTACAAGCTGAGCAGGGAGCAAAGTTTGATGCAGTTAGATTGTTTGAAGCTCGCGCTTTGGCGTTCGAGAAGAGAGAGTTATGGGAGCGTGTAATTGAGATTTATGAGGAAATTTTGACTACTGATCCTAATTTAGAGTTTGCAAAAGATGGGTTGCAGAGATCAAGATTAAGAGATGATCTTGATAAAAAAATTAATAATCTTATTGATAATCCAAGACTTCTTTTTGATGATAACGTCTTAGATGATTCAGGATATATTTTATTACAAGCTCTAGAAATAGATCAGCCAGGTCCTAGGATTACTGAGCAACAAGAAAAATTAGAGAATATAATTAGATTAGCATCTACACCAATAAATATAGTAATAAATTCTGATAATTTAACTGATATTGTTCTGTATCGTAAAGGATCTTTAGGTAAGTTTGATACTAAGACTATTGAGTTAAGGCCGGGTAATTATACTATTGTTGGTAATCGAAATGGATATAGAGATGTTAGATTAAATTTTGAAATATTGCCTGGTTTAGAAAATATGAATATTGCAGTAGAGTGCAAGGAAAAAATTTAGTTATTAATAATGAATAATCAAATAGAAAAAAAATTAATATTACTCTATAAAGGAAAGACACTAAATTTTGATATTAATGATCTCCCAATTGAGATAGGAGATAAAAAATCTCATGATATTTATCTTCAAAATGTTATTGGGTTCTTTCAGATTGGCTTTATTGAAAATAAATTTTTTATACAGCCAAATAGTGAAACAAAGAATCTTTTTATTGGTGATGATGATATTCTAGAAACTAGATCTATTAAAGATAGGGATATATTTGTTTTTGGAAAAAATAAATTTTATGCATCGCTAGATAAAAATAATTTATATTTAGACTTAAGTACACCTAATTTTTATAAAAATACGATTAAAGAAGAAGAGAGTAAAAATAAAGTAGATGATATTGTAGTTGAGCCTATTAGTTTTAATTCAAGGATTGCTCAAATTAGTAATTCTAAAGATAGTAAAATTAATAAATCTACTATTCCTATTTATTTTTCTTTTTTCGTCTTAGGCTGTTTGGCGTGGTTTGCGTTTACATCTAAGTCTATTGAGATAATTGTAGAGCCAGAAACAGATTCTGTATCTATACCTGATACTTTTCTTAAATTAAAAATAGGTGATAGATATTTAGTTCAGCCTGGTATGCATAGGATTAAGGCTTCATTAGAAGAGTATTATGATCTAGATACAGAAATACTTGTTAGTCAATCTCAGGACCAATCATTTTCTTTAAAATTGGATAGACTTCCTAATTTTATAAATTTTAGAACAAATCCAGAAATAGATTCAGTTATTAGTATAGATGGAAGCTTAATCGGTAATTCTCCTCTTACTGATATTGAAGTATCAATAGGTAAACATACTATAGAGATTATTTCTCCAAGATATCTTACTAAGATCGAAGAGATACAAGTAGAAGGTGGTGGCTATAAACAAAATCTCACTTTTGATTTAGTACCTAACTGGTCAGAAATTCAGATAACAAGTGAGCCTAATGGTGCTAATGTAAACTTAGATGGCCAATCTATTGGCTTTACACCAATGGTTGCAGAGATCATTGCAGGTGAACATTCTCTTTCATTAAACTTAAATGGATATAATCAGTGGAGTAGTAAAATAATTGTGTCTGCTAATGATCCTCAGTCACTTCCACTAATTGAGCTAGAAGAGAGTGATGGGGTGATGGAAATTACTTCTATACCTAGCGATGTTGCGATAAATTTAAATCAAAACTTTGTTGGGAGGTCCCCCTTAGTGCTTAATTTACCTCCAGATAATAATTATGAAATATCACTAACTAAGCCAGGCTATAAAACTATTATTGATTCGGTATCTATTATTAGAGATGTTAATTCGAAATTATCTTATCAGTTAGAGCCTTTACTGGGAGTAGTATCAATTACTAGTTCACCTTCAGGTTCTCAAGTATGGATAAACGGTCTTAACGTAGGTGACACTCCAATAGAAATTGAATTGATGTCAATAGAGCAAAAAATTGAGGTAAGGAAAGAAGGATTTAGGTACGAGTTTATGGACTTAATACCAGTACCAAGCTATAAAAGTGATATTAACTTTAATCTTGAGGAGCTAAATCCTATTACTGGTTCTGGCTATGATAAACTCCTTACTACATCATTAGGACAAGAGTTAATTTTAATTCCTCCCCTAGAGTTTCAAATGGGTTCCTCAAGGAGAGAGCAAGGAAGAAGGTCAAATGAAGTTCTCCGCTCTGTTAAGGTCAGCAAGGCATTCTATTTAGGAACAAAAGAAGTTACTAATTTTCAATATAGGCAATTTAGAGAAAACCATGACTCAGGCAATTTTTCAGATATTTCGTTAGATGAAGATAATTATCCAGTTGTTAGAATTACTTGGGAAGAGGCTGTAGAATTTCTTAATTGGTTAAGTATTAAGGATAATTTACAACCTGTTTATGAAGAGATGAATGGAATGTGGAAGGCAGTCATACCTTTACGAAATGGTTATCGTCTCCCAACTGAAGCGGAATGGGCTTTAGCTGCAAAATTTTCTCAGTCTAATTCTGCTATTGTTTTTCCATGGGGGAATGATCTCCCTCCACCAGATAGATCTGGTAATTATGCGGATATTAGCGCCAATAAGCTTATTACACCTTTCTTAGTTACATATAATGATAGTTTTCAGGTTACAGCACCATCTGGCAGTTTTCCTGCAAATAATTTTGGTATTTTTGATTTAGGAGGAAATGTTAGTGAGTGGATTCATGACTATTGGGAGATACCCGTCGCAAATAGTGAAAATGTTTATATTGACCCATTAGGCCCAGAAGAAGGACGTTTTCATGTTATAAGAGGATCTAGCTGGAAGAGCTCAACATTGACTGATTTAAGGCTTTCATATAGATATTATGAAAATAATGATAGGGAAGATCTTGGTTTTAGGATAGCTCGTAATTTAGAATAATAGATATAGATGGTTTATTCGAGGTATTGATAAATGATTTTTAGATTTTATATATGTATTAGTTTTCTGACTTTATTTGTATCAGTATCATTTGGCCAAGATGATACAGATGACAGCCAGAAGATAGACTCTACAGAAGTTGATACTAGACCTCTTGATGAAATTTTTATTCCTAGTGATGAAATAGCAGCTGATGAAGAAATTACTTTCCCTGTAAATATTTAGATTATTTGGAGATAACATGAAATTAAGATTACCAAATGAGTTTCTTTACCAAGTTTTTGCGCTAATAATTTCTATTATTATTATTCATGCCATATATGTCACTAATGTTAGGCCAAGGGCAGCTGATGCTTTATCAGAACAGGCTTTAGCTATACAGGAAGACCAAAATTATACTGTAGAGAGATCTGTTTGGGTTCTAATCAGAGATTTTGAGCAGGAGGCATGCTTTATTTTGATGTTTTGGGCTTTTTCTATAATGGGCTATAAGACAGCTAGGCTTCTTAATGAGAAAAATATTTTAAGAGAAAGCTTGATTCCAATTAAGGATGGAGAAAGGATTTTGCCTGAAGATACTAGACAGTATTCAAGAATAATTGAATCATTACCAGATCAATCAAAAAATATGCTTTTACCCAGAGTTCTATTGTCATCTTTAGAGCGCTTTGGATCAACTAAGAATGTTCAAGATGTTTCATCTGTAGCTAATACCTTGTGTGAGTCTGAGGGTGAAAAGTTAGAATCTGAATTATCAATGATTAGATATATTGCTTGGGCTATCCCTTCTGTAGGATTTATTGGAACCGTAAGAGGAATAGGAGAGGCTCTTGGTCAGGCACATAGAGCAGTTGATGGTGATATTGCCGGAGTTACTCAGAGTCTAGGGACTGCCTTTAATTCAACCTTTATTGCTTTATTGATTTCGATAGTAGTAATGTTTTTAGTACATCAATTACAGTCTTTACAAGAGCGGCTTATTTTTGATACCCAGTCTTATATTGATCATAAGGTAATACGACATATGCATTCCCAAAATAATTAAAGTATAGATGTGAAAAACATAGCTATTCATATAAATGACTCAAATATTATAGTTGCTGATAATACTAAAATTATTGGGAATGAGCCTGGATATGCTCTATTGGATCATGACAAAGTTATTACTGGATTAGATGCTTATAGAAAGAAAAGCTTTTCTTCTCATCTTATTTTTAATACTTATTGGGAAAATTTAAGCTTAGATAAAGACTCAAGTTTAGAGAGGCTAGGGAGCGTTTCTAGTTTTGCTGAAATAGCTTATATGCAATTAAATAATATATGCAGAAAATATATTAATTCGGGGGAAAGCGTTATTCTTATTCCTCCTACTAGTTATGACAGTCATAAATTAGGATTGTTATTAGGTATAGCAAATGAATGTAAAATTAATATAGTCGGTATGGTAAATCCTGCATTGATGATATCTAGGGAACTGTATAAAGAAAATCAGTTATTTTATTTAGATATTGGATTAAATCATTTTTCTATATCATCAGTGATTGATAGTTATTTAAAAAGAGATGTGATAGAAAGTAAATCTATTCAGGCGCTTGGAACAGATGACTTAGAAAAAGCTTGGTGTAACAGGATAGCAGAGATATTTATATTAAAGACGCGTTTCGATCCATTACATTCAGCTAATAGCGAGTTTGATCTTCAAAAAGCCTTGCCTAATTGGCTTAAGTTATTAGATGAAGATGATTATTTAGAGCTAGAGTTGCCTCATGGTGGACAAAAATTATCTATCGAAATACATAGGGATCAGCTATTGAATGCAGCTTCTAATTTTTATAGCTCAATTACAGATCTATTAAATAGTTTTTTTATGAAGTCTTCTAAGAAAAAACAAATATTTATTTCAAGTAGTTTATCTAGCGTCCCAGGTCTCTATAGGTTGCTAGAAAATATAGACGATATTTTTATTAATACCGGTAACTTTGGTTATGAAGCTTTAAGTTCTTTACATTTCTTCGAACAAGGTTTATTTGATTTTTCTGACAATGATGTAAAGCTATTAAATATGATTGATTTTAATAAAAAAATTAAATTAAAGGGATAAGTTTTGCCAAGAAAGAGATTGAATGTTTTTTCATTATCATTTCTAGATGCCATGACATGTGGCTTTGGTGCCGTCATTCTTTTTTTTATGATTATAAACGCTAATGTTGATCTAAGAAGCGAAACCCTTTTAAATGATAGAGCAAGTGAAGTTGATAGAATGGAGCTAAGAGTTTTAACTGGAAAGAATAATTTGCTCGAGATAAGGCAAGATCTCTCAAGACTTATTGAAGAGTGGGCAGTACTTAGAGGCTTGAAAGAAGAGATTGTTTCTGAGGTTAATATTACACAAGAAGAGTTTGCTAAGTTAACTCTAGAGAGTTCTAGCCAAGAAGATTTAATTAGTGATTTAAATATAGAACTTGAAGTACTAGAAGAAGAATCTAAAAGACTTTCTGCTTCAAGTATTAGCCCAACAGAGGCTGGTAATAGAATAAGAAGCTTTGATGGAAATGGTAATAGACAATATCTTACTGGGCTTAGAATGGGTGGTGATAGGATTGTAATTTTAGTTGATGCTTCTACAAGTATGCTTGATAGGACAATAGTTAATATCTTGAGAAGACGAAATATGACTAAAGATCAGCAATTAGTTGCACCAAAGTGGCAGCAGGTAGTTCAAACTCTTAACTGGCTGACAACACAAATACCTCCCGGAACAAAATTTCAAATTTTTGCTTTTAATGATAAAGGCTGGTCTTTAATTGAGGACACTGATACCGAATGGCTAACCGTTACCGATGGAAGCAAATTAGAAGAGGCAGTGAATAGGTTATCTTTAACAGTGCCAGAAGGGCCTACAAGCTTACATGCAGCTTTTTCTATGATTCGACCTCTAGAACCAAAGCCAGATAATATCTATCTTTTGGTAGATGGATTGCCAACTATGGGGGAAATTGAGCCTACTCGCGCAGGCGTTACTGGCAGGGAGAGGCAGAGCCATTTTAATCGTGCTGCAAGACAATTGCCATTCAACGTACCTGTTAATGTAATACTTTATGCTATGGAAGGAGATCCTCAGGCAGCTCCAGCTTACTGGTGGATGGCACTAAATACTGGTGGATCATTGATTGCACCATCTGAGGATTGGCCATGAAAAAGAAGCAGAAAAGAGAAGTTGATTCTGGTAGCTTGTCGTTCCTAGATGTAATTTGTTGTGGCTTTGGTGCTGTTATTCTTTTGTTGGTTTTAACTAAGATATTTGAGCCAATTAGGTTGGAAGAGAGTCATTTTGAACTAGAAGGACTTATATCAAGGTATGAACAAGAGCTAGAGGAGGTTATTGAGGAAATAGAACTTGTGCAACAAGAAATAATAGATACCACTAATAAAGTTGAGTTAGATCAACTTCAAATAACCGAACTTCAAGATCAATTGGTCCGCATAAGAGCAGATTTTTTAGCTACTCAGGATGATGCAGAAGAGTCTTCAGATCTTGCTGGAAAACTTGCCCTTGCTAAACAAAGGCTAACCGAAGAAATGCAAAGACTTCTTTCAGATTACAAGCCAGATCCAGAGGATTATGTTGTTGGAGGAATTCCCGTTGATAGTGAATATATTATTTTTATAATTGATACTTCTGGAAGCATGCAAAGATATGCTTGGCCAAGAGTGCAACAGCAAATAAGAGAGACGCTTGAGGTTTATCCAGAGGTGAAGGGAATACAAGTCTTTAATGACATGGGCGAATATATGTTTAAGAGTTATAGAAATGAATGGATTCCAGATTCTCAGGCTAGGCGTGAAGCTATAATAGATGGATTAAAAAATTGGACTGCTTTTTCAAACTCAAGCCCAAGGGAAGGAATTATTGAGGCTATTAGATCTTATTATGATCCCGATAAAAAAATTAGTCTATATGTGTATAGTGATGATTTTGCCTCAGGGTCGATTAATGCCGTAGTTAGAGAGGTAGACAGGAGGAATAAGTTAGATGAGGATGGACAGAGAAGAGTAAGGATTCATGCTGTTGCGTTTCCTGTTTATTATGAGGTTACTAATGGTGAGCTTTTATCATCAGCAAGATTTGCTATTTTGATGAGAGCTCTATGCCAAAGGAATGGAGGAACATTTGTTGCCCTTCCTTCTTTGAGAGGATAAATTTATTTTAAATATAATCTTTAATAAGTGGAATTAAATTTGGCATTTTTTTATTATCCACGATCCGTGGGATAGTGGTTATAGGAATTGATCCTGTTAATTCTGAAATTGTCTTTGCAGTTTTTTCTTTAGACATAGGTTGTGAATAAGATTCATTAACTACTATTCCAATTATTTTGATATTTTTTGATTTAAGGCATTTAATAGCTGTTAATGAATGACTTAGTGAACCTAAGTAAGTTCCTACTACTAATATTATAGGTATCTCTATAGCTTTGATCCAATCAATTACAGTAATTTTATTGTTTATTGGCACCATAACGCCACCAATGCCTTCTATAAGAGTGAGATCTTCATCTGTTCCTGATAGACTAAAGTCAATGAGCTCATTAAACAATATAGGTTTATTTTCTAATTCAGCTGCAATATTTGGCGATAAGGGCTCTTTATATCTCCAAGGTGTTATTTTACTTATATTTTCAATGCTTACCTCTAATCCCATTGCCTCTAAGAGTAGAGCGCTATCAGATTTAGATACTTCTTTTTCATTAAAACCCGTAAGTATTGGCTTAAGTGCACTAACAGTATAATTTTCTTTTTTTAGATCTTTAATTAGAGATGTTGTTATAAAAGTTTTGCCTATTTCTGTTCCTGAAGATGTTATAAATATTTTATTCATATATTACTTTTAATTATTTCTGATAATTTCTCGATATCCTTCATTTTATGATCAGCTGTAAAAGAACATCTTATTCTAGAAGTGCCAACTGGAATAGTAGGTGGTCTAATCGCCCCTACCAAAAAACCATTTTCCATAAGCTGTTCATTTAGCTTTAATACTTTTTTTTCCGAGCCTAAAATTATTGGAATTATAGCGCTATTAGGTTTTTTAAGATTAAGTAATTTAGAAAAATATTCTGAAGCTTGCATTGGTTTTTGGACAAGCTCAGTGTCTTTTTCAATTATATCAAGCGATTTTATAGATGATGCAATTACACCTGGAGGAAGACCAGTAGTATATATAAAGCTTCTAGCTTTATTTTTAATTAAATTAATAACAGGTTTAGAGGAACATACATAGCCACCATATGTTCCAACAGCCTTAGATAAGGTTCCCATTTGTATTGGAATAGGTAAAAATTTATTACTAATAAAGCTAGATCCCTTACCTTTGTTTATTACACCAAAGCCATGTGCATCATCAACCATCATCCAGGTATCAAAATTATTAGCTAATTCTAGTAATTCCTGTAAAGGTGCATTATCCCCTTCCATGCTAAAGACACCTTCAGTGATTAGAAGACATTTTTTATAATTTAATCTATTTTTGTTAAGTATTATTTTTACTTCTTTAATATTATTGTGATTAAATTTTAATACTTTACCTTTTGATAGATATGCTCCAGAAAAAAGACAAGAATGTGCTAATTCATCAATAATTATTAGATCGTCTTGTCCCATTAGAGCTGGAATTGTTCCAATATTTGCTAAATAACCACTCCCAAAGACTACTGCATCTTCAGTATTTTTCATCTTAGCTAATTTAAGCTCAAGCTTTCTATAAAGTGAATTATTACCTGATACAAGTCTTGAGCTACCAGCACCTACACCATATTTTATAGTCATTTTATTATTTTCTTCTATTAGTTCTGGATGATGTGATAGACCAAGATAATCATTACATGCAAATGATATAAAATTATTTTTTTTTATTTCTATTTTAGAATTATTTAATCTATTTGTATGTATTAGCTTTCTTAATAACATACTTTCTTCTAATAGAAGTAATTTTTCATTTGCATATTTTTTTAAAGAGTTGCTCAATTTCTTTTACTATCAAATAATATCATTTAAGAGTTGCTTATATTTCTGATGTAGCATATCTAAGTTTTTTTTAGTTTCAATATTAAGTCTAATGAGAGGCTCTGTATTTGATGATCTTAAATTGAACCTCCAGTCTTTAAACTCTAAACTTAATCCATCAATTTTATTAATAGATAAAGCATCAGATGAGTATTTTTTTTCTATAAAATTAAACACTCTTGATGTATCTTCAACTTTAAGGTTTATTTCTCCACTAGTAGGATATAAATTTATTCTTTCTTTTACTAGTTCAGAAAGTTTTTTTCCATTAGAGCTCATTATTTGTGCAATAATTAACCAAGGTATCATACCACTATCACAATAATAAAAGTCTTTGAAATAGTGATGAGCACTGATTTCACCACCATAAATAGCATCACAGTCTCTCATTTTTTGCTTTATAAATGCATGGCCGGACTTACATTGAATTGCCTTCCCTTTATTTTTTTTAATAATTTCCAATGTATTCCATATTAATCTAGGATCATAGATAATATTACTATCAGGTTTTTTGTTTAAAAAAAATTCTGACAATAGTCCAACAATATAGTAGCTATCAATAAATTTCCCATTTTCATCAAAGAAAAAACATCGATCATGATCTGCATCCCATGCAATACCAAGATCTGCCTTTGATTGAAGTACTGCATTAGATGTAGGAAGCCTATTCTTTTCTATCATCGGATTAGGCACATCATTTGGAAAATTTCCATCAGGATTATGATTGATTTTAATAAATTCAAAGGGCAAGCTACCTTCTAGAATATCAACTATTGGTCCTGCTACTCCATTTCCAGCGTTAACAACTATCTTAATTGGTTTTAGTAAGTCAATATCTATGAAGGATAAAACTTTATTAATATATTGATTTTTATAATTAGCTTTATAAACGACACCTTTTTTGCTTTTGTGAGGAAATATTTTTTTTTCTGCGATTTTTTTTTATTTCTTTTAAGCCTGTATCTTCACTTATTGGCTTCGATTGCTTTATTAAAAGTTTCATCCCATTATAATCTTTGGGATTGTGACTTGCTGTTACCATAATGCCACCATCAAAGTTTCCATAACTAGTTGAGAAGCTTACAACCTCAGTACCTACGATACCTATATCAGTTACATCTGATTCAGAGTCAGTAATTCCCTGTATGACTGCATCTTTAATTTTTTGGCTTGAGAGCCTTATATCCATTCCTATGACCACATTTTTAGCTCTTGAAAATTCTATAAATCCTCTAGATATAAAATATGCAATTTCTTCATTAAGCTCATCTGGAAAAGAGCCTCTAATATCATAAGCCTTAAAACAATTTATTTTTAGCATATATTTTTATTCCCTATATTTGATAGTATAGCTTCTAATAGAAATTATAGGATCTTTTTTCAATGCATTCATCAAATCTTTGGTTGCCATATTCTCAAATGCAAAATTTACCACCTCAGCTAGAGGTTGTAAAAACAG
This sequence comes from Gammaproteobacteria bacterium TMED78, assembly GCA_002171615.1. Classification (GTDB taxonomy): domain Bacteria; phylum Pseudomonadota; class Gammaproteobacteria; order Steroidobacterales; family Rariloculaceae; genus TMED78. Next base: position 13,590 of record NHEF01000022.1, read on the forward strand.
AGGGCTGCCTTATTTACTTGAAAGATGGCCGTACTCTAATAGATGGCATTTCTTCTTGGTGGTCATCGTGCCATGGCTATAATCACCCTTATATTATAGAAAAAATCAATAAACAGCTTAACAAGATGCCACACGTTATGCTTGGAGGTTTAGTACATAAGCCTGTTTTAGAGCTAAGCGAGAGAATAGCAAACCTTCTTCCGGAAAAACTTAATCATGTGTTTTTTTCTGAATCAGGGTCAGTATCAATAGAAATAGCTCTAAAAATAGCTACTCAGTATTGGAAAAATAAAAAAATTGAAGATAAAAAATATTTTTTAGGCTTTAGAAATGGATACCATGGAGATACGTTAGCTGCAATGTCTATATGTGATAGGCAAGATGGTACAAAGAATACGTATAAAAATATTCTAACTAACCATATGGTTGAGAAATTTCCTAAAAATCATAAAGAATTAGAATATTTTGAAAATAAGCTAAGAAAGAATCACAAAGAAATAATTGGTGTAGTTCTAGAGCCTTTAGTTCAAGCTGCAGGCGGCTTTAAGTTTCATAGCGCAAGCATATTAAGAGAATTAACTAAAATTATAAAAAAATATGATTTAATTGTTATTTTTGATGAAATAGCGACTGGATTTGGAAGAACTGGAACAATGTTTGCATTTGAGCAATCAGAGGTGGTCCCAGATATAATTACTTTATCAAAGGCTTTAACTGGGGGCACTATACCTCTTGCCGCTACGGTATCAAGTAAAGAAATATACGATACTTTTCTGTCAGAAAGTATATATAATGCCTTGCCTCATGGTCCTACCTATTGTGGAAATCCTTTAGCATGCCAAGCAGCTAACGCCTCTTTGGATTTATTTGAGTCAGAGCCAAGATTAGAACAAGTACTAAGAATTGAAGCTCAATTAATAGATGAACTAGAGTCTCTAGCTAGCTTAAGTTCAGTTTATAACATCAGAGTAAAGGGAGCTATAGGTGTTGTAGAAATGAAAAAACAAATAGACCTAAAATATATTAGAGAGAGGCTAGTAGAAGAAGGCGTTTGGTTGAGGCCATTTGGAAAAGTTATCTATATTATGCCTCCTTTTATAATTAAAAAACATGAGTTAACTAAGCTAACTGATGCGATTAAAAATGTATTAGAAGATATTTTTTAGAAGCTTTATACTCAAAACATCTCTGACTCATTAGGAGATGATTTTTTATTTTTTATATATCTATTAGGAATAAAATCTCCAGTAACTATTTCTTTATAAGAAAGCCCTGGAGGGACCATAGGGTAAACACTTGCTTCTGGGTCAATGATTACTTCTAAAAAAGCAGGGCCCTTGAAGCTAAGAAATTCCTTGAGTGTCTTTTTTACCTCACTATTTTTATCAAGTGTTTTGGCATATTTAAATCCATCAGCTATTGCAGACTTTACAAAATTCTTTTTTCTCAGTGATTTATCACTTCCTGATAAGCGACCCTTAAAGAACATTCTTTGCCACTGCATAACCATTCCATCGCCAAAATTATTCAAAACTATAACCTTTATTGGTAAATTGTATGAAGTTAACGTTTCCATTTCTCCAATATTCATTCTTATACTAGCATCCCCATCAAGATCAATTACAAGCTTATCAGGGCATGCAAATTGAGCTCCTATAGCAGCTGGCAAACCAAATCCCATTGTTCCCATACTTCCAGATGTTAGCCATAGCCTTGGTTTACAAAAATCAAAATATTGTGCAGCCCACATTTGATGCTGACCTACTCCAGTTGTTATGATTGCTTGACCTTTAGTAATTTTATTTATCTCTTCTATAACATAGTAAGGCTGAACTGATTCACTTTTTTTATTATAATTTAAGGCATATTTTTTCTTTGATGATTTTGTTTCTTCATGCCAAGTAGAAAAATTAGTATTTATTGAGTTTGATAAACTGTATTCATTTATTTGTTTAATCCCTTTTTTAAGAGGGCCAATATAATGCCAATTAGCCATTTTAACTTTATGAATTTCCGATGGATCAACATCAAAATGAATTATATTTTTTGCATTTTCAGCAAATTTTTTTGCATCACCAGCTACCCTATCATCAAACCTTGCCCCAAAGGCTATTAGTAGATCACAATCATCAATAGCATAGTTTGCATAGGCTGTGCCATGCATGCCTAGCATATGCATAGCTAATTCATGTTTTGTATCAAAGCACCCTATGCCCATAAGAGTTGTTACTACTGGTATTTTATGGGAAATAGCAAAATCAGTTAATTCCTTACTAGAGTTACTATTAATTACCCCTCCTCCTGCATAGATTAAAGGCCTCTTGCTTTTCTGTAAAATATCAAAAAACCTTTTACAATCTTCTTTATCTATTGAGTTAGAATCAATTTTTTTTATCCTTGATTCATAGCCAGGCATAGAAAGTAAGCCCTTGCCTTTAAACTTACCTTTCCAGTTTTGGATATCTTTAGGTATATCAATTACAACTGGTCCTGGTCTTCCAGTTCGCGCTATCTTGAAGGCAGACCTAACTGTATCTTCGAGGAGTTTAGGGTTTGTAACTAAGTAAACATGTTTAGCTACTGCGCCCATAATGCTAGAAACTGGAGCTTCTTGAAAAGCATCTGTTCCAATTGCGCTTGTTGCTACTTGTCCGCAAATAACAATAATAGGAATAGAGTCGGCCATACAATCACGAACAGCTGTAACACAGTTAGTAGCACCAGGTCCAGATGTAACAATAGCTACACCAACATTACCACTAGATCTAGAATACCCGGATGCCATAAAACTAGCTCCTTGTTCATTAGCTGGAACCACTAGAGGCATCTTATTATTTTTTTTATCACTGTTATAGCGGAATACAGCATCATAAGTAGGTAGAATTGCTCCACCGCTATATCCAAAAATAGTGCTGATATTCTCATCAGCAATAACCTGGACAATTATGTCTGCGCCTGTCATTTCTTTGCCAGATTTAGGATGAAGTACCATATTTTTCTTAACTTTATTTTCCATACTAGTTATATTAAATAATAATTTATGAATGTGCTAATGCTTGTGTTAAGAATTTTACTTTTATAAGTTTTTTTGATCAATATATTACTCATTGCAATAGTAATTATTATGAGACAACATGAGTTTAACAGACATATTTTTTAGATTATTAGGGGAAAGATTATGAAACATATTATTTCAATTTTACTACAAAATGAAGCAGGCGCACTAGCACGTGTTTCTAATATGTTTTCTTCAAGGGGGTATAATATTGAAAGTTTAAATGTAGCTCCAACTAATAATTCGCTTGTTTCTAGGGTAACTCTTGTTACATCAGGCTCTGAAGATATTATCGAACAAATAATTAAACAGTTAGGTAAATTAGTAGATGTAGTTAATATTATTGATATGACTGATGGAGATTATATTGAGAGAGAGCTCTCAATGTTAAAGTTAAGCGATAATTATACTGACGAAGAAGCTTTATTTGAGTTAGTTAATAATTATGATGCTAAAATAATTGACGATTCAGATGGTTATTTAACTATTCAAATTATCGATGAGAGCAGCCATATTGATAAGTTTATTGATTGTTTATCTAAAATTTCTACCATTTTATCAGTTGTAAGAAGTGGATCTATGGCTGTTGCTAAAGGCAAGCCGGTATTATTTTTTACCTCTTAATTATCTATTATAAAGAGTATTATAAATATGCAGTCAAAAAATAAAAAAAATATAGAGGGAGCAAAAAGAATTATCCTAAAAATTGGCTCTTCTTTATTAATTAATAAAGATAGCGGATGTATTAATCATGTTTGGTTAGAGAGCCTATGCGAAGATATTAAATCCTTAAAAGCTAAGGGAAAGGAAATAGTAATTGTCTCTTCGGGGGCGATTGCTTTAGGTGTTAAAAGTATGGAGTTGTCTTCCACAGTTCGCTTAGAGGATAGCCAAGCTGCTGCTGCTATAGGACAAGTTCAGCTTGCTCATACATATCAAGATAAGCTAGCTAGCAAAGGCCTAGTTGTTGCTCAGGTACTTCTAACTATTGATGATAGTAATAATAGAAGAAGATATCTTAATGCTACTAATACTCTTAACTCTCTAATCAAAAGAGGTGTTATACCTGTAATTAATGAAAATGATACGGTTGCAACACAGGAGATAAGGTATGGTGATAACGATAGGCTAGCCGCTAGGGTGGCACAGATGATTAGTGCCGATTGCCTTATTTTATTTTCGGATATTGATGGACTTTATACTTCGGACCCAAATAAAGATGTTAAGGCTAAATTTATAGATGAGGTTAGTGAATTAAATAAATCCTACTTTGATATGGCGGAGGGACCGGGCTCTAGGCATGGTTCAGGGGGTATGATTACTAAGCTTGATGCCGCAAAAATGGCTATGTCTGCAGGATGTAAGATGCTTATTACTTCGGGGCTATTAAATAACCCATTATCTTCAATTATTGAAAATGATAAAGGTACTTGGTTTTTGCCTAAATTAGGCCCGAAAGCTGCTAGAAAGCAATGGATTTCAGGCAGTCTAGAAATTCAAGGATCAATTGTGATCGATAATGGAGCAAAGAAAGCATTAAGTAAAGGAGGTAGTCTTTTGCCAATAGGTGTCATTAAAGTAAAGGGCTATTTTGGAAAAGGCGATGCTATAAAAATAAATGATCATGATGGGAACTATATAGGTTGTGGTTTAGTTGCCTATGATTCAGTTGAGACTAGTAAAATTTTAGGTTGTCATTCTGATAATATAAAAGATAAGCTAGGATATTTAGGAAGAAATGAGATAATTCATAGAGATGATCTTGTTATAACTTGAGAGATTTTATGAAACAAGAAATGTTAGAAATAGGTAGGTTAGCAAAAGAGGCAAGTAGTATTCTTGGAAGAACCTCAACGAAATTGAAAAATCAGGCCTTGAGGGATTCAGCAAGTATAATAAGAGGGTCTAAAGGTGAAATATTAGAATCAAATAATATAGATATTGATCAAGCAAGAAAGAACAAGCTTTCTGAAGCAATGATTGATAGATTGGTTCTTGATGATGATAGAGTTGAAGGTATAGCTTCTAGTTTGGAACAAATATCAAATTTTGAAGATCCAATTGGTAAAATAATCAATGAAATAGAGAGGCCAAATGGTTTATTGATACAAAAAGTTAAAGTTCCATTAGGGGTGATAGGTATTATTTATGAAAGTCGACCAAATGTTACCGCTGATGCTGGTGCGTTATGTCTTAAAAGTGGAAATGCAGTAATATTAAGAGGCGGGACAGAATCAGTTAACTCAAATAAAATTATTCATTCTTGTCTAATTAAGGGGCTTCAAAATACCGGGTTACCACACACTTCTATTCAGATGGTTCCTACTCAAGATCGCAAAGCAGTAGGGATTCTTCTCCGTGATATGACTAGTTATGTAGATATTATAATACCAAGAGGAGGAAAAAATCTTATAGCTCGTATTCAAGAAGATGCAAGAGTTCCAGTTATTGGGCATCTTGAGGGCATATGTCATACATATGTTCATCAGAATGCAGACCTAAATATGGCAAAAAAAATTATATTAAACGCTAAGATGAGACGAACTGGTATATGTGGTGCTACTGAGACTATTTTGATTGATAAATCTATAGCTTCTAAATTTGTAACTCCTATTCTAGATATTCTTATTAGCAACGGATGTGAAGTAAGAGGCAGTAAAGATATCATAAACTTAGATGCTCGAGCCATTATTGCAAAGGATTCAGATTGGGGAAAAGAGTTTTTGGATGCGATAATTGCAATTAGGCTTGTTGAGGATATCGATGAAGCTTTAAGTTATATTAGGGAATATGGATCTGGACATACCGAATCAATTGTAAGTAATGACCAGCAAGCAGCAGATAAATTTTTAGCAGAGTTAGATAGTTCAATTGTAATGCACAATACTTCTACACAGTTCGCTGATGGAGGTGAATTTGGAATGGGAGCAGAAATAGGTATAGCTACTGGAAGGATTCACGCTCGAGGCCCAGTTGGTTCAGAAGAGCTTACAAGCTATAAATATATCGTTAGGGGAAAAGGCCAGATAAGAGCTTAGTTTTCCCCCCAAGGTCTAATAGCCTGTTTTAGCTTCTTATAGCCATCTAAAAAGTTAGGTCTATTCGCAGAATATATATTGTCAAATGTATTTATAGCGTTATCAAACCATTTGCGAAGCTCTTCATTACCAGGGTTAGCATCAATATAGGCATCTCTAATTAATACAAAGTGAATGCGAGGGTCATATGGTTGCTTGGTTCCGCCAAGTGATTCATCACCATCTAGAAGCCTAAGCAGCATAGCATCAGCAGAACCAAGCGTTTGCTCATGGATAGGAGGGCCTTCCATTCTATACATGACAGAGGTCATATCTCTACCGTTACCTGTTACATAACCCATTTCGCTCCAAATATAGTTCATTTTAGCTTCAGAAGTAATTTTATGCTTCTTATCCATATGATCGATTACTTTTTGGCCAAATGCTCTTAGCGGGTCAGAGACGTCTGCTAGAAGGTCTGTTAATCTATCGCCATCTAAATCAGTAGCAAGAACAATAACATCATTTTTTTCAATTAGGTCCCAAAGAAGCAAACCATAGTTTGTATCTGCAATATGTTGCTCGATCTTGCCACCCCAGTTTTCCATACCATCTTTAAAATTAGTAGGGAGGAGTGCGATTACTCTATTAACAAGCTCTTTGTGTTCTTTATAACCATCAACTGCATATTTTCTACCTACTTCAAATTTTGTTCCTTCTAGCATCCATGAGAGTATTCCAGAGTTAATTCCATCCTCCATTGCCTGAGTTGGTTTGAATGCCACTCTACCTAGTTTACCTGTTTCATGAACCATTTTTAAAAACCTTCTATTCGCATATGCCATTTGAAGTGCTGGAGTATTCATTTCTGAGTGGATGATCCCACTATTTTTATCAACATTAAAAACTGTTTTATCTTGAGAATAAGGAAGGCATGGCATACATCGAACTACTGTAATTGGACCATATGGCCTAACGTTACAATACACCCCAGCTTGAGTCCTTAATGGGGCATTACCAGATTTACCCATGACTACAACTTTTTCTCCACTATCATCTTTTACGTATGCATCACCCGCTGTTGACCATTTAATTGATGTGCAAGGCATATTGCCAAACCATGAAAGTGATTTGAGCTTAGTATCATGTCTATATTGCGACCACATCGGTACTGCATAGTATGGAAGATTTAGTATATCAATAGCTGCAATAGTACCCAATAAAGCGTAGGCGTCAGTAAGTGAGTGTGCAACTGGATTTATTTTTTTCTCATGATTGCCACCCATCCATACAACTGCATCAGGGCATCCATCTGGTTTTATATCTGCATCTCTAAATAGTTGTTTTAGCTCGGAAAAAAGGTCTCCATTGGTAGCTTCAGTTTGAGCAATTTTCAAAAGATCTATCATGTAATATCCCCACTATTTAAGTTTATTTTAGTAGCTTTATAAAGAAAGCGATTATTATACTGTTGCTTATAAGTTTTTCCGAATTTTTATTTTTTGTAATAATTTTTTTTAAGCCTCTTTTTGGCTTTAGCTAGTATATAGATGACCAATAATAGAGTTACAGTAACTCCCAAAAAGAGGAAAATATTTTGACTCATAGGATTTAGCAAAATTTCACTAATATTTTTCAGGTTGTCTGCTAGAGCTCCTAGATAAACATAAAGAATGGTAATTGGGAGCATACCTATCCAAGAAGATAGAATAAATATTTTTAAACTTATATTTGTAATTGAGAGCGAGTAATTAAGCATACCAAATGGTATAGCTGGTATTAATCTTAATAATAAAATAGTTATAAAATCTTGTTTATTCATAATTTGATTAATTATTTTATGTTTATTAATAATTTTTTTTTGCACCCAGCTCTTAACTAGATATCTTCCTAGCAAGAAAGAAATTGTTGCACCTAGAGTACTAGAAATTGAAGCTAAGATAATCCCTTGAAAAAGCCCAAAAATAAAACCACCTGCTAACGTAATAATAGATACTGGTACTAAAAATATACATGAAAATAAATAAATTAAAATATATATGATTGAAGACAGTTTATGATTCTGGTTGATCCATAGGAGTAGTGAATCAATCCATATAGAGATGGGAAAAAATATAATAAAAAACAAGCTTATTATGATCAAGGTAATAATTATCAATAATTTTATATTTCTTTTGTTCATTATTTTCTATGGTAATTAGAAGTAATTAATGCACTATAGCAGTGCAGGCCCTTCAACTAGATTTTTATAAATATCTGTTTTATAAGGAAAAAAATAAATGGCACAGATTATGCATAATAATAGTTGTTAATTTTTAAATATTAAAAGGAGCTACAATGAAATTTTATAATAAAGTAATTCTCTCAGCATTGGTATTTATACCTTCAATTTCTTTAGCTGAGCTATCAGGAAATATTGGTTATGTAAGTGATTATGTATATCGAGGAATATATCAAGAAGAGTCCTCAGCTTCTTTTGGTGTAGATTATGAATCTGAGGCTGGGCTATATGTAGGAACCTGGATGGCTGATGTAGGGGATGGTATTGAGTCAGATTTTTATGCTGGCTTTAGCGGTTCATCTGGTGATTTTAATTACGGTCTTGGAGTCACTGGCTATTACTATAGTGACGGATGGGATAATGCTTATGAAGAGGCAAATTTGAGTTTAGGTTATGGCTTTATAACTCTTGATTATGCAGATGGTAAGTATAAAGCTCCTACTGAAACAAGCTATACAGTCACATCTATAACTATAGATACTCCAGTTGGCCTTTATATTACTTCTGGCAGTTTTGGAGCAGATTCTAGTGGTGACTGGACAGAGATAGGTTATGGTGTTGAGCTTGATTCTGGTGTTGGCATGTCAATTGCTTTAATAAGTAGCGATAATCTTGGAGTAACACAAGATAATTCAAGTGCTGTACATATTAATAATAGCGCAATAAATACTACACCATCTAATCAGCTTGTTTTTGGTGTTAGCTATGGATTTGGTTTGTAGCCAAAAATATTTTCCAACACCCTAGTATGTTCCCCTACTAAGGTGTTTCTTTGGCCGGCTCATTTTGTATTATGAGCCGGTCTTTTTTTATCTAGGACCACCATCTATTTCTATTACTGAACCATCTAAATATTCATTTTCAAAAATATAGATAGCGGTATGAGCAATTTCATCCGGTGTGCATAATCTTTTTAGAGGCACTTTTTCGATTCCTTTCTTTAAGACTTCAGGATTCATATTTGCAACCATCTCTGTATTTACAAAACCCGGAGCTATTGCATTAACCCGGATATTATATCTAGCTAATTCTTTAGCCCAGACAGATGTAAGTGCTACTACTCCAGCTTTTGCTGCTGAGTAATTACTTTGTCCAAAGTTTCCTTTCTTTGAAATACTTGACATATTTATAATACAGCCTTCTAAACCAAGCTCTATCATTTTTTCAGCAGCCTCTCTTCCGCATAAGAAAACTCCAGTAAGATTTACATCAATAACTGATTGCCAATCATGAAGAGACATCTTACTAATAATTTTTTTGTCCTTAGTCTTTATTAGTAGGCCATCTTTTAAAATTCCTGCATTATTAACTAATCCATCTATTTGACCAAAGTCATTAATTATTTTATCAAATAGTTTAATTACATCTTCTTCAACTGATACATTAGCTTGATAAGCTTTTATTTCTGATTTATGGTTTTTATAAGATTTAAGGGATTTATCTAATAATTCTTTATTTTGATCTACTAGTGCAAGATTGGCTCCTTTAGATGCTAAGCCTTTCGAAATAGCCGCACCTAATCCTCTTGCTGCACCAGTAACTACAAAAACTTTATTATGTATATCCAATGAAATTCTCCTAATTACTTATTCGACCATTATTTAATTCAATTTTGAGTTTAAAATTTTCGTTATGAGAATCTATATGAGTTGCACAGATTAGTTGGGTACCACTATCGATTATCTCATTAAGTATTTTATTTATTAGATTGTGATTTTCAGGATCAAGCCCTTCCCAAGGTTCATCTAGTAAAAGAATTTTTGGTTTATGAACAATTGCTCGTGCAATTAGAACTCTTCTAAACTGCCCATAAGATAGGCTTTTTACATCACGTAATTTAAGTGATTCTAATTTAAATATATCCATAAGATTTTCAATTATTTCTATTTCATGGTCATTTAGCTTTCGAATTAAACCAATACTGGAATCAAAACCAGAACCAATACATTCAAAAACATTAGCTTTGTAATTATAGTTAGCTTGGAGCTCAGGGGAAACCCATGAAATTTTTTTTCTCAGAGACCAAACATTTTCTGGTTTTGTGAAACCTAGAAACTTAATATAGCCACCTTTTGCTGGTCTTATCTGACCATGAAGCAGCCTTATTAGTGTGCTTTTTCCTGACCCATTAGGACCAGTGATTTGCCAATGCTGATTTTTGTATATTTTCCAATTTATCTTAGAGAGTATCCTAGACTTATCGAACCAAATACTAGCATTATGGATATCAATCATAATATCTTTATCTATATTAGATGGAGGATCGTGATTTTGTAAAGATTTCTTTTCTAGCTTGCCGTATTTATTTTTTATTATATTGACTTTTTCTTTTTTAATTATTCTACCATCTGATAAATATAATAAATTATTAGTATTAACTGGGAGCCCTTCTGCCTTATGGAATGAGCATATAGTAAGTATTTTGGAGCTAATTAATTCTATAGTATTTATAAGCGACTCTCTTGCTTCTTTATCTAGTCCAGCTAATGGCTCATCTAATATTAAAACCATAGGCTTGAAGGCTAAGGATCTTGCAATTAGAACTCTTCTTTGTTGCCCTCTAGATAGCTTAAGGAAAGATTTTTCGCCTAATTTAGCCAAGCCTAGTGTTCTTAGATATGATCTAGCCCTAATAAGATCAGCTGGCTCAGAGTCAAGTCTTGGTACATTAGTTTTTTTTATACCCGATAAAACTATATCTATAGCTGTGAATCCCCACCCAAGCTTAGTATAGCTATCTTGGAGTTCATGACTTACAACTGAAATTTTTTTTAAAGCCTCTACTGCATCAGTTTGAGCTGTGCCATGAAAATTATATTTTCTTATTCCTGATCCTGGTTTTGGCCAAAGAATCCCAGCAAGTAATCTTAATAAGGTTGATTTACCACTTCCATTTGCTCCGATAATTGCCCAGTGATCATTAGTATTGAGCTCCCAGTTAATAGATTTTAAGATTGTGTTATTTTTTATCTCAACATCAACATTTTTAAGCTCTATTATTGGTTTTTGCATTCCATATATTTTTTCTTCTTTATTCATTAATGCTTATAGATTTCAATTGTTGTGTGAACAATAGAAGGTTCGATTGATAAAATATCTTTATAATAATCTGGTGTGTTAGATTTTTCTGTTGATAGCGAAATAACTAAAGAATATATGCCAGGCCCAATTGACCAAACGCGTAAATCATGGATAGTACAATCTTTTTCTAATAGTTTTTTTATTTTATCTTTAAGTTCATTTTTTTCTTGATAATCAACTAGGACCTTTGAACTAGTTTTAATTAAGCTAAACGCCCATCTAGCAATGACTATTGAGCCGATTATTCCTATTGCTGGATCAAACCATATAATTCCAAAATACTTTCCTACTAATAGAGCAAATATAGCTAGCAAGGAAATCATGGCATCTGCTAATACATGAAGATAGGCAGAAGCTAGATTGTGGTCATGATTATGAGATGTTCCTGATAGACCATTTTTTTCATGTGTATGACCTAAGATTAGAACAGACACTCCATTAACTATTAGTCCTAATATCGAGATAATAATTGCCTGATTGAAAATAATTTCAACAGGTGATAATAATCTTTCAATACTCTCCCATATCATGAATATAGCAACAGAAAGGAGAAGTAGGGCACTAGTGTAGCCAGCTAAAGTATTTATTTTTCCAGTTCCAAAACTAAACTTTTCATTGCGTGAAAATTTTCGAGTATAAACATACGCCAATACATTTATAGTAAGTACTGCTACATGAGCTGCCATATGCAATCCATCAGCTAAGAGCGCCATAGATCTAAATACTATACCTCCAGATATTTCAATCATCATCGTGATTCCAGTCAGGATTATCACAATTATTGTTCTGATCTCACCAGGTTTTTTAAGATCTTGACCAAAAGTTTGCGATTGTATTTTTGTATTATTAGCATTCATAGGCATAATTGTCTCAGTCTTGAGTATAATTTTCACTAAACTATTTCAATAATTTATAATATGGATAATATAATTTAATATGAATAGGATAAGGGTTTTAGTAATCGCTGAATATGCTGATAGATCAGAGACGGGCATGTTTATTGGTCTTTATAAGAGCGGCATAGATTTAAATGTTATTTTAAATGGCGATTCCAGATATATACATTGGTTAAAAGATGCTGGAGTCCCTTACCAAGTCATTAATTTTTCAGGTAAATGGGATAATAGTAGTAGAGAAGTTATCAGAAAAGCCTTAGTTACTCATAAGACCCAAATTCTTCATCTCCTTCATAGACGCGCTATTTTTAATGGATTATCAGCTAGTAAAGGACTTGGTGTTAAAAATCTTATTTATAGGGGAGTAGTAGGTGGAGTAAGTTATTTTAATCCGATAGATTGGATGAGTACTCTTAATCCTCGAGTTGATAAAATTATATGTGTTGCTAATGAGGTAAAAAGTAGCTTAATAAAGAAAAGCGTTAGTCCAAATAAATTGATTACTATTTATAAAGGCCATAAATTAAATTGGTATAAAGATCCTCCTATAAATCTTAAAGAGCTATCTATTCACAAGGAAAGCTTTATTATATGTTGCGTAGCTAATGTTAGGCCAAGGAAGGGTATTCCTGTATTTATAAAAGCTACAAGCATGCTCCCAAATGACGGCTCTATTCATTTTCTTTTAATTGGCGAAGGTATGGATAAGCCTGAAATAAAGGAACTTGTTTCAAAATCACCTCAGAAAGATAATTTTAGAATATTAGGCTTTAGAGAGGATATTTCAGCTTTTCTAGGCGTATCACATTGTTCTGTTCTTCCGTGTCTTAGGGGTGAAGGGTTGCCAAGATCTATTATTGAATCTATGGCATATGGAGCTACTCCAATTGTAACAAGAGTAGGAGGCAATCCCGAGCTTGTAAAGCATGATTATTCTGGATTAGTGGTTGAGCCAGGAAACACTAAAGAATTAGGAGCTGCGATGTTAACTTTATATAAGGACAGGGCTAAATGTAAGAGTTTTTCCAAGAATGCATATAGTACAATCAAAAAAGATTTTTCACTAGAAGACACTATAAAGAAAACAAGTAAGCTTTATAGTGATATTTTTTCTAATCGCTAGTAATTAGATTTTGAAATTTTGAGAAATGCTTAAGTGAATTTCTTTCGTCTCCTTCCTTTTTATAAAGCAAGGCTAAGTTATAATGAGCATCAATCATATTTGGCTTTATATCAAGTGATATTTTATAGGCCTGTATTGCATCTTTAGGAGACCCTTTATCTTCAAGGATTACACCTAAGTTGAAAGCGGCTATAGAGTTATTAGGATCAATTGAGAGTGCTTGCAAATAAAGCTCTTCAGCCTCATTATAACTTTCTTTTTTGTGAAGTATTCTTCCTAGGTTAATAAGCGAGCTAGTGTGTTTGGGATCAATTTTAAGTGCTTCTCTATAGGCTGAACATGCATCATCTTTTCCACCAATTTGGTCAAACTCTAGAGCTAACGAAAACCACTCATCTGCTGTGCTTACTTCACCAATATACTTTTCTATTGATGCATAAAGAGAAGGAGCTACTTTTTGTTTCATATCCTCTACTGAAAAGTTCATTATTACTTGACCAGATTCTATCTCCCACGAATTATTTTTCTCAGAAACTATTATTTTTTCATCTTCCAATACGACTCGAATAGAACTTAAGGGCCTATCAGAGGGAAGATGGTTACGAAGTGATCTTAATGATCTCCAAACATTATTTTTTTTATTAGAAGATAAGAAAAGATTTTTTGCTGCTTTTAGTAGTACCAAATCTTGAAACGAAAAGCGAAAATGCCCAGAAGAGGTTTTTTTAATTTTAGGAATACAAGCTCTTGCAAAAGCACGAATTTTTTTTGGATTTTCGTCTAACAGGTTTGCAACTTCCTGAGTTGAGTAAGCATGCATATAATTATTATGAACTATTTTTATAAATATTGGAAGTACGCCTACTTCTCTCTTTCAATGATTAGTTGGGACAGTGATTTTAAGAATAAACCTTTTTCTCCAAATTTAGAAATAGCATCAAGTGCAATTCTATTATATTTTGCTAGACAATTTTTTGATTGCTCTATTCCAATAACAGAAGGGAAGGTATTTTTTTTATTTTTTTTATCGGAGTTAATATTTTTTCCAATCATTTCTGTCGTATGCTCTACTTCTAGTAAGTCATCTTTAATTTGATATGCTAGGCCAATATTAGTAGAAAAAATTTCTAATTTTTCAATGTCATTTTTCTTTAATTCTGAAAAAAAACTAGGCATTATTATAGATGCTCGGATTAGAGATCCTGTTTTTTTTGTATAAATATCTATTAGATCATTTTCTTTTATATCTATATTTTCTAAATTTAGATCTAGATATTGCCCTCCAGTCATTCCTTCTAGTCCAATTGAATGTGCTAATTCTCTAAGCAGTTGTATTCTTTGATTAGGAAAGTTTAAGTACTCTTTACTATTTATCACTATATCAAATGCAATTGTTTGAAGTATGTCCCCAGTAAGAATAGCCGTTCCTTCGTCAAAAGCTCTGTGAAGAGAAGGCTTTCCTCTTCTTAAATCGTCATCATCCATACTTGGTAAGTCATCATGGATTAGAGAGAAGCTATGGATTAATTCAACTGCTACCGCAATTGGATCAAGTAGCTTTTTATCTATAGATAACAATTCTCCTGAGGCATAAACTAAAATAGCACGTAATCTTTTTCCACCATCTAGCGAAGAGTATCTTATAGCATCTATTAGTCTAGGAGGATTTAATGGATATTTTTTTAGGAAAGATTCTATATTCTTATTGATATATTTTTTATAAAAATCAAACTTTTCATCAAAACTATACTTTTGTTTATATGTTAACATTAGGTGTTTATATCACTTAAGAAGTTAAATATGAAGGCATCTTTTAAGGCCAAAGCAAATATTGCACTAATAAAGTATTGGGGGAAGACAAATAGAGAGCTTAATTTACCAGCAGTAGGATCAATTTCTATAACTTTAGATTCTTTATGGTCTGATACCGAAGTAGTTTTTGATGAAAGTCTAGAAAGAGATTTTTTATATATCAATGGAGAGGATTTTTCTAATCCTATAGATAGGATTAAGAGCTGTTTAGATTTAATTAGGAAAGAGGCAAAGGTAGATTTTTTTGCTAAGATTATAAGCAAGAATAATTTTCCTACAGCTTCAGGTCTAGCTTCTTCTGCATCAGGATTAGCTGCAATTGTTTTAGCGGCATCTAAAGCTCTTAATCTTGAACTTAGCCCAAGGAAGCTAAGTATAATTGCTAGGCATGGCTCAGGATCGGCAGCCAGATCAATTTACAGTGGGTTTGTTGAAATGTTTGTAGGTAAAAACTCTGATGGGAGCGATAGCTTTGCAAAGCAAATTGCACCAGCATCTCATTGGCCCTTAGAAGTTGTTATTGCTGTTACTGATACAAAAAAGAAAGAAATAGGTTCTAGAGCTGCAATGGAGTTATCAGCCTTAACTTCTCCTTTTTATAATGAA
Source organism: Gammaproteobacteria bacterium TMED78 (assembly GCA_002171615.1). Classification (GTDB taxonomy): domain Bacteria; phylum Pseudomonadota; class Gammaproteobacteria; order Steroidobacterales; family Rariloculaceae; genus TMED78. The sequence continues at coordinate 29,461 of NHEF01000022.1, forward strand.
TGGATAAAAAGTAGTGTATCTGATCTTGCTATTGCAAGAGATGCTATTATGAATAAAGATTTTGAGAGCTTATCTTCAATTACTCAAAGTAATTGTATAAAAATGCATTCTGTAATCATGACTAGTAACCCACCAGTACTTTATTGGAATCAGGCAACATTGGCCTGTATAAAAATGATTATGGATTTACAAAAATCAGGAGTACCTGTCTTTTTTACAGTAGATGCAGGTCCTCAGGTTAAGGCAATATGTAAACCAGAGAGTACTGTTATGATTTCTGATCTATTAAAAAAAATCCCAGGAGTTAAAAAAATGATTATTTCTACAATTGATAACTCTTTAGTTTAGGTACGTATGAAATATATTTCCTCGGCACCTGGAAAAGTAATTGTATTAGGAGAGTATGCTGTATTGGCAGGAAAGCCAGCAATAGCTTTTGCAGTAAATAGGAGAGTAATTGCAGAGGCTAGTTTCATAGAAGGCAATAATTGCTATCTAGAAACTGTTATGCCTAATTTAGATAACAATAGTTTTAAATTAGGAGATAGGTCAGGCTTAGCATTAGTTGATCTAGTTATTAGTCAGTTTTGGCAGAGTAAAAAACAAGCTTGGAGCGGTAAGATAGATTCGTCAGAGTTATATTTTCATGAAAATAAACTAGGGCTAGGATCAAGTTCAGCAGTATTGCTAGCTTGGGCTAAAATTTTTTTAAATGAATTATCTTTAAGAGAATTAATAACTATACATAGGAACTTCCAAAATAATTTAGGTAGTGGAATAGATTTAGCTGTTAGTAAGTATGGAGGCATTATAGTATTTAAAAATTGTCAAGATAATGAAGCTGAAGTTGATTCAGTCAAGTTTCCATCGGGTATCTTCTTTAGTATTATTTATACTGGAGTCCCAGTATTAACAAAATCTTTTATAATCAATTTTAATCAATGGAAGGCTAATAATAAAAAAAAATACAGTGAAAGAATTACTTCTTTAGGTGATATAATTGAAAAATGCTGTTCGGCAATTAGAGAGAATGACGTAAAAAATTTTCTTCAAGCAATAAGTTTGTACAATTCTGAATTAGACAATCTTGGGAGTGAGGCAGGAATAAATATTGTTAGTAAAGAGCATCGCGATATACTTGTTACTGCTAAGAAATATGATTTAGATTATAAGGTTAGTGGAAGTGGTGGTGGAGATATAGGTATAGTTTTTTCTGATGATAAAGAGGCTTTAGAGAAATTTAATTTAGATGTTGGAGAGAAGTATAAAATAATTAATCTAGAAGTAGATTATAAAGGGCTTGATTATATGGAGCATGATTAGTGAATAAGAAGCGTTTACAACTTTCAGAATTTTATAAATTAGATATTCGCGATCGTATTGAAGCCGTTTACGAGCAAGGGCTTATTTCAGAGAGTGATCTTTTTTCTATGTTGTCTAACAATCATACATTAGATTTATCTTCGGCTGATCAAATGATTGAGAATGTTATTGGAGTGATAGGCCTGCCGTTAGGTTTAGCAGTTAATCTTGTTGTTAATGATAAAGATTATATTGTACCAATGGCTATAGAAGAGCCCTCTGTTGTTGCTGCTCTTAGTTCGGCCTCTAAATTAGTTCGTAATTCAGGTGGGTTTCAAGCAAAGGCTGATGACCAACTTATGATTGGTCAGATACAGATCATTGATGTTGAGAATGTCGAAAGTTGCAAATCTTTATTAATAACTAAAAAACAAGAAATATTAAATTTAGCTAATAGCTTTCATCCTAATATGGTAGCAAGAGGTGGTGGCGCAAAAGATATAGAGATTTTTACCCATCCCTTGCCTTCAAGAAAGCAGAGAATGCTCGTTCTTCATTTATTAGTAGATACCTGTGATGCAATGGGAGCAAATTTAGTAAATAGTATGTGCGAAGGTGTTGCCTCGCTTATAGAATCTATAGCGGGAGCTAAAGTTTTTTTAAGAATATTATCAAATTTAGCTGATCGTTCACTAGTTAGGGCAAGTTGCGAAATCTCTACTAAATATTTAAGAAGTAACAATTATTCTGGCGAGGAAATAAGGGATGCAATTATTTTAGCTAGCGAATTTGCTGAGATAGACCCTTATAGAGCAACAACTCATAATAAGGGGATAATGAATGGAATAGATCCGATAGCAATTGCTACTGGTAATGATTGGAGAGCGATAGAGGCCGGGGTTCATTCTTATGCCTCAATTAGTGGAAGGTACAAATCTTTAACAAGTTGGACTAAGGGAAGCAATGGAAGCCTCTGTGGTGAAATTGAGATTCCATTGCAGGTCGGTATAGTAGGCCCAAATGTTTCTACAAATCCTACAGTTTCTCTGAATTTGAGACTGCTTAATGTGAACTCTTCATTAGAGCTAGCTAAAGTAATGGCATCAGTTGGGTTAGCACAAAACTTATCTGCTCTTAAAGCATTAGCAACAGAAGGGATACAAAAAGGCCATATGAATTTACATGCTAGGAGTGTAGTGAGAGCAGCTGGAGCCAGCGAGGATATTTTTGATGAGGTTTTAGATAGGTTAGTCCTTAGTGGGGAGGTGAAAATCTGGAAAGCAAAAGAACTAGTTTCTGATTTAACTGGTGCTGTTGAATCTAAAAATAATATCAATAGAAAAAATAATGATGACTCTTTAGGCATAGGGTATGGGAAAGTAATTATTCTTGGAGAGCATGCTGTCGTCTATGGTAAGCATGCTATAGCAGCTCCGTTGCCTCTAAAAATAAAAGCTCATTTAGGAGATTATGATGATGGAGTTTGCATTTTTATTCCAAAATGGGGCGTTGAATATAAACTAAAGCAGGATCCAGCAAAGCAACATTCTTTTGAAAAAGCTGCTTCAGTTATACTTAATGAATTAGATTTACAATCAAGATCAATGAAGATTGAAGTTTTTCCTGATGTACCTAGAGGTATGGGATTGGGTGGTTCTGCAGCTATGGCTGTTGCAATAATTAGAGCGCTAGACAAGCATTTCAATCTTAAATTATCAGATGAGCAGGTTAATAGTTTAGCTTTCTTATCTGAAAAGGTAGCACATGGAAATCCTAGTGGAATAGATAATACCTTGGCGTGCTATGGAAAACCATTAGTTTATAGGAACTCAGAGCCGCCACTGGTAGAGTTACTGGATATAAAGAAGCCAATTTATATGGTTATAGCTTTTACAAAGAATGAAGGGCTTACTGCTAGAACTGTTAACAAAGTAAGAGAAGCCTGGAAAAAGAATCCTATTTTATATCAGAGAATTTTTGACCAAATAGATTCTATAGTTCTTAAAGGTATTGAAGCAATTCAATCTAAAGACTATAACGAATTAGGACAGCTAATGAATATTTGTCATGGGATGTTAAATGCACTTCAAGTATCAACACCTGAAATAGAGCATTTAGTTGATCTGTCAAGAGTAAATGGCGCTTTAGGAGCAAAATTAACAGGAAGCGGGGGAGGCGGTTCAGTTGTTGCTATTTGTCAGGATATTGATAGTCAAAGTAACCTAATCTCTTCAATTAAAAATGAGGGTTTTAGTGCAGTTCCAGTAATGATTGGAGGAGCAGATTGAGTTCTCATAAATCTCATCTTGAGGGTTCAAAAAAGCTCATCTTAGTAGATGATTCTGATAATAAGATTGGCTCAAATTTTAAAGATAGTTGTCATCTTGGGGAGGGCTTGCTTCATAGAGCCTTTTCTGTATTTATTTTCAATAAGAATAGTGAGGTTCTTATCCAAAAGAGGAGTAATAAAAAGATGTTATGGCCAAATTATTGGTCTAATTCATGTTGTTCACATCCAAGTGTCGGTGAAGAGGTTGGTGAAGCCGCTAATAGAAGAATTTATGAAGAATTAGGAATAAAAACTCAGTTATTTTTTTTGTATAAGTTTAAATACCACGCTTCTTATAAGAATATAGGTTCTGAAAATGAGTACTGTTATGTCTACTATGGTATTTATGATGGAGATATTAGGTCAAATAAACAAGAAATTGCTGAATGTAAATATATAAGTTTTGAAGAATTAATTTCTGATATAAATACTAACCCTGGAATTTTTACACCTTGGTTTAAAATGGAAGTAGATAGTATATTCAGAAATTATTTTACAAAAATATTTAACCAATAAATCGATAATATTCTATACCTTCATCGCTATACATAGAGTTAGCATTTGAGCCAATAGAATCAATAACAAATCCCGTATTAGGAGGGCTTAAGTTTTTTGCATGTCCATTTTCATGAAGATCATTATATTGCTCTTTAGAGAGATCTTGATATGATTGAAGTGATTCTTCAAAGCATATCTTTAACGCCTCATTTTTCCATCCTTTTGCAACTTTCATTGGGATAGACTCAGCAGCATCCCCACTACCATAACCTAATACAAGTATTGTTTTGTTTTCAAGCTCAATACCTTTTTTTGCTGCTTCCTCTAGTCCAGCTGCTAGCCATGCTGGTAATGCTGCGCAATAAACATTACCTATATCTTTCATAAGTTTAGAGCCTAATGTAATTTTTTCTTTTATTAAATTTTTAAAAAAAGGCATCTCTCGAAATTTTTTTAATAAATTAATAGTTTTAGGATAGATTGTTTGATCAATATTACCAGTTTTTGCAGCAGTTAAAAAATCAGGGGTAGAGCTCATCTCATCTATAATTTCATTAAAGTTAACATTAGCTTCTTCGCAAAATTCTTTTAACCTTATATGACTATTTTTATTCCAGCTAAGACTAAACAAGTAGCTCATAGCTAATGATGTAATTGGCATAAAGTGATAAGGCCTATGCATAAAAATAGCTCCGACTTCTTTAAAATAATCTTCTGGATTATAATTACACTTCATGAGCATATCTTTTAATGCATAAACTGTTTCATCTAGATAGCATGCATTTGTATACTTACCGTTAAATACTGGAATGTCCTGAAAATGACCATTAACTTTTCCTTTAATTAAATTTCTTAATAATGGCTTCCTAAAGTCTATTTCTCTATAAGAAGATGCGCTTCCAATATTATTTAAGTCAACTTCTAGAAGTTTAGGGTTTTTTTCTAATAAGATTGCTACTGCTCCAGCACCTTGAGTAGCTTCTCCAGAACTACCTATTGCATATGTAGCTATATCAGCACTAACGACTATCGCACAACTTTTTCTAGAATCTAATGCTAAAGATCTTAATGCATTTTTCAAAGCATATATCCCACCCAAGCATGCATGTTTAAATTCCGGAACTTCACAATTTCTATTTATTAGGTTTAAGCCTTTTTGTTTTAAGGCTTTATCAACTATTCCCTTTATAATAATAGCTCCAGCAGAATTATCAGTACTAGATTCTGTACCTAGGCCAAGAAAACTGATAGATGATGGATCAATATTATACTGATCGATTAATTTCAAAACAGCAGATGCAGCTAAGGTATAGATACTCTGATCAGGCCCTTTCATTCTAAAGCTATTTCCTACGACATGGCTAATTTTTTCCCAATTAATATTTGACCAGTCAGACCAGTTCTCGAGGTTTATTTTGTATGGAGGAAAGTAGGTCGATAGACCACTTATGCCTACTTTTGTATTTTTCATATTTTCCTTATAAGTCAATTGTGTTCATTTTATATCTTTTCAATTGATTCTGGTATTATTTTTATTTCTTAGTAGATTACAACTCTTTATGACTAAAATAAAAAACAAAAATTTTGAAAAATATGTAAATGAACTAGCTATTGAGTATTCAGAGATAAGTGAAGTTCTAAAGCTATGGGGGATGCCTAAGTATTGGCACCGAGAACCTTCTTTTAGGTCAATAATCTTGATAATCATTGAACAGCAAATATCAACTTTAGCAGCATCTACTATATTCAAAAATTTAGAGAAAAATATTCATGAGGTAACCGCTGATAGAGTGATTGCCCTAGGTATAGAAGGGCTTAGAAAGCAAGGNCTCTCGAGGCAGAAAGCTTTTTATTGCTATAATTTAGCAGAATCAGTAAATAATGGCGATTTAGTTTTATCAGAGTTAAATAAGGATAGCGATGATATTGTGTTCCAGAAACTTATAAGATTTCCAGGTATTGGTCCCTGGTCTGCATCGATATATATGCTTAGTGCCATGGAACGATTAGATATATGGCCACCAAATGATCTAGGATTAATTAAAGGCACAAAAGATTTGTTAAATGAAAGNAATGTTAACAATTATTCAAAAAATGGCGAGAGGTGGAAACCATTAAGATCTATAGCTGCTAGACTTATTTGGCATCATTACGATAATAAATTAGGCACAGGTATTTCAATATAGGCTAGAGATTAATAGATTCTTTGCCAGGCTTTATAAGCTTCAGTGTGAAGACCAATATTATGAACTCTTAATATATCTACTTTCTGCTGTAATAGCTTCATTGAAATNCCTAAAGTAGATGAGTCCCTATTACCGCTTCCAATTAGATCATTTAAGAAAGATTTTCTTGAATGACCTACTAATATCCTTAATCCATATTTCTTAAAACTTCCAATAGTAGATAGAATTTTATAGGACTGATTGGCATCCTTCCCAAAACCTATCCCAGGATCAAAAATTATTCTATTTAAATCTATACCAGCTTTCTCCCAATTTTTAATATTATGAGTCAACCAATCTTCTAAATTTTTTTTGATTTCTTTAGTAGTTTTTCCAGTAATTATCTTATTTTTATTTGCTGGTATTCCAATNTTATGCATTGCTACCCAATCCTGATTGCTATTTCTAGCTATATTCTGCATTTCAATATTTGTAAGACCACTAACGTCATTAATTAAATCAACTCCAATATTAATTGCCTTAATAGCAGTTTCAGGGTGGTAAGTATCTATGCTTAAAAGAGGGAAAAATAAATTATTTTTTTTCTTATTTAGGAGTAATTGGAGTACTGGATAAATTCTTTCCCACTCTTTTTCTGGGGAAACTTCTTTTGCATTTGGACGAGTTGATTCTCCACCAATATCAATTATATTTACACTATTTTCTATCATGTCATCTATTTTCTTTTCAATATCAAAAATATTTTTATATATTCCTCCATCTGAAAATGAGTCTGGAGTTATATTTAATATACCCATCCATAAAGGGATGTGATTATCTATATCTTCTGAGAGCTGAATAATATTTTTATTTATTCCAGGTAGTTTTAATCTTGGTTTTAATGAAAGCAGAGGCGTTAATACAAAGTTTCTCTCATGTAACTTAGGATGGGGTATAGTTAATTTCTTTGTTGATAATAATTTATTACCCCAAGATAGTATATCAATATCAATTTCCCTTGGAGACCATCTTTTATTATCTTTTCTTCCTAATTTTTTTTCTATATTTTTTATATCAGTAAGAAATGACTCAGGATCTTTATTTATTTTGCAAAGTAAAACAAGATTCAGAAATGGCTTATTCCAATTATAAGGTGATCCTTCAAGTAGCAATGCGGGTGTTTCCACTATAGGAGATATTTTAATAATTGAAATATTATTTTTTTTAAGAAAATTTATTGCCTGAGAGAGATTTTTTGCTCTATCACCAATATTTGAGCCTAATCCTAAATATACATCCATAATTATTTAAATAAAGAAGAAACTGAGATTCCAAAATAGATAGATTGTCCCGGTCCAGGCTCATAATAACGATTACCGAATGCATTGATTCTTATATTAGAATTATAATCTTCATCAAATATATTACTTATTCCTAAAAAAGGATTAATTATAAAATCTGCTAAATTATACTCTAAACCTATCCTGATATTAGATAGGTTATATCCTTTTGTAGAAATAGCATTTTTATTATTAGTAAATATTTTACCTATATGATGAAAATCTATTGATGCAAANAAGTTGCTACTATTTTCATAAAGGAGTTCAGTATAAAACATATTTTTTGGAATACCAGGTATGAAATTTCCTGAAAAATTATTATTTTTATCAATGAAATGTTTAAATTTAAAACTAGAAAATGTATAACTTGAGTTGATTGAAACCTCTTCACTTACAGAATACATAGAAGATAACTCTAAACCTTTTCGACTAGATTTACCTATATTATGAAAAAAATTTCTACCTGGACTATTTTCTAGTTCGTAGGGAAGGATTTCATCTGTCGATTTAGTTTTAAAAATAACTATCTCATAGTTATGATTTTCTCCAGATGATCTAAATCCGATTTCCATATTATCAGAGGACTGAGGACCAAGCTTAGGATTAAAGCCTCCTGTCCCAGCAGGATTAGCAAATTCAGTAGTTGTAGGGGTCTGAAATGAAGTTGAAAAATTTGTAAATATTTTACTATCATTAGTTATATTATATAGAATGCCTAAAGAAGGGCTTGTATGGTTTAAATTTCTTACTCCCGAATCATTTCCATTTGATAAATAATAGTCATTAATATTAAAAGAGATTATATCGCTTCTAAGGCCTAAATTAATATCAAAATTATTAATAGTAAACTCATCTCTAATAAAGAGACCATTTATCTTAACAGTTTCTTTCTGATTAAATGAGATACTATCGAGTATTCCATTAAAGTTATTAAATCTTTTTCTCTCATCATTTTGATTTTCAAAATCAGTACCAATAATTAATCTATTATTAAAGCTATTTTCTTTACTGAATGTATATGAAAAACCTCCGCCGTAGAATGATCTAGATAAGTCTACAGATCCTCCATTATTAAATGGTAACTTATTTTTAAAACTCCTAGATATATTAAAAATATTAGCCTTAATCAAATGATAGCTATTAATAGGATAATTTAAAGAGAGCCCTATTTTACTATTTTTTAATTCTTCTCCAGCATCAAATAAAATATTTTTATCTCTAGCCTGTCTTCTATTACTTTCTACTTGTAAAATATTTATCCCTCCCGGATCTTTTGATAGTGGTTGATTTGTATGATTGAATGATGCTATTAAAGTCTTGTTATCACTGAAATTTAAATTCATTCTCATAGAGAATTGTTTATTTTTTGATTCGCTATGTTCTCTATATCCTTGATAGTTTGTTTCTGCCAATCCTAGAGAATAGTTTATATTTTTATAGTTATTTTTGATTTTTATTTGTTTCTTATCGTAACCATCTATCCCCGAAATAAACTTAGTTAAAATTATCGGTTCTATACTATCATCCGAAATAAAATTTATAATCCCTCCTGAGGCATTACCGTGCAAGGATGAACTAGGACTTCTAATTATTTCTATTTGTTTTAAAGAGTTAAAGTCAATACTATCCACTTGTCCTTGTCCATCTGGTAATGTTTCTGGTATTCCATCCACAAGTATTTTTATTCCTCTAATACCAAAGCTTGATCTTGANCCAAATCCTCTAATTGATATCCTTAAATCTTGCGCAAAGTTATATCTATTTTGAATAAATAGACCAGGAACTCTAGATAGAGCTTCATCTATATTTATTTGTTGCCTTCCTTGCTCAATCTCTTTTTTACTAATAATACTTATTGCTGTTGGGATATTTAATAAAGGTTGTTCCAACCTTGTAGATTCTACAATAATCTCTTCTATCTTCTCCTCATCTGTCTGTGATAAGGCAGTATTAGATATTAATAGCAAGAACGCTAAAGATATGAAAAAAATATTTGATTTCATTGTATTATTTATTTGCCTCTAATTTATAAAACCTTAAGCTATTCATGGTGCCAAATAACTAGATATAATGAATAATAACAAAATCAAAAAATTATAAAAATAATATAATTTAATTAATATAGGTCTCTATGGAAATACTTACAATGGACTCGATGTCAGCGCTTTTTCAGGTATTGCTAGTTGATATCGTATTAGCTGGAGATAATGCAATTGTAATTGCAATGGCGACTATTGGGCTTAAGAAAGAACAGAGAGCCAAAGCAATGGTTATTGGAATTCTATTTGCCACTGTGATGAGGATTTTCTTTGCATCTATAACTGTTCAGTTACTTCAGATAACAGGCTTGCTTTTTATTGGTGGATTATTATTGCTCTGGGTTAGCTGGAAACTTTGGTCAGACTTGAGAAGGCACCATTTAAGCTCTAATACAAAAGAAAATAGTACTGGTGAATATAGCGATAAATCTAAAAAAACTATGGGACAAGCTATTTTTCAAATAATTATAGCTGATATTTCTATGTCTTTAGATAACGTTTTAGCTGTTGCTGGTATTGCAAGGGAAGAGATATGGATATTAGTAGTAGGATTGGCTTTATCTGTTGCATTTATGGGTTTAGCAGCAACTTTTATTGCTAAGATTATTAATAAGAATCAATGGATAGCATATTTAGGAGCTATTATTATTTTCTATGTCTCATGTCAGATGATTATAGATGGTTCACATGAGCTATTTAACATTTAATCAATATATTTAATATGAACAAACCTAAAGTTTGTATTTATATACCAATCGATGATTCTAAAAAATCACATCGCGAGCTTGAAATAAGAGGTTGCGAAGTTACACTTGGGTCTTCTGATTGGAAATCTGGTATTGAGCAAAATAAAGTTCTCGAAATTGCTAAAGGTGCTAATGCATTGATGGGGGCAACTATAAAAAAAATACCTATAGATAGAATGTTTTTAGAGCATACTCCAGATCTCAGGATTATTTCAAAATATACAATAGGTTTTGAGGACATTGATTTAGATGCTGCTACTGATAAAGGCATTCTAGTAACTAATAGCCCAACAGAGGCTAACTGGGGAGGAGTTGCAGAAGGCACTATAGCTCTTATGCTAAGCCTAACAAAGAAAATAGGTGCCAGGGATCACCATGTGAAAAGCGGTGGATGGCGTGATGATAATCTTATGGGTACATACTTAGGTAAAAGGGATGATGGCTATAAGGGAGTTACTATTGGGATTATTGGCTTAGGAAGAGTAGGTTCAAGAGTTGCAGATCTGCTTTGCCCTTGGAATATAGATATTTTAGCTTATGATCCTTATTTACCAGATTCTGTTTTTTCTAAACATAAAGTTAAAAGAGTGGATTTAGATGATCTGTTGAAATCGTCAGATATTATTTCTATACATTGCAATCTTACAAATGAAACTAGAAATATGTTTAATAAAGAGAATATAGAAAAAATGAAAAAAACAGCTTACTTGGTTAATACAGCAAGAGGCCCCATTATTGATATAGATGCTCTAACTAGCTCTTTGGATANTGGAAATATATTGGGTGCGGCATTAGATGTCCTACCTGAGGAGCCTCCTCCTGAGAATTCTTATATACGAAATATTAGAGATAATTTAATCCTTAGCCCTCATATGGTTAGTGCCAACTACCCTGGTACTTTGGTTCCAGCAATTCCAGGGGCGACTAAAGCTATTTTAGATTCTTTTTCTAGTTTAATTCCAGAAAATATCTGTAATAAAGATGCTATTCCAAAGTGGAAAGATAGATTTGGAAACAAACCGCTAATTAAGCGAATTAATTAAAAAGATTTTTTAAATGCTAGATCTACAAGAGAAAACAAAAAAAATATGGTCTTGGGCCTTATATGATTTTGCAAACTCAGCATATAGTACTCTTGTATTAACATTCATATACGCAACATACTTTACACAAGTGATTGCTCCTGATCCAATTACTGGAACAGTTTTATGGTCAAGAGTAGTAACAATTACAGCTATTGTAGTTGCATTATTTTCACCTATTTTAGGCGCTATAGCTGATTGCGGCTTTTATAGAAAAAAATTTATTATTTTCTTTACTTTAATCTGTGTTATTTCTACCTTAGCTCTTTATCCTATTCAGCCAGGTTATGTATTTTTAGCCCTTTTGTTCTTCTTTTTTGCCAACACAGCTTATGAATTTGCACTTGTTTTTTATAATACATTTTTAATTGATTTTTCAGATTCTTCAAATATAGGCCGTATTTCTGGTCTCGCTTGGAGCTTTGGGTATGCTGGCGGTTTATTATCTTTATCTATTGCGCTTTTTTGTTTTGTCCAGCCAGANATTCCATGGTTTGGACTTACTAAAGAAAANGGAGAAAACATTAGAGCAACTAATTTATTAGTTGCTAGTTGGTTCCTAATTTTTAGCATTCCTCTTTTTTATTATTTAGAGGATAAGGATCCAAAATTAAAGACAAATCAGAATTTAATTTTAGAGGGATATTTAAAATTAAAAGGCACATGGAGAGAGCTAAGAAAATATAAACAAATAATCAGATTTTTGCTAGCTAGAATGATTTATAACGATGGAATGGTGACTGTTTTTGCGTTTGGTGGGATATACGCTGCTGGAACATTTAATTTTACTTTAGCTGAGGTACTAATATTTGGGATAGTTTTAAATATATCAGCAGGTATCGGCGTCTTTATTATGGGCTATATTGATGATGTTATTGGTGGAAAAAAAACTATTCTTATTTCTCTAGTTTTCCTTTTTATTGCCACTTTATTAGCAGTTTTAGCAACTGAGAGAACTTGGTTATGGCTAGCAGGGGCACTATTTGGTTTTTTTGCAGGTCCAAATCAGTCTGCTAGTAGATCATTAATGGCAAGATTTATACCAAAAGAAAAAAAGAATGAGTTTTTTGGTTTTTATGCTTTCTCAGGAAAGCTGACTGCATTTATAGGCCCTTTCTTACTAGGAGTGTTGACGCAATGGACCAATTCACAAAGAATAGGAGTTTCTGTTGTTTTACTATTATTATTTATCGGATTTATATTATTGATAACAGTGGATGATTTAGAAATAAGGAGTAAATAATTGTTAAAAAAAAGTAAAAACTACTATAGCCCAAATAATCAAAATAAAATAATTTATATTTTCCCAGGTCAAGGTTGCCAATATAAAGGAATGGGATCAGATATAATTAGGGAATTTGATGTTGCTAGAAAAATCTATGATCAAGCAAGCGAGGTACTTGGTTATGACATGATAGAGCTTTCTATAAATGACCCAGAAAATAAACTAGATAAAACAGAATTTACACAGCCAGCTTTACTAACACATGAAATAGCCTGTATGGAATCCATGCTTTCTTTGGTTAGCGATAAAGAGCTTGTTAGACCTTATCTTGCCTTAGGACATAGTTTAGGAGAGTATGCAGCGCTAGTTGCTACNAACACTCTTTCTTTTTCTAAAGCAATAAAGCTAGTAAAAAGAAGAGCAGAGATAATGAGCGAATGCGCAAGTGGAAGTATGGTGGCAACTAATCTTAATTTTGAAACAGCTAAAAAGTATGCTGCAAGTACTTTTCTGAGTTTAGCAGCACATAATTCAGAAAAACAAACTGTACTAGCTGGTNATGATAGAGCAGTTGACCTGTTTTTAAATTCTATAGCTTCATTTAATAAAAGAATTAAGGCTATTAAATTAAATACAGAGGGGCCTTTTCATAGCCACCTTATGGCTCCTGCGGCTGAAAATTTCTATGAAGATTTATTAAATACTAACTTCAGTATTCGTTTTTCAGATGCAATAGTGCACCCCTCAATTATTTCAAATCATAGTGCTAATCTTCATCCTTTAATTGAACACTCTATACCCGATGATCAAGCTTCCTTTTATGAAGCTATAGAAGACGCTTTTCGCTCTACTTTGTATTTTCAAATATTCTCACCAGTTCTATGGCTTGATTCTATGAAGAAAGCAATAGAACAAGAACCAATTTTATTTATTGAGTTTGGTGGAGGCATAGGAAAGGAGCAAGGTCCTGAAAATAAAAGAGCAAATTTAATGAGCATGAACAAAAAAACTATTTTATCAGATAATAAAAGTATCGAATATTTAGCTTCTATTAATAAAAAAACTATTGTTTCTTCAGCAGAAAAACTTAATAATCTTGTATTAGGAGATTGACATAAATATANCAAGTGAAAAGACATCAATGATTAATAGNTTGTTAGCTATTGCAGCTACTATAGTTATTATTTTCGCGGCTCAAGCCGCAAGTAGTATTCTTGTACCTTTTTTATTTGCAGTCTTCTTATCAATTATTTTTATGCCACTAGTAAATTATTTGAGTAGTTACAAAGTCCCACTAGGCCTTTCTGTTTTATTTGTTGTTATGGTCATTATTGCAGTCCTAACAGTAACTGGTATTTTTATTAGTGCTCAAATAGCTGGATTTACAGAAAGACTACCTTTCTATGAAGATCTTTTAAACCAAAAGGTAACAAGTATTGCAATGGGCTTTGGCCAGGAGCTCACAGTAACTCAGATTCTTAATCAATTTGAAATTGCTTCACCAATGGCTTTAGTAGCAAATCTATTTAACGGCCTACAAGGACTTTTTGCTAACTTCGTATTAATTATTCTTTCTGTAATTTTTTTATTGCTAGAGGCTTCTACTTTCCCTGCAAAAATAGGATTACTAACTGGTTGGTCTAGTGATGATCCTGATTATTTCAAACGCTTTACTTCCTCTATGCAGCATTATTTAAGTATTAAAACAGTTATTAGTTTAGTGACTGGTATTCTTGCAACAGTTATTGCCTTTTTAGTTGGTTTAGATTACGCACCCTTATGGGGACTGCTAGCTTTTTTATTAAATTATATCCCTAATATTGGCTCTCTAATAGCGGCTGTTCCGCCTGTAGTACTAGCATTTATTCAGTTAGGTATTTTGCAATCCAGTCTAGTGGCATTAGGGTATTTAGGCATTAATCTAATTATTGGTGGAATTTTAGAACCACGTATTATGGGTAGACGATTAGGACTATCAACTTTAGTTGTTTTTTTATCTTTAGTTTTTTGGGGCTGGGTTTTCGGAGCAGCGGGAATGTTATTATCAGTTCCTCTGACAATGATTGTTAAAATAGCTTTCGAGTCTAGCTCTTCAACAATGAATTTAGCAAAGATACTTGGAGACGATAATGTCTAAATTATATGTTTTTAGGATATCTTATTTTATCAACAAGTGCTATTGCACTCTCTGATGGTGGCTTTGTTGAGTAACTAACTATTAGCGTTATTGAAATATTTAGTAATAAGCCTATAACTCCAATTCCCTCAGGAGAAATTCCGAATAGCCAATTTTCTGTTGTATTTTCAAACCAAGGTGAGCCGATCCATCTGAGAAATAATCCTTTATAACTTTCAATATATAAATATGTAAACATTAAACCAACAATCATTCCAGAAATAGCACCTTGATAGTTCACTCGTTTATTAAATATTCCTAATAAAATGGTAGGAAACAATGATGCCGCTGCTAGCCCAAACGCAAAAGCTACTACTTGAGCAACAAATGCAGGGGGATAGTATCCAAGTAATCCAGCTATAAAGATAGTGAATGTAGCAGCAATCCTCCCTGCTAGTAGCTCATTTTTTTCAGAAATTTTTGGAATCAATAGGCCTTTAAGTAGGTCATGAGAAATTGCTGCTGAAATTACTAGTAAGAGGCCAGCAGCAGTTGATAATGCAGCGGCTATGCCACCAGCAGCAATTAGTGCAATTACCCAATTTGGCAGATTTGCAATTTCAGGATTAGCTAATACCATTATGTCCGGGTCAACAGATAATTCATTTCCCTCCCAACCAAAACTTTTAGCCTGTTCAGAAAATTCTGGATTAGCATCATAATAATACTGTATTCTGCCATCATTATTTAAGTCATTAAATTCAAGAAGCCCTGTCTGTTCCCATGTTTTAAACCAATTTGGTCTTTCAGCATAAGTGATATTTCCTTCAGCTTCACCGACTTGCCCTATTTGGATTGTTTCAATTAAATTTAATCTAGCCATCGAACCAACAGCTGGTGCTGTAAGATATAAAATTGAAATGAATAGTAAAGCCCAACCGACTGAATTTCTTGCATCCTTAACTTTTGGTACCGTGAAAAACCTTACTAAGACATGGGGCATACCTGCTGTCCCAATCATGAGAGCTGCTGTTATACAAAAAGTATCAATCATTCCTCTACTTGAAGATGTATACTCATTAAAGCCAAGACTCGTAACTATTTGATCAAGTTTTTGGAGTAGGAAGATCGACTCATTTTTTATTTGAGCTCCAAATGCAACTTGAGGCACTGCTATTCCAGTTAGCTGAAATGCTATAAAGATAGCAGGTACGGTATAAGCAAAAATTAAAACACAATACTGTGCAACTTGCGTATAAGTAATCCCTTTCATTCCGCCAAGTACTGCATATATAAAAACAACACTCATGCCAATAATTAGTCCAACACCGATTGGGACTTCTAAAAATCTAGAAAATACTATTCCTACACCTCTCATTTGGCCTGCGATATAAGTAAAAGAAATGAAAATTAGACATATTACAGCAACTATTTTTGCTAGTTTTGATTCAAAGCGATCACCTATGAATTCAGGAACAGTAAACTTACCAAATTTTCTTAGATAGGGAGCTATAAGAAGAGCTAGCAAAACAAACCCACCTGACCACCCCATTAGATAAACAGAGCCATCATAGCCAAGTAAAGCAATTACACCAGCCATAGAAATAAACGAAGCGGCTGACATCCAGTCTGCAGCTGTAGCCATCCCATTAATAACAGGATTTACCCCTTTACCAGCTACGTAGAATTCGCCCGTAGTAGATGCTTTTGCCCATATAGCTATCGCGATATAAATAACAAAGCTTAGTCCAACAATAAGGTAGGTTAGGGTCTTTAGGTCCACAACTTTTATTCTTCTTCCAGATTATATTTTTTATCTAACTTATTCATTTTATATGCATAGAAAAAAATAATAATAATAAAAGTAATTACAGAACCCTGTTGTGCAAACCAAAAACCAAGCTTAAAACCAAAAAAAGAAAAACTATTAAGTATGTCTACTAAGAGAACGGAGAAGCCAAGAGATACTAAAAACCAGATTAAAAGACAGGAACAGACTAATTTAATATTATCCTTCCAATATTTCTTTTTAGATTCATTATTTACCATTTCCTAATTTAATATTAAATTGAAGGAAAAATATATAGCTAATGCTCCAACATACCCAAGAATTGTCATATATACCCATGAGAATAATGGCCATCTCCAGCTATTAGTTTCTCTTTTCATTATCGCTAATGTTGCCGCACATTGCATACACCATGCATAGAATATAAGCATTCCTAAAACCATTGGAAGGGTAAAGATTGGGGTATTATCAGGCCAAGTCGCAGATTTAAGTCTTGTAGCAAGGCTAGCCTCATCAGCTTCCGAGCCAACGGCATATATAGTGCCTAGCACTGCTATTACTACTTCTCTTGCAGGAAATCCTGCAATAACCGCAGCAGAAACTTTCCAATCCCAGCCTATTGGCCTAAAAATAGGCTCAATTATTTGTCCTGATCTTCCTAAATAACTTTGAGCTAGATGTTGTGCAGAGAAATCATTTTCTATCCTATTAATTTCATTCGTTAATTCGTCATTTTCTAGAGTCTGTCCTGCTTCATAAACAAGTAAAGCACGTTGAGATTCTATTTCTTCTGATCTTGGAAAATATGCAAGTAGCCAAATAAATACTGCAACTAAAAATATTACTGTTCCAGCTCTCTTAATAAAAATCTTTCCCCTATCTATCATCTTAATAAAGACTGTTTGGAT
This sequence comes from Gammaproteobacteria bacterium TMED78, assembly GCA_002171615.1. Classification (GTDB taxonomy): domain Bacteria; phylum Pseudomonadota; class Gammaproteobacteria; order Steroidobacterales; family Rariloculaceae; genus TMED78. The sequence goes on from NHEF01000022.1 coordinate 47,000, forward strand.
ATTAGGTAAATGAAATTCCGGGAGACTTAAAATAAATGTTGGATTACTACCTTTTAGTGCTGTTTTTTTGAGCAATAGAGCTGTAAAAACGCCACCAAAAATTCCTAATAAATATAATCCAAATAGGACTATGCCTTGAAGATTTAGGAAGCCTAATTGAGTATTTGGAACAAATGCTGCGATCAAGAGGGCATAAATAGGAAGTCTTGCTGAGCATGTCATAAAAGGTATAGCTAGTATAGTAGCAATTCTATCTCTTCTATTTGGTATCACTCTAGTTCCCATAATTGCCGGAACAGCGCAAGCAAAACCAGAGAGCATTGGAATAACAGATTGTCCTGATAGACCAGCTACTTTCATTGCTTTATCAACTAGGAAGGCTGCTCTCGCTAAATAACCTGTATCCTCCATTATTATTATAAAAAAAGATAAGATTAATATTTGAGGTAGAAAAATTACCACACTTCCAACTCCACCAATTAAACCTTCCATAAGAAAACTAGATAATAAACCTGCAGGAAAATTGGTTTCAATTTGAGTAATAAGGAGATTTGCACCATTGTCAATTAATTCCATAAGGGGATTAGCCCATGAAAAGACTGCTTGGAAGATAGTTGCCATTATTCCTAAGAATAATATACTTGCTTGAATAGGTTGGTTTATCCAGCTTATTAGTTTTACGAACCACTTTTTAGGGCCGTGAGTTTTTTTTACTACATCTGATAAAATTATTTTTATATTTTTATATCTATCTCTTATCTCATTGGCAAGGTCATGATTATTATCATTACGAATATTTTCTTTTTTAATAGGATTTTTATTTAGTTCTTTAGCTAAAAGTTTTTTTAATTTATCAATCCCCTCTCCGGTAGTACCGTTTACTTTACAGAAAGACACATTTCCTATCTTATTGCAGAGCTTATTAAGGTCTATATCTATATTTTTGTTATTTGCAGTATCAATCATACTAAATGCAATAATTAGAGGCTTACCTAGTTCAATTAACTGCTGTATTAAAAAAAGACTCTGATATAGTTTAGTTATATCTACAATAGCTAAAATTATATCTGGAGTAGATGTACCATCCATTTTTCCTTTTAAAACATCTACTGATATTTTTTCGTCTTCAGAGTAAGGGTATAAGGAGTGGGTACCTGGCAAATCAATAATATTAACTAGATCTTTATTTAGTAGTACTTTTCCGAAATGTTTTTCAACAGTTACACCTGAATAATTTGCTGTATATTGTTTAAGTCCCGTAAGNCTATTAAATATTGTNCTTTTCCCTGAGTTAGGATTACCAATAATTGCTACTGTTTTTTTTGAGGAAATAGTAATTTTTCTAATAGGAATTTTAATATCTGTATTTGACATAACTATATTATTTCTATTTGAAATTCTTTTGCTTCAGATTTTCTTAATGAAATAGCACTTCCATATAGATCAAATTCAATTGGATCCCCCCCTAGTGAAGCACTAATAAATTCTACCTCTGCATTCTCTACTAAGCCTAATATCATTAACCTAATCATATTAGGATTTTCTAGATTAATATCCATTATCCTAGCTTTCTGGTTTTTTTTTAGTTCAGCTAAAGTCATTACCAAATTTTTTTATAAACTCTTTCATCATAAAGGCTTCCAGAGATAGGAAGAAGTGAAGATCTAAAAGAAGAGCTATGCTTTTGCAAAGAGTGGGAGATTTGATTACTAGAATTATCCCAACTTTCAATTAATGTCATATGATTTTTTCTGCTTTCTTGCGTAAGAACATCAAAGAAAATATTACCGTCATCATTCCTACTATAGCTAACCAATTCTTGTATAATTTTAATTCCTGTATCTAGGCTAGTTGGCACAATATCAATATGAGTTACACCAAAAACTATATCGCTATTTTTTTCACCCTCTGCTGTCCAATCGTTAGTAGTTAAAGCAGAATGAATCCTTTCATCATATGGGCTATATAAAAAAGGTGTTATATTTTTTTGGAAATCTAACTTTACTGAAGAGCTAAGATAATTATTCATCGAAGAAGTGCTATCCCATCCCTCAATTATGGCGAAGTGATTTGGACGACCGATTCTTTGTAATACAACATAAAAGATATTTTCTTGTAGATTTAAGTTAGATTGAGAAATTTGTCCTAATAAATTTATTGATTTATCAATTGCCGCAGGATTAACCTCAAGATAGGTGACTATATAGGAGTTTGAGTTAGTTTGTGCATAAATAGTTTGCGAAAATAAAAGAATTAAATAAATAGAATAAAACTTCAATGAAGAAATGAATTGCATAGTAACTCCTAAAAATAACAGCCTATCTTTTTGAAGATAGGCTGTTAATTGCTTTCAATATATTAATCAATCCAATGATAGATACTAGGTAATCTTTCTGATCGGTAAATTGCCCAGTTAGAATCATCTTGCTTAAGCTGCATCTCCCAAACTTTTTTTGGTGGAGAGTCGTTAGTAACTTCCATAAGACTAGCCCATCTTTGAGTGCCTTCTATTTGTGGAATCTGATTAACTCCTTCGCTATTAGTTTCTCGACCGCCTGCATTTATGAGAACATTGTCCATTTGAGGTAGCCAATCAACATCACCAAGATATTTTCCAAAAAATACTTCATCTTCAGGACCGTAATCCCAAACTTCTCTAACTTCCATATTTTCTTCATCTACTGCATATTCAACGGCTCTAGAGTAACTTTCTTCAAGAGGCATTCTTTCATCAAAAGGCGAAGCCCTACCGACACCATTATCGAATAATAAGAAAGTACCTTTTTCTGTATGCGAGATAGCATGGTGCTTATAAGACCATTCTACGTGATCTACAGGTGTGAGTAATTTATCGCTCCATGGCTCAACCCAATTATCATGGTTGCCTAAAATCCATACAAGCTCTCCAGTATCCATATCAACTTTTATAACTGCATCTTGATAGGGTACCGACATAATAAAAGAATGATCTTTTGGCTCGTAAATAATTGCATTTCCATGAGACCAGTCATTAACTGGTCCATACGTCTCTGTGTCTACATAATCTGCATATTGATAGTGATTTGCCCAGTAATTTTTTCTTAGAGAATTATAACCAATACGATTAATATCTAGGATATCGTGAATTTTCCATTCACGAATAACCTCACCCTCTAATGTCATTTCAATAATGACATCACCAATAACATTTTGATCAGCTCTTGGCGCATTAGGGTCTGTTTCACTCGTATACCAATTTTCAATCACTCTATTTTCTGAACTCAACAATAAAATATTTCCATTAGGTAACTCTGAATAATCATGGTGATAAGAATCTGTTTCAACAGGGATACTTCCTTCAGCAATATTTTCAGCAGTACCTGTGAAATGCCAACGCCTTTTGATATTTCCAAGCATATCAATCTCTACTTTTCCACCCCAAGCAGCTGGAGCCCAAACTTCAATAACTAGGTTCCCCTCACTTCCCCAAGGTCTAACATCATGGACTCTGAAATCTTCTGGAAGGTAGTACCAAATAATTTCACCCATATCATCAACAATAATTGCTGGTGAAAAGTTTTCTGGTGTGGAAACCATAGGATAATCATTATTCCATCTTCCATTTATATTGAATAAAGTAACGCCGGGCTCTATTTCCCCTTCCTCATAAGCATTAATTACTGGAGTTGGAAAAGCTTCAGGCAAAGGAGGCGTCTCAAAAAATAACTCGTCTGAAGTAACCGAATTACCATTAGCATTTGTCAAAGAGGCGGTAATTGTATGCATTCGGTCAGATCGCATACCTAAGACTGGCACCTCATGATTACTTTGCATAAGATCACTGGGACTAATAACCCAATTTTTTTCCCCATCATCAATATTTATTGATAGGGTTGTTGGTTCGCTAGCGCTTATACTAAGTATCGCCGCTAAAGGGACAGTTGGGTTAGGATTTTGGATCAGATCAATAGTATTAATTGATAGTTGTGGACTTTGACCACATCCATAAATAACGAAACTAACAAGTATTAATTTTATCCAAGTTAACGCAAAAGACGAATTTATCATGGTAACTCCTAAATTTTTAATATATTCTGTTTTAAAAAGAGACCTATCCTAGCATTTTGCAAAGGTAAATATAATGAAAAAAACAGTTTTTATACTAATTNTTTTTCTTAGCGCTCCTTCTTTATCTCATCATAATTATCGAATGAGATATGATGCTACTCAGACTATCACCCTTGAGGGTATAGTTACTAAGTATGATTGGAAGAACCCTCATATAGAGATATTTATTGATGTTGAAGAAGATGGAGAGATCTTTAGTTGGGTATTGCCAACTGCAGCACCCGGCGTAGCAAGTAGGAATGGTATGACCCCTGAAACTGTTGCTGTGGGAGAAAGAATAGTTATCAGTGGCTGGCCTTCTAGGGATGGTTCTCTAGAGATGAGAGCAAGAACTTTAATTCAAGGAGATGGAACTGAATGGCCTCTTTATCCAGCTTGGANTAGGGATGNTAATTCAGGTGGTACAGATAATCCAAGAAGTAGAGCAAGCGGCATGGGCATGGGCATGGGCATGGGAATGACAAACTAAACTTATGCTAAAAATTTAATACTTTTTGTTTAGTTTAAATCAGATATAGAAATTAGAGATTAATTTTTAAATACCTCGAATAGTAGTTCACTTTTATAATATTATTTTAGTAAGAACATTCATAAGGCTGTACAAATGCACCAGGTTGATATTGCCACCATTTCTTATTAATAGTTGGCATAGATCGCATTTCTGGATCGATAATGACTTGACTATAGAGAAGCCGATTATGATCATCACTTAAATGAAATGTTTCTTGAATTTGCATACCCGATTTTGAGCCAAAGGTAGTAGCGACTGAAAGAGTTTCACCAATCCATCTACCGGTAGAGTATCCTAGGATACTGGAAGTCTCAGCGTTGTCATGTGGTAAATTCATATGGACCTCTCGGATAGAGTCAAACTCTTCCGCATGTATTATAATGATCTCACCTTGATCAATAATTTGAATTGGGTAAGGCGCACCCATTACATCAGGCATAGGTTTTGGGCTACAGCTAGGATCAATTCGTGGATTATTAATATTAATAGATTCATTATTTTTTTCTACCCCTTTCTCGGTCCACTGTATCGGATCATTATTCAAGGCTCGATGACTACCTTCAGAATAAAAGACAGTAGACCATACACCAAAGATAGACGTGGGACGTTTAGAGAAATCTGGCTCAGTTAGATTACCAAGCACTCTAGTCGTATTTACTAATGCCTCGGCTTCCGGCCATCTCGGTTTAGTATCAAGCATGAACTCAACTTCCCTGTTACCCGGAAGTAGGAGGTGAGTCATAAATATATCACTTTCAGATATTCTTGAGCGATATCCTGCTACACGAACAGGTGTCCCTGGTGCTAATATCTCGGGACTCAATTCCATTCTTGTTAAAGCAGCTACTGAATTACTTTCTGTTGTGTAAATTTGTTCTTCCGAGGTACCACTATTAACTGTAAAATTTACCCTTATATGGGGATTTCTCCATTCTATAGAATTGATTACTCCAACAATTTCTATATCAGTATTTATGTCATATATTTGACGCCAATTATGATGTCCGTAGGCAGAAGTTATAAAGAAAGCTAGAGCACTTATTAGGATCTTAAGTTTATACATTGATAGACCTGCTTTATTTTTATTTTCCATTATTACATAATATATTAGGATCTATAGCACCAACTTTATTTTTTTACCTAAGATTGATTGATGCGATAGATTTTTTTTGTCTAACTAAAGGCAATATTAGTGTCTAAAAATTATTTTTTTATTTAACTATCACTCTAGTTTGTTTATAGCTTAATTGTGCTATCCTTCCAGCATAATATAAAAACAAAATATAATATAAATATTATTCTAATGCTTTAGGGGAATACCATTATGTGTAAAAAATTATTTGTTTTATTGTTAACCATTTTTTTAGGAATCTCATCATATGCTTATGAGGCCTTTCAAGGCCCAACAGAGCTTTTACACCACGATCCTTCTAAAGCTTTTCAGGGATATACCATTTTTAGTCCATTTAGGGGAAAGAATACTTATTTAATAGATATGTATGGGCAGGTAGTGCATTCTTGGCCATATCCAGAAGGCTTTGGGACTCCTGGACAGGAACAAATAGAGAAGCATGCTCGTTTATTAGAAAATGGCCTTTTACTTCGTGGTGTTATTAATCGTAGCGCACATCAAGGAGGGCCCCCACTTCCAGGTGCTATATATCAGCTAGTTGATTGGAATGGAGAGGTCGTTTGGGAGTATTCCGATGATCGTTCTGGATTTAGAGCGCATCATGATTTTAGAATGATATGGAATCCTAAGCTTGAGCAAAATACTTTGTTATATGTTTCATCAATGGATATTTCACATAATGAAGCACTATCTTTGGGGTTAGATCCTTCTTTAAGTAATGATCATTCCTCTAGACCTGATGGACTAATCGAAGTAGATTTGGATGGAAATGTTATCTGGGAATGGAATATTAGAGATCATATAATTCAAGAGCGCGATCCAAGTCTTCCAAATTATGGCATCGTTAGTGAAAATCCAGGTAAGCTTGATATTTATTTTTCTGGTAGAAATCGCCCTGGTGATTGGATTCATATTAATAGCCTTGATTATAATTATGAACTAGATCAAATAGTCTTGAATAATTCAAGAGATAGTGAATTTTATGTAATTGACCATGGTAATACTTTTGTTGAAGGTGATGTTGAAGCGAGTAGGGAGTTAGCGGCCAGCGATAGAGGAGATTTTTTATTTAGATGGGGAAATCCTTGTGTATATGATTTAGGTGAGTGTCCTTCATCTACTAATGAAGGGCAAAGTAGTACAAATGGCCACCAGCAATTATTTTTTACTCATGATATTCAGTGGATAAGAGATAGGGAGATTGGAACAAGTCCAAGTGAGTTAGATGGAACTGGTAATTTTCTTATCTTTGATAATGGTACTAGAAGATTAGGACAGGTTTTTTCTTCAATTCTAGAGATTGACCCTTATGAGGGTGAAATGTTAGAAGGAATGTATATTCCTGAAATGTTAGCTGGACACACCTTAGCAAGTAGACCAGGTATGGGCCTAGTCCAAGCTCGAGACTCACTTCCACTAATATCAAACCAAGTTATTTGGAGCTATAGAACTCCAAAGGCTAATGCATTTTATGGCCCCTATATATCTGGAGTACAAAGACTAGGAAATGGAAATACTCTAATTTGCTCAGGTCCTCATGGCCATATATTTGAAATTACTCCTGAAGGCGAGGTTGTCTGGGAATATGTAAGTCCTGTAGGAGATCGAACTCAAGGGGATTATGGAATTTATAGAACTATGACAGCCGATAGTGGAACCATGTTTAACGCTTTTTTTAAGTGTGCTCGATATGCCCCAAATTATGAAGGCCTTGAAGGGAAAGATTTAACACCGAGAGGAAAAATTACAGAATTATTTACCAATGAGCCTGAAAGACCAACTAGATGAGAAGTTTCTTTTTTACCTTAATGGATAGCAATATAATAAGATACTTTTTTAAAGCTACAATCTTTTCTTTGTTGTTTAACTCGATAGTTTTGGCTGAAACTTTTACATTAAGAGTTGGTTCAGGACATCCAGCAGGTCCAACTGTATATGCAACGGTTATAAGAGACTATTTTGTCCCTGAAATAAAAAGGCGTGTAGCTGAAGAAACCGAACATGAGTTAAGAGTTGTCGAAGGTTATGGTGGCTCTATTGCATCGGTAGTCGAGACTTTAGAAGCTGTTCAAATAGGTATTTTAGATATTGGAGCTTTTTGTACTTGCTTTGAGCCAGCAAAATTATTTTTACATAACTTCCAGTATTTTGTTCCATTCGGCCCTCAAAATGCACAACAAGGGATAAAGATTAGTAGAATTGTTTATGATAGTAATCCTTGGTTAGAGAATCAGCTTATAGAATCATATGGGCAGTATTTATTAGGAATAAATGGCTTTGATAATTATCATCTTGGGTCAAGCATTCCCTGGGATACGGTAGATGATTTACGCGGCGTTAAGATAGCTGGTGCGGGTCCAAATCTACCTTGGTTGGCGTTTGCTGGAGTTGTTCCAGTTCAATCTGCTTTACCTGATGCTTATATGTCGCTTCAGACAGGTGTTTATTCTGGATGGCTTATGTATCCCTCATCTTATTTCGCTTATAAGCTCCATGAGCCTTCTCCCTATTATACGCTAATAGGTTTTGGAGCAATGGGAGGCGCTGCGATTATGACTATGAATGTTAAAAGCCTTGATCGTCTTCCAAGTAATGTTCAGTCTATAATCAGAGAGGTAGGCTTAGAATATGAGTCTAAAGCAGCTATTGAGTTAGATGAGAGACAAATTCAAGGTTTAGAGAGCTTGAGGCTAGCAGGAGCCGTTGTCAGAGATTTGCCTGAAGAAGTAAGAACTCAATGGGCAGAATCGTTAACTAATTTTCCGAATGAGATGGCGACAGANGCAAATTCAAGAGGTATGCCAGGTAGTGAGGTTATAATTTCATATATTGAAGAGGTTACCAAGAGTGGATTTGAGTGGCCAATTGACTATAAGGTAGAGTAATGGAGATAAGATGATAAGAGCGGCAATGATAGGACTTGGTTGGTGGGGAAAGCATATGGTTAGCTCCCTAGAAGGTAGCAGTAATATAAAAGTTACTAAACTAACCGCAAGAACACCCGAAAAGCATAAAGATTTTTCAGATCAAAAAAAAATTCCACTAGTTAGTAACTATGAAGAGGCACTTAACGATCCTGATGTAGATGCTGTCATCTTATGCACTCCTCATTCCCAGCATGAAGAACAAGTTCTCAAGGCGATTGACTATAAAAAACAAATTTTTTGTGAAAAGCCTCTTTCTTTAACTAAAGATAGCGTAATAAGAATGATAGATGCTTTAGATAAAGCAGATATTGTTATGGGTGTTGGTCACGAAAGAAGATTTGAGCCTACTATGGAAGAGATAAGCAACATAGTACTTTCTGGTAAGATGGGTGAAAAAATGCATGTAGAGGCAAATTTTTCTCACAGCATATTTGCATCAGTCGAGTCAGATAATTGGAGAGGTTCTCATGAGGAGGCACCAGCAGCTGGTATGACTGGTATGGGTGTTCATTTAACTGATCTTTTTATTTCAATGTTTGGTCCGATTGAATGCCTTTCAGCTCAATCTGCTCAAAGAGTCCTCGACCTACCTACTGGTGATATTGTCAATGTTGAGCTCAAATTTAAGAACGGTGCTACTGGCTTTTTGGGCGCCATTTCAGCTACTCCTTATTATGGTCGTTTTACAGTTTTTGGGAGTAAAATGTGGGTTGAGGCTAGAGATGACTCTCATCCACAGCATGGGGGCAAAACACATTTAATAACATGTGGCATGGATGGTAAGCAACACTCACAAACATTTGATCCTAAAGACCCTGTCAGGGCAAACCTAGAGGAATGGGCACAAGCTATAATTAATGACAAGCCTTACAGATTTACTAATGAACAAAGGATAGAGAACGTTGCTGTTCTTGAGGCGATTGCAAAATCAGTTAAATCAAGATCATGGGTAGATGTTTAAGAATATATTTTTTAAAAAATCATGACAGAGAAAATTACAAGAACTATACATATAATTTCTGCTTTTTGGGTAATTGTTTTAGCCATAGTTATCTTTATAGATGTGATGGGACGATATCTTTTCAGCCTTCCTCTTCTTGGAGCTACAGAAATAATTAAAAATTCAGTAGTAGCAGTAACCTTTTTGCAACTTCCATTTGCTATCTATAAAGATGGAATGATACGAACAACTATTGTTCTGGGATCTGTAAATGATTATTGGAAAAGACTATTAAGATCTTTCGCTAATATTTGCGGACTATTATTTTTTATTGGAACTGCCTTGAGTGCATGGGGTCCAGCTATTGAAGCATTAGGCGTAAGTGAATACGAAGGAGAGGGAGCACTAAGAGTTCCAACCTATCCAATTAGATTTTTAGTAGTTGTGACTTCTTTATTTTCATCTTTCGTTTACTTAAACATCCTTTATCAAGATTGGACTGGTAAACTAAAGCTTAATCCTCATGAGTCGTAGAGCTAAGTTTTTTAATTTTTTTTAGGAATATATTATGGGACCTGAAGTAGTTTTTTATTCATTAGCANTTTTATTGATATTCATTATTTCAGGTGTTCACATTGGTATTGCTCTAGGAATATCAAGTGTAATCGGTGTTTATCTTAGTTACGGTGATATAAATATAGCCCTATCGATACTAGGTACTACGGCGTATGATTCGATTAGGAGCAATACTTTAGCAGTAATTCCACTATTCATGTTAATGGGAGAAATTATTAGTCGATCTGGTGCGGCTAATGATCTTTATCTGGCTTGTGATAGAGCGTTAAAGAACCTTCCCGGAAGATTGGCAGCTGCAACTGTTTTAGGTAATGCTGCATTTGCTGCTGTATCAGGAGTTTCAATAGCGGCAGCTGCAACATTTAGTCGAATAGCTTATCCTGAGATGAGAAAGGCTGGTTATAATAAATCCTATGCCTTAGGGGTTATAACTGGTTGTGGGTGTTTAGGAATGCTTATCCCTCCTAGTATTCTATTGATCGTCTGGGCTATTTTAACTGAAGCATCAGTAGGTGCATTATTTTTTGCTGGAGTAATTCCTGGCTTGCTTCTTGGCTTGGCATTTATATTTTATTGTGTATTTATGGCAATGAAAAATCCTTCTATTGCACCTCGAATAAATTCTGAGCTTTCTCTTGATGGCCATTCTAATAATCATTCAGAATTAATGAGTGCTTTAGGTATTTTTTCTCTTGTGGTTTTAGTCCTTGGCGGTATTTGGCTAGGTGTTTTTACACCAACGGAAGCAGCAGGATTCGGGGTATTAGGTAGTATTTTTCTTGGTTTTTTAAAAGGGATGAGATTTCAAGCATTTAAGGAGGCTATTTTTAATGCCGGTAGATCAACAGCACCAATAATGTTTCTATTAATCGCCGGTTCTATGTATGCAAAATTACTAGCAGTCAGCGGCGGTGTAAATATGCTACAGGGTCTTTTTCTAGATACTGGGCTATCAGTTTTAATGGTAATACTTATTATGACTATTGTCTGGCTTCTTTTGGGCGCATTAGTTGATTCTATTTCCATCATTCTTTTAACTGTCCCTATTTTTGTGCCTATTGCTACTGCAGCTGGGATTAATGAGATTGTTTTTGCAATCTATGGGATATTAATTATCGAAGCAGGGCTGTTAACACCTCCAATGGGCCTACTAGTATTTACTGTAAAGGCTTCAGTACCTGATTCAGATGTAACATTATCTGATATTTTTAAGGGTTCAATTCCTTATTGGCTTATCATAATTTTAGTAGCATCATTAATAATGGTTTTTCCAGAAATTTCGCTGTGGCTTCCAAATTTACTCTTGTAGCTTTGTTACTATAGAATTATTATAAATTTTAATTATGCATGCCATGGAGTTGATTAATTATGGATAAGATAAATGTAGGTATTATAGGTACTGGCTGGTGTGGAGGCATAAGAGCTAATACTTGTTCATCAAGCCCGATCGTCAACGAGCTACATATAGCAGAAATAAATCAGGATAGACTTGAAGAGGTTAATCAAGAGGTATCTGCAACATACGCAACATCAGATTACCGAGAGCTTATTTCTAATAAGGCTTTGGATACAATAATAATCTCAGCTACACCAGAAACAACTCACTATCCTATGGCTAAGGAGTCTTTAGAGTCAGGTAAGCATGTTTTTCTTGAAAAGCCATTAGCGTTGACTTTAGATGAGGCTGATGAGTTAATAAAAATTAGTTCAGAAAATAATTTGAAACTTGCTATTGGCTACTCTCAAAGGTTTAATCCAAAATTTGCCTATATCAAAAACTGTATTGATCAGAATAAAATTGGAAAGCCTGTTTCGGCATTAGTAAGTAGACATATAACAAGAGGTCTAGGGAAAAAAATTAGTAGTAGGGTAAAGTTATCCCCAGCAGCTATGGAAGCAACTCATGATTTAGATTTTGTCCTATGGTGTATGGAGCCAGCTAAGCCTGTGCGAGTTTACTCTCAAAGTGCTTTTGGAGCTATGAAAGAAGTAACTGGTTCAGCAGATTCTCAGTGGATACTTATTACAATGGATAATGGTGTTGTTCTAAGTATTGGAGCAGGATGGAATATGCCTCCAGGCTATCCAAATTATTCAGGGACGTGGATAGAGGTATTAGGTACCGATGGCATGCTTGTTGTTGATGATACCCATAGAGATGTAATTTTTAATACTATAGATAATGGAATACAGCTTCCTATGTCCTCAATGCCTGGTGAGCCCCTTGGCCATGTATTTGCTGGCCCTATGCATAATGAGACTATTAATTATTTAGAAGCAGTATGTTTTGATCGTCCAATTATGGTATCAGCCGAGAAAGCAAGAAATGTTATGGAGGTATATATGGCTGCAGATATTTCAGATGAGCTAAATGAAGCAGTTGATCTCCCTTTAAACAAACTAAAGCTTTCTTCAGCTGTAGCTTAATTTTTTATTTTTTTAAAAATAAATGTCTAAAGTACGTGCTGATATTATTTTTGCAGTAATTATTTTATTTATAGCTGTCTTAGCTCTATTTTTTAGAAATTTATTAATAGCTGAAACTCCTATTTCTCTTGGGAAAGATATTCTCGCGATGAATCCAAGAGTCTTTCCTAATCTTGTTCTTATTTTTATTTCTATAATTACCTCAATATTTTTATATATAGAATTAAAAAAAGATAAGCGAGAAAAATTAAATGATCTAAAAAAAATCCCGTACTTTGCCTTTTTTAGACAAGCTTCATTTATTTTTTTAGCTATTATTTCGGCACTAGCCTTAACTAAATTAGGCTTTACATTAACTATGTTTTTTTTAATGTCTCTTACATCAATTTTATTAGGTAATCGAAATATAATTCAAATCCTAATAATTAGCTCAGCTACACCGGTCACTTTTTATATTTTAGTTACCCATATACTAAGGACACAACTACCAGAGGTAGACATAATACAAAGATTGCTTCTTCCAATTTTACAAAATTTACCTTCAGTTTAATTATGTTTGAGTCTTTATTTTCAGGTTTAGAATTAGTATTGAGGCTCGATACTTTTATTTGGGTTAGCGCAGGACTTTTATTAGGTATGCTAATGGGGTCATTACCTGGATTTACAACTTCTATGGGAATGTCAGTGCTTGTTCCAATATCTTTTATCATTGGTGACCCTTTAATAGGTATTCCTTTTTTAATAGGGGTCTATAAAGGAGGAATATATGGAGGTAGTGTTCCAGCAATATTAATTTCTATGCCTGGAACTGGAGCATCAATAGCTACAGTACAAGATGGCTATGCATTGACTAAGAAGGGCCAACCTAGAAAGGCTTTAGAAATGGGTTTATTTTCTTCAGCTATATCTGATTTTTTTAGTGATCTATTTACTCTTTTTATGATCATTCCAGTTGCAGCTATAGTTTTAAAGTTTGGACCACCAGAAATAGCATCAATAATGTTTTTAAGCTTGGTTATCATTGCCGTTACTTCGACTGGTCGGGTCATTAAAGGACTAATAATGCTTGGTTTAGGAGTATGGATTGGCTTTATTGGGGCAGATCCATTTTCCTCAATGCCAAGATATACTTTTGGAACTTCAGAATTATACGATGGTTTCCACTTGATCCCTATATTGATTGGTCTTTTTGCATTACCCGAAATTTTTAATGCCGCTAAAGAAACTGATATATCTATAAAGAATGTCTCTAGATTTATTGGAGAAAGACTTAAATTAAATGAATTGAAAAAATCTCTAAGAACAATATTTAGATCAACTTTTATTGGAATAGGTATAGGTATTATACCTGGTCTTGGTCAGCCTATAGCAGCGATGATGGGATATATTGCTGCTAAAAATTCATCAAGTAATCCAGAACAATATGGCAAGGGAGAACTTGATGGAGTCGCAGCAGCTGAAGCTGCAAATAATGCAGTTAATGGACCAACTATGGTACCTCTTTTAACTTTAGGTATACCTGGTGATGCTGTTACAGCATTATTACTTGGTGCCTTTATGATGCAGGGTTTAAGACCAGGACCAACCTTGCTTGATTCAAGTGGTGATATAGTTTTTGCCATCTTAATTGCTATGGTTTTAGCTAATTTTCTATTTTTAATAATAGGCTATATTACTATTCCATTTTTTGCTCGAGTGGTAACAATAAAGAAATCACTCTTAATTCCTATTACTATAATGCTTGCTTTTGCAGGAACGTATTTAGCAAGATCTAATCCTTTTGATATTCTAACTTTAATAGGTTTTGGCCTAATTGGGATTGCAGCAAGAGAGTCTAAGTTTGATGTAGCGCCCATGGTTATGGGATTTATTCTTGGTAGGGAGCTAGAATATACTTTTGGACAAACTTTGGCCTTAGCTGGCGGTGATTGGATTAACTTTGCATTAAGTGAGAGGCTTGGTATGACTATAATAATTATCTTAACTCCTATAATTGGAACTTTTCTAGGCATTAGAATGAATCGATTTAGGAAAAGGGCATCTAAATAATGAAAAGTATTTATAAATATTTTTTAAAAATATATTTAATTTTATTATTTCTTTTTAGTGGTTTTTTAAGTGCAGATTATCCGGATAAACCAATTACTTTAATAACACCTTATGCTGCTGGTGGATCTAACGATTTAACAGCTAGAGTATTTACTAGCTATCTTTCGAAATATCTAGATCAACAAGTATTAATAAAGTTAGTTCCTGGACAAGCTGGCCAGAAAGGTACTTTAGAGGCAATTAGGTCAGTTGCCGATGGCTATACGATGGTTTTTACAGATAATTATAGAGATCAGCTACATCAGTATACCTTTCCAAATGAATATTATGATACGAATGAAGATTTAGTTACAGTTGCAAGAATCAATTATGGACAGATTGCGGTTATAGTCAGAGGCGATGGTCCATATGAAACATGGGAAGATCTGGAAAATGATGCTCGGTCAAAGCCTGGTAAATTAAAGATTTCTCATAGTGGGCTTTGGGCTGCGTTATTTGTTCCAGAGTGGGAAATAATGAATAGATTAGATCTTAAGTTTAGGATGATTCCTTATAGGGGCGGTGGTCCAGCTAAAGCTGCTCTTTTATCAGGAGATGTAGATGTTTCTATGGCTTTTCCAGCTACTGTAGCTGAAGATGTAGCGGCAGGCAGAGTAAGGATTCTAGCTACAGCTGGTCCCGAACGACAGATTGATAATATACCATCTTTTACCGAGATAGGACTATCGCCAACAACTGGCTTTATCCATAGAATTATTATGGCTCCAATTGATACCCCTAAAGATAGATTATTAAAAGTAAGGCAGGCATTACAGGAGTTACAAAATGATCAGCTATACTTAGATGCTATGTTACAGATGGGTGAAAATACTGAATATATGGATGGTATTGAGTACGATAATATAAGATTACAACAATCAATTAATTATGGTAATTTGATTAACTCTATGGATAAGAGTAAATAATTTTGAAAAGAGATAAATCTAAATATGTAGGAGTGGTAGGTTTAGGGATAATGGGAGGAGCAATATCCAAAAACTTAATTGATTCAGGCTTTAAAGTTTTTGGTTTTGATATTGACTTAAATCAACAAAATAAAGCTAAATTATTTGGGGTTGATATAGTTAAGTCTTTAGAAGAGATGGTTGAAAGAGTTGACTATATATTGACAAGTCTTCCAAAGGTTGAGGCCTTGAGCTCTTTTTCTAAAGCATTAATTCAGTCAAATAAAGTAAAGAATAATAAAATTCTAGTTGCTGAATTGAGTACATTTCCTATTTCTTGTAAGAACGAGAATTATAATATTTTACGAAAGAATAATATTTTAATGCTTGATTGTCCCTTAAGCGGAACTGGAGCACAAGCCTTGAGTCGAGATTTAGTTGTTTATGCAAGTGGAGACGAAGAGTCTTATAGAATCTTTGAGAATATTTTTAAAGGGTTTTCAAGAGCCCAATATTTCCTAGGTGAATATGGTAATGGCACGAAGATGAAGCTAATAGCTAATTTATTAGTCCATATTCATAATGTTGCTGCAGCTGAGGCAATATCATTAGGTATTAAGGGAGGCTTAGATCCAAGTAATATATGTGAAATAATTGGATCAGGAGCGGGGACATCTAGAATGTTTGAAATGAGAGCCCCTATGATGATTAAGGAAGAGTATAAGCCAGCTACAATGAAAATTGATATTTGGAAAAAAGATATGGAGCTTATTTCTGATTTTTTGATTAGTTGTAATTCATCAGCGCCTACTTTCAATGCGGCGAAGGAAATTTATACTAAGGCTCTTCAGGAGGGCCTAGGTAGTGAAGACACGGCAGCTGTTTATGAAATAATAAAAAAATTAAATATAAAATAATTAATTTATAAGTTAGCTCTATTTTTCCCTTTAACTTCTTTATTGACCACATTAGAAGGCCATCTTCCTGTCAGAGCCATTAAAACTTCATTAGGAGCGCCTTCTTGTAGTTTTATCATTGACTCTTCGCTATACCAGGCAGCATGAGGGTTTATAATTACGTTTTCCCTATTTCTAAGCCCATGCTTTTCTGGCAAAGGCTCAGGGTCTGTTGTATCTAGAGCACAGCCAGCAATTTTTTTATTATCAAGAGCGTCTATTAAATCATCAGTATGAATAATTGGCCCTCTTGAACAATTAATGACTATCGCCGTATTTTTCATTTGTGAGAATGCCTCTTTGTTTAACATATGTCTTGTCTTATCAATTAAAGGTGCATGAACACAAATAAAATCTGAAGTATTAAGTAATTCAGAAATTTCAACTTTCATACCAGGTGTATTAAATTCTCCTTCTTCAACGAATGGATCTGAGTAGATAACATTCATTTGTAAACCCCCAGCAGCAATTGCTACCCTCCTAGCGATATTTCCATATCCAATTAGTCCTATAGTGCTTCCTGAGATTCTATGAATTGGTTTTCCAGGCGGTACTTCCCATCCTCCATTTCTTATCATGCGATCGTAAAAGGAGATTTTTCTTGCTGAGGATAGAAGCATCGCCATAGTGTGTTCAGCTACTTCCTCAATACAGTAAGTGGGGTTATTTGTTACTATAATTCCTGCTTCAGTAGCTGCCTGTAAGTCTATTGTATCTACGCCTATTCCATATCTTGCAATAATTTTACAATTTGGCATTTTAGACATCACTTCTTTAGTGATTGGACCAGCATATGTATTAAGCATAGCGTCACAGTTTTGTGATTCAGGGAAAAAAGAATCTGTATCATTAACTTGTAAAGGAACTATATCTGCAATTTCCCCTAAAATATTTTTTTCTATTTCTATTGATTCCCAAACATAGTCTGTAAGGATAACTTTAAGTTTTTCGGTCATATTTAATTACTCCATCCATCTAACTATACCTGCTACACCATCTACAGCCACTGTAGATTTATCAGGTATAGTTCTTGTTGCATTTGCTACGCCTAGTACCATAGGTATACCTCTTTCTCTTGCTAGTGATGCTAGGTGCGAGGTACTTCCACCAAGCTCAGCGACTACAGCTGAAACATGAGGTAATATTTGGCTGAGCGCAGGACTTGCTACTCTAGTTACTAGTACATCACCGGGGGCGACCCTTGATAGTTCGCACTCACAATTAATTACACATGCTTTTCCTGTATCCCACCCTATTCCAGCTGGATGCCCTCTAAGTCTTGGTTTTTTTTCCCAGACTTCATCAACTTTATGAGGCTCTTCTACATGCAAAGGCCTTGCCTGAACAAGCTTTATTCCATTTTTATCTAAAACCCATTCAATTTCAGCTGGCCCATTAGTAATATTTTCTACTTTTATTAAATATTTTGAGAGCTCAGTTAATTCTATTTCGCTAAGAGATGGCTCATCAGAAACATTACGATCTATTTTTCCTGAACCATGTCCACAAGTGAGAGTATGAGATTTATTTCCAGTAATAATATCAATGACATTTCCATCTCTTGTAAGCTCATATCTATCTGGCACTACCTCACCTTGAGCAATCGAAGTTCCAAGACCAGAGGTTGCACTTATTGACATATTTCCTTCAGCAGTTTTACTAAGACCTCCACCAGAAACTTTAGCATCAATCAGCGGTTGGATAATTAGCCCCATAGCTGTTTCTGCTGGGTCAACATCATGAGTTGCCATATATCTTAAGGCTCTTGTTGACCAAAGCGCGCACCAGCATGAGCGAACAGAAGTAAAGAAATCTTCAATATTATCAATACCTAAAAAGCTTTCAAATTGACCCGCGAAACTAGAGCCATATCTATCCTCAACTAGAGCTGATGAACGAACGGCAATGCCTTTATTTTTTTGAAGATTGATTTTATTCCAAACATGAGATAATTGATCAGCTAATTCATTTTTAATTGGCTGATCTAGTAGACCTAATTTCATATCAAGAGCAAATCTCCTCGCCTTAGAGTCTTCTGACGAAAAAACTCCTTTAGCGGCATCCTCAAGCCCAAGGTGCTTAAGTTGAATTCTATATGCTTCTGAGTCAAGGCAATAACCACCGGGAGTAGGTATTCCCTGCATCCCAATAGCCGAAAGATTCGCAGCTTTTGGACCAAAGCGACTAGGATCCATTGCCTCTTTAGAGTCAAGAGGAATGACTAAGTTTTGCATATCAATCCTTAATTAATGTTATACCAGCTGCCTATCTCTAGAGTCTGGTGCTGCATAACCAGGTATCGGATCAACTACAGTAATTTGTTCTACCGGGAAATTAGATACAATTTCTGTATGGTCAGAATGAACAATAACCATTTCTTCAATTCTAACCCCATACTCAAAAGGAATTCCATGTTGAGTTTCTAGAGCAAATGTCATTCCTTCTTGAATTTCTATAGGATGATCTAAAGACCATATTCTTGAAATCACAGGAGGATCATATTGAGCCAACCCCAGTCCATGTCCCCAAAGGTTTGCAGCTGCTTGATCTTCTTCTTCATATCCCCAAACTTCTTTTGCTGAAGGCCATACAGAAGCGATATCTTTAGTAGTTGCACCTGGCTTTACCTCGTTGATAGCTTTATATAGCCAATCCAAAGCAGTAGCATAAATTTCTTTTTGTGGATCACTTGGTTCTTTACCAACACAATATGTTCTGTAATAGCAAGATTTGTATCCATTCCAAGTCAAAGCCGCTAAATCCATGAAAACAATATCTCCAGGTTTAATAATACGATCTGAGAAATTTCTCCAGTTTGGCCAAGTATTTGGGCCTGATGAAACAATCACATCTTCAACATCTTCGATCCCTGGAATATCATATAAAAATTTCATTATATGGGCAGTCACTTGGTTTTCAGTTATACCAGGTCTTAAAAATTTCATAGTTTCCCAGTGAGCGGCATCACCAATAGCACCAACTATTCTAAAGCATTCTTGTTCATCTATATTTTTAACTGCTCTTGATTCCATCATAGGTGTCATGCCATCTGTCCAGTCGATTCCTTCTTCTTCAAAAGCTTTCATTAAGTTAATATCAACGAAATCGACACCTACTTTACCACCAGCAACACCACTCTTTTTCATTTCTTGTTTTACTGCCTTAACAAATTTTCCAACTTGTTGTTTTGAAGCTGGTCCGGCAGCACCTTTAATCCATGCATAAGAGTATCTAACGTTTTCAGGAGGAATCCATGGAGAATGTCTTTTAATTTGCATTCCAATATCACCTTGCTCAAAAATTACTGGAGCGTCATCTCCACATAGCATCGCATATCTAAGGCCTGGTTTTAAACGACACCATCCTGGAGTCATAGTGGCAGTTACATATCGGATATTTTCATCGTACATTAAGACTAAGGCACTTAGACCATGTTTTTTCATATGATCTCTGGCTCTTTCTAAACGGTAAGTTCTTAATCGTTCCCAGTTTACTCTTTGTTGCCAATCAACACCACCAATTCCAAAGTTGGCCATTATTAATCTCCTTAATTTTTATTTTTTTAGATTTATAAGATGATAGTAAAAGAAATTTTATATATTCTACTCTAAGGAAAAGTTATTGAATAGCTATTAAAAAAATATTACAGAGTTTTAATTACTTGAAGGTAACTAAAAACTCTTATATGTTTATGAGTCTTATGAGTTATCTTAAGTCTATAAATTTCACTGTCTTAGCGGCCATTTTAATTTTTTTTCTTTGTTATGGCAAAGCTATAGCAGATTGGCCAGAGCGACCAATCACTATTGTAGTTATGTATGCAACTGGTGGAGGGACGGATACAATCCTGCGCACTCTAGCAAGTGAAATGAGTAATATTACAGGCTGGAGAATAAATGTTATAAATCGACCTGGTGGTGCTGGAGCGCTAGCTACTCGATATGTACTTAACAGAAGAAATGATGGCTATACTCTACTCGGCGCATCAAATTTCAATAAATATTCTAGGATTAGTGGCGGTGACGAATCTATTTCTTGGGAAGATTGGTATTTTATGCAGGCGGCTTCAAATACTGGAAGCTGGGCTGTTCGCCCTGATTCTGAATTTAAGAGCTTCAAAGATATCTTGGATACAGCTAGAGATAAACCAGGCGAAGTAACTATTTCCACATCAGGCACTGGTGGGCAGTGGCATGAGTTAGCAGCAGTAGTTGCCCATTCAGCTGGTGTCGAGCTTAAATACATCCCCTATGGAAGCGGTAGATTAGCAACCCTTGCTGGAATCAATGGAGAGGTAGATATTGCTGGAGGAGGTATTCATGAACATATTCAATTTTTTGAATCAGGACAGTTGCTTTCAATTCAACAAACTAGCTCTGATGATATTCTTACATCAAGCGGTACTCTACTACCTTCTTTAAGCAATTTTTTACCTTCTGTGAATAATCAGCTACCACCAAATGGAAATTATAACCTTGGTATCAGGAGAGATACTCCGATAGATATTATAATAAAATTACAAGAAGCCTTTATAGGAGCGGTTAATTCAGAAAACTTTAAAAATATTTTATCTAGTAGAAATTTTTCATTAGATTTAGTACTTGGGGATGAAGCCGATAGGAGGGCAGCAGAATTAGAAGTAATTTCAGCTTCTACATTTGAGAGATTGGCTATACCTGAGGCAAGATCAGCAATTAGCCTAGGACTACCATCACCAGAAAACTTCTCTTCATGGTGGCCACCAGATGGTTATAAGTCTTTAGAGGAACTCAATATTGAATAATGATAAAAATAATTCTAGTAGTTTTAATGACCTATTAAGCTCTGGATTGCTCGCTATTTTTGCTATTGTAGTGATGTTATTTTCTTTGGATTTAGAAGTTCCGGGGAGCATTTATACGGCACCTGGTTTATTGCCTTTTGTTATTTCATTAATTTTATTTGTACTTTCTTTTATTCTTGCTATCAATTCATTTAAAAAAAAAATCATATTTAATTTTAATAGAGATACATTTTCGGTATTTTTGAATGATCAGAATAGACGAACATTATTTTTATTGTTACTGATCTCAATTTATATTTTTTTAGTAGGGTTGGTAAATTTTGAGTTAGTAATTCCGATTTTTACTTTTGAGTATAGATTAAGTAGTTTTCAAATTATTTCCACAGTTATGACTACGATTATAGTTAAAAACTTTTGGCAAAAAAAAACCTTAACTTGCTTAGTTGTTGTGTTTTTATTTATAGAGATTTTGTCTGCAATATTTAGGTATGGTTTCGGTATATTAATGCCTGGAAGTTTTTAAGAGAGTGTAATGGAAGTATTATCTCAGATTCAGGATCAGTTATTTTATATCATAAATAATCCTATATTATGGTTTGCGTGCTTATCTGGAGTGACGTTAGGTATTCTATGGGGAGCGATGCCTGGTCTTTCAACAACAATGGCCATGACTTTATTAATTGGCTTGACTATTGGGATGTCGCAGTCTGTAGCTATATTTTTTATGTTGGGAGTCTATACTGGATGTGTTTTCGGTGGAGCTATCTCAGCTGTCTTACTAAATATACCTGGAACACCAGATGCTGTCCCTACTATGATCGAAGGCAATGCTTTAGCTCAAAAAGGTGAAGGAGGATTAGCACTAGGTACGGCAATTTCTGCATCATTTTTAGGCAATTGGATTGGAATTATTTTCTTAATTGCCCTGATTCCAGCTATCTTATTTTTTGCGCTTCAGTTTAGATCATGGGAGATGTTCTTATTATCTATTTGGGGGATAGCTATTTGTGGATCTATGTCCTCAAGAGAGTCTCCATTAAAGGGATGGATAGCTGGATGTATAGGATTAATTGTATCTTTTATTGGTCTTGATTCGATTCATGGAGTAGCTAGATTTAGTTTTAGTTCTTATAATTTGGAGGATGGAATTAGCTTTATTCCGGTATTGATTGGTTTATTTGGTCTAACTGAAATTCTTAGAGTTCTTCCTCAAAAAAATCATCCAGAAAATCCTTCAACTGTTAATCATATTTTACCTTCATTTAAGACATTAATTAGATATGCTAAGCCAAGCATACGCTCAGGATTAATTGGAACACTTGTAGGTGCTATTCCAGGTGCGGGAGCCAATATAGCTTCTTTTTTTTCATATGATATTGGTAGGAGGAGAGCAAATAAGGAAGAAAAGAAGAAATGGGGTAAAGGGAGTTATGAGGCTATAGTCTGTTCAGAAGTAGCAAATAATGCAAACGTTGGTGGATCAATGTTACCAACCTTGGCACTAGGGATTCCAGGTAATGCGGCCGCGGCAGCAATCTTGGCAGCACTAGAATTAAAAAATGTAGTTGTTGGCCCTCTGATACAAACAGAAAATCCAGGGTTAATTTTTTATATCTATATTGGACTTATTATTGCTAATTTTTTTATGTATGGCATGGCAATTTTATTAATCAAGCCATGCGTTAAGTTATTTAACTTGCCGAAAGGGATATTAATGCCCTTGATTATTCCAATTTGTATTCTTGGCTCTTTTGCTGTTAATTTTAATTATTTTGATGTTTATGTAATGCTTGTGTCTGGAATTATTGGATATATTCTTTTTCGTTTGAATTTTCCATTAGCTCCTATAGTATTAGCAATAATTCTCGGGCCACTTGCTGATGAAAATCTTAGACGTTCTTTATTAGTATTTCAAGATCAGGGATTCCTTAGTGTCTTATGGGATAGAAAGCTTGGAACAGTTCTTTTATTTGTAGTTTTATATACTTTTTATGATGGTATTTTTAATAGTAGGAAAGGATGATTTGTGAGTAATAATTACGAAAAAATTGGTTTAGCAATAATTGGTTGCGGAACTATTGGCAGGATAAGATCTAGCATAGCTAGAGATTACCCTGGAGTAGAATGGATTGGTTTATGTGATCTTGATAAAAGCCTTGGAAAAAAATTAGCAAAAGATATTAAGGCTGATTACTTTACAACAGATATGGAGGATTTACTGAGTCGTCCTGAAGTAAACTCAGTGATGATCCTGACAGATGAAAATCATCATACAGATCCAACGCTTTTGGCTATCGAGCATAATCATAGGATTTTTGTTGAAAAGCCATTGGCTACAGATATTAGCGAGTCTTTAGATATAGTTAATGCTTTGGAAAAGAATAAGGTAGACGCATGTGTTGGCTATACTCAGAGATTTAGAAGAAGGTTTCTTGCAATTAAGGAACGAATTTCTAATGGACAAATAGGAAATGTTCATTCTGTGATTACTAGGGCATTAATGAATCGTATGGTTCCTATAGCAACTATTTCGAAGACCAAGAATAGAAATAATTTAACTCCTATGGTTGTTTCTGGAACCCATAGTTTAGATATGTCAATGTGGTTAATGGAGGGGAAACGCCCCGTCTCTGTTTATGCAAAATCTACTGATCAAGTGCTTTCTGCGCTAGGTACAAAAGACTCAACTTTTGGTCTTTTTACTATGGATGACGGTACGATTTTCTCAATGAATATTAGTTGGTGTTTGCCATCAGTCTGGCCAGGTTCAGTTTATGGCCTAGAGATAGGTATTGTAGGAACTAAAGGCGTTATAGATGTTGAGGATACTCATAGAGATTTAATTTTAGCAACCGAAGAATCTTTACCTGCAGGCTATACTACTAACGACTTTCAGCCTCCTATGGAGCGCCATGTTGATTTTCTCACGAGCTACCCTCCTGGCGATATTTGGAATCAGCAATTTTGGGGCCCTATGAAAGAAGAGACTATCTCGTGGTTCACAAGGATTTTATATAATACTGATACGCCACATGCCACAGCAAAAGAAGGACATAGAAATTTAATTTTAACTATGGCTATGGATAAGTCTGCTAGGATTGGGAAAGAAATCGAACTACCTGAAGATTTATCTCTGTTTGAGTAGCATAGTGTAGTTTTTTGACCTTAGTAATTTTATAGAGCATTACTCCATTGATTTTTTGAGCCCATTTTCAGAAATTAGCCTTCCGAAGGTATTTTTTAAGGATAGCTGGAAGTTCTCTTTTGCGAGAAGCTTGTCTCCAATTATGAGGTAAATATTGGCAAGCAATTCTGCTGTAGGCTGAACTGGAACTGGCGGACCATAGTCAGGGGGAGCGCTTAATTCTAGTTCTACTGCCTGTTTGATTAAATTTACCGCTCTATCTACATTTCCTTTAGCAAACTCTATTTGGCCTTCTAGTGACAAATGCATCAATCTTGGTGCCATTGTTACTCTGCTTCTTGTTTCAATTGGGTCTGAGCCACCAATATTCTTTAAAGCCAATAGCGCACCTGCTACATCTTTATTCTTTAAGGATATTATTCCATGGATATACTGGTCTGTCGCAATAAAATAAGGAGACAGGCCTTCATAATTAATTTCAATTTTAGCATAGTGACCGAACCAGTCTTGAGTATCGATAAGATGAGAGGCTCTACCGGCTATAAAATTTTGTCTATCAGCAACACCATTATGAAGGCTTACTTGTTTTTCTATTAGTGATAATCTTTCTGAAGCTTGATTATGTTTACCCTCTTGATTTAATGAGTAAATTAACCAAGTCAAAGCATGGTATGCCTGACCTCCATAAGGCTCATCAGGGCTTTGTCTTCTACTTATAGCTTGCTCGAAAGAGCGAGTATTTCTCTCTGTTCCTAATTCCCACATGCCTAAAGCAAAGTAGATATGAGAACCCATATGAAGCGCATGAACAGCAGAGGGAGCTACTTCAACATAAGTTTTCGCTGCTCTTAGACCTAGAGGCGCATGTATTGGATCATCATAGGAATGAATAGCATAATGAAGCGCACCTGGATGTCTCGGATTAATCAATAGTATATCCTCAGTTATAGCGCCGGCTCTCATGTATAGAGAATAGTCTCTACCTTCGTGACTAATTGTAATAAGTGATAGGGCATAAAAAGCTGCAGCATCTAGGTCATCCGGATAGGACTCATATATCTGCTTTAGTTTTAGTGAATATTTAATTTCTCTTTCTTCTTGATTACCCTCACCAAAAAGAATATTTACAGAATCAATATAGTGTTTCTCTCTCTCTGTGATTGCTTTATTAAGCCTATCTTGTGATGAGTTACCTAATTTAGCTAATGCATCTCTAGATCCTTTTAAGTTATGTCTACTCCAAAGCGGATGCTCGTAGGTAAGTGCCTCACCCCAGTATGCCATAGCGAAATCTGAGTCAATTTCTTGAGCTGATAGAAAACTTTTTCTAGCATCATCATATTCAAAATTATGAAGCTGAAGCAGCCCTTGAGTAAACTTTATATGTGCTTCAGAGCTTCCACTTGCTTGGAAGTCAGTCTCTCCATAAATTTGAGAATCTTGTGCAAATAATGAAGAGGAAATAAAAATAGATAGACTGAGACACTTTAGTATAAGTTTTATAATTTTCATGGCTCTTCCTAGTTTAACTAAATAATACCTAACATCCACATAGTACAAACACTAAAGAATGATGCAAGCCCACCCACAAGAGTAGCGCCTCCATAGCCGAATATAGCATCTTTCACAGGCATTTTACTTAAAGAAGTACAAACCCAAAAATAGCTCGAATTTACATATTTAATAATTACTGATCCACTCGCTCCTGAAAGCATTGCTGCTTCTGGCGATAATCCTAGATTTCCCAACATAGGAGTCACTAAAGATGCTGCTGTAATTACCCCTACAGTTGTTGATCCTGTAATCATGTTACCTATAATTCCAATGACAAATGGAAGTAAAATTGATGGTAAGCCATATGCAGTAAAAAAATTACTTATATATTCAACTGCTGGAGTTGCTTTAAGTATTTCGCTTAATGAGCCACCTAGACCGGTTACTACTAAAATCATTGCTGATACTCTAAGGCCCTCTTCTACCCAGCTATTTTTTGCTGCAATCCTTTGATCTTCAGTTCTAATGTTACGATAAGCCAGCCATACTCCAATGCTTAAAGCCATAACGGGCCATCCAATATATGCCAAGCCAGCTCTTATAAAATGATCTTCTGGCAAAAAAAGTCGTGAGATGCTTTGAGAAGAGATTAGAAGTATTGGCAATAAGATTGGGGCATATGAATTAAAAATACTAGGCAGCTTTTTATTAGGATCATTATCTAATATATTGTCTCCTGTATATTCATCTGAATGTCTTGTTTTAATTCTTGGTCCTGCGATATATTGTCCCCATATCCAGCCAGCAAGAGATCCAACCAAGCATGCTATAGTTCCGAAGATTATGGTTTTTCCTATATCTGCTCCTGCAATAGCTGCAGCTGCTAATGGACCAGGAGTTGGCGGTACTATTGCATGCGTGAGTTGCAGTGAACCAACTAATCCTATTGACATCACTCCAACAGTTACACCCATAGTTTTTGCTGCAGAGTGAACTAATGGGTTTAAAATGACGTAAGCAACATCAGAGAAAATAGCTATACCGAGGATAAAACCTGTAAGAGTTAGTGCTAATGGCATTCTATTTGAGCCAACAATATTGATCATACTTTTAGTTATTGTTTCTATTGCGCCAGTATGCCTCAATGCTTCTGCAATTATTGAGCCTAAAACAATTACAACTCCAATCGAGCCTAATGTAGAGCCAAAACCATTTTCAAATGCATTAATAAAATTATTCTGCTGTACTCCTGGTATTAAGCCAAAAATTAATAGTGGAATAAGCAATGCAAGAAAAACGTGCCACTTCCATTTTGCTATAAGAAACAATAATAATGATATGACGCCTAAGAAAGCTATAAGTGCCAATAAGGGGCTTGTGGTAACTGCATTTGATAAATCCATACTTATTTCCTCTAGATAGTTCTATTTGAGATTAAGTATTCCATTGCCGCTTGAACGCCTCCCTTCTTATGTGGAACCTTTGCTAGCTCAAGGCCCATTTCAACACCTGAAAGAGCTCCTAAAAGCATCAGATCGTTAAAGCTGCCCAAGTGACCTATTCTAAATACTTTATCTGCCAGTATACCAAGACCAGTTCCAAGCGACATATCGAACTCTTCAAGGATCACTGAACGGAGATAGTTAGCACTATGATTTTCTGGGATCTTCACCGTTGTAACGGTATGACTACTTTTATCAGGTATAGAGCAATGATTTTCCAGTCCCCATCCATTTACCGCTAGTTGAGTCGCTTGTGAGTGGTGAAGATGTCGTCTGTACATATTCTCTAGACCTTCTTCCTCAATCATAATGAGTGCTTCTTTTAGTCCATAAAGTAAGGTTGTAGCAGGAGTATAGGGGTAGAAACCAGTCTCATTTGATGGCAAAACATCAGACCAATTCCAGTAGCTTTTTGGAAGACTCGCTTTTTTATGGGCATCTAAAGCCTTTTCACTAACTACGTTGAAAGATAGTCCAGGAGGCAGCATCAGTCCTTTTTGAGAACCAGCGATTGTAACGTCTACTTGCCACTCATCTTGCAAGTATTCAATTGAGAAAGCAGAAGATACGGCATCAACCATTAATAAAGCGGGGTGGTTTGCTTGGTTTATTGCATCTCTAACCTCTTTCATGGAGTTTGCAACCCCTGTAGATGTTTCATTATGAACTACCATTACTGATTTAATTTCATGCCTCTTGTCTTCTTTTAGTAATTTCTCAATCATATTTGGATCTATACCTTCCCTCCAATTACAAGGTACGTAAATAATATCTAAACCAAACCTTTCAGCTACAATTTTCCATTTAAGGGCAAAATCTCCACTATCAAACATCATAATTTTATCTTTTGGATTTAGCGTATTTACTATGCTTGACTCCCAGCTTCCAGTAGCTGAACTTGGATAAATCATTATTGAAGAGTCCGTATTAAACATTTTTTTTAATCTAGGGATGATATCAAGGGTTAGCTCTGAAAAAGCTGGTCCCCTATGATCTATTGTAGGTCTCGCCATTGCTTGAGTTATTCTATCTGGAACGTTTGTGGGTCCAGGAACTTGTAAAAAATGACGACCACTTCTATAGCTATTAATATTTTTTGTATTCATTTTATTTATCTACCGATGATTATGAAATTGAAGACTAGTGAACAACTATATAGAAATTTATTCAATTTTAAAAAAAATATACAGTTTTTCAAAAAATGTTCTAAACTAAGGTTTCTAATTATTACATTATTTAAGAAGATATAGAATGATCTCAGTTACTCCATTCCAGATATTTGGCTTTGATCACTTAATAGTGCTTATTTTTATATTTACATCAGTTTTATTTTTACCTACATTGGCACTACCATATAGTGATAAATTAAAAGTTAGATTTGGTAAATTAATTGCATATTTATTAATTATTAATGAATTAGCTAAACCAATTTATTATCCAATAATTTGGCCAGATTCATACTCATTACTCAATATGCTTCCTCTGCATCTTTGCCATCTTTCTTCTTTTACCATTTCTATCTTCTTGCTAACTAAAAGGATGATCTTTTTTGAAATTGCTTTCTTTTGGGGTATATCGGGTGGGCTTATGGCAAATACACAACCTGATATAAGATTTGGATTCCCTGATATGCAGTTTATATTATTCTTCTTTGGTCATTGGTTGATGTGGCTAGGTATTGCTTACTCTGCAATTGTATTTAGAAAGCGCCCTAATTTTAGCTCCTTAAGAAAAGTTATTCCTATCAGTCTAATTATGGTCTTGGTTATATACAGTATTAATCTTGCGATCAATTTTTTTGCTCCAGGCAATCCAGCAAATTACTGGTACTTAATGGAATTACCAGCAGGAGCTAATATTACTAATTTTATGCCAAGCCCCCCCTATCAAATTCCTTATTATATATTCACTGGTATTATCGTTTTTATTATTATTTACATTCCATTTGCTTTATATGACAGGAATAAAAAAACCTGATTTAAAAAAATATGACTAAAAATATTTTGAAAAAATTACCATCGATTGATAATTGGCTGAATTCAGAAATAGGGATGAATCTTTCCAATGAGTTTTCTAGAGCAGAAGTTACTGATGTTATGAGGAAGCATCTGTCTCATTATCGAGCATTATTTAAGAATGGTTCATCCACTGTTCCTATTTTCGAGAGTCAAGAATATTCAGATAAGCTTCGCTATGATTTATTAAAAAATAGAAAAGGGAGTTTAGATTCAGTAATTAATGCTACAGGTGTGATTATCCATACTAATTTAGGAAGATCTTGTTTGGCAGATAAAGCAATTTTAGAGATGAATGAAGTAGCTAAAAATTATTCTAATTTAGAGTTTAATCTAGACCAAGGCGAAAGGTCATCAAGGAATTATCATGTTGAATCCCTTATAACCAAGCTGACTGGAGCCGAGGCAGCAATTGTAGTTAATAATTGTGCAGCAGCGGTTATGTTAGCCGTAAATTCATTCTCAAAAGATGGCGAGGTAATTATTTCTAGGGGAGAATTAGTTGAAATTGGTGGCTCATTTCGTATGCCTGATGTAATTACTCAAAGCGGCGCCAATATGAAAGAGGTTGGTACAACGAATATTACATCTTTGAATGACTATCAATCAGCAATAAGTAATGAATCAAGTACTATTTTAGTTATTCATCCTAGCAACTATAAACTATATGGTCATACTTCAAAGCCAGACATTGGTGATATAGTTAATTTAGCACATAGTAAGAAATTAATAGTAATAGAGGATTTAGGCAGTGGTGCTTTGCTAGATTTTTCTGAGAGCAATCTTGCTACCCCATCAATTCATAAAAGTATTGAAGCAGGCGTTGACTTGATTAGCTTCAGTGGAGATAAGCTGTTAGGAGGCCCTCAGGCTGGTATTTTAGTGGGAAGGGCTGAACTAATAACCTCAATTAAGAAGAATCCTTTACTAAGGCCTCTCAGGATAGATAAATTGAGTTTAGCTGCATTATTAGCAACTCTTAAGCTTTATTTTCCTCCAAACAACCCAAAGCAAGATATTCCTACTCTCAAGATGATTTTTGACAGCTTAGAGAAAGTTAGGGAAAAAATTAATCTACTATCAAATCGTCTAGAGAGTATAAATAATATCCAATATTCTATAGAGGAAAGCTTTAGTTATAGTGGTGGTGGATCGCTCCCCACAGAGAAAATACCTTCAATGGCAATAAAAATAAAACCTCTAAGTATTTCTGCTAATAGCCTAACAAAGAAACTAAGAGAATCTAATCCTCCAATCATCTCTAGAATAAACTCAGAATGCGTTTATCTTGACTTAAGGACTGTAAGAGAAGATCAAGTAGAAGCTATATATGAATCTCTAAATCATATTTTTAATTGATGAAAAATTTATCAATTGGTGTAATTGGACATGTTGACCACGGTAAAACATCTTTAGTTAAGGCATTGACTGGAATAGATACTGATCTTTTAAGAGAGGAGCATGAAAGAGGATTATCAATTGTTCCAGGCTTTTCCTATATCAACCATAAAAATATTTCTGTTGATTTAATTGACTTACCTGGCCATGAAACTTTTGTAAAAAATATGGTTTCAGGGGCTTCTGGAATGAGTAGCGTTTTATTAGTAATTGCCGCTAATGAAGGGATCATGCCACAGACTATTGAGCATCTAGATATTACGTCTATCTTAAAAATAGAAAAAGGTTTAGTAGTATTAAGTAAAGTAGATTTGTTATCAGATAAGGAATTGCTTATTGAGAGAAAAAAAATCGAAAAATTTTTAGAGGCATCACACTTAAAAAATATTGAAATACATGAGGTATCAGCAGTTACCAAGATAGGCATAGATAACTTGAGAAAATCTATAATTGATATTGCAAAGAATATTCCAGAAAATATTAGAGTTAAAAAAAATTTTTTTCTTCCAATAGACAGATCGTTTCATAAACAAGGCTTTGGAACTATAGTTACCGGTACGCTTAGATTGGGTAGTATTAATACGGAGAGTAAAATTTCTTTATTGCCTCAAAATAGGAAACTATCAATCAGGGGTATACATGTGCATGGTAAAAATATTTCTGAAGCTAAAAAAGGGCAGAGGATAGCAATAAATCTTAGAGGTATTAAGGCAGATGAAGTAGATCGAGGGAATGTGATTTCCTCAAAAGATTTTTTAACGAAAACTACAATGATAGAAACTGAGGTGAAGCTACTTGATCAGCCATTGTTTTCATTGAAGAATAATACAATAGTTCATTTTTTAATTGGAACATTAGATATTCCAGCTAGGATAAAGATAAAAGAAAAAAATATACTTAACAACGGTGAAAAAGCTTTAGCGAAGTTTTTTTTCAAAAAACCTGTTGTAACACATAAAGACGAGAAGTTTATAATTAGATCTTTTTCTCCTTCAAGAACTATCGGAGGAGGAAAAGTAATTAGAGTTAATGTATCAAAGAGAGATATAAAAGCTATAGAAGCGCCAAAGAAATTAACCTTGCCAAAAGTAGATTTTTTAAAGATTGATCTAGATCAAGCTCAAACAAAAATTATCAATGATTTAGAAAAAAAGTATCTTGATCTTGGACATAATGTTGAATCACAAGAAAATATTTTAGATGGCAAAGAGACCACTAAAGAAATGAATAGTTTACTACTCAAGCAAGGCAAGTTAGTCTCCCTGAAGCAATATGATCGACACGATAAGTGTTTAGTTCATACTAAAAATCTAGATATATTTAAAAGTAAAATCAAAGAAAGCTTTCCCTATCCATCTAAATTTACTATTGCACAAGTTAGAGACTTATTAGCAACTTCTAGGAAATCTGTCATTCCAATAATGGAGCATTTTGACAATACTGGCGTTACACAAAGATTTGGTGATTTCAGAAGGCTAAGAGTAAAGTGACATATTACTTGATGCTTTAAAATATGGAGGTGAATGGAGTCTGGTGACTCTCCTGGTCTTCAAAACCAGCGACTTGACAAAAATCGAGTGGTGGGTTCGATTCCCATACACCTCCGCCATTTGTTGTTTTTTTACAAATGTCTGTTTTTATTAACAATAATACTTGCTATTAAGTTTAATTCAGTTAAATTTAGATCTGGGATTTTTTAAAATATAAAAGGGGAATTAAATTGATAATAATAAGACTATTAATTATTTCTTTTCTAGCTATACTTCCTTTCATTTCAATGCATCAAGTAAACGCCCAGCAAGCTACGGGTGGTGCTTTTGCTATTGAAGAGAT
>NHEF01000023.1 GCA_002171615.1 Gammaproteobacteria bacterium TMED78
GATTACCAAAAGCAACCACATCTACTTTAGGTGGTGTTAGTGTTGATGGTACTACTATTCAGGTAGATGCTAATGGTGAATTATCTGCTGTAGCGACTAGCACATTATCTGGTCTTACTGATAGTATGATTGGAACTGGTCAAGGTTCTAATGCACTTACTAGTGGAGATATAATAAAGTGGAATGGAACTAAGTGGTATAATGTTCCTCTTTCAGATTCTATTGGAGTTACTGTTTATAATAACAATTCTCTTTTCCCTTCAGCAAGTGCTAATGCTGGACAACTCGCTTATTCGACTAATGACCTTGCTTTATATTATTCAAACGCAAGTAGTTGGACTAGTCAGAGACTTGTAACAACTAATAATACTTCTAGTTCAGACTTTGCTACTATACTTGGAACTTTAGAAAGAACTTATGACTTAAAGACATTTGATTATACTGGTGGCAATACAGCATATAATAATGCTAGAAAGATATTAAGGTTGATTGATGATAAAGATATTAATAATAATGTTGATATTTCTCTTGCTTCTGGAACTGGTCTTTCAATATCTAGAACTACTAATGCTGAAAGTAAAGAAGAAATAGAATTTAGTGTAACTGGTGGAAACTATTCTATTTCTGCTGTAGAAGTATCTACCAATGAGTTTCAAAGTAAATTAAGATTAACTGATTCTATTACTACTACTGATGATGATATATTACTTAAAGGTGCTGATGGATTAAAGGTTGAGTGGGAAGATGCTAATACATTAGTATTCAGAAATGCTCCTACTGCTGCTGAGTATACTAATAATATGGCAAAAGATGCTGCTGCATTGATGTTTACTCATGCAAACGCAAGTCATACTGGTATAACATTTAATTATAACGCTGCTAGTAGAATAATGGATGTTGAGGTTGATGCAGCATCCTCAACTGATACTACTTATACATTGGGTGGTAGAAATACAACTTCTACTAATGCCTTTATTGATTTAACTGATAGTACGACTCCAACTCCAGTTGTTAATAGTATTGAATTTACTGCTGGAGCACTTACTTATGATTCAACAGCATCTAATATTCCAACTATTAATTGGGATAATACTAATAAGAGAATAACAGTAGGAGCACTTGTTCCAATTCAACCTGATTGGTCACAGACTGATGATACAGCATTAGATTATATTAAGTCTAAACCAGCAACATTCGGTGGTGAATCAGTTGGTTTGGTTCCTTCATCACCAGCAAATGAAACAACTAAGTATTTAAAATCTGATGGTAGTTGGGATACTATAAGCATACCAAGTTCTATTGATGACCTTAGTGATGTTGATACCACAACTTCTGCTCCTAGTCCTGGTAATGTATTAAAGTGGGATTCTACTGCTAATAGTGGATCTGGAGCATGGACACCTCAAACTGATAATGCTGGATCTGGTGGAGCAAATAATATAGATGATCTTGGTGATGTTGATATTGATCAAACAGCAGCAGATGATGGAACGAAGACAGCATTACAGTATGATACTGTAAGTGATAAATGGATTAACGTAGCTTCCACTACTATTCCAACTATAGAAGAGAAGTTTGCTACAAGTGCTTCTATTGCTTCTGGTGTTGATGGAGACTTGACAATTACTGGTTATAGAGGATATGTTCTTTATAAGATTAAAACAAGTGTTGCTTCATGGGTAAGAGTTTATTGTGATGTAGCATCAAGAAATGCTGATTCTACTAGGAGTCATGGTAATGATCCATTACCTGGAAGTGGAGTTATTGCTGAAGTCCTTACAACTTCAGCAGATCAGGAAGTATTGCTTACTCCTGGTGTAATGGGATTCAATAATGATAGTTCCCCTTCAACTAACATATATCTTGCGATAAATAATAGAAGTGGTAGTGCTGCTGCAGTTACCGTGACATTAACCGTATTAAAGATCGGAGAGTAAATTAAATGGCCATAGACACTGGTTATGTTGACATAAACAACGGTAATCCTGGATGGAATCAGAAGGATGTCTTAGACGCATTAGAAACGGTTTTTGAACAAGTTGGATACCATTCTTCTCAGGGATTTCCTACTGGAACTTCTAAGCAAGGAGTTCCGCATTTTGTATATGGTCCAGATTATCAAGATCAAACTGAGTCTGCTGGCAACAATACTTGGAACACGACTGGTGGAAGCAATGACCCTTTTAAAAGTCGGAGGGGTGATGTAGATAATACTAATAGTGTCCAACAATATCCATATATACCAGGAACTCTTAAGTATAGGACTTTCCAACCAAAAGCGAATGCGGAAAATACTGGATATTATATGATGGAGTATTGGAACGTAACTACAGTTACGCAAGCCGATGATATGATGAATCTTACTAGGAGATATACAGATCAAGGTACTAGTGGTAGTTCTGCTATTCATCCCAGTCCTAATAATTCTGGTTATAATGATGAATTGACAACAGGAAAGGCAGTTGTTTGGAGACCAGATGGAACAGGAACGGATTATACAAATCTCGTTTGTGGTACTACTTATTATATAATTAGTTTAAGAGATGTTACTGATGTTAATGGAAATACATATGGTCCATCATATATTAAATTAGCTGCATCTGAATCAGATGCCAATAATGGAACAGCAATAGTTCTTGATGGAAATTTAGGATCTGGTTCTCTTAATACTATGGATCTCATTATAAGAGAACCCCAAGATAGTAATACTTTAAATAAGGCAATTGATACCCAAATGGGTGATAGGTTAGTTTTTGATTTTCCTTCTGGTAATGTAGGAGATTTTAAATTATGGCATAGTTATGAAAGTGAGATTACTGGATCTGGTCCAACTGCAACATCGGCATATGCTGCTGATAGAGAAATAAGTTTTGCCAATAGAGATCGTTTTAATCCACCAACAATTAAAAACGCTCAAAACAATTTCAATGTAAATGATAATTACAAAAATTTTGTATGTGCTTCTACTCTAACTTTAGCAAATAGTAATGGTTGGCCTGTTACTACTACTAATTCTATATCATGGAATTTAGAATACTGGAACCAAACGGAAAAAACTAATAATATAGATAATTTCTTAAGACCTGATTGGATGAATTCAGATGATTATCAAGGTTCTGGATATAATTACACTGATGGAAATCATTCTCAAAAACCAATTAGTAGATATTTCTATGGAAATTCTACACATTCTGGAATGAGGGCTGAGATTAATGTTGCTCCAAATTGTAATAATTCTATAGCAAATGATGCAAGAACACATCCATATTGGGATGTAACAATTGCTGGAGATGGTGCAGGAGTTACTGGAGGTGGTGGAGCTGGTAAAGATTTAAAATTAAGAGTTTTTAGAGTAAACAATGTATCAGCAAATGTTGGTTTTATAACAAGAATTGAGATCCTTAATATGACCGATGGTTGGTCGAATGAAGCTGTATTTACTATTCCTGGTGAAGATATAGGAGGTGAAGCAACAACAAATGATATTACTTTTGGTGTGAATGCAACAGAAACTTCTACTAATGCTAGAGATGGAAAACCTTCATTAGCAGTAACTAATATTGGTGGAGATACTAAATTCTACCAGAAATCAGAATCTGGAAAATATGCCATTCTTGCCAGAGATCATACTGATACTATTAATTCTAGTAATGGACAACCACTCAAGAAAAGATCTAGAACATATTATAGTTTTAGTTTTTCTTATAATGCTTCTGGTGATCAGAAGGATGCATTCTTATTTGTTCAATCTGGTATTTTTTATGATTTTAAAAATAGACCTGGAACAAGATATGATAATAAAGACGGAACTATTGATACTAATGTAAGTGACAGTTTATCTCGTGGAATTTTTGTTGGTGAACTGGGAAGAGACGTTCAAGATGGTCATAGATCTGTAAGGACAAATTGGGGTGGTTATCAGGAAAGAGATAACTATTGGTCTTATGTTCAAATTGCTAGTGAAACTGACCCAACAGGTAGTCCTTTAAGAATTTATTGGAATAAACCTCCTACAAGTGGACCTCAGGATAAGAATTGTGTTCTTATTACATTTGTTGGATATAGTAATAGTGTTCCAAAAACATATCATAGTTTTATTCTAAATGGTGGACCTAATTTTATGGAACCTAGTCCAGGTGTAGATCTTGATAATCTTTTTCATGGATCAATTACAATAATTGATAGTGGGAATACTTTTGCGTTAGCAACTGCAGGTCAAGGTAGAGGAGATANTTCTTATGTAACATTTAGAACTATGATNTGTGGANTATCTNNTANNAGTGGACACTCTACATCAAGAGAACCTTTTAGAAATACAGCTAATCCAAATGGTCGATATATATCAAATGCTGGTACTAGTTCTTTTTCTGCTAAGACTAGGGATTCTTTATATGGGTATATGAGAAGTGGAAATAATGGAGGTTATGCTGGTTGTATTGAGAAATATGGGACACCTCTCCTCACTGAGTATAGAACTTCTCATGACCATATGAGAATATATTATATGAATGATACTTATGATGCGAATGATACTAATTATTATAAACCCATTAAAGGTATTCCAATTGCTTCAAATTTTATTCCTTGTCCATATTATCTTCCAGATGATTTTGTATTAATATATTTTGGAGTAGGTCCATCTACTACTGAATTTAGATATGGTGACACAATTACAATTGGAACTTCTCCTAATGATGAACAATATAAAGTAGTAGTTCCTGCTTATGATACTAATTCTCAGGATTGGGAATCTACAAGTACTGCTACAGGTTCTTGGTCTAAAGGTGTTGCTTTATGTGTGAGGACTAATTAATGACTTGGAATCTTCCACAGACTAATCATACATCCTTGTTTACTTCTGTAACAACACCTTCAATTGATATTGAAGATAGTACAAAACAATGGATAATGACTACTACTATTGGGACACCAGTAAAGGAAAAATGGTCTTCTATGGCAAGGGCAGTAGGTAATACATATACTGCAATAAATCACGCTTTTACTGGTTTGGTCACACCAATTAGTGGTTGGTTAACAGGTCGNAGACCAGCATCAGGACTTCAATACCCTAGAGGTATATACAATAGGTAATTAATATGGCAATAAGTTTTCCTATAGCCCCTAGTGTTGGGCAAGTTTTTGTTAGTGGTGATAAGTCTTGGGAGTATGATGGTGTTTCTTGGAAGGTAAGAGCACAAGTAGCTAGTGCGGTTAATCTAGGTGGTATTCGCATTGGTGAGAATTTACATATCGATGCTCAAACTGGTATTACAAGTGCTGCTATAGCTGGTATTGATACTACAACTTCTTCTGGATTTGTTAATATTGATGCTACAGGAGATATTACTTCTGTTGATACCGCTACTATTGCTAATTTAAATGTTACTAATAGTAGATATGGTATATTAGATGGTGGTGAAACCGTAAAGGGTTCTACTGGATTGCAGAAGGAAATAATATCAATCAAGAGTCAACTTGATATTACAGAACACTTTACAGTTTCTCCTGTAGGAACGGATGATATTGCTTTTATTAGATATGAACATTTATATGTTGCAGATAATATTGACTTTATAGTTGATTCTGGTGATTTTGTGGTTGATCGATGAACAATATAAATACAAATAACATTGGTATACGGATAGATTAATGTCTAGAATTAGAGCAGATAGAGTTGTTAATAAAACTGCTACTGATGGTCCAGAGTTTCCTTTTGGTGCTACTTTACCAACTACTGGAAATTTAAAAGGACCTGGTGGAATTAATATAACAGGAGTTGTTACAGCAACTAAGTTTGTTGGTGATGGATCTGGTTTAATTAATCTTGCCAGTCAACAGCAGAATACTGGTGTTGTTGTTAGAGATGATAATAATTTAATAGGAACAGCACAAACAATAAATTTTGGAACTAATGCGAACGTTAGTCCAATTGCTGGTGGTATTTGTACAGTTACTAGTGTAAACACTGATACTAATACAGAATATACTTATCAAGCATTACCAAATGGTTCTAATGTTCTTTTAAGATTGACAGATACATTAGCAGCATTTGATGATATAAACATTGTAGCTGGTACTAACGTTGTATTTGATCAAGTTACTACTGGTGGATTTAGAATTAATAATGCCGCAGTTGCTGGTATTACATCAGTTTTTATTGACCCCTCTCCAAGACTTGGTGGAACTTTAGATCTTAATGGTAAAGCTATTCTTGGATCTACCTCCGTTAATGTTACTGGTACTATAAAGGCTACAAATTTTGAAGGAGATTTAACTGGTAATGTAACTGGAACAGTTGCGTTTGCTGGTGGACTCTCAGGGACTCCTGATATTACCGTAAGAAATGTTGTTGCTGCGGCTGCCACCTTTAGTGGTGATGTAAGTATCGGTGGAACTCTTACTTATGAAGATGTTCAGAACGTAGATTCTGTTGGTATTGTTACTGCTGGTAACGGTTTAAGGGTAACTGAAGGTGGTGCTATTGTATATCTTGGTGGACTTACTGTTCTTGATGGATTCTCTACTCTTGGTGGAGATGGATCCAATAGTGGTGTAGTTGTAACTGATGGATCTATAGCAATTAAGAATAATACTGGAAGTACTCCATCTTATATTGATTTTTATTGTGAAGTCTCAAATTCACATAAGGTTACAGTAAAATCTCCTCCACATTCTGATTACAGTGGAAATGTTACGTTCCAATTACCTTCAACTAATGGAGCTGATGGTGATTTATTAAGTGTTGATGGATCAGGAGTTACCTCTTGGAAGACAGTTACTACTGGTAGATTCGCTCCTTCCACTTCAGGTATACATACGACTTCTAGTGTTGGAATTGGAACTACAAATCCAGTATCCACTCTTCAGGTAGAGAATGTTGGTGTTGATGGACACAATGGATCTTGGACAGCTAGTGCTGGAGTTGCTCAAGTTATTGATTCCTGGAATATATCTACAAAAGATTATAGAATATCAGAGTATGCTGTGTACTTCCAAAATCCTGGTAGTGCTAATACAGGAGAATATCAAGTTCAAAAGATATTAGTTACGCAGGATGGAACAACTGCTAATTATGAAGAATATGCAATTATGTCTCTTCCTAATAAACTTGTTTCATTGAGTGCTGATATTGCTGCTGGTGAATGTAGATTGATAGCTACTCCTGAGTCTGGAATATCTGGAATTACAACTTATAAATTTATTAGAACTTCTGTATTATAATATCATATGGATAAATTAACAGATAGTGTAGTAGACAATTCTTCATTAGAGTCTGCTGAATTTACTGAGTATAAAAAAACATTACCACAAGAACCAAGTGGTGATGTTAAAAAAATATATTCTATAGCATGTCATAGTGGAAAAGACTGGACATCTGTTCATAGAGAACTTGTTAAAGATGGTTCCAGTGATGTTCATGTTCCAACAGAAGTTATTTCATGTATTGATGATAAGAAGCATAGTAATGTTAGAGGATCGTATAAATTAACAGAAACTGAAGCTGCTGAACTTGCTAAGGATTCTAGGGTAAAGTGTATTGATGTTGATGTTTCTTCATATCCTGGTACTTATGCGATAGATCCTCTTCAAATTATGGATGCTATAGTACAGGTTCCAAGATATAGTAGTACTGTAAAAAATCTTCGTGGATATGCTCCTCCTTCATCCCCTACTGCATCTGATATAAATCGTTGTGGGTATCAGTTATTAAGATCAAAGCAGAAAACAAACGCTTGGGGTGGTAGTGTTCCAGGAACACTAAATGATCGATTAGCATCTTATGGTGATGGTAAGGATGTTGATATTATTGTTGGTGATCAGGCATGTTGGTTTGGTCATATAGAATTTCAAAATGATCAACCAGATAATCCTACAAATTATGTTGGTGGTAATGTTCTTCCTGGTAATGGATCTTGTGATCTTTTAGATGTAATATTGGATGCTCCATATTATATTGATCCTGCTTGGTTTAATGCTGACCCTTCTAATATATTAACAACTAGATGGGATGGAACTGTTGTTCCTGTTGAACAAAATGCTTTAGCATGGTGGTCAGATCCTACTAAGAGATCTGCACAGTTTGCTAGTATTGGAACTGTTAACATCCCTAGTTATTATACTAGAGCTAGAAGTAATGGTAACAATACTGCTAATCATTCATCTGGAGGTGGTGATTATCATGGAACACCTTGTGCTTCACAGGCATATGGTAGACAATATGGTTTTGCTTATAACGCAAATAAATGGTACATTAATGCTTATGGA
The DNA here is from genome assembly GCA_002171615.1 of Gammaproteobacteria bacterium TMED78. Lineage (GTDB taxonomy): Bacteria > Pseudomonadota > Gammaproteobacteria > Steroidobacterales > Rariloculaceae > TMED78. The sequence continues at coordinate 8,266 of NHEF01000023.1, forward strand.
AACTATGGTTGTGGTTTTGAGCAGTATTTTGATGTAATGAAGTTATTTCATCTTCATAAACCAATTAATAATACTTATGGTTCAAAGGATCCTACAATATCAAGTAATAGTTGGGGATATAGAAAACCTCTTCCAAACACTGGTTATTATTTTCATAGGAAAGGATTAACTGGAACAATTTCGGTGGGATATCCTATTGATGTTACTGCTTCTGGTTCTAGTGCTTATACACTTTCTGGTTCTGATAAAGGAGGAGTTGTCAGTGGTAGTAATCCATCGATTACATGTAATACGGGTGATGTTGTTACCTTTAGTGTAAATGTGGCAGCATCACATCCATTTTATATAAAGACTCAAGCTGGAACAGGAACTGGTAATCAGGCATCAGGTGTTGTTAATCAAGGTGCTACTAATGGGGATGTTGTTTTTACTCCTCAATCTGATGGAACATATTATTATCAATGTAGAAATCATTCTGCGATGGTAGGAACTATTACTGTTACTACTGGTACTTCTGCTGGTGTTCAGTGGAACAGTGGAACAATGCCAGCGTTCTTATCTAATTTTACTCAAGATGCAATTAGATTTGAATATATTGATAGTGCCATGACAATTGCTGG
>NHEF01000024.1 GCA_002171615.1 Gammaproteobacteria bacterium TMED78
AGAAGAAGCAGTAGCTGAAGAAAAGCCAAAAGAAGAAGCAGTAGCTGAAGAAAAGCCAAAAGAAGAAGCAGTAGCTGAAGAAAAGCCAAAAAAAGAAGCAGTAGCTGAAGAAAAGCCAAAAGAAGAGATTAATATCCCTAAGGAAGAAAAATCTGAGTAAGTCCTTTCGCCTCAAATTAAGTTTTAATCTATTTTAGGTGATGTCTAAATTTGTTAAAAAAAATTTAGTGATAGGTAGGGTAAGTAATCATTATGGCATCAAAGGCTGGGTTAAAATATTCTCTTACTCAGATCCAATTAATAATATTATTAACTATAAAGATTGGTTTTTTTTAATTAACGATAAATTAGTTAAATACCAGATAATAGAAGGTAAAGAGCAAAATAAAAAAATAATTGTAAAGATTAAAAATATAGAAAATAGAGAGGATGCAGAGCATTTAATTGGTAAAGATATATATATTGATAGAGCGAGTTTACAAGTTCTTGGAAATGATCAATTTTATTGGAATGATTTAGAAGGACTAGAAGTTTATACAGATAATGATAGCTATTTAGGTAAGGTTAAATGTTTATTTGCTACTGGCTCTAATGATGTCATAGTTGTTGATGGGAAATCTGAATATCTTATTCCTTATTTATTTGGCGATACAGTTATTGATGTAAATTTAAAAAAAGGATTAATCACCGTTAACTGGGATGTTGATTATTAATTACTGATGTTAAAAATTACTGTTATTTCTCTTTTTCCTGAAATTATAGACTCTATATTTAAGTTTGGTGTTGTAGGTAAGGCTTGTGAAAATAATTTATTAGAAATTATTCATATAAATCCTAGAGATTTTGTGTTGGATAGACATAAAACTATTGATGATAGACCATTTGGGGGAGGGCCAGGAATGGTTTTGAAATATAAGCCACTCAAGGATGCTATTAATTTCGCAAGAGAAAAATTACCTGATAGCTCAAGAGAGTATGTTTTAAGCGCAAAAGGAAAGTTATTTAATAGTAATTTTGCTCAAAATCTCTCGAAAGAGAGAGGTATCTTACTAGTAGCTGGGAGATTTGAAGGCATTGATGAAAGGATTATAGAGAATGATATTTCTAATCAAATTTCTATTGGTGATTATATTTTAAGTGGGGGAGAGTTAGCCGCTAGCGTTATTATTGATAGTGTTGCTCGATTTATCCCAGGAGTTTTAGGTCACCAAGACTCTAATAAGAATGATTCATTAATTGATAATTTGTTAAGTTCCCCTCAATATACTAGACCCTCAGTAGTTGATAATTTAAGTGTGCCAAGTATTTTGATAAATGGAGATCATGAGGCAATAAGGGTCTGGAGGCTAAAGCATTCATTAGGCCTGACTTGGTTAAATAGACCGGATCTTCTTTTGAATAGGCAATTGTCAGATGAAGAAAAAAAACTACTTGATGAATTTATTAGTGAACAAAAATGATATAATACTGAAAAGAGGTAAGAACAATGTCTAAAATTATTGACGATATAGATAAACAACAGCTCAAATCTGATTTACCAGAATTTTCTCCTGGAGATAGCGTAGTAGTTAACGTAAAGGTTAAAGAGGGAGATCGAGAAAGGCTTCAAGCATATGAGGGAGTTGTTATAGCAAAAAAAAATAGAGGTATTAATTCCTCTTTTACTGTTAGGAAGGTTTCTCATGGAGAAGGGGTGGAGCGTGTTTTTCAAACTCATAGCCCATTAATAAATGATATATCCGTAAAAAGAAAAGGTTTAGTAAGAAGAGCAAAATTATACTACTTGAGAGATAGGAGTGGAAAATCAGCAAGAATTAAGGAGAAACTTAAAACTTAATGTTTATGAGGTTCCTAAGATTTATCTGGAGTTTTGTAGATATTACTACACGAATTTTCCAATTTTTTTTAATTTTAACTTTTTGCGTATTATTTTTCATAATTTTTTCTTCGGCCGATAATATTTCAGTGCCAGAAGCATTTATTTTAAATTTAAATTTAAATGGTAACATTGTAGATGATTATTCTATAGATGATATTGATCGTTTTATTTCAACTGCACAAGGCCTTCCAGTTTCTGAAACTCGCTTAAGAGACGTTATAAAAGCTATAAGATATGCTAAAAGTGATGAAAGGGTCATTGGTATTTCATTAAGAACAGATACCTTAGCATCTGCTGGTCTAAGCAAGCTTCAAGATATAGCTAGAGAGTTATCTTCTTTTAAGGAGAGTGGCAAGCCAATAATTTCTATCGGTGATTATTATACCCAGAATCAATATTATTTAGCATCCCATGCTAATAAAGTTTATCTAAATCCATTTGGTTTTATTTCTATGACCGGTTATAGCCGTTTCATTCCATATTATAAATCTAGTCTAGATATTTTTGGTGTAGATGCTAATGTTTGGGCTATTGGAGAATTTAAATCATTTGTAGAGCCTTATGTTCGTGATTCTATGTCTGATAATGATAAATATTCATCACTTATCTACCTAAATGCTTTATGGAGTGAGTATAAAAATGATGTAGGACTACAGAGAGGCATTTCCCCAGATGAAATTCAAAAACTCATAGATAACTATGCTTTAGTTCTAGAAGAATTTAATGGAGATAATGGAAAGTTAGCTCTTGCTACGGGCCTTGTTGATCTAGTTCTAGATGATATTAATTTAAATGAGTTGCTTGATAAGGATTTTGGTATTGATAATGCTTTGGATATATCTAATAGAGTTAATTTTAATGATTACTTGTCATTATTTTCGAATGATGAAACAAGAGAAAGGGAAAAGATAGCCGTAATAACTCTATCTGGAGCAATAATAGATGGTAATGAAAGTCTTGGAGCCATTAGTGGAGATTCTACTATATCACTTATCAAGAGAGCCTCTAAGGATCAGGAAATTAAAGCACTTGTAATTAGAGTGGATAGTCCAGGTGGAAGTGTTTTTGCTTCTGATGCCATACTCAAAGAGCTTGTTCGCTTTCAGAAAACAGGTAGACCTCTAGTTGTATCAATGAGTAGCATAGCTGCTTCTGGAGGATATTGGATATCAATGAGTGCGGATGAAATTTGGGCGAGTCCAACTACCTTAACTGGCTCTATAGGTGTAGGAGCAGTAATACCAACCTTTAATGATACTGTAGGAAAGCTAGGTATAACAATAGATGGTATTGGTACTACAAAGCTTTCAGGTCAGCTTGATCCTGCTAGGCAACTAGGCCCTGATATTAAGAATATAATGAAACAAAATATAGAATTTAGTTACAAATCCTTTATAGAAAATGTTGCTTCCTATAGGGAAAAATCATTAGATGAAGTTGATAATTTTTCTAGAGGTAGGGTTTGGATTGCTAGTGATGCTATTGGCTTGGGTTTAGTTGATAAGCTAGGATCGCTAGACGATGCAATTAATTCTGCTGCAGTAATTGCAGGTATTGCAGATGAAGATTTCGGCATAGTTAATATAAGTAATAATGAGAGCTTTACTGATAGATTGTCTCTTTTTTTAATGAAATCAATATACCCATTATTTAATAGGATTATTCCACAGGCTGAATTACCTATTATTATTGATAATATGATTAATGAAGTTTTTTTACCAGGAGTAACAATTAATAGTATTGGCGGCCTAAAGGGAATTTACTCCATATGTCTTTGTGACCCTAGTTAAGTTCTTTGAAATTTTTTAGGGTATTCAAAATAAATAAAATCCGCTTTAGCTTTTTTAATATATGACCAAGAGCTGCAGTTAAATTCAAAAGCTACTGCACCGCTTGTAGGAAGATTATCTAGCTGATTATTTTTATTATGAAAGAAGTTTACAGCATCAGTAAATCCAGGATTATGACCAAACAATATAATATTTTTTATTTTTTCATCTTGCGTTACAATTTCATTAATAATTGTTAGATGATCTGCAAGATATAGCTGTTCTTTTATTTTTATTTTATCTACTTTATAAGAAATTACTGCCGAAAATATTTCCGCAGTTTTTTTTGCTCTCAATGCAGAGCTTGTCATTATAAGATCTGGGCTTATCCCTTTATTTAGAATAATATTAGCTATTTTAAAAATATCCCTTTCTCCTCTTTCTGCTAGATCTCGATCATGATCTTTTAGTATTGATTTAGACCAATCAGATTTTGCATGTCTTATTAAAGTTACGGTTTTCATTAAAGAAGACCAGCTTCTAGCTTTGCAACTTCAGACATCATTGATTGATCCCATGGTGGCTCAAAAACTAACAAAACCTCCACATATTCAATTTGTGGTATTATTTTAATCTTTTCTTTTACATCTTCAGCTAGAATATCACCCATTCCACAACCAGGCGCTGTTAGCGTCATATCTATTTGTACATTAAATCTGTCAGAATTATTTTTTTCTATTGAGCAATTATATATTAGCCCTAGATCTACAATATTTATTGGTATTTCTGGATCAAAGCAAGTTTTCATCTGATCCCAAATTATTGCTTCTATATCACTATCTGAGGCATTTGAAGGTACTTCAGGAGGCTTAATTGATTCTTTGCCTATTGCATCTGCATCTATACCTGCAATTCTAAATAAATTACCTTCTATCATGACAGTAAAACTACCACCAAGAGTTTGTGTTATAAATGCTACTGTTCCTTCTGATAAGGACACCAACTCACCTGATGGTATTAGAACAGCTTGACAATCTCTTATGAATGTAACTGGCTCGTTGTGGTGAGAGTACATATTTATTCCGTTGAAATGACTTTATCTTTAGACGTAAGGGTTTGATTTAAGGCATGCCAGGCTAGTGATGCACATTTAATTCTGGTTGGGTATTCTCGAACTCCAGCTAAAGAATTTAACTTTCCTAAATCGTCATTAATAGGATCATTAGAGGTTAGCATTTTATGAATTTTATTAAAAAAAAGTATCGATTCATCTATTTTCATCCCAAGAACCTTTTCTGTCATTAGTGAAGATGATGCTATTGAGATAGCACATCCTGTGCCTATAAAGGATATTTTACTTAGAGTATTTTTTTTGAGACAGACATATAATGTGATTTTATCACCACAAAGTGGATTAAATCCTTCAATTACTTTATCTGCCTTCTTCATCCTTCCAAAGTTTCTTGGGTTTTTATTATGATCAAGTATAACTTGTTTATAAAGATCAGTTAGGTCTGTCAACTAAATATCTCCTTAACTTTATTTAATGCTTCAATTAATACATCAATATCATTTTTTGTATTGTAATGAGCAATAGACGCTCTAGCAGTAGCAGAAACCTCATAAAAATCCATTATTGGCTGGGCACAGTGATGGCCTGTTCTTATTGCCACACCTTCTTTATCAACGATAGTGCCAATATCATGAGCATGTATATTATCAAACATAAATGAAATAACGCCTGATCTATTTTTAGGCTTTCCTATAATCTTTAAGCCTGAAATCTGTAACAATTTTTCAGATAAATAGTTTAATAAATTTAATTCATATTTTTTAATATCATCAAAGTTAAGGTTATTTAGGTAATCAATTGCAGCGCCCAAGCCTATAACACCAGATATATTTGGCGTACCAGCTTCAAACTTATAGGGGAGTTCATTATATATAGTTTCTTTAAAATTGACTGACAATATCATTTCACCACCAAACTGATATGGAGGCATTCCATCTAATAATTTCTCCTTACCATATAGTGCACCTATACCGGTAGGAGCAAACATTTTATGGCCTGACATAGCATAAAAATCACAATCTAGCTCAGTAACATCAATCTTCATATGTGACATAGCCTGAGCGCCATCAATAATGACTACCGCACCTTTTTCATGAGCTTGATGAATCATTTTTTTAATTGGATTTATAGTTCCTAATGCATTAGAAACATGTGTAATAGCTACAAGTTTGGTATTACTATTTAAAAGCTTAGCAAACTCATCAAGAATTATTTCACCGTCTTTGCTTATTGGTATCATTATTAGCTTAAGATTATTTTTTTTACAAATATTCTGCCATGGTACAATATTAGAGTGATGCTCCATTTGCGAGACCATGATTTCATCACCACTTTTAAAGCTCTGGCCAAATGATGAGGCTACAATATTAATAGATTCAGTTGCTCCTCTAGTAAATATTATTTCTCTTTCTGATTCAGCATTAATATAATTTTTTATTTTGTTTCTAGATGATTCAAAAGCATTAGTTGATAACTCACTTAATTTATGAACTCCTCTATGAACATTGGAGTGATAATTCATCTCATAATTTGAGACTGCATTAATAACTGATAAAGGTCTTTGGGTGGAAGCTGCATTATCAAGGTAAACTAATGGCTTATTATTAATATTCCTTTCTAGTATTGGAAAATCTTTTCTTGTTTGGCTACTACTATTCATACAGTTATTTACTTAATAGAGTTGAAAAAGAATCAGTTAGATATTCCCTAATACTAGGAAAATCAATCATATTAATAATTTTATTTATAAAAGCATTAACTAAAATAGATTGAGCTTGTTTTTTGTCAATTCCTCTAGATTGTAGATAGAATAATAGATCATCATCAAGCTCTCCAATAGTAGCACCATGTGAGCAGGAGACATCATCAGAGTAGATTTCTAATTCTGGTTTAGTATATATTTCTGATTCTTTAGATAATAATAAATTATTGATAGATTGGTTTGCCGTTGCTTTATTTATATTTTGATCAACTCTGACTTTGCTATCTATGACACCTACACCTTTATAATTAGCAATGCCTCTAATTTCCTGTGAGCTAGAAGTATTTTTAGCATTATGGTTTACATCTATATGATAATCGATATGTTGATTAGCACCAGAAAGAAAAGCAGCAAAAATATTACATTTAGATTCTGAGTCATTTAGATTAACTTTAGTATTATTTCTAACTAAGTTACCACCAAGATCTATGTTGATTATTTTAATTGATGTATTTTTCTCTAGTTGTGCATTTATACTATCTGTATGAATATGATTTAGCTTCTGTTCTTGTATTCTAAGTAGCTTACAAATAGAATTCTCTCTCTGATTTACTTGTAGTACGCTATTTGTCCAAGCACTTTCATTTTTTAAAGATACGTATCTAAAGATTAAATTTACTACACTATTTTCTTCACAATTAAGAATCATCCTAGGCTGTTGACAGTAATTATTTATCCCGGAGGAAGCAATATAAAAATAAATAGGATCGTTTATATTTTTATTCTTAGGGATATTAAAATGTAGAATTTCAGGCGATAGGGCGCTGTTGAGAGATGTAAGAGAATGATCATCTATTTTATTAATTATTTTATCTAAATCAAGGTTATTAGCAAAAGTGCTATTCTCGCTAATATTCTGAACATTAATATCTTTTGGTAAGTTGCTATAAGTTAACTTTCCATCAAGAAGCATTACTCCAAATTTTTTACTATGCACTTTTTCATTTAATTCTTTAAGCTCATTTCTTGTAAAATCCTCAGTGGTTGCAGGATTAAATATAAATTTTCTATTATTGAGAAAACCTAGATCAGTATATTTCCATTTTTCATTCTTCCTAGTTGGAAAACCTTGATCTAAGAAGTTATTTATTGCTTTTTGTTTTATGTTTTTGATATTTTCTAAAGGAATATTTTTGTTAGCTTCTTCCTTGAATATATTTTCTATATAGTTAAGCGTCATTCTACTTTACCCAATCATAACCCTTTGCATCTAATTCATGTGCTAGGTCTTTGTTACCGCTTTTAACTATTTTACCGTCAGAGAGCACATGAACAAAATCAGGCTCTACAAGTTTTAATAGTCTTTCATAGTGAGTAATTAAAATTATTGATCTTTTATTATTGCTAATTGATTTTATTCCGCTAGACACAACTTTAAGAGCATCAACATCTAATCCAGAGTCTGTTTCGTCTAAAATACATAATTTAGGTTGAAGTATAAGCATTTGTAATATCTCATTTCTTTTTTTCTCGCCACCAGAAAATCCTTCATTAACGCTTCTAGAAAGAAAGGTCTCAGGTATTTGCATAAGCTTCATCTTATCTTTAATTAAAGTCATAAAATCAAATGCATCTATCTCTTTTTCATTCCTTGAAACTCTTTGAGCATTTAAGGCAGCTTTAAGTAGATAGGCGTTATTAACTCCTGGGATTTCAATTGGATATTGGAAACCAAGGAATATCCCTGCTAAAGATCTTTCTTCAGGTGTTAAGCTAAGTAGATTTTTTCCTTCAAGCTTAATGGATCCACTAGCAACCTCATAACCATCTTTTCCAGCTATAACTTGTCCTAATGTACTTTTTCCGGAGCCGTTAGGACCCATAATTGCATGTATTTCTCCATTACCTACAGTAAGATTTAATTTATCTAGTATTTTTTTATTATTAACGGTTACCGTAAGGTTTTTTATTTCTATCATTTCTTTCTCAGTTACCCTATAGCGCCTTCAAGGCTCACATTTAATAGATTTTGTGCCTCAACAGCAAACTCCATAGGGAGTTTCTTAAACACATCTTTACAAAATCCATTTACAATTAAATTTACAGAATCCTCTTCTGATAGACCTCTTTGCCTACAATAGAAAAGCTGATCTTCACTAATTTTAGACGTTGATGCCTCATGCTCTATTTTACTAGAGTTATTTTTTGCTTCAATATAAGGAAAGGTATTTGCTGAGCATTTATTGCCTAGAAGCAGAGAATCACACTGGGTATAATTCCTTGCATTATTTGCAGTAGGAAGAACTTTTACTAACCCTCTATAGGAGTTTTCACCAAATCCTGCTGAGATACCTTTAGATATAATTGTGCTTGAGGTATTTTTTCCTATGTGAATCATTTTCGTTCCAGTATCAGCTTGTTGATAATTATTTGTTAGCGCCACTGAGTAAAATTCACCTATAGAATTTTCACCTCTTAGAACACAACTTGGGTATTTCCATGTTATTGCAGATCCTGTTTCGACCTGCGTCCAAGATATTTTAGAATTTTTTCCACGACAGTCACCACGTTTAGTTACAAAGTTATATATCCCCCCAATACCATTTTCATCTCCTGGATACCAATTTTGCACAGTTGAATATTTAATTTCAGCATTGTCTAGAGCTACCAATTCAACTACAGCCGCATGAAGTTGATTTTCATCTCTCATGGGTGCTGTACACCCTTCTAGATAGCTCACATGACTATCTTCATCAGCAATAATAAGTGTCCTCTCAAATTGACCAGTATTGTTAGCATTAATTCTAAAGTAAGTTGATAACTCCATAGGACATCGAACTCCTTTAGGAATATATACAAATGAACCATCACTGAATACAGCAGAGTTTAAAGCAGCAAAAAAATTATCTCTTTGAGGTACAACAGATCCAAGATATTGTTCTATTTTCTCAGGATATTTTTTTACCGCATCAGAAAAAGGGCAAAATATAACACCTGCTTCCGATAATTTTTCCTTGAATGTTGTAGCCACAGATACACTATCAAATACTGCATCAACTGCTACACCGGCAAGCCTAGCTCTTTCATGTAGGGGTATTCCTAATTTATCATATGTTTCTAATAATTTCGGATCAACTTCATCAAGACTTTTAGGAGCATCTTTTTGATTCTTTGGTGCGGCAAAATAAGAGATATCTTGATAGTTTATTGGATGATATTTTAGATGTTGCCATGATGGCTCTTTCATGTTTCTCCATTGACTAAAAGCTTTTAGGCGCCAGTTCTTTAGAAATTCTGGCTCGCCCTTTCTTTTAGATATTCTTATAATAACGTCTTCGTCAAGACCAGGATCAAATTGCTCTTGCTCGATATCTGTAACAAATCCATGTTTATATTTGTTTTCAACTATATTTTCTATTACTTTGTTATTTGCCATGCTTTATAGACCTAGTTCATTTTTTTTATGAAAAGTTATTTTTGAGACTTTTTTGCTAGTTTTTATATCATGAAGGGTTATATCACTTAGTACGCTTGAAATTCTTTCATTAATATCTTTCCAGATATTAACTGTTAAACAATCATTCTCTATATCACATATGCTGTCATTTGAACTACACTTAGTAATAGCAAGAGGTCCCTCAATAGCATCTATAATTTCTACTACATTTATATCTTTACTAGGCCTAGCAAGGCTATAGCCTCCGTGATTTCCTCTCTCGGATATAGTCAAGCCTTTCTGGGTAAATGCTTTTAGTAATTTACTAACTGTAGGTTTAGCTATACTTGTATTATTAGAAATATTGTCAGCACTTGTAACGTTTTCACTATTTAATTGACTAAGAACAATAGTCCCATAATCTGTCATTCTGCTTATTCTAAGCATAATGAACTCCCCTAGATTTATAATAGGACTATTTTAGTCCTATTTAGACTAATTTACAAAAAATAATTAATATTCTAAGATTTGATTTAGCCTTGCTTGGAAGCGAGACTTATCAATTTGATTAACATTGGGAGATTCAAGTGCCATATTTATTTGATTGATAGCAAGAGGAAGATTACCAGTAGTGATATAGTATTCGCCCATGTAGTAATGCGCATTAGCGGTATCACCTTCTGCATTAGCAGCTCTAGCAATTAGTCTAATTTGTTCGGGTGTTGGAGTGACGTTATTGAGCAAATCTAATAATACTTTATGTGCTAAAGATGCATCATCCGAGAGAATGAGTAATTGCGAGTAACTAATCGTTAGTGGCACATTTCTAGGAAATAAATTTACTGATTCTGCATATACTTTCAAAGCGTCATCTATTTTTCCCATTCGAAGTAAGGTTTCACCTAAGCCAATCCTGTAGGCAATAACCTCTTTAGAGTTTTCGACTAGGCTACGAAAGATACTTACGGCTTCATCATCTCTACCCATTAAGGATAAGCAAAGAGCTATACCATAATCATTTGAATGTGGATTAAAATTATTAGAGCGCTGGACAAAGAAATTATGAGTAGAATCTATATTTGTTGATTGAAGGACTCTTAGTCTTGCTTTAAGTAAGGAGTAACTTGGGCTTATGTTAGTAGCTTTATTAGGGAGGTGCCTCGCTCTATCTCTAGCTTCAGCAATCCTTTCAGTTGTAACCGGATGAGTTTGAAGCAATGAGAATATGTCACTTTGTGAACTTCCGTATCTTCTAGCCATTTTCTCAAAAAAACCAGACATAGCATTAGGGTCAAATCCAGCAGAGGAGAGGGTTTGTATTCCAATTCTATCTGCTTCATGCTCATTAGATCTTGTAAAGTTGATTTGGCTTTGAGCATTGGCTGCTTGGGCAGCAGTTACAATACCGGTCATCGCATTACCACTAATGTCTGATGAGGCTCCTAGAAGAACAGCCGCAATCATTGCTGCTGAGGAAATAATCGTATTTTGTTGATTATTATATATTGATCTAGCTATATGTCTCTGTGTCACATGTGCGATTTCATGAGCCAATACACTAGCAAGCTCACTTTCAGATTGGGTCATCATCAGAAGACCAGAATTAATACCGATAAAGCCTCCAGGAAGTGCAAAAGCATTAATTGAGCTATCATCAATTAAATAGAAATTGAATTCTTGAGTGCCGTCACTCACATGACCAACTAATCTATCTCCTAAATTCTGAATATATTCGCTAATTAGAGGGTCTTCTACAATCGCATTTGCGCTTCTTAGTTGGGCTATAACGCTTCTACCGAGATCTCTTTCTTGGTTCTTAGTAATTATATAATCTGCAGGATTGCCAAAATCTGGAAGGTTCTGAGCGTTAGATATCTGGATTGATAGAACCAAAACTACAAAAACAAATTTGAATATAATATGCATAAATAAATTTATAAGTCTTTTATAGCCGCCAAAACTTCATTGACATGATCTTTGACTTTTACCTTTCTCCATTCTTTAAAAAGCTTTTGTTTTTCATCAATAATAAAAGTACTTCTTTCTATACCCATATACTTTTTTCCATACATATTTTTTTCTTTGATTACATCAAATAAATTACATAACTTTTCACTTTCATCAGAGATTAGGTCAAAAGGAAAGCTAAATTTCTTTTTAAATTTTTCATGCAATATCAAAGAGTCTCTAGATATCCCAAAGACTTCGGAATTTAATTTTTTGAACTTATTGTAGTTTTTTGAAAAGTCCTGGCCTTCAATAGTGCAACCAGGCGTATCATCTTTAGGATAAAAATATAAAATGATTATCTTTCCTAGTAGATCTTTACTTTTGATAGTTACTTCACTTGTTGCCCTGGCTGTAAAGTTAGGTATTTTTTTTCCTATAGAAATCATTATATTTCTCTCTAAGATTGATCATATTTAACTAAATATTATATCAATATTTACATTATAATAAGTTTTTTTACAATAAATTAAATCCTTTTTTGTTGCTTACTTTATTCTCAGAAAGTAGTATTTCTATTATTAGTTTTAATTAGGAGTGTAATGTTTTCAGGAAGCGCAGTTGCATTAGTTTCCCCAATGGAGATTGATGGTAGCCTAAATTTTGAAAATCTGGCTAGATTAATAGAGTTCCATATTCATTCAGGAACGGAAAGTATTGTTATAGCTGGAACAACAGGAGAGTCTGCTACATTAGCTTATGATGAGCACATTCAATTAGTAGAGCGCGCATGCGAGATATCAAATGGAAGGGTGCCTATAATAGCTGGGTCTGGCTCCAATTCTACAAGACAAACTATAGAGCTATCTCGAGCTATAAATGATCTTCCAATTTCTGGGTTTTTAATTGTTACACCTTATTACAATAAGCCTACTCAATTTGGTATGGTTAAGCATTATTTAGAAATAGCAGATCAGTTAACAAAGCCTATCATTTTATATAATGTACCCGGTAGAACTGGAGTTGATTTAAAAGTTGAATCAGTGATTGAACTATCCTCACATAAAAATATTGTAGCTGTAAAAGAGGCAACAGGTGAGGTAGACAGAGTTAAATTATTAAGACAAGGATGTGGTGAGGATTTTAAGATTCTCAGCGGTGATGATATTACTTGTTGTGAGTTTATGTTACTTGGAGGTGATGGCTGTATTTCGGTGACAGCAAATGTGGCTCCTAAGCATATGAGATCTTTATGTGATGTGGCAAGATCCGGAAACAGAGAACAAGCTGAGAAGGTTGATAAAGAAATAGCTTCTTTGCATAAAAATCTTTTTTTAGAAAGCAACCCTATACCAGTTAAATGGGCATTAGATAAGCTTGGGTATATCGGACCAGGAATAAGACTTCCACTCACTACGCTTAATGGTTTACATCATGAAGCAATTTCTAGATCTTTAAAAGATGCTAGTATTTTATCTTAATGATTATTGATCTTCGTTTTTCAATTTTTATTTTTAGTATATTTGCTTTAGCTTCGTGCTCTAGGCAGATTGGCTTAGTTTGTGAGGAGCCTACTTTATATACGGATAGTATTGAGTCATCACCATTACTAATACCTGATGACTTAGATGTACCAGCTGAAGATAATGTCTTAAGAATTCCAAAGATAGATGATACTGAGGATGGCTCAACCTTAACCGGGCCTTGTATTGAGTCAGCTCCAAATTTTTATGAGACATAAAAAAAAGCGCATGTTAAACATGCGCTTAATTTTAAAATAATAAGACTAAATTTCTTATTAATTAACTGCTTGGAGCAGTCTCAAAAGTATTAATGACATCGCCATGAATAACTGATGGCTTACCTCCATTTAGCAATAGATCATCTGTCGGCTTAGCTCCAATTGATTCATTAGTTGGCCCAGTGGGCGAGGTATCTTTAAGAAGCGACTTATCTGGTAAATCTGCTTCAGTCACTAAACCAGTGTAAGGCAAGGTATTCATAGCTGAATTTTTAAGCTTAAGCCACTCTTCACCTTCAAGAGCTTTTACTTTATAGGTATTACCATCTATGTCAGTTAATACTGGATCTAAACCATTATGAGGCTCGATAGTGAATCTATCAGCATAACGATAATGAGATTGCCAGTCATTTACCCATTGCCCAAGAGACTCACCTGTTTGAGTATTAATTACTTCACCAGGTATTCCCCACAAGTTGCCATGCCCATTAAACTCAAGTCTGATTTTCTTGCCAGCATCAGTACCATATTTGGTGGCATCTTCTGGTACTTCATACCATAACATTTTAGGTGAAGAGAATACTACGAACTGGCTCGTGCTTTGGTCAACGGCAAAGCTTTGCCTGTCCCATTTACTTGCCCCAATACTCATTTCATACCATTCAGTTAAGCTACTGGTAGGCGAATAGATCCCTTCTTCGCAATATCGTGTTGCTGATGCATTGAAAACTGGATGAACTTCCCTATACGCGCTTGTATTATCATTGGGATTCTCGCGGGGACATTCTAATTTAGATAGCTCATTAGTTGTCACCAATGCTCCTGGTCTGACACCCCAAGAAGTTGATTCGGTCCAATAATCAGCATGAGGATTTGGTTTATAATAAGTTTGCTCGAGCTGAGAATATCCATCAGTAATATTAGTTGGTACTTGAATCGTAGCATTAGCACTATCAACATAATTTATCCCACTTTTTGTGTAAGTGACAACATCGCTAGCTAAAATACCATCAAATCCATCACCTACTTGATAGCCTCCACCAGCACTTTTAAGATAATGCACAGTTTCTGGCGCATAAGGAGAGGCAACTTCATCGGTTCCTTGCATTCCGGATACTTTGTTAAGCGCTGCTGTGTATGTTGTGTTAAGTAATGCTCCTGTAGGACATCTTACTATACACTTGAGTTCTGCTGGGAAGTTTGCTGGAGTTACCATATCATACTTCATGATAACAATTGAGTTAGTTGAATTCCTTGAAGTTGGATCATTATCTGCTAATGCTCCTTCTGGAATATCAAAACTATCCCCTGTATCAGGAGACCAACCCCATAATCCTCTTACATAACTATACTCCCATGACTGGCCTGAGCCGTAAGTTTGTTTAACATTATTAATCCAGTCATCGCTTGTAAATGAAATATTTACGTTAGATTCAGTCATTCCATTGTTACCCCAAGAGACTTTCTTAGTAAAAGTCCATGTATCATTAGAGGCAGTATATTTGCCTTCGAACTCAGAACTTTCATTTGGAAAACCAACAGCTCGGATACCAGCTCCCCATTCTGGTGAGTCACCATCCATCCATGTAATAAAAGTTAAGCCATCAATATCTTTTAGCGGTAAAAATGTTCGAGAAACTTTATCAAGACGAATAGATGATTGTTCTATTTTATATTGTTTAGAAGCATCTAATCCATCATCTTTAATCCAAACAGTATCTGCATTTGTGATTGGTTGACTTGAAACTGCATCATTTATTTGATCACACTCCCAGTCTGAATAAACTCCCCAATAATCGGCCCAGCCATAACAATCTCTTTCGGTAGATACTGCAGGATCAGTTTCTAGAGCACCTGGCGCCATATAAGTTACAGATGTTTTAATAGGGAAGGGGTCCTCACCAGGGAGGTCATATCTAGCACCTGCATTAGTATAGACACCATACATATAGACATTTCTTGTGGCATCTTCTTTCGCTGTTGAGAAGCAAGTTTCAGCAGTTGGCACTGTTGGCCAATTATTACTATTATTTGGCGTATAAGGGCTTCTAGTTGGAGCTATATCTCCATTAGAGTCAGGTGTGCCATTTTGGAAGTCAATAGCATAGGTAGATAAAACTTTAGAACAATAAACTTTAGCGGTATCGTCTAAAGAGAATTGAGAAATGATTTCCATTTCTTTGTTTTGATCAGCTCCGCCATAAATCCATCCATGTGTAGTATAGACACCAGCCATTTTATTTTTATCTCCACCTATGAAACCAGCAGCAAATTTAACTGGTGGCTCCATTGGCATTTCTTCATAAAATTTAATTCCCGATTCATCAATATCAAGATGGCCGCCACCAGCTGTTTCTCCTTTTGTCATTCCAGGCTCAGAAGGAGGCATCCATGGATGTTTCCAGTCTGCACCTACAACATAAGTGAAATCAATTGTTAAATCGCCATATGGAAGAGAAGCTGAAGGTTCAGCAGTAACTGAAGCTTTTAAGTGAACATCAATAGGAGGGGCAAAGTCTTCTGGCATCATGCCTGCTGCCCCATCACCCATATGTTCTTCAAAAGTACCGTTAGCAATATTAACACCAGAACCGGCTCCTTGGCTTCCACCGGAGTCATCACCTTGTTCAGCAGGCAATGAAACCCAAGCTTCAGCAATTTGATCAGAGTTTGCATCTGCTCTTGTTACGTCAACAACCATAGATCTAGCAATATTTTCTTCAGATTCTGATTGGCCACCACCGCCACTATCAGAATTACCTCCGCTACCACCACCCTTAGAATCTTTCTTAGAGCTTGCTGATGACCTTGTTGCTTTTTGTTGATCGCTACTAGAATTGTCAGCTTCTTCACATTGTTTTTCGAAAACATTTGCAACATAAGGTCCTGCTCCAACCATTTTATCTGGAGACATAGATCTCAAAATACAAAGGAAAAAATTAACCGTCGTTAGATTTTCATTAGTCGGATTATCTTGAACGAAAAAATCTGAGACATCATTTTGATAATCAGTTTGACTATAACTGGAAAAGCTAACAAAGGGGATTAAAAATAGTAGTAATTTAATTGTCTTCATATTTTGTACTCTCTCTTTAAAAAATTAAAAAAATAAAAAATTATTGGCAAGGTGGTCCAGCGTAAACACACTCACCATGAATCACAACAGGATCTCCATTGCCATATAATTGTGCACCTGATGGTAAGTCACCAATAGCATCAGCTCCAGTAAGATGATTTTTTAAACTACTAATATCTGGTAAATCACTTTCATTTATGGCGCCTGAATAAGTTAAGGTACTTCTAACTGAGTTTTTAAGTGCAAGCCACTCATCTCCTTCAAGCGCTTTAACTTTATAAGTAGTACCATCTTTATCAGTTAGTGTAGGTTCAGCATTACTTCCACTTGCCTCAATGATAAATCGGTTTACGTAGCGATGGTGATTTTGCCATTGGTTGACATATTGACCAACTACAGAGCCATCTCTAGTATCGATTACATGACCGGGTATACCGTGAAGCTCACCAAAGCCTTCGAATTTAAGTGCAATTTTTTTACCTCTATCCGTTCCATATTTCGCCTCATCCCAAACTGTATAGTAAAGAGTTTTTGGTTCAGCAAAGCTTACATACTGAGAGGTAGCTTGATCCACTAAGAAATTTTGTTTATCCCAGTGATAAGGCCCCCAAGCCATNTGATACCATGAGGTAACTTGTTTTGATGCTGGCAATGAACGATCATAAAATGCAGCTGTGCAATAACGAGCATCATTGGCATTGAAAACTGGATGGGTGCTTCTATATGCGCTATTTGAATCATTCTCATCCTGTCTAGGGCAATCTAGTTTCGCTAAATCAGTAGGCACGACAAGCTTGCCAGAATGCAACCGATATCTAGTTAATTCGGAATCACTATTACCGCCATTCCAAGGCATGAAAAACTTAGTTCTTTTTAACTGGGTTTCTGGACTAGTGATTGAAGCTGGAATCCCTAAAGTTCCACCATTTGAAGTAGTTCCATCTGTGTAATTAATTCCAGTTTTAGTATAAGTTTTGACGTTAGTCCCTAAAATGCCCTCAAAATGATCACCAGCTTGATATCCGCCTCCTGCAGAAGTCAGATATTGCCAATTATTAGCATCATAGGGTGAAGCTACTGTTGCAGTAGCATTGCTTGATGCACTGCTTACAGCATTGGTATAAGTAGCTTCTATGAGAGCCTGTGTTGGGCACCTCTCAACACATTTTAATTCAGCTGGGAAATTTGCAGGAGTAACATTTTCATACTTCCTTGTTCTAATTCCATTTGTTGCTGAATTTGATGTAGGATTTTCAAAGGAATTTTTTTCAATATTGTATGATTGTCGAGTATCGGGAGACCACATCCACATGTCACGAACATAGGTATGCTCCCAAGACTGACCTGATCCATATACTTTTTTAACTGTATTAACCCAATTGGCATTGGTAAATACAATATCAGTTATGTCTGTTTCGGTATAACCACTGTTATGTGTTATTTTGTGCGTAAAGGTCCAAGTACCTCCATTAGTATCTTTATCATAAGTTCCTTTGTATTCTGCATTCTCCGCAGGAAACCCTAAAGATTGAATCTGAGAACCCCAGTAAGAGCTATTATCTCCTTCAATCCATGTTTCAAAGTTTAATTTATGAAGATCAGCTAACGATAACGTTTCTACTGTTACTTTTTCTAGACGTGTATTAGATGTTTCAATCTTATAAGTTGGTGCAGGGCCGGTTTCTCCAGATCGAAGTCTTTTAGTCCATACTGTATTAGCATTAACATTTGCTCTATCTTGATCATCAATATGAATATTATAAAAGTTAGCCCAAGCACGAGCTTTTCTTTGCTCTGAATTAACAGTAATGGTTGCCTCCATAGGAAAAGCACCTGTTCCCGTAAGGGCTAATCTTGAGCCATCACTATTATAAACACCATAGCGATGAACAGTTCGGCTCGCGTCTGCTTTGTCTGTTGNGTAACAATTTTCACCTGTGTCAATTCCATCACTACCACTAGGCGTATATTCAGAAAGCGCAGGCTCTCCTTGGGCATTCATACTGCTCCAATCTACTGTATAAGCTTTAACAAATTTTAAGCAATAAGCTTTGATAGATTCATCTAAAGAGAATTGTTGTACTAGTGCCATAGGCACCCAATTATTACTACTGACTTCAACATACCTACCCCAATAAAATATACCAGCAACTTTTGT
This sequence comes from Gammaproteobacteria bacterium TMED78, assembly GCA_002171615.1. Classification (GTDB taxonomy): domain Bacteria; phylum Pseudomonadota; class Gammaproteobacteria; order Steroidobacterales; family Rariloculaceae; genus TMED78. The sequence continues at coordinate 18,781 of NHEF01000024.1, forward strand.
TTTATTTGCATCCTGAAAGACTGTTTTAACTTTAGCAGGCAAGCCACCCATCATAAGGTCATAATATTCAATTCCATCAGCATTTGTGATAAGTCGAGCGCCACCTGCATTAGTATTAGCTGGAATCGTTTGACCNTTATTATCGAATGCTTTTGTTATTAGATAGTTAAAGCTCATATCTAGCTCACCATATGGTAAAGTAGCACTTGGTGATTGAGTGACTGTTACATTACCCTTAACCATCATTTCTGGTCTATCCACAGACGATTGTCCATCCTCTTCCGTTTCTACTTCTTCAACCAGCAAAGCCCAAAATTTTCCAACTTGTGCAGACGAGGTATCTGCTCTTTCGCTATTCATAATCATAGGAGTGGCAATATATTCAGCACCATTAGATGCTCCGCCTGAAGCACTAGTTTCAGTTGCATTCTTTTTATCATTAGCAGAGGTTGCTGTTGCTGCCTTTTGTTCACTTGCTTGTTGCTCATCTGAGGCATCCTGCTCACATTTTTTTTCATGAATATCTACAGAATAATTTCCATAACCAACAAATTGATCTGCTTGCATGGCATCCATAATGCAGAGTAAAAAATTCACTTGCTCAAGCGATTCGTTAGTAGGATTATCCTGAACATAAAAGTTGACTTCGTCATCCTGGTATGGAGTTTGAGCTTGCAAATTAAAAGCAAGAAATGGCAAAAGGACAATAAATAATTTAAACATATTCATACTAGAAACCTCCAAAGGTATTTATCACTGAAGCTGAACAGGGTCGATCTCTTTAGAGACTTCTAGCCCTGCTACTTGAGCTGCAGTTGTTGATGTGAAGGTATCAGATATGGTACCTATAGTAAGAGTTGTATTAACAGCAGTGCTAGGAAGTTGGCTACTTGTATGCCTTACTGTAACAGCTTGACCGTTAGTAACTGTTCCAGAAGAGGCCGTATATGCTCCTCCAGCAATACTATAAGTAGCACCGGCACCAGATACACTAATAGCAGATGCTTTATCTATTCCTGCAATTGTAATAGCAGCAGATGTGATTGATGCATTTCTAGCGACTCCTGTTTGATCAGTAAGTGTAAACTGATTAGGCACATCATCTGTTGGTGTAGCAACAGGCGTTGAAGTTGTTCCACTTGTACCACCACCACCACCACCACAAGCAACTAAGGCTAGTGCAGAAATGATTGAAATTAAAATAAACTTAAAAGACTTGGATTGCAATGAGCTACCCATTATGAACTTGCTAAACATTTTTTGAACACTCCCAAATTAAACAAAATTCTTATAATTAAATATTTTTAACTTATGATTAAATATAATAATGATCAGGTATAATAAAGCTAATTCTTATAAATTTTAATTAAATCTGCTTTAAAAATTTTAATATGAGATTACGTTAGTTAAACTAGATAAATGATTCATTTTTCTCTTATAAATACTACCTTTGATTAAATATTATTTAACAATGATTTATGAAACTATATTAAAAAAAATATTAGGTATTTTTTTTGCTTCATTTGATCATACACTTTTCTCTATTTTGATAGTTTTTTTATCATCTAGCCCTTTGTTAGCGCAAACCCTAAATAATCAGGTTTCTGGTTGGCCAGACTGGGCTTATGGCTATTTAACTCCACTAAGATCAGGAGATTTAGTTGCTCCGGAATGTTTAGTGACTACATCTAAAGCAACCGATTGTGCTTACAAAGGGGAAGTAGCAGATAATATAAAGAAAAATTCTTTACCAGGTACCGAGCTTAGATTTACTGCTTATGAATCGGCATATAACTATGGTCCGGCAGATTGGTACCCTCAAGATCATCCAGAAATGCCTGATATAGTTGCCAATGGAAGGGAAGAGGATGGTTTAAGATCATGTTCTTTATGTCATTATCCTAATGGTCAAGGCAAGATGGAAAACGGGCATGTAGCTGGATTGCCTTATGAGTATATTGTCTCTCAACTAAAATTATTTGCTATCGGTGATAGGAGGAGTGCCGATCCTAGAAAGGCTAATACAAATGAAATGTCTATTATTGCAAAACTATTGACAGAGGAGGAGATAAAGCAAGTAGCCGAGTATTATTCATCTATATCATTTAAACCTCTGGTTAAAGTAATCGAAAGCGAATTAGCTCCACAAGTTAGAATGACAACAAATAGGCTGATGATTCCATTAGATAAGCCTTTTATGCCACTTGATAACTTTATTATAGAAGTGCCTGAATACCCTGAAAGAACTGCAATTATGAGGGATCCAAGAGCAGGCTTTATTACTTATGCTCCTATTGGTAGCTTAGATAAAGGGAGATCTTTAGTTTCAACTGGTGAGGGAAAAACTATACCTTGTAATATTTGTCATGGTCTTGAGCTAAAAGGAANTGGAGAAATTCCAGGAATTGTTGGTAAAACTGCTAGTTATATAATGAGACAGCTTTGGGATGTAAAACTAGGAGCTAGAAAGAGTCCAGAGATGCTACCCACTGTAATAAACTTAAATGAACAAGACTTAATGGCTATATCAGCTTATTTAGCGTCAATAAATCCTTAGTTCATCTGGTTGACAAGGATTAAAGGAATTTCTGGCCATATAATTAATAACGCTAATATAAATAATTCACCGATAAAGAAAGGAATAATACCGAGAAAGATGCTACTCATCGGAACATCCTGAGCAACCCTTCTCATAACAAAAACATTTGCACCAATTGGCGGTGTGATTAGGCCAACTTCTGCCATGATAACAACAAAAACTCCAAACCAAATTGGGTCAATTCCTAATTGAGCTATAATAGGCATTAAGAATGGGATTGTTAGAACAATCATTCCAAGCACATCTAACATAGCTCCGAGAATAATATATAGAATAACTAGTAAGATAAGAAAGCTTATTCTTCCCACCTCAGAATAAATCATTAAGTCAACTATTGACTCAGTGATACCTGTTATAGCTAAAAACTTTGCTATAAGATACCCGCCAATTATGATTAGAAAGATCATTGAGCTAATTAGAGTTGTTTTTTTAAGTGCAGATAAAAAAACTCTTTTTGTTAGCCTCTGTTTTATAAGGGAGATGAGTAAGACAATAATACATCCTACTCCTGCTGCTTCAGTTGGCGTAAAAATACCTAGATATATTCCTCCTATAATTAACACAAAAAGGCTTATAACAGGACCAAGATTTTTTATTGCATAAATTTTTTCTTTTATACTCGTTTTTGGTCCCTTAGGCCCAAGTTTGGGGTTAAATAGACACCTGATCAAGATAATCAAGGAGAACATTATAATTGTTAAGATTCCAGGTATTATTCCAGCTATGAATAATTTACTTATCGAAGTCTCTGTCATTACCCCATAGAAAATAAATATCAAACTTGGCGGAATTAATATACCTAGAGTACCTGAAGCCGCTAAAACACCAGTTGAAAGCTGTGGGTCATAGTTATATTTTTTCATTTCTGGCATTACTATAGAGCCCATAGTTGCAACTGTAGCTATACTCGAACCAGTAATTGCACCGAAACCTCCACATGCTAATACAGAAGCAATGGCCATTCCTCCAGGAATTCGACCTACCCATTTTCTTAGGCTTTCATATAAATCTGATGCTAGCCCTGCATGAAAGAAAATTTGTCCCATTAATATAAATAGTGGTATTGCTACAAAAATAAAATCTCTTCCATGATCCCAAGGAATGAGTGCTACATGTGCCAGTGTAGGACCCGGACCCTCAGTTATCCACAGACCTAAAATACCTGTGAACGCCATTGCAAAGGCTATTGGGACCCCTATGAAGATAAGAGAGATTAAAAAAAGAATTCCAATAANTCCAACGAAGATCAAGTCCATCGGTTTGAGCGCTCATTATCAGTATTAGCTCCAGTTGGACTACTAATGATTCGCAAAAATAAAATAAAGCTACAGATTCCTATAAAGGACATAAATGGCCATAGATGAAAATTTAAATCTTCTCCAGTCTCACTTATAGAATACATATAATATGAAAATAAGCATGACTGTATAGAAAGTAAAATGAAGAAAATAGCACCACTTAGAGATGATAAAAGGTCAGAAAATTTTTTTTTACTCTCAGGCATTCTATCGTAAAATATTTCCATACGAATATGATATCCGCTATCCCAGGCATGTGGAAGAGCAGAAAAAAGTGTCACCAATAAGAGCAAACCATTTACATCACTGCTCCATTCAAGAGGAGTATTGAATATATATCTCATAATTACCTCAAAACAAACTAAAAATAAAAGTAGAGGTAAGGTTAAGTAGGCACTCAGATTATATAGGTATATAGAGAGCCTCTTTGATAGCCTATCAATTGCATTCAAAATCATAAGTCAATTATTCCTTGTACTGGATTACTTAAGATAAGAGAATTTATTTCTTCGTTGGTCCATGATTTATATTTTTCAGCTAGTAGNTCTATATCATGTATTAGAGCTCTAGCAGGTAGACCATCTTTTTCATACGTATNAATAAATCTTTCCTTTAATGGAGCTAATTTTAGTTTCCAAGTATTAAGCTCTTTTGCTTCTAGTTTAGAAATATTTACTCCATGGCTGTTCATGGTAGTTATAGCAGCTCTAAAATTAACTCCTGAATAGACATTTTGAGCACCATATTGACTTCTTACTCTAAGAAGTTTGTAAAAAATTTCTTTAAGATCATAAGGCAAAGAATTAAATACATCTTTATTTAAAGAGTAATGAAGAACCACTATATTTAAATTTACCTCTAAATAATATTTCCCAATTTCATACAATCGGTAAGAAACAATATCATTTGGAGCTAACGATACAGCATCAATAACTCCTTGTTGGAAGGCTGGATATATTTCAGCNGCTGCAATTGCAACTGGAGANGCTCCTAGCTCTCTAAAGATATCAGCAGTCACTCCACTTGTGACTCTTATTTTCAATCCCTGGAGATCATTAATTGATTTTATGGGTAGTCTAGAAATAATATTATAAGGGCTCGTTGAATCACAATGAGCAAAATATGTACCCATTCTTTCAAACTCTTTTTTAAAATATTTAGGGTAAAGCTCCTCAACAACTAAACTTGCTACTTGTGGACGATCAAACAAAAATGGTAGCTGAGAAGCATGAAGTAGGGTAAAACTCCCTGGGTGGTAAGTAATATAAGAATGGGTATAATCTGTAATACCGGAAATAGTTGCTTTAAATGCATTGTTTGGTCCATGTAGTAGCTTATCAGTGAATGGCTTTAATTTAAGTCTTCCGACGGTCATTTCTTCAACAAGTTGAGCNAATGGTAAAAAAGCTTTTGTATATAAGCCATGAGTGCTTGGAACATGAGTACTGTAACGAAGTATTATTTGATCTAATTCTGTTATTTCTTTTTTTTTATACATAAAGGGAGATAAAATACCTATTCCAGCTAATGAGAATAGTAANTCTCTTCTTGTTTTATTTTTTTGTTTTTTTGTAGCCATAAAGTATAGTAAATATGAAAAAGAGATTAAATTAAATGAAAGTATTAAGTTTTTTATACTACACGTTNCTCAATCCGCCAAATAATTTTTTAAAAAAAAGTAAAGGTATTATCCATATTGGTGCACATACTGGACAAGAAAGATTCATATATAATTACTGTGGACTAAATGTATGTTGGATAGAGCCTATTGAAGAGTATTATATAAAACTAAAAAGTAATATTGAAAATATTTCAAAGCAATCTTGTTACAAAGAGCTAATATGCAAAACAAATAAGGATGATATAAAATTTAATATATCATCTAATGAAGGCAAGTCATCCTCTATATTTAATTTAAAAGATCATAAGAAAATGTGGCCAGAAGTTAGTATGGATGAAGTGATTAAACTTGATGGAATAAGCTTACCTACATTTATTGATAGANATAANATAGATATAGATATTTACGATTGCTTACTTTTAGATACACAAGGCGCTGAATTAGAAATACTAGAGGGGGCTATAAATACGATCCAGAAGTTTAATTACATTCAAGTAGAGGCTGCTGATTTCGAGGCTTATAATAGTTGCCCTGGTGTAGATGATATTTGTAGTTTTATGCAGGAAAATAATTTTAATTTATTAGAAAAAAATAAATTCTCAGAAAAGAAAAGTATTGGATCTTATTACGATTTAGTTTTTATAAATTCGGCAGGAAAGGTATAAATGAATCTAGAAGATAAGGTTATTTCATATATAGAAAAGTTACCTAATTATTTAAAAGTAATTATTTTCGTCGCTATACTAGCGGCTTTATTTTTATTTTTTTTAGACATGCATAATTAATAATCTATATTAGCTTTTATANAGAGAAGAATTATGAAGGATGCCTAAGAATTCATTTTTATAAGATTGATATATCCTATATAAACTGCTGGAACTGCCAATAAAAGAAGCCCTAAATATGTAGCGATCATTCCAGATATTCTTAGAAATGGGTTGTAATCAAAAAAACAAAAACAAATAGAATGGGCAAGCCTGCCATAGCTAAAAATTATAGATGTAAATATTAAGTAGGTAAAACCCATACTTCCGGAAAGCTCTATTAATAATAATAATATAAGATATATTGGAACATATTCTGAAAAATTACCATGCGCCCTAATATTTCTATGAAGCTTTTCCTCACTTATAGGTCTATCCATTTTAAAAAATATTTTCATCACTGGACTTCCTCTCATATAACCAACTCTTATTGATAAAAAAAGATAGTAAATTGTGAATATTCCAGAAAACAAGATACTTACAGAGGTATCCATTTTATTTCTCCCTTTTTGTTTGCAATAAGTTCTCTTTATTGCTTATAAATTTTTCATAAGCAGATTTTTCTATTATTTGATCTGTATTTTTTTTAGTTGCATCAACATATTCTCGGTATTCATCACTTAAATTTTTTTGTATTTTCTCATTAGCAAGTCTTTCTATAATTCGATCCTCAATATGATCCATACGATCAATGAATTTATCTTTCATGAGATTAATAGACTTAAGAATAATAGTTGTCATTATGGATATGAATACAAGTGCTATTATAATAATCATATACGGGTGAATATTAAACAAACTGATCATTGTAACTCCTTACAGTAGTGGCGGAGAGAGAGGGATTCGAACCCTCGAAGGGCTATTAACCCTTACAAGCTTTCCAAGCCTGCGCGATCGACCACTCTGCCATCTCTCCAGAATATGTATATTAGACATTTTTTAATAAATTAAATAGATAAACTANAACTTAAAGTTTACTATTTAGCTTTTGGATAAACAGACCTTTAAATGAGTTATAGAGTTTTAGCTAGAAAGTGGAGGCCGCTTACCTTTGAGGACCTAGTTGGTCAAGAACATGTTACCCAAACATTGGTAAATTCATTATTAAAAGAAAGGCTTCATCATGCTTATTTATTTACTGGCACTAGGGGCGTTGGTAAGACGACAGTTGCTAGAATATTAGCTAAGTCATTAAACTGTCTTCTAAAAATTACTCCAAAGCCTTGTGGTAAATGTGAAGCATGCTTAGCTATAGATGAGGGAAGATTTGTTGATTTAATTGAAGTAGATGCAGCTTCTAGAACAAAAGTTGAGCAAACTAGGGAGCTTCTAGAAAATGTTCTTTACGCACCAACCAATGGTCGTTATAAGGTATATCTAATAGATGAGGTACATATGTTGTCTACCAGCTCATTTAATGCGCTTCTAAAGACCTTAGAGGAGCCGCCAGACCACGTTAAATTTTTATTAGCAACAACAGAGTCCTCCAAAATACCAGTAACTGTTCTATCTAGATGTTTACAATTTAATCTTAAAGCTATAAGTATTAATGATATCCAGAAGCAACTTATAAAAATCTCTAATGAGGAAGGCTTTGATATTGGATCGAGCTCTCTACTGCCTTTAGCAGTAGCAGCCAGAGGTAGTATGAGAGACGCTTTAAGCTTATTAGATCAAGCAATCTCATTTAGTGGAGGGGCAGTTACTGATGCTGTCTTAAACAATATGTTGGGCGTAATTGATAAAAATAATCTATTAAGAATGATTAAAGCTTTAGCACAAGGCGATGGAGTAGAGTTAATTAAGGAAGTGAATTTATTAGATGAGCTATCACCAGATTATTTTAAAACTTTAGATGAGTTTATGGTTATTTTACAAAAAATTGCAGTTTTACAATTAATTGATTCTGATCAAGATGATGCAGTAAATGAACTAAACGATTTGGCGCATGTATTGTCTAAAGAAGATGTTCAGCTTTATTATCAAATAGCTTTAAATGGTTTAAGGGATTTGTCGTCTTGTATAGATGTTCGATCAGGCTTTGAGATGACTTTATTAAGGATGTTAGCTTTTAGACCAGCCGAATCTAATATTGATAAAAACTCAGAATTAAGTTTAAAAAAAAAATTAAAATCAAGTACTGATAAAGCTATAGATTCAAGTGAAGTTAGTAATAAGGATGAATCAATTCTTTCAGGTTTAAATGCTTCTGGTATGGCAAAATTATTAGTAGATAACTCGAATATTGTTTCAGTTAGTAATGAAAAGATAGAGTTGATTATTTCTGATAAAAATTCTCACTTAAGTAAGCCAGAGGTTATTAAAAGTCTAGAGTTGTCTTTAAAAGAGAAATTTAAAAATTCTTTTAGAGTTATTGTGTCTATTGGCAATACTAGCCAAACAAATACAGATAAAAAGAATGAAGAAGATGATAAAGTAAATAGTGCAGCTAAGGCTGCTATTTTATCCGATCCAAACATAAAAGCTATAGAAGATGAATTTGATGCGATTATAGAATCAGACAGTATTAAGCCAAACTAAATAATTAACTTAAAGGAATGTAAATGAAGGATCTAGGAAAACTGTTAAGCCAAGCTAGAGAAATGCAAAAAAATGTTAAAAAAACTCAGAAAGAATTAGAAAGAACTATAATCTCTGCTGAGTCTAATAAAGGTTTTATAAAATTAGAAATTTCTTGTAGCCATAAGATAAAAAGCATCTTAATAGAGGATGAAGTTTTACATGATAAGAAACTTATAGAAAAATATCTTATTGAAGTTTTTAATATAGCTAATAGAAAAATAGACCAAGAAACAAAAAGCAAAATGTCAGGAGTAGCAGGTGGTACCCTCCCTCCTAATTTTAAAATGCCATTCTAATGAAAAAAATATATTCACCATTAACAGAAAAGATGATTGAAGCGCTTCAGTGTTTACCTGGCGTTGGATCAAAATCAGCTCAAAGAATGGTTTTTTATATTCTTAATAAGGATCGAGAAGGAGGAAAATTTATTTCAGATGCTCTTAGTGAAGGGTGTTCTAGCATAAAGAACTGCTCTAAGTGCAGGATGCTTACTGAAGAGGTGACTTGTAGTATATGCTTGAGCACTAGTCGCGATGACTCTCTCATGTGTGTTGTGGAAACACCAGCTGATGTTGTGGCTATTGAACAATCAGTCTCTTACAGAGGAAAATATTTCGTTCTTATGGGACACCTTTCACCAATAGATGGCATAGGTCCGAAGGAATTATCGATAGATCTTTTATCGAAGATCCTTGATGAGGGTTATGTTAAAGAAATTATTCTTGCTACTAGCGTTACTATAGAAGGAGATGCGACAGCAGATTATATAGCCTCTATTGCAAAAGACAGAAGTATTGTTCCTACTAGGATAGCGTATGGAATCCCTATGGGAGGTGAGCTAGAGTTTGTTGATAGCGGGACATTGTCTAGGGCAATTACTGGTAGAAGAGAGATAGCCGAGTGAACGAAGTTTAGTTTTGGAACAATTTTCAAAAAATTGCATTTTTTGTAAGATTATTCGACACGATATTCATGCTGATATCGTCTACGAGGATAATGATTTTTTTTGTATTAAGGATATTAATCCTAAGGCACCTGTTCATCTATTGATCATTCCTAAGAAACATATAGCTACTTTAAATGATATTGATGAAGATGATTTCTTGGTGATGACTGGTTTTTTTAAAATTCCTAAATTATTGGCCAAACAATTTAACTTAGCAGGCTATCGAACAGTTATCAATGTCAATCCTGAAGGAGGTCAGGAAGTTTATCATCTTCATATGCATGTATTAGGAGGTAGACAGATGAAAGGGGATCTTGGTTAATATTGACTACTATTTATCTTTTCTAGCAGAGTATAGATTTTTAAAAAACTTTCATATCTTTTTTTATTTATTAAATCATTTTTCAGTGCTTTTTTTACCGAACAGTTGGGTTCTGATATATGCTTGCAGTTAGAGAAATGACACTTGTCTTTAAGTTTTTTAAACTCTACAAAGCTATTTAAGATATCGCTTGCATTCTCAAAGTAAGGAGCATAGTTTCTTACTCCAGGAGAGTCTATAATCATTGCTTTATTGGGAAGTGTAAATAGAGTAGAGGTAGTAGTTGTATGCTTTCCTGCGTCTAGTTTTTCTGATAGCTTTCCAACTAGTTGGGTTTTTTTCTGTACAAGTTTGTTAATAATTGAAGATTTGCCAACACCGGATTGTCCAATAAAGACACTTGTCTGGCCTGATAGTTCGTTTAAAATTTCTACTCTATCATTATTAAATTTATTATTTGTATATATTATTTTATATCCAATATCCTTATAAACGCGTAACCTTTCATTATATAAATCACCAAGGTCTGTTTTATTAAATATAATTATTGTTTTGAATTTCTTTATTTGGCTTGTGCATAAGTATTTATCCAGCAAGAACCAGTCAGGTTTAGGCTTAGGTGCTATAACAATAGCTAGTTGTGTTATATTGGAGGCAATAGCTTCTTTCTTACCATTTTTATCAATTCTAGTAAATTCTGATAGTCGGGGTAATATATTTTTTATGATAAATGTATTATTTTCTTCTGAAAAAAAAAACCTTATCACCGACTAATGGGCTAATATTTTTATTTTTAAAGACGCATGAGAATTCATTACCTTGAGTAGATTTGATTAAGGCATTTTTTTTATATCTAGAAATTACTGTACCTTCAGACATTATCTATGTAATTAAAATTTATTAATCATTATTTATTTAGTATTATATTTAGATTAACAAGGAGTATATCATTGAAAGCTAGGGATAATTTAATTTGGTTAGATTTAGAAATGACTGGTCTAGATCCAAATAACGATAGAATTATTGAAATAGCAACTATTGTGACTGATCGATACTTAACCGTCTTAGAGGAGGGTCCTGTTTTTGCGATTCATCAGGATCCTTTGTTCATTGATAATATGGATGAATGGAACACTAAACAGCATAATGCTTCAGGTTTAGTAGATAGGGTTAGACAAAGCTCAGTAAGTGAGCAAGAGGCAGAGATTTTAACAATTAACTTTTTAAGAAAATACCAAGATCCTGGTATATCTCCAATGTGTGGCAATAGTATTTGCCAGGATCGTAGATTTTTAATCAATTATATGCCCACCCTTAGTGCCTTTTTTCATTATCGGAATTTAGATGTAACATCTATCAAGATTTTAGCGAAAGCATGGGGCATAAAAAATAGTAAGCTATTCGAAAAGAGGTCATCACACTTAGCTCTTTCGGATGTCCATGACTCTATAAATGAGTTAAGGTTTTATAGAGAAAATTTTTTTAAATTTGAGCTTTAATTTTAATATCTTACTTATTGACGCCATCTTTTTTTGTGCTAAGAAATTGAATTATGTATATATTTCTTCAACAAATCTCTGTAAATAAGATTGCCTTCAAGATTAGTTATTTTGACAAGTAGAGCCATGTATCTATAACTGAGTCTGGGTTTAAAGAAATACTCTGAATGCCTTCTTTTACTAGCCAGTTAGCAAGGTCAGGATAATCAGAGGGACCCTGGCCACATATTCCTATATATTTATTTTCTTCGTTACAGGCTTTAATTGCACTAGATAGCATTTTCTTTACCGCGGGATCACGCTCATCAAATAACCCTGAAATTTTTGACGAATCTCTATCAAGGCCAAGAGTTAATTGAGTCATATCATTTGAGCCAATAGACATCCCATCAAAATACTTAAGAAACTCTTTGGCAAGAATTGCATTACTTGGCAATTCACACATCATGATTATTTTTAAGTTATCTTTACCGCTTATTAAGTCATTATCTTTTAAAAGATCTATGACATCTTTTGCCTCACCTAGTGTCCTTATAAATGGAATCATAATTTGTATATTAGTAAGACCCATTTCATTTCTACAGTATTTAATAGCTTCACATTCCATCTCAAAACATTCTTTAAATTCGTCACTTATATATCTAGATGCTCCACGGTAACCTAACATAGGATTCTCTTCTTTAGGTTCATATTTTTCTCCACCAATTAGATTGGCATATTCGTTGGACTTGAAGTCTGAAAGTCTAACAATAACTGGATTTGATGAAAATGCTGCAGCTATACAGCTAATACCTTCGGATAATTTTCTAATATAAAATAATTTAGCATCCGAGTAACCACTCATCTGATTAATAATTAGTTCTTTTGTATTATTATCTTGATTATTTAGCTCTAATAAAGCCTTGGGATGAACACCTATCATTCTATTAATTATAAATTCAAGTCTGGCTAGACCTACTCCATGATTAGGAATCTTTCTAAAGCTAAATGCTTTATCTGGATTGGCAACATTCATCATCACTTTTATTGGTATTTCGGGTAATTTGTCTATTATTAATTCTTTTTCTTCATATTTGAGCCTTCCTTTGTAAATATAACCTTCATTACCCTCGGCGCAAGATACTGTAACATCTTCTCCATTCTTAATTTTGGTTGTTGCATCTTCACACCCTACAACTGCTGGAACACCTAATTCTCTAGCGATTATGGCAGCATGACACGTCCTTCCGCCTCTATTAGTAACAATTGCAGATGCTATTTTCATAATTGGTTCCCAATCTGGATCTGTCATATCTGCTACTAGAACATCTCCTTTTTGAATTAGCCCCATTTCCTTTACGTTACTTATAATTTTTACAGTACCGGAGCTAATTTTTTGACCGATGCTTCTTCCTTGGGTAATTATTTCTGACTTCTCCTTCATAGAAAATCTTACGGTTGAGTAATCCGTCCTACTTTGTACAGTTTCGGGCCTTGCTTGGAGGATGTATATTTTTCCATTAATACCATCTTTTCCCCACTCTATATCCATGGGCCTCTTATAGTGATTTTCAATAATAATTGCTTTTTTTGCTAGCTCTACAATATCTTGATCATTGATGGAAAAATTTTTTCTTTCTTTTTCATCTACATCAACAATCTCAACTTTTTTATTTTTCTTTTTTGAGAAGATCATCTTTGTAGATTTGCTTCCTAAGTTTTTTCTAATTATTGATTTTTTATTATCCTTAAGGCTTTTTTTGTATACATAAAACTCATCTGGATTTACTGAACCTTGAACAATTGTCTCTCCTAGGCCATAACTAGAGGTAATGAAAACAACTTCATTAAATCCAGATTCTGTATCTAAAGTAAACATAACTCCTGATGAGGATAGGTCACTTCTAATCATATGTTGTATTCCGACAGAGATAGAAACTTGTCTATGATCAAACTTTTGATGAATTCTGTATGAGATAGCTCTATCATTAAATAGCGAGCTATAAACTTCTTTAATGGAAGAGATTAATTGATCAAAATCTGAAACATTTAAAATAGTCTCTTGTTGTCCAGCAAAAGAAGCTTCAGGTAGATCTTCTGCTGTAGCTGATGATCTCACGGCAACCTCTATTTTATTATCTCCTTTAAGTTTATTCCAAGCATCTCTTATTGAAGAAACAAGCTCCGCAGGTAGTTCTTGAGCTAGGATTTTGGTCCTTATCTCCAAGCCTTTTGCCGTTAATTCTTCGACATTACTTACATCAACTTTATCTAGAATATCGTAAATTTCTTTGTCGAGGTTATTTTGCGATATAAACTGCTTATATGAATTTGCAGTAATAGCAAATCCACCTGGCACATTCACACCTAAAGTGCTTAATTTTCCGATCATTTCACCTAGAGAGGCGTTCTTTCCTCCTACGATATTTATGTCAGAAATTCTACAATCTGACAAATTAATAGTATGATTGTTCAAGTGTATTATTCCTTTTGTTATGATTCTTGAAGGTTTTATTTTTTTATGTCAAAACGAACTGTATATTTTATTTCTGACCAAACAGGTCTTACAGCAGAGACCATTGGCAGAAGCCTACTAACTCAATTTAATGTTCCTGACTTTGATTGCTCCACTCTTTCATTTATTGATAGTTATGATAAGGCAGTTGATGTTGGTAAGCAAATTGATAATATAGCAAGTATTTCGGGCATGAAGCCAATTGTTTTTATAAGTTTTGCTAAAAAAGAACTTTCTCAAGAAATTCTTAAGTCTAACGGTCTAGTCATTGATTTCTTTGGTGAATTTATAGGCGCTCTGTCAGATGAGCTTGGTATAGAGCCAACATTTCAACAAGGAACAGCTCATGGTATAGCTGATTTTAAAAGTTATGATCGTCGAATAGATGCAATGAACTTTGCTATGGATGCCGATGATGGCCATACTTTAAAAAATTATGATACTGCTGATATTATCTTAATTGGCGTTTCTCGTTCCGGTAAAACACCTACTTGTCTTTATCTAGCCCTTCAGTATGGTATTTATGCAGCTAACTACCCTTTGTCAGATGATGATTTAGAGTCAGGAAATATGCCCGAAGTGTTGAAGCATTTTAGATCCAAGATTTATGGACTTACAATATCCCCAGAGAGGTTGCGCAAGATTAGATTAGAGAGAAGACCAGACGGTATTTATTCTTCACATCAGCAGGTAACTTATGAAATTAGGGCTGCTGAATTGCTTATGAAGAAAAATAATATTTCATTTACAGATACAACTCTTTTTTCTATAGAGGAGATAGCAAGTACCATACTTAGTAAGTCTGATATTAAAAGAAGGGCCTTGTAGTAGACTAAAAATGATTTCGGATAGCTTGATAGTACCAGATTGTATTTATAGGAGAGGAAGCTTTTCTGGCCTTATGACAATCTATGAGAGCAACTATATAAAATTTTTAAACATCTATCCCAACATAGAGCTTAGGGTACCTATTAAAAATATCCTAGTATCTCATAGTGATAATGATCACGACTTATTCTTGACTTTAGATTATGAAGATAGGTATACAACTTCAATAAACTTAACATATAGATTAGAGTTAAATGATGAATTGGTACTTGATCCTAATTTAAATCTAAAAATATATCATGATGCAAAGCTTATAGAAGCAAATAGTAATCATACTAATTACATACACAGTAAGATTAAAAAAATTGCTAATAAACATTTTAAGGAATTAAATATAAAGTGGAAAAATAATATAATGCTAAATAAATGGCTAGATTACATGATCGACGTGAAGCATAGGTTTAGTTGATAGGCATTTTTACAGTTAGGTTTCTCCCCCAACTTCCCTTTGGTTCGATAGTAGACATTTTTGCTATTATTTTAGCTGACTGTTCTAAAAGTATATCATTGTCTTCAACTAAGCTAAGCTCTTCTATATCATTAAGCTGCTCTAGATTAAGCTCTTTCCTTCTTTCATTTTCATTGGCTAGGACTTTCTCTCTCTGAGCGTTTTGTTCATTTTTTCTATCAGTAAGGTTTAATGAGATAATTTTTTTTGAGCTATTAACGATAGATTGCTCAATATTCTTTAAGAGGTATTTTATATTTGGATCTTGAGCTAACTCATTATTAAAATAATGATTAAGAATGGCTATTTCATCATCAAGATTATCGGAAGAGCTAAATCTTGTTGGAGATACTTGATCCCATGACAATGAGTTATCTCTATTACTTTCGCCAATTATATATTTATCTATTATAGATGGGAGCTCTATATCTGGAGTAACTCCTCTATTTTGCGTACTAGCTCCAGTTATTCTGTAGTACTTTCCAATTGTTAGGGTTATTTGGCCATTACCTGGGCTTCTAATGAACTGGTCTAACATGAATAAGTTTTGAACAGAGCCCTTACCGTATGTTTGCTGGCCAATAACTATACCTCTACCATAATCTTGTATCGCAGCAGCAAATATTTCTGAAGCACTAGCGCTAAACCTATCAACAAGAACAGCTAGAGGTCCATCATATATAGCTCCATTGCTAGGATCATTTAAAACTTGAATATTGCCTCTAGCCTCTCTTAGTTGAACTATTGGGCCATAATCTACAAATAAGCCTGTTAGCTCTGTTGCCTCAGAAAGGTGACCACCACCATTTCCTCGTAAGTCTATTACTAAACCATCGATATTTTCTAACTTAAGCTCATTTAATAGTGTTGTTACATCTCTAGAGGTGCTTTTGTAATTTTCATCACCTCTATTTCTAGCTTCAAAGTCTTGATAAAAACTAGGGATTTTAATCACCCCAATATTAAAATCTTCATTATTAATATTTATTTCGTGAAGTTCTTTTTTTGCCGCTTGCTCTTCAAGTTTTACTTGGTCTCTTGTTAGGTCTAGTATCTTCATGTTAGAACCAGGTGGTGACCCACCAGGAAGTATTTGTAGCTTGACAACAGTGCCACCTGGCCCACGAATGATATCTACAACATCATCTAGCCTCCAGCCAATAACATCAACTAATTCACCTAAATCTCCTTGTCCAACAGCTGTTATTCTGTCTTCTGGTTTTAGTTGGCCGTCAATCTGTGCTGGACCTCCAGGAATAACATTAATAACAGTGACATACTCATTGTCTAATCTCAGAGATGCACCAATTCCTTCATAAGATAGACTCATCTGTATTCTGTATTCTTCACTATTTCTTGGTGAGAAATAATTTGAATGAGGGTCCATTGTATTTGCAAGAGAATTAACAAAAGTTTCAAAAATATCATCTGCGGTTAACTGTAGAATTGATGTTTGTATTCTTTTATATCTGGTCTCAAGGATTCCAGAAGTTTCTTCCCATGTTTTTCCAGTCAAGATTAGACCAAGAGCGTCATTTTTAATCCTTTTTCTCCATACACTGTTTATTTCTTCATCATTTTTTGGCCATGTCATATCTCTTCTATCAAATATAAAAGATTCATCAACTGAAAAGTCTGGTTCTTCTTCTAATAATTGAATAGCAAAATTAATTCTATCTTCTGTTCTGGTTTTTAAAAGAGTAAAGATCTCAAAAATAAAATCTAAATTTCCGTCCTTTGATAAATTATCTATTTCATATCTATATTTACTAAAAGAATTAATATCATTTGATTGAAAATAGAGTCTATTTGTATCTAGTGTATCAAGATACTTATCAAGTATTTCTGAAGAAAATGCATTATCTAGTCTAGGCCTAGAATAATGAAGATCTTCTATTAATTTAGTTATTCTCTGGCTAATAACCGAGTGTCTTTCATCTAGGTATATATCACTATTTATTAAATTATTTTGACTAAGTAATATATTCGAATATATAACTAATAGTGTTGAAAATATTATTTTTTTCACTTTATTTAAGTCGATTTATTAAGCATGTAATTTAATTATATATATAAATTAAAAAAAGTCACGCAGGTGTTTAATTGATAAAATTTTAATTAATTAAATTTTTTATTTATATAAACTATAGTTCTGGTGAGAAGAATAATTAAATATGGAGCTGTTATCAAGGCCCAAGCGCTTACGTTAAAGCTCAAAAAATCTTCCCATACTCTCTGGTATAAATGAGTAATGCCACCATTTTCACAGTAATTAATTAATAAAGGATCACTACAATAGTCATCAATAATTATGTTTCCAACAATGAAAATAGAAATTGGAATAAGAGCTAAAGATATTATTATTGAGGCAATAAAAATTAGCATTTCCCTAGAAAAAGATATTTTTATTTTGTTTAACATAGATGATGCATCAATATTAATTTCCATATGGTGTTGTAAGGAATAGTTTAATTTGATCTGATATCCCACGACATGCTTCAGCTTGCGGTCTTGCTATTAGAGGAATAGGAATTATAATTGCCGGCATAAATGATCTCCCAAGATAGTCAGCATAAATTGAACCAGCAGAATTTAGTTCTTCTAAGTCCCAGATGGTAGCTTCATAATTTGAATCATCTTCCCACCATGCAAGCCCCATACAGCCAGCACCACCAACACCCGCTGCACAGCTTATTGTACCTCCGCTGGCCGTCCTATCGGTTGATCCATCAATCCATATTAGAAAGCGTACTCCAGTTCTTTTAACTCTATCTTGGATTTCTTGATTGCTTAATAGATTTGTTAGGCTATCTGTGTCTAAAGGTGCAGTCGATGGTTCAAACCACGGGTATAGGGTATTTTCAAATTCGTTTGATGGGTAAACTTGTAAAGCATCACTGCCACTACCTATTGAATTACTAATACAATTAATTAGTGAAGTTTCAGCTTCGTGAGATGCATGATGCTTTCTTGCTAATATTACAACGCCATCATCTTCACCAATAATAATATCTGTTGCCTTATATGGCTCCATTCTAGAAGTTACTCCACATCCAGAAATTATTAAAAAAGCTAAAAGCAAAAGAGCGAGGCGGAGTAAGGTAAATCCCTTATAGGCAAGGATAAAATAATTCTTATAAGGCATTTTGTTTATCTAGCCAGCTAATGAAGTCAGGTTGTTGATTAATAGACGTTGCAAAAGTAGCTCCAACCTCTCTCATAGCTACTATTACGGCATTATTCATGGATAAATTTTTATTAGTGCGACCTATTTCATGCTTTCCATAGCCACTTATTATCCATTTAGTTATTTCTACTCCATTAGAATCATTTAAATTTATTACATATTGAATCCAAGCTTCTGCATATCTATTGTTTCCAGTAATTGGAGCTTCAAATTCAAACTTATCTAGATAAGGAGTTAAAACTATATCTAGATCATAATCTAGAGGATCTAAAGGCAATGAGTCAATTAGCCTTACTTCATCAAAAGTTCCATTTAGGACATTCATAATCATTTGAGTATTTGCTTCACCTAGGTCAATGGACCAAGAGGATTGTTGGGGTATTATTTCGTCATGTTTATAATTTTTATAAGAATCATTAAGTATTAGCCCAGCCTTTAAGGGTATTTTATTTACAAGGGGCTCTGGAAAGTAACCTTCTATTCTCAAGTTATTTCCACAGCCAGTGATTAAACAAAGAAAGGTAAAAAAATAAATCCAATTATATTTATTTTGAGATGGATAGAAGTGCATAATATATTCTTACCATAAGCTAATAATTAATAGAAGTTTTTTTAGCAATATTGATTCAAATAGGTAAAATAAATACATGACGATAAGTAAGCTAAAATCTAAATTCCTTTTATTAATGTTATTAGTAGTTTTTATATATAGCTTATCATTTTTTAGTAATAAAGTTTCAGAAGATGATTTAATGCTAGAGGGTGAAGTATTAGCAGAACAGTATTGTTCTGGTTGTCATCTTCTAGTATCTCCTGATATTCTTCCAAAAAGAAGCTGGGAATCTGTTCTTGGTTACATGGGTTATTGGCTTGGCATTGAAGATATTAGTTATTTGGATGATCATCCAGAATTTGCCCAAATAAACGTTGCAGCAAGGGAAGAAATCTTAAGAAGAGAAGGTGTTTTTCCAAACCAACCATTATTAAGTAATGAAGACTGGGAATTGCTTAGATCTTTTTTTGTCTCTAAAGCTCCTGAGCATCCTTTAGAACAATCTAGTAAACCTAAATTGACTTGGTCTCTGCCAATATTTGATGTTGAGCAAGTTAATTACTCTCCTTCTTTAGCTGTAACAACACTCGTTTCTATTAATGAAACTGAGAAAAGTATTTATATTGGAGATGGATTTGATGCGACTCTTACAGTACTTGATGATTCTGGGGCAGTGCTTACTGGGCCACATATAGCTGAAAAGCCTATTTATCCGGTCGATATTCATTTTGAAAATGGTATGACTTATATTGCTTCTATAGGTGATCTAACAGCAACTCAAGCCTCAAAGACAGGCCCTGCTCATATAGCTAAAGTTAATATGAAAGAAGATATATTTCCTGAAAGTTTTGAAATTGTTGTTGATGACCTTTATAGGATGGCCGATATGAATGTTGTTGACTTAAATGGCGATAGTATATCTGATTTTATTGTCTCTGGATTTGGAGCTGTTTTTGGCAATTTATCATGGTTTGAATCAAGACAAGATGGTGAATTTGAAGAGCATATGCTATTAGCTCTTCCTGGGGTAGTAAAATCAGAAATTTTTGATTTTAATAATGATGGATTATTAGATATTATTGTTCTAGTTTCAGATGCTAGGGAAGGGCTTCATATTCTTGAGAATCAAGGTTCTAATCAATTTCGGCTAAATACAATTTTTGAGTCACATCCAGCCTATGGACATACGTTTTTTGAATTAGCTGATTTCAATGAAGATGGAAGGATGGATATCTTAGTAGTTAATGGAGACAATGTTGATTCTGATCCTTATAACACAAATAAAAATTATCATGGCCTAAGAATATATATAAATTATGATAATTATATTTTTAAGGAGGAAATGTTCTATCCAATGTATGGAGCCTTTGTTGCTAAAGTAGCTGATTTTGATAATGATAATGATTTAGATATTGTAGCTAGTTCTTTTTACCCAGACTTTTCTTCAGAAGAAAGAGAATCATTTGTCTATCTTGAAAATTTAGGTAATTTAAGCTTCTCTCCTTATACCAATTATGAGGTTATGCAAGGTAGATGGATGACAATGGATGTTGGTGACATTGATGGTGATTTAGATATTGATGTAGTACTTGGCGGAGGTTATATTCCTGTTGGTATGTTTGCTAACATGGAGCTATATGAAGAGATGGTTAAGAATTCTCCACAGATATTAATATTAAGAAATAACTTAAATTAATAATAAATTTTTAAGATAGTTTAATAATATCTGCTTTTTTTTTGAATAATTATTTTATTGATTTATTTCTAGGTATTCTATAAATTTTTGATTTAAATTGCTTAAATTATTTCTTAGTAGATTTATCTTTTCTTGATCATCAATAGAAATATCTTGATTCATTTTATCGTTTATAGAGCTCAAATTATATTGCATTTGCTGAAATTCAAATAAAGGAATTTTATAATCCTGATAAATCGCATAATCAATTGAGCTTTCTAATTGATTTAGGATATATCTAGCAGACTCAATAAAGGTATCAAAATCTTCTAGAATTAATGAGCTCATAGCCCTCATCAAAAATAAATTTTGATCTGGCTGCAGGATTATTGCTCTATCTATTAATCTTAAAGCGTCATAAGCATATTTTTTTTCATCAACACTGACATTGATTCTCCATTCAGCTCTTAATCTTGCTGCATCAGGGTACCAAGCATCCGTAACTTTAGTATTTGCTAGTTCATTCTCTAATTTTATAAGTTCAGACCAATTAGAGGCTGATGCAAGGTCCCATCCCTCTATTACCGCAGCTGCAGATCCCGATAATCTAGAGGTAATTATATCAACTTCTTCAGGAATAGATTCTTTATTCAATACACCAAGATAATGTGATGCGATATTGTATCTTGATTGGATATTATCATTATCAGCTTCTAGTGATGAGATGAATGCATTAGTAGACTCCTCAAGCCTTCCCTGAGTAAGAAGAAGATGAGCGTATATTTCTAATTGTTTTGAAAGGCTAGGTATTGTCATTGCAATTTTTGAAGCTCTTTCATATTGAGACATATTAATTAATCTTTTAGCTAGGTAACCATAATCAATTTCCCCTCCAAGCTCTTTATAGATCCAGCTATCTTTGTTTAATAATGGATCATAAGGCTCAAAGAGTTTTAATAATTCAGGTAGTAGTATCCCATCAGCAAAGGGTCGGCTCTGTGTAGCCATAAGATTATTATTGTCAGTACTAATTTTTGCGTTTTGTGCAAATATTTCTAATCCATTTTGATCTATAGCCATAGCTGCTATTAGATCTTCGCTACTATTAATTCCAATTTTACTGTAGTGCATACTATTACTCAGTAATGGCTGTCTAGTTGCTTGTATATTTATCTCTGGATCTATAGCCTCATCAGAGGCAAGGAACATTAAGACTTGTGAGGCAGGGTGGTATAACTTTAGATATTTAAATTCAGATAGCAATGTAGCTGTTAAAGTTTTAAGTAAAGACTCTGTAATAAATTCTGAATTCATCCACTGCACAAAGATTCCATCATTTTCGAGATGAGCCTTACTTTCTTTTATGAACTCCCTAGTAAAAAGATGAGACGATCCTGCGGTCCATGGATGTGATGGTTGAGATACAATAGCATCATATTTTTTCCTGGTTAATTTCATTGCATTTCTTGCGTCGTTAATGATGATATTGATTCTATTGTCTTCGAGTGGATCAGTATTTCTCATACCTTTGAGTGTTTTATTTGCGTTTATTACTTCTTCTTCTATCTCTATAACGTCAATATTCTGTACTGATGGCGGTATTCCTTCTAATGCAACACCCCCACCAAAGCCAATTACCATCATATCTTTTATATCTGGCCTAGCTGTTACCGGCAATGCTGTTAACCATTTTTCAGGATCTTGGACTGGAGGAGACCCTTTTGATGCAATAGATGCTTCAGGAAGGCCATTAGTTCTTATAAAGTAATATCCATCTTCCGCTAGCACCATCACTGTTGATGATTTTCCAACTTCATAAAAAAATTCTCTTGGTTGATTTAGGTAGTTCAATACAAAACCTGTTCGCATAATTACAGATTCTGGTCTTAATGGGTTATATAAAAACAATATAGATAAGGCAGCTAACAAGATTGCTACCGAAAATATTTTGGATAATTTTGAAATAAAGGTAATACCAAATAGAGCAATTAATATATTTATTAAAACTGCAAATTTTATAGCCCCCTCAAAACCAAATTCAGGTATTAAAAAGAATCCTGCATAGATTGATCCTATTATTGCTCCTATTGTGTTCCATGAGTAAACTAAGGCTGTACCAGAGCCTACCACTTTATTGTTTTCTACAAGTATATGAACTGCTAAAGGGAAAGTTGCCCCAATAAATATTGTGGCAGGGAGCATTACAGATATTGCGTAAACTGATAGCTCAAAGGTATTAATATTATTGGGCATCAGTGGCCCTAGGCTGTAATAGATAAATATTGATAAGATGCATATAAAGATTTGTGATATACAAAATAAATTTATAGATAGATCTCTATCTCTGGTAATCTTTCCTGCTAAACCACCACCAATTGCAATCCCGAGTAAGAAGGTAGCTAGCATTGTAGAAAATGCATATATACTTCCTCCTATTACATGTGAAAGCATTCTTGTCCAGAGAACCTCATAGATAAAAGAGTTGAGGCCAGAAAACAACATTAGTGGAAGGATCCAAGCTTTTTGTCTATTAAATATACTTGCAGTTTTTTGGCTAAGGCTATTTGTTTTTTCAGAGATTAATGAAAAAATAGTTTTAAAGAAACCATTTAAGATATATATATTATTTTCACTTTTTTCAGTACTAATATTTTTTAAATTTTTGTCTAGAATTATAGCAATAAGAAAGATTGCTAAATTCACAAACACCCCTGACCAGATAGTTCCATTGAGACCAATTTTTGGTAATAAGATAAATCCAGCTACTATCGCTCCAAATACAGCCCCAAGCGTATTAATTCCATAAAGAAGTGATACTCTAGGACCTATTTCGTTGTTTGTAGTTATTGCATATCTACTAAGTAAGGGGAGTGTGGCTCCCATTAAAGCTGTTGGAATTAGGATTATTATAAAGCTAGCTATTAAGTAAAAGATTGATTGACCTAAGCCACTACTATCGGGAGGTTCGATTTGATCTCCTAGAAAAAATGAGTAAAGGCCTCTAGATATAAAAATCAAGATTGGTACTAATAAGGCTGAAATAGCTATACCACCCTCTAATAAGCCATAAGCAAAAACTGGTTTTTTTATTTTATGGATAATTTTTGCTATGACGATAGCACCGACTGTAAGTCCTGCCATATATGCTGCTAAAACAATTGCTACTGCAATCTCGCTAGTGCCAAAAACAAGAGAAAATTGCCTCAGCCATGCAACTTGATACAAGAGCGCAGCAAAACCAGAAAAAAAGAAACAAGCTATTACAGCAAGTAAAATCATAGGACCACTTTATTTTCTATAGATCTTCTAAAAAGACATTTTTAAATTTAATATTAGCACTACCATTATTTTGGAGTGTAAGAGGGCCATCAAGAAATGTTGAGTCTTCAATGTCAATAATTAGTTGGTCATTTAAAAAAACAGTCAAGCTTGGTCCGTCTGCAATAATTTTAAATCTATTCCAATTTCCACCAGCATTAATATAAATCTTTGGTTCTGCAAAATTTACTATCCCTCCTGTTCTATATCTTTGGTCAGGCCTTTGGTCAAAGATATTAATTTCATAACAAGTAGAAGCAGTTATTTCTAATGGATTATTGCACCTTATAAAGATTCCACTATTGCCAGTATCATTAATCCAGAAGTCAGCCTCTAGGATAAAGTTATCATAAGACTCTTTAGATACTAGATGGCCTGTCCCAGATGATGAGTATGCAACTTCATCTTGAAAATTCCAATTTACATCTCCAATTTGATTCCAGTGCTGAGAAATGCCATTACTTAGTAAGTCTAGTTTCATTCGATTTTGCAGTGAGGTAGGGGATAAAAAGCTATTTTGTATACATCCAGATATTAAAATAACTGTAAGAAAAATAGAATAAAGTTTTAATAAATTCATAAATTTAGCTCCAAAAAAAACTGGTGGATGCGGCGGGAGTCGAACCCGCGTCCGTCAGCACTCACCAATAAGATCTACATGCTTATCTCTTCTTTAAGTTTGCTAAAAGCTATCCGAAGAGAGAGAAAAACTTATAGCTAGGCTAGTAAAGTTTAACGCTTAAGCCCTAGTCAAGCTATCACGCTAGTCTGTATAGATAACTCCTGAATCCGATTGTACAGACACAAATCGGTCAGAAGGCACTAGACTGGTTATTAAGCAGCTAGTGCGTAGTTGTCGTTATTTGCAACTAAATGGTTTACAGCTGTTTTAACGAGGTAATCTGTCCCTCGACATGCCCTTAAAGGATCATAACCCACGTCGAAACCATTACGCACCCTTCTCATAAGTTTATGCTTTTAAAGGATAATTTCAAGCTATTTTGTTAAATCTATTACATACTAGTGTTTATTAAATGATTTTATCGTCCGAGCTTTTCGTCTTTCCCAGTCACGATCTTTAGAAGCTTGTCTTTTATCATGCTGTTTTTTACCTTTAGCTAGGCCTATATTAATTTTAGCCTTCCCATTGCCCCAGTGCAGGTCTAGCGCCACAAGCGTATATCCTTTTCTATCAATCAAGCCTTTGAATCTATCTATCTCTTTTCTATGCAACAGTATCTTTCTTGTTCTAGATGAATCAGAATTTTCTATATTTGATGCTGATTGTAAGGGTGTAATATTTGACCCAATTAACCAGGCCTCATTTTTCTTTATAATTACGTAACTTTCTGTCAGCTGTGCTTTATTAGCTCTTAAGCTTTTAACTTCCCATCCCTCTAGAGATAAGCCTGCCTGTAATTGCTCTTCTATAGCAAAATTAAAGCGAGCTTTTTTATTTTTTGCAATAGTTGAGCTAGATGTTTTTTTGTTATTTGTAGCCATAATTAAATTTAGAACATAAAATTAACAGAAATATTCTTTATTCTCAGCAAATATTTATCAGGAGTAATTTTTTGACTAATAAAATTAACAATTCTAAAGGCTCTTTGCATGGCTATTGGTCTTCTAGGATATCATTTATATTGGCTGTAGCAGGATCAGCGGTTGGGTTAGGTAATATTTGGAAATTTCCTTACATTGCGGGAGTAAATGGGGGAGGGGCATTTGTTCTAGTTTATATTCTTTGCGTTTTCCTTATAGGCCTTCCAATTTTAGTTTCAGAAATACTTATTGGTAGGATGGGCAGAAGAAATCCAGCTTCATCAATGGAGGCTATGGCTTTACAAAGCTCAAGTTCAAAGAAGTGGGCATTTGTTGGGTTAATGGGAATATTATCAGGCGTTCTTATACTGTCCTACTATAGCGTTATTGCTGGTTGGTCATTAGCTTATATTTTTGAATCATTTTCCGGAACATTTGTAAATGCCAATTCTACTATTGTAGAGGAGTCTTTTTTTAGTTTATCTTCTAGCTGGAAAATTACCATGTTTTGGCACTCTCTTTTTATGATAATTACAGCTTATGTAGTATCAAAGGGAGTGGCCGAAGGCCTAGAGAAAGCAGTGAGGCTGTTGATGCCACTTTTAATATTATTATTATTAATTTTACTAGTTTATAGCGCTTTAGAGGGTGAATTCATTGCAGGCCTGTCATTTATGTTTGCGCCTAGATTCCATGATCTTACAGCTGATGGGATTCTTGTGGCCCTTGGTCATGCATTCTTTACCTTAAGTGTTGGCATGGGAGCTATCATGGCATATGGAGCTTACCTTCCAGATAATATGTCAATTGGAAGGATTTCTATTTCTGTTGTTCTGGCAGATACGTTTATCGCTTTAATTTCAGGACTTGTTATTTTTCCTATAGTTTTTGCTAATGGCCTGGACCCTGAAGCAGGTCCTGGATTGGTCTTCATGTCTCTTCCTATGGCTTTCGGGAATTTACCAGGCGGTATTGGCTTGGGAGTTATTTTTTTTACATTACTATCTTTTGCAGCATGGACATCAGCAATTAGCTTAATGGAGCCTGCTGTTGCCTGGGCAGTTGAAAAATTTAAAATTCAGAGGGTTACTGCTTCATTTTTTATTTGTTTGATTATATGGGTTTTTGGATTAGGAACAGTTTTTTCTTTTAGTTTATTATCAGATTTTCTTTTGCTGGGAAGAAATATTTTTGATAATTTAGATTATCTTACAAGTAATATTCTGCTTCCTTTAGGAGGCTTAATGATTGTTATTTTTGCTAGTTGGGTGGTTAATATTGATAGTCTTTCAATTCAGCTAGATAAATCAAGAGGTATTTTTTTTAGATTATGGTTATTCTTATCAAGATATATTGCCCCTATAGGAGTTATGATAATTTTCTTTTATTCAGTAAATATTTTTTCTACTTAAAAAAATGCTAAAAAATATTAATACAAAAAAAATTGTTCCATATTCTTCTATTCAGATGTTTGAGCTAGTAGATAATATTGAAGATTACCCAAAATTTTTACCATGGTGTGTTAAATCTTTTATTCACTCAAGGACTAATATAGAAGTTGAAGCTAGCTTGATAGTAGGCTTTAGAGGTATTGATAAGACTTTTTCCACAAAAAATATTCTTAATAAACCTAAAAAGATCGAGATACAATTATTAGAAGGACCCTTTAGGTCTCTTAGCGGAGACTGGACTTTTCGAGATATAGTAAATTCTCAATCGGAGATAGAGCTTAACTTGTCATTTGAAAGCTCAGTTGGACCCCTTAACCATGTATTTGAGAATTTTTTCGAACAAATTACTAAGACACAGGTTTTAGCTTTTGTGAAGAGAGCTAATCATTTGTATGGCTAATATCAAAGCGAAGTATTAATTATAAGATCTTTTTCTATTTTTATTACCTTATCATCTGAAAAGTGAATAGCTAACCATCTTTTATCTAAATTATTAGAATTTCCTAACTTAAGGTAATAAACATAGTCCCATCTATTTTGATGAAAGCTATCTTGTATTATTGGAGTTCCTAATAAAAATTTAACTTGACTACTAGTCATGTTTAATTCTACTTGCCCAATGGATTCTTCATCTAATAAGTTGCCTTGTTGAATATCCATGGTATAGATACACCCAAAAATAAGCATTGTATGAAGGGATATTAAGCCCAGTAGAAAAATTTTCTTTAAATTTACTTTAATTACAAGTCGCATAGTCATACAATGATATCAGTAGTGGTTTAAACTCCAAAATCAATTTAGAATAATTTTTATTTATGGAAAGTAAGGTAATTAGAAAAGCTGGTTTAAAAGTCACATCTCCAAGGATCAAGGTCCTAGAAATTCTAGAGGATAGCAAGGATAGACACTTAAGCGCAGAAACTATATATAAATCATTGATTGAGAATGGTGAGGAGTTTGGGCTAGCAACTGTTTATCGGGTTCTTAATCAATTTGAATCGGCTGGCCTAGTAGTAAAGCATAATTTTGATTCAGGTAATGCTGTTTATGAGCTGGATGATAGAACACACCATGATCACATGGTTTGTGTAGAGACTGATAAAGTTATTGAGTTTTTTGATCAAAGAATCGAGGACATACAGAAGGAAATAGCTGATAGGAATGGCTATGAATTAGAGGGCCATAGTTTAGTTCTATATGTTAAGCCAAAAAAGAAATAACTCTTAATTTATATTTGCTTGTGAGATCATTTCCTTTGCATGAGCTCTAGTTTTTTCTGTGATATCAACACCCCCAATCATTCGTGAAACCTCATCTATTCTTTGCTCCTTGTTGAGAAGAGATATCTCTGTTCGAGTTAAGTTGTTATGAGATATTTTATCTATTTTATATTGTTGGCTACCCTGACTCGCAACTTGAGCAAGGTGTGTAACACATAGCACCTGCCTGTTTATTGCTATTTGATTTAAACGTCTACCAACTATTTCAGCAATTTTTCCACCTATACCATTATCTACTTCATCAAATATCATTGTTGTAACTGCCGAGCTACCTAGCCTAATAACTTCTAATGCCAAGCTGATTCTTGATAGTTCACCTCCAGAAGCAATTTTAGATAATAAACCAAAATCTTGACCTGGGTTTGTTTTTATAGAAAAGATAATTTTATCAAGACCAGTACTTGAAGCTTGGGATATATCTTTTTTCTCTATATTGATTTTAAATTTAGCATTTGGCATTCCAAGATCAGTTAACTGTTTTTCTATAGCACTTTCTAATGATGGAATAGCCTCTATTCTTTTTTTGGATAGTTTTTTTGCAGAATAAATAAAATCAGACTCTGCAGATATAATTTTTTTATTAAGCTTTTTAAGTGACTCGCCAGATATTTCTAGTATATTTATTTTTTTATTTAATTCACTAGATAGATGAATCAATTCATTATCGCTGACTCTATGTTTGCGAGATAATTCTCGAATCTTGGATAGTCTATTTTCTACTTTATCTAATTCAAATGGCTCAGATTCTAATTTTTGATGGACATCATGAATTGACTTTATTGCCTCATCTATTTGAATTTCAGCGGATTCAAGAAGGCTTATTGGATTACTGATTTCTGGCGATACATTTGAGATGCTATTTAACTCTTTAGTAGCATTAATGATGTTCAATGCTACATTACTTCCTTCTCCTGATAAGTAGTTTAAGCTATCATTTAAAGAGCCTGATATTTTATCAATATTTGCTAATTTTTTTTGCCTAGACTCTAGTTCTTCTAATTCATTCTCTTCTAAATTTAGATCATTTAACTCCTGATACTGAAATTTTATAAAATCTAGTTGGCCAGCATTATTATCAATTTCGTGTAGATCGTTAATTTGTTTTTTTAGATTTTTTAATTTTTTATACGACTCTTTTACCCCTTCAAGCTCCTTCGAAGATTTACTAATAAAATCAAGTATTTCTCTTTGTGACGACTCATATAAAAGTGATTGGTGTGAATGTTGACCATGAATTTCGATCAGCAGCCCGCCAATTTTTTTTAAGTCTTTTAATGTTACGCTATTAGAGTTGATAAAGGCTCGACTTTTACCGTCTTTATTAATTATTCTTCTAATGAGACAAGTCCTATCTTCGTCAAGGCAATTAGCTTTAAGCCATTTACTAGCCGGATGATTGTCAGGTAAATCAAATATTAGGCTAATTTCAGCTCTATCAGCACCTTTTTTTACTATATTTTTTTTTGCTCGATCACCTAGCGCTAGTCCTATGGCATCAACTAGAATTGATTTACCTGCTCCTGTTTCCCCAGTCATAACAATTAGACCTGAAGAAATCTCAATCTCTACATAGTCAATAATTGCATAGTTCTTAACTCTAATTAAACTTAACATTTATAGTTAATTCAGGTCTGATTTTTTTTTGTTCTACTGGAGTGACCCCAGTTTAGCTTAGATCTTAGTTGTTCGTAGTAGCTATGATCATTAGGATGAAGAAGCGTAACTTTTTCATTTGCAATACTGATATTTAAACGGTCATTGCTATTCAGATTTCCTGCTATATTCCCATCACAAGCAACTTGCGGTGAATTATTTGGCTTTGGGTTAACTTTGATTTCTATAGTACTAGACGATTTTATAACTAAAGGCCTGTCACTTAATGTATGTGGGCATATAGGAACAATTACAAATGCATCTAAGTTTGGATGAATAATTGGACCTCCACAGGACAGGGCATATGCAGTAGAACCAGTAGGTGTTGCAATAATGAGTCCATCACCTTCATGACTATTAACATAATCACCATTTACATAGGTACTGAAGTCTTCCATATAGCCAGTACCGCCTGTTTTTATAGAAACCTCATTTAATGCAAGAGTAGAGACAATTGATTCATCAGTACCAATAATTTGAGATTTGAGCATCAGCCTTTCTTCTGAGACATAATGACCTTTAAGCACCTCTAGAATCATTGCTATAGAAGTATTAGGGGAGATATCATTTAAGAACCCAAGTCTTCCTAAATTTACACCTACTAGAGGTATATTTTTTTTAGCTGCATCAATAGCTGCGCTTAAGAGCGTACCATCTCCGCCAATGGCAATAATCAGGTCTACAGTATCAAAAAAAACAGATCTTTTAAGGGCGTTGTATTGTTTTAACTGTTGTGGAATTATACAATCTTTATGAAGAAATATATCTAGACCATTGTTTTTTAAATCATTTCCTATAGATGCTACTAAGTCAATAACTTTTTGATTATCTAGATTTCCATCTAATCCAATATTTTTAAATTTATATTCCATAGTATTCTATGTATTATTTTTATTTACATTATACAAAAATTTAATAGAAAGAAAGTTCAAAATACCAACTTCTTTTAAATTTCATGCTTGACATAAATACAAGAGCATTGATAGCTTGATACTTTAATTTACTAATTTTAGAGATTTTACTTGATTTCAAAAAGATATCTTAATTTTCCAAATGAAAGGGCTCAGCATTTACTGAAAGTTTTAATTGATAAGTATATAAAAAGTGGATATCCAGTTAGTTCCCGAATGCTCTCAAAAGATTCTAGTATTGGCATTAGCTCAGCTACCATTAGGAATGTCATGTCAGAGCTTGAAGATCTAGGATTTTTGCAGGCCCCTCATACATCTTCCGGGAAGATTCCTACAATTAAGGGATATAGATTCTTTGTTGATACTCTTGTTAATTTAAAACCACCAAAATATGAAGAGCTAGAGCGCTTAGAAGATGATTTTAAATCTACTGACTCTCAATCTCTTGTTCTTTCTGCATCTAATTTTTTGTCAGGAGTAACTAAATTAGCTGGTGTTGTTACAATACCAAGAAAAATTAGCATGGTCTTGAAGCAAATTGAATTTCTTAAATTATCAGATTATAGAGTACTAGCTATTATTGTTCTTAATGATATGGATGTTCAAAATAAAATTCTTACTACTAAAAAAAATTATTCTAGGAATGAATTAATAGAGGCTGGTAACTATTTGACAAAAGAATTTGGACATCTAGAGCTTAGCAAGGCTAGAGAACTTCTTATTGAGCAGCTTACTAGGACTGGTGATAGGATGAGTAGTATTATGTCTGGTGCGATAGATATGGCTAATCAAGCATTCCCAGAAATAAATTCTGAGTCTGAATTTATTGTTGCAGGTGAGACTAATTTAATGGGAGATGAAGGATTAAATGACGTCCATAAGCTTAAAGAACTTTTTGAGGCTTTTGGTAGGCAAAGTGATTTACTAGAGCTATTGAATCAGAGTCTTTATATTGATGGGGTTCAAATTTTTATTGGTCAGGAGTCTGGATATGAGATTTTAGATGATTGCAGTATTGTATCAGCGCCATACTCTAATGAAGATGATACAATTGGAGTATTGGGAGTAATTGGACCTACTAGAATGGAGTATGAGAAAGTCATCCCAGTTGTAGACATAACAGCTAAGCTTTTAGCTTCTGCTCTGAAGTCTACTGATTAGTCCCTAATAGAAACTGATTTTTTTTAATATGAGAATAATTATATGTCTAATGAAGATGCTGACGAAGTAAATGAAGCTGTTGATTTGTCCAATAGCAATAAGCCTACAAATAATCCAATAATTGAGAATGAAGAGAAGGATAAGGTTATTGAGGATTTAAATAATGAATTATCTATTAGTAACGATAAGTATCTTCGTCTTGCTGCTGACATGGATAATTTAAGAAAGAGGACGTCAAGAGATATCGATAATGCAAGAAAATATGGTTTAGAGTCTTTCTTGATCTCTTTATTACCTTTAATTGATAGTCTTTCACTCGCTACTGATCATAGTGAAAATAAAAATTCATTACTTGATGGTCTTAAAGCTACTGTTAAGCTTTTAGATAGTATTATTGAAGATGCAGGTGTGAGAAAAATAAACCCTCATAATGAAATTTTTGATCCATTGACCCAAGAAGCGATCCAAACTAGAGTTTCTGATACTACTGAGCCGAATAGAGTCTTAGAGGTTGTTCAAGTAGGCTATACTCTGAATGATAAAGTACTCCGTGCAGCTAGAGTGGTGGTTTCTACAGATGTTGTTAATTCTGAACAGACTGAAGATACAGAAAAAAAACTTAATTAGTACTTGAAAGCTCAGATTTCTCCCCCATTTATTCACTACATGATTTAGTAATTGGAGAATAATTGTTATGGGTAGAGTGATTGGAATTGATTTAGGCACGACAAATTCATGTGTTGCTATAATGGATGGTGATACTCCTAAGGTGATAGAGAATAGTGAAGGAGATCGAACTACTCCGTCTATAGTCGCTTTTACTAAGGATGAAGAGGTGCTAGTTGGGCAAGTTGCTAAAAGACAATCGGTTACTAATCCATCAAATACTCTTTTTGCGATCAAAAGGTTAATTGGTAGAAAGTTTAAAGATGATGTTGTTCAAAAAGATATTGATATGGTTCCTTACAAAATCATTGAAGCTGAGAATGGAGATGCATGGGTAAATACTCCTAGTGGGAAAATGGCCCCTCCAGAAGTAGCTGCTAGAGTCTTAGCAAAAATGAAGCAATCAGCTGAAGATTATTTAGGTGAGAAGATTTCAGAGGCTGTTGTAACTGTTCCAGCTTATTTTAACGACTCTCAGAGACAGGCGACCAAGGATGCTGGAAAAATTGCTGGCTTAGAAGTTAAGAGAATCATTAATGAGCCAACTGCGGCTGCCTTAGCTTACGGCTTAGATAAAAAAAGAGGTGATAGGAAGATTGCTGTTTATGATCTGGGAGGAGGTACTTTTGATGTTTCAATCATCGAAATTGCCGAAGTAGATGGTGAACATCAATTTGAGGTATTAGCCACAAACGGAGATACTTTTCTAGGTGGTGAAGATTTTGATAGGAAAATTATTGATTATCTATCAACTGAATTTAAAAATGATAGCGGGATAGATATTCGAAAAGATCCACTAGCCATGCAAAGATTAAAAGAATCAGCTGAAAAGGCTAAAATTGAGCTATCTACCAGACAACAAACTGATGTTAATCTTCCATATATTTCAGCTGATAAAGATGGACCAAAGCACCTGAATATCAATTTAACTAGAGCAAAGCTAGAGTCTTTAGTAGATAATTTAGTTGAGAGAACTCTTAATCCTTGCAGAACAGCGATTTCGGATGCTGGCCTATCAACTACAGATATTAATGATGTCATATTAGTTGGTGGTCAGACTAGGATGCCTAAGGTTCAAGAGGCTGTTGAAAAACTTTTTTCTAAGGAGCCTCGAAGAGATGTGAATCCTGATGAGGCTGTTGCAGTTGGCGCAGCTATTCAAGGCGGCGTTCTTTCAGGCGATGTTAAAGATGTGTTGCTACTAGATGTAACCCCTCTATCTCTTGGCATTGAAACGCTTGGCTCAGTGATGACAAAACTAATTGAGAAAAATACCACTATTCCTACAAAAGCTAATCAGGTTTTTTCTACAGCTGAGGATAATCAAACTGCTGTAACTATTCACGTTTTACAGGGTGAAAGAGAAAGGGCAGGTGATAATAAGTCTCTTGGAAGATTTGATTTGACCAATATACCGTCAGCTCAAAGAGGATTACCACAAATCGATGTTACTTTTGATATTGATGCCAACGGAATCCTTAATGTATCAGCCAAAGACAAGGCAACAGGCAAGGAGCAAAAGATTGTTATTAAGGCATCATCAGGCTTGAGTGATGATGAGATTGATAGAATGGTAAAAGATGCCGAATCTCATGCAGATGAGGATAAAGCTTTTAGAGAGCTTACTGATATTCGTAATCAAGGAGATGCTCTTATTCATGCAACAGAGAAATCATTATCTGAGCTTGGTGAAAAGGTTACAGCCGAAGAAAGAACTAATATTGAATCAGCTTCAAATGACCTTAAGGACTCTCTAAAGGATGAAAATAAAGAGGTTATAGAAACAAAAATAAAGGCATTAGCTGAAGCTTCACAAGGGTTAGCAGAGAAGCTATATGCGGAGCAAAAAGAAAGTGAAAGTGATGACAATGAAAGCTCTTCAAAGGATAGTGCTGATGAGGATAATATTGTTGATGCCGAGTTTGAAGAAGTTGACGATAAAAAAGAAAAGAAATAATAGTTTTTTATAAGGACTTCTTAGAGTTATGTCTAAAAAGGATTATTACGAGATACTTGGTTGTGACAAGAGTGCTTCTGATGCAGAGATCAAGAAATCTTTTCGTCGTCTAGCGATGAAGTATCATCCTGATAGAAATATCGATAGTAAGGATGCTGAGGTTAAGTTCAAGGAAGCAAAAGAAGCATATGATGTTTTGTCTAGCGCTGAAAAAAGAAGATCATATGATCAGTTTGGACATGCAGGAGTTGATTCAAGCCAATTTTCTAGCGGTTTTTCTGGCTCACAAAATATTAACGATATTTTTGGAGATATGTTTGGAGATATTTTTGGAGGCTCTGCTAGACAATCTAAAAGCCAGGTTTTTAGGGGTGCTGATTTAAGATATCAGTTAGAACTCTCGCTTGAACAGGCTATATCGGGAGATTCTATAGAGATAATAGTTCCTACTCATATCTCATGTAATGATTGCAATGGAAGCGGTGCAGAGCCGGGGACTAATCCTATCAACTGCTCTATCTGTAATGGCTCAGGCCAGGTTCGTGTTCAGCAGGGATTTTTTTCTATACAGCAGAGCTGTCATTCCTGTAAAGGCATTGGAACTATAATTAGATCTACTTGTAATAAGTGTAGTGGATCTGGAAGAAAGAAAAAAAATAAAAAGCTTGTTATCAAGGTGCCTGCAGGAGTAGATACTGGAGATAGGATTCGCCTAGCCAGGGAAGGCGAGGCTGGTCAAAATAGCGGACCACCTGGCGATCTATACGTTGATATTATGGTT
Source organism: Gammaproteobacteria bacterium TMED78 (assembly GCA_002171615.1). Taxonomy (GTDB): domain Bacteria; phylum Pseudomonadota; class Gammaproteobacteria; order Steroidobacterales; family Rariloculaceae; genus TMED78. Next base: position 54,378 of record NHEF01000024.1, read on the forward strand.
TTACCACATAATGTTTTTGAAAGAGATGGGCAGGATCTCAGATGTAATGTTCCAATTACCTTTGCTGATGCTACTCTTGGAAACACAATCAAGGTCCCAACAATCGATAAGCAGATAACTTTAAAGGTGCCGCCAGAAACTCAATCGGGAAGCATTTTTAGGTTAAAAGGGAAGGGTGTAAAGTCTGTTAGAGTTTCAGGTGTAGGTGATCTTTTCTGTCGAGTTCATGTTGAGACTCCAGTTGAATTAACAAAAGAACAAAAAAAAATGCTAGAAAAATTTGATAAGACTTTAAATAAGAGCGATGCTTGTCATAATCCTAAGACATCTTCATGGTTAGATTCACTGAAAGGATTCTTTGATAAAGGGGAATAATTTGATAGATATTACTGTATTAGGCGCTTCAGGTAGGATGGGCAAGGCTATTATTTCCTGCATTTCTAAATCTACCGATTGTAGGCTAGTCGGAGCTGTTAGTGAGGATAATGATCCTAATATAGGTAAAGATATAGGTGAGATTTTAGGTTTAGCAAAAAAGCTAGGTATAAGCTTGGTTGATAACGATGATGTGATCTTGAAGAATACTGATGTTGTAATAGACTTTACCCTTCCTTCGGCACTAGACAAAAATCTAATTCTGTGCTCAAAGGGCCTAGTACCAATGATTATTGGTGTTACTGGATTAGATGAAGAGCAATTAAATTTAATAACCGAAACTTCCTTTAAAATTCCAATTTTATATGAAAGGAACATGAGCGTAGGAGTTAATGTTCTGCTAAATATGGTACAGAATTTGTCAAAAATACTTGATTCAGATTTTGATACAGAGATAACAGAAACCCATCATAGACATAAAATTGATTCCCCCTCTGGAACAGCAATAGCCATTGGTGAGGCCATAGCAAAAGCAAAAAATCTTAATTTTTCTGATATATACAAACCTTCAAGAATTAATACTAATACCCCGAGATCACCAAACTCTATCGGTATATCCTCTATCAGGGGCGGCGGATTTATTGGAGATCATACAGTATCTTTTACTTCTGAAGACGAATCTATTGAAATCAGCCATCATGCACTGGATAGAAAATGCTTTGCACAAGGCGCGTTATCGGCTGCAAAGTGGATCGCCGATCAAGATCCTGGTCTATATTCAATGAATGATGTACTAGGATTGAAATAGTTTTTTTTAAATTGCTAAAAAAAATCATTACTTAATTTTCTCAACAAGCTAGAATACGGTCCTGAGGCTCCATTAAGATAGTTCTCCTACAGTTTAGCTAGTGCCATGCTTGGCTGTTTAGTTATTTTAAAAGGCACGAATAATTTTTGAGGGAGCTAAGTTTGAGAGATCAAGCCATCCTAGCACTAGAAGACGGAACGGTATTCCACGGGCTTTCTATTGGTGTAAAGGGCGTCGTTACTGGAGAGGTTGTTTTTAATACTTCAATCTCTGGTTATCAAGAGATTCTAACTGACCCTTCTTACTTCAACCAGATAATTACCTTTACATACCCTCATATTGGTAATGTTGGTGTAAATATAGATGATTACGAATCTGAAAAAATATATTCTTCTGGTTTAATTATTAGAGATTTACCAACACTTTCGAGTAATTGGAGGTCAACTTCTTCCTTATCAGATTTTCTAGTTAGGCATAATACGGTAGGCATTTCAGATATAGATACAAGAAAATTAACAAGAGTTATTAGATCAAAAGGAGCTTTGAGAGGCTGTATTATTGCTGGAAAAAAAATAGAACCACAAGAGGGAATAAGGCTATCTAAGAGTGCCTCTAGCTTAAAGGGCATGGATTTAGCAAAAGAAGTTACTACAAAACATATATATGAATTTAAGAAAAATTCTTATCTATTTGATAATAATATAAAAAAAGAAAATCTACATATTGTTGCAATAGATTTTGGCGTAAAGAAGAATATACTTAGACTGCTATTTGATAAGGTTACAAGGGTTACTGTTGTTCCAGCTAAAACAAGTTTTTCAGAAATAGCCAGTTTATCGCCAGATGGTATTTTTCTTTCTAATGGGCCAGGTGACCCAGAGCCTTGTGATTACGCGATTAAAACAATAAAGGATGCTCTTTCTGAGAATGTTCCTATTTTTGGTATTTGCTTAGGACACCAATTGTTATGTTTAGCATGTGGAGCAAAAACTAATAAAATGAAATTTGGACACCATGGCGCGAACCATCCAGTTATAGATTTGAAATCTAAAAAAGTTTTTATCACAAGCCAAAATCATGGTTTTACTGTTGATCCTGAGTCGTTGGGTAAGAATATAGAGATTACACACTTATCTTTGTTTGATAACACTATTCAAGGCATTCAAGTGGCCAATACCCAGTCATTTTCTTTTCAAGGTCATCCTGAAGCTAGCCCTGGTCCTAAAGATATAGAGGCTTTATTTAGTAAATTTATAAACAATATAACTAATAAAAACAATAATTTAAAATGATTAATAAATGTAAAATATTATGCCTAAACGTCAAGACATAGAAACTATTTTAATTATTGGCGCTGGCCCTATTGTTATTGGCCAGGCTTGTGAATTTGATTATTCGGGTGCCCAAGCTTGTAAGGCCCTTAAGGAGGAAGGATATAGAATAATACTGGTTAATTCTAATCCAGCAACAATTATGACAGATCCAGATACGGCTGACGCTACTTACATAGAGCCGGTTCATTGGAAGGCGGTTGAGAGAATAATAGAAAAAGAGCGTCCTGACGCTCTGTTACCGACGATGGGAGGGCAGACTGCCCTAAACTGTGCATTAGATCTTTCAAAACATGGTGTGCTTAAAAAATATAACGTTGAAATGATAGCCGCATCTAAAGAAGCTATTGATATGGCCGAAGATCGCGAGCTCTTTAGATTAGCTATGAAAGAGATTGGCTTGAGCATGCCAAAAGCTAAAATTGCAAAAAATATGGACGACGCTTGGGAAATCCTTGAAGAGATTGGCTTTCCTACGATTGTTAGGCCTTCATTTACGCTTGGAGGTACTGGAGGGGGTATAGCATATAACCGTGAAGAGTTTGAGGACGTAGTGTCCAACGGTTTAGAGCAATCTCCTACATCGGAGGTACTAGTTGAAGAGTCAATACTTGGATGGAAAGAGTTCGAAATGGAGGTTGTTAGAGATAAGAATGATAACTGTATCATTGTATGCTCGATTGAAAATTTAGACCCAATGGGTGTACATACGGGTGACTCAATAACTGTAGCGCCAGCACAAACATTGACGGATAAGGAATTTCAAAATATGAGAAATGCCTCTATAGATGTTTTAAGAAAAATTGGCGTTGAAACTGGTGGCTCTAATGTTCAATTTGCTGTAAATCCAAAGGATGGAAGGTTAGTTATTATTGAGATGAATCCGAGGGTTTCTAGGTCATCTGCTTTAGCATCCAAAGCTACTGGCTTTCCAATAGCGAAAGTGGCGGCCAAGCTAGCTATTGGCTACACATTGGATGAGCTTAAAAATGAAATTACTGGAGGAGCGACTCCAGTATCTTTTGAACCTTCGATTGACTATGTTGTTACAAAAATTCCAAGATTTACTTTTGAAAAATTTCCAAAAGCAGATAATAGACTATCAACTCAAATGAAATCAGTTGGAGAGGTTATGTCAATAGGAAGGACATTTCAGGAATCTCTTCAAAAGGCTATTAGAGGTTTAGAGATATCAATGGATGGATTTGTATCTATTTACAAAGAAAATGATAATATACAGCTATCAAAGTTACTCACCTTTCCAGATCAAAATAGGCTATGGTATATTGCTGATGCATTTAGACAATCCCTCTCTTTTGATAAAATTCAAAGCTTAACAAAGATAGATCCTTGGTTTCTTTCGCAAATTCAAGATATTGTTAATGAGGAAATTAAACTTTCTAAAATTAAAATTAATCAACTAAATATCAATTATTTGCGTAATTTAAAATCTAAAGGATTTAGTGATAGCCGAATTTCCTATCTTCTAAATGTAAATGAAGAATTAATTAGGAAGATGAGGCATGATAATAATATAAGGCCTGTTTATAAGAGGGTTGATACTTGTGCTGCAGAGTTTGAGAGCTATACAGCTTACCTCTATTCTACATATGATGAAGAATGCGAATCTTATCCAACAAATAATAAAAAAATTGTAATCTTGGGTGGTGGCCCCAATAGAATAGGGCAGGGCATCGAGTTTGATTATTGTTGTGTTCATGCATCCTTTGCGTTAAAAGATGCAGGCTTTGAAACGATTATGATTAACTGCAATCCTGAAACTGTCTCTACAGACTACGATACTTCGGATAGATTATATTTTGAATCGCTAACCCTTGAAGATGTTCTGGAGGTTGTAGATTTAGAGAGTCCTTATGGGGTAATTGTGCAATATGGAGGCCAAACGCCCTTAAAACTTGCTAATGATCTTGAAGCTTGCGGTGTAAATATAATCGGAACATCACCAGATTCTATTGATTTGGCAGAAGATAGAGAGCGCTTTAAGAGGCTTGTTGAGGATCTGGGCTTGCTTCAGCCGCCAAATGCAACAGCAAAAAACGAAAAAGATGCTATATCTATGGCAAATAAAGTTGGATATCCTTTAGTAGTTCGACCATCCTATGTTTTAGGAGGAAGGGCAATGGATATTGTCCATACCGATGAAGAGCTATCTGGTTACATCACTGAAGCAGTCAGCTTATCAAATAAAAGCCCAGTGCTATTAGACCAGTTTTTAGATATGGCTATAGAAGTTGATATAGATTTAATTTCTGATGGTGAAGAGATTATAATAGGTGGAATTATGGAGCATATCGAACAAGCTGGGGTTCATTCTGGTGATTCTGGCTGCTCTTTACCACCAATGACTTTATCTTTAGATCTGCAAGAAAAAATTATTGAACAGGTGAAGCTACTTTCAAAAAAAATTAAAGTGATCGGTATAATGAACGCTCAATTTGCTATTCAAAATAATAAAATTTATATTTTAGAAGTTAACCCAAGAGCCTCAAGAACGATACCATTTGTATCTAAGGCAATAGGCATTCCGCTTGCTAAGATTGCTGCTAAAGCTATGGCGGGGATATCATTTAGAGATCAAAAATTACCTAAGTCAGTAAATTTATCACATTACTCTGTCAAGGAGTCGGTCTTTCCATTTATTAAATTTCCTGATGCTGATCCTATCTTAGGACCAGAAATGAAGTCTACTGGAGAGGTAATGGGAACAGGTAAAACCTTTGGAGAGGCTTATTATAAAGCACAGTTGGCTTCAGGGGTTAATGTGCCAACTAAAGGTACTGTTTTTATAAGCGTTAGAAGCCGTGATAAAGATTCAGCTATAGATTTGGCTCATCAGTTAATTGTAAGAGGGTTCAAGATACTAGCCACTGGTGGAACCGCCGATGTAATAAATAAAGCAGGCATCCGTTGTGAAAGAGTAAACAAGGTAAGGGAAGGAAGACCCCACGTTGTAGATATGATAAAAAATAATGAGATTAGTATGATAGTTAATACAACTGAAGGAAAACAAGCTATTATTGAGTCTCAATCAATTAGAGCAGAGGCAGTGCGTCATAAAATTACTTATTATACAACGATAGCTGCAGCAAAATTAACTTGTGAAGCTATTGATTATGATAATAATTTTGATGTAAATTGTCTTCAAGAGCTTCACAAGAATATAAAATAAATAATATTGCAATGAATAAAATACCTCTAACAATAAATGGTGCACAAAAACTTGAAGAAGAGCTTAAAATGCTAAAAGCACAGCGTTCAGTGATAAGCGAGTCAATTGCTACAGCAAGAGAGCATGGCGACCTTAAAGAGAATGCTGAATATCATGCCGCAAAAGACCAACAAGGTCTTGCAGAAGCAAGAATTAGAGATATAGAGTCAAAGCTATCAAATTCTGAAATAATTGATGTATCAAAGATAAATGCTAGGGGAAAAATTATTTTTGGCTCAACTGTTAAATTAAATGATCTTAGCTCTAATGAAGCAAGAGTATATCAACTTGTGGGTGAGGATGAGGCGGATATAAAATCAGGCCTCTTATCAATCATTTCTCCCCTTGCTAGAGCAATAATAGGCAAAGAAGAGGGAGATATTGTTGAAATAACTACACCAGGTGGAAAAATAGAGTATGAAATTTTATCTATTAAGTATATTTAATTGAGGTATGGCCAACAATCATTGGCGGAAGAGCCAAAGTCAGGATCCCTTTGTTAACTCAGCCCACCAAGAGAGTTTTAGATCAAGATCACATTTCAAATTGAAGGAAATTGATAAGAAATACAATATTATAAAAAAAAATATTAATTGTATTGATCTCGGCTCTTTTCCTGGAGGGTGGAGTTTATATGCGAATAAGGTTATTGGTAATACGGGAAAAGTTTTTTCAATTGATATAAAGGAAATGGTGAGCATACCTGGAGTCACATTTATTCAAGGAGATTTTAGTGACAATCAGGTTTGCCAAAAATTAGCATCTCAAGTAAATAATTTACCTATTAACCTTGTAATGTCAGATATTGCTCCCAATATTACAGGTAACAGCCTTGTTGATCAGTCTAGATCAATTTATCTAGCTGAACAAGCGCTAAAGTTTAGTACTTTTTTTTTAGAATATGGAGGAGTTTTCCTAGTAAAGCTTTTTCAAGGAGACGGTTTTGAAAATTATATTAATGGTATTAATGAATTTTTTGGTAAAATTAAAATAATTAAACCTAAGGCTTCTAGAAAGGAAAGTAGAGAAGTATTTTTGTTAGCTAAATCCTTTAATTTTGTTAGAAGTGATAAATAAATTTTTTTTTGTTGGCTTGCTTTATGAATGATTTTTTTAAAAATATTATATTATGGGTAGTTATCGCTGTAGTACTAGTTTCAGTTTTTCAAAGCTTCTCTGGTCCCAACCAAAGAGTTGAGACAGTTTCATATTCACAATTTTTGAATTATGTGGAAGATGGATCAGTTCAGGATGTAGTTTTTGAAGGTGAAATTATTCGTGCGACTCGAGAAGGCGTTCCATTTGTAACCTATAATCCAGAAACTGATAATACAGCATTGATTGGAACATTAGCTGAAAATAATGTTCAAATAAGGGCCACACCTCCTCAACAGCAATCTTTTCTTTTACAGTTATTTATTTCATCATTTCCTATTCTTTTGCTTATTGGAGTTTGGGTTTATTTCATGCGTCAAATGCAGGGAGGCGGTGGACGTGGCCCGATGTCTTTTGGAAAAAGTAAGGCAAGATTATTAAATGAGAATCAGGTAGATGTTTCCTTTAAAGATGTAGCGGGAATTGAGGAGGCGAAAGAAGAGGTTGAAGAAATTGTTGAATTCTTAAAAGATCCCAGAAAGTTTCAGCGCTTAGGCGGAAAAATTCCAAAAGGTGTTTTAATGGTTGGGTCGCCAGGAACTGGTAAAACACTTTTGGCAAGAGCTATTGCTGGCGAAGCAAATGTCCCTTTTTTTACAATTTCCGGCTCTGATTTTGTAGAAATGTTTGTTGGTGTTGGTGCTTCAAGAGTTAGAGATATGTTTGAGCAGGCTAAAAAACATTCTCCTTGTATAATTTTTATAGATGAGATAGATGCTGTTGGTAGGCATAGAGGTGCTGGATTAGGTGGAGGTCATGATGAAAGAGAACAAACTCTTAATCAGTTGCTTGTTGAAATGGATGGTTTCGAGGGCAATGAAGGTGTCATAGTAATAGCAGCAACTAATCGTCCAGATGTGCTCGATCCAGCCTTGTTAAGACCTGGAAGATTTGATCGGCAAGTAGTAGTTCCTTTGCCAGATGTCAGAGGTCGTGAGCAAATTCTTAAAGTTCATATGAAAAAAGTTCCTATCTCTAAAGAAGTTAAGCCATCAATTATTGCTAGAGGTACACCAGGATTTTCTGGGGCAGATCTGGCCAATTTAGTAAATGAAGCCGCTCTCCTTGCTGCTAGAGCAAATAGAAAAACAGTCTTAATGGACGAGTTTGATAAAGCTAAAGACAAGATCATGATGGGTACTGAAAGAAAATCGATGGTGATGAGTGAAGATGATAAGAGACTTACGGCTTTTCACGAGTCTGGTCATGCTATTGTTGGGCTCTCTATTAAAGATCATGATCCGGTTTATAAAGTAACAATAATTCCTAGAGGACGTGCCTTGGGAGTAACTATGTTTCTTCCTGAGGAAGATAGGTACAGCTATTCAAAACAGAGACTGTTAGGCCAGATGAAAAGTTTGTATGGCGGGAGGATTGCAGAAGAGCTAATCTATGGCCCCGAACATGTAACAACTGGTGCATCGAATGACATAGAGAGGGCTACAGATATAGCTAGAAATATGGTTACTAAATGGGGCCTATCAGCTAAATTGGGTCCATTAACTTATAGCGATGAAGATAATGAAGTTTTTCTTGGTAAGAGTGTTACAAGAAATAAACATGTTTCTGATGAAACAGCACATGCTATTGATGAAGAGATTAAATCTTTAATTGATATTTGTTATAAAGATGCTAAAAAGGTTCTTCTAGAAAAGAAAGATAAGCTTCATCTCATGGCTGATGCTTTAATGAAGTATGAGACTATAGATGAAAATCAAATTAAAGATATAATGTCAGGAAAAGATCCTAAGCCTCCTGAGGGCTGGGATGACCCTGATTTGGACTCTGACGAGGAGTCAGATAATAGGACTGATAAAAAATCAAAAAAAAATAAAAATAGTACCAATGTAGGCGGTACTGCAAGCCAGCATTAGAATTATTGATATTGTTATCTTTAAAATTATTAGGTTAATATTTTGAATTTTTTTGGTACTGATGGAATAAGAGCTCAAGTTGGCGAGCCACCTATGACAGTTGATTTTATTTTGCGTTTAGCAAGTGCAGTTGCTCAAGTGTTGATTCCTAAGGGAGGCTCTGTTCTTATAGGGAAAGACACTAGGATTTCTGGCTATATGCTTGAATCAGCTTTAGAAGCTGGATTTGTAGCAGCCGGTATTAATGTCTATCTCACAGGACCTTTGCCTACCCCAGGAATTGCTTTTTTAACGAAAAATCTTGGAGCAAATCTAGGGATTACTATAAGCGGCTCACATAATCCATATTTTGATAATGGAATAAAATTTTTTGATAAAGATGGTGATAAATTATCACCTGATATTGAAAAAAAGATTGAGTCGTATCTTGATCAAAAGCCCCTAACGAATAGTTCCAAAGACTTAGGAACAACAACTCATTGTGGGATCGATAGAAAGAAGTATCAAGATTTTTGCAAGACTACAGTCTCTTCACACGCTCAATTTTCTAAATTTAAAGTTGTAGCTGACGCGGCTAATGGAGCTTGCTATAAAGTGCTTCCAAGAGTAATAAGCGAATTAGGTTCTGAGGTTGTTCCTATTGGTTGCTCACCTAATGGCGTTAATATTAATGATGGTTGTGGCTCTACAAATACTGACTTACTAAGGTTGACTGTAAAGGGCGTAAAGGCTGATGTTGGAATAGCATTAGATGGTGATGGAGATAGGTTAATAATGGTCGATCATGAAGGAGCGATTGTTGATGGCGATAAGCTTTTATATATATTAGCGAAAGATCGATATGATAACGGCACGCTAAGGGGCCCAGTGGTTGGCACCATTATGAATAATCTTGGGCTTGAAAAATCTTTAAACGATTTGGGTATCGAGTTTAATAGAGCTAACGTTGGAGATAGAAATATTCTTGAAATGCTAAAATCTAATAAAGGTAATATAGGAGGTGAGCCATCAGGTCATTTAATTGACCTTGATAAAACTACTACTGGAGATGGCTTAGTAATTGCTCTTCAGATATTAGAAATAATGAATAAGTCTGGTTTAAGCTTGAAGGAGCTTTCTTCAAAAATTATTATATTCCCTCAGGTTTTATTAAATATAAGTATAAAGGATTCTTTTGACCCTTTATCAAATAAAAAAATTAAGCTCAAGTTTAACCAACTCACAGAAGAGATAGGGAGTAGTGGCAGGATAGTTCTAAGGCGTTCTGGCACTCAGAAATTAATTAGATTGATGGTTGAAGGAGATGATAGTGCTGTCATTTCTGATATTGCTAAGGATCTTGCTTTAACTATAAGAGAAAATATTTAATGAATAAGAAAAGAGATAATTTAATTGCTGGCAATTGGAAGATGAATGGTTCTCTTAAGCAAAATAGCTCTCTGATTACTGATATTAAAAGAACTGAAGGTCTCGATAAGGGCATTAGTGAGCTGTTGGTGTGCCCTCCTGATCCGTACTTGAGCCAGGCCAGGTCTTTACTTTCGGATGTTAATATTCATTTAGGAGCACAGAATGTTTCTAAAGAAGTTAATTCAGGTGCATTTACCGGTGAAGTGTCTGCAAAAATGTTACAAGATTTAGATTGCTCATATTGCATTATAGGGCACTCAGAGCGAAGGGCTTATCATAATGAGTCAGACGATATTATTACAGAGAAGTTTTTTAGATTATTAGAAAATAAAATTACACCTATTCTTTGTGTTGGTGAATCTCTTGAGGCTAGAGAATTTGGCAATTATGATGATTTCGTCCTCTCTCAATTAGAAAGAGTATCAAACAAGATTGGTATTGATAAATTCCTAAATACAGTAATTGCTTATGAGCCAATATGGGCTATTGGAACTGGAGTGTCTGCCTCTTCTGAGCAAGCGCAAGAAATGCATTTACTTTTAAGATCTTTCTTCTCAGATTCAATTATTGCTGATAGTATAAGAATAATTTATGGTGGTAGCGTAAAACCAAGCAACTCAAAAGAGTTGTTCTCAATGCCTGATATTGACGGGGCTCTTATAGGTGGCGCTTCCTTAAATTCTAAAGATTTTTTAAATATATATAAAAGTTCTTTTTGATAGTTATAACTTTTACGGAATAAAAAAATGTACTTACAATCAATTATTTTTACTTTTCATATTATCCTCGCAGTGCTTATTATTGTGATTGTCCTTTTACAAAGAGGTAAGGGCTCTGATGCTGGAGCAGGATTTGGTGCAGGTGCATCTGGAACAGTCTTTGGGTCTCGAGGTACCACCAGCTTTCTCTCAAGGACCACTGCTATTCTTGCTACTTTATTCTTTTTTACCAGTCTATCTTTAGCCTATCTCGCAAGAGATAGAGGAGGGCCAGAGAGCATTATGGAAGATAATAGTTTGTTAGCTCCTCAACCTCTATTAGATGATTTGCCAGCCATAGAGTTTGATGATTTACCTGATATTCCGCAGTTGCCAGAAAATTTCTGACTTGAGAGCTTAAGTTTTATACTTTTTATCTTTAAGTTTCTTTATTTATTTATATATTACCTTTGCTTTACAGGTTTTATTTTTTAAGGCCGATGTGGTGGAACTGGTAGACACGCTATCTTGAGGGGGTAGTGGCTTATGCCTTGGGAGTTCGAGTCTCCCCATCGGCACCATTTTTTTTTATATTTAGTATCACACTATTCTTCAGTTTTATTGTAAAATAAACACTCCAATTTTCTTTTTTAGGGAGTCTAGTGTTAGTTAATTATGCACCTATCTTTATTATTCTGATTGTTTCTGGAGTAATTGGGCTCTTATTGCTTTTTTTAGGATTATTATTTGGCAAAGGAACCAAAGATTCGGCCAAGACTTCGCCCTACGAATGCGGCTTTGAGGCTTTTGAGAATACTAGAACTAAGTTTGATGTTAGATATTATTTGGTTGCAATATTATTTATCGTTTTTGATTTAGAAATAGCATTTCTTTTTCCTTGGGCCGTTTCTCTAGATCAAGTTGGTTTGTTTGGAATTATTTCTATGTCTATATTTCTCTTTATCTTAGTGGTTGGTTTTATTTACGAATGGAAGAAAGGAGCTCTTGAATGGGATTAGATAAAAGACTGCCCGAACAGATACCAGTAGTTATGGAAAGAGGCTATGCCGTCACAAAGATTGATGACCTAATTAACTGGGCAAGAACAGGCTCTATGTGGCCTATGACTTTTGGCCTGGCTTGTTGTGCTATTGAGATGATGCATGCTGGAGCTGCAAGATATGACCTTGATAGATTTGGTGTTGTTTTTAGAGGCACCCCAAGACAATCAGATGTAATGATTGTAGCTGGAACATTATGCAATAAAATGGCCCCTGCTTTAAGAAAAGTTTATGATCAAATGCCAGAGCCAAGGTGGGTTATTTCTATGGGATCTTGTGCTAATGGAGGAGGTTATTATCATTATTCTTATTCAGTAGTCAGAGGTTGTGATCGAATTGTTCCTGTAGATATTTATGTTCCAGGCTGTCCTCCAACTGCGGAAGCTCTTCTTTATGGCATTGTTCAGTTACAAATGAAAATAAGGAATACTAATACTATATCTCGTTAAAATAATTTATGCTGAAAAAATCAATAAAATCAAAAATTCTTTCTGAGTTTTCTGAGCTTCTAAGCTTGGATCATACTGGTTGTGATTCTATCTTTTTAGTTGATCCTGAGAATTTAAAAAAAACCTGTAATTTATTAAAGTCCCATAAAGATTTTAATTTTAATATGCTGATTGACATTACTGGTGTTGATTATTCTACTTACGGTGATAGTGAGTGGAAAACTGAAGACGCTACAGACTCAGGCTTTAGTAGAAGTGTTAGCTATCAAGATAGAGGAAAAGCTAATAAAAATATTTATAAGCCTATTAAAAGGTTTGCTTTAGTTTATCAGTTACTTTCATTAGACTTAAAATGTCGCATTTCTCTAAAAACTTTTTGTAAAGATGATAATAGGCCAATGATTGATTCTATTGTTGATGTTTGGCCATCTGCTAATTGGTGTGAAAGAGAGGCTTTTGATCTTTTTGGAATTATTTTTTCTGACCATCCAGACTTAAGAAGGTTATTGACTGACTATGGATTTATAGGCCATCCATTTAGAAAAGATTTTCCTCTCACAGGCAATGTTGAAATGAGGTACGATCCTGAAAAAGGCAGAGTTATTTATGAGCCTGTTAGTATTGAGCCAAGAACATTAGTTCCAAGATCAATTCGTGACGATAACCGTTATAAGCTTGATGACAAGGAATAATTAATATGCCTGAGATTCAAAACTTTACACTAAACTTTGGCCCGCAACATCCTGCAGCTCATGGGGTTCTTAGATTAATACTTGAAATGAATGGAGAGGTTATTCAAAAAGCAGATCCTCATATTGGTCTGCTGCATAGAGCAACAGAAAAGTTAGCTGAGTCAAAACCATATAACCAAACTATAGGATATATGGACAGACTTGATTATGTGTCAATGATGTGTAATGAACATGCATATGTTTTAGCAATAGAAGATTTATTAGATATCAAGCCTCCATTAAGAGCTCAGTATATAAGAGTATTATTTGATGAAATAACAAGAATCTTGAATCACTTGATGTGGCTTGGTGCACATGGTTTAGATGTGGGCGCCATGTCAATGTTTCTTTATTGCTTTAGAGAAAGAGAGGACTTAATGGATTGTTACGAGGCTGTTTCAGGTACACGTATGCATGCAACATATTATAGGCCTGGAGGTGTTTATAGAGATTTACCAAATGAAATGCCTAAGTATGAACTATCAAAGTTTAAGAATAAGAAAGAGCTAGATAGAATCAATCAAGCTCGCTCCGGCTCATTACTTGATTTTATAGATGACTTTGCTATGCGCTTTCCCTCCTGTGTTGATGATTACGAGACTCTTCTTACTGATAATAGAATTTGGAAGCAACGAACTGTTGATATTGCAGTAGTCTCACCTGAAAAAGCAAAAGCTCTTGGTTTTACTGGTGCTATGTTGAGGGGCTCAGGGATAGAATGGGACATAAGAAAGATTTTTCCTTACGAGGTTTATGATCTTATGGATTTTGCTATTCCAGTTGGGAGTAATGGGGATTGCTATGATCGATACTTAGTTCGTATTGAAGAAATGCGCCAGTCGAATAGAATAATTAAGCAATGTATCAAATGGCTTAGAGAAAACCCTGGTGAAGTTATGATTGATGATCATAAAATTGCTCCACCAAAGCGAATTGATATGAAAGATGATATGGAGTCATTGATACATCATTTCAAATTATTTACAGAAGGCTTTTGTGTTCCTGAGGGAGAGACTTATGTTGCTATTGAGGCACCTAAAGGTGAGTTAGGTATTCATTTGATATCTGATGGAGCTAATAAACCTTACAGGCTTAAGATAAGAGCACCTGGATTTGCCCATCTGGCCGCGATGAATGATATGGTTGAAGGACATATGCTTTCAGATGTTGTCGCTGTTATTGGGACCCAAGATATTGTTTTTGGTGAAATAGATAGATAGATTATGCTTTCAAAAGACATTAGAGATTATATAGATAGTTGGGTAGCAAAGTTTCCTATTGGTAAGCAAAGGTCTGCTATCATTGCGACTCTTCATAAAGTTCAGGATGATAATAAAGGTTTTTTGACTGTTGAGCTTATGGATGCAGTAGCTGAATATCTAAAGATTCCTTCAATTCAGGTTTATGAAGTGGCCTCTTTTTATTCTATGTTTGAGACTAAGAAGGTAGGTCGCCATAGTGTTTCAATTTGTACAAATATTTCTTGTATGTTAAACGGATCTGATGAAATAGTAGAATATACAGAAAAAAAATTAGGGATAAAGTTAGGTGAGTCAACTGAAGATGGAAAATTTTATTTAAAAGAAGAAGAAGAGTGTTTAGCTGCTTGTTGTGGTGCTCCCATGATGATGGTTAACCATAAGTATCATGAAAATCTTACAACTAGTAAGGTTGATGAAATATTAGATAAATTAAAGTAAGTTATGAAAAAAAATATCTCTGTTTGCATCCCTTTGCAATATAAGGAAGAAAATACTTGGTCACTTGATCACTATCTTTCTAATGATGGATATAAAGCTTGGAGCAAGATTTTAAGTGGTGCTATTGATAGCAATGCAATTATTGAAGAAGTAAAGAACTCAGGTCTTAGGGGTAGAGGCGGAGCTGGGTTTCCAACGGGCTTAAAGTGGAGTTTTATGCCAAAAGAAACTTCATCACAAAATTACATTGTTTGTAATTCTGATGAAAGCGAACCTGGAACCTGCCATGATAGAGATATACTCAGATACAATCCTCATGCATTAGTAGAGGGTATAGCAATTGCTGGTTTTGCTATGGGAGCAACAATTGGTTATAACTATATTAGAGGTGAGTTTTTATCTGAGGCAATTCCAAGGTTCGAGCAAGCCTTGCAAGAAGCTTATGATAATGGGCTATTAGGAAAGAATATTAAAGGCTCAGGTATAGATTTCGATTTGTATACTTTTATTGGTGCAGGGGCCTATATTTGTGGTGAAGAGACTGCGCTATTAGAGTCTCTAGAAGGGAAGCAAGGTAAACCAAGATTTAAACCGCCATTTCCAGCAAATTATGGCTTATATGGCAAGCCAACAACAATCAACAATACTCAAAGCTTGGCATCTGTTCCATCTATAATTAATAAAGGAGCTAGTTGGTTTTCTAAAATTGGTTGTAAAGGATCTGGTGGAACAGCAATTTTTTCTGTTTCTGGACATGTCAAAGCTCCTGGTAACTATGAGCTACCTTTAGGCATACCATTCAAAGAGTTGCTTGAGCTAGCTGGAGGAATAAGAGAGGGCCGAAAATTGAAAGCAGTTATTCCAGGCGGCTCGTCTGTTCCCGTTGTTCCGGGCGAAGTAATTATTGATATGAATTTAGATTTTGATTCTCTAAAGTCTGTAGGATCTGGATTAGGTACAGGCGCAATGATTATTATGGATGAAAAGACCTGCATGGTTAAAGTTCTTCAAAGGATAGCTCGATTTTATCATGCTGAATCTTGTGGGCAATGTACTCCTTGTAGGGAAGGCACTGGATGGCTTTATAGAGTGCTAACTAGAATTATTGCAGGAGGAGGCTCCCTTTCAGATATAGATTTACTTGTCGATGCAGCAAATAAAATTGAGGGTCATACGATTTGTGCCCTCGGCGATGCAGCTGCATGGCCAATTCAGAGCTTCATCAAGCACTATAGGCATGAATTTGAATATATGGTAAATAATTCTGGGCGAAGCATTGTTATTGATAGTGATCCTAAGGCAGCTTAAAAGAAATTGATAAATAAAAATAATCAAATAAAGATAGAGATAGATGGTAAAACCATTGAAGCTCCAAAGGGTCAGATGCTGATAGAGGTTTCTGATGATAATAATATTTATATCCCTAGATTTTGCTATCATAAAAAACTATCAATAGCGGCTAATTGTCGGATGTGTTTAGTTGAGGTAGAGAATGCACCTAAACCTCTTCCTGCTTGTGCCACACCAATTACTGATGGGATGAAAGTAAAGACAAAGTCACCTTTCGCTATGTCAGCTCAAAAAGCAACTATGGAGTTTTTATTAATCAATCATCCTCTAGATTGTCCTATTTGTGACCAAGGTGGTGAATGTGAACTTCAAGACCTTGCTATGGGCTTTGGTCAAGATTTATCAAGGTATTCAGAGAAAAAGAGAGTAGTACAAGATAAGGATATAGGCCCACTAGTTTCAACTGATATGACTAGATGCATACATTGCACTCGTTGTGTTCGCTTTGGAGAAGAAATTACTGGTATCCAGGAGCTTGGTACGATAGGCAGAAGTGAATTTATGCAAATTGGAACCTTTATAGAAAAAAGTATAGATCACGAGCTTTCAGCAAATATCATAGATCTTTGCCCGGTTGGAGCACTAAATAACAAGCCTTATAGATATGGAGCTAGATCTTGGGAAATGAAATCAAACTTATTAATTTCTCCACATGACTGTGCTGGTTCAAATTTAAATGCCCATGTTTTGAGAGGTGAGTTAAAAAGAATTGTCCCTTATGAAAATGAAAAAATTAATGAAACATGGATTTCAGATAGAGATAGATTTGGATTTGAGGGTATTTATTCTAATGATAGGCTTTATGAGCCCCTAATGAAAGAAGAGGGTAGTTGGTCAAATAAATCTTGGGAGCAAATACTAAATATTGTAAAAGATGAGATATCGCTCACTGCTGATAATGATGCTAATTCTTTAGGCTTTCTTGTTTCAGCAAGCTCTACACTAGAAGAAATGCATCTATTGTCTATGATAGCTAGTCATATTGACTGTAATAATATAGATTCCAGACTTAGAGTAAGAGATTTTGAGGGTCAGCATGAAGATCCTCGATGGACTGGTCTAGAATTTCCTATTGAAGAGATTGAGCAAGCTGATTCTATTTTAATTATTGGGTCTAATCTAAGAATGGAGGTGCCAATTATTGCTCATAGGGTAAGAAAGGCCGCACTAAACGGTGCAGATATATCTTCCATAAATCCATTAAATTATGAGTTTTATTTTGACCAATCAGTTGAAATCAAGTCTGAAATTAAAGATTTTTCTAAAGAGCTTGGTTTGCTTTTATTGGCGGCATCTAAGGTTTTAAGTAGAGATTTGCCTGATTCAATAACTAAGGAGTTAACAGACCTATCGTATGATGATGTTCACATGGATTTAGTAAGGAGGCTTATTGATTCTAAAGATACCATTATCTTAGGTGGTCAGTTGTTATTAAGACATCCAGATTTTTCAAATATAAGAAGACTTTTATGGTTATTATCTGAATTTGTTGGATCTAAGATAGGTTTGCTTACTGAAGGCTCTAATTCTTCTGGTGCTGCCTTGACTGGTGTTTTACCTCATAGAAGACTTGGAGGCCACAAGAGAAAAACTACTGGTCTTGACGTGCAGTCAATGATTTTATCACCTAGAAAAGTATATATTACCTTTGCTCTAGATCCGGAATATGATGTTGCTAATAGTGATTTGCTTAATGATGCTTTTGAGGCTTCTGATTTGGTTATATGCTTTACTTCATATGATACTCCTTATCTTCGTAAGTATGCTGACATACTCTTGCCAATTGCTACTTTTGCAGAAACTCCAGGGTCTTTTATAAATGTTGAAGGGGCTTTGCAGAGCTTTAACGCAGCAGCAAATATTGATGGTAATGCTAAGCAAGGATGGAGAGTTCTTAGAGTGTTAGCAAATTTATTAGATGTTCCTGATTCTAACTTTGATAAATTAATAGATATTAAAGATAATTTTTTAGACGCTGTTGGTGATTACAAGAATAACCCTTCTTCAATTGATACATCGTTATTTAAGCTTAATTACATAGATATAAACTATGACAAGATAAATGTTCCAATCTATTCAATAGATTCATTTGTAAGGAGATGCTCATCCTTACAGTTAACCAATATATCTTCTAGTGAGCTTGTTAACAAATGAACTTAGTTAATAACTTTATTCAGTTTTTAACAGCATATATCAACTTGCCAAGTTATTTTATTTTTATATTGATAAGTGTAATAAAGATTTTAATTGTGTTAGTTCCTCTAATTTTAGTGGTTGCTTATTTTACATATGCTGAAAGAAAAGTTATTGGCTATATTCAATCTAGAATAGGTCCAAATAGAGTCGGATGGTTAGGTTTACTTCAGCCTTTTGCAGATTTTATAAAAATGATCTTGAAGGAAATTATCATACCTTCCAATGCAAATAAATTTCTTTTTTTATTAGCACCTTTAATTTCTTTGGTCGCTGCATTTTCAGTTTGGGCGGTAATCCCACTAACTGATAATTTTGTAATTGCTGATATTGATGCTGGTTTGCTTTATGTTCTAGCGTTAACATCATTTGGTGTTTATGGAGTGATCATTGCTGGATGGGCATCTAACTCTAAGTACGCCTTTCTAGGAGCTATGCGATGTGCTGCACAGATCGTTGCTTATGAAATTGCAATGGGATTTGCTCTGGTTGGTGTTTTGATGGCAAGCGGAAGTCTAAATTTAGGGCTAATTATTCAAGCACAAGAAGGTGTCGGAGTTTTAAGTTGGTTTGTGTGGCCACTTTTCCCATTATTTTTAGTTTACTTTATCTCAGGATTGGCAGAAACGAATAGAGCACCCTTTGATGTTGCTGAGGGAGAGTCAGAAATTGTAGCTGGTTTTCATGTGGAGTATTCAGGTATTGCATTTGGATTATTTTTTCTTGCTGAATACGCTAATATGACATTGATAGCTGCTTTGACTGCTTTATTATTTCTAGGAGGATGGCTTTCTCCTTTTGCACAGATAGGTTTCTTTGAAGATAGTTTTTTGTCACAACCTAGCTTCTTTTGGTTTGCTATTAAAACTTTATTTTTTATGTTTTGCTTCCTTTGGATTAGAGCTACTTTCCCAAGATATAGGTACGATCAAATTATGAAACTTGGTTGGAAAGTTTTTCTTCCAATAACAATTTTTTGGATATTTATTGAAGGCTTGATGTTCTTAATGAATATAGGTCCCTGGTCAAATTAATTACGGATATATGAATGAATATAATTAAAACATTTTTACTAACAGAGCTCGGTAAAGGCTTACGTATTACTTTAAAGCATCTTTTTATGAGAAAAACAACTATTCAGTACCCTGAAGAAAAAACGCCAAAGTCTCCAAGATTTAGAGGGCTACATGCACTAAGAAGGTATCCAAATGGTGAAGAAAGATGTATTGCCTGTAAACTTTGCGAAGCAGTTTGCCCAGCTTTAGCTATCACGATTGAGTCAGAGGAGTCAGATGATGGAACTAGAAGGACTTCTAAATACGATATCGATTTATTTAAGTGTATTTATTGTGGTTTTTGCGAAGAAGCTTGTCCGGTTGACGCTATAGTTGAAACTAATATTCATGAGTATCATATGGAAAATAGAGGTGAGAATATTATGACAAAGGAGGATCTCCTTGCTATTGGTGACGAGCATGAAAAAACTATAGCTTTAGAAAAAGCTGCAGATGCAAAATATAGGTAATTAAGGGATACTGTTGTGACAATTTCAATTCTTTTCTATTTGTTTTCAATTATTCTAGTTTTATCATCACTAGGCGTAATTTTATCTAGGAATCCAGTTTATTCTGCATTATTTTTAGTTTTATCTTTTTTTCAGAGTGCTATGTTATGGATGCTGATGCAAGCTGAATTTCTTTCTATGGTATTAGTATTGGTCTATGTTGGTGCCGTAATGGTGTTGTTCCTTTTTGTGGTAATGATGATAGATATTGATATAGAAGTGATGAAAAGAAGTTTTGCTAAATACTTATTGATAGGCTTTGTAATCTCTTTGCTAGTGATCTTTGAGATAGTTAATGTTTTAACTTTAAATTATGATTCAAGTAATTTATCAACTCAATTTGATTCATTTGATAAAGATTATAGCAATACCAAAGAATTAGGATCGGTCCTATACACGGAGCATGTTTATGCTTTTGAGTTAGCATCAGTTGTGTTATTACTTGCAATAATTTCTGCAATAACCTTGACTATGAGAAAGCGCCCTGGCTTAAGAACTCAGACTATATCTAATCAGGTTTCAGTCAAGTCAGAAGATAGAATTAAGTTAGTTGACGTTAAGCCTTCATCATATAGAGAGGAAAAGAAGTGATTATAACGGTAACGCATTATTTAGTACTCGCTGCAATATTATTTAGTATTAGTGTCACTGGTATTTTTATCAATAGAAAGAATTTTATTCTTTTGCTCATGTGTATTGAGCTCATGCTTCTTTCAGTTAATTTTAATTTTATAGCATTTTCAAGAATGCATGGCGATACTTTGGGGCAAGTATTTGTTTTCTTTATACTAACGGTTGCGGCCGCTGAAGCTGCTATTGGCCTGGCAATTCTAGTTGCTTTATTTAGGGCTAGAAACTCAGTAAATGTTGACGATAGTGTATCGCTAAGAGATTAATTTGAAAATCCTATCTTTAATAATAGTGCTTTCACCACTTTTAGCTTCAATCTTATCAGGCTTTTTTGGTAAAAGCATTGGAAGATCTGCTAGCCATTTAGTCACAATCACTGGAGTTGCTATTTCATTTCTAGCTTCATTTTTTATCTTATCTAATTTTATATTTTTAGATTTATCTACTTATAACGAAGTGATTTATACATGGGCCTCGATAGGAGATTTAGATATTGAAATTGGATTTCTTATAGATCCACTTTCTTCATTAATGATGGTCGTAGTTACC
Organism: Gammaproteobacteria bacterium TMED78; assembly: GCA_002171615.1. Lineage (GTDB taxonomy): Bacteria > Pseudomonadota > Gammaproteobacteria > Steroidobacterales > Rariloculaceae > TMED78. The sequence goes on from NHEF01000024.1 coordinate 75,485, forward strand.
TTTGTCTCTCTGATGGTTCATATATATACAATTGGTTATATGAAGGATGACCCTGGCTATCAAAGATTTTTTAGTTATATTTCATTATTTACCTTTTCTATGCTGATGTTGGTTATGTCTAATAATTTCTTGCAATTATTTTTTGGCTGGGAAGCAGTTGGGGTTGTCTCATATTTATTAATTGGCTTTTGGTTTAAAAAAGAGTCAGCCATATTTGCTAATATGAAAGCATTCCTAGTCAATAGAGTAGGTGATTTTGGTTTTATTTTAGGTATTGCAGCGCTAGTGGTTTATACAGGTTCTCTTGATTACGCTACTATTTTTAATAATTTAGATAATTTAAATATTCTTTATATATCTTTTTTTGATGGAATGAATGTTCCTGTGATAACAGTTATTTGTATTTCTTTATTTATTGGAGCAATGGGTAAATCAGCTCAAGTTCCACTACATGTATGGTTACCTGATTCTATGGAAGGACCCACGCCAATATCGGCATTGATTCATGCTGCCACAATGGTAACGGCTGGTATATTTATGGTAGCAAGATTGTCACCATTATTTGAGCTTTCAAGTACAGCTCTTAGTTTTATAATTATTATAGGTGCAGTAACGGCATTTTTTACTGGTTTGCTAGGAGTCATACAAAATGATATTAAAAGGGTAGTGGCTTATTCTACCTTATCCCAATTAGGGTATATGACTGTTGCTCTTGGAGTTTCGGCATACTCTGCAAGTATTTTTCATCTTACAACTCATGCTTTTTTTAAAGCACTTTTATTTTTAGCTGCAGGATCAGTAATTATAGCAATGCATCATGAGCAGGACATAAGAAAAATGGGTGGGCTTAGGCGTTATTTACCAATAACCTATCTAACTTTTCTTTTGGGCACGCTCTCTTTAGTTGGATTTCCTGGTTTTTCTGGATTTTTTTCAAAAGATATTTTAATCGAGTCTGTTCATAGCTCAGATTTATGGGGCTCAAATTTAGCTTATTTTTGTGTTTTAATTGGTGTATTTATAACTTCATTGTATAGCTTTAGATTGCTACTCTTGGTTTTTCATGGTGCAGAAAAATTTGATGATAATACAAAGAAGCATCTTAAGGAGCCAGGCTTTGTTGTTACTATGCCCTTGGTTATTTTATCAATACCTTCAGTTTTTTTAGGCTGGTTTATAATTGAACCACTTCTCTTCAGTGAATTTTTTAAAGATTCAATATTTGTTTTACCTGAAAACGACGTTGTTAGTTATATTGGGAGTCATTTTCATGGATCCTTAGACTTTATGTTACATAGTTTTACTAATTTTACCTCGCCAGCTCTATATCTGATGATTTTAGGAGCTACTTTATCCTGGTACTTATATATTTATAATCCAAGTGCTTCTAAAAAGATCATGATGAAAGCTAAATATTTTTACTCAATTTTAGAAAATAAATATTATTTTGACTGGTTCAATGAAAATATTCTATCGAAAGGTGCAATAATAATTGGTAAGAAGTTTTATGAAAAAGGTGATGTTTTAGCAATAGATAAGTTTATTGTAAATGGTAGCGCATTTCTCGTTAAAGCATTTTCAAACATTATTAAGAGAATCCAAACAGGGTATGTTTATCATTATGCCTTCATAATGATTATTGGTTTGGTATTTGTTTTGTTCCTTTTATAGAGTTATTAGAATATGTTTTTAGATTATCCAATTCTATCTTTTATTATTTGGTTTCCACTTTTGGGAGCTTGTTTAGTTCTTGCTACATCAAAGCTCAGGCCAATTTTTATTAAGCTATTAGCATTATCTATATCTACAATTACTTTTATTGCAAGCATCCCTTTATATTTAAACTTCAGTTTAATTACTAGTGAAATGCAATATATTGAAAAGTACTCTTGGATTCCATCTCTTAATGTTTATTACTATTTAGGCATAGATGGAATTTCGCTCCCTCTTATTTTGTTGACTACCTTTTTAACTCCTTTTGTTATTTTATCTGGTTGGCAAGTTATTAAATATAAGCCTTCTCAATATTTTGCTTCATTTTTAATACTTGAGGCCCTAATGATCGGTGTATTTTCAGCTCTTGATGGACTACTTTTTTATATATTTTGGGAAGCTATGCTGATACCCATGTTTATCATTATTGGTGTATGGGGTGGCGATAATCGAATATATGCCACTATAAAGTTTTTTCTTTATACATTTCTGGGCTCAGTTTTTATGTTGATAGCTCTAATTTATATGTACCTTAAGTCAGGTAGTTATTCAATATTAGATTTTCACCATTTATCGTTGTCCTTCAATGAACAGATATTTATTTTCTTGGCATTCCTATTTGCTTTTGCTGTAAAAGTTCCAATGTGGCCTGTTCATACTTGGTTGCCCGACGCTCATGTTCAAGCACCAACTGGTGGCTCAGTTATACTGGCGGCAATACTATTAAAGATGGGTGGTTATGGATTTTTAAGATTTAGCTTACCAATAACACCAGATGCTAGTCATTCATTAGATTGGTTATTAATTTTACTTTCTATGTTTGCAATAATTTATATTGCTCTTGTAGCTTTAGTTCAAAAAGATATGAAAAAACTTATCGCTTATTCTTCCATAACTCATATGGGTTTTGTTACGTTAGGCTTCTTCATAGTGTTTATGATTATGGATAATTATAGTTCTTCAACTGCTGCATTAATGTCCTTACAGGGAGCTATGGTACAGATGATTTCTCATGGTTTTATTTCAGGTGCACTATTTTTATGTGTCGGTGTTTTATACGATAGGATGCATAGTAGAGAGATTAGTAGCTATGGAGGTGTGGCAAACACAATGCCTAAGTTTGCTGCATTTATGCTATTTTTTGCTCTAGCAAATGTTGGGCTACCTGGAACATCTGGTTTCGTTGGTGAGTTTTTAGTTATTATTGCTAGCTATCATGCTAATTTTTGGATAGCTTTTTTAGCGGCTACTAGTTTAATTTTTGGAGCTGCTTATACATTATGGTTGGTTAAAAGAGTCTTATTTGGTGAAGTAGCTAATGAGGAAGTTGCCTCGCTTGAGGATATAAATCCAAGAGAGTGGTTTATTTTATCGGCTTTGGCATTTTTGGTTTTATTATTTGGTATTTGGCCAGCACCTTTAGTTGATATAATGGAAGTAACATTATTAAACTTACTAGATCACATTAGTATCTCTAAGTTATAAGGATAAATTTATATGTCTATCGAATCGTTAATACTAATTAAGGCAGAGATATTTCTATTATTATCAATTTGTTTCATTCTTATTTTTGATGTATTTATTTCTAGCTCTCAAAGAGTAATAACTTTTTGGCTATCGTTAGCAGCTGTCATAATCACAGCTATTTTAAGCTTATCCACTCTAAACAATGACACTACTATTTTATTTAGTGGTAGTGTTGTTATTGATCAGGTTTCAAGCATGCTTAAGGCATTCTCTTCATTTTTATTAGCTATTTGTTTCATATACTCTAAAGAATACTTAATAAGCAATAAATTATTTAAAGGAGAGTACTTCGTACTATCTTTATTCACTCTGCTAGGTATTTTTGTAATGATTTCTGCTCATAACTTATTGGTTCTCTATTTGGGGCTAGAAATCTTAGCTTTATCTCTTTATACATTAATTGCTTTTAATAGAGATTCTGCTACTGCTATCGAGTCAGCTATTAAGTATTTTGTGCTTGGGGCTATTGCTTCTGGGTCACTTCTTTATGGCATTTCCTTCATTTATGGCGTTACTGGCTCAATACAGTTTGATTTGATTAATAGCTATTATGAAGTTAACGGCTCTAATTCTGGTGTCTCTTTATTAGCTTTAGCTTTTATACTTGTTGCTCTAGCATTTAAGTTTGGAGCTGCGCCATTTCATATGTGGCTGCCTGATGTTTACCAAGGTTCTCCTGCTCCAGTTACTCTTATAATTGGAACCATTCCTAAGATTGCAGCCTTTGCGATTACTTGGAGGTTTTTAGTTGAATCACTGGGTAGTTTGTTTATTAATTGGCAAGATATTATATTAGTACTAATAGTCGCATCACTTCTATTGGGCAACCTGGTTGCTATTGCTCAAACAAACTTAAAGAGAATGCTTGCCTATTCTACTATCTCTCATGTTGGTTATATACTTATGGGATTCGTTGCTGGAACACCCGAAGGTTTAAGTGCATCATTATTTTATACACTTGTTTACACCCTTACAGCAGCGGCAGCTTTTGGCATGATCATAATATTAAGCTCCAAAGGCAAAGAAGCTGAAAATATTGATGATTTTAGTGGTCTAAATGATAAAAGCCCTTGGTTTGCCTTTCTGTTTCTAGTTGTAATGTTTAGTATGGCTGGGGTACCACCTTTTGTAGGGTTCTACGCAAAATTACTAGTTTTAAGTTCAATTATAGATGCAGATATGATTTGGTTAGCTGTTATAGGGGTTTTAACAGCTGTAATCGGCGCTTTTTACTATCTAAGGGTTATTTGGTATATGTATTTTAATAAACCAAATAATAAGTTTGTGCCCAACGGGGGGTTAAGCTTCTCAAATATATTAAGCATTAATGCTATAGCTCTTATCATTTTAGGATTTTTTCCAGGCATCTTATTAACCGCTTGTAATTACTTACTTTTATAAGCTTTTTCTTGCATACTGCTACACCTACAAGTATTATCGCTTGTTCAATTGCGGGGTGGAGCAGTCAGGCAGCTCGTCGGGCTCATAACCCGAAGGTCATAGGTTCAAATCCTATCCCCGCTACCAACTT
>NHEF01000025.1 GCA_002171615.1 Gammaproteobacteria bacterium TMED78
CTGAGTGAGTTGCAGGAATATCCATAGTTGCTTTATCAGTCTCAATTACTATTAAAGAATCATCTACTTCTACTTTATCGCCAACATTTACAAGGATTTCGATAATATCGACATCTGTAAAATCACCTATATTTGGGACAATTAAATTCATTTTAATATTTTAAGTATTTAATGGATTAGTTTTATTTTTATCAATATTATGATCTATAAAAACTTTATCAAGTATTGAATTATCCAATTTTCCTTCATCGACCAATGCCTTGATCGCTGAAAGCAAGATTGAATATCTATCAACTTCAAAAAACTTTCTTAATGCTTCCCTACCATCGCTCCTACCAAATCCATCTGTTCCAAGAACGATATAGCTTCCTGGCACCCACTTTCTAATTTGATCTGCTACTATTTTCATATAATCACTAGCGGCAATAAAAGGGCCTGCTTCTTGAGAAAAAACTGATGATAAATAGCTTTGTCTTGGTTTTTGACTAGGATGTCTTGTATTCCAATGATCTACATCTAAAGCCTCTCTCCTTAATTCAGCAAAACTAGTAACACTCCATACATCAGAACCAACACCATAAGTTTTGAGTAATCTTGACGCTTCGATAACTTCTCTAAGAATAGTCCCAGACCCTAATAATTGAATCTTTAGATCTGAGTCAGTACTACTTAATTTGTACATACCCTTAATTATTTTAGACTCAATGCCTTTTGGCATTGGAGGATGAGTATAATTCTCGTTCATACAAGTTACATAGTAAAAAATATTTTCTTGATCTTCATACATGCGTTTTATCCCATTTTGAATAATTACGGCAAGTTCATAATTAAAGCAAGGATCATATACCCTACAATTTGGGATAGTAGTAGCTACAAGCTGACTATGGCCATCTTGATGTTGAAGGCCTTCTCCAGCTAAAGTGGTCCTACCTGCAGTTCCCCCAATAAGAAAACCACGAGATTGAAGATCTGCCCCAGCCCATGCAAAATCACCTATACGCTGAAAGCCAAACATAGAATAAAAAATATAAAAAGGGACCATGGGCATATTATGATTAGAGTAAGAAGTACCAGCTGCTAACCAGGAACAAAAAGCACCTGCTTCATTTATACCCTCCTGCAATATCTGCCCTTTCATATCTTGCTTATAATAACTAAGCTGATCAGCATCTTGCGGAGTATAAAGTTGCCCAACTGAAGAATATATCCCAACCTGTCTAAACATTCCTTCCATTCCAAAAGTCCTTCCTTCGTCAGGAATTATTGGAACTATACGATTACCTATATTCTTATCTCTTGCTAATGTAGATAAAATCCTTACCAAAGACATTGTAGTAGATATTTCTCTATCTCCGGTTCCTTCAACTTGTGACTTAAATGAATTCATTGATGGTGCTTTTAAGCCATTAGAATTTTTTTTTCTTACTGGAATAAACCCACCCAGGCTTGTCCTTTTATCCATCAGATATTGAAACTCTTTACTCTTCTTGTCAGGCTTGTAATAAGCTAAATCCTTTATCATCTTATCGTTAATAGGCAAGCTAAAACGATCACGAAATGCCTTTAAATCCTCCTCTTCTAATTTCTTTTTCTGATGAGTAATATTTTGCCCCTCTCCAGCCTCGCCCATACCGAAACCTTTGACAGTTTTAGCAAGAATTACTGTAGGACCGCCTTTATGATTTACAGCTCTATGATAAGCAGAATAAACCTTTATAGGATCATGGCCCCCTCTGTTAAGTCTCCATATATCCTCATCAGTCATCTCTGAAACCATTTCTAACATTGATGGGTCTCTCCCAAAAAAATGTTCTCTAGTATATGCACCATCTTTAGCCTTAAAGTTTTGATATTCACCATCAAGACACTCCTGCATAGTTGCCTTCAACAGTCCATTGTCATCTTTTGAGAGCAATGGATCCCACCGTGAGCCCCATATTAGCTTAATAACATTCCATCCAGCGCCACTAAAAACTGATTCTAATTCTTGAATAATTTTTCCATTACCTCTTACCGGCCCGTCTAAACTTTGCAAGTTGCAATTTATAACAAAAATTAAATTATCTAACTTTTCTCTAACGGGCATAGTAATTGCACCTAGTGACTCAGCCTCATCCATTTCTCCATCACCTAAAAAACACCAAACCTTTCTATCATCTGTTGACAGTAACTCTCTATGATTAAGGTAGCGCATAAATCTAGCTTGATAGATAGCCATCATAGGTCCAAGACCCATTGATACAGTTGGGAACTGCCAAAAATCTGGCATCAACTTTGGATGGGGATATGAAGATAAGCCATTCCCAGAGATCTCTTGTCTAAAATGATTTAACTGATCCTCAGTAAGCCTGCCCTCTAAAAAAGCTCTAGCATAAATGCCTGGTGAAGAATGTCCCTGAAAGAAAACTAGATCTCCTTGATTGGCATTATTAGTAGCTTGCCAAAAGTGATTAAAACCTACTTCATATAAAGTAGCTGAGGATGCATAACTAGCAATATGTCCACCATACTCAGAACTAACTCTATTTGCGCGAATAACCATTGCCATCGCATTCCATCTTATATAGCTCTCTATTCTTTTTTCTAGAGCCTTGTCACCGGGATAATTAAGCTGATCAGAAACAGGGATAGTATTAATGTAAGGAGTATTTAAGGACTTATTACTAACTAAATCATGAAGCTGAGGATGCTCAAGTAACCTACTCAGTAAGTATTTAGCGCGATCTTCTCCATGAGTACTTATCACAGAATCTACAGAATCCAACCAATCCTGTGTTTCATCAGGGTCAATATCTTTACTATTAATCTGTGGTGATGTTATTTTATCCAAATGAAGCACCTAATTGAGTCAAAACTAAAAATATACCAAACAAAACGAAAAGCGAATCTTAAGAGTCTGAACGCTTTTGATCATGCCTTATATATTATACCAAAGGAATACGATGATAGCGTCCTCAGTAAGATACCACAGGGTTTAAAATTAAAAAAACTACTAAAAAATTCTCAAAATAAAGCAAGTTCTAGGCTAAATAATGATAATTTTACAGGCTTGACTTTATCAATATTTGATAAAAAAAATTCTTTTGAAAATCTAACCTGGGCGAGAAAAACACTAACACACATCATCAGTGAAAATCCAAATAGTGTTGCAATAATAATCTCAGGAATTCCTAAAAAAGAAATAGTGACTATCTTAGAAAGCTTAGTGGCTGCTACTGAAGCACTAATTTTTAAACCACCAAAATATCAATTAAAAGACAAAAAAGTTAAAAAGATATATAAATTCAAATTTTTTCAAATACCAACTAAAGTGGACTTATCTTTAGTTAGGGCTCAAGCAATAGGAAATAATATAGCTAGATGGTTTACTATTCAGCCACCTAATAAACTAGATGCAAAAATCTATCGCTCTGAAATAAAAAAACTAGTCAAACCATTTAATATCAAATATCAATTTTTTGATGAAGTAACATTAAAAAAAATGAATGCTGGAGCTTTTCTAGCTGTCTCACAAGGTAATAAAGATAGAAATGCCGGTATAGTAAAGCTTAGCTATAGGCCAAATAAAAATACCAAGCCTGAATTAGCTTTGATAGGAAAGGGAATAATTTTTGATACTGGTGGTACTAATCTTAAACCCTTCTCGAGTATGCTAAATATGCATATGGATATGGAAGGAAGTGCCGTTGCGTTAGGCTCACTTATTTCACTAGCTATCCTTAAAGTTCCTTTTCCTATAGATACATGGCTTGCTATAACTGAAAATAGAATATCCTCGACTGCTTACAAAGCTCAAGATATTATAAAAGCACATAACGGAAAAACTATTCAAACTATCCATACAGACGCTGAAGGAAGAATGGTTCTAGCAGATGCACTATCAATTGCCTCTAAAGAAAAGCCAAAATTAATAATTGATTATGCAACATTAACAGGTAGTTGTGTAGCGGCTTTAACGGAAAAATATTCAGGAGTTTTTACTAATAGATCGAAGGCAAATAATTTAATGCTAGAAGCTGGTATCCGAAGCGGTGAGAGAGTTTGGCCTTTTCCTATGGATGATGACCTAGAAGAGCCAATTAAAAGTGAGATAGCAGATCTAAAACAATGTGCTATCTCTGAATATGGAGATCATATTCATGCAGCTAAATTTTTATCGCATTTTGTTCCAAAAAATATACCATGGATACATATTGATCTTAGCGCTGGAAAAAATAAAGGAGGTTTAGCACATATCCCAACAGATGCTACTGGCTTTGGAGTAAAGCTTACTGTAGAGCTATTTAAGTCTAAAAAGATTACTTCTGTGCTAAAAGATCTTTAAGCTCGCCTTTTTCATAAAGCTCCATAATAATATCACAGCCTCCTACTAGCTCTCCATCAACATATAGCTGAGGAAAGGTAGGCCAATTTGAAAAAACCTTCAAGCCCTCTCTTATCTCTTCATCCTCAAGAATATTGAAGTGGTTAAAATTAGCTTCTACCGCTCTTAGAGCCGCTATTGATTGAGCTGAAAAACCACATTGTGGGAAATCAGGTGTACCTTTCATATATAATAAGATACTTGAATCATTAATTTGCTTTTCTATTCTATTTTTTACATCCATCTCTTAAAACCTATTTATAATAATATATTTAATTTGATTGTTTTCTTGATACAGGAGTCAGTATAATTAAATACGATGTATAATTTCAATATTTTCTAGGGGAGAATTGCATGAATCCACTTAATTCTATAAAAGGTACAGTAATAGCCGGTGTTTTACTTTCAATAATCATTGGAGCCCTAACTATGGGAGCTAGCCTTAATGTTCCAAGCTTAATTGTTTGGATACACGTATTAGCTGGTATTATGTGGATAGGATTGCTCTATTATTTTAATTTTGTTCAAGTACCTGCTTTAGCAGAAGCAACATCTGATACACAAGGACCTGGTGGTGGTGCAATAACTAAATATGTTGCCCCTAAGGCATTATTCTGGTTTCGTTGGGGGGCCGTAGTAACTTGGCTTTCAGGTGCTGCGTATTTAGGACATCTAGGTATACTATCAGACGCCTTTCTCTTAAATGGCGCTAGCTTTACTATAGGAATTGGTGCTTGGCTTGGTACAATAATGCTATTTAACGTTTGGGTTCTAATTTGGCCTAATCAGAAAAAAATACTTGGTATGGTAGAAGCTTCATCCGATGAGATAGCTAAAGCTAAAAGAATAGCCTTTCTTGCTTCAAGAACAAATACTTTACTCTCAATACCTATGTTGATGAGTATGGTTGGCTATGGTCATGGTGGTTTTTTTATATAGAAGATTTGTTTGAGCCTCAAAATAGCAGATCAGTATTTTTCTGAAATAAGTGGCGTTGTATCAAGAGCCCTTAATGAAGATATTGGCTCTGGCGATATAACTACTAATGTGCTTGGTGATAAAAAAAATAAAAAATTAAGCTCTGCCGTTATATCCAAACAGGAAGGTGTGCTTTGTGGCTCACAATGGTTTGATGAGGTATACAAACAAATTGACAAAACAATAAAAATCACATGGCACAAAAATGATGGAGATTCCTTCTCTAGTCAAGATACTATATGCGAAGTGTTTGGTCCAATTGGATCACTTCTGACCGGCGAAAGAACAGCGCTAAATTTTATACAATTACTATCAGGTGTCTCAACAAAAACGCAGCATTATATTAATGCCTGTAATAGTAACGTGAAAATCCTTGACTCTAGAAAAACTATACCAGGGCTAAGAATGGCTCAAAAATATGCTGTCCATTGTGGTGGCGGTACTAATCATCGTCTTGGTCTATTTGATAGCTATTTAATAAAAGAGAACCATATAAATGCTGTAGGAAACATCGAAAAGATAATTGATTTAGCAGGTAAACAAGCTTACGGTGAATTACATAAAGATTCTTTTTCTACACTCGACTTTGAAGAAAGAGGTGGTCACTGCATAATTGTTGAAGTTGAAAATATTGAACAACTAGAGATAGGACTAAAAAAAGAAGTGGATAGGATCCTCCTTGATAACTTCTCAAAAAAAGAAATTATTAAGGCAGTAAAACTAAGAGATACTTATAAAAATAAATATATCTACTTAGAAGCTTCTGGAGGAATAACAATTAAAAATATCCACTCAATAAGCTCTACTGGGATAGACTACATATCAGTTGGAGCGCTCACTAAAAATATTGAAGCAATTGATTTTACAATGTTAATAAATCCTTAAACAAAAATAGTAAAAATATCTAGACTAGTTAAGCTCTTCACTCCGTTTTTTTGCTTGGTTAATTGCTAAATTAATACAATCTTTAAAGTCACCATTAGTAAGTACTTCTAATGCTGCCTCCGTAGTGCCCCCTGGGCTTGTTACTCTTTTTCTTAATTCTTGTAAATTTTGCTCAGATTCTAATGCATAATTAGCAGAGCCATAGACGGTCATAATTGCTAATTCTCGAGCGAGATCCTCTTTCATACCGGCTTGTACTGCTGAACCAATTAAACACTCAATAAAATAAAATACGTAAGCAGGGCCACTCCCGGAAATAGCTGTGACAATGTCTATCATCGCTTCCTCAAACCAAATAACACTGCCCACTGATTCAAGTAACTTCTGAGATAACACCTTTTGCTCTTCATTTACCTCATCAGATGCGCATAAGGCAGTGACACCTTTTCCTATAGTAGCTGGTGTATTTGGCATAGCTCTTATAATTGGTAAATTTCCTAAGACATCTTGATAAGTTTTAATTTTTTTACCGGCAACGACAGAAATTAAAACCGTATCCTCTAATGAGTTAAGTGATAAATCGACCAACAAACTATCCAAAGCTTGAGGCTTTACAGCAATCACAATAATATCAATATCTCTAAAATCAAATAAATCTTTTGATTCAATGCCTTGATTATTTAAAGATATAACTACTGTTGGATCTGAATCAATAAAAAAGATATTATTTTTTTTAAAGCCAGAACTAAGCCAGCCCCTAATAAGAGACTGCCCCATATTACCAGCACCTATCACTGTTATTTTTTTATTCATAAACTCATCCTAAAAAATTCTAATAAATTAATATTTATCTTCTGTTTTATCAATAAAGCATGTTATAGCCGCATCGCCAAGAATATTGATAGAGGTCCTAAACATATCTAATAACCTGTCAATACCTAGAACAAGGGCAATACCCTCTACTGGTAACCCAACTTGTTCAAGCACCATTGCTAACATTATCATCCCTGCACTTGGAACAGCAGCCGTTCCTATAGAGGCCAAGGTGGCAGTAATAATAACCATCAAGTAGTCAGAAAATACTAAATCGATAGCATACACATTTGCAATAAATACTGTCGCTACACCTTGCATTATTGCTGTTCCATCCATATTAATTGTAGCGCCCAGAGGTACTGTAAATGAGGAAATAGATTTCTTTACATGAAGATTTTTTTCAACAGCATCAAGAGTAATAGGTATAGTGGCGCTAGAAGAAGCAGTGCTAAAAGCAAAAGAAACTGGTGTTCTCATACTATTTAAAAATTTGAAAAAGTCTCTATTACTAAAAAAGAGCAAGGAGCTATACACTAAAGATAGTTGTAATAGCAAACCAACCATTACGGCAATGCTATAACTTAATAATGGTAAAAATACATCTGCTCCTTGAATAGCGAAAGTCCTAGCTATAAGAGCAAATACTCCTATAGGAGCAATACTAATTACAAGAAACACCATTCTTATAATGACTTCATTTAAGTCAATGAAAAAAGATGAAATCTTACTTCCTTTTTCTCCTAATAAGACTAATGCAAAACCGAATAAAAGTGAAAAAATAATTACCTGCAATATTTCACCATCAGCCATAGCCCTTATTGGATTATCAGGAAACAGGTTTACAATAACATCTCTAAATTGAGGTGGAGATTGAGACTGAAATGAATACTCTGCAACTGCAGAAATATTTACTCCAGCTCCAGGAGAGATAATATATGCAACTAGTAACGCTATAATAATAGCTAAAGATGTGGTTAACATATAAAGGAGAACTGTTTTTATGGATATCCTTCTAAGAGCATTTAAATTCCCTAAAGAAGAAACGCCACAAATAATAGAAACAAAAACTAGCGGAATAACCATAAGTTTCAAGAGGGAAATAAATATTGTTCCTACTGGATACAAAATCCCCTCAACTAAGAAATTAATATTAAAATCCAAGATGCTACTAGAAATATTGAGAATAATTCCAAATAGAACACCTAAAACCATAGAAATAATGATGCGTTGAGTAAAATTCATTTCATATACTTAATTTTATTATTATAATTTTTCAAGCTAACGTATTAATTAAAAATAATCAAACAATATAAGGACAACTAATGACCAATCAAGAAATGCCAGAAATAAATATAGAATCAGATAACTTATATGAACAAGCAACTTATACAGATAGAAAAATGGGAAGTATCCTAAAGCTTATACCTGTTCATAAGGATGGATCTCGAGATGACTCAAGAAAAATAATTTTTATTGGTCAAACTCAATTGTTGACACCAGCTGGTGCTTTGCCAATAAACTTCCAAATACCTGATAATTCTTTAGAATCATCTGTAGAACAATTTGGGCAATATGCTAATAAAGCCTTGGAAGAAGCAATGAAAAAACTTGAGGAAATGAGAAAAGAATCTGAATCTTCAATCATTGTTCCAAATTCTGGTGAAGGAGCTCCAAGAAATTAAATTTATGCTTTATACCTGTTTAGCAAAATATGCTTTATAGCAAAATAATATTCCAATTATTGATGGAATAGCGCTATAAATATGATTTAAATCAGAACGGAGGCTAGGCGCACTTAGCTCTGGCATAAAAGGCATTCCTACCCAGAAAGGGGCATAGAAACCAACTATAAGCACAATAGCGGCAAACCAAACTAATGGACTTCTAGTAGATTTAGGAACAAATAGTAAAATAAGTGTGGAGATCATAGCTGCTATAGATACAAAAACTTCTCTAAAAAAATGATACCAGCCATGGGTAACTACCATCCTACTTTCTGGTTGTAATAAAAAGTTATTATCACCAATATGTCTCCAAGTAAAATAGACTTCCCACTTTATAGCAAAATAAAACCCTAGAGCTACCAAAACTCTACCAACATTAAGACAAGTAAAATAAGATTTCATTATAATATCACTCCTTATTTAAGACTATTAGCACCCAAAATAACGCCCGTAAAAATAAAAACTGAACCAATAATATGATACAGAAAAAGGTACTCTCCTAAAATAATTATAGCAAAAAAAACTCCGAAAATAGGAATAAGGTTAAGAAAAAGAGCCGCATTAACAGCGCCTACAGCTTTAATACATATATTCCAAATAAATATACAAACAGTAGTTGCTATAACTCCTAAATATAGAATAGATCCTACAGCTTTACCTGAAAAGGAAAAACCGCCAAAGAGTAAATACTCTACCAAATAAAAAGGAAGGGTAAGAACACATCCCAGCAAAGATATAAAAAATAGAAGTAGTGCATTACCAGGCAATGAGTCAGACTTATGTAATACAATAGTATAAGCAGCCCAAGCTAATACTGCTAGTAGCATAATTAAATCGCCAATATTCATTGAAAAAAAAAGATAAGAACGAGATGTCACCATGCGATATCATGATTAAAACTCCAAAAAGAGCAATTATAATTGCTAAAGTTTTCTTTATTGATACTTCATCTCTAATAAAAAATAATGCTATTAATGCTGTAAATATTGGCTGGCTTCCATTGATGAGACTAGCATTAATAGCAGTAGTGAAATTTACTGCAATTACAGACATTGTATTCCCAAAAATAATTAAAATTGCAACTAAGCCTATACTTCGCCAAGATTTGATATAAGATTTAATTCTTGAAATATCATTTATAACAAATGGAAATATTACAATTAGGGCGGCACACCATCTAAAAAATGTAAGTGCCAAGGGTGGTATTACTTCATACGCACCTCTTGAAACCACTAAAGCCCCTCCCCATAAAGCCATATTAATTACTAGTAAGATATAAGCAATCGATCTTGATAGGGGTTGAGCCATAATAAGCCTTTTAAAATAAATTATTATACAATGCTAATAATTAATTTATAGCATAAAGAAATTATGGATGATAACGACTTTTGGAGCTTCTCTAATCAGATTTATAGAAAGAATCATATATCTGAAGTATGTCTATATTTACAAGATATACATAAATTAAACATAAATCTAATTTTATTCTGCTGTTGGTTTGGAAAAAATTTTGGAGTATTAGATAAGAATTTATTCAATAAAATTATTAAAAGGTCATCGTCTTGGGATGTGGTGGTTGTAGCTCCTCTCAGAAAATTAAGAATAGATTTGAAATACTCTAATAAAGCTAATTTAAATTGGAGTGCTGAAATTCCTTTGTTAAGAGAAAAAATAAAAACTATTGAGCTAGAAGCAGAAAAATTAAATCAATTATACCTTCAGAAAGAGGCGCTTAAGCTAAAGAAAAATAAAATTTCTACCAAGCAGTTAGACTGCGTAATTAAAAATTTATTTCTTTATTTATCTAATAAAAAAATATGTTTTTCTAAATCTAATACTAATCTTTTTAATAATACTATGCTTATCTTAATCGCTATTTTTCCTAATCATAATCAAGAAGAGATTGCTAATAAACTAGACAATCTGAAAGACAAATGATTAATCAGACTGATATAGTAGTCATAGGAGCAGGAGCTGTTGGTTTAGCTATAACAAAATACCTTTCTAAACTAAATAAAGATGTTCTTTTAATTGAAAAAAATAATAATATCGGGGAAGAGACCTCATCTAGAAACTCTGAAGTTGTTCATGCCGGTATTTACTACCCAACAAATAGTCTAAAAGCAAAACTTTGTATAAAAGGAAAAAAACTACTCTATGATTATTGTAAGGAAAAAAAAATATTTTATAAAAAATGTGGAAAATTAATCATATCTCAAGAAAAATCAGATAAGACTAAATTAGATATAATTGAAAATCAGGCTAAAAAAAATGGTTTAACTGATCTCAAAAGATTAACCAGTAAAGAAATGTATAAAATAGAGCCTGAAATTGAGTGCTTAGAGGCGATTTACTCTCCCTCAACAGGTTTTTTTGATAGCACTCATTTTATGCAATCCCTTAGAGAGGATATTGAAAATTCACATGGATCTATTTCACTTAATTCAAAAGTAATTGGCGGTACTATTAATAAAAATTATATAGATCTAATAATTGATAAGTCTGGAAAAATTACTAACTTAAAAACAAAGTATCTTATTAATGCTGGTGGCCTTTACTCAACAAATATTATTAAAAAATTTATAAATTTTCCAAAAGAATTTATACCAAATATTTTTTATACAAAGGGTACATATTTTAACTATTTAGGAAAAAATCCTTTCAAACATCTCATTTATCCTTTGCCAGAAAAATCAGGTTTAGGAATACACATTACACTTGATAAATATAATAAAATAAAATTTGGTCCAGATACAGAATTAACAAATATAGTTGAATATGAAGTTAATGAGTATAAATTAGAAAAATTTTACAAATCTATAAAAACTTTTTGGCCTAATGTTGTAAAAGAAAATATTTTACCTGGATATTGCGGAATTCGACCTAAGCTCTATAAAGAAAATATAAAAGAGAATGATTTTGTTATACAAGGGCCAATTAATCATCGTATTCAAAGACTAGTTAATCTCTTCGCTATTGAGTCACCAGGCCTTACATCTTCTTTAGCAATAGGAAAATATATAAGGAATTTACTATTTAAGTAATAGTCCAAATATCTCCATTTCTAATTACACTATTTATACTTACTTTTCTTTTCATTTTAGAAGAATGGGATTCATAAAAATTATTCTCATAAATTTGCTTTTCTACCTTTCTTATTACGCCTAACGCAACAGGAAACTCTGGTGGCTCCATGCTTAATAATAACTGAGACAAGACAGGATTAGTCTCATCATGTATAAGAATATCATCTTTATTATTTTTAGAATCTACTACCTCTAATTCTAAATTATTTCTTATCCTTAAACCTTTTGAATTATCCTTACCAAATAAAAGTGGTTTACCATTTTCTAAATGAATCTGAAAATCAATTGCATTTTCTTTACTAGTAAAATTAGAAAATACCTTATCGTTATAAACTATACAATTCTGAAACACTTCAACCAGAGAAGTCCCTTTATGAAAGTGTGCAGACTCTAGAACCGATCCGAGACCTCTTTTATCTGTATCTATAGCTCTAGCAATAAAAGTACCTCCAGCACCTAAAGCAAATAAACCAGCATTCACTGCGCTACCTATAGAGCCTTTAGGAGATGAAGGTGACTTAGTACCAATTCTTGAAGTAGGAGAAAATTGACCCTTAGTAAGGCCATAAACTTCATTATTAAAAAGAATAATATTGAGATTAAGGTTTCTTCTCAAGGTATGTAAAAGATGATTACCACCTATAGATAATGCATCTCCATCACCAGTTATAACCCATATATCTAAATCGGGTTGCGAGATTTTAAGACCAGTAGCAATAGAAGGGGCCCTTCCGTGAATTGTATGAAATCCATAGGTTTCTATATAATATGGCATCCTAGATGCACAGCCTATTCCAGACACAAAAACTATATTTTCAGGACTCAGATTAATCTTTGAGAGAGTTTGGGTCATAGTTTTTAAAACTGCATAATCCCCACAGCCAGGACACCATCTAACCTCTTGGCTTGAAGAAAAATTATGCTCTAATTTATTTTTTTTATTTTTCAAAATAACTACTCATCTAAACAATAATTTATTTCTTTAATTAACTCAGATACTAAAAACGGCTGTCCTGTAACTTTACAAAATGATATCGGGTTTAAATTTAATTTATCTTTCAATAAAGCTGAAAGCTGTCCCATATTCATTTCCGGTACCAAAACTTTTTCGAAGCCTTCAAGTAATTTTTTTAAGTTCTTTGGAAAAGGGCTGATATAATTAATATGTATTTGGCTAACATTCTTATTACTAATAGATCTTAAGCTCTGATTGATTGCACCAAAAGATGATCCCCAGCCTACTACAGCTAACTTTCCTCTAGCGGGGCCAAAAGACACTTCTTGATTAGGAATAAAATTACTTATATTTTTTATCTTATTAATTCTCAAGTTTGTCATTTTCTGATGATTGTCTGGATCATAAGATATATTTCCAGTCTCAAAATCTTTTTCTATTCCACCAATCCGATGAATACCGCCTTTAGTACCAGGAATAATCCATGGCCTTGCTAGAGTAGACTTATCCCTAAGGAAAATATTTTTAATATCTCTTTTAGGCTGATTGATTGCTATTTTTTTATATTTTTTTATGTCAGGTAAAAGCCAAGGGTGAGATGAATTATTAATAAATCCATCAGTGAGTAAAATAACTGGCGTCATATGATGAATAGCTATTCTAACGGCCTCAATAGCAATATCAAAACCATCACTTGCTGTAGATACAGATAAAACTGGAATAGGCGCATCGGCACTTCTACCATAAACTGCCTGCAATAGATCTGATTGCTCAGTTTTAGTTGGTAAGCCTGTAGAAGGGCCTCCCCTCTGAGAGTTAATAATAACAAGGGGCAACTCTGTATTTATTGCAAGATTAATAGATTCTGTTTTTAATGAAATGCCGGGGCCTGAACTTGAAGTAACGCCTATAGCTCCTCCGTAAGATGCACCAATAGCTGCACATATAGAGGCAATTTCATCCTCAGCTTGAAAAACTCCTATACCAAGCTCCTCCATTTCAGATAATTTATGTAGTAAAGATGATGCTGGTGTAATTGGATATGAGCAGAACATCATTGGTAAATCTGCTAACTCCGCTGCTGCTGCTAAACCATATGCTAGAGCATCACTTCCTTTAACATTCCTATATTCCCCAGACGAAAAATCTGATGGAGGAAAAAAATACTTTGGCAAAGTCGTACTAACTTCATTTGTCTCACCAAAAAAATAACCGGCTTTTAGAGCAGTCTTATTAGATTCAATTGTGTCTTTATCTATAAATAGCTTATTAATCCAAGAAATCGTTTTTTCGATATCATGCCCAAATACCCATAAAATTAATCCTAATGCTAAAAAGTTTTTACATCTAGATGCTTTACTTTTACTTAAACCAAATCTTAAAACGGACTCGCTAGTTAATTTATCAATATCTAGTTCAACCAATTGAAAGGATGATAAAGCACTAGTAAGTCTTGGATCTTTATCAAACTTCGCTTTTGCAAGATTGCGCTTAGTAAATGCACCAGTATTAATGATAATAATAGCTCCACTATTCAATAATGGTAAATTAACTTTTAAAGCAGCTGGATTAAAGGCTACTAAAACACTCGGGCTGTCCCCAGATGTCATTATTTTAGCGGATCCTAAATTAATTTGGTACGAAGAAACGCCAAATTCTGAGCCTGCAGGGGCTCTAATTTCTGCAGGAAAATCAGAAAATGTAGCGAAATCATTTCCTTTTAAAGCGGTAGATTTTGCAAATTGCGCTCCCATAAGTTGTATTCCATCACCCGAATCTCCAGCAAAACGAATAGTAATAGCTTTTTCATCTATATTTGTTTTTTTCATATTATTCATATTTTGATTATAATTAGAGAATACATCATAAAATAAGAAGTACGAAATATATTAATGACATTTGTAGTTACCGAAAGCTGTATTAAATGTAAATTCACAGACTGTGTAGAAGTGTGCCCTGTTGACTGCTTCCATGAGGGACCAAACATGCTAGTTATCAATCCTGAAGAATGTATAGATTGTACACTTTGCGAACCAGAGTGTCCTGAAGAAGCTATTTATGATGAAGAAGAAGTTCCAGAAGATCAAAAGAATTTCCTTGAACTAAATGCAGAACTATCCAAAAAATGGCCTACTATTACTGAGGCAAAGGATCCGCCTAAAGATGCTGATGAATGGAGCAACAAGTCAAATAAAATTCAATATTTAGAAAAATAGCACTTATAGTTTATGGCTGAAAAAGGTAAGAAAATTTTATAAAAAACTGTTCCCCATCTCTATATAATTCTGGAACTCTAATCAACTCTCTTCCATTCTCTGTATCTACTACCTGAAAATTACTAGAATTATAATTATAACCAACATAAAAAGCAGACCAAGGATTTATTACGTATCGGAATAATAAATCGTAATTTATCCCTTTGGTATTTTCTAGTGAAGTCATATTACTCGGCATAGTAATATCTTTCTGAGCAATAAATCTTAAAGAGATCTCTTTAGAGAATTGATAATTTAATTTGGCTCTCATTATTTCATTATTAAATATCCTAGCATTTGATATTTTATCTTTTAGTGAAGACTGAAGAATGCTTGTATCAATATTTAATTGTCCAAATGGTTTCCAAGTTATACCTAGAGTAAACTCATCTGTATCGCCTATTTCTGGCTCTTTACCTTTAGCAGGTAATAAATTAATTGCCTCGCCTTGAGCTATATCAAAATTAAAAAATAAATTTGTTAAAAACTTGCTAGAAAAGCTAATCTTGAAATTATTATATTTATAATTTCTTATGCTCGAAATAGAGTTATGATCTTCTGGCCTTAGGCTTTCTTTGGTATCGTAATAGTCTAATTTAAGCTCTGTATAGCCATCCCACTTCCAAGTAAATGTTCCAATAAATTCTTCATATAAATCTAAACTATTTTGGTCAAGTATTTTGTTTACAAAAATCGATGGGCCCCATTGATTAAGAAATCCACTCTCAGGGATAAAATTATAAGAAACCCTACTATGCCAAGACTTATTATCAGGTCGATAATTACGAGGCAAAAAGGCTAAATCTGCCACAAAGTCCTCACTAACATTTATGTAGTGTGTATGAACATTAAGATGGTTACCTTGACGATCAAGTCGGATATTATACATATCACCACTTTTATCTACTGCTTCACTATTCTTTAAACTACTATTTATTAGCTGTATATCAGTAGACCAATTTTCATTTAAATTAACTCTGCCATCATAACTAAAGACTTTATTTTTCCTTGATCCAAACGTGCGGTCACTCATAAAAAATCCTAGTCTATAATCTTCAGAAATATCCTTAAAAATTCTCAAAACTTCTACTTCTGCAGAACTACCAAACAGCTTATTATCTTTAGATACGGAATAGCCTGGAGCTTGATCATCTACTAACATAGCGCCAACACCCCAACCATTCTCTTGACCAGTAAACCTTAGACCATTGCTTGGATCTTTAATTCTTCGGGTAAATAAAAGGGTTGCTTCGGAGTTAAAATAATCAGAATTTTCAATAAAAAATGGTCTTCTCTCAGGAAATAAAACTTCAAATCGTTCATTAACTGTTACTTGAGGCTCATCTGACTCTACCTGACTAAAATCAGGATTAAAAGTTGTATCTAAGACAAAGCTATCTCGCAAAATAAATTTTGCATCTAAGCCAATTTCACTATCATTATTTTTTAGAAAATTGGACCCGCCAATATTTTCTTTATCCAAAATATCGTACTGCCTCGAAAAAAGAAATGGCACTATTTGGATATTTCGACCAGGCGAAACATCAGAAATACCTGAAAGAAGGGCAGCTTGAATAATACGACTTTTAATATTCCTTGATGATTCAGGCCAGGCATTTAATTCACTTTTCCTTGGAATAGATCTAAAGAATTGTATACGCCATAACTGATCGGGTTGCTCAGAAAAACGCAATGTTTTTAAGGGTATAGTCATCTTCACAACATAGCCGTTATCAGTTAGCTGGCCTTCTGAATGCCATAATGCTTCATAAGAAGAATCAAAACCCGAAGGCTTAGATAGCTCGTTGTAACGACCATCCCATTGAATACCAAGCGGTGACGATCTAAAGACATATGAAGATCTCAGTGTATTAAAAGTATCTAAATCTAATCCTATCCTATCATCATCCCAGATAGCTTCTCTTGGAGCCATATTTGCTCTTATTAGCTCTGGATTGCTATCAAAACAAAGAAATATAAAATATAAATTTTCTCTATCGTAAGCAAAATATACCTCGGTACTTTCAGTAGCTGGCTGTAAATCATTTGGAAACCTCTGCTTAAAATTAGTAGCAAATTGCATCTTTTCTTTAATTTCCATAGATGGAGACATATCTAAAAAATCCTCGATAGCTGGTGGATTATCGATATAAGGAATTTCTATGTTGGTTATTTCAAAGCTATAAGCAAAATTAAACTTAAGAGATAAAATAAATATACAAAATAATAGAAATGGTTTTAAATTATTAACAAAACCAAAAGGAAAAAATTGATTTATCATTTTTTATGGTCTAAGGTCGAAAAAAGCGATTATATCATATTGTAAAAAAAAACCATCTTTATGAAAAAAAACATAGAATTCGTAGCTGCTAATGGTCTTTTAGATAGAAGATCTTTCTTAAAGGGTGGAGCGATCACTTTTGGCTCAGGTAGCTTAGGTCTTTTAACTGCTAGTCCTTCAAGTGCTACCGATTGGCCAAACTGGATGACTAAACCAGGAACAGGTTTATCTGAATACAGCCATAGGTCGTCCTATGAATCTCATATTTTAAGAAAAACTGCACCTTTGCTTGGGACAGATGGAAGTGGCTCATCTAGAACTCCAATTCAATATCTTCAAGGTACAATTACCCCTAATAACTTACATTTTGAAAGGCACCATAGTGGAATACCAGAAATTGATCCGGAGCAGCATAAGTTATTAATACATGGTTTAGTAAAAAAGCCTTTGATTTTTGATATGGAACAACTTCATAGGTATCCAATGATTTCTAAAATACAATTTTTAGAGTGTTCAGGTAATAGTCGTCCTAATTTAAGTAAAATACCTCCAAAAGGGTCCTGTGGAGATATCCATGGAATGATTGCATGTAGTGAATGGACAGGTATTCCATTAAATATACTTTTAGATGAGGCAGGACTAGAAAAAGATGCTAAATGGGTTTTGGCTGAAGGGGCAGATGCGGCATCACTAACTAGAAGTGTGCCTCTTGAGAAGGCTATGGATGATGCAATACTTGCTCTTTATCAAAATGGAGAAAAGATTTATCCCGCTAATGGTTATCCAATAAGACTCTTCTTGCCAGGATATGAAGGTAACATTTCAGTAAAATGGCTAAGACAACTAAAAGTTACTCAAAAACCAATGATGACAAGAGAAGAGACATCAAAATATACTGATCTAATGCCTAATGGAAAATCATTAATGTTCACATTCAAAATGGGGATAAAATCAGTTATTACCTCACCATCTCCTAGTCTAAAACTAGGACCATTAGGTTATTATGAAATATCAGGAATAGCGTGGTCATCTAATGGAAAAGTAAAATCTGTAGAGGTGTCAGCTGATGGAGGAAGTTCATGGGCTGAAGCAGAATTATCAGAGCCTATTCTCTCTAAATCCTTAACTAGATTTAGAATACCCTGGAAAAGAGATGGTTCCCCTTCAATAATTATGAGTAGGGCAATTGATGAAAATGGTGAAGTTCAACCTTCAAGAAATCAACTAATTTCAGAAAAAGGCTCTCAAGTCTCTTACCACAATAACTCTATTCAAGCATGGTATATTTCTTCTGATGGTGAAGTAGAAAATGTTTACGTCTAAGAAATTACTCCTCTTATTTTCTCTAACTTTCTCCTGCTCTATAATTACAGCACTTGCCCAAAGTCCTAATCTAGGAATAGTTGCTAATGAGGAATTAATAAAAAACTGGAATACAAGTATTGGAACAGAAGGGGAGGAACTGCCACCTGGTTTTGGAAATGCTACTAATGGTAGATCAATTTATAACCTTCAATGTATCGCCTGTCATGGACAAGGTGGAGAAGGATTATTAAATGATAAGCTTGCTGGAGGTCATGGCTCATTAACCACCAATCAAGCTGTTAAAACAATTGGTAGTTACTGGCCCTATGCAACAACTATATTTGATTATATCAGGAGAGCAATGCCCTATCTGTCTCCTAAAAGTCTGAGTGATGAAGAAGTATATTCTTTAACTGCATACATGCTCTATATTAATAACATAATTTCTGAAGATATGATTATAGATGCTAACACACTTCCAAAAATAGAAATGCCAAATAAGGGAAATTTTATAATCTCTTACCCAAATAACTAGAATCAAATATTTAGATTATTTATAATATTATTATGTTTAGAAAAAACTACCTATCTTATTTTTTTTATTTATCTATATTTTTTATAATAGGTTGTACTGATTCTGAAAAAAATCAATCTGAAAGTTTTTTTCAAGGAAAGACAATTACTATATTGGTTGGATCTGGCCCTGGAGGCGTCACAGATACATCCGCAAGGATAATTGGAAGATATCTTGAAAAGTATATTGATGGATCGCCAACAATAATTGTTAAAAATATGCCTGGTGGGGGAAGTGTTACTATGAGTAACCATATCTTTCGCTCCGCCCCTAAAGATGGCCTTGTGCTTGGATATTCTTTACCAGCAGTTCTGAGTGTTCAGTTAATGGAACCAAATAGAGCAAAATATGATGGCAATCAACTTAATTGGATTGGCTCAATAATAAAAAGTACCAATGCTATCTCAATTAAAGATTCTGAATACAATAATATAGAACAATTAATGAGAAATGGAAGCCTTACTATTGGTGCAACAGGAAGGGCCTCTCCTACTTATCAATTAACAGCAATGTCAAAAGCTTTGCTAGGTCTTGATATTAATATCATTACTGGATATGAAGGAAGTAGCGATATTACCTTAGCCATGGATCGTGGGGAAGTTGATGGACAAGGAACAGCTATGGATTACTGGTCAATAGCAAGACCAGAGTGGTTAGATAATGGTACGTTAACACATCTTGTACATATTGGACCAAGAGATAATATTCGATCCCCAGATTCGCCTCATTTAAAAGACCTAGTTAGCTCTACTAGGGATAAGCAGCTAGTTGATTTTTTAGAAATAGGTATAAATCTTGGCTGGCCTCTCTTTGCTCCACCTGGGGTGCCAGAAGATAGATTAGTAGTAATTCGTAATGCTTTTGCAAATTTATCAGAAGATCAAGAAATGCAACAGGCCATTTTCTCCACTATGGGTGCAAAAATTAACTATACCTCTGCTTCAGAACTAACTGAATATACTAAAATAGCACTAAACACTGAGCAATCTATTATCAATGAAGCTAAAAATATCCTTGGTCTGTAAAGAATAATATCTATAATTACTTCTTTTTTTTATCAACTAAATCTTTTCCTCTCTTTTTAGATAATTTCTTTTTATTTTTTTTAGCTAATTTTTTTTTTGAATCATTAATTTCTAAATCATTATTAATAAATGAGTCAACTAAAAATAAAGATGCTCCTATAGATATAGACGAGTCTGCTACATTAAAAGCTGGAAAGTACCAACCCTCATAGTGAAAACTTAGAAAATCAATTACATATCCATGTAACAACCTATCAATGATATTGCCTATTGCTCCTGCTAAAATTAAAAATAATGCGACAATTAAGATATTTCTACCCTTTTCTGGCAAGCTCTTAATCCAATAAATTATGCCTACAGAAATAATAGTTCCAATTGATAAAAAGAACCAATGCTGCCAACCTGAAGCATCGCTAAGGAAACTAAATGCAGCTCCTCTATTGTGAAGCCTAATAAAATCAAAAAAAGGAAAAATATTTATAACCTGAAATTCACTCAAAGAATTTAAAACTATCTTTTTAGTCAGCTGGTCAAAAAGAACTATTATAAAAGCAATTGCTAACCATGTTCTTTTAGTTGAAACAAAAATAATATTCATTTAGCTTCCTTATACATAGAGCCTAACCTCTCCCTGTCCTTCAACATTCTGATAGCACCTTTCACATAATAACTCATGTTGGGATACCTGACCTACATCAGGCCTTCTATGCCAACATCTAACACACTTTTCATAGTCGCACTTAGTAACTCTAACCCTTAAACCTGGAATAGCAGTTTCTCTACCCTTATCAGAGCTAATCACTCTAACCTCAGAAGTAATAAAAATAAACCTTAGCTCTTCTGAGAATTTATCTAATAGACGCTTCAAAGAATCGTTACAATAAAGCTCTAAACTTGCATCTAGAGAAGATCCTATAATTTCATCATTCCTTGCATTCTCAATATGTTTATTAACTTCAGATCTAATTTCTAATATCTCATTCCATTCATTATCAGATATCTCTAAATCACCATAATCATGCCATTTCTCAAACCATTCTAATAGATGAACCGAATCTGAACTATCCTCTAAAAGGAGATATGCTTCTTCTGCGGTAAAGCTAAGTATAGGACTTATCCATCTTAGTAAAGCTTGGAGAATGTTAGAAAGGGCAGTCTGAGAAGACCTTCTTGCATTAGAATCTCTTTTAGATGTATAAAGCCTATCCTTCAAAATATCTAAATAGAACCCCCCTAAGTCGTTAGCACAAAAGTTATGTATCTTTTGAAAAGCTTGGTGAAAGTGAAAGTTCTCATAATCTTTCTTTATATTGATCTGAAGATTTTTACATTTATAAATCATCCATTTATCTAGTTCAGTTAAGTCTACTTTATTAATCGAATCTTCAGAGTCAAAGTCGCTAATATTACCTAATA
The DNA here is from genome assembly GCA_002171615.1 of Gammaproteobacteria bacterium TMED78. Classification (GTDB taxonomy): domain Bacteria; phylum Pseudomonadota; class Gammaproteobacteria; order Steroidobacterales; family Rariloculaceae; genus TMED78. The sequence goes on from NHEF01000025.1 coordinate 21,664, forward strand.
AAAACCTAATTGTATTTCTTATTCTTCTATAAGAATCTGAAGCTCTCTTGAGTACATCATCTGAAAGAACAATTTCTTTACTGTAATCAATAGAAGCGATCCATACCCTTAAAACATCTGCACCTAAGGAGTCCCAAACCTTCTGGGGTGAAATAGTATTACCAATAGACTTAGACATTTTCTTTCCTTCGCTGTCAACTACAAATCCATGAGTTAATACTGCTTTATATGGTGCCGTACCATTAATAGCGATACTCGTAAGAAGAGAAGACTGGAACCAACCCCTGTGCTGATCAGAACCCTCTAAGTATAAATCAGCTGGAAAACTTAACTCCTCTTCATTGTCCAAAACACAAGAGTGTGTTACACCAGAGTCAAACCAAACGTCTAAACAGTCTGTAATTTTTTCATAATTCTCAGCATCTTCAATTAATTCTGAAATTTCTTCATCATACCAAGCCTGTATCCCTTTCTTCTCAATTAGTGTAGCTATCTTGTCAATAACCTTTTCATTCTCAGGATGTATCTCACCAGTTTCAGAATGAACTAAGATAGTGATTGGAACACCCCACGTTCTTTGTCTTGATATACACCAATCTGGTCTTCCTTGAAGCATAGAAGCTATTCTCGCTTGCCCCCAATCAGGCTCCCAATGAATTTTATTTATAGATAAAGAAGCTTTTTTAAGTAATCCCTTATTTTCCATACTTATAAACCATTGTGGTGTAGCTCTAAACATAAGAGGTGTTTTGTGTCTCCAGCAATGTGGATAACTATGCTCATAATCAGTTTTAGAAAGTAAAACACCATTATCATCCAGTATTTCAATCACTTTCTCATTAGATTTAAAAACAAACATACCTGCTAAAAACTCTACTTCTTCGGAAAAAGTCCCGTTACCTTTTACAGGGTTTAAAACATCTAGATTATTCTCCATTGCTACTGAGTAATCTTCCAGACCATGACCAGGCGCAGTATGAACAATTCCTGTCCCAGCATCAGTAGTAACATGATCCCCTGACAATATTACTGAATCTCTAGAAAGATATGGGTGCTTTGCCTTCAGACCTAGAAGATTAGAGCCTTTAGTCGAGCCTAGAATTTTATAATCTTCGCAATCAATCCTCTTCATTGTAGGCTCAACCAAATCTTCTGCAATAATAATAGCCTTACATCCTTTTTTATCTATGCTAACTAGTTGATATATAAAATCATGATTAATAGTAAGTGCAAGATTTCCAGGCAATGTCCAAGGAGTTGTAGTCCAGCTGGCTACATAAACTTTAGAACTAAGCCTAGAAGAGAAGATTTTTTCTATTCTAGAGTCATCTATTGGAAAAAGAAAATCGATTGAACTCGATATCTTATCCTGATATTCAACCTCAGCCTCAGCTAAAGCAGACTTGCAATCTACACACCAATGAACTGGCTTATAACCTCTGTGGAGATGGCCCTCTTTGATAATTTTTCCGAGCGCTCTAACAATATTAGCTTCAAACTTATAGTCCATAGTAACGTAGGAATTGCTCCAATCACCTTGGACACCTAAGCGCTTAAAATCTTTTTTCTGTATTTCTATCTGAGAAGAAGCGTACTCTCTACAGGCCTCTCTAAATTTAGAAACAGATATTTTTTGCCCAGCTTTACCAATTTTCTTCTCTACATTTAATTCAATTGGAAGTCCATGGCAGTCCCAACCAGGAACATAAGGTGCATATCTTCCAAATAAAGTTTGAGACTTAATTACCATGTCTTTTAAAACTTTATTAACTGCATGCCCCATATGAATCTTACCATTTGCATAAGGAGGACCATCATGAAGAATAAACGTTTTCCTACCTGATCTAGATTCTTTAATCTTTTTATATAAATCTATTTTTTCCCAATAATCTAAGATCTTTGGCTCATTAGAAGGTAAGTTTGCCTTCATGGCTAACTTAGCTTTAGGTAAATTTAGTGTGTCTTTATAGTCAGTCATAATTTCAAATATTATTCGCAGTCAATATAGCCTTAGCCTCAATAGTATCTTTCCTCATTTGCTCAACTAAAGCATCAAGGTCCATGTATTTAATCTCTTCTCTTATTTTTTTAATAAAAAATATATTAATTACTTTATTATAGATGTCTTTATCAAAATCAAAAATATAAACCTCTAATAATTTCTTTTTTCCACCTATCGTAGGCCTACTTCCGATACTAGCAACTCCATTTAACAACCCTTGATTAATACCCCCTACCCTTACAGCAAATATGCCATCAATAGGCGTTCTCATTCTATTAAGATTAATATTTGCAGTTGGAAAGCCCAGCTTCTTACCTAAGCCTTGGCCATAAATAACTCTCCCAGACATTGAGTAGTCCCTTTCTAGCATATTTTTTGCAGTTTCCAAATCTCCCTTTGCTAGAGCATCCCTAATAAAGGTACTACTAACTCTTTGATTATTTTTATAAACTGGAGGAATCACATTAACAGAGAAACCATACTTCTTTCCTCCAAAATAAAGATCATCTAATGTTCCAGCTCTTTTTGCAGCAAATCTAAAATCATCGCCGATCGTAATACTTTTAACTTTTAGTCCATCAACTAAGATCTCTTTAATAAACTTAGAAGGGGTAAGATGACTTACTGTCTTTAAATTAGGACAAAAAAATTCATCAATTTTATAATTTTTGATTAGATTATAGCGCTCTCTAAACTTTGTTAAGCGTGGTGGCGGATTATGTGGAGAAAAGAATTCCTTAGGAGTAGGCTCGAAAGAAAGAATGAGTGTATTATTGCCCTTTTCTTTGCCATCCTCATAAAGATTTAATAGTATTTTTTTATGCCCTAAATGTAAGCCATCAAACCCACCTATAGCAATCGATCTTCGTTCATTATTAATCTTCTCTGCTGTAATTAATTCACGGTAAAAAAACATAATTATAGTTAAAAATTATGGTTAGATAAGTTGTGGTTAGACACACGTCTCAAGAAATCTATTTTACGTATCCCTAAAATATAGCAACAAAGAAAATAAATAAACATTCCGCCAAAAATACATACTAATAGATTTATTATAGAGCTAAATGAGCTTAATAAAAACCAATCGCCTACATAACTACTATAACCACATACTGCCAAGCTCATGATGATTGTTGAAATAATTATTTTTAAAAATAATATTTTCCAATTATAGGGAAGCTCTATCAGTTTAATTGACTTAAGCCCTCTATAAAGCAATAACATATTTATAAAAGAAGAAATACTCGTAGCAAGAGCTAATCCAGCATGAGGCGCATGATAATTAAACCTTAATAACAAAAAAACAAAAAATATATTAAATACCATATTCAATATGACACATATAGTAGCTATCCTTACTGGAGTTTTAGTATCTTGTCTAGAAAAGTAACCTGTTGAAAATATCTTAACAAGGATGAAAAATAATAAGCCAAGTGAGTAAGCAATTAAAGAGACACTTGCCATCTCTACATCTATTTTTGAAAAAGCCCCTCTATAAAAAAATGTAATTAAAAGTGGCTTTGATAATATTATTAAGCCTGCTATCGCAGGAGCTATAACAATAATTGTTAGCCTTAGAGCCCAACTTAATGTTAAAGAAAACTCCTCTAAAGATGATTCAGCGCTTTTCTTTGATAAAAAAGGAAGTATAACTGTAGCTATCGCAATACCAAAAATAGCAAGTGGAAATTCTACTAAGCGATCTGAGTAGTAAAGCCAACTAATTGTTCCAGCTGATAGAAATGAAGCGATTAGAGTATCAAACAATAAATTTATTTGAGCAACTGATGATCCAAACATGACTGGAATCATTAATTTAAGAATCCTCTTAACCCCATGATTATGCCATGACCACTTAGGTCTTGGTAATAATCCTAAGCTAAATAAAAATGGAATTTGAAAAAATAATTGAATAGCCCCTGCTACAAAAACTGCTACTGCTAGAACAATTCCAGGGTTGCTAGAAGAAGGAGCTATAAATGCTGAGAAAAAAATTAAAGTAGTATTCAGTAATAATGGAGTGAAAGCTGGTACACCAAAACGATTATAAGTATTCAAGATGCCCCCAGCAAGAGATGTCAAGGATATAAAAAACAAATAAGGAAAAGTTATCCTTAACATATCTGAAGCTAGAACTTGTCTGCCATCTGTTTCAGCAAATCCCGGAGCAAAAATTAAAATTAAAAAAGGAGAGGCTATAGAGCCAATAACTGAAACTATGAAAACAATAGTTGCAAGAGTACCTGTGACACTATTTATCAACTCCTTTGTCTCTAATTTTGATTTATTTGTTTTATATTCAGAAATTATAGGCACGAATCCAGTTGCAAATGCGCCCTCTGCAAAAAATCTTCTTAATAGATTTGGTATTTTAAAAGCAACAAAAAAAGCATCCATTACTATACTAGCACCGAATAAATTAGCGAAAACAACATCCCTTGCCATGCCGCTCAATCTAGATAAAAAAGTCATGGCGCTAACGAGAGTTGAAGCACCAAGTAATCTCTTAAAAACCTTTTGTTTTTTATTTTTTTTAGCCATATAGCTTCTTTTAACGTCAACTTAAGAGTTTTCTCTTGACTTAGACCTGTATGCTATCAATAATACCGCTCTTTCAGTTTATATAAAGTAATAATAGATTAACCTAAGGAATTATTTTGGCAAACATAAAATCTGCAAAAAAAAGAGCTAGGCAAGACATAAAGAAAAGAAATCATAATATGACACTTAGATCTAGTTTACGAACTATTCTTAAAAAAGTCTTATCAGCTATTAATGAGAAAGATTTAGCTAAAGCTAAAGAAGCTTTCAAATTAGCCGTTCCTCAAATCGATAAAATGTCTACTAAGGGAATGATTCATAAAAATAGAGCCGCTAAATATAAAAGTAAGCTTAACTCTAAAATTAAATCTCTAAGCTAATACTGAATTTTCTGATATTTAAATCAGTCTTTTTTAGTAGATAAATGCTCCATCACTCTTTCAGATAATTCTTTTACACCGTTTCTACTTATCGCGCTAATAATATAAATTGGATCTTTCCAGCTAAGTTTTTTCTTAATATATTCTTTTATCTCAATAGCCTGGCTATCTGAAAAAAGATCAGATTTATTTATTACCAACCATCTTGAACGTTTCTTCAATCTCTTTGAGAAATGTTCAAGCTCTTTTTCAATAGTTAGAATATCATCGATTATATCATTAAGCTCTCTCTTGCCATGGGGGTCTACTAAATGTAAAAGTAGTCTTGTTCGTTGAATATGCCTAAGAAATTTTAAACCAAGGCCTACACCACCAGACGCGCCTTCAATTATTCCTGGTATGTCTGCAACTACATAACTGCTATCTACTCCAATCCTTACAACACCCAAATTAGGATGTAGTGTTGTAAAAGGATAGTTTCCAACTTTTGGTCTTGCAGAAGAAAGCGCTCTCACTAAAGAAGATTTACCAGCATTTGGCAGTCCTAGTAATCCAACATCAGCAAGTAGTTTTAGCTCTAAAGCTATATGCCGTGAATCACCATGTTCTCCATTAGTAGATTCCCTTGGAACTCTATTGGTACTACTCTTGAACTTAGTATTACCTATGCCTCCTTTACCACCTTTAGCAACTAGTAGCGATTGTTTATCTAAGCTTAAATCACCAAGTAGTTCTTCTGTATCAAAATCCTTAACAATAGTTCCTAATGGAACCTTAACAATCAAATCTTGGCCTGATAGGCCTGTTCTGTTCTTTCCAGCACCATTAAAGCCTGAATCAGCAGTGAATTTTCTTTTAACGCTAAAATCTGTAAGAGTATTAAGGCTTTTAGTTGCAACTAGACTAATTGATCCTCCATGACCACCATCGCCACCATCAGGACCACCTCGAGGTATATACTTCTCTCTCCTAAAACTAACACAACCGTTTCCGCCTTTGCCTGCATGTATCCAAATATCAGCCTCATCAACAAACTTCATTATTTATTTCCTTAAAATTTTATCTAGAAAATAAAAAACCCCGAAAAATCGGGGTCTATTTATCCGAAAAAAGCTTTCAGAGAACTATTCTCCAACTACGCTCACAAATGTTCTATTTTTTGGGCCTTTCTTATTAAAGGTAACTTGACCCTCAGCCGTTGCAAAAATTGTATAATCTTTACCCAGTCCAACATTAGTACCAGGATGGAATTTAGTGCCTCTTTGGCGAACTATAATATTACCTGGAATCACGTTTTCGCCTCCATAGCGTTTAACTCCAAGTCGTTTTGACTCAGAATCACGTCCATTCTTAGAACTCCCCCCAGCTTTTTTATGTGCCATATATAAACTCCTTTAAGGATTATATTATAAACAAAAAAATTATTTTTTGCCTTCTTTCTTGGTTGTTACCTTCTTAGCTACCTTTTTCTTAGTAACTTTTTTCTTAGTAGCTTTTTTCTTAGTAGCTTTTTTCTTAGTAGCTTTTTTCTTAGTAGCTTTTTTTTTGGCTACTTTTATTTCAGGATCTTTTATAGAAAGCTTAGTTTTGCTCTCATCTAAAATGGAAATAATTTCAATCTCTGTATAATGTTGTCTATGGCCCTTAGTTCTTCTGTAGTTAGTTCTTCTCTTAAACTTAACTACTTTAATCTTCTTGCCCCTTCCTTGTACAAGAACTTTAGCAGAAACTTTTACATCTTCTAGAAATGGTGAGCCTACCTTTATTTCAGTGCCCTCTCCAATCAAAAGTACCTGCTCAAAATTAAAAATATTGCCTTCGGTAACATCTATCTTCTCGATGTGTAATCGATCGCCTATTTTACCACGATATTGTTTGCCGCCTGTTTTAAAAACTGCGTACATCAGCATTAACTCCTTCAAAAAAATACTAAAAATAAGGCTAATAGAAAGCGGTGAATGATAATAAAATTATCTATCTAAGTCAATTAGTTAGCTAAATTAATACAATATAGGCAAAGAATAGTATATTAGCAAACTTTATTCAGGCATTATTAAAAGCATGAATAGAATAGATAATAAGCTAGAGCTAAATTTTCCTCAAAAACTAAGAGAATTAGTAGCAAAAGACTGGGAATCAGTAAATAGCCTTATAGCTAGGAAGCTAGGGAGTGATGTTTCTCTGATCAATCAAATTGCACACCATATTATTCATGGTGAGGGGAAAAGATTGCGTCCATTGATTACGTTGCTAGCCTCAAAAGCCTGTAATTACAATGGTGATAAGCATATCAATAATGCTGTAATAATTGAATTTATTCATACCGCTACCTTGCTACATGATGATGTGGTTGATAATTCTGGACTTAGGAGGGGAGAGAAAACAGCAAATAAAGTTTTCGGAAATCAAGCAAGTATTCTTGTTGGAGATTTTCTATATTCTAGATCTTTCCAGATGATGATGGAAATAAGAGAGTTAAGAGTGCTAGATGTTTTAGCTAACACAACAAATACAATTGCTGAAGGTGAGGTCCTGCAACTGATGCACTGTAAGAATCCAAATACTACTGAAGAAAACTATCTCGAAGTGATTTATAGAAAAACAGCTAAGCTTTTTGAAGCAGCATCCAGAATTGGAGCTATAATATCAAAGTCAGATGAGCAAGTTGAAAACAGCTTAATTAAATATGGTAGGCATCTTGGGTCAGCATTTCAGTTAATTGATGATGCTCTTGACTACAATGCAGATCACAATGATTTAGGTAAAAACATTGGTGATGATCTTTCTGAAGGAAAACCAACTCTACCTCTTATCTATGCACTACAAAATGGAAGTGCTGCTGAAAGGAATATGATTAAAGAAGCTATACAGTCTGGAGGTACACAAAACCTTAAATCAATTCAGCTAGCTATAGAGTCATCTGGGGGGATAAGATATACTGAAGAAAAAGCTAAAGAGCAGATCGAACTTGCTATAAACTCATTAAATACACTTCCAGAAAATAAATATAAAAAAGCTCTAATTGAGCTTGCTAATCATTCATTATCTAGGAACTACTAAGGGAAAAATATGAAAATAAAATACACATTTATTATTCTTTTTACTTCTTGTTTTATTATGTCATCCTGTTCAGACAATAATAATCCTTCAGGAACATTAGAGGAAGCTACCAGACCTAATATTCTTCTAATTGTAGGTGATGATCTAGGATTTACAGATTTAGGCTCATTTGGTGGAGAAATATCTACTCCTAATCTAGATTCACTTGCTTTTGAGGGAGTCCGTTTTACAAATTTTCATGGCGGAAGGGCATGTCAACAAACTAGAGCAATGCTAATGAGTGGCAGAGGCGTTTCCTCTGTAATGGAAGCGCGTCCAACTAGACCAGATGGTCAAAGAGATAACGTCATAACTACAAAAGCCGCTCTTGTATCGGAGTTGCTTCAGGATGCTGGGTACACAAATTTTATAGCCGGAAAATGGGATCTTGGTCTTGAAGCGCCACATACTCCAGCAACTAGAGGCTTTGATAGAGGTTTTGTTTTACTAGAAGCTGCAAATAGACATTTTAACGTCGGAGAATCATTATGGAATCCACTCTCTTCTGATGGACTCTCTTCTGATGGAACAGAGTCTCTCTCTTACTACGAAGAAGATGGTGTTCGTCTTGAATTTTCTGATCTGCCAGATAATTTTTACTCAACTAAAAATTACACTGATAAAGTACTTGATTATCTTCAAGCACATAATAACGAATCTCCTTGGTTTACTTTTATTCCCTACACCGCACCACATTGGCCCCTTCAAGTGCCAGATGATTGGCTAGATAAATATGAAGGTAAATATGACCAAGGGTACGATATATTAAGGGATCAAAGAATTACCCAAGCATCTTTACTAGGAGTCATACCAAATGGGGCTAATTTAAATAATAATTATAAGCGTTCGCTTCCCTGGAGCTCCTTAAGCTCTGAAGAAAAAGCTAGATATGCTCGAGCACAAGAAATTTACGCCAGCATGATTGAATACATGGATATGAGTATTGGTCGAATAATTGATTATCTAGAATCTAGTAATCAACTTGATAATACTGTAATTATCTTTTTATCCGACCATGGCGCCTCATCAGGCGAGCATGGGGTAAATCCTAACTGGCGACAAATTGCAAGCGGTCCTCGGTATGATATAGATAGATTTGATAATAGCTTAGAAAACTATGGTAAAAAATATTCTTGGATTGATCATGGAGAGGGTTTTGCAGAAGCTGCAAGCGCACCTTTTAAATATTTTAAGGGTCGTTTAAGCGAAGGTGGTCTTAGAAGCGCTGGATTTATTTCCTTTCCTAAAGCTATTACCCAACCAAGTATTGATCATACCTTTCTAACTTATATGGATCTCTTTCCAACGCTCCTTGATATTGCAGGTACACAACATCCAGGAGCTGGGAATTACAAAGGTAGGGAAATACTCCCAATTATTGGTAAATCTTTTTGGCCATATCTTTTAAATGAAACTAATTATGTTCACGATGAAGAAGATGTAGCCGGCTGGTCTGCAAATAGAACTGGTGCAATTACAAGGGGTAACTATAAATTAATTAACCACCCGCCTCCTGGACTTGGTGGTGGAGAAACAGTTGTTGGTTTTGGCGATTCTGGTGTATCAAATGATATACCTTGGGAGCTATATGATCTTTCTATAGATCCAAGTGAAACTAATAATATCGCCTCTGAGAATCCTGAGCTTGTGAGTGAGCTATCTGAAATATGGGAGAGAGATTGGCGGTAATTTAAACCCTAATCATCACTAGATTGAAGTGCACTATAAAGTCTAAGCTGTTCCTCGGTTGCTTTAGGTTGATATTTTTCCTTCCATTCTGAATATGGCATTCCATATATGATCTGTTTAGCAGCATCAAGATCAATATCTAAATCCTTCTCTTGTGCTGCTTCAGAATACCACTTACTTAAACAGTTCCTACAGAATTTAGCAAGGATCATTAAATCAATATTTTGAACCTCTTTATGGCTATCAAGATGGCTCAATAGTTTTTTAAATACAATGGACTCTAATTCTTGCTTATCTTGATTATTCATAAAATCCCTCAATTTATAGCCTAAAAGTCTGGGTATATTTAATAGCAAATTGTGATTGATCAGATCCTAAATTATCAAATCTATCTAGAGTTTTGAATCCATGGTTTAAAACAACATACAAATCTCTTCCAGATCTTGGCGTCCACTGAAGTCGACTATTTATACCTGCAGAATTTGATTCATTATCATATTGAATTAAGTTACGCCAAGACCAGCGAACATTAAAAGCATAATTGATTCTCAAGCTTACTTCTTTAGTAGAAAAATCTCCCATAGGCAATGCAATATCATTATATTTGTATGACAAATTTAAATAGAGATTATCAGATGGGCGCATATTTAATCCAAGGCTGTATTCACTTCTTTTTCCATCATAAAAATCGCCTGTTTCAACCTCTATAGCAGGCGCAAAATCTCTTTCTTCAGCACCTTCTATTTCTAAAGAAATAGTATTCCAAGTATAGTCACCTGTGAGTATATTTGTATCTTTATAAATATTGAAATTTTCTTCTAAAACAACTCTTTCTTGTTTAACCTGAAGATCCATTTCAACGCCTGACCTAGTGACAATTTGGATTGGTGAAAGAAAGAATAAAGAATTTTCAGCTCTTCCGCTTATTTTTTCATGGGCAGCAAACTGTAATTGTGAATTCCAAGATGTTAACCAGGAATGGTTAGGCAGAAACTTTCGGTATGCTATTACAGACCTAAGATAATTGACTCCCTTTCGGTTTGCAAATCCTAATGCTGGATTATAGTTCTCCTGGAATTGGGTAAAATTAACTCCACCTCTAAATCCCTCACGCCTAATTACAGCTCCCCTTACTCCAAATGCTCCCTGCTTATCGTCTACTCCCTCTGTATCAGATTGCTGTGCCCATAGTCCTCCCGTTAAAGTAGATCCATCTAATATACGGCTATTAACATAATTAAAATCTAGACCAACTAAAGAATTATCTAAGTTACTATTTGGGTCACCCCGAGTCGTAATAAAACCAACACTAGACTGCTCCAATACATTGGCTGATACTCGAGCAACCAATAAATTTTCATCTACACCATTTATATCTTCTTGTTGAACATTAAGCATGCCAACATTCCATCTACCAATTCTTCCACTAATTTTCGCACCCATATCTAAATCTAGCGGAGCTCCTTCCTTGCTAAGTCCAACCCTTCTAGAATAAAAGGGGATGCCATTTCTTCCATTGCCAAACGCCGAATTCCTATCGGCAAAACTAAATATATCAGTATCTTGGAGAAAAAAATCTCTCTTTTCAGGATAGAATAAAGAAAAACGAGTTAAGTTTACTCTCTGAGTATCACTCTCAGTTGAGGCAAAATCAGTATTAAAAGTAAGCGCTCCCTTCAAAGAAGGAGAAAAGTTATATGTAATATCTAAAGAAGGCTCTGTATTTGATGAAGAAGATTCTTTTTCAGCAAAATTTTTATTTCTTAAAGAAACGAAAGATGGAGTAATATCAAGTCCTAGTCCCTGCTCTAAGCCATAAAGACCACTAATTGATCCTAAGGTAGTTAAATTTATATTACCGTTAAACGAAGACCAAGCAATTTGCTCAAGATTTCGAGCAACTGTTCTCTCAGCAGAAAAACCCCAATCACTAATGTTAGGATTGAAATTTATTGTATCAAGTGGGATAGCCATTTCTGCTACCCATCCACGATCATTTATTGTTGCTCTAGCTTCCCAAATACCTTCCCAGTTCCTATTAAGCTGTCTGTAATCAGAAAAAACTGCATCTACTGTTGCTCCATTTGGATTTACTTGGAAATAATAACCGCTCCTTCTATTATTGAAAGGATCCAAATAAATAGTAAATGAATCATCATATTGTAAACTTGCATTCTTAATTAAACTTCTAGCTCTAATCTGGTCAGGCTCACTATCAAGAAGTTCTGCTGCTACATAAAAATAATTTTCATCGAAAGTGATGTACATAAGTGTTTTTTGGGAGGGCATGATATGATCAAATGGCTCATACTGATGAAAATCCTCAACTGGAGAAATCATAGTCCAAGTATCATCATCAAGAATACCGTCAATAACTGGCGAAGAAACTGCCTTACTTATATTTATTCTTTTATTTCTATCTATCTCAATATTTTGAGAAAAAGATGGAAAAGCCAAAAATAAAGAAAATAACAACAAGCCGTGAACAAACATAGAAAAAAACCTTGCCTGTGCTGGGGTATTAAAAAAACTCATGTAAAGCAAATTCCTTAAATCTATTAGTGATAGCAAAATCAAAAATCAATTGTAACTTATAAACTAGCTAATCAAATAATAATATTAACGTAGATGGATAAAATAAGTTGACGCCATAAAATAAGTTGACACTATCTGAAACTTTAACTAACTCGTTAATCTTAATCACAAAATATCACAAAATATTTAGACATTTTTTTTATAATTTATCTTAAAAAAAGTTTAATTTAGAAAAAAAATTATTGTACAATTGCGGATTCATGGATTTGCTATTTATGGAAATTATGAAAAAACGGAGCATTCTCTTTATCCTGGGACTTTTTCTTTTCTCAGATATTATTGTACACGAATTCACCGATAAGATTGCAAGTGATGAAGTTAAATGCTGCGCTATACATGAAAATTCAGATGATTTTACTTTTTCATCAAGCTTCAATAATTTTATCATCTCGAAGAATTTTTCCTATTCAAGCAATTTTAAATCACTAATCATTCCTCCACAAAATTATCGTTTTAGCTTCTCAAGGGCGCCCCCTCTTATTAAGTTTTAAATTATATTTAATATTAATTTAAACCTAGGAAGTATTCCTAGGCAACCAATTTTTTAGGAGATTTTAAAATGAGTAAGTTTTATTATTTTGTGCTACTACTAGTAGCAAGTTCATTAGTTAATGCACAGCAAGATGATGGTGTCATTGAAGAAATAGTTGTTAGTAGTGTAGGTCAAAAAACTGCTAATGAAATAATTTCTAGTATAGATATTATTGATCACACATCATTAGATAGGGGCATTAATCAAAATATAGGTGAAATATTAGAAAAAACTATTGGGGTTGATAATGCCGCCCTTGGTAGAGCTGTAGGTCAACCAGTTATTAGAGGATTAAGTGGCTATAGAGTGAAAGTTTTAGAAAATGGCCTATCATCTGGTGATATGTCAGAAAATAGTGGTGATCATCCACATGCTTTAAATGCTCTTGCCATTTCTAGAGTAGAAGTTCTAAAGGGTCCAGCAGCTTTAAGATATGGTCCATTTTCTAATTCTGGTGTAATTAATATGTTGTCAGAACATCAATTAATAGATGAAAATACACAAAGTGGTGGGGACATACTATTTGGAAATAGTTCAGTCGCAAAAGAAAACTCAGTACATTTTCATTCACTACTTAGAAGTGGCAACTGGTTTGTAGGGCTATCTGGTCATAAAAGAGACGGGAAAGATTATAAAATCCCTGGCTATGAAGAAACAGAAGCTTTACATGCAAAGCATGAAGCTGAAGAGGAAGAAGAGGAAGAAGAAGGACACCCCCATGAAGAAGAGGTAAGAGTAAAAGGTACTGCAAAAAGTACCGCCCTTGATGAGCAAGGCCTTAACTTCCATACTACTTGGCTAGGTAATAATAATAAATTCACTGTTTTTCTTAATAGCAGTGAATCATTATTTGGTATTCCAGGTCACGAACATGAAGAAGAGGAAGAAGAAGTGATAACTCTTGATATGGAAAGAACAAGATCTGGATTTGAATATGTCCAAGACATAAATGGCTTTTTCAATGAATTTTCATTTAACTCAGCTTTTACAGATTATAAACATGGTGAGTTAGAAGGAAAGGAAACAGCATTGTCGTACGCTAACAAAGCTCAAAATATAAGAATGGAGCTTGCATATGGAAGTGATAGCTCTAATGGAGTGATTGGATATTCTTTTGATGAAGATGATACTACTATAGGTGGTGAAGAAGCAGGTTATATTCCAAGCTCTAAAAAATCTAGCAAAGCTTTATTCATTGTTCAAAATATTGAAAGAGGCAACCTTCTTGCTGAAGGAGCAATTAGACTTGAAAATAATGAATTAGAAGCTGTAGGCGCTAAATACAGTAAGATTAGCAAAAATAATAATAGCTTCTCTGTTGGAACTGGACTTAAGCTTACAGAAGAAGCCCTATTAGGCTTTTCACTTGCAAAAAACTCAAGAGCCCCAAGCATTTCTGAGCTTTATGCAGAGGGTAAACATCTTGATGCAGGAATATACGAAAAAGGAAATGCTTCACTAAAGAATGAAAATTCTACGGCTCTAGAGGTGTATTATCGCTATTCCAGCGATTCATTTAGTTTAAAGGCTTCATACTTTAATAATGATTTTGATAGCTATATTTATAGACAAACTACTGGCGCTAAAATTAATAAAGTACCTGTAATTCAATATAAGCAGCAAGGAGCTAAAATCTCTGGTACTGAAGTTGAATTAAACTTTGCTCCTATGACACTAGGGAATTTTGATATTTCAAATTCATTCATGATTACTAATATTTCTGGGGAGCTTAATGGTGGCGGATATGTACCACGAATGCCTCCTATGAATTACCAGTATACAGTTGATGCGATGTCAAATAACTGGATGTACACACTTAGATATAGGCATAGTGAGAAACAAGATTCACTAGCATTAAATGAGATGTTAACTGATGCTTATAATAGAGTAGATCTTGAAGTAGTTTATACAACAAATTTTGGTATGACTGTTTCACTACTTGCTAAAAACCTAGGTAATGAAGATATTAGAAACCATACTTCTTGGTTGAAAGATAAGCTACCAGAGCCTGGTAGAGATTATAATTTATCTGTTCAATATAGTTTCTAAGTTATAAAAAATGATGAAGGTGATCTGTTTTGTCTTAACAGATTGCCTTCATTATCAATAGAGGCGCCTATAAATTAATTCTCACTGCCCATCTATTTTTTGAATAATTAAAAGAAACAAGTTGTATTAAAAATAATACTTCTTGGCTTCGTTATCTATTTTCATTACTATGAAATCGATGAGAAGATTTTATTTTTTTATTCCACTTTTAATTTTATCTGCATCTATCTACGCTCAGGATAGCCATGATTTTAGTGAAGAAGTCATTGTTAGTAGCGTAGGTGAAAGACCTGCTAATGAAATAATTTCTAGCACCTATAATGTGCCCCACGAATTACTTGATAGAGCAATCAATTCAAATCTTGGCAACATTATTGAAAATGTTGTAGGTGTCAACTCAAGTAATTTTGGAAGAGGTGTTGGCAAGCCACAAATTAGAGGTTTAGGAGAATACAGGGTTAAGGTTTTAGAAAATGATCTTGCATCTGGTGATATGGCGGATAATGGTCCAGATCATCCACATGCTTTTAATGTTCTTGCTTTCTCTAGAATAGAGGTACTAAAAGGTCCTGCTGCTCTAAGATACGGACCATTCTCTTCTTCTGGTGTTATCAATATGTTATCAGAACATAAATTAATTGATGAAACTACACCTAGTTTTGGAGATATCATATATGGAAATAGCTCAGTAGCTGATGAAAAC
The DNA here is from genome assembly GCA_002171615.1 of Gammaproteobacteria bacterium TMED78. Classification (GTDB taxonomy): domain Bacteria; phylum Pseudomonadota; class Gammaproteobacteria; order Steroidobacterales; family Rariloculaceae; genus TMED78. The sequence goes on from NHEF01000025.1 coordinate 37,254, forward strand.
TCAATTCACTTTCATTCATTACTTAGAAGTGGTGACTGGTTCTGGGGATTATCTGGTAATAAAAGAGATGGAAAAGACTATAAAATTCCTGGCTTTATGGAAACAAAAGCTCTGCATGCAAAACATGAAGCCGAAGGAGAAACAGAAATGGGGGTGGCAGGAGCTGCAAAAAATACAGCGCTTAAAGAAAATGGAGTTAATTTCCATAGCACTTGGTTAGGCAATAATAAAAAATTTACTTATTTTATTAATAAAAGTGAGGCAGGATTTGGTATTCCAGGATATGAGCATGAGGAGGAAGAGGGAAAAGAAGAAGTAATGACTCTTGACATGAATAGAACCAGATCTGGGGTTGAATATACCCAAGATTTAAATGGTATTTTCAATAAATTTTCGTTTAATTCAGCCTTTGTCGACTATAAGCATGCAGAACTAGAAGGGAATAAGGAAGTCTCTACATTTACCAATGATTCTTATAATGTAAGAATGGAACTTGCTTTTGGCGGTAATAACACCCTCCCTGACCAGAAAGATCATCCGTTATCTTTTAATGGTATTATTGGATTTTCCAAGGAAAATAATAAAACGATAATAGCTGGAGAAGAAGCGGGCTATATTCCAAGCTTCGACCAATCTAGCGAATCCTTATACATTATTCAAAATATAGAACACTCAAACCTTATTTTTGAAGCAGCCGCTCGACTTGAAAAAAATAAATTAAACCCTAAAGTTATTAAGCTTAAAGAGAAAAATAAAAATAATGGTAATTATTCTATTGGAGGCGGTTTAAAGCTCTCAGATAATGCTTTGATTGGCGTATCAATTTCAAAAAACTCAAGAGCTCCTAGTATTTCTGAGATTTATGCAGATGGGGTACATCATGATGCTGGAATATACGAAAAAGGAAATAGCTTATTAAAAAATGAAGATTCTATATCTAAAGAAATATACTACAGATATAGCAATGATTTTTTTAATTTAAATGCTGCATATTTTAGAAATGACTTTGATAGCTTCATTTATAGACATATTACTAATATGAAAGTAGGTAAAATACCTGTAATAGAGTATAGGCAACAAGGATCAAAAATTTATGGTACTGAGCTTGAGATTAGTTTTGATAATATGACTCTAGAAAATTTTATTGTTTCTCATTCATTCATGATTTCTAAAATTAATGGAAAACTCAATGATGGTGCATATATACCGAGAATGCCCCCTCTAAGCTTTCAATATACGCTTGATGCAATATCAGATAATTGGCTATATACACTTAGATATAGATATAGTGATAAACAGGATTCACTTGCTTATAATGAAATGCTAACTGATTCTTATAATAGATTAGATTTTGAAGTTAGTTATAGAGCAAGCGATAACATAGTTGTTTTGCTACTTATGAGAAATATAGGTGATGAAGAGATTAGAAATCATACTTCTTGGTTGAAAGATAAGCTACCAGAGCCTGGTAGAGATTATAATTTATCTGTTCAATATAGCTTCTAAGTTATAGCAATAATAAAAATTATTCCTTATTCCAGAAGATTGCCTTCATCATCAAGATCTAGGCCAGTCTTTCTTGCCTGATCAAGTACCTCGGAAGGCCAAATAACTCGTCCTGCGTCTGTTCCTCCAACAATTGTCATCATCAAGGCATACTCTTTACCAATATTCCTAAAACTTCGCATAACACCAGCAGGTACAGAAACAAGATCAAACGCATTCAACTCAATTCTATGTTCTTCATCATCACCCCAAAGTATCTCCCAATTGCCTGACATAGCAAAAAAAACTTCGACCGTATCATGAGAGTGAAGTGATGCGCCTTTTTCTGCATTAGCACCTATATAGGTGACATTGAAACCTTCTACCGCTTTAATTGCTGGGGATAAATTAATATCTTCCGTTACTCCTGATCCAATCACAGTAAAAACATCTCTTTCCATGCCGGGAATAAGAGAGTCTACAAATGCTTTTTGTGTTGGCTTTAACTCTTCAAAACGAGCTAAACGCTCATCCATTTGCTTAGGTGTAAAAACTTTAGATTTCATCTAATTACATATTCCCAAATATCAGTCGCTTGCTCAAGAATAGCAGGTAAATCAGACTCAAGAAGATATCCCTCCTCGATCAACAGCTTTGCTTCCTGAGAAAGTAAATCGAGATAGCTTTCTAAACCATCATACCTTTCTTCTATAGAAAGACGAGGGTCATCACTGGATAGTCTAGTCTCCCTATCTTTTGGAAAGGGTAAAAAAGAGCCCGACATATGAGATACTGTNTCTGTAGGACCATAATCAGAATTATATAGATTCCATCCCGTATAAGTAGCCAGAGGAACTATATGGCCAAGAGTCTTAAGGCCACCGATCTCATTTCCATCTTCATCCACTTGAGGAACAAAAACTGGAAAAGCTTCTCCTACATCTGGTGGTTCTTTAGTAATAACTCCATCAGTTGCAAAAAAAGGTCCGTAATCTACTCGATATGCTTTATGAGTCTTAGTGGGAAAATTTATATTTGGAATTTGTGGAAAATTAACCATAGCAGGCTCGACAAGGGAGCCATCGCTCAAAAGTGGATATCTACTTGGAGGCGCCGGTATATCGTTGGCAACCCAATCATGCATCCTGAGCAAAAGTGAACGCATTAGCCAAGAAAAATCATTTGGATTATTTAAGTTCTGTCCATTTGTCTGAGACGGAGGAAAATCTGAAGGCAAATGTTGAGCGCCAGATAAATGATAAACTCTTGAATAATCATCTAATAGAGGTACATCAATTGACCCATCAACCGAAGTAGTTAAAAGGGAAACAACTCTTCCCCAGTACTCGTAAGAAGAATTAACATTATATATTTTAGGCATAAATTCTTCTGGTAAATGAGATAACACTCCATCAGTAATTCCAGTTAAAGGATCAGTCTGTTCAATATCTGTAAAGGGAAAAATATCAGTAGGATAGAAAAAATTTAAAAATGGATGTGCATCTCTAGAAGCCTGCCCAAATCTTAAATTAAAACTACCTCTTGCGGCACCACCAATCTGTGCAATTACTCCATCAAGAGCTTTTCTATTAGATTCATCCTCATTAAAACCCATATAGAGATAAGTCCTTAACGTTCTTCCTGGTTGCGACATACCATATGCGATGACNTGATCTATAGAATCATCTGTAAGATTTAAGTCAGTCAGTGAATCATATTTTAAAGCAGAAGACACATCACGAATTGCAGCAAGACCTAGACCAATAATTTCAGGATTTTCTGANACATATACTACCTCATAAATTAGCTTTGGTTGAAACCCTGAAGATAGATATACTCTANTCATATCCGGGANTACTCTTCCTTCCTCTANTCTTGCAAATGCCCATTGATCCCTAGGAATNATTCTTCTCTCTCCTACGACAGAATCTCTTACAGTTAANNTATTTTGAGATGAATCAGGATCAGATACGGAATAGGGAATATGGCCTCTATCAGCTAAAGTCCTATCAAAGATCTCTGAAGTTACAACAAAATCACTTCTAACNAACCCNTTAATTGGGTCTTGTGACTCTAANCTTGGAATAAAAATTCTTGAACCAGCCGNTCTTCTAGCAGGAACATCAAATTGCCAGCCTACCCAAAATAAAGAGAAGCCATTTTCCATTAAAAAACCATCGCCAAAGTCTGACTCTATTGTAGGATTAGCAGCGTCCCAATACTCTCCGCCTGTATAAACAACTCCGCCATCNGTTGCATCTGCATGGTTAAAAAAAGTTANCATTCTNCTTGTGCCTCGGTTAGCTATACCAAGCATTGTTGTTCCATTAGATTTGTCNATATTTTTTGGCTTTAAAAAAGTAAAGTTAGCAGAGAANTCAACCATNCCTTCAGTGTTTAATGGAGCNTATTCAATATCTACAATTTTATGATTAATCAGATTAGCTGGATCAACCTCAAAAAAAATAGTCCCAAGAAACTTTTCATATGCGCCTGTTTCACCAAACTCATAACCATTAAGAACATCCTCATGGATCTCTATATCGAAACCAACAACNTTTGCTTCCAAATTTGTGAATAGAGAAAAAATTAAAAATAAAAATGTAATTTTCTTAAAATACAATGTCATTACCTCTCTAGTANCTAAATATCTCTACTTAGTTTTAATAGCCTAATTAAATTACCGCCAAGAATTGCTTCCTTCTCTGAATTATTAAGATATTGAGAATTTAGAATAAGATGCATAGTATCTGGCCAGCCTAAAGGCATGTCTGTTCCATAAACTACTTGGCTAGGCCCCATCTCTGCAACTAAATGACGCAGGCCTTCATCTGAAAAGACCATAGAGTCGGCAAAAATTTGTGTCCTTAAGTACTCTCTAGGAGGTTTTTGGTTCTTACAATCATCAGCCTGGATTGGATCATTACCAATAAATTCTCCAGAAGAGTTTCTAGCAGCGCCTCCAAAGGCATCACAAGCAACATCTAGTCTTCCAAAGTATGAAGGTAAGTAGCCTCCTCCATGAGCACCACAGATTTTAAGCCCAGGAAAACGATCAAAGGTTCCATCGAGGATAAATCTAGAAAGAAGAAATCCTGTCTCAAGAGGATTGCCAACAATATTACCTAAATCCCCACTAAAATCTAAACCACCTTCTTTAACAATATTAACGGCATTCGCTGGATGCATAAAGACCGGTACATCAAGCTCTTCAGCTTTTGCCCAAAATGGATCATACTTTTCTGATGCGGGAACCTCTCCCTCAACATGGCCACCAATAGAGGCGCCCTTAAAGCCTAAAGTATTCACAGCATACTCTAATTGCTCAGCCGCTAACTCTGGAAATTGAAGCGCTACAGAAGTTAATGCAACAAATCGATCAGGGTAACGATCTACCCATTGAGCAAATCCTTCATCCTGAACACGAATAATTTCTCGAGCTAAATCGTGATCTGCTCTATACCACCAATACTGATTAGCACTAATAACTGAGACATCTATTCCCCACTCATCCATCAAATCAAGTCTTGATGGTTCCAATAATCTTGGTCCTCCAATTCTTCTTTCAAGGTAAGTGCCATTAATTACTCTTTCAACTTCCTTAATTGAAGCGTGAGCATGAATATCTACCGTCTTAATCCTTTTCCCTGCTATATATATTTCTTTTCTTGTTTGAGAAAGAATAGAGGGAGAGGCGAATGAACCAACAGTACCAATACCTAAAGCATGAAGAAAATGTCGTCTACTTTTAACAATACTCATATCTTATTCTCCTGAAAAAATAGGTGGGCCCATAAGAAAATCTGGATTAGCACCTTCTCTGGGAGTAAATTTTTGAACACCGCCTTTATTATCAACCTGAGCTAAATAAACATTTCCTTCTTGATCAACGCTCATCCCGTGAACTCCGGCAACACCTCCTGGGTAATCTCCATAGGAACCCCAAGAATATAGAAAATTTCCTTCAAGATCATATTTCAAAATCTTGTGTGTATTTCTATCTGCAGCCCAAAGATAACCATCAGCAGTGATATTAAATAAATGAAAGTTTCCTACTGGACCAACACTCCACTCAAAAAGATATTCGCCATCCTCACTGAAAACTTGGACTCTCTGATTAGCTCTATCATTGACAAAGACCCGATTTGTTGCTGGGTCAACTGCAATACCATGGACATTATTCATATAGCCAGGTCTTGTTTCATTGGGTGGATTGCCAGCTTGACCCCAAGAAGTTAGATAATTACCATCTGCATCAAATTTAACTACTCTAGTACCGTTATAGCCATCCGATACAACGAATCCTCCATCAGGAAACCAGTCCATAAAAGCCGGTCTATTAAAATGCGTTTCATCATCTCCTGGCTCTCCATAAGTCCCTATTGTCTGAACAAGTGTTTTCCCGTCATTAGTAAATTTATGAATAACATGTTTATGATCATCAACTATCCAGACATTCTTTTCTTCATCATAAGGACTTATTGCGACAAAATGTGGTCTTTGAAGCATAGAATCCCACTGATTCCATGCCTCAATAACATTACCTTCTCTATCAAAAACTAAAATACAATATTCCCATTTAGAATCGACACCAAGCCTTCCTCCACCATTGATCCAGTTAATTACTCCTTCTTCAGCAATATTTCCTGTACCACCACCACTAGGCAAGCTTGCTCTTGTTGCGTTTCTCCATATATTAGTAGGAGGAAATTGCATACTCGGGCCAACATCAGGCAATCTTCTAGTGCCAGGATTTGTTACATCGGGAAGCAAGCCTCTTTGTAGATAGAATACGCGGTCTGGACTCTCGGCAAAAACACTTTGTCCAGCGCCAAAGGTCCACCCTTCAGCACCAGGCAAGCCAGAAATTTCCTTTGGCCAATCCATAACAACATCATAAGGGCCAAATGCATCCTGTCCTCCTATTTCACCAGGAATAGCAGCATAACTTTGAGATTGCTGTTGAGCATATAAATAATTACCAATAAAAAAAATACTTAAAGCAAAAACTATACATTTCGAAATAGACATATTTTATACCTCTAAATTTAGTTTAAATGGATTAGTCCTCTAAATACCTATCAAATCCAGCAAATTCTGGATCACAGTTATATTCTTGAATCGTATATTCTGGCGTATAATCTAACTGCATAGAACCGCTAAATGGCTCCTTCAAATACTCCGGGTCCTCTACAAAAATATCAACAATCATCCTATTACCTTCTTCATTTAAATAAAAACGCTCAATAGTATGTTTTTGTGAGCCATTAGGAACCCCCCTGTCAAATGAAGATGGATGGTCTTCAAATAGGACCGTATCTACTACAAGTGTATCTCCATCCCAAAAACCAATCGAGTGTCCTTGATTTGTCCTACTGCCAGTTTCTGGGTGGTCTCTTCCATCCATATATACAATTCTTTGATTATCAAAAAATTCATTTCTAATTACTACCCTATCCTCAGTAATCTCAAATTCAGTTAGATAAATAATCATTCCTCTTAACCATGTTGGAGTTGGAGGAGGAACACACTGAGCAATAGGGCTTTGTAATCTATAATCGTAGGAATTTTTCGCCAAACTACCTTTTTCAGTTAATGAAGCTCCAGACATTGCCTGAGAAAAAGCAATTATTGATGAGCCTCTTCCTTTCCAAACGCCTTCAAGGTTATTTGCGGTAGATGAACCAATATAGTCGCTTTCATCCTGAATATATATTGACCCATCAGCTGTTTGAATGTTTATCAACATAACATCATGATTTTCTGGGTTTCTATTTGGATAGACCGTAGCCTGAACAAGATCACCATTCTTTAAAAGGTCTCTTGACCAGCCGCTTCTTGTCATAATCATGGTATTGCCAATTTCTAACGCCCACTCCACAATATTTCCATTTGCGTCAGGCGCTTCTACATAAATAATGACATGTGGATTTCTCCAAACATAGCTAGAAACTATTCCTTGTAAGGTAAGAGTTTCATCCTGATTATAGCTAGCATCGCTATGATGAGCATTTAAAGAAAAGCTGATCATCAAGCTTACAGAAATAAAGAAAAGAAAAATATTTTTCATGTCTATCCTTTTTCTAAAATATATTAATTGTATAGAATTATAAATCTCTTAATGATGTTAAATTATCAAAATGCGTCGGACTGTGCAATCTCAAAATGAATGCCATCCAAGCCCTCAAAAAACATTAATAAAGTAGTACTACCTGGTCTAGCGGGTCTGATAATATAAGGCTCATAACCGCTATCTCTTATGCTAGCAACTAAATTATCCATATTATTAACAGAAAATCCGAAGTGATCTAACGTACTGCTCCTACTTGGAGCCACGTAAAGATCAGACTCTGAAATATGTACCCAAATTCCATCATACTGTATTAAATTAAACTGTTCATTATCTTGTGGGTGAAATTGCCCACCAAAAATTTCTAAAAACCAATCCTTTAGTTGTGAAGCATTATTTGTATTTAAATGTACGTGATGAATACCTGAAAAACTAGGATGCTCTAGTAGTTCCACTCTTGCACCCCATGGGTCAGAAAACATAGCAATTTGTTCTGATATAGTTCCAGGACTTACTTGAACCTCTACTTTAGCACCCATTGTTTCAGCCTTTTCTAGCATATCTGCAACGTTGGGCACTACAAAACCGAAGTGATCAATGACACCATTTTTAATACTACTGGCATAACCATTATCTTGCATAGTAGCAATATTACCATGAGTAAATGCTACCGAGCCCATGCCTCCAACGAAAGTTCTTAATTCACCGCCAAAAAGTGTATGGTACCACTGAGCAGTAGCCTCAGGATCAGGCGTCCTTATATGAACATGTGTAAAACTTTGGCTGAAAGCTGGACATGTAAATAAAAACAAAAAAAATATTAAAGTAATGAGTTTAGGCTTAGTCATTGAAATATATGGAAAATTCACTAAAGCTCCCTTAATCAAATTAATATTCAATAAATTGTAATTAAAATTTAATATATTTTTTTACTATATATAGTGTTTTTATATTAATATAACCACTAATTGTTGTAATACTTAAATCAATATTGGATATAATTTTTTTTTAACTAAATCAAAAAAATATAATTTTCAAAATTATGACAGATTCTAGACAAATGTTCGATTCAATTATTGCTATATTGAAGGCGTGACAAGAAATGATTGAATTTGACGTCTCTCACTACTCCAATATTAATCCAGATCGCTATGAAAAAGAGAAAAGGAGGCTACAAATTGAATTACTTAAACTACAAAAGTGGGTAATCACTAAAAAAAAGAGTATAGCGATTATTTTTGAGGGCAGAGATACTGCTGGCAAGACTGGGAGTATTTCAGTACTTTCAAGATACTTAATTCCATCCAATTTTAGATTAGTTAAGCTTGGCATACCCACAAAAAATGAGTCAAAGAATTGGCTAAAAAGATATGAAAAGACCTTGCCTAAAAAAGGAGAAATAGTTTTTTATGATAGATCTTGGTATACAAGGGCCCTGGTAGAAATAACACTTGGTTATTGCTCTAAAGCTCAATATGCAGCGTTCATGAAGAACGTCGTTAATTGGGAAAAAAACTTAAACTCAAAGAATACAAAAATAATTAAACTATATCTTTCTATCAATAAAGATATCCAACAAGATAGACTTAAAAAAAGAATTACCAGCCCTCTCGTTCATTGGAAAGTTAGTGAAACTGATATGAAAATGATCAAGGAATGGGACTCTTTTACTTTTTATAAAAATGAAGTTTTTAATAGGACGTCACATAAAAAATCACCATGGATAATCATAAACTCGAACATAAAGATGGTGGCAATATTAAATGCCTTCAGATATATCCTTGAACAATTTGATTACACAAATAAAAAAATACCTAAACCTAAAGCCTGGTCCCAAGGTCTCCGAAATTATGAACTCAAGGTAAATAATGTTCCATTTAAGAATCTTACCCTTGAACAATATAATGCTTTGAAAGGCTTAGCAGATGCAAACTAGAAGTTTCAGCAGAATAGGAAATATAGATATAGGATCTAATTCTATTAAATACAAAGAATTCTCCTATTCAAATAAAAGTAAAAAAATTAAACTAATAAAAACAAAAAGAATTAATATTAGGCTTGGTCGTGATGTATTTAAATTTAAAAGAATAAGAAATAAAACTAAAAATAATTTATACAAAGCAATGAAAATAATGTCTGAAGATATATCAGAAAATAATCTCCAATATTTTGATGTAGTGGCAACATCTGCGATTAGAGACTCAAAAAACAGAAAAGCAATTTGCAAGCAAATAAAAAAAATATTTAGTACTGAATGCAGAGTGCTTAGTGGAAAAGATGAAGCAAAATTACTAAGTTACGCAAGCTATAGTCATGACATAAAAAACTGCTTACTGGTAGATGTAGGTGGGGGCAGTACAGAACTTTACTTTACTGATGAAAAAGGTGTCGAGTATTTAGAATCTTTTAATATTGGCTCTGTTAGAATTAAACAAAATAGAGATAAAGATAAAGAATGGATTGCTCTTAGTGACTTCATTAAAAATATTGGTATAGAAAATATAAAATCTGTAGTTGGTATAGGAGGAAATATCAGAGAAATAGTGAATGGATTTAATAGTAATATAGAGTTGCAATCAGTATCTTTGAAAGACCTTAAAGACTTTGTAAATAAATTCTCTTACTGCTCAAATAAAAAACGTATCTCCAATTACAATTTTTCTGAATATAGAGTAGACGTTGCGGAATATACTGCCAAGATATTTATCTATATTATGAAGCAAGTTCCTCATTCTAGATTGAAGCTACTAAAATACTCTATAAGTGAAGGTTCTGTATTAGATAGCATTTCTAACCAAAAAAAGAAAAGTGAGTTAAAAATTTCTGTAGCTTAGGCTATAAATAATTCTATTTTTGTTACATTTTCTCTAAAATTATGATGAAATTTGGGATATTCATATGGAGGGAAACCAATGTCGAATAGAAGAGAGTTTTTAAAATCATTCAGTCAGTTATTTGTGGGATCCACTCTTCTAGCTGGGGGTATCAATTCAATTGCTCAGCCTTCAAGACGCGAAGTCCTTTTAAATGGCAGGCGAATAAAAACAATAGATATTCATGCTCATCTTGTAGTTCCAGATGTAGCAGAGCTTCTTATAAATACACCATTTAATGAAATATCATTCGCCCCGTGGCAGGCATTGAACGCTGATAGATTAGATCTTATGGATCAAAGAGGTATTGATATACAAGCACTTTCAATCAATAGGTATTGGTGGTACGCAGCTGATCGTGATCTGGCAGCTAGCGTTGTTAAACTTCACGATGAATACTTAGGAGCATGGGTCAAACAGCATCCTGATAGGTTTGTCGCATTAAGCTCAGTCGCGCTTCAATATCCTGATCTTGCAGCTAATCAATTAGAATATGCTGTAAATGAACTCGGGCATAGAGGTGCTTCAATCGGAGGGCATGTTCTAGGCTCAAACCTTTCTGATCCTAAATATGATGTATTTTGGGCTAAAGCGGAGGAGTTACAGGCACCTATTTTCATGCATCCTGATGGAGCTAAGAACGTGATTAAAGAAGGTAGTCTCTCTGGAAGGGGTGAACTAAATAATATTATAGGAAACCCTCTTGAAACAACAATTTTCCTCTCTCATCTAATTTATGGTGGTGTCTTTGATCGATTTCCTAACTTAAAAGTTGTTGCAGCACATGGAGGTGGCTATATGCCCTCCTACATTGGAAGATCTGAAGTTGCTTGCCAAGTTAGGCCAAATGCTGATTGTTTGAATGAAAAAAATCCTAGTGATTATTTAAGAGAGCAAATTTTTGTTGATACTATAGTCTTTGATCATGAAGGATTAAGACATCTAGTTGCTACAGTAGGTTCCAGTCAAGTAGTTTATGGAACAGATGCTCCATTCAATTGGCCAGATAGTATTGACACAGTAATGACCTCGCCATCACTAAATAATAGTGAGAAAGAAGCTATTTTGGGTGGTAATTTAGGAAGGCTTTTAAAAATAGAATGAGCTAGTAATATACTATTTTTTCTTTTTGCCTAATAGGCCACTGATAATTCCTTGGGTTTCTTTTTTACCTAGAAGATCCCTAAATATTTGGTGTTCTCTAGTCATTCGATCTGATACAGCCTCTTCTTCTGTACAAAGCAATCTTTTGGTAAATAATAAAGAGTCTCTAGGCTTTGTAGCGAGTATTTGAGCCAATTTATCTCCTTCATCAAACAATGTATTCTCACTACTACACAATTTAGATATAAAACCTATTTTTAAAGCTTCCTCAGAATAAAAAGGCCTTCCAAGCATTAGTAGCTCAGAGGCTTTCTTATGTCCAACTAATTTTGGAAGTAATAAAGAGGCCGCTGCTTCAGGCACTAAACCAAGATCAATAAAAGGAAAGCTAAAATATGTTTCTGGGGCGGCATAAACAAAATCGCAATGAAGAAGCATTGTCGCACCAATACCGACAGCAACACCGCTTACCATAGCAATAATTGGTAAATTAGAAGAGCTAAGCGATTCTAGAAAAGAAATAACCGAAGGATTGAAAGGGTCATTAATAAAATCAAATAAATCGTTGCCTGAAGAAAAATTACCACCAGCTCCGGACAGAATAATTACCTTAATGGATAAGTCTGATTCAGCCTCACTAATCTTTTGAGCTAAACTACTATACATTATAGAAGTTAAAGCATTCTTTTTCTCTGGATTATTAAATACTAACCTTAAAATCCCATCTTCTTTATTTACAATAATTTTTTCACTCATAGTTAGTTTTCTCATTGATAAAATATTTAAACATTTTTTTCTATAAAATAATTACTCACGTATTCTGATATGATAAACAACAGGAGATACAACATGCCAATATTATTTAAAAAATTTCTCATCATACCAATACCAGTGATTATTCTAATAAGTTACATATCTTTCAGCCAAGGCACTTATCAAGAAAATATAATAATTGGTAAACCTACAAATAACGCAATAACCATTAGTGTAATGACTGAAGAAGGTACTGATACATATATTGATTATGGTCTTGCAGGAATGCCTTATACTTATAAGACAGAAATTATAAAGTCTTCAGAAGATAGAACTGCAATATTCAATATAAACAACCTTAGAGTTAATACTAAATATAATTATAGGGTTAGCTATAAAAATCTACGTAATGAAAAGCTTCTTTTAGGAGAAGAGAACTATTTTTGGACTCAGAGGCCTATAGGTAGCTCATTTACTTTTGGAGTTCAAGGAGATTCTCATCCTGAAAGGCTTTGTGATGAATCTGGTTGGGGCACAAGTGTATCTGAGAGCCAAAGAATCTCAGGGGAAAGTAGAGGGTGTATGTATGATCCAGAATTATATAGAAAAACCTTAAAAATGGTTGATGAAGACCGCCCAGATCTTTACTTTATGCTTGGTGATGATTTTAGCATTTCTAGATTATTACCAAATTATTTTCAAGGTGATGAAAGAGGGTTTAGTCAAAGTATAGTTGATGATATCTACATCAATCAAAGAAATTTTCTTAGCACAATGGCTAACTCGACAGCACTTTTTCCAATAAATGGAAACCATGAAGAGGCAAGGCTCTCACTATTAGATACCGCTCTTCATAATTCTTCAATTTTTGCTGGCAATGCTAGAAAACGATATTTTCCTGTACCAATTCCAAATACATTTTATTCTGGTAATGAAAAACCTATTGAAGGAGTCGGTCTACTAGGTGATTACTTTTCATTTACCTGGGGAGATGCATTATTTATATCAATTGACCCTTACTGGCATTCTCCTAGGGTTGCTGAATCAATCGGAAGAATAGGTTCTGGTACTAATCCAGGATCTAATACTGGTGGTATGAATGTTGGTACAGCAAAGGAGGATCATAGAATAAAATCATGGAATGAGATAGAACGGGACTGGATAAAACTAACTAAATCTAGTGGAAATTTCTGGGAGGCAACAATAGGAGATGCACAGTATCAATTTTTAAAAACAGCCCTAGAAGAAAGTGATGCAAAATATAAATTTATCTTTACACATCATATTTTCGGGACTGGCCGTGGAGGTATAGAATTAGCAACTAAATACGAGTGGGGAGGATATAATGATCAAGATGAATGGAGGTTTGATCAAGAGCGTCCTGCATGGGAACTTCCAATCCATCAATTACTGGTAAAACATGATGTTTCAATTGTTTTTCAAGGTCATGATCATTTGTTTGCTAAACAAGAGCTTGATGGAATTATATATCAATCAGTTCCAAACCCAGCTGATCCTGGATATCAAGAAATTAACTTTCAAGCCTATAAAACAGGTGATCTTTTGCCAAATTCAGGATATCTAAATGTAGAAGTTTCTCCTGAAAATGTTAAAGTAACTTACAAAAGATCGTATTTGGATAAAGATGAAACAGATAACATAAGCCATGGCCAAATTGATTATCAATATACAATCAACTAACTAATAAGGATTCGAATATTATGAAAAATTATAAAAATATATTATCAATTATTTTAACAACTATATTTTTAATTCCCCTGCTTGCTAAAAGTGGTCCTCAAGATGGAGCATTCCTCAGAACTGCTCAAATACTTGATGAGCCAAGAGGCTATTGTATAGATATAGCTGGATTTGGTGAAACTATTCGAATTGATGCAGCTCTAAGGTTCCATACATGCAAATATAAAGAACTAAATACAGATCAAATTTTTGGACTTGGTTCATCTGATCAACAAATCTACGTACCTGCATATGACCTTTGTCTTCATGCAACTAGCATCTCAGAAGGCTCTGAGTTATTTGCTCAGCCTTGCTCATCGATAGATAATCAAATATGGGATATATTTCCAAATGGTTTCGTTAGTCCTGCATCTAATCACAATTTATGTATAGCAGCAGGAGCCGAATCTCGTAATGTTGGAACTTCCGGTGGTGATTGGTTGACTGATAATTATAGAGCTCGATCTGCTACTCTTGAGACCTGTGAGAATAATTCTGATTTACAAGAGTTACGTTGGGGATATGATGCTGAACAGGAAAGAAGCTTTTCAAACACAATTAGGCTGGGAGTGCCTGATGATATACAAGCTTTAATTAATGAAGGACCACCCATGAATCGACCATTAAATGATGTGCTTCGAGATCTCGAGAGAACTTATACTCCTGACGAATTAGAGATTACAGAAAATATTTCTTATGGCCCTAAAGAAAGGAACCTGCTCAATGTTTATAGAGATTTATATCGAACAAATCGAGAGCCTGTTCCAGTCGTTATATATTTTCATGGTGGTGGCTTTGCAAGAGGTGGATTTGACACTGCCCCAAATGTTCCTGAATATTTTGCAAGCCTAGGCATGGTTGGAGTCAATGCTACCTATAGCCTTATACCTGAAGCTAGATGGCCTGAAGGAGCTATTGATGTTGGAGCAGCAGTAAGTTGGGTTAGAGAAAATATTTCTGAATATGGCGGGGATCCAGAACAAATCTATGTTATGGGATCATCTGCTGGAGCTCATAATGTCGCAACATATGTGTTTAGATCAGACTTGCTCCCAATAGGAACCCCTGAAGTAGCTGGTGCAATCCTAATATCTGGAGTTTATTCATCCCCTTCTAATTGGGAAGATGGATTAGCTACTAATTTATATTTTAGTGATACCAATCTAGATGAAGCTTCTATTATAAATAACATCGAAAGAACTAGTATTCCAACACTTATTGCTGTCGGTGATAATGATTTGCCCTGGGCCATGAAAGACTTTACTAGCATAATATACGATCTTCATATAAATCACGGATACATGCCTTCATTAATTCTAGTACAAGGACATAATCATACATCCTATACAAGAACGATAGGAACAGCCGATAAATATATGAGTGCTGAGATACTTGATTTTATTCTTAACTAATAAAAATTAAGTTAGTAAATCTCTAGTCTTTCTATAGCGCCATAGCGCTATTAGAAAGACTACAAGCTCAGCTAAAATAACAATCCATAAGATTTTATTTGGTAATCCATCAACAAAAATACTTACAATCCTTCCTATAAGATAGCTTCCACACATGAAGGTATAAATTAAATAAGTTAAAGAAAGTAATTTTTTTATAAACAATGTGGCAAATGAAAGAAGCCCAATAAAGCAAAAAAATCCGTAATTTGCCCTAATCTCACTATAAGCAATCAGCTCNTTCAAAGTAAATCCTACAAGAGAGGCGGCAGCTGATGGATCAATCAACCCTAGCAATCCAAAGCCTAAATACTCGATTCCAAAAACTATCATTATAAGTCTATCAATCATTAAATTTTATAGCTCCGCAGAGGTTGATTCGGTTTGAGGAAAGAATAGTCCATAATGTAATCTTAATGTCTTAACCTTTCCAAACCATGGAATAGTAACAATGTATATATTATCAAACTCATTCCTCTCTATTTGTGGGATATTCTTACTACCATGTAACTCCACTACTAGATCTGAAATTATATCACTTTGAGTTACAATCAAGATAATCTTTCCTTTATGCTGACTAAGCACTTGCNGCATAAATATTGCTACATCATAAGGATCTTGAATTATTGGAGAGATATCAAGCCTCGCTGCCAAAGGATAAGCAGTTTCAGCTGTTCTTAGAGTATCATCTATATAGATAGCATCAACACTCGCCACGACATCTATATCTTCAAGAATATCAGCTAATAATAAAGCTCTCTCTCTACCTAAGCCGCTAAGTGAAGGGTTGCTTAATTCATTAAAAGGGGCATTAGTATCCGTATGCTTCACAAAAATAATAGTTGTTGTTGCCTGAGACTCTAAAAACCAAGCAAGAGCAATACTAGATAAAATAAAAAATAAAATAGGAGTAAGACGCGATCTTTTTTTTCTATTTAGTCTATGTTTTTGTTGATTATGTTTTTTAGAGCCAATAATAGCTTTCCCCTATATTGATCTTAGATAATTAACTAGGATCTTCTTCGTCAACTATACTATATTCCCCATCTAAAATCTTACCGTCTCGGTTAGTAGTATTTTTTTTCTCCTTTGCTCGTAAATTCTTATATCCTTTGTTTTTAAAAAAAAGAAACAAAGCTATAAATCCTGCAAGGATAACAAAGAGTATAAAAATAATTGCCCCTAGAAAAAAAGTAGCAATAATAGATATAATAACAAATAAGGAAAATAGTAATCGTATTATAGGATTACTGGATGAACGTAAATTAAAATGATTTTTATTATTAAAAAACATACTTTTCCTTTTCGTTTATCTGTTAATCTTAATACCAATAGCTTTATTTGCAAAGATATAGCTTATAAATAACGACCCAGGAGAGGTGGCAGAGCGGTCGAATGCGGCGGTCTTGAAAACCGTTGTCCGTTTGCGCGGACCGGGGGTTCGAATCCCTCCCTCTCCGCCACTTTGGAATGTAAGTAATATGAAAGTTTTTTTTTTACTGCCTATAGTTTTTTTTATCATGCAAACAAGTAATGCAAATAACAATTTAAGTGACTTCATTTGGAAAAATAGGATTCTTCTGATAATCATTGAAAAAGAAAATAAAAATGAGGTTGATCAATATAAAAAATTACTCAGTCAATTATCATGTGAAATAAATGATAGAGATCTCTTAATTGGTTGGTTTACTGATAAAAGTAACGTGATTGCAAATTCTACAATCAATCCTGAGAATATTAAAAAGATTAAATCAANAATTAAACCAAATCAATCAGGTGATAATATATTGTTAATAGGTAAGGATGGAGGAATAAAGAGAAGTTATAAAAGCCTACCAAATATATATGAAGTTTTTTCTATAATTGATAGAATGCCTATGAGAAGATCTGAGATGAAAAAAAATGGTGAAGTATGTACCTAAATACTCCTAACTTTACTTTCTTTAATATAAAGCTATTTTATATACTCTTCTCTTCTCTAATCTTTCTAGAAAATGTTAGTGCTCATCATGCAATGAGGGCTCCCTTCACTGATGAGCTTATATCGGTTGAAGGCTATGTCACTGATTTCAACTTTAGAATGCCTCATGTAACAATAAGCTTCAACGTAGCTGGTGAGAATGGAGTAATAACAGAGTGGCTTGCAACAGCTCCTGCCCCTAATTCACTTCAGAGAAGAGGTTGGAATGCAGATATTATCCAAGAGGGTCAGTATATTAGGCTAATTGGGAAAAAAAGTAGGTATAACCAACCAATAGTTTTGCTCCAAACTAGTTCATGGGATGATAAAGATAATGATTATTTTTTTGAAATTGATCCTAAAAATAATCAGGTCATTAGAACTATCATGGGTGAGCCAGAACCAACTGACTTAAGCCAAGTAGAGTTTGAAAGAATCCCTTTAACTTTAGAAGATGAGATACCTAACCTCCACGGCTTATGGGGGAGACTGCCCGGTCGCTCTTCACCAAGGCCTGAAGGGAGGGAAAATGTACCTCTTAATAAATTAGGACAGAGTATTCAAAACCAGTGGGACCCTGCTAATGATCCTATCTTTACAGAATGTGCTAATCACGGGCTAATCCGGCAAGCGATTAGTGGAATGCCCGTAAGAATAACTCAAAATCAAGATCATTTAATTTTTCAGTATGAAGAAGACGCTATAACTAGAATAATTTACTTAGATGAAAGAGGACTAGGAGATGGTAGTAGTAGCGATATGGGATCTCATAACGCCTATTACAATGATAATAAACTTGTAATTGAATCTTTTAATATCAACTCTAAAAATACTAGCCTAAATGGCAATGTTTTAAGTAAAGAAACTACTACTGTAGAAACTTATGAACATGTCTATCATGATGATTATGGCTCAATGCTACAAGGTGAAATAATTATAAGTGATCCATTATTTCTTAGCGATAAATGGACTATGAATTGGCCTAAGTACTATGATTCCGATTATACTTTTTTTGAAGTAGACTGTCGTATACCTCCAAGTTTTTAATTCACTCGCTATTTCTAAGAGTTTCGATCTGTTGTTTTAGGGCTAAGTAATTTTCTGATTGCTCTTCAGTCAGATCTCCTTCTAATAAGTTGTTATGTTCATAAGGATCTTCCTGTAAATCATAAAAATGTTCTTCGAGTCTATAACGCAACAATTTATAGCGGTGATCTCGCATGGCGTAATCTGCTGTTGGTATGCCCTCAAAAGAACCAAAAAATTCATCAGCATAAACCCACTCTCGTTGTGAAGGAGTATTTAAATCTTTTAAGATCGGTAAAAAACTCACAGAATCTGTTGTCACATCTTCAGGTACAGCTTCTTCAGGATCAATGCCTGCCATCTCCATAATAGTAGTAAATAAATCGGTAGAGTTAACAAGTGCGTCAGAGACACCATTCGGGACATCAGGGCCTGTTATTATTAAAGGTACATTAATGCCGCCTTGGAAAATAGAGCCTTTAGATTTAGCAGGAGAAAATGGTGGTGAAATTACTGTTGCAGCTGTCCCATTATCACCCATAAAAATAACATAGGTATTGGCACGAACTTCTGCAGATAAAGAATCTAATACGCGACCGATTTGTGTGTCCATTGCTTCAAGCATGGATTGGAAATAATCTGGGTTGTCATAGCTAGGTACTGAGTTTCTTCCAAGATGAGAATAATCAGACTGCCAGTGCTCTTCTGGAGAAAGATGCAAAGGGGTATGAGGTAAATTAAGTGCAAACCACAAAAACCAAGGATTGTCCTCCTGCTCGGCAATCCAATTAATAGCATCGTTTGTTTTATCCACGGGTGCATAACCAACAGTACCAATTACCTCACCATTAACTACCTTATTCCAAGAAAAAAAGTTTTCTGGCGACCCAAAAGGCAAAGTAGCAGCATGATCAAAGCCAACCAGATTAGGATGATCAATTCCTCCATTATTACCACCTCCTAAGTGCCATTTACCAATTGCTGCAGTTTTATAATTTAGATGATTATCAAATGCCTTAGGTAAAGTATATTCATCTAAGT
>NHEF01000026.1 GCA_002171615.1 Gammaproteobacteria bacterium TMED78
GATCAATAAATATATCAACCTCTGATACGAAACCAGTCTCAGTTCTATACAAATCTAATAGTATATCCTTCCATTCAAGATATTGAGCATCAGCAGTTCCAGTCAAACGATGCTGAGTTCCTTCTATATTTACTACCATTGGCATCACCTCATCATCAAAACTCAACGAAAGTTCTTCGAGAGACTGAGTATGTAAACGCTTCTCTTCTCTTCTGACACCTGCTGATTTAATCATCTCAACACCAGTATACATCATGGTATCTCTTACCACTCTACTATTAAAATCACCATTGCTATTAGAATCATAAACTATAGAAGCAATAATAGTTGCCACCCCAATGCCAGTTCTCCATCTGCTTGAAGATTCTAGCTCTCTTATAGCTATTGACTCCTCTCTAGAGTATTCTCTCCATCCATCATAAGACTCAGAAGATTGATTATAAAAATTAACATAGTGTTCATTTAAAGCCTCAATAAATGTATGTTCCCTATCTCTAGCTCTCTGAGTTCTACTAAACTGTGGATCATCTTCAGCTGGCAGTCTATTTAGAGATATCCTATCTCTATTTCTAATTAAATAACCATCGAAAGACTCAGGGCTAATATCTTCGGCATATTTTAATTTAGAAATTGTTCTAAGCTCTTGTCCTTCCCCAGGATCAAGTCTAGATTGTATATTTGCTAGATCATTTGCAATCCTGTTAAACACATCTTGATATGGATCTTTGTTAGGATAAAGATTTCTATTGAATGAGCCTGCTGCTGTTGACATCTTATAATTTCTATCAAGCCAAGTTTCACCAGAGGCATCCAAAACATGAATATCTAAACTTAAACTATCTCCATCTGAATGTAATATCTGACCCATTATTTCAAGATCTGCTACTAACGATCTATTAGGTGTAACCCAAACTGATCCCCAAAAACCACTATCCTGAAGTGTATCTCTTAAATGGATAGCCATATATCTAGACTCTGTTCTTCTGATGTGAACAAATGTGCCATCATTAATAAGGTCTTCTAATACATCTTTATCAATTTCTCCTTCGGGCACACCGGGATCAAATAACACAACTGCAATATCTAATAAATCTACTTCATTTATAGTTTTTGTAGAAGAGCTTAAGGATACTTGATGAGGCATTCGAACCTCATTTGACCCACATGCAAATAAAAATAAAGCAAAACTGATTAATACTATTTTTTTTAACATTTCCACTACTGCCTTAAAATTATCTTCTTATATTCATTATACTCATCCCACAAAGCTGCTCTCAAAAATGGATCATCCTCTTGAGAGGCAGCCTCACATAGCTGTCTAGCGACTACATCTTTATCCTCACATCCTTCAACGGAATCAATATTATTTTCTTCATTTATGCCACTACTAATTACTGAAGGCGAGTTATCTGATTCGCTTCTTGTGCTTTGATTAACTCCCGGCATTCCTACTCCAACTGGTACTTGAGCTGGCTCCGATGAACTACCTATTGAACTAGCTGCTCCAAAAGCTTCATCTGCAGCACTGCCAACTCCTGAACGAGCTATTGCTTCTCTCTCTGCCCCCACAACAGAATCAAACTCTTCTAATGACCTCTCAAAAGCATCTTCTGAGCTAGGCCCTGAAGAAGATAATCCATCTCTTTCTTCTCCAAATATATTGGAATCTGGAGAAGGTAATGAATTTCCATTCTGGCTCTGGCCTTGTTGACCTTGCTGGCCTTGTTGNCCTTGTTGACCTTGCATGCCTTGTTGACCTTGCTGGCCTTGTTGACCTTGCTGGCCTTGTTGACCTTGCTGGCTTTGACTTGGCATCTGTTGCGTTGCACAACCTAAAATTACAAACAAACAGATAAATAAAACTAAATAGATATTTTTATACATAATGATATTTTAACATTTTCCTAGTATCTATAACGTATAATATACCTGTAGCGTTGACTAAAAAATATATATTTATCTTCTTCTTACGCTACTTCCTGGTGAGTCATAACGAATGTCATTACCATTTTCATCGAGAAACCCTATTGATTGGTAAAAAAAGCTTGGCGGGTAATCTTTTGGGGTCGTTCCTTCGAGAATATATAAATAATTATTATTAACATTTTGTTGATTTGAGTGATAATAAATTCCAATATGCGAGATAGAATCATCTGCATTTACCGTGTGCAACTGAAGCCCTTCTACAAAATTAATGTGGCCCCAAGCATCATAAGTTACATCTACTGCCCTTAATCTAATATTTCTAGCTGCATAAGCAATAGAGCCTTTTCTATCATAAATTGATAAACTAAAATAATCATCTGTATTAAGGGAATCAAGAAGATCATCATATGCAGTTTCATCTTCATTATAATTAATGACAGTTAATGAGAAAGTTTGATTATTTAACTCCGCTCTATAAATTCTACCTGGGTAGAAACCTCCCCATTCAGAAGGATAGATTATCTCTTCTATCTCAGGCTCATGAGGAAAATTAACTGAAAAAAACCATTCTTGATCAGAGTAAGTAAACCAACCCTGTGAAAAAGACTGGCTAAATGGAAAAAAGAAAATAAAAATAATAAAAATATTTCGCTGAATCATAACTTAAATATCCTATCGAATGCTTCTGATAAATCAAATATGAGATCATCAATATCCTCTAATCCTAAGGATAGCCTTATTGTGCTATCTTGTATACCAGACAGACTAATTTCTTTTTTATTAAAATCCTTAGTAAAGAAAAGGTGGGCTGGGATAACTAATGACTCAGGTGAGCCCAAGCTTGACGCTGTTGTAAATAACTTTAAAGAATTGATAAAATTCCATGCCTTATCTTTATTGCAATCTAAATGGAAAGTTACCACCCCGCCATAACTCTTCATTTGTTTTTTTGCTAAATTATACCCATCATCATCTTCTAAACCTGGGTAGAATACTTTTTTTACTTCAGATCTATTTTTTAAAAAATTGGCTATCTTAAAAGCGTTAGTCTCGTGCCTATCAACTCTTAAATGATAAGTTTTAAGGCCCCTCATAATCAAATAGGCTGTAGCAGGATCAAGAATTGAGCCCATATTTACCGCTAATGGCTTTATTTTTTTTATATTTTTACTTGATGAAATAACAGCACCACCCATAACATCTCCATGCCCACTAGCATACTTAGTTAAGCTATGAATAAAATAATCTATCCCGAACTGGCCATGATTATGAAGTCCTGCCCAAGTATTATCCATTATTGTTATAACTGAATTTTCTTTAGCTAAAAAAACAAGCTTCTCAATATCTGGAATTTGTAACATGGGGTTAGTAGGAGATTCAAAAATTAACATTTTTACTTCTTTCCTTGAAAGGGTATTTTTAATTGAATCAAAATCTCTAATGCTAAGGGCTATAGACTCAATACCAAAATTTCTAAGGAATTTTTTAAGCATTACTCTGGTAGGTTGATAGCTTTCTAAAAAGTATAAGACACAATCTCCAGATTTCAAGTTGCCTAGCATTGATAGCCAAATTGATGCCATTCCTGATGATACGCAGATTGAGTCTTCCTTATCCTGCAAATCAGCTAACATCAGTTCTAGCTCTCTAACTGTTGGGTTAGATACTCTACTGTACTCAAATTGATTGCCATAGGTATCTTCTGCTTTTAAACCCTCCTCTATTGAAGGAAAGGAAAACTTAACTGATTGATATATTGGACTTATTAATGATTTATTCTCATTTAATAACTCAATCCTTTTCTGATGTATCAACTTAGTATTTTTTTTCATAAAATTACTCATTCATTAATTTTAGATTAGTATTCAATTATATAATAAGATAAGAGCTAATCCTAAGTAAGGTAAATTCAATATATTTTTAATTTTTAAATAAGGGGTCATAATGTTAAAGAAAATCAGCTTATTAGTAATAGCTATAGGTATTTTGATTGAGATAATGTCCCCGGTTAAAGATATAGGGCTTATTATTGCTTCAATTGGCATTATGGCCTATGTATATAAATTCTATAAAAAATAATATTTTATGTTAATAATCTTGCGATCCTTCAAAAAAAATAGTTCTTTATTTATTTTTTTTATAATTTTAGGTTGCTCTCAGAATGATGCATTTGAGCAAAATGAGGAAATTCATGCTGAGTATGTAGGAGGTGAAAACTGTCTGAGCTGTCATACCGAACAATTTTCTATGTGGGAAAACTCACATCATGAACTAGCAATGTTAGATGCTAACCAAGAAAATATTCTCGCTAATTTTGATAATATAAAATTTGAATATAATGATGTGGAATCTTTATTTTATAAAGAAGATGCTAAATATTGGGTAAGAACTGATAATGAAAAAGGAGAAATGGAATCATTTCAGATATCATATACTTTTGGTGCTTATCCCCTTCAACAATATTTAATTGATTTAGGAAATGGAAAATTTAATGCTCTCAGTATCGCATGGGACTCAAGACCAAAAAATGAAGGGGGGCAAAAATGGTTTCATCTCTATCCAGAAAATGAAGAAGTTAATTTTGATGACCCACTTCATTGGACAGGTACATTTCAAAATTGGAATAGTATATGTGCTGAATGCCATTCAACAAATCTAATTAAAAATTTTTCCATTTCAGATAATTCATATAATACTTCCTTTAGTAGCATAAACGTTGACTGTGAATCGTGTCATGGCGCTGGCTCAAACCATATCGAAAATCCATATGAAAATAAACTAGCTCTATCTAAAGATCCTAATACCTGGCAGTTTGAGATAGGTGAAAAAATTGCCAAAAGGATTATTCCTGAATTTTCACACGAAGAGATCAATACTTGCGGACAATGTCACTCTAGAAGAAGTCAACTAACAGACCAATTCTCACATGGAGATAATCTGCTTGATGGCTACCAAATATCTTTATTAGATGAAGGTTTGTATCATGCTGATGGCCAAATTGATGATGAAGTCTATGTTTATGGATCATTCTTACAAAGTAAAATGTATCAAGCAGGAGTAACTTGCTCTGATTGCCATGACCCCCATACAGCTAAATTAAAATTTGAAGATAATGCTCTATGTGGACAGTGTCATTTAGCAAGTAGTTATGATACACCTCAGCATCATTATCATACACAAAATAATGAAGGAGCCCTTTGTGTTAATTGTCATATGCCAGAAAAAACATATATGGTTGTTGACCCGAGAAGAGATCATGGATTCAAAATACCAAGACCAGATCTTTCTTTAGATCTAAATGTACCTAATGCTTGTAGCTCATGTCATAATGAATATGAAGTTCAATTTCTTGCAGAAAAAGTTTCAGAATGGTTCCCAGAAGGAATTCATAAACAGACAAAACATTTCGGCTATGCTATTGAATCAGGAAGGAAATGGGGTAAAAATAGACATAATGAACTAAAACAACTTCTTGAAGATGAAAACATTCCGGCTATTGTCAAAGCTACTGCTATTAGCCTACTAAGCAGACAAATAGATGATGAAGTGGTTGATATTATTCAAGTTTATTTAGACAGTGACGAACCCCTGATTCAGCTATCGGCATTAGATGCTTTGGATAATGTACAATTAGAATATAGAATAGAATTAGCACAGAGCTTTTTAACTAACCCACTTAGATCAATAAGAATGTCTGCTGCAAGAGTTCTGCTACCTGTAGCATCTCAATTAAATGAAAAAAGAATACTCGACTTCAATAATGCTATTAAAGAATATCAAGATGCTCAGATTTTTAATAGCGATAGAGCTGAAGGATTAATTAATTTATCTAACCTAGCTTTATATCAAAATAACTTACAAGAGGCTGAGGATATTCTTAATAGAGCTATCATTAGTGAAAATTACTTCGCTCCTGCATATATAAATCTAGCAGATATATATCAACAAACTGGTAGGAACAATGATAGTATTTCCCTTTTAAATGAGGCGCTTAAATTCAACTCATTAGATGCTAATTTATACTATTCACTAGCTTTAGCTTACGTAAGAAACAATCAATATAAAGAAGCATTAGATAGTCTGTCCAAAGCAGTAGAACTTTCCCCTAATGATCCTCATTTACATTTTGCTATGAATATTGCATTAAATGATTATGGAGATAAAAATAAAGCTTTAACAAACCTAAAACAATCTCATGAAAAGTTTCAAGGTTACAAACCAATTATCCTAGCTTTAGCTACAATTAGTAGAGATCTAGGAAGGAAAGATGAGGCAATAAGTTACGTAGAAAAACTTCTTGAAATTTCCCCTAGAGATAGAAGTTATCAAAATCTATTAAATGAACTGCGTTAATATTCCAGTAAGATGCTTCATATTATTCTTCATTTCCTGATTCCTTTTGTCATTGCATTTACTTTTTATAGAAATAACTGGATTAAGGTATTTTTAATTTTATTATCAGGAATGATAGTTGATTTAGATCATCTCATTTCTAGCCCAATTTATGACCCGCTTAGATGTAGTATAGGCTATCACCCTCTTCATACAATTTTTCCAATTATTGGCTACCTATTTTTATTTTTATTTAGCAAGACAAGGTTATTTGCTCTAGGACTAAGTATTCATATGCTACTTGACTTAATTGACTGTAAAATAAATTATGGAATGTGGTTTTATAGAAAGATATCTGATTTGATTTAAACTAAGACCAAAAAACAGATAGAGGTAATTACTACTGCTCCAATAAAATTGAGTATCATGCCTTCATAAGCCATTATTTTTATAGGAATTCGACCTGAAGAAAAAATAACAGCATTTGGGCCAGTAGCAACTGGTAACATAAAAGCACAACTAGCGCTTAAAGCGGCTGGCACCATCATAAGCCGCGGGTCAATTGCCGCTCCAACACCAGCGGCAGCTAATACAGGCATAAGAAGAGCTGTTGTGGCTGTATTACTAGTAATCTCAGTTAAGAATGTAACACTTAGACATATTAAACCAATTAGTAAAATAATATTTACTCCGCTTAATTGAGCAAGAAATTCCCCAATTAACTGACTTATTCCAGAGCTAACAAAAGCACTTGCAATACAAATACCTCCAGAAAAAAGAAGTAAAATTCCCCATGGGATTTTAACCGCAGATTTCCAATTCAAAAGATAGTCTCCACTGCCATTAGGAATCATAAACATAATTGCCGCTGCAAGAAGTGCAACACTTGCATCATTTGCTTGTGGAAGATTCAACCATTCACTCCATCCTCCAAATGGATCTAGCCTTGTCATCCAAGCCAGGGCTGTTATAAAAAAAATGACTAGTGTTCTCTTTTCTTCTTGTCTCCAATTACCAACTGAGGGAATAATTAGTTTTTCTTTGAAAGATAGATTTCTAGTTAGCCATATCCCTATGATAGGAACGAACAGAATAACAACTGGGATTCCCCATTTCATCCAATTAATAAAACTCATCTGAATACCGGTAGTCTCCTGATAGACTTGCATGAAAATTAAGTTTGGAGGCGTTCCTATTGGGGTCCCTAAACCTCCAACATTACAAGCATATGCAATACCAAGAAGAAGCGCGATCGAAAGTTTTTTATCCTTAGAGCTTTCAAGAACAGCTAGAGCAATAGGAAGTAACATCAAACTAGTCGCAGTATTTGATATCCACATACTTAAAAAGGCTGCCGCTGCCATAAAACCATAAACAATCCCTTTTCCACCTCCTCCAAAAATATTAATCATGCCAAGGGCTATCCTTCTATGAGCACCACTTTTCTCCATAGCCATTGAGAGCATAAATCCACCTAAATATAATAAAATTAGAGGGCTACCGTATGCTTGGCCAACCTGATTTGGCGTTAAAACGCCAACCAAAGGAAAAATAGCCATTGGAAGAATAGAGGTAATTGGCATTGGGATGGGCTCAGTTACCCACCATACAGCACAAAGTAAAGTAACCCCAGCTGTCCAACATATTTCAGGTGAGTATTGATTAAAATATAAAAAAAGACCTAAAAGTAAAGCTGATATTGGAGCTACTAATAGTATTAATAATCTCATAAAAAATGAAATTCAAAAAACTCAGTAACGATATTGATCTGTTTTATAAGGTCCTGAAGAATCAATACCTAAATATTGAGCCTGCTTATCATTTAATTTGTCCAAAGATACGCCTAATTTACCTAGATGAAGCCTTGCTACTTTTTCATCTAGATGTTTTGGAAGAGTATAAACACCTAATGGATAGTTTTCTTCTTTATTAAAAATCTCGACTTGGGCTAAAGTCTGATTGGCAAAACTATTAGACATAACAAAACTAGGATGGCCAGTTGCACATCCTAAATTAACAAGCCTACCTTCTGCTAATAATATAATACTTTTGTTATCTGTAATTTTTATCTTACTGACTTGGGGTTTTATCTCTTCCCACTCATATTTTTTTAAATTCTCTACTTCTATCTCATTATCGAAATGACCAATATTACAAACAATGGCGTTATTCTTCATTTCTTTCATATGATTTTCTGTTATGACATCAACACAACCAGTGGTAGTAACAAAAATATCTCCAATCTTTGCAGCATCATCCATCTTCATAACTTCGTAACCTTCCATAGAAGCTTGAAGAGCACAAATAGGATCTATCTCTGTAACTATTACCCTTGCTGACTGAGACCTTAATGACTGGCAACTTCCTTTCCCAACATCACCATAGCCAGCTACTACTGCCACTTTTCCTGATATCATAACGTCTGTCGCTCTCATAATTGAATCAACCAATGAGTGCCTACAACCATATAAATTATCAAATTTTGACTTAGTTACTGAATCATTAACATTTATTGCTGGAAATAATAATTCATTTTTTTCAAGCATATGATAAAGCCTATGAACACCAGTTGTAGTCTCTTCAGTTACACCCTTAATAACTTTTACCATTCTTTGAAATCGGGTAGGATCATTTTTTATTGATTTTTTTAGCTGGGCAAATAAAAAACCTTCTTCTTCACTCTCAGGCTCCTTATCTAGTATTGATGGGTCATTCTCAGCTTTATAGCCTAGATGAACAAATAAAGTTGCATCACCTCCATCGTCTAAAATCATATTTGGGCCATCTGTATCCTCCCATGAAAGAGTTTTATCAACATACTCCCAGTAATCTGATAAAGGCTCCCCCTTGATTGCGAAAACTGGAGTTCCATTAGCTGCAATTGCTGCTGCTGCATGATCTTGAGTTGAAAAAATATTACAACTACACCATCTAACTTCAGCACCAAGACTCTCAAGAGTTTCTATCAGGACTGCTGTTTGGATAGTCATATGTAACGCTCCAGATATTCTAGCTCCTTTTAAGGGCTTATCCTCACTAAGCTCGTCTCTTATTGACATAAGACCTGGCATCTCTACTTCTGCTAAAGCAATTTCTTTTCTTCCGAATTCTGCAAGATTGATATCTTTAATAGCATAGTCTTTAAAAGCTCTATTTACTTCCAAATTATTAACAGCCATATAATTACTCCGGTATTGATACTTTAAATTCTTCTAAATACTTTTCATTCAGTCCATCTTTTGTGAAGGAATGATTTTGAGTTCCGTTATATTTTACCTTAATTGAACCTAATAAGCTTGAAATCCTTCCTATAACTTCCCAATCATAATTATTAGAAAGACCAAAGATTAATCCTGCCCGATATGCATCTCCACAACCAGTTGGATCTTTTGGTGAAGATGTTTTAACTACAGGCACCTCTATCTTTCCTTCTGAAGTATAAATAGAGGATCCATTTGAGCCATGAGTTACAATAAATCCCTCAACTAGTGACTTAATCTCTATCAGGCTTAAACCAGTCCTATCTAATAGCATCTGACACTCATAATCATTTACAATAACCCAAGTTGATTGATTAATAAAATACTTAAGTTCCTCCTTATTAAACATAGGCAAACCTTGTCCTGGATCAAAAACAAATGGTATATCTGCCTCGACAAACTCACTAGCATGGCAAATCATACCTTCGCGACTATCAGGAGATAAAATTCCAATATCTATATCTTCAAGATCTTTGATACTAATCTCATTAGATAAGCTCATAGCACCTGGATGAAAAGCTGTTATCTGATTAGCATTTTCATCAGTTACAATAAACGCTTGGGCTGTATAGAAATCGTCAAATACTTTAATATAATCTTGAGCAATACCCTTTAATTCTAACCATTTAGAATAAGAACTAAAATCCTTCCCTACTGCTCCTACTGGGTATGCATCGTGATTAAGAAGCTTAAGGTTATAAGCAATATTTGCTGCACAGCCACCAAACTCTTTCCTCATAGAAGATGAAAGAAATGAAACATTCAAATTATCTAATTGTTCAGCAAGTATTTGGCTCTCAAAAGAGCCATCAAAAAACATTATGTTATCATATGCTATAGATCCACAAACTAAAGCAGTCATTAAAATTACCTCATATTAGTTATTTTTTTAGAATATCTGCCTTATCAGTTTTTTCCCAGGTAAATTCTGGATCTGTTCTACCAAAATGTCCATAAAATGAAGTTTTTTGATAGATTGGCCTCAATAGATCTAGCATTTTTAAAATTCCATAAGGACGAAGATCGAAATTACTATTTACTATATCTGCTATCTTAGTTTCACTGACTTTATTTGTACCAAATGTTTGCACCATTACGGAAGTTGGCTGAGCGACACCAATTGCATAAGAAACCTGGATCTCACATCGATCTGCTAGCCCAGCAGCAACAATATTTTTAGCTACATATCTTGCGGCATAAGTAGCTGATCTATCAACTTTTGATGGATCTTTTCCAGAAAAAGCTCCTCCTCCATGCCTAGACATTCCACCATAAGTGTCAACAATGATTTTTCTTCCAGTTAGTCCACAATCTCCTACAGGGCCACCAGTTACAAATCTACCAGTAGGATTAATATGAAACTTTGTATCAGAATTTATCCATTTTTTAGGTAAAACAGGTTTGATTATTGTTTCCATTACTCCTTCTACAAGATCATTATAATTAACATCTGGATCATGCTGAGTAGATAAAACAACAGCATCTATAGATACTGGAGATGAATTAATATATTTGAAAGTAACCTGACTTTTAGCATCCGGCCTCAACCAACTTAGATCGCCAGCTTTTCTTACCTCTGATTGACGTTCTACTAACTTATGAGCGTATATTATCGGTGCGGGCATCAAAACTTCTGTCTCGTTTGTAGCATAACCAAACATTATACCTTGATCACCAGCTCCTTGATCTTCCTCCTCTAAACGATCAACTCCTTGTGCAATATCTTCAGATTGCTTCCCAATTTCATTAATTACCTTACAGTTATTTCCATTAAATCCTAAGCTATCTTGATCATAACCAATATCAATAATGACTTTTCTAACTAAATCCTCAATTTCAAGATCATTTTTAGTTGTTATTTCACCTGCAACCATCACCAAGCCAGTCTTTACTAGTGTTTCACAAGCAACACGGCACGATTTATCACGAGAGATTACTAAATCTAAAACTGCATCTGAAATTTGATCACACATTTTGTCAGGATGACCTGCGGAAACTGACTCTGAAGTAAAAAGATAATTATTTTTCATTTCTTATAACCTACACAATAATCATTTATTTTTAATTAAGTTGACCATTTTTAACTAGATAAA
>NHEF01000027.1 GCA_002171615.1 Gammaproteobacteria bacterium TMED78
CCTTAGCAATAGGGGGGTGGAAACTCACTAAGAAGAAGTTTTTAAAAATATTATAAATTGTAAAAAAACTGAAACATTGAGGCCTTAGAATCAGTTTGAAATAAAACCATCAATATAGGTGCATAAATCGTGAATAAAAAGAGATCATTTCTTAATATAGCCATTACCATCATGTTTATTGTTTTCTCACATTCATCATATTCGCAAGAGAGTATAGAGGAACCATCAGACCAAGACTCTCAAACGAATAGATCTGAGTTAGGTTTAATTAATACCGAGGAAGCGCAGGAAATAGAAGAAGTTGTCATTCAAGGACGTTATATCAATGCAACTCAAGAACTAATCAACGAACGAATGAATGATGATAAAGTCATCGACGTTTTAGATTCTGCAACAATCTCAAGAATGGGCGATTCAAATGCTGCAGCAGCATTAAGGCGACTCCCAGGCGTCACTTTAATCTCAGATAAGTATGTCTACATAAGAGGGTTAGGTGAGAGGTATTCAGCAAGTCTATTGAATGGCGCACAAATTCCTTCGCCTGATCTTACAAGAAATGTAGTACCACTAAATGTATTCCCTACATCTGTTATCAATTCTCTTAAAATTTATAAATCGTGGTCACCTGAATTGTCAGCAAATTTTGGAGGAGGGAGTATAGATATTGAATCACTGAGCTTACCGAATGATTTAACTGTACAGTTTGAGATTGGCTCAGGTGTTAATCAGATCTCTACTGGTAAGAATGGTCTTACTTATAATGGTGGTAGTGATGATAACTGGGGCAATGACGATGGCACAAGAGCAATGCCAGCTAACCTTCAATCTGCATTAGTAAGTTACCAGGGTAACCTAGAGACACAACAAATACTCTCATCATTAAAAAGCTCAGATGACACAGCCACACTAGCAAGCGCTCAAAAGATCAATCGAGAGCTTGCATCATCTTTAAATAGAAACATCGCGATCACGCAAAAAGAGATGCCAAGTGATCTGTCCCTTAAAACAAGTATTGGGAATACATTTGATGTTAATGATAATTTATCATTATCTTTCCTTACAGGTGTTTCATACGATCGCGGTTGGAGGATGCCAACACGGGTAGCAAGAAATTTTAACTTTCCTATAGAAAGAACGGATACAGATATAGAAACAACGTATTCTGTTAATTTGTCTAATTTTTTAACTACAGGTATCAAAACAGAAAATCATCAGGTATCAGCTACAAGTCTTTGGCTCAGAAATACAGATGACGAGACTGCAACTCAAGACTTCTTTAATGAGAATAGGCAAAAATCAGATGGACGTGGATTTAGAAATTATCGACTAAAATTTGAAGAAAGAAACATGACAGTCAACCAATTTCAAGGTGAGCATTATTTTGCTGATCTTATTGCGAATTCACCTCTTCAAGACTTTTCAGAAGCAAAATTCTCATGGTTCTATTCTGATGCAGATGCAAAAACAGATATACCTAATCAGGTCGGGGTAGAAACACAAACAATAACCGATGTGAATACTGGCGCAATAAAAACCCAACAGATTGCGAGGGATGCAACTGCATCGGATTTCCGGTTTACAGATTTAGATGATGATCTCCTTAACTATGGGTTTAAGTTTGATCTACCTATAATATCTGAAAGAAATGAAATTACCTTAAGCAGTGGATATTCTCATGCTAGGAAAGTAAGAACATACAAACAGACCCAATTTGGCCTTGGTCCTCTTGATGTTGCTGATATTGCAACACTGCAAGGCGATCTTTCAACAGCCTTCTCAACAGCTGCCATAACAAACACTGCGAATAATTATGTATTTGATAGGCAAGGTACTAACACAGAAAGCTATATTGCAACCACTATGACAGATGGTGTATTTGGTAATGTTAATTGGGTACATGACAACACCTGGAGAGCATCAGCGGGTGTTCGCTGGGAAAATTACAGACAAGTAGGGTTGTCATGGAATCCTTATGGCTATACTGCGGATAAGCCCCAGATTTCCATGGACGCAACAGAATTGCAAAAAAGTGTCTTCACAGATGACAAGCTTTACCCTGCAATCTCATTAACATACATGTCGGATTTTCTGGCTGAAAGATTTCAACTGAGATTTAATTGGAGTGAGACGACGGTTAGACCGGATTTAAGAGAAATTACTGATGCCAGTTATATCGACCCAATTACTGGTGACTTGACCAGAGGGAATTCAGGTGTGAAGCCAGCTGAAATGAGTAATTTTGATATCAGAGCTGAATGGTTTTCAGGGGATGGCGATAACTTTACATTTACAGTTTTTAATAAAGACATTGATCTCCCAATTGAATTTTTTGAGTCGGCGGCAAGTGATACAACTATAGCAAGAGAAATCATCAACGCAAATTCAGCCAAAGTGAGTGGAATTGAAATTGAAGCCCTTAAAACTCTCAGTTTTCTGGGTGCAGCGTTTGATTCTTATTTTGTAAGAACAAATATTACTCTGCAAGATTCAGAATTGGTTGCAGGACCAAGAGCGGATGCTCCAACAAATCAGATTCGAAGAATGAGTGGTGCTTCTGATGAGGTGGTGAATCTCATGTTTGGATATGATTCGCCAGATGCCATGCATTCTTTGTCTCTTATATACAACATGGTGGGTGATAGGCTTTATACTGCTGGAAGAAACGGAGCACCTGATGCGTTTGAGCAACCATATAACTCTCTTGATCTAACTTATTCATGGTATCCAACTGATAAGGTCACAGTTAAATTTAAAGCAAAAAATCTACTCGATGAATCAATACGTATAGATAGAAATAATACAAGAGTATTCACTGAAAATATTGGCCAGAGTTATTCTTTGAATGTAATGTGGACTCCGAGATAAAGATAAAATAACATAAGTCATATTTATTTTTATTAAGTTAAGATTTTTTACATATGCTCGAAGAACTAACAAAAACGTGTAACTGTCGTTCTGAAAATCCGCGTGTCGGCAGTTCGATTCTGCCCCTGGCCACATGCGCTAAATAGAATTAATATTGAAAAAAAATATTACCGAATTTGTTGGAACAGCCTTTCTTGTGATGGTAGTTATTGGCTCTGGAATAATGGCTGATAATCTGTCTAACGGAAATGATGCCATTACTTTACTTGGAAATACAATTGCAACTGGAGCAATTTTATTTGTCCTAATAAAAATGTTCACAGACGTCTCAGGTGCACATTTTAATCCTATAGTAAGTCTTATCTTCCTAATCAAAAAAGAATTAACGCCTAATGAATTTATATCATATTTATTTTTTCAATTTTTAGGTGGAATTTTAGCTGTTTTTCTAGTTCACTATATTTTTGACCTAACTATTTTTCAACTATCTGATAATTATAGAGCTGGCTATCCAAAATTAGTAAGCGAAATAATCGCATCATTTGGTCTTTTGTCAACTATATTATTTATTAGAAAATTTGACCCTTCATCAGTTGCCCTAGGTGTAGGACTTTTTATAACAGCTGGTTATTGGTTTACTTCTTCAACATCTTTTGCAAATCCTGCAATTACCATAGCAAGAGTTTTTACTAACACATTTACTGGAATTTCTCCTGAATCAATACTATATTTCTTCACTGGTCAAATTATAGGTGCTTTACTAGCATTATATTTTTTTAATTTAACTGATTAAATAATGAAAGAAAATTTACCAAAATTTCAATTGATTTATTTTAATCTAAGGGCGTTAGCAGAAGCACCCCAAATGATGCTCAGATACGCATCAATTAATTATAGCTATGAGATGGCTTGGGATTATTATGGAAAGCCTTGGAAAGAGGCTAAAAAAGATGTTGCTTTTAATCAATTACCTATATTAATTGTAGATGAAAAAATTCATATCTGGCAAAGTGGAGCCATAATTAGATATCTATCAAAATTTACAAATACGAGGCCAGAGAATGATCTTTTGCTAGCTCAGGTTGATGCGATGTGCGATCAAAGCTATGAGCTATTTAGACCACTAAATCCATTAGTGAACTTAATGATTGATGAAGTGCATCTTAAGAATAAAAAAACTTTCCTAGATATATTCCCTAGTAAATTAAGAAACTTTGCAAAACAATTAGCATTAACAGAAGGCCCATTTTTTTTTGGTGAAAACCCTTATTACTGTGACTTTTCTATTTATCATCACTTCTCATTAGCTAAAATGATCGATGAAAATATTTTTGCTAAACATGAAAATATATTAAATTTTATGTCGGCTATTGAATCATTGCACGGTATAAACAAATACCTAAATGAAAGACCTCAACTAGTAGATATAGGTAAATCCCCTAAATTTATTAAAAATGCTATTTCAGTAGCAACTGGTACAGATCCAAATAAGAAAATATAGAAAAAAATTTAATAAAATAAACACGAACTATTTTTTTTGATATGATGATTTCATCTTAGATAGAGGATTTTTTATGAATATAATTGATAGCTTTCTTAAGCCTTTTCTTTTCCTATTAGCAAGTTTTATATTTTCTCTAAATTGTTTAGCTGATCAAGACGCTTACGCAAAAGTTAGTTCAGGTGTTTTAGAGCTTGGCAAAAATTGGAATGGCGAGGTGAATGTAAAAACAACTGACTTATTTGTTGAGCTTCATCAATTATCTGATCGCTCTGGTGTAAATCTTATTTCTGATATTAGCTATGGAGATCATGAACTTCAGGTTTTAGATGTATTAGCACCTGAGATAAAATCAGATGAATTACTGCCAGTCGTAGTTTTTTTTCATGGAGGCGGTCTAGTTAGGGGAAATAAAGTCCTTCCTGTGTCTGATCTCCTACTTACTAACATACCAACATACTTTGTTAAAAACGATATGATTGGTATAAATGCAAATTATAGGCTTGCACCAGAGGCTAGCTGGCCTGCTGGACCTGAAGATGTTCGGGAAATTCTAAAATGGGTTCAAGAAAATATTGAAGTATACGGTGGTGATTCTCAAAAAGTTTTTTTAATGGGAAATTCAGCTGGCGGACGAGTTGTAGCAAGCTATCTCTTCCACGAACCATCCCATTTAGCTGACGGGTCAGGAGTAATTGGTGCGCTTTTGAGCTCAGCTTCTTTCAATGCTAATAATGGTGAAACTCAAAAAAATTACTATAGCGAGGATCCTACAGTTCGCGAAGCTTTAGTGCCTCTAGGATTAGCTGATTCATACTCAGGTCCACAGATCCCAATTTTTTTGTGGAGCGCCGAATTAGACCCAGCAATGATTGAGGTAGGAATTGGAGAAATGTATGCAAAGTTATGTGCAAAATATCAAGATTGTCCTCGCTTCACCCAGTTCCAAGGACATAATCATATCTCCCATATCATGAGTCTAAACTCCATAAATGATGAGATTGGTATAGAATTGATAGACTTTATTGAATCTGTTCTTGAATACTAAAGTTTCTAAAAAAAAAATAGCAGGGAAGCCTAGAAAATTTATTTATGTCGGAATAAGTTTTCTATGTTTTTTAATTCCTTTAATAGGTTTCTGGCCGAGCTACTATAGTCTAGATATAATAGAAACACTCCAGTATCCTATTTTTATCCACTTTCATCAGGCAAT
The DNA here is from genome assembly GCA_002171615.1 of Gammaproteobacteria bacterium TMED78. Lineage (GTDB taxonomy): Bacteria > Pseudomonadota > Gammaproteobacteria > Steroidobacterales > Rariloculaceae > TMED78. Next base: position 5,580 of record NHEF01000027.1, read on the forward strand.
ATATCTTGGCTGGTTATCTCTATTTTTTGCCCAAGCATGGTTTGCAGCAAATGGAAAATTAGAATTACATATGAAGGTAGGAAAATATTTAATTTATTACGGTATCTTACTTATCTTTACTGGTCTAGTTGCCCTTTTTGGGATGTTCTATGTGAGAGTTCAATTAGGAACTTTGAGAACCCCTCCCTTAGAAATTGGACCTATTCTAGATATGATTACGTTTAGCTTATTTTTTGCATCTGCAATCTACTTTCGTAAAGTTCCTGAGCTCCATAAACGGTTAATGGTTGTAGCTACAACATCATTACTAATTGCGGCAGTTGTGAGAATGTGGTTTCTTAATACTCCGGGGGTATTTAGAGTTGATAATGCTGTTAGAAATTTTTTAATCGTATATCCACTTTGGACCTCCCCAATTCTCATCGCTATGATGTATGATTTCTTTAGGCATCGAATCATTCACCCTGTCTACGTTATCGGGCTTATTTTCTTAGCATTAGAATCTCCTGTTGTCCGTCAAACAATTCATAGAAACGAAAATTGGATAGCATTTGGTAATTGGTTAGCTAAAGTAGTATCTAGCTAGTATATTTTACAAACCTACAGTAAAGAGGGATCTTGAGTGGTGGCCAGGGGCAGAATCGAACTGCCGACACGCAGATTTTAGTCCATTGCTCTACCAAGCGATCTTATTAACCTCAATTTTCATATGAGTTTCAGTGGGTATAGGCTTAGTCAATATTAGAGCCAGTAGTAAATGTATAAGTATAATCTGCATCCATTTGATTGCCATTAGCATCCTGAATCCAATCTTTATGAACTGTGACAGTAATCGTGTCCCCAAGATTTAAAACTTCAGCTGATCCAACGATATTTCCTGAAATTAATAAGCTTGCTGAACCTGAAGGCTGAGTAATATAACCATATGTTTTGCCGCTACTCCCAACGCTTGTAACTGCAGATCCATTAGAAAAGCAACGGTCGGCGAGATCAGCATCAGGACAAACAACAAATACACTTTCAGAAAAAGTAATACTTATATTTCGACTGGTTATTGATACCGCTTGATTGGTAATTGGGCTATGTGACGTTACGGTTGGTTTGATGCTGTCTAAGGTGGCACTCACTGTTTTCGATTTAGCTGACTCGCCATTGGCATTATATGCTGAGACGCTGTAATAAGCTGTCTGTCCTTCAGTTAGAGTACTATCAACATATGGACTAGTAGTAACTGCAGTAGCGAGTTGTGTGGCTTCTGTCTCAGTCGATAGTCTACGATAAATTTTAAAGCCAGCTTCATCTGCGCTTTGATCAGTCCATGTCACATTCACCTGAGTTTGAGCATTAGTGGCTGTAATTCCGGTAGGTGCAGCGGGAACAGCAACTGCTGAGTTACAGCTAATATAGCTTGCATAATTTGCCGGAAAAGACTGTGCACTTGTTTCTTGAAATATAAAATCTATTTTAGTTTCGCTTTTTATATCAACAAGAAAAATTCTTGAATCTGTTTCGCCATCAATTTTAGTGAATATCATATTATTAAATAAAGAATAGACTCCTGAGTATGCTCCTGAAGTTCTTTTAAATGGACTAGGTGCGGATGTTGAAATTGTGTATGGCGACTCAATACTTGAGGATGATCCAGATGATGTAAAGTTAACTTGAGCACCTTCTAATTGATAAAATGCTCCTTTATTTGTCCATCCATCAGTATTTCTTGTTGTAATAGCATTACAGGACCAAGTGCCAACAAGATCACTATCTTTTACAGTTCTGTTGATTGTTTCTAGGGTATTAAAAATCTGATTAAATGTGGCGGCTGAAATAATATCTCCTTCTTTAAATTCCTCACCCCAGACATAATCATCGGCGTGACTGATTGAAGTAGTTAAAAGAAGCATTAGAGTAAAGAGTGAGAGATGAGGTTTCATATTAGTTCCTATTGAAAAGTACTTTGGCCGAACTTCCCTGTCCCAAATTTTTGAAGGGCAGTTTGTTGAGCTTGATTAGCAGCATCTTGAAGTGCGGTAGCAGTGGCTAATGCGCTAGCTTGTTCAGCTGCAGCTGCTGCAGCCTCTTCAGCTTGTTTAGTGGTTGCATCCGATAGGGCTGTATTAACTGCATCAGATCCACCACCACACGCGGATAGAGAAAGAAGAATAAATAGCGGGATTACTTTATACATTAAGATAAAATTACAGTAGTAATAATATTTTCACAACTAAAGGATTGTTAAAATATTAATTTGAATGGTGGCCAGAGTTATTTTTTAAGTGTGATGTGACTCCAAGATAAAGATAAAATAATAATAGAATATTATTAATATATATTTTATTTTTATGAACAATATTCAAATCTTATAAAGACCCTCTTAAGCATCTTGATGCATAAGGAAAGTCATCTGTTACTACATAGTAATAAATCCCCGATGGGAATTCTGGAGTGACGCCTGTTCTACCATTGCACCTATCAAGATCCCCAAGCCCTTCTGTATATTCATAATCTTGAGTAAAAGAACCTAGTGTTATTGCATTACCATTGTTAGCATTAGTGGAAGGCCTCCCTGCATCGCCAGTGCTTTTAACTTTCCAGCTAGATTTAAGGATCTTAATTGCGCTACTAGAGTCATCTGCAATAGCATATCCATAACGAACGTATATAGGAAAACCATCAGCAGCCCAGCCTATTAAAGTCATCGATTCTCCTTTTCCTAATTGAGTAACATATCTTTCTGGCACTCCATGGTAGTGATATTGCCCATTTGGTTGGACATGAGCATTATTCATGTCATCACCAAAATTAAAGGTAGTTTGGCCTAGCGCCTCAATATTCCAGTTACCGGTTCCCATTCCTAGATTACAAGAGCCTGAATCATCACACCTTCCTGCTGTACCAGGCTCAAAAGTAACTCCGTTTAATGCAATACCTGGTTCTTGGGAGGAAGATCCACTTATGTTAGATAAGAGCTGAGGAGTTAAGTTAAAAGATTTATTTATATTTACAACAGCAACTGTATTTGGGTTATGAGCATTAGGGAAGGTACCTATTTCATGGTTGGGGATCCCATTGGCGCTAAGATTTCTATTAGAAGAACTACATGTCCAAGTATAATCATATTCTGCATTGACCGATTCATCTGCATTTGTTCCGCTTCCATTAAGATTGCACATAATATTTGAAGTATTATAAGTTGCTAATATTGTTCCTGAGCCTCCATTGCCATTATTAGTATCTGAGACATTATTTGTTGAATTACTATAACTTCCGCTCCCGCTTCCGCAAGCTGATATAGCAAATAAAAACATAGTTATTAATATTTTTAAGCTATTTAAAAATAAAGGTTTAAATTTATATATTATGCTTTTCTTTTTTTTAAGATAGAATTTGTAAAACAAGAATTGCGTAAGAAAAAATGACATGATTGTATTATAATATTATTTATGAAGTTTTTTTTATATCAAATATTTTTTTTTAGTTTTTTGCTAAGCGGATGCTCTTCTTTTCCAGTATATGATAGCGAAGATACAGATCCTTTTGAGGGCTACAATAGAGCTGTATTTGAATTTAATATCACTATTGATGAGAATTTAATTAAGCCTGTAGCCTCTGGCTATAAAGATATTGTTCCTGAGATGGCACAAAAAGGTATAAATAATTTTTTTGATAATCTATCATCGCCAGTAATTATCTTAAGTGACTTTTTACAATTGAAAATTTTTAATTCTGGTGTTGATCTAAGTAGATTTTTAATAAACACTTCTTTAGGCGTTTTAGGCATTGTTGATATCGCACAGTATATTGGATTGCAGGCAAATAATGAGGATTTTGGTCAAACTTTTGGCAAATGGGGAGCCGATCAAGGTCCTTATCTCATGATTCCTTTTCTCGGGCCTTACACTGTAAGAGATTTCGTAGGTAAATTAGCTGAATACCCATTCGAGTTTCCTGATAGCTTATTTGGCGAAGAATATTTTAAGTATAGCCTAATCAGCCTTAAGCTTATTGATCAACGCTCTAGATTACTTGTAGCAGACAATGAGATAGAAGCAGCATTCGATCCCTATATTTTAGTCAGAGAAGCATATCTTCAGAGAAGATTTTTTTTGGTTCACGATGGCAATCCGCCAGAGATCGAGGGAGATTTTTTAGATGCTTATTCTGAAGAAGACTTTTTAGAACCAGAGTTATAGCTTCCATCTAGAATGGAAATAACTCCACTGATCTTAGCTATATTAGTAATTTGTTTAGGTATTTTTTCGTAGGTAATTTCTTTATCTGATTGATTAAAAAAACTTATCCATTCTAAGAGTAAACTAAGTCCAGCGCTATCAACCTTTTTTACTTTAGATAAATTAATAGTTATATTTTCTTTTAAAGAGAATAGTTTTTTTCCTATTTCTAGAGCACCATCTATAGAGTCGAAAGTAAGATCGCCTATAATTTCAAATTGAGTTGGACTAATAGTATCAATTATAAGAATATCTTTTTTTTCTGAAATCATAGTTTAATTTTCTAATCTAGAGATTACTGCGTCTAGACCATCCCGTCTTATTTCTGAGCCAAGCTGACTCCTCAGGTTTCTAACATAAGAAATACCATCTATAGAGATATCATAAACTCTCCACTTAGAGTCGTTAAGCCTAAGGTCATAGTCAACAGATACTGCTTGACCATCATTTAGTTTTACAGTGCCTCTAACAGTTGTTCGCTCGTCTTCTGGTGAGATCTGATGTGGAAAAAAACTTAATTGATTGCTTTGAAATTTTAATATACCAAAAGCATATCTTTTAACAATATAGCTATAGATAGCAATAGAAAATCGACTTTTTTGTTCTTGAGTAGCATCTCTACCATATCTTCCCAGAACCAAGTAAGCGGCATAGTTTCTATCAAAGTTAGGCAATAAGATTTTATTAATGAGAGTATAGAGCTCCTCTGAGTTAGTTTTAAAATATTCTTCTTTACCTTGAATTGCGTCAAGGGTTAATCTGGCAGTTTCTGAAACAACTAAAGAAGGAGATTCTTCTTGAGCGAGAATATTCGAGTCAAGAATTGAGAGAAAAAACAAACTCAAAAAAATAAAATTATATTTCAACAACATCAAGACTATTCATCACCTACAGATAGTAGGTATTTTCCAATAAGATCTTCTAAAACTATGGCTGATTGAGTGAACTCTATTTCACTACCTTCCACTAGTGAATCAAACGAACCACCTGGGTTTATTCCTATATATTGACCACCAAGCAGACCGGATGTGAGAATACTTGCGTCGCTATCAAGTGGAATCTGATGATACTCAGGATTAATTTTTAAAACAACTACTGCTTCAAGCCGTTCTGGATCTAAAAGGATCTGTTCAACTCTTCCTATTGTTACACCAGCCATAGTAACTGGAGCCCTTATATTTAATCCACCAATATCTTCAAATCTTGCAGTGACATCATAACCATCATCACTTAAGTAAGATTCAATATTTGTTGTTTGTGTTGTTAGAAAAAATATAGCAGCAAATCCTAACAGAATAAAAAGACCTGTTTCTAGTTCTACTGATTTTATTTTTTTCATTATTTTTCCTCTAAATTATTGCCGAAGTAATTAAATAGTCTAATATTAGCACTGTAACAGCTGAACTAACTACAGTTCTGGTTGTTGCAAGACCAACTCCTTCTGCAGATGGGCTACAATTATAGCCCTCAAATACTGCGATTAAACTCGCGGCTACTCCAAAAATAATACTTTTTATTATCCCTTCAGTTACGTCAGCTAGATCAACATTTGAGATAAGTTGTGACCAGAACACTCCTGAATCTACACCCATGAGGTTAACTGCAACGATGCATGTGCCTGTAATTCCTATAGCATTGAATATTGCTGTAAGTAAAGGCATGGATATAATTCCTCCTATAAATCTAGGAGCTATAACATATTCAATAGGATTAACTGCCATCATTTCCATAGCAGATAATTGGTCTGTAGTTTTCATTAGTCCAATTTCTGATGCTATTGCCGTCCCAGCTCGACCAGAGAATAATAAAGCTGTAACTACCGGACCAAGCTCTTTAAATAATCCTAAAGCAGAGACAGCGCCTACAGAAGTCTCTGCATCAAATCTCGCAAGTGAATCATATCCTTGAAGACCAAGCACCATCCCCACAAAGAAAGCTGAGACCATTATTATGACAAGAGATAATGCTCCTACATTATATATTTGTTTTATAACTAGCTCAGGTCTTGTATAAATAATTCGAGGTAAGCACGAGGAAATTTTAATTAGAAAAATTGTTGATGCACCTACTTTCTTAATAGCTAATATTATTGAGCAGATAAAGTCTTTTAAGAAATTATTCATAGTTAATCTGATGAGATAATGTGATTAAAATAATCACTAGCTGGAAAATGAAAGGGCACTGGACCGTCAGCCAAGCCATGAATGAATTGTTGTACTAACTTTGATTGATCAAGATTTATTTGTTGGGGAGTCCCTGAAGCAATTATTTTTTTATCTGCAATTATATAACTCCAGTCTGTTACTGAGGCAGTTTCTGGTACATCATGAGATACAATTATACTTGTTATTCCTAGCGCATCATTAAGATTTTTTATTAGTCTCAATATTACCCCCATTGAGATCGGATCAAGTCCATTGAATGGCTCATCATAAATTAGGAGCATTGGATCAAGGGCAATTGCTCTTGCTAGCGCTACTCTTCTTGCCATTCCTCCAGAGAGCTCTGAAGGCATTAGTTGATATGCTCCTCTTAGTCCAACTGCATGAAGCTTCATTAAGACAATTTTCCTAATAAGTGAATTTGGGAGTTTTGTATTTTCTTTTAATGGGAATGCTACATTTTCAAAAACATTAATATCAGTTAGAAGCGCACCTTGCTGAAAGAGCATACCAATACTTTTTCTTAGTGAAAAAAGTTTTTGATCAGAAATTTTATTTACATCAAGGCCATTAACTATAACGTCACCTTCATCAGGCCTTAGCTGACCAGCAATTAAACGTAAAAGTGTTGTCTTACCAGTCCCACTAGGTCCCATAATAGCGGTTATTTTACCCTTTGGGATAGATAAGCTTATATTATCAAAAATTTGATTATTAGCCCTTTTTAGGCTCAAATTACTAATCTCAACTATATTTTCTATATTTTTCATAATAGGCTACATTTTACTATGTAAGGCATTAATAGAATATTGAAAAATTAAATTATTACTAGTTCTTGAGGTTGTTACATGAAAAATATTGAATTATTTAAGCTATCAGAGCTAAATGTTGTAAAAAGAGGCGATGGAGTAGAGACAACTTTGTTGATCGGAGAGTCTAATTGTGAAGGAACCAGCTTTACCTCAGGCTTGACTCGTTTTCCGGTCGGCAAGAAGGTTCCTTTTCATCATCATAATTGTGATGAGCAAGTTACTATTTTAGAAGGTTCGGCAATTGTTGAGTCCGATGGAAAAAAGACATCTCTTGAGCCTTACGATACCTCTTATGTTAAAGCTGGCACTCCCCATAGATTTATTAATACTGGCGAAAACCCACTTTTAATTTTATGGATATATAACACAAGAAACGTAACACGTACTTTTAGCGATACAGGTGAAACTGTAGAGCATCTCTCTCCATCAGATATAGTTTCTTAGAATGGAGAAGGTTTCCTCGAACAAGCTCAGAATATTTATTAACCAGTGTTTAGTATCTTGTTCTTTCTCTATAGAGGATGCTTCAATTATTGCTGATCTGATGACTGAAGCAGATTTAAGTGGTGCTGATGGACATGGTATCTTTAGGCTGTCTCAATATATAAAAAGGATAAAATCAGGCGGAATAAATATAAAGCCAGATATAAATATTAATAAAGAGTCTGAATCAACTGCCTTAGTTAATGGAGATAATGGTATGGGGCATATCATTATGAACTTTGCATCAAGCTTGGCAATTGAAAAGGCCTCTAAAACAGGTATTGGTTGGGTAGGCGTAAAGAATAGTAATCACGCAGGGCCAGCCTCTCTTTATGCAAAAATGCCATTGAAAAGAGATATGATAGGAATCTATATTGCAGTTGGTAGCGCAAACCATTTACCGCCTTGGGGAGGTGTGGATATGTTGTTAAGTACAAATCCTATAGCAGTAGCAGTTCCATCGATGAATGAAAAGCCAATTATTTTAGATATGGCTACAACTGTCACTGCCTATGGAAAAATAAAAACTGCTGCCCAGAAGAATGAAAAGATACCAGAAGGATGGATGGTAGATAAACTAGGTAATTCAATCACAGATCCTAATAAGTCTTCAGAAGGTTTTTTGCTTCCCATCGGCGACTATAAGGGTTATGGGCTCGCTTTGATTTTTGGCATTTTAGCTGGCACTTTAAACGGTGCTGCTTTTGGGAAGGATGTTATTGATTTTAATTCTGACTTTATAACGCCAACAAATACTGGTCAATTGATTATAGCTTTATCAATCGAGAGATTCTCCTCTCTCGAAGTGTTTAAGCAAAGCATAGATAAAGTTATTAAATCTATGAAAAGTTCTGAAAAATTGCCTGAAGCTGAAGAGATTAGAGTTCCAGGTGAAGGAAGTGAGAGGATAAGAAAAGAGCGTCAAGTTAATGGTATTCCTATTGATTCGAAGCTAATTGAAAAATTGAATAATTTGGCTAAAGATCTTAAAGTTAAACCAATACAGGTAATTTAAATGCATATAATAACATTTATATACATTTATCACCATTTACCTATATTTTCCATGGACTTCCAAGGCTCTTTGACTTCTAATGGCTCTCCTTTTTGAAGTAATTCGATAGATATATTATCTGGTGATCTAATAAAAGCCATTTTCCCATCTCTTGGAGGCCTATTGATAGCTACACCATGATTAATTAGTCTTTGGCATAATGCATAGATATCATCTACTTCGTAAGCAACATGACCAAAGTTTCTTCCTTCATTATATTCTTCTGATTCCCAATTGTATGTTAGCTCTAACGGACACTCTTCTTGTCCCTCAGGAGCAATAAATATTAGTGAATATTTGAATTCAGGCCTATCGACTCTCTTAATTTGTTTTAATCCTAGCTTTTCACAATAAAACTCTAATGATTTTTCAATATCACTAACTCTTACCATTGTGTGTAAATATTTCATTATGACCTTCTATGTGTTGTAAATAGAAATATATTAACAATTTTTAGCCTCTATTACTTTAAGAAGAAGTTTTTAGTAAATCATGAGATAATACTTATAGTTATTAATTAAGAGTCTATATTTATGGCAGATTTTCAAGGAATTCCCATTATTACTTCTGGATCTAAATACAAGACGGATAATGGCTTTAATGCTATTAAGAATGGTATAAAAAAAAACTCAACTCAAATAAAGCCAAATATAGAAAAACCATCCTGGTTGAAGGCTAAGATTCCAGGAGGTAAGAATTTTAATAATGTTAAAAAAATAGTTAAAACACATTCATTATCCACTGTTTGCGAAGAATCATTTTGTCCAAATATTGGCGAATGCTGGTCTAATGGAACAGCAACAATTATGCTTATGGGCTCAGTTTGTACAAGAGCTTGTAAGTTTTGTGCCGTGGATACAGGCAATCCAAAAGGATGGTTAGATGTAGATGAACCTAGTCACGCAGCAAATTCTGTTAAGCTAATGGATTTAAACTATGTAGTTTTAACTTCAGTTGATAGAGACGATATTGAAGATGGAGGCGCACAGCACTATGCTAGCTGTATCAATGCAATAAAAGATCTTTCTCCAAAAACTACCGTTGAAGCTTTAACACCAGATTTTTCTGGGAAAATTTCTTCATTACAGACCTTGTTAAACTCAGGCATAGAAATTTTTGCTCAGAATCTAGAGACAGTTAAAAGACTAACTCATTATGTCAGAGATATAAGAGCTGGTTATGAACAAACACTTAATTTACTTTTTGAGGCAAAGAAGATTAAACCAGATATAATAACCAAGACTAGCTTAATGGTAGGAATAGGAGAAAAAGATTCTGAAATAAAACAAACACTGAATGATTTGATAGAAATTGGCGTCGATATTGTAACTATTGGACAATACTTGCGACCTACTATGAATCATTTGCCTGTAGATAGATATGTCCACCCAAAAATATTTAATCAGTATAGAGATTGGGGTATGGATCTAGGCTTTATGGAGGTTGTATCTGGGCCACTGGTTAGATCTAGCTATAGAGCTGATAGAGTTTTTGAAAAAAATAATGTAGGTTTATAATTTATTTTGAAAAATTAATGATAGATTTTCTCTCAAATTATGGTTTATTTTTAGCTAAATTTATAACAATTTTTATCCTTGTTATATTTGGTCTAATTATTATTGTTTCCTCTTTGAAAAAAGCTCCAAAATCTGAAGGCTTAACCGTTGAAAGTCTAAACAAGAGATATAAGGATTTAGAGGATTCATTAAGATTAATTGTGGATGGCTCAGAAAAGTATAAAAAAAAATCTAAAGAAAGAAAAAAAACTGATAAATTATTTTTGAAGAAAGGATCAAAAAGAGCAAGAACTTTTGTCTTGGATTTTAAGGGTGACATAAGAGCTTCAGCAACAGCATCGCTTAGAGAAGAAGTTTCTGCAATACTTTCAATTGCAAATAAAAAAGATGAAGTCTTAGTAAGGCTCGAAAATCCTGGTGGAACAGTTCATGAGCATGGCTTAGCTGCTTCACAGCTAATGAGGATAAGAGATAAAGATATTGGTTTGATCATATCAGTTGATAAAGTTGCTGCAAGCGGGGGCTATCTCATGGCATGTGTTGCGGATAATATAATAGCCGCACCCTTTGCTATAATTGGCTCAATAGGCGTGATTGCACAGATCCCAAATTTCAACAGATTTTTAGAAGAGAAGGGAGTTGATTTTGAGCAAGTTACTGCAGGTAAACATAAACGAACCTTAACAATGTTTGGAAAAAATACTGAAGAAGGAAGGAAGAAAATAAAGCAAGAATTAGAAGATGTTCATGATTTATTTAAAAACCAGATATCAGAATATAGACCAAAAATTGATCTAAATGAAGTTGCTACTGGTGAGCATTGGTATGGAATTACAGCTTTAAATTTAAATTTGATTGATGAAATAAAAACTAGCGATGATTTTCTTATAGAAAAATCAAAAAAAAGAGATATATATTTAGTCTCATATAAGAGGAAGGCTTCTTTGCGGGATCGTTTATTTGGCGAAGCAGAGGCTCTCTTGTCAAAAATATAATTAATCAAATCAATGATTCCCCTAAGCGATGATAACCCAACTTCTTCTCGCCCTTATGTTACTTTAATAATTTTATTCTCTTGTTTATTTATTTTTCTAATACAAATTTCTTTAAGTGATGTAAACGATAGAGCATTTATCTATGCGCTGGGATTTATTCCTGCAGTTACTTTCGGTTATGCGAATCTTCCCTCTGAGTTAATATGGATTCCATCATCGTTAACTATTCTTAGCTCGATGTTTCTTCATGGAGGGTTTTTTCATGTTGCTAGTAATATGCTTTATTTATGGATATTCGCAGATAATATAGAAGATAAAATAGGGCATAAAAATTTTTTTATATTCTACCTTCTTTGCGGGATAGTAGCTGCAATGGCTCAAGCACTACCCGAAACTACGTCTAGAATACCCATGATTGGAGCTAGCGGTGCTGTTTCCGGTATTTTAGGCGCATATTTATTTTTATATCCTAAGGCTAAAATACTTGTGGTTATACCATTCTTTATTTTTTATACTCTCAGACTGCCTGCTTTTATTGTTTTGGGAATGTGGTTTTTTGGACAGCTTTTTAATTCAATGCAGACTAATGAAGGAGAAGGAGGCGTGGCTTTTAGGGCACATGTAGGAGGCTTTGTTGCTGGTCTTCTTCTGATAAGGTTTTTTATCAAAGCGAGACAGAAAAAAAATAAAGAGTATTACACTAAATAGGAATCCAGATATGACAGACATAGCAGGTCGTTTACTTAATTTTAAAAAAGATGAGTTAAGCTCAGCATTACTATCGGCATTATTTTATTTTAGTATTTTATGTGGTTATTTTTTTCTTAGGCCAGTAAGAGAAGCTATGGGAATTTCTGGAGGAATGGGACAGCTAAGATGGTTATTTATTATTACTTCCTTTTCTTCGCTAGCACTAGTTTTAGTTTTTGGTGCTGTAGTTAGTAAATTTAATAGAAGTAAGTTTATACCTATTGCCTATGCTTTTGTTATATTTTGTCTTTTATGTTTTTCAGGTCTTTTATTTATAGACGCTCGTTCTGGTGGTGGATTTATTGGCTCTGGTGTAGAGACTATTTTCGCTAGAAATATTGGGTATTTTTTCTTTGTTTGGCTAAGTGTTGTAAATCTTTTTGTTAATAGTCTTTTCTGGGCCTTTATGGTTGATATCTTTAATGTTGATCAAGGCAAGAGGCTTTTTGCATTTATCGGTATTGGAGGAACATTAGGTGCTATTTTTGGCTCCTGGGCTACAGATCTAATTAGTAATGCCTCTGCCTCAGCATATTTGCCGACCATCCTTATGCTAATTGGTGCTTTTTTCTTCTCAATAGCAATAATTGTTATGAGGCTCCTAGATAGAATAAATAGAGATTTATCTTCTGACAATGTCAGAATTAGCTCCAGTAAAAATAATCAATCTTATGAACCAATAGGAGGAAAATTTTTTGATGGGGTTAGAGCTGTTATTTTTTCACCTTATTTACTTGGTATAGCAGTTTATATATTACTAATGGCCGTATCTAATACTTTGATTTATTTTACTGTTGCTCAAGGGGTCTTAGATAATAATGATTCTTTTAGTCAGCGCGTCAGTGGTTTTGCACAATTTGATATGCTAGCTCAGATAGCTACTTTAATTACACAGATTTTCGTTACAACAAGAATTATAAAGAGTATTGGCATAGGATGGACTTTGTCTATTCTGCCGCTAGTGACTATGGCTGGATTTGCTGTACTTGCAATTTGGCCTATTTACGGAGTAATAGCAATTTTTCAAGCACTTCATAGAGCCACTAGATATGCTATCTCAAGACCTGCCCGAGAAACTTTGTTTAGTGTGGTGACACCTTCTGAGAAATATAAGGCTAAACCTCTGATTGATGTTTTTCTTTACAGAGGTGGTGATGTTGTAGGAGCTGGGATTGATGGAATGCTCAGATCACTTGGGGCTTCCCTAACTTCGGTGGCTTCTGCAACAGTTCCCCTTGTGGTTCTGTGGTGTATTCTTTCAATTTCATTAGGCAAGGCTCAAAAGAGGAAAGATCAAGGGCGCTAACCTTTTTATTTGATTTATAATGTCTGAGAAGTCTTTTAATATTGATTGGGATTCCATTGATTATGTATTTACTGATATGGATGGGACAATTTTAGATTTAGATTTTGATAATTTTTTTTGGTTAGAAGTAGTGCCAGAAAAGTATGCAGAAAAACATGATTTAACAGTTAGCCAATCTAAGAGCATGCTTTTCCCTGAGTTTAAGTCTATACAGGGAAGTTTAGAATGGTATTCTATTGATTATTGGTCGGATAAATTAGATCTTGATATTTATAATATAAAATGGGCCTATAAAGATAAGATTAGATACTTATTTAGAGCTAAAGAGTTTTTAAATGTATGTAGAGAAATGAACAAAAGAACTTTTTTAGTAACCAACGCCCATCCAAAAACATTAGAAATTAAAGATTTTGTGACAGGAATTAAATCTATGGTTAGTAGGTCAGTGTGTTCTTTCGACTACCAATATCCAAAAGAAAATATAGAGTTTTGGGTTAATTTTAATAGAGATGTTGATTTTGATCCCTGCAGAACTATTTTTATTGATGATAATGAGAAAGTATTAAAATCAGCGAAAGATTTTGGTATTAAGAATCTTCTAGCTATTCAATTGCCTGATTCAAGTAAAGACTCTCAACGAATAGTTGACTTTAATGCAGTAGATGGAGTTTGCGAGATTTTAGATAAATACATTTAGTGCTTGCAAAATTCTAATTTAAAGGTTAAAAAGGTAGTTATCTAATTGAATTTTCCTTTTTTCCATTTTCCGTTTATTTTTTGAGCTCATTGATTAGGGATTTATTATAACTTTTTTAGTCTTAATTTTTTATTTTCTGATTTTTAAAAAAAAGTTTTTTTGGAGGTAGCTTAAGTTGACTAGTAGCCATGTAGTTCACACAACTGACGATAATTTCGATACTGATGTAATTAAATCTGATAAGCCTGTTCTTATGGATTTCTGGGCCGATTGGTGTGGGCCTTGTAAGATGATAGCACCTCTTTTAGACAGTATTGCAGAGGAGTACGCAGACCGTTTGAAAGTAGTTAAGCTTAATATAGATGAGCACCAACAAATTGCTCCAAAATACAATGTTAGGAGTATTCCCACTTTGCTAGTTTTTAAAGATGGGGAAGTTGCTGGTCAACAAGTTGGCGCAGTTTCTAAAGCGCAGTTGACTAAATTTATCGATGGAATTATATAGGTTTTTTTAAGGAGGATTTTTGGAACATCTAAATAAATCTCATTCAAAGGATACGGGTAGGCAGCCTAGATCTAAAAATAAAAGAGGTCCTAGAAGGAAAAGACCTTCCTATAGGGAGGAATTTCCTGATGACGAAGCTTTTGAAATTATTCCTTCCGAGGAGCTAGAGCTAACAAAGAAAAATATGAATCTTTCTGAACTAAAGACCAGGCCTATTGCAGATCTTTTAGAAACTGCATCAAAGATGGGCCTAGAAGGCTTAGCTAGGTCAAGAAAGGAAAATATCATTTTTGCGATACTTAAATGCCACGCAAAAAACGGAGAAAATATTTTTGGTGAAGGAGTGCTTGAAATATTACAGGATGGATTTGGATTTCTACGATCTCCAGACAGCTCATATCTAGCTGGCCCTGATGATATTTACATGTCGCCTAGTCAGATAAGAAAATTTAATTTAAGGACAGGAGATACTGTTTCTGGCCTAGTAAGGCCACCTAAGGATAGTGAACGCTATTTTGCAATGCTTAAGGTTGGTCAAATAAACTACGATTCTCCTGATGCAATTAGAGGGAAGGTCCTCTTCGAGAATCTTACACCGCTTTTTCCTAAAGATAAGTTGGGCTTAGAGCAGGGCAATGGTAGTACTGAGGATTTAACAGCTAGAATTATTGACATGGTTTCTCCTATAGGGAAGGGGCAAAGAGGCTTAATTGTTTCTCCCCCAAAAGCTGGAAAGACAATGCTCCTTCAAAATGTTGCTGCCTCTATTGTTGAAAATCAGCCTGAATGTGAATTAATTGTTCTTCTGATTGATGAACGTCCAGAAGAAGTTACAGAGATGGAAAGGACGGTTAGAGGAGAGGTGGTCTCAAGTACTTTTGATGAACCAGCAACTAGACATGTGCAAGTTGCAGAAATGGTTATAGCAAAAGCAAAAAGATTAACTGAGCATAAAAAAGATGTAGTGATCCTATTAGATTCAATTACTAGGCTTGCAAGAGCATATAACACTGTAGTGCCTTCTTCTGGGAAGGTTCTTACTGGTGGAGTTGACGCTAATGCATTACAGAGGCCTAAGAGATTTTTCGGAGCAGCTAGAAATATAGAAGAGGGAGGCAGTCTAACGATTATTGCAACTGCTCTCGTAGATACAGGCTCAAAAATGGATGATATTATTTATGAAGAATTCAAAGGTACTGGCAACTTAGAGGTTCATCTTGATAGGAGAATTGCTGAGAAAAGAGTTTATCCTGCTATTAATATAAATAAGTCCGGCACTAGGAAAGAAAATTTATTAATTGATGATGAAGAGCTACAAAAAATTTGGATTCTGAGGAAAGTTTTACACCCAATGGATGAGATAGCGGCAATTGAGTTTCTACTAAATAAAATGCAAGATTCAAAAACAAACTCTGATTTTTTTGAAGCTATGAAGAGATAGTTATACTTTCATCATAGTTTTCTATCTATAGCTCTATAGCCTATATCGCTTCGATAAAATGAGTTTTTCCACTCTATTTTTTGGACGGCTTCATATGCCTTTTTTTGTGCCTTAGAAACAGTTTCCCCAAGCGCTGTAACACATAGAACTCTTCCTCCATTTGTTACTACGACATCTTTTGTTTTTTTAGTTCCAGCATGAAAGATTTTGACTTTATTTAGTTCAGGATCCTCCAATCCATATACTTCATGACCTATTTTATATTTTTCGGGATATCCCCCACTTGCAATCACTACACCTAGAGAACTCATATCATCCCAAATGACTTTAGTTTGGCTAAGCTTCCCCTCAAAGGATTTTAGGCAAAGATCAATGATATCTGATTTCATTCTCAGCAAGATTGGTTGTGCTTCAGGATCTCCTAGTCGACAGTTAAATTCAATCACTTTCGGCCTATTATTTTTATCAATTATAAGGCCAGCATATAGAAAGCCCCTATAGTATATTCCTTCTTTATCTAAGCCATCAACCGTAGGATTCATAATATTTTCCATAATTTTTTTATGAATAGCATTGGTCACTATTGGTGCTGGTGAGTAAGCGCCCATTCCTCCCGTATTAGGACCTAGATCTTTTTCGTCTCTTGTTTTATGATCTTGCGATGATGCTAGAGGTAAGATATCTTTACCATCAACCATTGCTATAAAGCTAGCCTCTTCTCCCTCAAGAAATTCTTCGATAACTATAGTTTTTCCAGCCTCACCAAATTTTTTTTTGTCTAATATCTCTTTTATTATCCTTTCGGCATAGTTTTTTTCTTCAGCTATTATTACCCCTTTTCCAGCAGCTAAGCCATCTACCTTGATTACTGCGGGAAAGCCAATTTCATCTAAAAAATTGATAGCCGAATTAGAGTTAGTAAAAGACTTATAATTAGCTGTTGGAATATTATATTTTGATAAAAATTCTTTGGTAAATTTTTTAGACCCTTCAAGTTTTGCGGCTGAAGAATTAGGACCAAAACATAATAGATTTTCTTTTTCAAACTTATCTACTATTCCATCAACAAGGTATTGCTCAGGACCAACTATTGTTAGTTGGATATTCTCAGATTTAGCTAATTTAATAAATGATTCATTATCATAGTTTGTTAGTGAAATATTTCTTACTTTTGGCTCATTTAGTGTTCCAGCATTTCCTGGAGTAACTATGACTTGAGACACAAGAGGAGATTGAGCTGCTTTCCATGCCAGTGCATGCTCCCTTCCTCCGCTACCTATAATTAAAACTTTCATTTTAGTGTCTAAAATGCCGAATACTAGTTAGGAGCATTGATATATTTTTTTCGTTAGCAGCATTTATAACCTCTTGGTCTCTTAAAGAGCCACCGGGCTGGATAATTGATTGAATACCATATTCTGCAACCAAGTCAATTCCATCTCTGAATGGAAAAAATGCATCAGAGGCTAGAGAGCAACCATCAAAATTAAATCCCATATCCTTTGCTTTTTGAACAGCAAGCTTAACGCTATCAATTCTACTCATTTGACCCGCACCTATACCTATAACTTGTTTATTTTTAACTAAAACTATTGCGTTTGATTTCACATATTTAGCTATTTTCCAGCCAAAAAGAAGATCATCTTTCTCTTTCTTTGAAGGACCTTTTATTGTTACCTTTTTGACGCTTAGTTTATTATTGATAGCACTATCAGAATCTTGCAAAAGAAAGCTAGTACCAAGTGATTTTAGATTTTTGGAGTACTGAGATTGATCTCCTGTTTCAAGCACTCTTATTTTCTTCTTTTGTTTTAATATCTCTATGGCTTCATTATTAATTTCTGGTGCGATAATGACTTCTACAAATTGATTGTTAATAATTTCTTGAGCAGTATTTGAGTCTAAAGGATTATTAAAAGCAATAATCCCCCCGAAGGCAGATATAGTGTCTGATTTATAAGCAAGTTTATATGCATTAAGATTTGATGAAGATATAGCCCCGCCACATGGGTTGGCATGCTTCACAATCACACAGCCTGAACTATCTAAGGTATTAACACATTCAAAAGCTGATAGAGCATCCACTAGATTATTATATGAAAGTGTATCACCTTGAATTTTTCTTTTATAAAATAATGACCCCTTTCCTTGAGTATAAAGAGCAGCTTTTTGATGAGGATTTTCCCCATATTTTAAATCAAATTTTTTCTCCATAGATAAATGAATATTATCTGGGTATTGATCATTTCCACCAAATTTCTGGTTAAAATAGTTACTGATGTCGCCATCATATTTTGCTGTGTAGTTAAATGCTTTTAGGGCAAGTTGTTGCCTAAATTTTAGGTTATTTCCCCCAGTTTTAATTATTTTTAAAGTTTCTACATATTGGGAAGGGTCAACTACTATCATAGTTCTATTATAATTTTTTGCTGCAGCTCTGATCATTGTAGGACCGCCAATATCAATATTTTCAATAATTTCTTCCTCTGAAATACTTGGGTCCAATACTTTATTCATAAAAGGGTAGAGATTAACTACGATTAAATCTATCTTCTCAAACCCATTATTTTTTAAGACTATATCATCTTGAGGCTCTCTCGCTAGTATACCTGCATGGATAGCGGGATGAAGAGTTTTAACTCTACCATCCATAATTTCAGGAAAATTAGTTTTTTTAGATATATCAGTTACCTGAATGCCAGAATCTTTTAATTTACTGTAAGTTCCACCAGTAGAAGTAATTTCAAAAGAAAGCTTAACTAATTCTTTTGCAAAATCAACTATACCATCTTTATCAGAAACACTAATTAAAGCTTTATAGTTTGTATTTTTAGTTTGATTGATCACTTAATATTATAATCTTTGAGTTTCTTCCTGAGTGTGCCTCTACTTATACCAAGAATTTCGGCTGCATGACTTTGATTCCCTTCAGAAAAATCCATGATAGTTTTAAACATAGGCTTTTCTATTTCCCCTATAACTAATTTATATAGGTCAGTTGGTTTATAGCCATTTAAGCTTTTGAGATATTTTTTAATTGCTTTTTCTGTTCCCACGTTGAGCAATTCTTTACTGGAGTCTTTACTAACTTTTTTATTTTTTTTTGTCACAACGCTCCTCCCAGAACGTATATTTTAAATTATTAACTATTCATAAATTTTTAGTTAGAAATATTAGACTATATAGATAGCTACTATCATGAAATAAATTTCAGATCTCGTTATGATCATATCATCAAATAAAATTAATAAAAGATTGTTTTTTTATTTTTTTTAGGGGCTATAATTTTTAACTGTTTAATTGCCGTACGGCTTCATTTAAGACCTAGGCGGTTTTCAATATAATGAATATCTGTCCCGCCATTTTTAAATGCATCATGCCTAAAAATTTCTTGATGCAAAGGTATATTTGTTTTAATTCCCTCTATGATAGTTTCATTTAGAGCAGAGGCCATTTGAGCTAAGGCAGATTTTCTATCTTGAGAATAAGAGATTAATTTTCCAATCATTGAGTCATAGTTTGGCGGTACTTTGTATCCCGTATAAATATGGCTATCTACTCTTATGCCTAGTCCTCCAGGAGGATGCCACATATTTATTTTGCCTGGTGAGGGCATAAATGTCTTAGGATCTTCGGCATTTAACCTACATTCAAAGGCATGCCCGGTTAAGACTACATCCTTTTGACTAAAGGAGAGTTTATTCCCACCAGCAATTAATAGCTGTTCTTTAACTATGTCTTTTCCAGTAATCATTTCGGTTATTGGATGCTCTACCTGTAGTCGAGTATTCATTTCTATAAAGTAAAATTCACCATCCTGATAGAGAAATTCAAAGGTACCAACACCCTGATAACCAATTTTAGTACAGGCTTTAGTGCAGAGTGAGCCCATTCTGTTTCTTTCAGCCGGAGTTATTCCAGGCGCAGGGGCCTCTTCAATAATTTTCTGGTGTCTTCTTTGCATAGAGCAGTCTCTTTCACCTAGATGAACCACATTCCCTTTTTTGTCTGCAACAATTTGGAATTCTATGTGTCTAGGATGGCTTAGGAACTTTTCCATATATACTTCTTCATTACCAAATGCCGCTAAAGCTTCACTTTTAGTAACATCTATTGCTGTATGTAATGATGCATCAGTATGAACAACTCTCATCCCTCTTCCGCCACCACCCGCAGATGCTTTTATAATAACGGGGTAGCCAATTTTTTTTGCTAAAGCTATATTTTTCTTTTTATCGTTCGATAAAGATTCATCAGATCCGGGAACGCATGGAATACCAGCTGCAATCATAGCTTTCTTTGCTGATATTTTATCTCCCATTTTTTGGATAGTTTCTGATTTTGGACCGATAAAGGTAAATCCACTTTGTTCTACTCTTTCAGCAAAATCAGCATTTTCAGATAAAAATCCATAACCTGGATGGATGGCAACAGAATCAGTAACTTCTGCAGCGGCAATGATTGAAGGCATGTTAAGGTAGCTTTCTGAAGAAGGGGCCTTGCCTATACATACGGCTTCATCAGCTAAAAGAACATGTTTTAAATTTGCGTCTACTTCAGAGTAAACGGCTACAGTCTTTATTTCTAATTGTTGGCAAGCTCTAATTATTCTAAGAGCTATCTCTCCTCGATTAGCTATCAATACTTTATCGAGCATTATATTATGAAGGCTCAACTATAAATAAAGGTTGCCCATATTCAATTGGGGATCCATTTTCTACTAATATGCTCACAACCTTGCCTTTAATTTCTGATTCTATCTGATTCATCATCTTCATTGCTTCGATAATGCAAACGGTATCTCCAGGATCAATATTAGAGCCAATGCTAACGTAAGGTTTTGATCCAGGTTTTGGGCTAGTATAAAAAGTACCTACCATAGGAGAATTAATTTCTACTCCTAGGGCTCCTGAGGGATCCTGTTTATTTTTATCATTTATTTCACTATTTTGTTCAACAGTAATCTGATTGAGATTTGCAGTTTCGTTTTTTACAGTTAATTGTTTAGTAATTCTTATTGATTCTTCGCCCTCAGAAATCTCTATTTCTGAAAGTGATGAGCTCTCTAAAAGCTCTATCAGTTTTTTTATTTTTCTAACATCCATTATTTATCCTTATTTAGGTAGCTTCTAGCAGAGATTAGTGCAACCTCGTAACTAGTCAATCCAAATCCAGTTATTGTGCCGATGGCTATATCAGAGAAAAAAGATTTTTTTCTAAATTCTTCTCTTTTATAAATATTTGATATATGAACTTCAATAAAAGGTATTTCAACTGCAAGAAGTGCATCTCTTATTGCAACACTAGTATGAGTAAAAGCAGCTGGATTAAAAATAATAATTTCATACTTTTCTTTTTTTGATTTATGTATCCAATCAAGAATTTCATGTTCAGCATTGCTTTGAAAGCAGGTTATCTTATCTCCGCTTTTATTGCATTCGCTAGTAAGGGTTTTCTCTATTTCTGAAAGAGTAATTGTGCCATACACATCAGTTTCTCGTTTGCCTAGTAGATCTAGATTAGGCCCATTTATTAATAAAATTTTATACATTTTTCTCAATTATCATTTTAAAAGATATTAGATGATTTTAACGTAATATAACAACATTTACAAACTTATAAAGTCTATAAATTGTAATAATTTTGAAAATAGATCTATAGATCGAGTTTTTTTAGTCCTAACTCTAGATCTAATGGGAGTAATTCACCTACATGAGAGTCTACAATAAGACCATCTTTTGTGATAAAAAATGTTAAAGGAAGTGCAAAAATATTGATACCAAAAGTTTTTGCTACTTCTATTGCATCAGTTTGCCCTATAAGAATAGGGTAGTTAAAATCCATCTCCTCAATAAAAGCTTTTACTGGCTCTAATCTATCTACAGCTATACCTATGACCTGAGTAGGACCACCTTGAGATTGGTGATCCTTTAGTAGGGGTATTTCTCTTAAACAAGGCGCACACCAAGTAGCCCAGAAATTAATTATTAGATGTTTATCTTTCCATCTACTTATAGAAATTGGATTGCCATCAATATCATTAAGTGTGAAGTCAGGCATAGATTTTATAATATTTGAAGTTTGTATTGGTATGTTATCTTCATCGATCATAGGGGTAAGGGTCCTATAACCAACATATAGAGTAAGTGCGAGACAGCTTAGGAAAATCGTAGATATTGTGGGTACATGCTTCATAGTATTTATATTTCAGTTAAATAATTTAATTTTTGAATAAGCTCTTCCTTTGAGATGAATCCTACAGTTCTTAGACCAGCAATCTCATTACCTTCCTTATTATAAAAAATAATTGTAGGTGGTCCAAAGCTATTTAATTCCTTCAATAAATTTTTGTCAGAATTAGTATTATTTGTAACATCTATTTGAAGTAATATAAAATCTTTAGTTTTATTAACTACCTCTTCATCTGAAAATGTGTATCTTTCAATCTCTTTACAGGTTATGCACCATTCAGCAGTTAGCTCTAGCATAATAGGCTTTTCTAAAGTAACAGCATTTTTTATATTTTCTTCAAGGTGATTAGTACTAATAATACTCTTAAATTCTAGCTTTTCTTCAGTTGTGATATTTTGATTGTTTGCTTTAAATAATTCCGAAGGTATGAAAGGATTTTTAGTTGATAAGAATTGACCAGTAATAATGCTTAGAGAATATAAACAAGCAATTAAGCCTAAGATACCAAAGATATAATTGCTAGAAGATTTAATTTTTTTATTTAGATTTGTTCCCATTGATATCCCGGCAAAAAGAATCAACATAGCCCATAAAGTTATTATTATATTATTTGGTGTTACTCGCTCAAGCATCCAAATAGCTAGTGCTAGGATAAAAAAACCAAAAACTTTTTTTATGTATATCATCCACGGACCTGATCTAGGCAAGAATTTNCCCGCCGTAGTGCCTATAATTATTAAAGGGGTTCCCATTCCTAAGCTTAAGCTAAATAGTGAAATTGAGCCCTTTATTACGTCTCCATTTTGACTTATTACCGCTAGAGTAGCCACTAAGGGAGGGGCAATACAAGTGGTGACAATTAGTGCTGACAACACACCGATTGAAAACGTCCCAAGCAAGGTACCTTTTTTCTGGGTGTTAATAATATTATTTATGAATGAATTTACTCTACTCGGNAGAGCGATCTCAAAAAAATCAAACATACTTAACGCGAGCAATAGAAATACTAATGAGAAAGATATAATTAGCCAAGGCTCTTGAAAGGCTGCTTGTAGTTGATATCCTAAGGTAGCAGCAATTGCTCCTCCAATAGTATATGTAAAACACATACCCATTACATATGTAACTGAAAGAATAAATGCTTCTAAAGTAGATATATTTTTTTTCTGCCCAACTATTATTCCAGAAACAATAGGCATGAGAGGCAGAACGCAGGGTGTGAATGATAGTAATAATCCGAATCCATAGAAAGTTAATAATACTAGCCAGAATGGACCACTCATTATCATTTCTTTTAGCCTATCTTGCTCTGAGATAACTGGCCTTTCATAAGATGATAAATCAAATGAGTATATGCTTGGTATTATTAAGTTAATATTTTTTTCTATCGGCGGNTAACAAATANTATCTTTTTTACAGCCTTGATAATTTATTTTTAAAACTGAGTTTAATTCTTGAGGACTAATTCTTGAAAAAGGTATTTTTATTTCTGCATAGTTATAGTGAACCTCTACATTTCCAAAAAATTCATCAAAATTAAAAGTTGATGATGAAAAGGATGGGGTACCTATTTGTATTTGATTATCTGGTGAAAAAAGAAATTTATCCTTATATAAATAATAACCATCTTCGATAATCCAAGAAACAGTTAATTCATTTGGCTGATCAACCCTAGTTTGAATAACAAATGCTTGTTCAGGGTCAAGTATTTCTTCTGTATTGCCAAATGAAAATAAATTTTGAGAAAATATACTACCAATACTTAGTAAGTAGACCAAGATAAAGATAGTTATTTTACTTAACAAAGGCTTACTCAATGGAGACATTTTTTTCTATCCAATTTAGATATTCAAAGGAACCCTTCATGATAGGTATTGCTATTATCTCAGGCAATTCATAGCTAGACATTTTTTTTATTAGCGCCTCTATTTCTTGATATTTTTCATCAATAGTTTTTATAATTAATAAAGATTCTTTTTCATTATGAATTTTCGATTTCCATAGAAAACTAGAGCTCATATTATCAAATCTATTGACGCATGCTGCTAAACTATTTGAAATAATTTTTTCTGTTAGCCTAATGGCCTCTTCAGAGTTTGGACAAGTAGTTATAATAATTAAAGTTTTTTTACTCATATTTAGCTTATTTTTAGTCAATAAATTCATCAAAGTAAACTAATTTAGCAAGATTAATATCATTTATTTTTAAAATTACCCTTGAAAATTAAAAGTTCATCATTATTATTAGCAGTCTAGGTAGCAGAGTGCTAANTGTATTTTAGCTATTTATTTTTTTTATTTTATTAATCAATAAGTTATAGAGGGAGACCTAAGTGATGAAAATTCGTCCCTTACAAGATCGCGTCGTAATAAGGCGTACTGAAGAGGAGCGTACCTCTCCTGGAGGTATTGTTATTCCAGATTCAGCAACTGAAAAGCCTATCAGGGGTGAAGTAGTTGCTGTTGGAAATGGTAAAGCACTTGATAGCGGTTCAATTAGACCGATTGATCTCAAAGTTGGAGAAACAGTCTTATTTGGAAAGTATTCAGGTACAGAGGTAAAAGTTGATGGTGAAGAGCTAGTAGTCATGCGTGAAGAAGACGTTATGGCTGTTATTGAAAAGTAATTTATCATAATTTTTTTTTACAAATTGTAGATTTTTGGGAGACTAGTAATTATGTCTAAAGAAGTAAAGTTTGCTGACGACGCGCGTCAGCGTATGCTTCAAGGTGTTAATGTACTTGCTAATGCAGTTAAAGTAACACTTGGGCCAAAGGGTAGAAATGTCGTTTTAGAAAAAAGTTTTGGTGCGCCTACTGTAACCAAAGATGGTGTTTCTGTAGCAAAAGAAATTGAGCTAGAAGATAAGTTTGAGAATATGGGAGTGCAGATGGTAAAAGAGGTTGCTTCTCAAACTTCGGATGCTGCGGGTGATGGAACAACAACAGCTACTGTCTTGACACAAGCCATAGTTAGAGAAGGTTTGAAGATTGTTGCAGCTGGACTAAACCCAATGGATTTGAAGAGAGGGATTGACAAAGCATCTTCTTCTTTGACCAATGAGCTTGGGAAGCTTTCACAACCATGTGAAGATGATAAGTCTATTGCTCAAGTTGGTACCATTTCAGCAAACTCTGATGATGAGGTTGGAAGTATTATTGCAGAATCAATGGGCAAGGTAGGAAAAGAAGGTGTAATAACCGTAGAAGAAGGTTCTGGTTTGGCAAATGAGTTAGATGTTGTTGAGGGCATGCAATTTGATCGCGGCTACTTATCACCTTATTTCATTAATGAGCAAGCCAGTCAATCTGTAGAGCTAGAAAATCCTTATATTTTGATTCATGATAAAAAAATATCGAATATAAGGGAGTTATTGCCACTTCTAGAGAGCGTTGCTAAGTCAAGTAGACCGTTATTAATTATAGCGGAAGATGTTGAAGGCGAGGCTTTAGCCACTTTAGTAGTTAATAATTTGAGAGGTATTGTTAAAGTCGCTGCTGTAAAAGCTCCAGGATTTGGAGATAGGCGTAAGGCAATGCTTCAAGATATTGCTATTCTCGCTAGTGGTCAGGTTATTTCTGAGGAGGTTGGTCTTTCGCTTGAAAAAGCTACTTTAGAGGATTTAGGNGAGGCTAAGAAAGTTCAAATCACAAAGGAAAATACAACTGTGATTGACGGTGCCGGAAGCGCTGAAGATATTAAATCTAGAGTTGATCAAATTAATTCTGAGATTGAAGAATCTTCTTCTGACTATGACAAAGAGAAGTTACAAGAAAGAGTAGCTAAGCTAGCAGGAGGCGTTGCAGTAATTAAGGTAGGCGCTGCAACAGAAATTGAAATGAAAGAGAAGAAAGCAAGAGTAGAAGATGCTCTTCATGCAACAAGAGCTGCTGTAGAGGAAGGTGTTGTTCCTGGTGGTGGGGTTGCATTAGTTAGAGCTCTGAAAGTTCTTGATAAGCTTAAAGGCGATAATGATGACCAAAATGCTGGTATAAATATCCTCAGAAAAGCAGTTGAAGAACCATTGAGGCAAATTGTTTCTAATGCTGGAGAAGAAGCTTCGGTNATTTTAAATGAGGTAATGAATGGTAAAGGTAACTATGGCTACAATGCAGCAACTGGAGAATATGGTGATATGGTTGAGTATGGAATTATAGATCCAACTAAAGTTACCAGACTTGCATTACAGAATGCAGCATCTGTAGCAGGCTTGCTTCTCACTACTGAGGCCATGATAGCTGATGCACCAAAGAAAGATGATGTAGCGGCTCCACCAATGCCTGATATGGGCGGCATGGGCGGCATGGGCGGCATGGGCGGCATGATGTAATTGAAGCCTTTTAAGCAAGGTAAGCTAAAAGCCCCGCTTCTTGCGGGGCTTTTTTTATCTACTCCGAATAAAGAAAAGGTATAATAAAAGAAATATATGGAGGGCGATTGTGTATAAACTAAAGGGAACTATTGAAGAGGATTTAATAGTAGCTAATTCTAAAAATGAGTATGAGATAAGTGACAAAGACTTACCACTTCATTGTCCTCTGCCTGGCATGTATTTATGGAACTCTCACCCAAAAGTCTATCTACCACTTGATGAAAATGGAAAAGCTATGTGCCATTACTGCGGCGCTAGTTTTATCCTAAGAAATTAAATACCAAAATTAGCATGGAATTGAAAAAATGATTATTGTGACCGGAGCTGCTGGTTTTATAGGAAGTAATCTAATAAGAGGTATTCGGGCTTCTAGTGATCTGTATTTAGAAAGAGGATCAAAAATATCTGAAAATATTTTAGCAGTTGATGATTTAACTGAAGGCACGAAGTTCAATAATTTATCTAATTCTGATATTGATGATTATTGGGATAAAGATTTACTTTTAAAAAATATCGAAGAGGATAAGATTAATTTTAAGGTTGATTGTATCTTTCATCAAGGAGCCTGTTCTGATACTCAAGAGCGCGATGAGTATTATATGATGGAGAATAATTATCGTTACTCAGTTAAGTTGTTTGAGTGGTGCCAGCAGAAAAAAGTACCGTTTATTTATGCATCGTCAGCAGCTATTTATGGTTCAGATACTGATTTATCAAGCCCTAAGTTAGTTTTTAATGATAAANACAACTCTTATAAGCCTCTTAATATTTATGGATACTCTAAGCTCCTTTTTGATAAATATGTATCTAAAAAATTAAGTATTAGCAAAAATATGTCACAAGTTGTCGGTCTTAGATATTTTAATGTATATGGACCTGGAGAAAGTCATAAAGGTAATATGGCAAGTGTAATATATCATTTTAATAAACAGGCTCTTCAAGATGGAGAAATACGCTTATTTGAAGGGAGTCATGGCTGGGAAGATGGCGAACATAGGAGAGACTTTGTTTATGTTGAAGACGTTGTTTCAGTAAATCTTTGGTTCTTAATAAATAAAGGCTTATCAGGTATTTATAATGTTGGAACAGGAAATCAATGGCCATTTAATGAGGTAGCTGATGAGATATTTAAATGGCATGGTATAAAGCCAAATAAAAAATATATTTCTTTTCCTGAAGGACTAG
The DNA here is from genome assembly GCA_002171615.1 of Gammaproteobacteria bacterium TMED78. GTDB lineage: Bacteria > Pseudomonadota > Gammaproteobacteria > Steroidobacterales > Rariloculaceae > TMED78. Next base: position 33,281 of record NHEF01000027.1, read on the forward strand.
AGTCAATTTATCAGGCGTATACACAGGCCAACATAGATAAATTAAGAGGCATGGGTTATGAGCATAAATTTAATACTATTGAGGAAGGGATTAAAAAATATTTAGATTATATTAATGGACCTAAAAAACAATAAAGAGAAGATATTAATAGTAGGACCCTCTTGGATTGGGGATATGGTTATGTCTCAATCCTTGTATAGTTTATTAAAGGCTAATTTAGCAGATTCAGAGTTGCATGTTTTAGCTCCAAAATGGTCAAACCAAATAATAGATAGAATTCCAGAAGTAGATAAAGTTATTGAACAGCCAGTAGGTCATGGTGAGCTAAAGCTTGGTATTAGGAGAGGAGTAGCTAAATCTCTTAAAAAAGAGGGGTATACAAGAGCAATAATAATCCCTACTTCATTTAAATCTGCTTTGATTCCTTTTTTTGCAGATATTCCTATAAGAACCGGTTTTTTAGGTGAGTTCCGTTATGGTTTAATTAATGATATCTGTATGGCAGATGATTCATTGCCAGATAGGACAATAAATCAATATATTACTCTGGGCCAAAAAACTTTAGATACTAAAAATAAAGGGTTTGAAAATCCTAGGCTTAGAGTTGATTCTGAAGAGCAAAGCCTTGTCTTACGAAGACTAGATCTTTCAAATCAGAAAAATGTTGTGATTTTAGCNCCTGGTGCTGAGTACGGTTTAGCTAAAAGATGGCCTGTAGAATATTTTAAAGAATTAGCAGCAAGATTGGATAGTAATAATTATAAAGTATGGATTATGGGCTCAGAAAAGGAGAGACACTTAGGCGAAATTATTCTGGGCTCAAGCAGTAATGGTAATATTATAAATTTATGCGGTGAGACAAATCTTAGTGAAGCTATAGATTTGCTTGATTATGCTGAAGTTTTAGTTACTAATGATTCTGGTTTAATGCATATAGCATCTGCTGTCAATACTCATATTATTGCTATTTACGGTTCATCATCTCCTATTTTTACCCCACCTTTAACAAATAGGAAAACAATTTTATATTTAGATATTGAATGTAGCCCTTGCTTTAAAAGGGAGTGTTATTTAAAGCATTTTAAATGTATGAAGAGCATAAGTATGGCTCAAGTCTATGATGCTATTAGCTCTAGTATAAGTTAATTTTTATATAAATCTTCATATTCTGAAGATCGCCCTCTAAATCTTTTATAATTCCATACATACTGATCAGGTGAGATTTTTATATATTTTTCTAGAGCATTAATCAGCCTTGAGGTATCTTTGGTAGCATCATTAGTTGGAAAATTTTCAAGCTCTGGAAGAATATCAATTATATATCCTGTATTATCTTCTACNCTTCTTAAGAAGTAAGGCAGAATCTTAGCATTACTTATTTTAGCAATTTTTGATATTGCAATATTTGTCAGGGCCGGCTCGCCAAAAAAAGGTATGAGATCACTATTGCTACCTTTATAAACATGATCAGCTAAGTAGACAACAGCTTCATTTTTTTTAAGAGCTTTGAGCATAGTCCTAATGTTATCTTTGGATATTTGTTTTTTAGCGAATCTTTTTCTACCAGATTTAATCATCATATCAACCATCTTATTTTTTTGAGGCCTATACATACAATTACTATTTGGGCATATGTCTTCGAGGATAGCTCCTGCCATTTCTAGACATGTAAAATGAGCGGTATACAGTATCACTCCATTGCCTTGATTTAGGGCATTACTAAGATTTTCTAAGCCATTTATTTTTATAAGGCTTTTGATTTTAGTTAAAGATGAAAACCATGCAATAGATATTTCAAAGAAAGAAATTCCAATTGATTGAAAATGTTTTCTTACTAAATAATCTTGCTTTTTTTGATTAAATTGTGGGAAGCAGATGGATATATTTTTTTTAACTATTGATCGATTTTTCTTAGCTAAAAGTCTAACTAGATCACCAAATAATTTTCCTAAATATATTTGTAATTTATAAGGAAGGTAAGTAGCTGCTTTTAGAGAAAGCCATATTATCCAAAGAGGGAGATATTTAACCCCAAAGAATTGTTTTAGAGTTAATTTATATTCTTGATTAGTCATTATATAAATTAGAATAAGGATCTGGACTTCCTTTAAACTTCCTATGTATCCAATTATATTGTTCCGGACATGTTTTTATATATTCTTGTAATTGGTTCATCAAATATTGGGTATCTTGATTTATATTATCGCTAGGAATTGGTTTTATTGGCTTCCCAATGTCTAATACATAGCCCTCATTATTGGGTAGTCTCTTGCAGAAGTAGGTCAATACACTTGCTCCGCTTATTTTTGCTATTCTACTAGTAGCTGTATTAGTAAAAGTAGGAATCTCAAAGAAATCTAATAAACTACTATATTTCTGTCTATAGCTTTGATCTGGTGCGTACCACACTATATAGTTATTTGAGAGACTTTTTATCATTTCTCTCACATTTTCTTCAGGGAAAAGATATTCTATAGAGCGTTCTCTTCCTTTTGTCATAATTGTATTGAGTAGATCATTCTTCTGCTTTCTATACATTGCTGAAATTTTTGGGTAGATAGATTCTAATATAGGAAAAAAGAATTCAAAAGTTGTGAAATGTCCGCAAAAAAGTATAACACCTTTATTATTGCTGATAGCTTTTTCTAGATTTTCCTTACCATTTACCTTTATTAATTTTTTAATTTTTTCTTTTTTACCATACCATGCCATAGAAATCTCAGATATTGAAATACCTAATGATTCGAAATGTTTTTTTCTAAGTTTTATCCTTTCTAATCGATTTAATTCTGGGAAGCAAATTTCTATATTTTTATCTGCTATTTTTTTTCTTTTTTTAGCAATTAAATGAATCAGATTACCAATTCTTTTCCCCAAGAATAGCTGAAAACGATAAGGTAGCATGACAATACATTTCATCCATATATATAACATCATTACAGCGATGTATTTAGGCGATATAAAACTAAATATTCTCATTTTGTTTATTTATAAATTAAGTTTATTATATAGACTAGCAACTTTAGATCATATTAAAATAATTTATCATGATAAAAGAGTAAATAACTAATGTATATTTATCTTTACACTTTGAGAGCTCTAATTCTGGCTTTTTCTTTATTATCTGGAAGTCTTTTATTTTCTGAAGACAATTCANGTAATTTTGATATAGATTTTATAAAAGTAGTAAAATCAGAGAGAAAGCTGATGCTTTATAGTAACGATTCTGTTATCAGACTTTTTAATATATCACTTGGNTTGGCTCCAAAAGGAGCCAAGATAAGAGAAGGTGATTTTAGAACTCCAGAAGGAAAGTATTATATTGAGTCAAAGAATCAGGATAGTGATTACTATCTGTCTTTAAAAATTTCTTATCCTAACGAAAAGGATGCATCATTTGCATTGGACAATGGTTTTAGTCCTGGAGGACTAATTATGATCCATGGACAGCCAAATAATACCGAATATATAGGAGATAAAATTAAAGATTGGGATTGGACTGACGGTTGTATAGCGGTTTCTAATAATGATATGGATTTTCTTTGGAGGAATATAAAAGAGTTTACTCCTATCGAGATCATGCCTTAGTTTTTCATAGTCATAAAAAAACTTAGTTTATGAATAAAAATTAGTTATAAAAATTTAATATATTTTATATTATGTTTTAGGGAGATTAACGGGAAATAAAATGAAAAAAAAAGATAAAAATAATAATTCATTAAAAGATAAGTTAACAACTGAACAGTATCATATAACTCAGGAAGCAGGAACAGAAATGCCGTTCACAGGCAAATATAATGATAATAAGGAGCAAGGAAGTTATTTTTGTATTTGTTGTCAAGAGGAGCTTTTTGCTTCTGAAGCTAAGTTTGATTCTGGCACAGGGTGGCCAAGCTTTACCTCGCCTATTTCTACTGATACATTGAAAAAGAAAGAAGACTATACAAAGGGTTATTTGAGAGAGGAGGTAATTTGCTCTAAATGCGGTGCTCATTTAGGACATGTTTTTCCAGATGGGCCAGCTCCAACAAATCAACGCTATTGTATAAATTCTGCAGCTTTAGATTTCACAAAAGATCAAGAAAAGGATTAGGTTTAAAGATTATGTTAAAAAAATTAAAATCAATATTTGANAAGTCATTTAATAAAGATTCAGGGCAGGACTCAGCTGAAAGAGAGAGCTCTCTCAGGCTTGCAACAGCTACACTTCTGATAGAGGTTGTGAGGGCAGACTATGAAGAAGATAAAGATGAAATTGATGAGGTTATTACTCAATTAAAGTCATTTTTTCAATTGACAGAGCACGAAGCTGATCTCTTATTGTTAGAGGCTAACGAGAGTGTTGATCATTCTGTTTCTTTGCAGGAGTTTACTCGGTTNCTTCATGAAGATTTATCTCNTAGTGAGAAGAATGAAATTATTACTATGCTTTGGCGTGTTGCATTTTCAGATAATAATTTAGATAAATATGAAGATTATGTAGTTAGGAAAATAGCAGATCTTCTGTATGTTCCTCATAGAGATATGATTAGGCTTCGAAATGAGGTAAAAGAAGAGGCTAAAAAACACTAAAGCATTATATGTAAATATTTGGGCTAGGGATAGCTATAGAAATCGCATTTAATAGTATTAATGCAAGTATAGGTGAAAAGTCAATGCCTCCTGATAAAGGTATAATTTTCCTAAAAGGAGATAGAAAGGGATTTATAACTTGTGATAATAGTGCTACTAATGGATTATAATTTAAAGGGAACCAACTAAGAACCGCATGGATAATTATTCCCCATGTATATAGAGATATTAGGGAGTTGATAAGTTTCATGGCAGAAATAAATATAATATTAGTATAGGACAGCTCTCTTGAAATTGTAAAAAGGAGAAGCCAAAGAATAAAAGATTGAAGCAAAATCCATACGAATAAAATAGAAGTATTTAAGTTACCTATTCTGGGTATTATAAATTTAAATGGATTGATTATAGGGTTAGTTATTTTTATTATTAATTGAGCTATTGGATTATAATAATCTGCCTTAAAAAATTCTAAGACTAAGCGAAATAGAAGTGTCATCAAATACAGATCAGTTACTGTTTGAATAACGTAAATTAATGAGCTTTGCATGATTACAATTTTAATCTAATATTGGCTAGATTAATAATAATTATTCTTATTTTCTTTCTCCAAATATTGAAGTACCAATCCTTACAATTGTGCTCCCTTCCTCTATAGCTTGTTCAAAATCAGAAGACATGCCCATTGAAAGTGTATCAATAGGGATCCCATTTTTATTAAATTTATCTTGTAAGGATTTGAGTTCTGAAAAATGAATCTTTAAATTTCCAGCCTTTGGAGGAATTATCATTAGACCTCTTAGTCTTATATTTGGAAGATCTAGTAATTGATTGGCTAGCTCTAGAGCATCGGATTCAGATACTCCTGCTTTATGTGACTCTAGGCTCTGATTAATCTGTATACAAACATTTAATGGTTTTTTATTTTTAGGCCTAAAAGAATCTAAGCGGTTTGCTACTTTGATTCTATCTATTGTATGAACCCAATCGAAATACTTGGAAATATCTTTAGTTTTATTTGATTGTATCTTGCCGATAAAGTGCCATTTTATATTTTTATTGCGTAAGTTATTGATTTTCATAACTGCTTCTTGGCAGTAGTTTTCTCCAAAATTTTCTATTCCTAAGTTATAAGCTTTTTCTATTTCTTCTACTGTTTTTTTCTTACTAACCGCTAAAAGGGTTATTTTATTTTTATTTCTTGCTGATTTAAGTGAGGCTTCCTTAATTCTTGATCTTACCTGGAGGATATTTTTTTTTATGTCTATCAAAATACTTTTATCTGTTTTTTTAAATAAATATACTTGAATATACTTCATCAGCATTAAAGACAGGGCCATCAACACATACTCTTTTCATCTGAGGCCCATACTTAGTTCTAATTTCAATTGTGCATCCTGCACAGCCCCCTACACCACAAGCCATAAATTCTTCTACTGCTATTTGACATGGTAAGTTAAATTTTTTTGCTAACTTGGCAGTTGCTTCTAGCATTGGCTCTGGGCCACAAGCCATTATTTGGATGTTATTCAATTCATGATTATCTTTATTAATTAGCCATTCTTCAGCTAACTGAGTTACATATCCATTAAAGCAGCCCTCTAAATTAGCAGAACTAGCTAGTCTTGACTGAATTCCAAGGCTTTGAATCTTATCAATTACCGAAAATACGTTTTTAGGAATTCCATTAATTTTTGTTTTCGCTTTTGATGTTTTAAATGGAAAGGGAACTTCGGATCCCATCAGGACTAGAAGATTAAAATCCTTATTTTTTCTTAAATGATTTGCTAGAAAATATATTGGAGGAATACCGACTCCTCCACCTATTGCTAAGATATTAGATCTTTCTTTTTTAATATCAAAACCATTCCCGATTGGCCCTAGACAACTTATAGTGTCACCCAATTTTTTCTTAGCAAGAGATTCTAATCCATTACCTATAGGTTTATACAATAGATCAATCCAATTTTCATTTGNATTTATTTCCATGATTGAGATAGGTCTTCTCATCGGAATAGATTGATCACAGGAAATATGAACAAAAGATCCAGGTATAGCTGACTTAGAACACTTTGGGACTTCTAGACGAGTTATATATTGGTTACCTTTATAGGATAGCTGATGTAATACTTTAGCATTCTCTAAATAAATTTTTTTATTATTTTTCTTCATGATTTACTTATTATTTATAGCTAGAAATATGTTCAGATATATATGAGAGTACTGATATTCTTATCGCAACTCCATTAGTAACTTGCTCTCTAATTACTGATTTTTCTCCATCAGCAGCCGAGTCTTCAATTTCAATATTTCGGTTCATTGGACCTGGATGCATTAGAATTACATCAGGCTTAGCTAAATTTAAAATATTGCTTGTTATNCCAAATTTACTTAAGTATTCGTTTTCACTAGGTATATTTATAGACTCTTTAAGTCTTTCTTTTTGGATTCTCAAGGCCATCACTACATCAGCATCTTTTATGCCTTCTTTGAGATCCAATATTTTTTTTGCAGAGGGAAAGCCTGTATCTGGCATCAACTCTTTTGGGCCTATAAATCTTATTTCTGCTACATTAAATTTAGTTAATATTTCGTATACAGATTTTGCTACCCTGGAGTGCTTGATATCACCAACAATAGCTACACAGATTTTATCTAGGTTTTTTTTGTGGTTTTGTATGGTCATCATATCCAATAAGCCTTGAGTTGGATGAGATGTATCAGACTCTCCAGCGTTAAGTACACAAACGCTGGGGCTAACATGCCTTGCTATTTCTTCGGTTATTCCAGTGTGAGCATCTCTAACTATAAGTATATTTACGAACATTGATTCGAGAGTGTATATAGTGTCAATAATGCTTTCGCCTTTTATTCTGGAGGAGGTATTTACATCTAGATTTAGTACATCTGCACCTAGTTTTTTAGCAGCAAGCTCAAAAGATGCTCTAGTTCTTGTACTTGGCTCAAAGAAAAGATTAGCAACTGTATGTCCTGAGAGAATCTTTTGGAAATCCTTGCTTCCAANGCCCAACTCTAAAAATTTTGTTGCTCTGTCAATTATATTTTGTAAAAGATTACGATCTAAATCATCTAGGGAGATTAAATGTCTTAAGTTACCTTTTTCGTTAACTTGTTTTAGCATCTATATTACCCATTTTTAGATAATATTATACAGCCGAAAAAAATCAATTAAAAGTTAACTATCCAGAATTAACAGAGATGAAGGGGCTATGAAGAAAGCAAATAGTATAAGCCTATAGGTAAGCTNTAANNTNCTAAGTAGACTATTCATACATCATCCATTGTTCGGCTATAAGGACAGCAGAATAAATATCTATATCTGTTTTTTTTGTAATTTTTTTCTTTATACCTAATTCCCTATATTTTTTTAGAATACTTTTAGCCTCGACAGAAGTGAATGATTCATCTACTTCAGATACATTTAATTTGTATCTTTTTTTTAACTCTGCTGAAAATTTTTTACATTTTTTAGTTATTTCATTTTCACTATTTTTTTTTGGAATTCCTACAACTAAATGATCTGGTAACCATTCTTTTATAATTAAATTAATATCATTCCATGGTATTTTATTATTAGACTCTATTACTCTAAGTGGTGAAGCTGTTCTTGTTATTAGATTGCCTGATGCAACACCTATTTTTTTATGACCAAAATCAAAAGCTAGGATTAACTTAAAATCTGATTTAGTTATTTTCATTAATTTTTTAATTAAATTAATTTAAATATTTTATTAAAAAATATTTCAGCAATATCTATATTAGATCCTGCATTTATTTCTTTAATTCCTGTAGGGCTAGTTATATTAATCTCTGTGATATATTCACCAATAACATCTATACCCGCAAAGAAGATGCCCTTATCAATAAGTGTTGGCCTTATCATAGAGCATAGATCTAATTCTTTATTTGTTAGTTTAGTAATCTTTTTTGAAGACCCCATTGCAAGATTACCTCTAGGGTCTCCCTTTTTTGGAATTCTTACAAGGCCATACTCTATTGGCTCTCCATTGATTAATATAATTCTTTTATCACCTTTTATAATCTCTTTAATATATTTTTGTGCAATAATGGGTTGGCTATTATTTTCGGTCATAGTTTCTAATATCACATTTTTATTTATATCAGCTTTATCGATAACAAAAATAGATTGTCCTCCCATTTTGTCTAGGGGTTTTATAACTATCCTATTATATTCATTTAAAAATTTTGTAATTTCATTAATATTACTAGATATAATATGGGGAGGAGTTAAGCTTGGAAACCAAGCTGTACAAACCTTTTCATTCATATCCCTAAGTGAACTGGGACTATTGATTATTTTTACCCCACAACTCTGAGCAAGATCTAATATATANGTTGTATATATGTATTCCATATTAAATGGCGGGTCTTTCCTCATTAATATAATGTCTAGTTTCGAAAGCTCATTTTCCCAAGTTCCAGTAAATTTGTAATATTTTTTTTGAGTTTTAGAAACGTCNATAAAGGAGCCTTTTCCATATGCAATACCATTTTTTATAGATAAATCTTTTTGNTCAAAGTAAATGACATTTAGTAAGCGTTTTCTTGCTTCTGCTATTATTTCTAGGGTAGTATCTTTTTCAGGATTAATACTATTAATATCATCCATAACTACCCCAATATTATTTTTTTTATCAGGCATAATTTCTCCCTAATATATCTTTATTATAAATATTTATAGATCACCCCATTTATTTTTAATGAGAGAGCAGGCACTAATAGCAGCAGTCTCAACCCTTAAAAGGCGAGGCCCTAGTGAGATCATTTTGAACTTTTTATCAATTATTATTTTTAGATCACTATCACTTAAGCCACCTTCTGGTCCAATTATGACCGAAATATATTTAGTTGGCACTTTTAGAGTTGAAATTTCTGAAAAATTTAAAGACGTGCTTGAAGGATGAAATACTAATTTTATATCACCATGATTAATTTCATTTAAAAAATATTTAATTTTTTGAGGCTTATTGATTTTTAAAGGAGTGTGTCTACCTGACTGTTCACAGGCGCTATGTGATACTTTCTCCCAATGATCGAGTCTTTTTTTAATATCTTTTTCTTTAAATTTTATTATACTGAATTCAGTAAATATAGGATATATTTCGTATATACCTAATTCTGTTACTTTCTGAATAATATTATCCATTACTCCTGATCTAGGCATGCCTTGTATTAAAGTAATTTTTTGATCAGATTCTTTTAAAGGCTCTAGTTCTTTATTAATTTTTATAGCTACCTCTTTATTACTAATTTCTACAATTTCACATTCTTTCTCTTGACCCATTCCATTGAATAGAATTATTTTATTTCCTTTGACTAGCCTTAAGACATTTCTTATATAATGTAACCTGTCAGAGCTAAGCTTCACAAATTCTTCTTTTAGTTCAGAATAAATATATAGCCTTGGTGTATTTCTATTTTTGAGCTTCATTCAGTTATAATTTAATTTATTTATTGGTTTTAAGATTTCTTTTTTAATTATAAACATAAATACGGTGACAATCTTGGATATAGATATAGAAAATGGTTGGATAAAACAAGCTAAAAGAGTCATTTCACCGAATTATGATAATAGACCAGATAATTATGAGCTTGAGATTATTGTTATACATGGAATAAGCCTCCCCCCTGGCAAATATGGTGGAGAAGGAATAGACCAGCTTTTTACTAATAAGATTAAAAAAAAAGATCATCCTTTTTATAAAAAAATATTGAATCTCAGAGTTTCTAGTCATGTTCTGATTAATAGAGAGGGAAACTTAACTCAGTACGTTTCTTTTTTAAATAGAGCATGGCATGCTGGAAAATCAGAATATAAGGGAAGGGCTACTTGTAATGATTTTTCTATAGGCATTGAGCTTGAAGGTACAGATGAAGAAGGTTACGAGGAAAGGCAATATATATATTTATCTAAATTGATTAAGTCATTAAGAAGTAATTACCCATCTTTGACCAATGGAGAGATCGTTGGCCACAGTGATATATCACCAGGAAGAAAAACTGATCCAGGAGATAGCTTTGATTGGGCTCATTTATCAAATTTACTTTTAAAATAAGTGCACTATTTTTTTTTCTGTTCCCAGAAAATCTCAGTTTCCCCCTGATTTTTGATTATGCTTCTAGCCAAAACGAATAGTAAGTCGGATAAGCGATTAAGGTATTTTGGTATCTCAATACTAACTTGATTAATATTATTATTTAGTAGGTCCCATAATCTTCTTTCTGCTCTTCTGCATATTGAGCGTGCAAGATGACAATGCGCTACAGAGCTAGTGCCTCTTGGAAGAATGAATTCTTTCAAAGGCGCGAGCTCATCATTATAAAAATCTAACTCATTTTCTAATTGCAAAATATCTTCATTNGCCAGNGCCTTATAGCTTGGTTGAGATAATTGACCACCGATATTAAAAAGTTGGTGCTGTATATTATCTANAGTATTTTTGATATTTTTATCCAAACCCTCATCAATAAGAATTAGTCCAATAGCACAATTTAGCTCATCAATAACTCCTATACATTCAATGATCTTATCCGTTTTAGATAACCTTTCTTTCCCAGAAAGAGAAGTTTCACCTTTGTCTCCATTTTTTGTATATATTTTCGTTAGTCTATTTTTCATAAATTTAAACCACTAATAAAAAACCCAGTGAATCCACTGGGTCAAAAAAACAAAGCCATACTTTATTTAAAGCGGCCGAATCTTATTATTCTTATTATTCTTATTATTCTTATTATTCTTATATCCCCTAATCTAACAAAAAATAAATCTAAGAATATATTTGTATTTTCTTTTTTTTTGTAATTTTTAAAAAAAATTATATTATTATAATAATTTCAATGAGTTATAAATAAATTATCAAATTATTTATTTTTTATCTTCTAGGTTTTTTTAAAAAAACTTCTTTTTATAAATTAAGTTTCTTATCCAAATTATTGATTTTAATAGTGCGCAGTAATAGCTTAAGGTTGTAAGTATTCTGATACCCACTGACTACAAGTAAAAATTTCGCCTTTAGGCTCAATTTTTCTTTTAAACTTTAATCGTTGATGATACCTATCCTTTCCTTCCTGCCAAAATTCAATCATATCTATCCAAAGCCGATAACCTCCCCAATAGCTTGGTCTAGGTAGGGATATGTCATAATCTGTATTCTTAGATAATAGTTCTTTTTCTGGTATACCAAAGGTTTTAGCCTTCTTGATTCTCTCTTTCTCTAGATAATCTTGACTACTTATTGGCTGACTTTGCATGCTTGCCCAAGCATTAAGTTGGCTTCTCCATGGTCGTTTAGCAAAATAATTGTCACTTTCTTCTTCTGGAGAGCGCATTACACATCCTTCAATTCTTATTTGTTTACCCAATTTATCCCAATGAAATAAGCCAGCTGCTGAATTATTACTATTTAAGTCTTCAGCCTTTTTAGATAAATAGTTTGTGTAAAAAGTAATATAATCAAATTTACTAGATAGATTTTTAATTAGAACTATCCTTGAGGATACTTTATTTTTGATATTGAGTGTAGATAGACTCATTGCATTGGGGTGACGCTGAACTTTCCCATCAGTAGCCTCTTTAAGCCATTCTTCTACGAGTTTTAATGGATTATCTGGCTCAATAAAAAGTTGTTTATTATTATTCAAAGATTTATTTTTACTCATTATTTGATAGCATCTGTATTGAATCAATAATACTCTAAATTATATTTTCTGTCAGAATTTGATTATTTTTAAATTAAATAAAATTTCTATCAAATAATTATTAGGAGACTGAACAATGAGTCTAGACCAATTAAGAGAAAGATTAACTATAGTTGATAGAGAGTTGATCGAGCTAATATCCGAAAGACAGAAAATTGTTAGTGAGGTCAGTAACTTTAAAATCAAGACTGGAGTTGCGATTAGAGATTATGCGAGAGAAGCAAGTATTTTAAAAGGGATAGAGAAACAATCAATTAGTCTAGGGCTAGATCCAGTCCTTGCAAAAGAAATAATGAAACTATTAATTTTATCATCACTAGAGCAGCANGAAAGATCTAAAGTAGCTGCGGATAGTGATGGAGAAGGGAAGCGTGCACTGATAATAGGTGGGGCTGGTAAAATGGGGTCATGGATGGCAGATTTTCTAAGCTCCCAAAATTTTTTAATAGAGGTTTCTGATGATAAAGAAGGAGAGACAATTTATTCAGAAATAGATTGGGAAAAAGACAAAGCCGACCATGATGTAATTGTGGTAGCCACTCCTATAGAGACTACAAAAAAGGTACTAATTGGTCTAGCAAAGAAAAAGCCAAAAGGCTTAGTTTTTGATATAGGATCTTTAAAAACACCTTTAAAATCGGGGATTAATGAACTTATTAATACTGGTTGCAAAGTAACTTCTATACATCCAATGTTTGGTCCAGATACAAAATTATTATCTGGTCGTCATATTATATTTATAGATTTAGGAAATGATATGGCAACTCAGGAGGCTCAAAGGCTATTTTCTTCAACAATGGCAGAGCATGTAATTATGGGTCTAGATCAACACGATAAAGTTATTAGTTATATATTAGGCTTGTCCCATGCTTTAAATATTATTTTTTTTACAGCATTAGCTAAAAGCGATGAAGAAATGAAAAGTCTAATTAAGATATCTAGCACAACATTTGATGCCCAATTGAATGTATCTTCATCTGTTGCAAAAGAAAATCCTGATCTTTATTATGAGATTCAAGTATTAAATAAATATAGTAGCTTATCTTTGAGTAATTTAATTGATTCTGCTAAATCTTTTCAAGAGTTAATCAATAACAAAAATAAGAAAGGCTTCATAGATATGATGCAAAAAGGAAGGGATTATTTATCTGCTATATGATTTTTTATTTTAGAGCTTACTTTTCATAACCATGGATTGGATAGATGGTGAAGGCNATCGTCTTAATGTAGGGATAGTTCTTATAAATAGCATAAAAGAAGTTTTTATAGCCTCAAGGATTAGAACTGGGGGTTGGCAGATGCCTCAGGGAGGAATAAGCTTAGGTGAGGTTTATGAAGAGGCCATGTATAGAGAGCTTTTTGAAGAAATAGGAATTTCTAAAGAAAATGTTGAAATTATTGGTGCTACTAAGCATTGGTTATATTACGACTTGCCAGAAAAGTATATAAAATATAATCAAATTCCTTTAGTTATCGGACAAAAGCAGAAATGGTTCCTATTAAAATTATTAGATGATAATTGTAATATAGATTTAAATAGCTCAAAGAGCCCAGAATTTGATAATTATTGCTGGGTTGACTATTGGAAAGTAAAAGATATGGTAATTAATTTTAAAAAAAAGGTTTATAATGATGCATTGAAGGAATTATCTAGTTTTATTTTTTAATTTTGGGAGAATTTATTGTCAAATCAAGTTAACCCACTTAACTTTACGAATGCTGCTGCTTCCAAGGTAAGTAAGCTAATCAGCCAAGAAGGAAATCCTGAACTTAAATTGCGAGTATATATAACTGGAGGAGGTTGCTCAGGGTTCCAATACGGGTTTACTTTTGATGAGGCTTTACAGGATGGAGATATAGAAATAATTAAGCAAGGCGTATCATTGCTTATTGACCCAATGAGCGTCCAATACCTGAAGGGGGCTGAAATCGATTACAAGGAAGATTTATCTGGATCACAATTTATAATCAAGAATCCTAACGCTTCAACTACATGTGGGTGCGGGTCTTCTTTTTCAGTCTAGCATTCACTATTTTGAATGAATTGATCCCAATATAGTTTTTCTATCCGCACCAGTTACCAAGGGTTCATTACTTGGTATTTTGTTGATTCTTTGTTTGGCTAGCCATGCAAAAGCTATTGATTCGACAAGATTTGGATCTAAATTATATCTCTGGCTTGAGTGTATCTCATGTCTTGGAAGTTGGTTTTTTAGTTGCTCAATCAAAAATAGATTTGATACACCTCCGCCACATATAATAATTTCACAAGGCTCAGGAATAACGCTTTCTATAGAATTTTTTATTGTGAGAACAGTTAACTGTGTGAGTGTTCTTAAAATATCTTTATTTTCTATATCAAAATCTAATTGATTTAAATAATGATAAAGCCAATCTAGGTTAAAGTATTCAGTACCAGTTGATTTAGGGGGCTTCCTAAGAAAGTATTTGTCTGAAGTAAGAAGATTTAGGAGAGAGCTAGATATTTTTCCTTGTTTCGCTAGTTGACCATCTTTATCAAAAGGAATATTCCAAATTTTTCTGGACCAATTATCAATTAATGTATTTGCTGGTCCAGTATCAAGTCCAACTATATTTTTCTTAGGATCAATTATCGTGATATTTGCTATTCCACCCAGATTCAATATGATTCTTGTCTTGTCTTCATTGCCAAAATACCACTTATGGAAAGCTGGTGTTAAAGGAGCTCCTTCTCCATTTAAAGCTATATCAGCTCTTCGAAAATCTGAAATCACATCTATTTTTGTTTTTTTTGATATAACATTAGGATCGCCTATTTGAATAGTAAATGGATTTGAACCTGTAGGGTGATGATAGATTGTTAGTCCTGAAGATCCGATAGCCGATATATTTTTATTTTGGAGTGAAAATTCTTGGATAAAATCTAATATACATTCAGAGAAGAAGTTTCCTAGTGCTTTATCTATTTTTCCTAAAGACTTAAGAGATAGCTGTTTTTCTCTCAACTCAAAGAGCTTTTCAGATAGTTTCTTTGTAAAGTGAAACGTTTTTCCTTGGTAGCTTACTATTTTGTTTTCATCGAATTCTACAATACATATATCAGCACCATCTAGGCTAGTTCCTGACATAAGACCAATATAGATAGATGACATTTTTAGCTTTCCCTCTTTAGGTTATGTCTTTATCGATTCTTCTAATTAAATCTAGATGATCCCAATAGATTGAGGAATTTTTTGTAAATTGATTAAAATTTTCTTCATTGATAGGGTTTGCTAATGGTAAGTTAACTGTCCTAGGGTTTCTATGAACGCCATTAAGGCGATACTCATAATGAAGATGAGGACCGGTTGTTAAGCCTGACTGACCAACATAACCTATAGTTTGTCCTTGGGTAACTCTACTTCCTTTACTTATACTATTTGCAAAACGCGAAAGATGTGCATAAAGAGTGGTAATATTTGATCCATGTTGTATGACTATAGTATTTCCATATCCACCATTGTCGCCAATTGACTTTACTACTCCATCACCAGCCGCCATGACAGGAGTGCCGGATGGAGCAGCATAATCAACACCCTTATGTGCTCTTATTGTATTTAATACTGGATGCCGTCTATTTAGATTAAAGTTTGAACTTATTCTGGTGAAATCAACAGGAGCCCTAATAAAGGCTTTTCTAACACTTCTACCTTCTGGCATATAGTAATCTGTAAAACTATTGCTATCTGTATATCTTGCAGCTCTATAAGGCTCTCCTTGATTGACAAATTCAGCTGCTAGAATTTCACCAGTTTTAATTTTTTCGCCTTTGTGCCAATATTCTTCGAAAATAACAGTAAATTCATCTCCAATTCTAACGTCTTGAATAAAATCTATATCCCATTGGAAAATTCCAGCCATATTCATAATTACTGTGTCAGTTACCCCAGCAACTTTTCCTGCTTCAAAAAGAGAAGACTGGATAATCCCATGAGCATAATTTTTTCTAATTTCAATATCTCTCTCTAAAATTTCTGCTTGAAAACCACTAGTTGAATTGAAAATTTTTAAAATCTTAGTTTCATTGAGGCTTTTAGTGAGAGAAATAACTCTTCTATTAGGACTGTACTCAATAGCAATTTCTTCTCCTGGCAAGAGTATTTCTAGATTTTCCATAGATTCATTAAGTTGGGTTATTTGACCAAGGTCAGCAATACTTAAAGTATGCTGCTGGAAAAGAGATTCTAGACTATCTCCAGGCTTAACTAATAGTAGTATTTCTATAGAGTTTTCTATCTCTAAATTTTGTAATTGAGGTGATTGAAATTCAGGTAGGGGTAGATTAATAGAATCTAGACTCTGCGGAAAGGATTCAATTAACTGATTTCTAGTGATTATAGGACTTTCTATACTTTCACCAACTTGCATAATTGATGATATTGAAAAGAAGGTTATCATTAATAATACTGGCAGAACTAAAGAAATAGTAAATGATACCCAATGACCTTTTCTCTTGAATTTATCAGGAGAGTTTTGTTTTTTGTTATAATCGTGGCGCACACCACCTTTATATGTTTTCACTAGTTTAAGCTTTATGGAGTTTAGTTAATGTTTACTTTAACTAATTTATTCTATTTCAGTCAAAACTATCGTATTACAATTAGTCAGGATACAATAATAATTTTGTATTATAGATGAATATTATGATATCCAGTGAAGAGCATTTTAAGGAATTAAGTCGAGGTACCGATGAGATTCTTATAGAAAAAGATCTCAAGGATCTTTTAAATTTATCTAGACCATTGAGGATTAAGGTAGGCTTTGATCCAACTGCTCCAGATCTTCACTTTGGCCATACAGTTCTATTGAATAAAATGCGCCAATTCCAAGATTTTGGCCATGATGTAATTTTTTTAATTGGAGACTTTACTGCTCTGATAGGGGATCCTTCTGGAAGAAGTGCTTTAAGGCCAACGCTTAGTAAGGAAGAAGTAGTAGCTAATGCTACAACGTACCAGGATCAAGTTTTTAAAATTCTAGATAGAGAGAAGACCATCGTAGAATTTAATTCTGTTTGGATGAATAAATTTGATGCTTCTGATTTGATTAAGCTAGTTTCAAAACAAACAGTTGCAAGAATGCTTGAAAGAGATGATTTCAGTAAAAGATATAAATCAGAAAAGCCAATCTCAATTCACGAATTTATTTATCCTATGGTTCAGGCATACGATTCAGTTGCGCTTAAATCAGATATAGAATTAGGAGGGACAGATCAAAAGTTTAATTTATTAATGGGAAGACAGTTACAGCAATCTTTCGATCAAGAGCCACAAATCATAATGACACTCCCTTTATTGGAAGGCCTCGATGGTGGAAATAAAATGTCTAAATCCTCTAATAATTTTATTGGTATTACGGAACCTCCAAAAGAAATGTTTGGTAAAATAATGTCTATTTCAGATTCACTGATGTGGACATATTTTGAGCTCCTAAGCTTCAAATCTATTCTAGAGATTGATTCATTGAAGAATTCCGTAGAATCAGGTGCCAACCCAAGGGATATTAAATATAAATTAGCAGAGGAATTGGTAGAGCGCTTTCATGATATTAAGAGCTCAAAAATAGCAAAAAAAGAATTTATTGATCTCTTTAGGAAAGGCTCTATACCTTCAAATATTCCGATATGTAGGCTTGAATCTCCCTCAGAGGGAATTGGTATTAGACACCTACTTAAAAATTCCGGTTTAGTTAGTAGCTCTTCTGAAGCAATTAGAATGATAAAGCAGGGGGCAGTTAAAATAGGCGGTGAAAATATTGATGATTATAATTTAATTTTTAGGCCTAATTTTGAAGGAGTATTTCAAGTTGGAAAGCGTCGATTCAAGAAGATTATTATATATAAGTAAGATACTTAATTTTTAATACCCTTTCAAAATTTCTTTAAAGCGTCATCATTAATACTAAGAGGCTAATTTTAGAATCTATTTTTTAAATAAAAGTTTGGATAATACAAATATTTAATATAAAATGTGCGGCTCGCTCCAGTAAAACGGAAGCATGCTCTTTGACAATATGACTCAAGCAACTTGTGTGGGCGCTCGCACCGAGGTAACGGTGACATTGAGCGTCTAACACTGAGGTGCACTTGTGCACCTCTAATATAAGCGTTCAGGAAAAAACTTTTTGAAATATAATTGAAGAGTTTGATCCTGGCTCAGATTGAACGCTGGCGGTATGCTTAACACATGCAAGTCGAACGGAAACGAAGGAAGTTTACTTCCAGGCGTCGAGTGGCGGACGGGTGAGTAATGCTTGGGAATCTGCCTAATAGTGGGGGACAACTCGGTGAAAACCGAGCTAATACCGCATACGCTCTAAGGAGGAAAGCGGGGGATCTTCGGACCTCGTGCTATTAGATGAGCCCAAGTCGGATTAGCTTGTTGGTGGGGTAAAGGCCTACCAAGGCAACGATCCGTAGCTGGTCTGAGAGGACGATCAGCCACACTGGGACTGAGACACGGCCCAGACTCCTACGGGAGGCAGCAGTGGGGAATATTGGACAATGGGCGCA
>NHEF01000028.1 GCA_002171615.1 Gammaproteobacteria bacterium TMED78
AGTCAGCATCATCTAAACCTAAGAGAAAAAGATCTAGAGGACCATTTAGTGATGATCAGTCAGCATCATCTAAACCTAAGAGAAAAAGATCTAGTAAAAAAAATACATTAAGTAATAGTGCTATTTAATAATTTTGACTTATTAATAAGTTTTTTGCTACTCTAAATTCATGATTAATTTTAATTATAAAATTCCTTTACGTATTAAATTTCTACTTTTAGGATTGATATTGTTTCTACTAGGATCAATAGTTTCTGCCCATCATTCGTATAACCCTATAGATAAAACTACTATTAACGAAGCTGTTGCAACCGTAGCTAAGCTCGAATGGTCAAATCCTCATATTTATCTTTGGGCCTATGTGGCTGATGAAACAGAATCAACTGGCTATCAGCTTTGGGCGTTTCAAGCAGGAAGTATTACGATGATGGCTCGAGCTGGTTGGACTCGTGATGATACCGTTGAAATTGGAGAGGAAATTAAACTAGAGTACTTTCCTTTAAAAGATGGTAGGCCTGGTGGAGAAATTCTCTCGATAATGCATGCTGACGGAACAATTACTCAGGGAGATGTCCCACCTAATATGTGGTTAAGAGCAATCCGTGAAAATGAAGAAAGAGCATTAAATGACCAATAATTTTTTCTTTCAAAAAATATTAATTTTAATTTTTTTTTCAGCTATAAGTGCTTGTGCAAGTAAAGATAATTTGAATGTTCATTCATCATCTCAACACTTACCAAATTGGAGTGGATGGTGGTCGCAGGTTAGAGGGGCTGCTAATAATGGACAGCAATGGCTTTACAATGATGATCTATATCTAACTAATGCTGCTAAGATAGTAGATGGACCTGCAATGTCATATTGTATTCCTGCCCGTTTCAATGGAGTTGGTAATGGTACTATGTTCACTGAGGTAGAATTTTTATTGATGCCACAAAGGCTAACGATTACTAATGCAGATAATATGTTGAGACGGATCCCTGTTAATGGCCAACCACTTCGTGAAAATCCCGAAGCTACTAACGGAGGGACTTCTATAGGTCATTGGGAAGGCGAGGCTTTAATTATTGAGACTATTGGTTTACATCCAGATACAACTTTTCCAGTTGCTTCTAGGCCTAACGGATGGTTAATAGGAGAAGATGTTCATGTTGAGGAAAGATACAAGCTCAATGAACAAGACCAGCTAGTAGTTGAAGTAAAGCTAACAGCGCCTCATATGTTGAGAGAAACAATTAACTATACCAATATCTATGAGAGACGATCTGGTCATATTTATCGTGATCATGACGTATGTTCGTTAAACGATCGTTCGATTGATCCACAAACAGGAGCTGAACGCTTTGATTTGTCTCCACCAGATGATCTTCCACCGCCCCCAATAATAAATTAAATAACCGCTAACTAATCTTCACTTTTTTAGTTATTTTTTGTATATTTTCTTATTTTTCTGAGATAATAAATTTAATTATGATCAATACACAGCTACTATCTGATAAATTTGCGATTGGGCTTTCAGTTGGATGTGCCTTACATTGCCTTCTTTTGCCATCTTTTCTTATTTTGGCTTCAGGCTTTATAACTTTTACATACCATGACGAGCTAATGCATTTTATTATTCTATTGTTTGCTGTTCCCATAAGTATTTTTGCTTTATATCAGGGCCTAAAAAATCATCAGCAATATTTGTTATTTGCTGTTGGTCTAATTGGCTTAGCATGTCTTATATCAGCTGTTTTATTGAGTGAGATTTTTTTTATAAGCTTTAGTGAAAAAGCTTTAACTTTACTTGGCTCTACTATTGTTACTTTGACACATTTAAGGAACTATCAAGTTTGTAAAAAAATATTATGTGAATGTCATGAGGCAGAAAAAGTAATCTAGATTACTATTCTGTATACTTAATTCTTACTATAAATTAAAATTCCAATTATATCGATATGAAAAAATTTATTATACTTTTAACATTTTTTTTAATGACACTTTTAAGTCTATCAACGAAAGCTCATCATTCTTTTGGATCTACCTTTGATGAATCTAGAGAGATTGTCCTAGAAGGCTATGTCTCTCGTGTTAGATATACGAACCCTCATGTAATTTTATATTTCCTTGTTACCAATGATAATGGTGTTGAAGAAGAATGGTATATGGAAACTGGATCGCCTATCTCAGTTCGTCGTATTAATTTTAATAGGGATACTTTTTCAGAAGGTGACTATATAAGAGTTACTGGAAATCCATCCCGAAATGGAACCAATATGGTTGGCTCACAAAACCCAGAAGCAAATCTTAAATTTGTTGATCCAGTATCTGGAGAAATTACAGGTGGCTTAGGCGGGGAAGCTCAAGATAATTCTGTCTATGGCATGTCCCTTCAATTAAGTAATGTTATACCTAATTTATCAGGCTTTTGGACAGGTAATGCTAGAGCTTCTGAGACTGGTAGGGTTGGTGCACCAAGGAGAAATGTCCCATTTCATGATTTAAATGAAGAAGCCGCAAGGCTTCAATCATTATTCGATCCTATGGATGATCCTCAAGTTTGGTGTGAGCCTCCAGGCTTGGTCCGTCAAGCAGGTTTTGGCCCACATCCATTACACATAGAGCAATATGATGATCGCGTGATTATTTCCTACGAGGAGTACGCAGGAAGAAGGGTTATATATTTAGATCAAAGAGAGATGATTGGGGGTGAGCATACACACTTAGGACAATCATGGGCTCGCTATGAAGATCAAAAGCTTATTATTGAGTCTTCACACCTTCTACCAAATTTAGCCTCTAATATTGGATATTTACTCTCTGACCAAACTACTACAGTTGAAACCTATTCTCGTAACGACTTAGATGATGGTAAAGCAGTATTGATGATGGAGATGCTCGTAACAGATCCAGTTAATCTTTTGACTCCGGTTTATTGGGCTAGAGGGAGATTTGGCGCAAGCAGTTACCAGTTCACACCAGTTAATTGTGTTAAACCACTTACTAACTAAGTATAGCCTTTTTTACTCAAGCTTTAAGCTACTTTTAGCTCTATCCAGTATTCTTGTTTTACTAACCGCCTGTGGAGGTGGCGGAGGAGGGACTACTACTACTTCTTCAGGTAATAGCAGCACACCGGCAACAGACACTAGACCTAGTGCATTTAATTTTACCGATCAAAATAATGTTTCTCAAAGTGTATCAATTACATCAGCAACTATTACTGTAGCAGGCATTAATGCTACAACTAATATTAGTATTACAGCTGGAACCTATAGTATTGCAGGTGGAGCTTATACTTCATCAGCTGGAACTATCATTAATGGACAGTCAGTAGCTGTTAGACATACTAGTTCAGGTAATTGTAATACTGCTGTTAATACTGTTTTAACGATTGGTGGGGTTAGTGATACGTTTACTAGTACTACAGCAGCTTGTGTAGGGACTACACCAGTTCAAAATAGCCCTCCTGAGATTACAAATACATCAATTAACTATTCAGTGATAGAAAATCAGCTATCTGCATTTACTGTAACTACTTCTGATTCAAATGGTGACGTCATTTCATTTGCTCTTAGTGGTGTTGATTCATCTAAATTGAATATTGACTCTAGTGGAGTAATTACTTTTAAGTCAGTTCCAGATTATGAAGCACCAACAGACTCAGGTTCAAATAATATATATGATTTAATAGCTTCTATTTCAGATGGCATTGAAACAACATCTAAAAACTTTACTATAACGGTTACTGATCAGGCAGTTGAAGTTAATTACTATGCAACACCACAGTCCGACCCTGAGCACATTCCAGGCACATTTAATCCCAAAAACTGTTGGTATGATTCTGGTGGCCAAAAATGGTTATGGACAGCACCAGGATTAACCGATGCACAAAAAGCTGCTACATATACTCAAGGCCAAAGCGTACAGATTGGTGGTCAAAATCATAACATTACTTGTTGGGGTGATTGGCAGTTAAATTTTGGCATATATGTTAGTGGCTGGGCTGGACAAGATAGAAAAGATGTTGGCTTATATGGAATTTCATTTTATACCAGAATCTATAGAGAGCTTGATTTAATTCCTGTTGGTCAAGCAGGAATTTGGGGTCAATGGATACAGCCGAATGGAGTTCATCCTCACAGTGCCTTTAACTCAATAGAGGGGGGAGTTTTCTTAGATGATAAAATGGGCCGATCATTATATCCAAAGTATATGGCTAGTGGACAATCCCATCTTTATAACTCAAATAGTTCTCAATTTGGATGGGGCTTTCACGAGAAAAGGGTTAGCTGTGATTATCAAAACGGCATACATTTAGCGAATAAGCTTATTTACCCGCCAAATTTAATTTCTTTCGATGAAAATCAAGATTCATACTCAACTAGTGGAGGAATATTTTTTGGTCATGGTTGGATCGCCCTTCCTATTATAGGGGGAAAAGCAAGATCTGACTGGGCAACAGCTGGTGGTGGAGAGTCTGATAAGTCAGTAGATTCTGGGAAATTAACCTGGACTTTTTTTGCTGATGCTAAAAACTTTTCAGGTCCAGTCCATGCTTATGTTCCAGAAATGTGGTACCGAAGATACCAGAACTTTAATGCATTAGAGATATTAGATGATTCTAGTAATTGGAATTCTGGTACTACGTTTTCTTCAAAGCTTAAAGACTTATATGCTGGGAGAATTACTATATCGGACTTTATGCCTCATTTGGCTGCACAAAGTTGGTATGCAGATGGAACGGGAGCTTATAGTAATAACGGAAATAGTGGTCCTTACTGGGTGAGAAAAAAAGACACATTAGCCTTTAGCCCTGGTGGATCTATTTCAATTGGGGCCGAGAGAGATCAAACATGGGCTTTTACAGAAACTGATAGCCAAGGCAATCTATTTATGAAGACTTTTTTACCACGAATACCAGATACATTTAATCTAGAGCCCTTCACATTAAGCTCTAGAAGCTATAGCGTTGAGTATTATAATAACTTTGTTTCTTTTTTTAATACATCAGCTGACATATCAACAGTAAATTTGAATCTTAACAACTTAACATATCCCCTAGCAATTTCTGCCAGAGCAGGCTCAGAAATAACTTCAGCTGATGAAATAAAGCCTGATACAGATTTAGATGAGTTTCCATGGGCCGACGTTAGTGGCGCAACAGATAAATATAAATTTAAACTTGGTGTCAACGTGCAAGTACAAGAAGTAAATAGAGGCCAGGATGTCTATTTTGATTGGAAAAATAATACAAATCGAATGTTTAACCAATATTATAAAGTAATACCAGCTGGTGAACTTGTAAATTATCAATTTATTAGAGTCACGGAAAATGATGTACCTGCAAAATTAAAAACTTATACTCGCGAGAATAGGGCTAACACTTACTCATTGATGCCGCATGTTAAAACCACACAAGACATTGCAAAAGAAAATGAGGCAATTACTAACACCAAAAATCTATTTAATGTCGATACTCAACCATTAGACTTCTCATGTTGGATCTGTGATATTTCTAATGGCTGTGACCCAACAGTTCGTGAAACAACTCTAGATGATGGAAGTAAAATATCTTATCGGTGGTACAAGTTCAAAGATCAGCCAACATTTCATAAGTTAAAAGTTGATTTTCCAGCTATATACACAGAGTCATACTTAGATTTTCTTCAAGCCAAGGTCGAACAGATGCATGAAAACTGGTATGACTCAAAAGATTTTCTTTCTAGGCCAAGTAGCGCTAATGGTATAGCTGTTAAGTTGGCTGAAATAGATAATAATTTAATTATAACTCCTCCTACTGGAAAAGAAAAAGGGTGGGTTCCAATAGCTCTATCTGTAGAAATGCCTTATGGCAAATGGATAACAGATGTAGTAAATTCTAGAGGCGGGCCTAATGATGAAAATATTAAAGATTATTGATTCGGTTAATTAAACTAATATGAAATATAAAATAATTTTAGGCTATCTAGGATTAATACCTTTTATTTTTTTTACCTTCCAGCCATTTTTTTTTGATATTTTAACAATTGATGAGTCTTATATCTTTTTAGTTGGCTATGGTGCCATCATTATTTCTTTTCTCGGTGGTATGTCATGGGGGTGGAAAACTAGAAATGATGATAAAGGAAAGTATATTATTGGAGTTGTGTTCTCATTATTTGGTTTTTTTCTACTTAGCCTCTCTATATTAAACTTAACTTTATCAATATTAATTAGCGCACTAGTATTTCCATCTTACTTTTTAATTGAAATCAAATACAATAGAGAAGTAGATGAAAATAAATATTTTAACCTTAGGGCAATCCTTACCTTGATTACCTCAGCTTGTTTTTTAATAAGCTATATTAGTTTTCTTTGAAGAGCTAACTTTTCCTATAGGGTAAATAAATTTATAAAGGTATATAACAGCCTTTTATAGGTATTAAGATTTAATATCTTTTTGTATAATATAAATAGTATTAAATATTATCCTGTAACAATCCTAGGAGTTAATATGATTAGATTTTTCTTAGTTTTAATTTCTTTCTTTGTATTTACGTCATCTCATGCCCATCATAACCCATTAGTTTTTTACGACCCTACTAATACCATTCAGTTGGAAGGTGAAATTATTGAAGTAAGCTGGAGAAATCCTCATCCTGTCCTTTCTGTTAGAGCTGATAATAGAGATGGCGAAATATGGTCTGTTGATGTTAACTCGGTTAGTATTTTACGAAGAACTAATATTACTGCAGATAATTTTAATGCTGGTGATAAAGTAAGGATTGGTGGTTGGCTATCTAAAAATGGCGGTACTGATATGTTTATTACCAATTTGCTAGTCGAAGGCAATGTAGATGAGGTTATTTTATGGCCAGGGTCACCATCCTTATGGTCTGATACTATAGCTGGTGACTGGTCAAATTGGGCTGCAGCTGAAGCTGATTTAACGGAGACAACTAATAATATATTCACAATATGGAGTACTAGCTTAAGAGAAGTAGAGGAAGTACTTCTACTATGGGATGAGTTAGGCAGTTTTACAGAAAATGCTATTAATGCTCGATCGAAATATGACATTTTTAGTAATCATATTTTTGAAGATGATTGTAATTTAAAAGGCATGCCAACAATTATGGAGCAGCCTTATCCTATGGAGTTTATTGATGAAGGGGATATCATCGTAATGAGAATGGAGGAGGGTGATGCAAGAAGAGAAATATTCATGTCTGAAGATAATCCTAATCCTGAGCATTCGCCATTTGGTTATTCTACAGGAAAATGGGAAGATAATGCCTTAGTTGTTCATACGAGTAATATTTCATGGCCTTTCATTTCTATGACAGGCATTCCCTTATCTACAGAATCTGAGATGGTTGAAACTTTTAAATTAGATGATAATGGTAAAAGACTTGACTATACTTTAACGATCGATGATCCAGAAAATCTAAAAGAGCCATTAACGGTAACAAAATACTGGTTACTATTACCAGATGCTGAAATTTATAAATACGTGGATAGCTGTAATAGAAATACTTAAATGAAATTAAAAATAAATAATATAGGCCTTCCATCGAATAAAAAGTTTGGTTTATTTTTTTCATCTATTTTTTTATGGGTAGCATTATATCTTTTCATTAAGGCTTCTATAGTTACTTCTCTTGCTTCTTTGATTTTAAGCTTTTCTTTTTTAATCGTAGCCCTTTTTAAAGATGACTTACTCCTTCCTTTAAATAAATTATGGATGAGATTAGGATTTTTTTTAGGAATAATCATCAGCCCTATTGTGCTCGGTATAGTTTTCTTTGCGATTTTAACTCCAATAGCATTTATCATAAAAGTGATTGGTAGGGATGAGCTAAAGCTAAAAGATTTAGATACATATTGGATTGATAGAAAGCATAGAAAAATATTACCTGAATCATTTAAACAACAATTCTAATAAAGCAATATTATGGATTTTATTATTGAGCTATGGAAATTCTTAAAAGTAAGAAAAAAACTTTGGCTTGCTCCTATAATATTAATAATGATCTTAATAGGTGGTCTATTAATACTTTCTCAAGGATCAGTAGTTGCTCCATTTATCTATACTCTTTTTTAATACAATAATATGTATATATTAGGTATATCTGCCTTTTATCATGATAGTGCCGCAGCACTGATTAAGGATGGTGAAGTAATTTGTGCTGCGCAAGAGGAAAGATTTACAAGGAATAAACATGATAATAACTTTCCAGAAAATGCTATAAATTTTTGTCTTGATGATGGAAAAATATCACCAATAGATATCTCTAATATTGTTTTCTATGAAAAACCATTTCTTAAATTTGAAAGACTACTTGAAACATATCTAGCTTTCGCACCTAAAGGATTTAAAAGCTTTTCTTTAGCTATGCCTATCTGGATAAAGGAAAAGTTATTTCAAAAGCATTTAATTATAAATAATTTAAAAAATAGTATTGATGCTAATATCTCTTGGAATAAAAAATTATTATTTTCGGAACACCACCTCTCTCATGCTGCAAGCGCTTTTTATCCTTCTCCTTATAAAAAATCAGCAATATTGACACTTGATGGAGTGGGTGAGTGGGCAACAACAACATTTGGTATTGGAATAGGAAAAGATATAGAAATACTTAAAGAGATAAACTTTCCTCATTCTATTGGTCTTCTGTATTCTGCATTCACTTATTACATTGGCTTTAAGGTAAACTCCGGAGAATATAAATTAATGGGCCTGGCCCCCTATGGTAAGCCAAAATATACAGAGCTTATTAAAAAAAATCTTATTGATATAAAAATGGATGGAAGTTTTAAAGTCAATATGGATTATTTTAATTACTGTACAGGCCTAACTATGACTAATAATAAGTTTCATCAATTATTTGGCGGATTACCTAGAAAGCCTGAGTCAAAAATCTCACAAAAAGATATGGACTTAGCTGCATCTATTCAAAGTGTAGTTGAGGATTTAATTCTCATTTTAGCAAAAGAACTAAAGAGTCAAACATCTCAAAGCAATCTATGTCTTGCAGGAGGAGTAGCATTAAACTGTGTAGCGAATGGAGTTCTTAAACGTGCAAATATTTTTGATAATATTTGGATCCAACCAGCTGCTGGTGATGCAGGCGGCGCTCTAGGCGCGGCTTTAGCTATCTGGCATATGATGTACAAAAAAGATAGAGTAATAGATATCAAAAAGGACTACATGAAAGGCTCATATCTTGGCCCATCATTTAGTGATTATGACATTAATAAATCACTAACAAGCGTTGGGGCCAAATATAAAAAGCTAGATGATTCCAAATTAACTAAATTAGTCGCTAAAGAATTATTAGGACAAAAAGCTATTGGGTGGATGCAAGGGCGTATGGAATTTGGTCCTAGAGCGTTAGGCTGTCGAAGTATATTAGCTGATCCTAGATCTCCTATAATGCAGAAACAACTAAACCTTAAAGTTAAATTTCGTGAGAGCTTTAGACCATTTGCCCCAAGTGTTCTTAGTGACTATTCAAAGGAATGGTTTGATATCGATAATGATAGCCCTTTTATGCTTTTAGTTGCAACAGTAAATAAACAAAAAATAGAGTTAATAAGTGATGATAAAGAATTATCTGGCTTTGATAAGTTAAATCTAGTTCGCTCAAAAATTCCGGCAGTGACTCATGTAGACTATAGCGCTCGGATACAAACAGTACATAAAGAAACAAACCCTAGATATTATGACCTTATTAATGAATTTAATAACTTAACTGGTTGTCCGATACTTGTTAATACATCATTCAACATTAGAGGGGAGCCAATTGTATGTACCCCTGTAGATGCTTTTAATTGCTTCATGGGCACACAATTAGATATATTAGTTATTGAGAATTTTATACTTTATAAAGAAGAACAGAATAAATCATTAGTTGTAAATTATGAGAATAAATATGAGCTGGATTAAGGTCATCTCAATAAACTGTACTGTTTTCTTTTGTTTAATAACGCTTATAGAAATTTCTTATAATATTTATATTAAGATCTCACCTAGAAGTCAATGCGAGTATACATGGGTACTTTATAGCTATTGTAGTGATATAGTAACTTCTAAAATAAATTATATAGAAGACGGTGGGGAGACTATTAAGATAAAAACTGATGACATAGGTGGAAGAATACCCTTAGAGAATGGTTCTAATGATAAAAATGAAAATGAAATATTTTTGATAGGCGACTCTTTTATACAAGCTGATGAAATAAGTTATAATGAAACTGTTTATGGTCAGTTATCTAATATCCATGGCATAAAGTCATATGCTGTAGGTTATCAATCCTGGAATGTAATCCAGTATTATGACGTCATTCGTAAAATTGGATTACAAAATAAGCATTACCTTGTCTTTCTTATGAGCAATGACGTGGCCCCAAGTTATCCAAGATCAGTTTATAGAGAACTTGAAAATCGATCGAAAAATATCCTAACTGAATTTAAAAAAGTACTATCTAGTTTATTTAAGTTTTCTTATGCAGTTTATAGAAAGATTGGTCATTACTTAGAATCAAGTACTAATAAAATTAGCTTAAATAATCAGGCATATATATCAAGCAATCAATATTCAGAGCAGTATATTAATAATTGCCATTCTTTAGATGCAATTAATCAAACATCTTATATTAATAAGCTTGGGTATGATTACTTAGTATTTTCAAAAGAACAGAAATGCTGGCCAGAAAAACATATTAATGCTTATGAGCAATTTATTGAAGTTACTCAAGAAATGGCAGAATTTGTAAAAAATACACTAAATAGCAAGATTAGTTTCATTTTTGTTGCTCATGGTTGGTCATCTAAGTATCAACATACCTTAGGTCGCCTAACTAATGAATATAGATTTAATGAAGATATTGAGATTACTCAGAAAGGACTTACTAATAAATTAAAAAATGATTTGATTGATTATCTATTAATTGATTCCGAAGAAGTTATAAACAATGAAATCAATAAATGTGGTTTAGACTGTAAAGACCTGTATTACTTTCCGATAGATGGGCATTGGAGGCCAAAAACACATAAAATAATAGCTGATAAGATTTCTATATTAATTAATAAAGAATGACGTAACCAGCTCTGTTGCGTCCGGAGATACCCTAAATAGTAAGTGGTTTAGCGTTTTACCCGATGGGACAGCAACCAATAACTTAGGTTATAATGCTAAATCAAAATAAATGCTTATAGCAGAGGAATTATTACTGTGATCACTAAAAGTATTGCTTTCATTTTCATCAAGCTCTTATTAATTTTCATTTCTTGCACAACAATTTCATTTGCCCATCACTCTAGAGCTGAATTTCCTATAAGAAACGTTGATCCAATTGAACTTGATGGAATACTAACAGGTGTTTCTTGGAGAAATCCTCATACAGAATTTGAACTTTTAGTGATAAATGCTGATGGGATCGAAGAGTCTTGGACTGTCGAAGCATGGGGCGGTCCAGCAACATATGCATCTCAAGGCATAGAACGGGACATGTTCGTTATTGGCCAAAAAATTAAATTTTTAGGTTGGATTTCAACGATGCAAGATAATTTCTTTGGTTCTACTAATGCTTTATTAGAGAATGGCTTAGAAACAGTATTGCACTTTTCAGCTGATCCGGTTTGGTCAAATTTTTTCGTTGGAGGCACGCAAAAGGCTATTAGATTTGGAGATGAGATACCTGATGCCAAGGAACAAAATAGAGGTATCTTTAGAAATTGGACCTATGCTGGAACAGGGCAAATGACTCGTGATTGGCCATATACTGATGAATCACTAAGAATTCGTGCACAACAAGATCCATTAGAAGTTGGGGTAGTGAATTGTGAGGCACCTGGTATGCCAATTCCAATGAACCCTCCGCTTGATAATGAGTTTATAAGCATTAATGACAATACTATTCAGCTAAATGTGGCCTATTTTGATACTACTAGGTATATTTACTTAAATACATCTGAAAGCAATCCCTTGCCTGATCCATCACCGCTAGGCTATTCTAAAGGTCATTTGGAAGGCAATACGTTACATGTTGAAACAACAAGGATCAATTTTCCTTATTTTGATGTCAGAAATGCCCCGCAAAGTGAAAACGTTAAAGTGCTGGAGACTTTTACTTTAAGTGAAGACCAATCAAGGCTTGATTATAAGTATACCGTTATTGATGATTTAACATTTACTCGTCCTGCAACCCTTACTAGGGTTTATTTAGCAATTGACGAGCCTTTCTTACCTTACGGTTGCGATTAAATTTTTTATTTAGATGTTGTCTAAATCATTATTATCAAGATTAAGTATAAATATTAAATTATTGATATTTATAATAATAATCATACCTAATACTTTATTATCTCATCATTCTAGATCTGAATTCTCAAATGAACCTCTAGAGATCCAAGGGATACTAACAAACATTATCTGGAGAAATCCACATGCAGCTCTTCAAATAACAGTAACAAATATCGATGGATTAGAGGAATCATGGCGGATAGAAACATTTGGCAGTCCAAATCTTTTTGCTCGAATGGGTGTTGAGCGAGAAATGTTCAAAGTAGGCGATTATATCAGAATTTCAGGCATGCCCTCTACAATGAGAGATAATTACCTATTAGGAACAAATGTCTTATTTCAAAATGGTTTAGAAGCTATATTAAGTTCCAACTTAGAACCTGTTTGGTCTGATACATTTGTAGGTGGGTCAGGCGAGTCTGATAGGTTTGCTGACATACTTCCTAACACTCAAGATCAAGACCTAGGCCTATTTAGAAACTGGAGCATCGCAGGCTATACAGTAGGTGTAAGTCGGGATCTTCCATTTACAGAGGAGGCAATAACAGCCCAGGAAGTTTGGAATCCTATAGAAAGCCCTATAGTAAAATGTGAGTCTCCTGGAATGCCAATGCCTATGAATCAACCGCTTGGTTTTAAGTTCACCCAGATAGATGAAGGTCTGATAGAGCTGGATATTGAGTATTTTGGCCTGAAAAGAGAGCTATATCTAAACCCATTAGCTACTGAAACACTACCAGATCCTTCACCCCTAGGGTTCTCAATTGGCAATTGGGAAGAAAATGTTCTTTCTGTTAAAACCTCTAGAATAGATTATCCTTATTTTAATATTTATGGAGCTCCACAAAGTAATAATATTGAAGTATTTGAAACTTTTACATTAAGTGAAGATCAGTCACAGCTTAAGTATAAAATTCAAATACAGGATGAAACTACTTTTTCAAGAATGGCAACATCAGAGCGACTTTATCTAGCGCTTGGAGAGCCATTCGTGCCATTAAATTGTGAATATGATATTAGTAATTTTTAATAATAAGTGAGTAGGAGCATTGATCACTATGCTGAAATTTTATAAATTTAAATATTTTCTAATATTGTTATGCAAGTTATTAATAATATTAGTACTTATTTCTCCTTTTTTCTCGAACGCTCATCACTCTAGAGCTGAATTTGTTTTAACAGATGACCCCATTATCATAGAGGGGATAATAACTGAGATTTTCTGGACAAATCCACATGCAGAATTTGAAATATCAGTTACAAATACTGATGGTAATGAAGATCTGTGGACTATCGAGTCATGGGCTGGTCCGTTCGCATTAACGCCATTGGGTATTACAACTGATATGTTTGCTATTGGTCATAACATTAAATTCTTAGGATGGCCATCTACATACAGAGAGAATTTCTTTGGAGCTACTAATGCCTTATTAGAGGATGGCTTAGAAGTTATCCTTAATGTTCGTGGTAGGTCTTATTTATCAAATAATTTCATAGGCGGGCAATCTGCACTAGATAGAAATATTTCATCTAATAGTCCTAAGAATGCACTTGCAGAAAATTTAGGTATATTTAGAAGCTGGAATAATTCAGGTAGGGCATATGAAAATAGAGAGTGGACTTACACGGATTATGCTAAGGAAGCACAAAAAAACTTCGATCCTATAGGAAACCCAGTTATATCTTGTCAACAGCCTAGCTTTCCTCTAGTCATGAACGCTCCTTTAGGTATTGAATTTGAACTGATAAATGATGATACCATTCGTCAAACTTTTGCTTATTTTAATACTACAAGATATATTCTTCTAAATACATCTAACGAAGTTGAGCCTGAGCTTTCATTTTTTGGACATTCTATAGGTAGGTGGGAGGGTAATACTCTTCATGTAGAGACTACTAATATAGACTATCCATTATCTGCTGTTAATGGAACGCCATTAGGTATCGATGCCAGGATAGTCGAAACTTATACTATTAATCAAGCTCAAGATACTATTGAGTACATCAGAACTCTTTACGACCCTTTGTCATTCATTGGACCTTCTATCTATTCCAAGCGATTCACTGCTATAAATGGAGACATGCAGCCTTGGTCTTGTAACCTTTCTTCTAGACCTCCTACTTAATATTTATTCTATTTAACATAATATACATTATGCGAACTATTAATTGCATAAGAGATGAGAATAGAAAAATCTTTTAAATACTAGAAGGCTGTAGAATAAAAGATATCAATAAAATAGATGACAAAAGGATAAAGACCCAAGTAAAGATAGATGTGTATAAAAGACTTAACTTAAAAGCATTGTTGTTTAACCTAAACTTAAGGCCAACACAAAAAAGACCAATATTTATAAAGACTAGGCTCGAGTAAGATATAAAACTAATAAACCCTTGAGATAAAGAACATAAAGACCCAGCAATTACCGCTATCATGAAAAATAATACGAAATATGGAAACGTACTCATCAGACTACCCTTTTCATGCTTAAAGATGGCACTAGTAAAAATAACTAAGGGTATAAGCCATAAAGTACGCATTAACTTTAAAGAAGCTGCAATTATTGCTGACTCCTGACTATATATAATAGAAGTTCCAATTACCGAGGAAGTGTCCTGGATAGCAAGTGCTGAAAAAAGGCCAAACTGTTGATTAGTAGCTCCAAGAAACTGGCCTAATAATGGATAAGCTAAAATAGCTATCATATTGATAGCGAAGAAAATCATAAGACAAGCTAATAACTCAAAAGGTTTGGCTTTGATTAATGGGGCTATAGCAATCATTGCAGACGCTCCACATATTGCAAATCCAGATGCTAGCATGTACTTGAGTCGTCTATTAACACCAAATAAAGAGCCAATAAGAATTGCCATGATAAAGCTAGTAACCACAAACAAAGAGACCCAAGGTAGATAATGTATATTTGTATCAATAAGATAGTCGATACTTATTGTAAAACCCATTAATACTATACCAACCTGAAGTGGTAGTGCTTTAAGCTGAAAAATAGGAAAATCTTCGTTAGGTTTAAATAAAATAGCAAATAAAGACCCTAGAAAAATTGAAAAGGCAGGATTAAGGACGTAAATAGAAAGAGCCAGAAGTATCAATAATATAAAATACATTGGTATGTGCTAACACACTCTATAGATAGATAATAATGGTATGGTTAATAAATCATAAATTCTGGCGGTGCACCAATTTGTAGCATCATTCCAATATCATCTCCAAACCACCAACCCTCTTTCCATGTAGTTTGGTCAAATAAATGAACCCCCGCTTCCCATGCTCCTACAGTGTTATTAGAAGGATCATTACCAAATAAACCCTTTGTGTCTGTTCCAGTAAGCAAAAAAAGAATCATCACTACATTATCTTCGGCAATAATTAAACTCACCTTGTCATTTCTATCATGACGAAATGATGGGCCAATTCCTTGATCTCCTGCTCCATAGTGATTTCCACTTATACCCAAATGATAAAACCCAGCTCTAGTATATGTCTCGTATGGACGACCGTCAAAAATCTGATTAAATGGACGAATCTGGGATTTATAGGCAGAGACACGTACTTTATTAGTGTAAGTGTCTGATTCTTCTGGTTTTGCAAGAATATCCATCAGAATATGGCTACCCTCTCTAACAGGAAAGGTGTTTGAAGGAACAACTACTAAGCCATCAGCTCTATCTGGTAACCATCTACCCAGTTGTTTCAGCAAAGCTGCTTCATCAGCCATTTCAAAAGATTCAACAATTAAACCATCTTCTAATTTATAAAATCCAACTGATTGAATATCTATTGATTTTCCTGTAGCTGGAATACCAAATAAATTACCTAGGTGAGTACCTGTTGTTCTATACTGAACACCAACCATATCGCCATCAGAAATAATCACCTCTACAACATCTTTTCTATCAGGAATTGCTATTGTTATAGGATCTGACAACATCTCAAGCTCAGAGTCATTGGCGTTACTAGCTAAATTTTGAAATTCGTTACGATATGAAATAGCATTATCTCTAAAAAAATTAGCTCCCCTAGTCTGAATATATCTAGTTATAATCATTTTATCTGATTCGCTATTAGGGTCTAGAACTGCTCCCTGAGCATATAGAGATAAGCTATTACCAAAAACAATAAACAGTCCTAATAACTTTAGAACAACATTCCTTAATAAGATTCTCATCATAATTTTTCCTGTTAAAATATTATATAAGTTAAAAATTCCATTCTGTCTCTTGCCAGACATTCTTTGGCCTTTCACGTAAAGGCGGTTCACAGGAATTTTCAATAAAATCATAATCTTGTTGATATAATTTAATTCGATTTATTGTCCATGGCTCTGTAAGAAATAGTGGGTCATAGACTGTTGTTTCTGTCATTAATAGTGTTCCTCTATCCGGATCATCTCGTTTAGTATATCTCTCTATAACCCTAGCTTCATCGCTTAGTGGTCTTCCTCTATGACCACTATGATTAGGGAGTAAATTAACAGTTTCAATAATTAGCATATCACCTTCATAACGAGCAACTGAATCACCTAAATGACTCTTAACGCCTGGCCTAGGAAGTTCATTACCTAAAAAAATTGCCCTTCTAGAGCCATATTCTTCATATTCGATAGTTATATGATCTGGATATTGACGGATTATTTGTCCGTAAGGTGTATAACCAGCTTGCCTAACAACTCCTGGTGGGTCACAAAAGACTTGCGGGTCATTGATTATATTCCAAGGCTCACTTGTATTAACTTGATTGCCTAGGGAGTTATATGGCATTGGAGGATCATAATTTGTAATGTCTGGACCTCCTCTTGGCCCTCCCGTAGGAGTGCTCATAGTAGTTCCAGTAAAATTTGGCTCTCCACTGGTTAAATATGGAGGCAAAAAATACTTTTCACTATCAGGAGGTACTGACTCAATTGCGTTACCTAGTGATAATTTTGGGTCCTCTTGAGGCGAAAGCTTAGCAAGAACTTCATTATTTTCAGGGTTTAAAACAAACATTTCATCAATCGAAATCATTGGAGATCCATCTAAGGTTGCGCTTCCATTGATTCGCAATTTGTCTCCCGTATTAAGGCTATCGCGAGACCATCCATTTCTTCTCCAACCAGTTGCAGAGCTACCCTCTACCACCCACTCAGTTATTGAGCCATCATCATTAGCCACATCTAAAGTAATGAGCACATGAGGGTTGATGAATCTAAATTCTTTAATAATACCATCTACAGTATTTTTTTCATCGGTACTAAAAGTTGCTGCAAAAGAATGGTGAGTAAGTGCATTACCGTGAAAGAGAGTTAATGCTTGCAATATAAATATTTTTATAAAAAGTTTTTTCATTCTATTCCTTTATAGATAATTTATTAATAACTTCAAATAACTGAAATATAGAAGATTATTCAACTTCCCTATCTTCCTCCAAAGGCCACTCCGAAAATGGAAATGGCTGAACTTCAGAAATATAAGTAAGATAACAAATGATTTGATAAGAATATGCTGCTAATGAATAGCTAAAATTTAGTAGTCTTGGTTGCCTCTTCCCAGTAAAAAGAACAAAAAAAGTTTGTGCAATCATAATTATAAAGATCACCACTCTAGAAATTCCCCAAAGACCAATATAAAGAGACATAAATAAAATCCTAAGCCAAGTAGAAGAGGACTTAATGTTTTTTTCAATAATTGCAAGCCTTTCTCTATTTTCTGTATTAATTTTCATCTTTTCCCTCAAATAATAGATAGATCAAAAACTCAATTCATCTTGATAAACGATTTTACCAGAGAAAATCGTTAGTACTGGCTTAATAGTATAGATTTCATCGATTGGAATATCCATGTAATCTTTATCTAAAACTACAATATCTGCGTACTTATTTGGCTCAATGGTTCCAATTAAATCCTCCATAAACATCAAATATGCATTAGATCTCGTATGAGCTATGAGCGCCTCCTCTCTAGTAATGACCTCATCTTTATTATATTTCTGTATATCTGGAAAAACTTTTCCAGCTGTATATTCCCAAATCGTATGAAAAGGATTATAAGTAGCAACAACAGTACCATCTGATCCCATTCCCCATAAAATTCCACTATCTTGAATTAATTTAATAGGAGGTGATGCTATACCATCAACTTTTGGCTTTACAGTATGGTTATGCACTGTTAAAGCTAATCCCATTGATTTAGCTCTATTAATTGCAGCCATTGATATCAAGTCATTATGACCAATTGTCCACCTTAAACTACTAATTGGTTCAGCTAGATTAATTCTTTCAAAGACATCTAGCATACCGTCTACGGTTGACTCAAGCATCGCGTGCTCATTAAGCTGCCAACCATGTTTAGCAGCAGACAATGCTATTAACTCAAAACTATCATAAATAGATTGCGAAAAAGGCTCTGACATTCTCGGATTATCGTGAAGAAGGCCATAAACATGTTCCCCTATTCCATACTCACCAAAAAAATGATCTCTCTTAAATGGAGCTTCTCTTTCTAATAATTCGGCTGCGGCTACTGCTGTCCTAGGTGAATCCGCCCAATATCTTTGAGCATAAAAAATTCTAAGTGTTAATTCTTCTCGATCAGCTAAAGCACTAACAGATTTATATGAACCATCTAGATAGCCAACATCATAAGCAGTAGTGATACCCATACTATTAAGATAGTTATTAAAATCCTTAACTTCTCTTTCTCTGCCCTCATCACTAGTTGCAAAAGGATAATATTTTAATGCAGCGTACATAACTTCTCTTCCTTGAGGACTGGTAGTTCTAATAACAGACCCACCTTTATACAAATGAGGAACTGCAGGTGCTATTTTTTCTAATGCTAGAGAGTTCATATAAAATGCTGAATAAGTCTTTTGAATAAATACAGGATTTTCTGGGGAAGCTCTATCTAAATCTTCCTGAGTGAAGCCTCCAGGATTGTCAGAAAATTGCTGTTCATGCCATCCACCAAATATAAAGATCCACTCTCCTGGGTTTAGTTCCTGAGCTTTATCAGCGATAATTGATAAAGCTTCTCTTTTTGAAGTGATGCCATGAATTCTTGTCTCATGTGAAGCAAAGTTAGTCCCTCTAAGATAATGAAGATGGCTATCAATAATGCCCGGTATAACTGTCTTCCCTTCTAAATCTATCATGAGAGTTTCACTTGAGGATAAGCTTTGAATTGCTTCATTCTCACCAACAGATAATATTTTATTATCATCAATAGCCACTGCCTCGTGTATAGAAAAATCCTCATCTATAGTCAAAATCTTAGCGTTATATAATACGATATCAGGAGTTTGTGATGCGGCAAAAAATGGGAACAAACACAATAAAAATATAAAACTCCTATGATTCTTTACCTTTTCCATGTAAATTTTCCTATTCTATAAAATAAATTTTAAGTATACGTAATAATGAAATTTTTAACAGACATAGGCGCCAATTTAACTCACTCTAGTTTCAATAAAGATTTAAAGGTAGTCATCAAAGATGCTAAAGATGCTGGTGTTAATTGTTTTATAATTACTGGGTCATCTGTTGATGATTCACTCACAGCTTTTAATTTAGCTAAAAAATTAGATGGAAATTTTTATATAACAGCTGGTGTTCACCCACATAATGCTAAAGATTATCTACCTTCTTCATATGAAAAGTTACTAAAGCTAACCGAAAATAAACTAGTTGTTGCCATTGGCGAGTGTGGTCTTGATTACTTTAGGAATTTTTCAAATAAGTTAGAGCAAAAAGACGTGTTCACTATGCAAATAGAGTTATCTATTAAAAAAAATTTACCGTTATTTCTTCATCAAAGAGATTCATTTTCAGATTTTTTTAATATCTTGTCTTCATATCAAGATCAAATTCCTGGAGGTGTTGCTCACTGCTTTACAGGTGGCAAGGAAGAGCTTTTTCCTTTATTAGATTTAGGATTGTACATAGGAATAACAGGGTGGCTTTGTGACCCAAAAAGAGGACATCTACTAAGAGAAGCAATTCACACTATACCTACGGATAGGTTATTAATTGAAACTGATGCACCTTATCTGCTTCCAAAAGATATCAAAAATAAACCTAAAGATAGAAGAAACGAACCAAAATATTTAATTCATATACTTGAAAGAATATCTGATATGCTAAAAATAGATAAAGAGGATTTATCCAATCAAATAGACAAAAATACTAAAGCCCTATTCCAGATTACTAATCAATCCCAATCATCAATATAATTTACTAAATCTTTTAAATTAACACTTAATGGAAAATAACTAGTATCTCTCTCTAGGAGTTTTTTTAATTCTTTAGGGATATCAATTTTCTTACCAATAATTGGTTCTACTATGTTATTAAACTTTGCAGCATGAGCTGTAGCATCAATTATAAATCTATCTTCACTATCTTTAGTATTAAAAAAATGATCGTATGTACTAAATGCAGTTGCTGTATGTGGACATATAATTATTTTATTTTCAGAAAACTCTTTTTTAATTTGTTCTTTTATTTTTTTATCACTAATTGAAAATGACTGAATAGCTTCTCTTAAATCATTAAAATCTGGCATCAAGAAACGAAGTCTTTCCATATTGCTTGGGTTACCAACATCCATTGCCGATGCCAATGTATTTATACTCTTTCTTGGTAACCAGTTACCAGTAGATAGGTAATCTGGAATAGATTGATTAGAGTTTACAGCTAGCACAATCTTACCTATTGGCATGCCCATATATTTAGCCCAAATACAGCCTAAAGCATTCCCAAGGTTGCCAGTAGGTATAATAAAGTTAGCCGGAACCTTTTTCATACGCCAATGCCATATACTGGCGGCTGCATGATAGGCAGCTTGAGGTAAAAGCCTTCCAATATTTATACTATTTGCTGCTGAAAGGGTATGTCTTTTGTTTAGCTCTTTATCGCCAAATGCAGACTTAACTAAAAACTGACAATCATCAAAAGATCCATCAACTTCGAATGATTTAACATTATTTTTCCAGCATGTTAATTGATGTTTTTGTCTTGGCGAAACTTGATTCTTAGGAAATAAAATCATTACTCTTATATGTTTCTTATTGTGAAACGCGGCTGCAACAGCCCCTCCAGTGTCCCCAGAAGTTGCTACTAGTATAGTAACTGGATCTAAAATACCTTTTTTTTCAAAACACCTATCCATCGTAGATGCAAGAAATCTAGCGCCAACATCCTTAAATGCCGCCGTTGGCCCATGAAAAAGCTCTAAGACAGAAATATTTCGTAAGTCATCTAAATCGGTATAATGAATTGGAAAATTTAATGACTCTTGGCATATATTTTCTAAGTCTAAGTCTAATTCACTGTCTTTAAAAAATGGGTAGAGTATTTGATTAGCTATCTCTGAAACACTAGTTCCTTCAATATCATCTGGATTAAATCTAGGTAAAAATTCTGGGATGTACAAACAACCATCAGGAGCCAAACCTTCAGAAATAGCACCAATCAAATTAGTTTTATATTTACCAGATGTACTATAAAAATCCATTATTTATTGCTTGCACTTAACATACTGCACAAGCTTAATAAATCTGAAAATATTCCAGCCGCAGTTACATCAGGACCAGCTCCTGGCCCTCTAATTATTAGGGGATTATCACAATATCTCTTAGTAGAAAACTGAACGATATTATCCGTGAGATGTATATTGCTAAAAGGATGGCTCTTTGAAAATGGCTTAAGGCTAACTTCAACTTTTGCTTTTTTGAAATCTATATTCAGAGTGTATCGAAGAACTTGATCATTTTTTACACATTTATCAAAAATCTTTTTCATGGGTTGATCAAAATCTGATAATTTTGATAAAAACTTTTCTACACTTGCATCTTTTAAGGATGAAGGTACCAGACTTTCAACAAGAATCTGATCAAGATTAATATCTAATCCAACCTCTCTAGCTAAAATAATCGCTTTACGAGCAACATCCATTCCTGAAAGATCATCACGAGGATCAGGTTCTGTATAACCTTTATTTTTAGCATCTATAACAATCTTAGAAAAGGGTTGTGTGCCATCATACATATTAAATAGATAAGCTAAAGTTCCAGAAAAAATTCCACTTATGGAGTAAATCTCATCTCCAGTAGCTACTAAGTGTTTTAATGTTTGTATAACTGGAAGTCCAGCCCCCACTGTAGCCTCATAAAGATAATGTGAGTTATTGTCCCTACTAGATTGCCTTAGTGAGTGATAGTAATCTAAATTATCACTATTCGCTCTTTTGTTTGGAGTGATTATATGGATGCCCATATCCAACCAATCTTTATAAAAATTGGCTATACTTTTTTCTGCCGTAGAGTCGATTATCACCGTATGAGGTAAATGATCAGTCTTGAGATGATCTATAAAATCATCAATATTAGCAGCTATATTGCTTTCTTTAAGCTGTGTAACCCAATTATCTAACTTTATACGTCTATCCTCTAAAATCATTTTCTTTGAGTTGGTAATAGCCCTGATTCGAAGATCTAGATTAAAATTAACTCTTAGATTATCTATTTCACCATTAATTTGAGAAACTAGAGCCTTACCAACTGAGCCAGGGCCTATTAGGCCTATAGAGACAGTCTTAGCAGATAGATAAAAATTACCGTGAATAGCTCTTAATGCTTTTTCCATATCCTTGCTTTCAATAACTGCAGAAATATTTCTTTCAGACGCACCTTGTGCTATAGCCTTTACGTTGATACCTGAATTACCTAGGGTTCTAAAAAATCGCCCTGCTACACCAGGTAATCCAGTCATCCCATCCCCAACTATTGCAATAATTGCACAAGAATCTTGAGTTTCAATCTTTTGAATTTGCCCTTCTTCAAGCTCTAAGGAAAAAGCATCTGAAACAATTTCCTTAACATCTTTGCTATATTTATCTTCAATTGCAAAACAAATAGAATGTTCAGAGCTTCCTTGTGAAATCAATATTACTGATATACCTGCAGACCTTAAGGCTCCAAAAAGTCTATCAGCAGTCCCAGAGACACCTATCATTCCAGTGCCTTCAAGATTTACTAAGGTAATACTATCAATCCCTGTAACTCCCTTAATTAACACCCTATCAGAATTAATTTTAGAGACAATTTTTGTGCCCGGATATTTAGAATTAAAAGTACTCCTAATAAAGATTGGTATATTCTTTGTAACTGCTGGAGATAGCGTTTGAGGATGAATTACTTTAGCTCCAAAATATGCTAGCTCCATTGCCTCACTATAAGATATTTCTTCAATAACATCTGCTTCGGGAATCTTTCTTGGATCTCCTGTTAAGACTCCATCAACATCTGTCCAGATAATAATAGAATCAGCATCTAGCAAATTACCAAAAATAGCTGCTGAATAGTCACTACCATTTCTTCCTAATGTTGTGTGATTATTATTCTTATCTCTAGCTATATAACCAGTAATTACGGCAATATTAGTATCGCCAGAAATAACTTTATCCTTATTATTCAAAGATGAATCCCAATCTACAATCGCGCCCATTTCGCCATGATCGACAACTAGAATATCTCTCGAATCAACACAAATGATATTGTTGTCACTTATTCTCTCCTGTAAAACCTTTGTAAGTAATCTTGAGGACCATAACTCACCAAAGCCAGATACAATTTCTTGCACTCTGAGCGTTGAAGAATTCACTATAGATGATGCCTTTAAAATTTTTCTAATTGATTCTAGATCATCATTAAATAAAGATAATAAACCTTTAGCATTTTTCTTTGATAGTAATTTCAAAACAATAGACTCATATTGACTAGCTATAGCTCTGATTGGTTTATCTATTTTTTTATTTTTAGCAGCAAGATCTGTTATTGCAAGAAGGGCATCAGTTGTTCCGCTTATAGCCGAGACAACAACTGCGAGTCTCTTTGAATCACTATCTTTAATTATACTTGATACTATATCAAAGCACTCTGAATCAGCTAAACTAGATCCTCCAAATTTATAAACAGTCCATTCCAATATTATCTCTTTAATATAATTT
Source organism: Gammaproteobacteria bacterium TMED78 (assembly GCA_002171615.1). Taxonomy (GTDB): domain Bacteria; phylum Pseudomonadota; class Gammaproteobacteria; order Steroidobacterales; family Rariloculaceae; genus TMED78. The sequence goes on from NHEF01000028.1 coordinate 24,277, forward strand.
AACTAGGAAACACTAGCTATTTCTTTTCTCATTATGTCTATAGTAGTTTTGTAGTTATCACTATTAAATATTGCAGAACCAGCTACAAATGTATCAGCACCTGCTTTTGCAATTTTTGCTATGTTATCAGTTTTAACTCCACCATCTACTTCTAATCTTATTTCTTTACCAGATTTATCAATCATTTTTCTAATTGATTTGATTTTATCTAATGATGACTCTATAAAGCTCTGCCCACCAAAACCAGGATTAACTGACATAACAAGTATCATATCTAATGAATCAATGACTGGTTTAATAAGCGATATAGGGGAAGCTGGATTAAGCACCAATCCTGATTTACATCCCGAATCTTTAACTATTTGAAGTGATCTATGAATATGATCACTAGCCTCGGGATGAAAGCTAATATAGTCCGCCCCAGCTTTTGCAAAATCAACTATTATTCTATCCACTGGCTTAACCATTAAATGGACATCTATTAGGGTGGATATACCAAAATCTCTTAATGACTGGCAAACCATTGGGCCTATAGTGAGATTAGGAACATAATGGTTATCCATAACATCAAAATGTATCAAATCAGCGCCTGCCGATACTACTTTCTTTGTTTCATCTCCTAGACGTGCAAAATCAGCTGATAGTATAGAAGGTGCAATCCATGTATTATTCATTTAAATAATCCTTTTTTATTTATATTTTACCTATATTTAAGATTAGCACTAATAATTAATGCTACTCCAATAAGCCCAGAGCAAAAAAGTAAAGCTTTTTGAAATCCTACAACAGAATTAATCTCTGAAGCCATTATAGCACCAACCAAAGATGCTCCTAATAGCCTACCAATGCTTAAGAAAAGGGCAAGTATACCTTGATTGGAACCTACACTTTCATTATTAGATCTTGAGATCAGAGATACTCTAAGTGATGTCATCAGACCAGCTATGGCTAGCCCAATCATTACTCCAGAAGAGTAAAAAATAACGTAGCTTAAATCACTGTAACTAATGAATATGAATGAAAAAATTAATAATAGTAAGCTAGCTTGGATAATCAATGTTGTAGATAAATTATCAGAGAGGACTCCTGCTCCTAAAGAGCCTATTATCAGAGCAATAACTAAAGGAAGCATCATAAGGCTAGCCGTTGTATCAAGTATATTGTAATGGTCAATAGCTATAGTTGGCAGAAAGATCATCCCTGCTTCAACCAAACCTGTAACTATTGCAATAAACCATATAATAATAAGCTGCCTAGATAATAAAATATCTAAACTAATTATTGGGTCTTTTGCTCTGCTCTCAGAAAGAAAAAACATAACAAAGCTCAATATAGAAATTATTATCAAGAATGATATTTGTTTTGTCATAAGGCTATTTAAGAAATTTGCTGAATCTATTTTGCTTATTGCTAGAGCAAAGGTACCAAGAGTCAGAAAAAGAAATAATAATCCTGCTATATCAATTGATATTTTTGTTGATTTTGCTTCATTTGGTATTACTTTTTGTGACTTGAGACAAATAAAGATCACTAAAGGAATATTGACTAAAAATAACCATTTCCAGCTGAAATTTAATAAAAGCGCTCCTAGTAATGGACCTAAGAGAAAAGCTAGACCAAATATAGCTCCTATCATGCCAAGAGCCTTTCCTCGATGTTTAGCCGGGAAAGTATCAGCAATAATTGCTGTTGATATTGGCAATATACCTCCAGCACTGAACCCTTGTAACAATCTACCAAAAAGCAACATTATAAAATCTGTTGAAAAGGCTACTATTAAAGACGCTATGCCAAAAAAAGACACACAAAATATAAAGATATTTTTTCTACCGTATCTATCTGAAAACTTTGCTAATATTGGCGCCCCTAATAGCTGAAATAATATATATATTCCAAAAACCCAGCTTAAGTAGTTATCATCTATAGCAAAATCCTTTTGGATAGATGGTAAGGCCGGTCCAATTATAGATATATCTAAAGCTGCAATTAGAACAGCTAAGAACAAAACTAAAAGTATATTAAGCAGTTTTTTAGTGAACATTGAAAAAGATTAGAGAATATAAAATTAAATAAATATCAATTATGGCATTTTTTATCAAAATAATATGTTTTAATATAATAATTAATTTAATAGGTATGTATAAAAAATGGCTACATCAATTGGAAGAAATCAAATATGTCCTTTATGCGATAGTAATAAAAAATATAAAAAATGCTGTGCTTTAAAAAAAAATAAGATGTCACTTAGTATGAGGCTATCAATTACTGCTATCTCGGTTTTCTTATTGGGCGGTATGATTATTTTTCTTACGTCTTTAGGTGAAATTGATACATCTTTTGAATCTGCGGCTCCTGGGAGAGTTTGGTCAGAAGAGCATGGGCATTGGCACTAACTACATAATATATATCAATAAAATAAATTTGATGCATCAAGTAAGTTATTAGCTAGATCTTTAATTATGTCTGCTACTATAATTATTTGCTGATCTACTATCTCAAAGTCATTCTCTTCAATTGCTTCTCTTACACCAGGTATTGTTTTAACTCCATAGCCAGTATAAAAACCTGGTGCGTATATATGATGCTTATACCAAGGCCTATTAGGCAAGCCATGGTCTCTTGTTAATAACCTTTCACTTTGATACAGCAGCTTATTAAGATAAATTATATTTTCAGGTCTTATACCCTTTTCATAGTATGCCTTTTCATATATAGAGATAGCATTAGAAAGCATATCTAAGTTATTGTCTAAAATAGAGAAATTAAAAAAAGGAACATTAGGGGTTTTTCTTGGCGGAGAAAAAGACTTTGCTGGATCTAATGCTAGCCGATAAATATCTTCATCTAATAAAGAATTTACATTCCTTGTCTCTAAACGCAAGCTCTCTGAGAGTAGCTTAATTTCTCTAAGGTATAGATTAACAGTATCTAAGAAATTAGAAAAATTAAAGGGTAATATCCGAGATTCAGATAATCTTAAGGTAGATCGCCCAGCTACTTTTGCTAAAACCTCTCTATAAACTAAATCTGGATCTCTCCAAGAAGTGTAATGTTCATAGGTATCATAGAGTGTATGGTAGCTACCTCCATCACCTTCACCAGAAAAGTTTAGATGTGCTGATGCAACTCCTAAGTGTTGTAAAAAAGGGGAATAATCAGAACCAGATCCTAGTGCATTAATCCTTAAGTCATTACCTTTTTTAATGTGATCCTTTTCTTCATCACTTCCATTAACTAGTAAGTCTGCTACCTTTCTATCAAATAATGAAACGTTGAGGCTAGGATCATTAACATCCTTAATAATATCATTAAAAAAATTTTCTAAAGTATGGCTACCACCAATATTCAAAAACCCTTTAGAGCCACCATCAGTATTAACATAAGAAACTAAGTTTCTTTTTAATGTCTCAGCATTATGCTCTACCCATTCAGTTGAGCCAATAAGGCCCTCCTCTTCAGCATCCCAAGCACCATAAATAATTGTTCTACTTGGTGAATAGCCATTTTTGACCATTTCACTAATTGCCTTGGCTTCTGCCAGCATTGAAACTAGTCCAGATATAGGATCTGCAGCTCCAAAATTCCATGCATCAAAATGGTTGCCTCTCATTACCCATTCATCTGGATAAATAGAGCCTTCTAGTCTAGCAATAACATTATAAATCGGGATCATATCCCAATTAAATTCTAACCTCATCCTAACCTTAGCCGGCCCTGGACCAAGATGGTAGGTTATAGGCAAAGAACCTTGCCACTCATTCGGTGCGACCTCATTACCAATACTGCTTAGAAGTGGCAAGGCATCAGAATAAGAGATTGGCATTACAGGGATTTTTGTCAGTGTTTGAACCTCATCTATATCTAGTCTTTCTTCGCCCTTGACAGCGCCTACTCCAGGGGTCAGTACATCACCAGGATATAAAGGCATATCCATAACTGAGCCTCTTTGGACGCCTGTATCATTTAACCATGCGCCATCAGGATAAACATCTCCCACTGTGTAACCATAATCTTCAGGATCAGAATAGATGATTGCTCCAATAGCACCCTTTTCAGCAGCTAATTTTGGCTTAATGCCCCTCCAAGAACGACCATATTTGGCAATAACTATCTTTCCCTTTACCTCAATCCCGAATCGCTCTAATAATTCATAATCTTCAGGAACGCCATAATTAACAAAAACTAACTCTCCCTCTATATCGCCATCAATTGAAAAGGCGTTATAAGGAGGTATCAGTTCTGATGTATTAAAAGTACTCACATCACCATCAACTGGCATCTCAGTTAACGAGGCTGTGTATTTTAAAGGGCTAATCAACTCTAATTCAATAATATTAGGTGAGGGAAAAAGAATATTGAACTCATCTAGTGATACCTCATAGCCCCAAGACTCAAGTAGACTAGCTATGTAGTAACGATTATGTTTATTCCACTCAGAGCCAATATGATGAGGTCTTGAGCTCATCTCTCTCATCCAAACATGCATATCTTGCCTATCGATATGACTATCAAATTCTTTCTCTAAGGTTCTTAAATCGTGGGTTTCCTCATGATTAAGGCCTAGGGGTGACTGAGCTGAGAGACTTATAGGTAAAGCGATAGCAATGAAAAAGATCAATAAAATCTGCATGAATCTAACCTCAAAATTATTATAGCAATATACTAAAAGCGCGAAGAGTCATAACGATAGCAAGAAACCCTAAAGATGTCATAATCAATGAAAGTATATGAATATATAAATTACGAATAAAGTTCGTCATCCTGCTCAATAGGGAGCCCTCTTTTAAGCTACGAATCTGTAAGTCATTAAAAAGGTATGTTAAGGCCAACATCCAAAAGGCCCACAAAGTAATAGAAATACTTAATAATGCATAAAAACTATTATTAAAAAATAACTTAGAAAAGATAATAAAAGCTAAAGATACAGCGGCAAGGAATAATGTAAGCCATAATAAAAATCTCCTTGGCAGCAGAAATGAACTGAAAGCTGAGTAAAATTGTATTAGAGATCTCAGCAAGTTAGAGAAACTAAAGCTCTTCATGACTCACTGAGATATCTATTTTTAGACTATCTATATAAACTCTTAGTTCGTTGCAAAACAATAAAATAAGCCATCACCGCCTGTACTTTGCAGTGCTTCTTGGCTACACCCACCATTTCTTGTCGGATGACCAGAGTTCCAAGAAGTAGTACCTCCACCATATCTATCAAAATGTCCAACAAACGCTGTTCCTTCACCACTATTTGTCCAATCACTGCAAGTTCTATCACCTACAGATTGATTAAAGCTTGTTCCATCTGGTGGAGTCCCAGTTAAAATATCGTGCCTATTTGGACCAGTACCAGCTCTTGCTTGAGCTCTGCCGCTAATAACATTGCCTGACTCATCCAAGCCCGTATCGCCATTAATATTGGGATTTAAATGCAATTCTGTAAGATTTTCAGCTATTAAGACGCCATTAGCATTATGCCAAGGACCTGTTCCAATCCTATCCCTAGCTTCCACTGGTGGATTCTGACCAGCTAAGTACGCACCCCAATTTTTGTCAGATCCTGCCTGTTCAGCTAGAAGTTGGCAATGAGCATCAGCTCCACTTAAACCACCTAGATTAGCGCCATCTCCCGGACCCGCGCTAGTAATGAAAAAACTCATTTCTTGAGAAAAAGAAAAACTTGACACCATTAAGCTAAATAAAGTAATAAAAAAAGTTTTTTTAATCATTGTATCCATCCTTAAGTTTATATTGTAAATTTTTGAATAATATAATTATAATGATCCTAACACTCTAGCCGCCCAATCTTCAGCTGTAGGAAGTCTTAAAAACTTTGGACCTCCTGACTTCTCATTATGATGAGGATGCCCAGCATCTGACCACATCTGTCTTTCTGAGTTAATAGCAGCATTATAAAGCCTATATGCACCCTCAGGATCCATAATCCTATCAGTTGCACCATAACCAATCAACATAGGGCATTCAATATTCCTGGCTGTATCCTCTTGTGTATACTCCTTAATCTTATTCCTTGCATCGCCTAAATCATTAGCTCCAATAATCCACCTTACCCGATCTCTTATTGGTGGATAAAAATCAAATAGATCCCTATACAAATCATAGGAGCCGGCACCCATCCAAACAGCCTTTATTCTTGACTCACTAGCAGCAGCTCTAGGTGCTGAATAGCCGCCCATGCTTTGCCCTCTGAGGCCAATTCTATTAGGATCAACATCAGAACGAGTTTCCAAGTAGCTAACTAAGTCAGACACATATCTTTCAGTATCTGGTTTCATGAAGAGGTTCTTAAGCCTCTTAGCTGCTCCCTGACCTGGCAAATCAACAACTAGCGAAGCCATGCCTCTTGAAACATAACCACTCATAGCCATTATTGTACTTTCAGCCATTGAGTCGGCCCCTAAATAGGTTATAAAAGCTGGATACCTAGTGCCTTCTGGTCCATTAGGCTTTCTAAAGTATCCGTCTAAATCATTTCCATCGACATTAACAGTAACCCTTTCAAAAGGTGGTGGCTGCATTTCCCATGCTTTATCAAACATCTCTTTCATCTTTAAATACCCAGGCAACATTGTTTCATCAGTATCTTCTTGGTAAACAATAGCAGCGCGATAAAATTTAAATGCTCTTAAATAAAAATGATGAGCCGATACTCTTAAGCTTTCGTCGTCATATCCTGAAGCAATTCCTTCATTAATCTCACCTACTCTTTGCCATTCTTGATACCATGAGACAGGATCAAAAGGTCTAATCCTCCTTGCTACTTCGAGCTCATGAGGGTCACTAGTATTAACAGATTGGTTCAGACGAATTTCCATTTGACCACCACCTTCTATATGATCACCAGTAAATAGGCGTCCAGCATCTCGACCTCCAATATCACCTACATAAGCATTCCCTGGCCCTAAGTTTTGTGCATTGATATTCGCAACATTCAATAAAGGCAACGTTGTTGATAGAGCGCCTAACTTCATAATACCTCTTCGAGTAATTTTACTTTTTTTAGACATTTTCAATCTACCTCCAAATAATCTATTCTAATAACTCAATTTGATTCCTAACTTTCCTTACCTCATCATTACTTATAATAGATCTTTTATTTAAATATACTAACCTAGAGTAAGTCAATACTTTAGCAATTTCTTCGTTTGATAGAAAATCAAATCTTGCCATCTGTACTTGTGGCCCAAACCCACCAGTTAAAATATAACCAATTAAAGAATCATTTGGCCCTTGTAGCCAAACACTTTCCAATAAACCAGGAATCATTCCTGGAACTCCTCTTCCGTCCCTCATATGACAAGCAAGACATTCTCTCTCATAAATCAACTGCCCTTCAGCAACTATATGATCATTAGTTAATGGCTTCTGAGCTGATAAGCATCCAGTTATAACTAATAATATAAAGAAAACTAAGAAAATATTTTTCAAACTATTTTATGGAGATAAATCTACATTTCTTAAATCTTGTCGATCATCACCAGTAATTTTAGGATCCACTGTAGTCATAATAGGAGAAGTATCAATATAGGTATGATAGCTCTCAGACATAAGCCAAATACCTTCATCAGCAGTTAATGAATCAACTTTATAAGAAAATATCCTACTAGCCCAATAAGCCTTATCACCATGAGTAGGTTGAAGCATTATATTAAATACAGCAGTTTCACCAATATCCCACCACCTTGACCATAAAACAGGAACCGTAAACCCTGTCCCTCTTGACTCCAAAGCAGCATTAATTCTTGGCATGTAATAATTCACTCTATCTTCCTTTTTAGGAGCCTTACCCATATATGTATTAACAGGTCTCTGGTCCTGATCGCTATCAATTCTTCTTATCCAACCATCACGATTAAGCGTGCCCGATACTGGATCAAGATAGGCCTGCTCCTGGTCTTGCCATGCTTCATAAGCAAGCCTTTGGTTTTCTGATAATGCGACCCAAGGTATATAAGCACAAGGATTAACACATGGAATCTCATAATCAGCCATTACGGGGTCATAATCACGATCCTTCTGAATAACCTCTGTTATATTAAGTAACTTTGGATCAGCAGATGAATGATCCCAAATATACATAACATACGTACCGTCTATACTCCTCTCAAGAAAAGTAGCGTCTCCGTAAAAATGTTGAACAATATCAATATCATCCGCCTGGTTTAGTATTGGCAATAAACCAGCTTCTAAAGACTCTCTTCTTGGCCACATAATTCCATCAGAAGTGATCCAGGTAAATTCTGAATGAAGAGTATTATTGATAAAATCACGGTCATTATTAATAAACGCTTGATGTAGCTGAGAGTCAATATTTAGCATTCCTTGAGAAGGGCTTCTATCTTGCCAAAAGGGCAGATCCGAAATATCCCAAGATTGAGCAAGAGAGGTAAGACTAAAGCAGAAGTTAGCTATAAAAAAAAGAAACATTTTAGATCGGAAAGACATGCTATTCACCAACATACTTAATTTGCCATACCCTTCCACTTACAGTGCTTGAAACATAAACCTCTCCATTAATTCCTTCTGCGATTCCGGTTGGTCTATGAACAGCATCAGCAGGGTTTTCTAAAACACGCTGTCCAGCAAACTTATTAGCAAAATCTTGCCAATCTCCAGTTGGCATATCATTAATAAAAGGAGAGAAAGTTACTTTATAGCCAGCCTGCTGAATTGGTGCTCTATTCCATGAGCCATGCCAAACAACAAAAGCTCCATTTTTAAAATACTCAGGGAACTGATCTCCTTTGTAAAACATCATATCATTTGGTGCCCAGTGACCAGGAAAGTTTGCAATAGGAGTTTGGTACTTATCTTCATCTGCTACTACTTGACCATTACCACCATATTCTGGCGCCAACATCCTTTGTCCTTTCATATGATCAAAATATGTATAAGGCCAGCCATAATCTGCACCTTCTGTTAGGATATGCATTTCTTCAGAGGGTAGCTCTGCGCTGTCTTCCGCTGAGTAAAATTCAGGATAAAGTAAAAAAAGTGCATCTCTTCCATGATTAAGGAAATATATTTTTTTATGCTCATCGCTCCACTCAATAGCAACAGCATTTCTAATTCCAGTAGCAAACTTAATACCATCATCTGCTTGCGTTTGATTTAATGTACTGGCAGAAAACTTCCATACACCTGACTGAATCTCTAGATGGGGGCAAGGATCCATTCCAGGAGAATCTATAGTTCTAAATTCTTCAGCACAAGAGTTAGAAGGAGTGCCAACATTTACAAAAAGATTATCCTGATCATCTATAGCGAAAGTTTTTGCCTCATGTCTACCCTGCTCTGGAAAACCATCAACTACTATTTCAGGATCACCAATTGGCAAGATATTATCACCTTCAAATTCAAATCTATATATCGCTGTCTTGGAACCAAAATAAAGATAATTATCATAAAACTGCAAAGCTGTTCCCGGTATATGAGTTGCAAAACTTTCAATTATATCTGCTGTGCCATCATTATCAGTATCTTGCATAGCTACGATACCCATATTGCTACCTCTGCCCATTCTAACTGTTAAGGCGAGATAGACCGTACCATCATCTCGGACAGCTATATGTCTTGCATATCCATCAACATCAGCAAAAACAGTTGCCTCAAAACCAGTAGGTAAGGCAATATCAGTTATAGGATCCCTATCTATATTTGCATTATCTAAATAGTATGGGCCTTGTATAACATCAGATAAGAGGGAACTAGAAAGAAGGATAAAAATACTAAAGAGTAAAAATTTCTGCATAATCTATCTCACTTTTGTAAATGGTGTAATTTAAAGTGTTACTATATATTTACTTGTAATTTTTTGCCAATCATAATGGGTGTTATATGTTAAAAATTTATCATAGTTTTTTTTGGATATTGGTTATATTAATTTCTTCATGCTCTCAGCAAACATATAATAATAATAATAGTTTTTTAAAATCAGGTCAGGAACCTTTTGGCCCTTATCAGCCTTCTCCTGATTGGCCTAAAGACATATCTACAATTCCTGGTTATGAAAAATGGACTTGGGGTGCCATACAAGGCGTTTTTGCTGAGAGCGCTGATAGAATTTTTGTTATTCAGAGAGGCCTATTACCAAAAATTAATCGTCCTGAAACTCGTTTTGTTGAAGATCAAGGTACACGACTTCTTTTTCCAGTTGGTAGGAATTACTCTTGGCGGGACAACACTATGCCATGGCGGGATGCTACACAAGCTAGTCCTGACCATAATAATGATCATGGATGGAACATTTGGCAAAGTGCTGGTTACATAAAAGGAGTTGATGCCCTTTGGGAAAATTGTGTAGTTGTCATTAATCGTGAAGGTGATATTGTTGAAACATGGAACCAGTGGGACTCGATGTGGGTAAAACCCCACGCTGTCCACATAAATCCTTATGATCCAGATAAGCACGTTTGGATTGTGGATGACTTTGCCCATGCTATTTATAAGTTTACTAACGACGGTAAAGAAATTATTCAAACGCTTGGTGTGCCAAATGAACCTGGTCAGGATGAAAAACATTTTGCAAGACCAACATTTATGGCTTTTTCAGAAGATGCAATATTCGTAGCAGATGGTTACGTGAATTCTCGAGTAATTAAGTTTGATCTTGAGGGTAACTACCTATTGCAATGGGGTCAAGAAGGCACACTGCCTGACGATACACGTCCAGGATACTTTAATGCATTGCATGGCATAGATATTGATCCAGAATCAGGTCGTGTCTATGTTAGTGATCGAATGAATAATAGAATACAAGTATTTGATCAAAATGGTAATTTTATTTTCCAGTGGCGGGTAGGAGATCCCCCATCGGATGTCCAATACTTAATCGTATCAAATGGTGCATTATGGGTTATGGATGCCGGGACAACAAAGCTCCTAAAATATGACCTTGAAGGTAATTTCCTTAACTCTTGGGGAACTTGGGGTACGTTTTCTGGCGGCATGTGGGGAGTTCATGGAATGACTGTTGATGAAGAAGGTAATTTCTACATTTCAGAAGTAAATACTGGACGCGTACAGAAGTTCACTCCTAGGACTGGTGTTAATCCTGATTATTTAATCCTAAAGCCATAATTTAGAAGCTTATATTTAGCCTTCTATAGAGTGATGCGATCAACCATATTGGACCTATCATTAAAAATTGCAAATCTTGAGCAAACGATGGTCTTTTGCCTTCTATTAAATGGCCAATAAACTGGCCAATCCATCCAACTACAAACATGCCAATAGAAACTAAATAAAGTGAGAGATCAGACTGCTCTATAAGATATATCAAATAAGTTAAAAAAAAAGCAAAAGCAGAGATGGCGATCGCAAGCTTGACTGATAATAATAAATAATAAATTAAACTTATTGTTATAAATAAAATACACCAGTTAATGGTTACATAAAAATGTTCAAATAATTTTGGTGTTGGAATAATCCATAACAAGCATAAGACGCTAAAAATAATCAAAGGGACGCAAATCCAGTGTATCACTTCATTGTAATAATTTTGATGACTATCCCCATATTCATCCAACCAATCATAAACAGATTTAGTTATTTTCTTTTCAAACATATCTAGAATTTAACACAAACTAGCTCTGTTCCAATATAAAAGTAATATATTCTTCTAAGTACATGAATATCTTATGCTTTTTAGAATTTATAATCAGTCTAAAATCTTAATATAGTAAATTGGTGTACTATTTGGTGTACTATTTTTGACTTTTACTTTTATTTTGATAATATTGAGCTATAAATTTTTAGGAGGTTAATATGTGTATTGTATTTAAAAATCGACCTAGGAAGGTCATTAAGCATGGTAATACTCGCTATGAGCTTAAGATTATAAGAAAATCTTTAGGGTTAAATCATAGGAGCTTTCATAAGACTCTAAATGCTGCTTTGGCTCATAGAAATGAGTTAGAGAGGCAAGTCAACCAAGTAAATCAAGGCCACCATCAACCGCCAAATAAGGCACAGGACAGTATAGAAAATAAGCTAAAAAAACTTAAAGATCTTTATGATCAAGACCTAATCTTTAAAGAAATTTATGATCAACAGCAACTTGAGATACTCTCAGAATGGAATAAAGAAACTGTTCTGATGTAGAACCAACGCTTTGAAGGGTGTTATCGAAAAGCTATAACCGGAATGATGTCAAANCGGTGAGAGTTTTTTAAATTTACTTNTTATTTTTATCTTTATGCTGTATATTTAAATTTGATATTGATATTTTAAGAGAATTATTAAAGGTTTTTAACCCCCCCCCATAGTTAAATCCCTATCTAAAAAAATTAGTTCGCATATTTAAAACACATAACCTTAACTTTGGCAAAAAAATGAAAATCACTTTTATCACTTTAAAACACCTCTTTTTAATATTTATTACTTTAATACTTGGAAATCAAGCTTCCTACAGTCAGCAAAGTCAGGATCTAGAAGAAGTAGTCGTTGTTGGCGAGATCNTCGGTGAGCTGAATCTCCTCGGATCCTCCGATGCCGGCAGTAGGCTGGGCTTATCACTACTCGAAACGCCTGCCACAGTGGAGATTCTCGATAGGTCAACGATACAAGCTCGTGGCTATAAAAAGGTTACGGATGCTGTCCAAAGCTTACCAGGTGTTGTCTCGGGAGAGTCCCCGGCCGCTCCGTCGACATTCTCAATGCGAGGATTTACAAGGTCCCAGATAACAATATTGAGAGACGGAATTTGGGTTGGTCCAGCGAATATGGTTATGAGGCCTCAGAATACCTTTAACTTAGATCGTATTGAGGTTTTGCGTGGTCCCAGCTCTGTACTTCACGGCCAAGGAGCAGTTGCGGGTGCCGTCAATGTGGTACCTAGAAGTGCTGAAGTTGGTGAGCCTAATAATCTAGATGCTCTTGCATCTTTCGGTCGATATGGAACCTATCAGCTTGGGCTAGGCGCCGGAGGAAGTTTGAGCGATTCNGCATGGTATCGGTTAGACTTAAGCCAAAGGGAATCTGACGGTTATGTCGATCGAATGGATCCGAGCTCACTTAACGCAACTGGCAGTATGCTCTGGAGGCCTAGTGACGCATTCTCAGTAAAGCTTAGTTTTGATCATCTCGATGACGAATTAGCTGATTACTGGGGTACGCCTTTAGTGCCTACTACTTTAGCCAAAAAACCGATGCATAATGTGATTTCGACAAAAACTGGTGAAACTCTAGATGAAGCAATGCGTGGACTGAATTACAACGTTAGTGATAGCCGTGCAAAATCTAATCAGCTCTTCTTAAGAGGTGATATCACATGGACACCGTCTGAAAATTTGACGATCAAAAATACGATTTATCAATTTGATGCCGACCGAGAATGGCTAAATGCTGAGGGCTATGTCTTCTGTACCGACGACATAGGTGATGCTTGTTCGGAAAAAACAGGGCAAGTGCAACGCTACAACGGTTATTTCTTTGTTTTCCATGATCAAGATTTATTAGGAAATCGCTTCTCTGCTCAATATAATTTCGATCTTGGCGAAATGAGAAGTAGCATACTGGGAGGTCTTGAAACAACGTCTTTAGATTTTAAACGTACTCGCGGGTTCCGTCGCTCTGAGCCATTAGCGGCCGGAGACTCTGTAAACCCATATGCTCCAACAGCAGGCCTTTACGGTCCGGAAGAGCTGCGAGGTGTTAGTCCAACAGACATCAAAACCCGAGCGGCATTTTTAGAGAACGCCCTTCAAGTTTCTGATCAACTATCAATCGTTGCTGCATTTCGGTATGAGGAGTTAGAACTCGAGAGGTTAAATTTTAATTCAAGCGGAGTGAAAGAAGCTTCAAGTTTTGAACGTGATTTTCACTGGACTAGTTGGAGGATAGGGTCGGTTCTAAAGCTCTCCGAAAGTATCGCTGCCTATGCTCAATATAGTGATGCGAAAGACCCGATTAATGCCAATATATTTCTTGTTAACGGTGGAGAGAATTTGGATCTGACTGATGCTAAGCAGTGGGAAATTGGCCTCAAAGCAAATATNAGCGAAGCTAACATAGAAACAACTATTGCCTATTTTGATATCCAGCGAGATGATGTTTTGGAGCAGATTGGAATAGACAAAGCTGCTAATGTTGGAGGACGAGAATCAAATGGCGTTGAATTTACTGCAACCTGGGCAGCCACAGAACAGCTAAATATTGGACTGAACGCGGCCCAAACAAATGCTAAATTCTCACGCTCAACGAACTTCCAAAATTTTGCTGGTAACAAGCCCCCAAACGTACCGAAATACACTGCTAACGTATGGACGAGCTTCGACTTTACTTCGGTTCCTTTGCAGGTTGGTGCGGCACTCCGATCAGTTAGCGATCGTTATGGGGACAACGCAAATAATATTACATTGAAGTCTTATTCTCTTATTGATGCGTTCGCCTCTTGGACGCGAAATAATGTTACAGTTAGTGGCAGAGTTAACAACGTTTTTAATGAAGAGTATGTCTCTTGGTCAGATGTTTTCTACCTTGGTCAGACCGATCCAACGTGGCCATATGCGAATCAACTCTTACTTGGATCACCAAGAACTTATGAGGTTAGTATAGCGGCATCATTCTGAGGTATTTTTATTGACGAAACTATTGACCTTTATTCACCGGTGGCTAGGCGTTGCATTTGGACTTTTTTTCGCCATGTGGTTCTTTAGTGGGATGGTCATGATGTTTGTCTCGTATCCGTCTCTTTCTGAGGCCGAACGGCTTACATACCTGTCTGAAATCAATATAGAAGCTCTGACCATATCGCCCACTGAAGCTCTAGCTGAATGTGATTTGGAACGGGTCATAGGGATGCGGTTAATCTCAATAAATTCACGCCCTGCCTATATCTGTGATTCTGAATACCCAGCTGAAAATATTATCTATGCCGATGATGGTGCACGTGGTCTCACCTTGCAAGAAGAGGATATTGGGCTTCTGATTGGTAAAAATATACAAGAACCTATAGAAAGTGTAACTCAGGTGGAGTACGACCAGTGGACGGTACATCATAGATTTGACCCTTATAGACCCTTGTACCTAATCAAGCTGGCAGATACTGACGAAACGAACCTATATGTTTCTTCAGTCACTGGTGAGTTCGTACAGCGAACGACAAGCTCCCAACGTTTTTGGAATTATATTGGATCTGTCCCGCACTGGATCTATCCAACCCTATTACGTAAAAACTGGACCTTATGGGATGTTGTTGTTTGGTGGCTATCACTTTTCGCTACCGTCTGTGCGTTGCTAGGACTTTACCTAGGGATAAGACATTGGTTGAAAATTCGAAGTAGTTCTACCTCAATAATAAGCCCCTTTCGTGGTTTGATGAAATGGCATCATATTATGGGGTTGTTTGGTGGTCTCATTATTATAAGTTGGATCTTTAGTGGTTGGCTATCCATGGATCATGGTCGAATATTTTCGACGCCCAGCCCAACACTGGAACAAGTTAGGGCGCTTAACGGCGGCCTATTCGGTGAGGTCAGCTCAACAATAAGTATCTCAGATCTAGCTAAGTATACTCGCGCTAAAGAGTTGACGTTACATGCTTTTGGAGGAGAGCCACTATTAGTTGCTAGAGACGAGAAAGGAATTATTGATGCTCCAGTACTTAAGCCTAGTAATGTTGTAGAGGTCGTTAGTGAAGCCTTCCCCGAAGTTTCTGTTAGAAACTGGAGCGTGGTACCAAAAAACGATACATACACAGACTTGCGAGAGGGGAGCCTACCCTTAGGTTCAATTAGAGTTGAGCTGTCTGATCATAACCAAACCTGGATTCACATCGATAACCGCTCTGGAGAAATCCTGTCAGTTATTGATCGTAGCCGCAGAGTTTATCGATGGCTATATAACGGACTTCACAGTTTTGATATTCCTGGTCTTGCAGACAGTGGCCCTTTTCGGAGCATCTTGATGTTAGTTCTATTATTAGCTGGGTTTGTGGCGAGCTTAACTGGAGCAGTCCTCGGAATGAAGCGTATCTTTGGAGACTCCTTAAGGTGAATTCAATCTGATATTAAAATAGTCAATCAACTGAATTATAATATTTTTGATGACTATCACCATATTTATCTAGCCAATCATAAACAGATTTAGTTATTTCTTTTATGTTATCTAGAATTTACCACAATCTAGCTTTGTTATGATATAAAAGTAACATGAGTCAATTACCAAAAAATATATCTCGAAGAGAAGCTCTACAAGCCTTTTTGCTTGGGATAGGCTCCATAGCTACAGAATCACTTAGAGCTTCACTATCAAGCCCCTCAGCCATAAAAAGGATTGACATTCATCATCATTGGCACCCTCCTCCCTTAGATACAGCTTCTTATGTAACTGGTATTGGAGATTCTTGGCCCGGTGGTTCTTGGAGTGAGGATAGAGCTATAGAGATGATGGATCAATTTAATATAGAGTCAAGCATACTATCTATGCCGAANACTAAAAATAATACACCGGCAGATATTTGTAAGAAAATAAATGAATATGCCT
Organism: Gammaproteobacteria bacterium TMED78; assembly: GCA_002171615.1. GTDB lineage: Bacteria > Pseudomonadota > Gammaproteobacteria > Steroidobacterales > Rariloculaceae > TMED78. The sequence goes on from NHEF01000028.1 coordinate 40,777, forward strand.
CTAGGATTATTACTAAAAATCCTAATCGATTTGGTGCATTTGCCTCAATCCCTCAATATGATATAGGTCTAGCATCTAAAGAAGTTATCTACTCTCTAGTAAATCTTAATCTTGATGGGGTGCTTTTACATCCAAGTATTAATAATATTTATTTAGGGTCGCCAAAATTAAATCCATTGATGGAAGCTCTAGATAGGCAGAGAGCCATCGTTCTAATTCATCCTACGAGTCCATTTTATTTTAATCAACTAGGTTTAAGCCTACCTGCACCTATGATGGAATTTGTTTTTGAGACCACAAGAGCCATAATGAATCTAATATCAACTGGAACGTTAGAGCGCTTTCCTAATATTAAATTTATAACAGCTCATGCTGGAGGAACNGCTCCATATATTGCGGCNAGGCTAGTAGAAAAAGGTGAAAAAATAGCAGAAGTTGCAGAAAAGGCTCCTCGAGGGATCATGCATTATCTAAAATCATTGTATTTTGGAACTGCACAAGCCGCCTCATCTCCTGCTTTAAAGGCTTTACTAGAGGTTGTAGATACATCTAAAATTGTTTTTGGTACCGACCTACCAATCTCACCTCCCTCTTTGGTTGATAATTCTAATACATTTCTAAACGAATCTATTGATATATCACCTAAACAAAAATATTCAATATTAAGAGGTAATGCTGAAAATTTGATGCCTAGATTTAAGATATAGTGTTAGTATTTTAAAAAAAGGATATATATGCGAAATTTAATTTTATTATTCTCATTGCTAATGCTCAATAACCAGCTATTATCATATGAATCATCAAGAGGTCCTTCTGAACTTATCTATTGGGACCCTATAAAAGCCTCTCCAGGATATACCTTTATTAAGCCGCTTGCCGTTGGAGGGGTTTTCCTTATTGATATGAGTGGTCAAGTTATTAACTTTTGGAAAGATTTTACAGATGTATATTTATTAGAAGATGGGACAATTATTGGTGCAATTGGATCAGATACATTCGCCCAAGCAGACTGGGATGGTAATATCCTTTGGAAATATGATGAAAATAGACCCGGATATGATCCTCATCATGATTTCTTGATGATTTTNAACGAAGNATTAGGTGAGAATACTTTATTATTTGTTGCTAATGCTCCCTTAACTCATGACGAAGTAATACAAATGGGTGGAGATCCATCTTTGGTTGATAATTATGATGGTACATCCATAGATACAATTACCGAAATCAGATCGAATGGTGAGATTATATGGGAATGGAGATTCATAGATCATCTTATTCAAGATATTGATCCTACTAAAGATAACTATGTAGAAAGTAAAAAAGTGATTGCTGACTATCCGGAAAAACTAGACATAAACTTTGGAAGAGTCTCCAGAGACTATGTTCATGTTAATGCAATTGATTACAATCCAAAATTAGGTCATATAGCAATTAGTAGTAATAGGACTAATGAAGTCTATATTATTGATCATGATAATACTTTTGTGCCAAATAATCTTGAAGAAAGTCTAGAACTTGCGGCAAGTGAGAAAGGAGATTTTCTTTATAGGTGGGGTAATCCAGCTATTTATGGTCAAGGAAGTTATCCATACTATGCTAAAAATGATTGGTCTATATTAGAATATTCTGGAAATGTTCAAATTGGTGGTAATCATGATATACATTGGATTAAAGATGGGCTTCCTGGAGCAGGTAATTTACTACTTCTAAATAATGGCTTAAGGGTTCCAAGAGCTCGTGGTGACTCAACTCCACAGTCTGAATTTATAGAGCTAAACCCTTATATCGGCGAGAACTATGAAATTCATGACAATTACGTTAATCCTCCAATAGCAGGATACAGAACTAGCCAACTGCCTGAAAATAATGGAGCGTATATTGGTGGTGGTGGAAATCAAACAGACGCTAATGGTGGACCAACAAGATTATATTCTAATCAAATAGTGAATGGTTACCAGACTACTGATGGATTTATAAGTCACCATGGGTCAGCAGTTCAGCGCTTACCTAATGGAAATACTATCGTTCAATTAGCAAGACCAGGAAGAACTATTGAAATCACGCCAAACAATGAAGTTGTTTGGGAATATATCAATCCCATTGATAGATATACAAAAAAATCTTACAAAACACTAATTACACCAGTCCATTTTAATAGCCTTGGTGGATGGTCTCCTATGCGATACCCATTAGATTTTCCAGGCATCCAAGATAAAGACCTTACGCCAAAAGGCAATATTACTGATATTGTAATTGATGGAAATACAGCTGAATGTGATTTTTATTGTTAGTTGATATATTTCAATGTCTTACAATATATTATTAATATTTTTAATTAAATAAAATTCTAAAATCAGAAAACGTACTCGCCAAAGCTAACATTTGCTATTTGACCATTCTTTCTACGAATAATTACTGTAGAATAATTATCGGTTACTGAATAAACTACCATGTATCGACCAACTAAGTGAGCGTCTGAATGAATTGCCCATGGTCCCATATACACTCCATAACCATATGGGATTTTAAATGCTGAAATCTCGTCTCTATCTTTGCTATTTTTCTTGCCAATTATTAGATATCCTTTAGCAGCTTGATCTAAGGGCATATGAAAGTGTGGTTGATCGTGCATCTCGAGATAAGCACCGCCTCCAAAATTTGGATTAAGTAAGTATCCATCTACATAATCGTCACCTATTATGGTAATTGTAACTGGCATATTGGCAGTGCCATTGAAAGAAAAATAATCATCAATACGAACGAGAGTACTATCATAATAAGCCAAATGCTCTGGAGTTGCAGGGGCTATAGGAATATTGAGCGTCTGCTCGCCTTCAAGCAATAAATAGCTACCGTTACCACCAAGTATGTTTGCGTTATCAATCTTTAAGCTTATCTCTGACTGCCAGTTACCAGTAAGCGCTAAACTAGCTGGCCTAATGGGCTCTATCTTTGTCTTTATTTCTGATGTATTACTTGCTTTAATTAAGCCATCTAAACAAAGCTGATAAGTATTTCCTGGTTGGACATAGCCAAGGAAACTTTCAGTTCTCATATAAGCTTTATCAATACTGCCCTGTCGATTGACAATTAATTTATTTATCTGCGCTTGCAATTCCTTTGGCAAGTAATTGAGGCCGTTAGGCAGGTCATTAGAATTCAGGGCTAGCTCATCAATCATTTGAACTCATCCTTACTTCTTCAGATATTGGGCAAAATGGGTTATTTTGAAAAAATATAGTACCGCAGTACATTAACCCAATAGAAACTAGAGGATTGAGCCAATTAAGTAAAGCCCAAGGCGCATAACTAAGAACATCAACTCCTAGACTCGCCGCAAAAAAAGCGCCGCCTGTAGTCCATGGAATTAACACCGTTGTCAATGTAGCCCCTTCTTCAAGAGAGCGAGACATAACGGAACGATTGATATTAAGCCTATCATAAGCATCAGCAAATAATTGTCCTCCAAGAATAATTGACATGTAGGCATCGCCCATAGCCATATTACCAAAAAAACAAGCTAGTATGGTGCTCGTAACTAAACTTATTGCTCCCTTCACACGACACAAGATCTCAGCAAGTAATACTTTTAAAAAGCCAAAACTATTAAGAATTCCACCAAGAGCAAGAGCTAGTAGTGCTAACGATAAAGTCCACATCATTGATAGAATGCCACCACGTGAAAAAAGCTGATCTAGAGTCTCAATGCCTGTATTGAAGCTACCACCGCTATGTAATGAGTTTAATACATCATTAAAATTAGCTCCTTGAGTAAATATAGCTATTATGACTGCAAATACAGATGCTGATATCATTGCAACTTCAGCACTAACTCTTCTTAAGCTCATTATCAGCATAAGAAAAAAAGGTAAAAGGCAAAAAAAATTAATTGAAAAGATATTGCTAATTGCACCGAGCATTATGTCTAAATCCTCTTGAGGCAAATAATTACTCTTATACTCAAAGCCTAAGATAGTAAAAATAATTAATACAATTAAATATGAAGGCCCGGTAGTCAATAGCATGCTCTGAATATGGCTAAATAAATTAGTTCTTGATGACATGGCAGCTAAATTTGTAGTATCTGACATTGGAGACATCTTGTCACCGAAGCAAGCGCCAGATACAACCATACCAGCAATAATAGGCAAAGGAATCTCCATGGCTCCACCAATGCCCATTAATACAACTCCTATAGTGCCTACTGTGCCCCAACTAGTCCCAGTTGCTACTGACATAAAACTACAAAGAATCAAGCCTGCAGGTAGAAAAAAAACTGGTGAAATAAGCTCAAGACCATAATAAATAAGCACTGCAACAGTTCCACTTTGAATAAAGGTTGCTATCAATACACCAATTAAGATAAATATATATATTGCAGGCAAGGCTGCTTTTACACCTTCATTCATAGCCTCTCTTATTGGTTTGAAACCTGATTTACTTAAATGCCAGGCATTAATCCCTGCAATTAATAGGCAAATAAGCATTAAGCTATGTAGATTTACCTGCAACCAAAATAAACCAATACCAATTGTTAATATAATTGCTAAAAAGGTTAGAAAAGATTGCTTAAAGCTTGGAATAAATACAATACTCAAAAAAAACTCCATATTTTATGAAATATATTTGATATATATCAGTACTTTATAATTAATTAGTAACTCTTTTTCTTAATTTAAGACCTAAATAAAATCCTACAGTATTTACTAATAAATCTGAAAATTTATTAGATATAGTCTCTATAGCAAAATTTAACGGTATGAAGAATTCTGCAATTTCCCAAGAGATAGATAAAAAAATAAAAATAAACCAATTTTTGAGCAAAAAGCGTCCCATAAATAGCCAGAGTAAGAAATGGCCTACAGACCAAAGATATTCCATGTTATCCATAAATTTTTCAAAACCTCTAACTCATTATATAAAAATATTTATTATTTGCTTATAATTAATAATTATTAACCCTAATAACCCATCTTAGCAAAAAGGAATAGGATTATGGCATTAAGTAGGTATATAAAATTTAGCTGGCAAAGATTTTCTATTTTTCTATGTATATTCTTACTTTTTGGATGTTCTGCAACTAATAACATAGCTCACCAATCTCATCAATCAGTTAAATATCATCCAAATCAAACTATTCCATATATCGAAGAAGCATTAGGCTCCTACAATTGGATCATTTCAACTAATAAACCAGAAGCACAAAATTTCTTTAAACAAGGGATACAGCTTCGATGGGCATATAATGTTACAGAATCTGCTATCTCAATGATGGAAGCTAGGCGAGTTGATCCTAACTGTGCTATGTGCTATTGGGGCGAAGCTTTTGCTCTAGGCTCATTTCTTAATGGGCATATGACAGAGGAGAACTCTGTATATGCAAGAGAGGCAATACTTAAGGCCTCTGAGCTATCAGCAATTTCTAATAACGAGCTTGAAAAAGATTTAATCAATGCTTCGATAATAAGATACCCCCAAGACTATCAATTTGAAAATAGAAGAGCTAGTGACCTGCTATTTGCTCAAGAAATGAAAGAACTTTATGAAAAATATCCTGGTAACCATGATATTGCAACAATTTATGCTGTAGCACTTTTTATTTTAGAGGAAAGAAGGGCTACAAGAAGTCTTAAGGATCCAAATATTATTCGCCTTAATAATATTCTATCAAGTGTTCTAAATGATGATTTAACACATCCTGGGGCATGTCATTTATATATCCACTTAACTGAATCAACAATGGATCCAGGATTAGCATTGCCATGCGCTAGTCACCTTAGTGACACGATTCCAATTGCTAGCCACATACAGCATATGCCCTCTCATACTTATAATGAGGTTGGTATGTGGGGAGACTCAGTCAAAGCTAACATAAAAGCCATTCATTCAGATATAAAAGCTAGTCGAACAGAAGGTTTCTCTTATGCGGCATCTCATAATTTGCATATGCTTCTTTACTCAGCGTCCTATGATGGTCAAGGTGCTATAGCTCTGCGAGCTGGTAAAGATTATACAAAGTTAACTAATAACTCTATGTATGAAGTATCAACTCTAGTTAGGTTTGGTAAATTTGATGAAGTTATGAAGAATGAAAATAGACCAGATGACGATATGGGTGAAAGCTTATGGTTATTCTCTAAAGGCTACTCAAGCTTAAAATTAGGTAACTTAAGCGCAGCTCAAATGTATGCTGAAGAAATCAATCATATAGTTAATACTACAGAAATGTTTTTTAGATTTGACTCTGTTAACGCCCTATCTTCAACTCTTTACAACATCCTAATAGGAGAAATTTTCTTAAGCAAAGGTAATATAGAAGAATCTATAAATGCTTTTGAAGAAGCTGTTAGTGCTGAAGATAGTTTAGACTTTAATGAGCCTGAAGCTTTGCCGTTTTCTGCTAGGCACTGGTTAGGGAGTGCTTTATATAATCTAAACATGTTTAATAGAGCTGAAATGGTTTATAAAGCTGAATTACTAGATCATCCAAATAATGGTTGGTCTCTTTTTGGACTCAAAGAATCATTAAAATCTCAAAATAAAGAATATCAAGAAACAGAGGTAAAGTTTAATAATAGCTGGTCAAGATCAGACACTTTAATAACAGGCTCGAAATTTTAATTTATTTTTATAAAAAAAAATAATAATACTTATCGTTATCTTATTTATCAATCAAAATCAAAATCGAGGAAAGTTGTGCCGCCATCTTCTGTCTCTGTAACAAGATTATTTGGCTCTTGGCAATTCCACCAATACGCCAATCTAAGAGGATCTCCTTCTTCTTGAGGCATTAGCTTATAAACTTGTCTTGAAAACCATGGCTCTTCTAACGCTTCAGAATCATACAGCCAAATATCAGCTTGGATTGTTTCACTATCAACCTTTCGC
>NHEF01000009.1 GCA_002171615.1 Gammaproteobacteria bacterium TMED78
GAAAGTTCTTCTCTATCTCCGTAATTGCTTGTACCAGTGATCTTGTCTCCATAGATATTTTCTTCGGGTACTCCTTCTTCCCTAAGTGCGATCACCTGACGCTCTTGATCCTGAAGATCCGTAGAGCATCTCCAATATCCATATAACGCCATTGATTTACCTCCAAATCCATGACCGTATAATAATACATTTTCGTACTATATTCTCGTACGGTTAGACACCAGTCATATCGGTCCATCTAAAGGGGTACGAAGTATTAAGATTTAACATGCCCCTAGCAAGGTCTATACCTCCTCAACCTTCTTCGATAAATTCTTTTTCTTATACAAATAATTATCTTGACCAACTTGCATTTATTGGTAGGTTTGTACTACTGTGATCCCCATCACCAAAAGCAAAGGAACCACGAAGTGAGCATCGTGGTTTTTTTGTCTCTTCTTTTAGATGTCACCATCAGATATCAGTTACATGAATCAACCAATCAGAGAAGCATTGCCAACACCAACAGGATGGTTAGTCGCTCCTACTAGAGATTTTTGTCTGTTCTTTATTCGTGATCCAAAGTCAGTCATGGTTGCTCCGACTGTCTTCACTCAACTTTGGTATTGCCACGAGGATGGCACTCCTACGAAATTAAAAAATACAAGAAAACTGGACTATGAATCTGCCCATGAGACATGGAATGAATTGCTATCTAATGATTGGGAATTAGTAGAGCATCAATTTAATGCTTGTGTTGATGCTGCTTAATTTAGAAAATCCTTAATTGGTTTCCATGTTCTTTGGATGCTAAATCCGTAAAATATTTGGTTTGCTCCTCTGTTAATTCACCTTCATACCTTCTGTAGTAGACACTTCCAGTGGCATCGCAACTATCTTCATATCCCCAGAAATTAAAAAAATCCTCTGTTCCCGTAAATACATCATCATCCCTATCCGTAAACCATTCATCATCTTTATCTTCGTCCTTATATCTCGCACATAACTCAAACTTTTCTTGTTCCTCCTCTGGAAGATCCAAGTAAACATCATCCCCGATATAGACACGAGTTGATGCTTTCCTTGCTTTCCTTGCTTTCCTTAAGGGTCGTTTTTCTGGACTCATTATTCTCTTCCTCTCTTCTTGATTTCTTGCCAAGTCCTTTTCATTCTCATTTTCACTGATCTTGCTTCTGGTGATTGCGGTTTAATGATTTTGATTTGTGATTTATTTTCTGGAACTGCATCAACTAATTCCTGAAAAAACTTTTCGTCTTCATCCGTGAAATCCTTATATCTTCTGGCATATACAGAACCTACGCACTCACTCAAATCTCCCGTACCCCAGAACCCCATAAAGTCCTCCAAACTGCGGAACAAATCATCACGAAAATCATCTTCCTCTACACCCAGTGCTTCGCATTGCTCTGAAACCCAAGTGTCTTTATATCGGTCAAATAATCCAAATTGCCCTCGGTCGTCATCAGGCAGTTTGTTATACAAACCAACTCCAAGCATCACAATTCTCTCTGCCATCAGTTCCAAACCTCGACAATTTTCACTTGGTTGCCTGAAAAATCTTTTGCCTTTTCCATCCACATTTCTTTCTCCTCATCAGTCAATTTTTTCTTAGTGGGGAATATTCGTGCCTTAAGTCTGGAGCAAGGTGATGCAGAGAACTTGGCATCAAGTCCCTCAAGATCTTCACCTAATCCAAAGAAATCTCCTAATTCTTTTTTGTCGAAGAAGAAGTCATCACCATCCCAAGTGTCCATAAGANTGGGTTTTGGATATGACGGCAACCCTTTTTCAGAGTGAGCATAGGTNNCACCTTCATTAAAATAAGCAGTTCCATCCTTACCCGTCAGAGTCTTAAAAATCTCCCAACCAACCATCAAGCAATCTGATTTCTTCGATTTACTAAAGCGGTTTTCGTAGTGGACAGTTTTGATTTGATCACCCTTAACACCTTCACGGAATTGACACAGATATTCCTCACGTCTATTGATATGACTGGATTGCATAAAACTCCGCGACGTCAAATCTCTTTCATAGACAAACCCTCCAGTATTGTCCCAATCATCTCCCCAGAAATCCTCATAGTCCTCTAAGGACTCAAAAAGATGATCCTTGAACTCTCTATCAGGGTCATTATCAATACACTCAGCAATCCAATCAGGTTTGTACCTTCTGAACTCNTTAAACGTTGCTTTCTTTTCTTTTGGAAGTTGGNAATAGATACCNTCACCAATAAAAATACTTGCCNTANAAGTCTTCATGAAAATCAAAACTCCTTCTGAAGAAAATATAATGCGGGTGTTGGGCGTATGAATTGGNATTCATCACCAGCACAAGTANTTTTTGACAATCCAATGACTTCCATTACAGATGGGGTGGTGATCTTTTGCATCGCTGCCACNCTCATAATCTTTGATGCTGTACTTACGCTGCTTTCGATATTTCAGAAAGGAGTATGCATTAACCAAAGAGATTTACTGATGAAAAAAACAAATAAGGAACTAAAGACAATGCTTACTGGAGTAAAAAGAATCTCCAATCTGAATAAAAAACAATTAGTAAATCTGATTTTGGTTAGTTAATACTTAGTCGCTGCATATCGAAATCCCCCAGCAAGACAGAAGCAAATTAACTGCGGCAAATAGGATTTAATCCCCCAGCAAAGAAACTAAATCCCCCAGCAAATCCCCCAGCAGAGGGTTGACACGCTATGGCAGACTGTGAACAACCCTGACACACCCATTTCTGTCTATATCTACGTTTCCAGCGATTCTGACTATATCTGACACACCCTGACACCGAATAAGAACGGAGAGGGAGAGATTAGTCATGGCAATGCCTGACGCTGCGGGACAACTAATGACATGGACAAAATGAGTTTGCTAGGAAAATCCCCCAGCAAATCCCCCAGCAACGTTAAATGTCACCTGAAAAGCATTTTCATCATCCTAATTGTATAGAGAATAAAAGTAGTACAACTAAGTCATACAAAGGGGGAACCACTAAATCGTCCCTATATTAGATCACATATTTCTTACAATGAATAAAGACTTAGGATTGCTTAGAATAGATGCTGTCGCTGAACTTACGACACTTTCTAAACGCACAATTTATCGAAGAATCCAAGAGAAACTTTTTCCACCTCAACTCAAATGCGGATCCAATATCGCTGCATGGAGGAAGAAAGACATTATCAAATACATTGAGGGTGGATTTACATGGGCATAACAACTGAAAAACAGATCAAAAGTCTTGTTCCATCTGACAAGAAACAATCTTTTGGGTGTGGTGATGGTCTTCGACTAAAAGTAGAAAGCATTAAACGGCATGGAGGGAAATACTTTGAGGGAGAAGTTAATCGTCAATATATCCATCTAGGTTCATACGGTATTGGAGTAAAAAAATACTCCTTAAAAGAAGCAAAAAATGAATGGAGCAGGATTAAAGAATGGTCAATAAAAAATGAAAAGCATCCGAAGTTTTACAAGGAAAAAGAGCAAAGAAAAAACGTCTACAGTTTTGGAGATGCCGTTAATTTATTTTTAAGAGAAAAAGAAAAAACTACCAAACAAACCACCTACAAGGACTACAAAAATAAATGCCATTTTCAGTTATTAGCACTTATTGATAAAGACAGTTCTCTCAAGGGATTGGAGTGGGAAAGTGGTGGTCGTATAAAAATAAAAAAGGTACTAGAAACCATTGCAGATGGAAGCAAATATGAATTACAAAGAAGGTGTCAAAATATCCTTAAACAAGTATTTGATTACGCAATAGATGAAGGTTGGATGCCAAGAGGACAGAACCCAGCACAAAGGGATAAGAAAGGTTCATTCATACATAAAACCAATCACCATAAAAGTATTAAATGGGATCAAGTTCCATCACTTCTTCATGCCATCAACCTGAACAAGTGCAATACAGAAAGGAATACAATCCTATGCACCAAATTGATGTTGATGACATCGCTCAGAGCAGGTGCAGTATCAAGACTCGAATGGGAATGGATCAAAGAAATAAATGGTGTTAGATGTTTTGTGATTCCAGCGACTACAAGCGGATTAAAAAGGAGAAAAGGCAAAAGCGACGACAAAGATCATCACGTACCCATTACTGCAGAAATCCAGAAATTACTGGAACTCTGCAAAGAACTGAACGGGAATAAAAAGTATGTTTTCCCTGCATGGAGAACAAGAAAATATCCCCATATCAACCCCGAAGCACCAAATAAGTTTCTGCAAAATATTGGATTCAGAGACGTATTAGTCGCTCATGGATGGAGAAGTGTTTTTACTACTGCTGGGAAAGAGCAACTCAAAGTCCCATTAGAAATAATCAAACTACAAATGGGTCACCTACCCAAAGGGAAAGTAGACAAGGCATATGACCAATCCTTGATGCTTGATGAGAGAAAAGACTTCCTTCAGAAATGGTGCAATGCCTTAGTAGAACAAGGACTACAGGTATAAGGCACAAAAAAATCTCATCCCCTGTAGATCAAGAGGATGAGAACAAAAGATCCTAACTTTTAAGCAACTTATGAAATCCACAAGAAAGATCTACTGAACTATTTATTTCTCAAGTTTTTCTATTCTTCCTCTAACTCTTTCTGCCAAATAATCCTCCAGATAAGACAACCCATTCTCCAATCCTTCAGAACTCAATTCACCTTCCTCCCACAAATTCTCTAATGCATGAGCAAACATAAGATCCACTCCACCTTCGACTAATTGCTTCTTCGTCTTCTCCTCAGAGATGCTTGATTGGATTACCTCCAACTTGTGCAAGGAATTATCCGTCAGTCGTATGTACTCCTCTAAGTACATCTTCATCAGTGGAATGCACTCATGTTTTGCATCCTCATCAATCGAGTCAGCATCAATGGTGGAATAGGGTCTAACTCTTCAGGAGGTTCCCCATAAACAGGGTTACTTATTTGTGGTTGATTTGCTCCAGTCCATGCATTGTGAGCGATTCTGATGGTACGAAAATAGCGACTGTCATCAGGACAAATCTGGTAATAGATCTTCCCTATCTGACTATTCCACTTCTTTGCATCGGCATGTGTTCTCTCTTGTCGGGCATCCATAGTTATCTCTTAGAGGTGTAATCGTCTGTTATTAAATCGGCAAGATAATTCTCAATTTTCTTACCCTTCTTTTTCGCTCTCTCAGTAAGCATTTGATAATACATAGGAGCGATCTTTGGTAGTTGCTTCATATCAAAACTAAATCCTTATCTGTGTGAATTGAGTGTGTCTTTTTTAAGGCATATTTGTAGACATCACTGAAGGTACAGATACCTAATTTATCCTTAAGTTCTTGTTCCATTCTTGCGTATCTCTCAACCTCACCTTTCTTAAAAGAGAGTTGCTTTCTATTCTGCTTTGCTTTAGGGAATTGCATATCTTGGTGTGTATTAAATGAGCATTATTAAATAGAGGGTGTTGTATCAAATCACATAAGATCCTTATAGATAAGAGTCTTACAAGACAAGGAATAGAAAAGACAAACTAATTTATATTGATATTAAAATCCAATTTCCTACGGAAATTGACTCACTTCGTTCGTCTCCTTTATTTGTTATTTATAAAGTAGGTCAAATCAAACGTAAACCTTAAACTGAAAAGCATACATACTATATATACACTTTATACTTTTGAGATACACATTTATAGATGGATTGCTGAAACAGCACCATAGCAATTATAAGTCTAATATCCCAGTTATGTCAAGGGGTCTAGGAGTTGACAGATAATAAATAGATGCGTATAATTTACACACGCTTATATAAAGAATAAAGGCGTAAGTAATAGTTATAGCAATTAAAACTAATGACTACTCTTAATGAGAAGTACCTAGGAAAGGTATTGCCCTATCTTCATGGATTAGATGGTGGTGAATGTAAAGAAAAGATCTTTCGGAATGGTCTTAAAGGTTATGAATTTCCATGTCCTTTCTGTTCCGATTGTCAAAGCAAACCAAAGCATAAAAGAAAAAGAGTTGCTTATTTACTTCCACATAAAGAAAGTTTTTCTTGGACATTTTTTTGTCATCGTAAGCAATCTAATGAATGTTCTGGAGATGGAAAATCATTTCACAATTTTTTGATGATGATCAATCCAACTCTTTTTAAGCAATATCTAAAAGAGAAAGATCCTGCAGCATTTTTTAGACAATATAGAGATGCAAATTATAAAAAGTATCTAAATTAAAATCCTAAATTGGATATTTTTTTCTGGCAGTATTTTTCTATATACAGGTCGATCTGTCACCTCTGTAGGTTAGGGTCTCTATCTTTTTTTATATAGGATTAACTGCCATAGGTAATACAAAAGGGGAACCTCAAAAGTGTCCTTATAGTGACGACCCAATCTAATACATAACTAATGACTAAACGAAAGAATTACACGCCAGCGGAAGAAGAATTTCTATTAAATTTCTTCTATGAGGAAGTTGAGGAAAAAGGCATAACCCCAGACTTCTCTGCAGAAGATTGGTTGGATTTACACAAGAGAGCGATAAAGGGAGACCTGACATCAAGGCAGATGTTTATTGCTCTGTTTAAGGAAAAGGTACTTCCTCAATTAGATAAAGACATCTGGAAATCAATCCAAGAAAAGGAGGAAAACTAATGCCAAGTAGAAAACCCAAATACGTTATTTCCCTGCAATCGACTCAAGGTACAAGTCCCAAACTTTGCTTTGAGGTGACAGGGCATAAGGCAGAAAAGATTATTGCTTTAATTCGATCTGACGTAACAAAGCACAAGAAGAAAACTGAGACCACAAGCATCACACTTGACCAATTTTTTATGGAGAAAAACTAATGAGAAACAATGAGTTTATTTCACAAGAAAAACGTGAAATGCTTTGGGGTCTGGAAAGAGTATTGGAAAGCAAAGAAGCATTAGACCATCTCCCCGAAGGAGCATCACAAGCAATATCTAATGCTTTTGATTGGATAAGAAAAAACCCACAAGATCAGGAGGAAAACTAAAAAACAGGATTAGCAGCAATGATTTTTATGGAGGGGTTTCTTGCTTCTCCTATTTTTTTTGCATCTTGTACGTTGTTGGCATGAATAATCTCATCCCATGTTTTGCCCCCTTGGTAGTAAGTGATTTTGACTTTCATTGCTCCTTCTGAAAATTAGGAACCATCAGGACATCATCCATGTCTACCTCTGTTGCAACGTTCTCCAGATGCTCTACAAGCAATGCCCATCTGTCTTCAGCGGATAACTGAGGCAATCGATCTAAGACATCAGCAATAGAGTCATTGATGGTTATTTTCATGCAGTCTTCGTAGTTCATTAAACCTTGCCTCCCATTCTTATAAACGTCTCACGATTACAAAGACAGAGCGTGTACTGGGGAAATGATTTTTTCATCCTTGCTGATATCGCCATTGCAGATAGTGAACTTGTGCAGAGTGCCCATATCTCCTTCTTGTCTTCCAGAAATATGTGCTTTGGAAAGTTTCTTCTATTAGTCATACTGCAACCTCCTTATTCCTCTCAAGAATCTTCCTGATAGTTGCAACAGCAAGACCAGTTTGTTCACGGATGCCTCTTAAAGATTCACCTTCTTCTCTTAAACGCAATACCAACTTTTCTTTTTTAGGTGCTGTCTTTGGTCTGCCTCCAAG
>NHEF01000010.1 GCA_002171615.1 Gammaproteobacteria bacterium TMED78
CATTTTTAACTAGATAGAAAAAAATAACAACCTACTTCGAACATTAAGACTATATAATATATAATATAAGAAGGAGACACTATGGAAAAAGAACATCATCAGCTAATTATATTAGGATCAGGTCCTGCCGGATATACAGCCGCACTTTACGCATCTAGGGCTGCGTTAAGTCCAACCTTAATTACAGGAATTGAGGTAGGAGGACAGATGACTACAACAACTGATGTAGATAATTGGCCTGGAGACAATGAGGGCGTGCAGGGCCCAGAACTAATGGAAAGAATGAAGTTACATTCTGAAAAGTTTGGAACTAAACTAATTTACGATCATATAAATAGCGTGGACCTGTCAAAAAAACCATTCAGACTGTCTGGTGATAGTGGCTCTTATAGCTGTGATGCAATGATTATTTCAACCGGCGCTTCAGCAAAATATCTTGGATTAGAATCAGAAGAAAAGTTTAAAGGCAAAGGAGTTTCTGCTTGTGCAACTTGTGATGGATTTTTTTACAAGGGCCAGCCTGTAGCAGTGATTGGTGGAGGAAATACTGCTGTTGAAGAAGCTTTGTATCTATCAAATATTGCTTCTGAAGTTTTTGTAGTACATAGACGTGATCAATTTAGGTCAGAAAAAATTCTAGCAAACAAGCTCTTAGAAAAAGCTAATAATGGAAATATTACTATCCACTGGGATAATACACTTGATCAAGTCCTAGGTGATTCAAATGGGGTAACAGGAATAAAAATAAAAAATGTTAAGAACTCTGCTGAAACTAATATTGATTTACAAGGTGTGTTTATAGCAATTGGACATACGCCCAATACAAGTATTTTTGAAAATCAACTAGAGATGAATAATGGTTATATAATCACTGCTGGTACAGGAAAAAAGTTCTCAACTGCTACTAGCATAAAGGGTGTTTTTGCTGCTGGAGATGTTTCTGATCCGATATATAGACAAGCAATAACTTCTGCAGGCGCAGGATGCATGGCAGCATTAGATGTTGAGCGCTATTTATCTGAGTAATCCTTTAAGATGTAATAAGAGTTTGAAATAATTCAGTATCAACTTTCTCTCTTTCAAGAAAATATTTTTTATACTGATCAGTATTATTGGCCCTATTTTCAACCACATCAGAAAATAAACCGATCATACCAATAAATAATTCAGAAACTTCCCTCAAGCCTTGGCTTGCTCCACTGTTAGCAGAGACATAATCACAATATTCTTTTTGTATAATAAATCTCTCGAATAATGGGCTCGAATCTTTTCTCATCAAGAAGCGAACACCGCACTCTTTTACCATGCCAACATCATTAATATCATCAAAAAAGCAGGCTATATTTTTCTTATCAATATTATAAGCAAGGCGAATTTTATTTATTACTAAGGACTTATTTTTCACTCCTGAGTATATAGAATTAAAATGTTCCCGCTTTGCAAAATTCTCTGCTAAAGAATTTTTCTCTCCAGTAACTATAATCGCTCTTGGTAATCTTTTATTTTTCAACCAAAGAGCAAACCTAAGCATATTGATGCCCATTGCATCAGATTCATTAAAGCCATTACCTTCATCCAGAGATTTAATACCGGAATTAAAAACACCATCCCAGTCAAAAATTAGAGTATTTATACATTCAAGGTTTTTTATAAGAACTGAAAATTCAGTTATAAACTTTCCACCTAAATCTTCAAAATTTTCCCTTATATTCTCAGACATAAGATATTATCAAAGATAATCTTGGCCAAGCAGCCCTAGTTTAATAAGATCCTGAACATCTAGTATCCCCTCTGGAACACCATTCCTTTCAACAATGATACTATCAACCTCGGACTCAGAAAAAAGTTTTACTGCCTCTTCTAAGTTAGCGTCACAATTTATAACTATTGGTGATTTAGAAAATCCTATTTTAATAAGTAGGTCCTCAAGTGTTGATTTTTCATTAGTTTGAAAATATCGCCTAATATCTCCATCAGTAAAAATACCTAGAATTTTATTTTTGTTATCAACCACGGTCACTGCCCCAAGTCGTGACTCAGTCATTTTGTTCATAGCAGATCTTAATGAATCATTTTGGCTACAAGTTGGATTATTTTTTCTAATCAAATCAGAAACTTTAACTGTTATCAGTTGGGTATGTTCTTTAAATTGCTCTGTTCCAATTAGACTTAGAGAGTTATCACAAAGATTTTTCATTACCTTATATGGGACGGTACATACATGCACTCCCGCTAATATTGCCTGTCTGATATGCTCAGGATAGCGTACGGAAGAGAACATGACCTTACTAGAAAACCCATACTTATCAATCATCTCTACACATTGCTCATATAGCTGTATTGCATCATGACCTTGGTCTTGAAGCCTTCCTGCCAATGGACAAACAAATGCCGCACCTGCTGCCATTGCCATATAAGCTTGATTAAGGGTATAAATCAGATGGATGTTAACTTTATGTCCCTTTTCAGTAAGCCTCTGGCAAGCAGTTACACCTTCATTTGAAATAGGAATCTTGAAAACAGGTTCATTTTTTAGCGGTAATGAAAGAATCCTATCTGCTTCACTTAAAATATCTTCAACAGACTCTCCTAAAGCCTCTACCTGTAACTCAGGAACCATTCCTGATAGTTTAACAATAGCTCCATCAATATCTGTTATACCTTGTCTATGCATAAAAGTGGGAGTAGTGGTTAATCCTTTGATAAAGCCAAAATTTAATGCTTTCTCAATTTCATCAAAGTCTACTGAGTCTAAATATAATTCCATCTTCTTATCTTCCTAAATTGTTTTAGTTAACTGATCACGAACTAAAGCATGAATATCTAGTAATGGTTTAACAAACTCTGAAAGATCATCCAAATAATACTGGCTTGCTGCATCACATAAAGCATCTGGTGGATTAGGATGGGCTTCTATAAAAATTCCATCTACGCCAGCTGCTACACCTGCTCTTGATAAAACTGATAAGTACTCCCTGCTTCCTCCTTTTGGGTCCTTACTAGGTATGCCATACTTTCTAATTGTATGGGTAATATCAAAAATCACAGGGTATCCTATCTGATTCAACAAAAGAAAGCTCCTAGGATCAACTACTAGATCATTGTAACCAAAAGTATAGCCTCTCTCTGTAAGTAAAATTTTCTTACTACCTGAATCTTCAATCTTCTTAACAGGTTTTACCATATTATCTGGGGCAATAAACTGCCCATGTTTCAAATTCACAACTGCATTAGTTTTTGCAGCAGAAATAACCAACTCACTCTGCATACACAAATAAGCAGGTATTTGAAGAATATCAACAACCTGAGATGCCGGAAATGCTTGATCCGGATAGTGAATATCCGTCAATAGGGGCAAATCAAATTCTTTTTTAATTTTTTCTAGCAATCTTAGACCCTCTTCTAATCCAGGGCCTTGGAAATAATCAAGCGAGCTTCTATTGTCTTTAGAAAATGATGATTTAAATATCAGAGGTATATTTAAGCTTGTCGCTATGTTTTTAATTTTTTCAGCAGTTTTTAGCATCATTGATTCCTCTTCAATGACGCAAGGTCCACAAATTAAAAAAAGTTGATCTGAGCCACAATCAATATCACCTACCTGAACATGATTTTTTTTTATCACAATAAATTCATTCCTTTTAATATCCTAAAATTAGCTTGTGAGGCTCCCTGCCCTTCTAAAACCACTTCTTTAGCTCTTTTCCCTGAATCTAGACGAAGTTTATCGTCATTTACTAATCTGGTAAAAGCTTTTTTCAGGCTCTTTACATCATATACTTTATATCCTCCTCCTGCATCAATCAAATTATTACCAACTTCTTCAAAGCTATAATTATGTGGGCCAAAAATAACGGGTATCCCTAGAATGGCTGGCTCCATTAAATTATGCCCTCCTTTGTCTCGAGACCTGTAATGTAAAGCACCTCCAACAAAAGCTATGTCTG
Organism: Gammaproteobacteria bacterium TMED78; assembly: GCA_002171615.1. Lineage (GTDB taxonomy): Bacteria > Pseudomonadota > Gammaproteobacteria > Steroidobacterales > Rariloculaceae > TMED78. The sequence goes on from NHEF01000010.1 coordinate 3,948, forward strand.
ATATACCATAAAAATCCCTAAGCTCTCCTAAGGTATCAAGAATTAGTATTTTTTTATCCCCTAATGCTTTAGATACTCCCCCCATTTTAGTTCTCCTTATTGAGGTAAAATTATAGCCTTTAATTTTACTCTCTATACTTTTAGAATCCTTAGGATACCTGGGTGCAATAACTGCTCTTACATTTTCTTGGCTCATAGCTAATTCGCTTAATGAATCTAGGAAAAGATCTACTTCTTCTAGATGAATACTTCCAGCAATAATTACTAAGTTATTCTTTGAATAATTAAGCTGATCTCTGATATCTATACTTTTATTTATTAAATCATCAATCAAATCATATTTCATATCACCAGTAATACTTATTCTTTCCTTATCTACCCCTAAATTAATTAGGCGATTTTTATAGCTATTTTTTTGAACACAAAAATAAGAAATGTTCCTCAAGAGAGGAAGTAATAAATAAGTCTTTATAATTTTACTTAATGATTGTTCTGAAATTTTTCCATTAACAACGAAAACTGGGATTTTTTTTCTACTAAGTGAATATAAAAAATTAGGCCAGAAATCAGACTCAGCTAATATAACTAATCTAGGCTTTAAATTCTTGATGAAAAAATTAACAATGAAAGATAAATCAAAAGGGAAAAAAATGATATGACAATCAGGATAATTTTTATAAGCAAGCTCGAGTCCCGACGATGAGCATACACTAATAATTATTTCTTCAGAGGAATCATTTTTTTTTATTAGGTCAACTAATTTTTTTAAAGAAATAATTTCTCCAGCTGATGCTCCATGCAACCAAATAGAAGAGCTATTTATTGGCTTTAAATTATAGCCGAACCTATAAAATACCCTATAGAAATCACCTCTTAGTAATAATCTATAAATTAACCAAGGCGAGGTAATTATAATCAGAAAAAAATAAATTAAATTAAATACTAGTCCCATATTAATTTGAAGACATTAGAATCAAGTTGATTCATATTCTAATGCCAAAAATTTATTATAGGGTGTTTTTTATTAAATTATTTTAATTAGAGGCAATATACTCTCCCACTCTAGCTTGCCCCTTAGGTCCAATCAACACTCTAACTCTATCGCCTTCTTTAAAAATACCCTCATCAGGCTGAACAATAGCAATAGTATTACCATTATCTATTTTGACTGTAATCTCTATTCCAGACTTAGAAGTAACCTCCTTCTCTAAAGCCTCTCCAGCAACAGCTCCAGCTATAGCGCCAACAGTGCCTGCGATAGGGTTTGTTCTTCTTTCACCTACTTTTTGACCCACATTTCTTCCTATTTGCGCACCTCCCCAAGTGCCAATGAATGAGGAGTTACCATCTATTTTAACTTTCTTAATAAATAATATCTCACCATAGTTTACATCATAAGAGGATCCAGCATCATTCCTAGAAAAAATATTACTTGATGGGCCGTAAGAACTACAGGCCGAAAAAAATAAAGTGATTACAGTAATAACAATCAATCTCAACATCATAATTATCTCCTTTCTTAAAGATACAAACGTATTTAGCGTAATTAGGTTTACACCAAAGGATTATTAAGAGATTACGTGCATGGTAAGCCACTGTGCAATAACTGCCGGCTTAACCTCTCCTTCTATTTCTATTTTCACCTTAGCCTTAACTAAAATATTTCCCCCTCTCTCTCTAGCCTCTACAAGAATTGCTCTTGCTCTAATATTAGAATTTACTTTTACTTGATTGGTAAATCGTATTTTATCAAAACCATAATTGATCACCATTGTAGCCCCTTGGATAGAAGGTCTAAATGAGTTTGATAAGCCTATAATCATTGATAACGTAAGCATGCCATGAGCAATAGTATCTCCAAACCCTGCTTCGATAGCTTTATTTCGATCAACATGGATAAATTGGTGGTCATTTGTTACATCAGCAAATTTATTAATCATATCTTGGTTAATTACCACCCAATCAGATACTCCTAATTCATGACCAACCATAGCAAATAGTTCATCTTTAGTTACTATCTTAGACATTCACACCTCCATAAAGATAAATATATCGAATTATTTAAAATAACTATAAAATAACAAAAATGAGCACTTTAATTAAGCCATTCAGAGCCCTAAGACCAGATAATTCAGATGCATTATCTGTAATAGCCCCTCCGTATGACGTCATTAGTAGAGAAGAAGCTTTAGATATTGCTAAAAATAAACCTTCCAATTTTTTACACATATCAAGACCAGAAATAGACTTCCCCTTAAATGTTGATCCATATTCTCAAGAGATTTATGAAAAAGGCAAAGAAAATTTATATAAATTAATAGATGATAGTATTCTTCGCCAAACAGATAAGCCTAGCTTTTATGTCTATAGTATGCGCTCTGATCGCCATGAGCAAACTGGTCTAGCTGCTGTTGCATCTGTTGAAGCCTATGAAAATAATAAAATACGAAAGCATGAACTAACGAAGCCATTAAAAGAAAATGATAGAGTAAAAAATATTAAATCTCTTATGGCACAAACAGGGCCTGTATTATGCTCTTATAAATCAGATAAAAGATTAAAAATAATTTTTGAATCAATAAAAAATAGCCTCCCCATAATTGAAGTAGAAGATACCTATAATGTCTTACATAAAATTTGGAAAGTAGATGAAGAAAATAAAATTAAAGAAATTTCTTCTTTTTTTAATTTGATGGAATGCATTTATATAGCAGATGGGCATCATAGATCTGCTGCGGCCTCAAGAGTTTCGAAAGATGGAGAAATTAAAAATATCTTAAGTAATTTCTTTCTTACAGTTTCTTTTCCTCATGATGAATTGAGGATCATTGATTATAATAGAATAGTTAAAGATCTAAATCATCATACTTCAGATCAATTAATAGACAAAATATCAAAATCATTTATTATAGAAAAAATAGGCAAAGCAAGAAAACCCACTAAAAAAAATACTTTTGGAATGTATATTGAAAATCAGTGGTATTTACTCTCTATAAAAGACGAATTAATACCAAACGATCCCGTTAATAAGCTAGATGTGAGTATTCTTCAAAATTATCTTCTTGGGCCCTTGTTAGGTATTGACGATCCAAGGACAAATCTAAGAATAGACTTTGTAGGAGGAAATAGAGGTTTAAAAGAGCTTATTAGAAGAGTGGATAATGGAGAAAATAAAATCGCTTTTGCGTTATACCCAACTTCTATGGATGACCTTATGTCTGTAGCGGATAAAGGTTTACTTATGCCGCCAAAATCAACTTGGTTTGAGCCTAAATTGGCTGATGGGCTCTTAACACACATATTCTCATAACAGCTATGGTTATAAAAAAATATATCTTTCCATTTATTATCTTAGTATTAAATTTACTGTCTACTGTTAATGCAATTGAAAGTGGTAATATCCTTGTAGCCTCTAAGCTACTTGATGACTCTTCACTGGAGAAGACTATTCTTTTAGTTGTATATAATGAAGATGATGGCTTCTTAGCCATAGCTATAAATAGACCTACTAACGTCAATCTAAGTGAGCTTATCCCCACTAATTTAAAATATAATAATCATAATGTTTATTTTGGAGGAGCTGAAGAACCTTCAAAAATATTAGCTCTGATTGATAATCCAAAAGAACCTATAAATGATTACCTACCTATCTTTGATAATGTCTACCTTTTGTCTGATATAGATTTAATTAATGAATTTAACCATGATGAAAACAGCATAAGATTTTTTGCAGGGTATTTTTCATGGGATATAAAAAAAATAAATAAAGACCTAGAATTAGGTTTATGGGTCATTGAAGAAAATAATTCTGATATATTGTTTGCCAATAATCCACTAACAGCTTGGTTTGAATTAAATCCGGAGGAATAATTGCCTTTTTCATATTATAAAAATCTCAACACTAAAGAAAAATCAATTTATCGTCAAAGTGATAAAATAAGAGAAATAAAATTAAAAAATATAATGTCTTTGAGAGAATCTATTACCAACATAAAAATATTTCTAGAAAAAGAAGATAAAGTTAAGCTTGAAAAAAAAATTAAATTTTTCTTAGATCAAATAACTGATTCTTTAGAAATTCAAAAAATTAACATCAAAATTCTTAGCTCAAGGCCAAGTAATAATTGGGGAGAATTACATGGGCTTTATGAGCAAGCGGAAGGGAGAAAAAAAGCTAAGATAACACTTTGGATGAAAACAGCAAAACGTAAACAAGTGATTGCCTTTAAAACATTCATCAGAACATTAGTTCATGAAATTAGCCATCATTTAGATTATTGCTTTTTTGACCTTCCAGATTCATTTCACACAGAAGGTTTTTTTTATAGAGAATCAAGTATTTATAAACAATTAGTTAAGGCTTAAATACTAATCAGAATTTAGTCTAGCGTATTTCTCCCCTGATACTGGTATTTCAAATACATTTATAGTCATTGATATAAGTGAGTAATACCCAACTAAAGTGACTATCTCTACAAGACCCTCATCTCTAAAATAATTTATTGATTTTTCATAAAGATCATCCTCTATGAGCTTTCTTTCGAGTAATGAATTAGTAAATTCATAAATACATTTTTCATGATCACTGGAGAAATCTGGCTCCTGATATCGCTTAATTGAATCAATGAAATTTTCAGAAATACCTAAATCTAAAGCAATTATCTTATGAAACTCCCATTCATATTTCGCGTCCCAATGTCTTGCCACTAAAAGAATAATTATTTCTATAAATTCGGGCTTTAAGGAATTATCATATCTAAGTGACTCACCTAATAACTGGGCACGATCAGCTAATTCTGGCCTAATTAACCACTTATAAATAGGACTAGGGACCTTTCCCCTAGGACCACTAATTATTTTCTTTATTATTTTTTTTTGATCTATATTCAATGTATCTATATCAGGAATCTTAAACCTACTACTCATAAACATCTCCAAAAAAAATATTAAAATTTTTAACTCAACCATTGCTTTATTGAGTCTTAGTTAGATATGATTGACTTTTCATTATTAACTGATAGGGAGCCTATAATGATACATCTAAAATATTTTTTCAGTTTTTTTATTATTTTTTTTATAGTGGGTTGTACCGAGTCACCAAACGATACTTCTGCTATAGAAGAATCACCTGCTATAGATACTGACTCTCCTGAGTATGCTGCAATAGTATTTAGACAGGCGTTACTTCAAGTCATTGCGTATAAATCAGGTTCAGTCAGAAATATGGCTGATGGGGAAATAGCAATAGATGAAGAAAAGTTTGCAAAAGATGCAAACGATCTTGACGCTGCTGTAAATATGTTAGTAGATGGATTTATCGAAGGCTCTAGTAGAGATTCATACCCAAATAGCTTTGCCTCTCCTGATATCTGGTCAAACTGGGATGATTTTTTAGAAAAAGCTAATAATTTAAAAACTGCTACTGCAGAAGTAAATCAACTGGCAATGACAGGTGGTTTTGTAGCTGCTCAAACTGCTGCTCAAGAGCTTGGAAGCAATTGTGGAGCTTGCCATAGGCCATATAGAATAAGAAACGATTAGTATTAATATACTCTTATATTATATTTACTAGCAGTAGAACGATAATTGATGCTGCTATGAATGAAATTAAAGCTTTAAGAGTTTTTGGATCTTTTATTTCTTCATTTGCATCTATATCTGCCTTTTTTCCAGAAAACATTGGAAATATTAAATTTTCTTTCTTAACCAGTAGATGGAAGAAAATAGCAAAAATATGAATGAAAATTATACTAGTAATGAATATCTCAAAATTTTCATGGTGAAGCCCGGTGATAGAGTTTCCTGTAGCAGATGAAATAAGATCATTTAATGGTCCCTTAAAGTAACCATCATAATCAGTAGCAAAAAGCCCTGTAACTGTTTGGAATAACAACAAAGATAAAATAATAAATACAGCGATAGATCCTAGGGGGTTGTGGCCTATGTACTTCCTAGAACTAGATGAAAAAATATTCTTTATGTAAGAAAAAATCTCTGGAATACCGAATAGAAAGTTCTTAAATAAAGAGTGTTTTGTGCCAAGAAATCCCCAAAAAATTCTAAAAATAAGAAGCGCGAGTATGCCCTGTCCAGCAAGCATATGTAAATCCATATCCCCAGAAATCTCAACTGTATACCAAGCAAGTCCAATAAGAATCACTAAAAGCCAATGAAATAGCCTAAGTGGCAAGTCCCAAATCAATTTTTTCAATTTTTTCTCCAAAAAATATTAATCTATTGCTAAGGATATGAGATGATCGTTACGTATTCAACAAATTAACTAAGGAATTTTTATGATAAATATAAAAAAAGTTTTAACAATATTTCTAATATCAATGGGTATAACCTCTATTACTTATACTATTGCAGAAGAATATGATATAGATATTGGAGGACAGCATGCATCAATCTTATGGAAAACAAGTCACCAGGGATTTAGTATGCTAACTGGAAGATTTAATACTTTTGATGGAAGTTTTTACTGGGATGAGAATGACCCCTCTTCTGCTTCTGTTGAGATAGTGATTGATATGACAAGTAGTGACTCTAATCATTCTCTTCGAGATGAGCATCTTCAGGGTCCAAACTATATGAATGCCGCTGAACATCCAACAGCTACTTTTTCAAGTACTAGTTACGAGGGTGATGGCCAAGGCGGAACTTTAAATGGTAACCTAACCATGAATGGAGTTACTCGATCAATTTCATTACCTATTAACAAAATAGGGCAAGGCTCAGGAATGCAGATGGGTATGACTGTTTATAAAGCTGGCTTCGAAGGTAACATGATTATAAACCCTCAGGATTTTAATTTTGCAAGACCAGGAACACCAGTTGAAATCGAAATCAATTTCGAAGGAAACAGAAGATAATATTAATTTTTTATTGACTAAATGCCGGTTTCTGCGGTTGGCATTAACCGGTATTTATTCAAAAGATAATCCCCTTAATTGCTAAGACTCTGATAAAGGAGCCTATTAAAATTCTCTGGATTCATAAAGCCTCCTCCATAACTATCATCAAACTCACTAGTTGGTCTAGCTGCTAAAGCCTGATCTTCTGACAGCCCCTGATTAATTAGATTTTGCATATTTGTTCTAGCTACTTTGAGCATATCTAGCCAAGAGCTTAAGCCAATAGCATCTGATAATGGACCATGGCCAGGAATTATTTTAGTATTCCCATTTGCTAAAGATAAAGCTTGATAACCAGCTGATATTATTCCGTTTATATCACCGCCGCTGCCAACATCAATAAATGGATAATAACCATTAAAAAAATTATCTCCCATATGAATAACATTAGCCTTCTCAAAATGTAGAATAGAATCCCCATCGGTATGAGCTGGAGCTACATGGATTACTCTGATTGTGTCTTCATTCCAATGAAAAGTTAACTCATCTGTAAACGTCACTACTGGAAGCGATGCATCTGAAGAAGCTGGAATAGTTTGATCAAAAATAGCTCTAAATTGATCAGTGCTCATTCTTTCTCTAACATTTTCATGAGCAATAATTAAAGCTCCTTGTTCACCTATAGCCTCATTACCTCCAGTATGATCTCCATGATAATGAGTATTAACTAAAAATTTTATTTCTCTATCATCAATATCAGATACAGCAGATAAGATTTTTTCACTTAAAGGGGCATACTGATCATCAATCATAAAAATACCATCTTCTCCTATACTAAGACCAATATTCCCTCCAGCTCCAATCAACATATAAACGCCTTCTGATACTGAGATTGTCTCTATTTGAACTTGTGCGAATCTATCTTGAGCAAAGATACTACTAAAATAAAATAATAATAATATAAAAAAAAATTTCATAATTTTCACTTACTCCCTAATATTTCATCAATAATAAATAAATCCGTTAGAAGAGCCCTTAAGTGAATAGAGGCATTAACATTATCTACTAACTGAGAACTTATTCCCTCTTTTTTAATTAATATACTGATTAAACTCCTAGTTATTTTAATATCTTGATTAAATGCCAATAAAAAATCATCACTAAAAGAATCTAAATTACTAAAAGCATCTCTAACAACTACATCAAGACCATTTAATGCCTTTTCCATTTCTACTAAAAAATTCCTTAGATCAGAACTAGAGGAGCCTCCACTATTGTCTGACTCTTTTCCTTGTGCGGCATATGCAAGCATATATTCATAGCATGACTCTATTGCATCAATACGAGCTTCTAAATCATTATTTTTTTTCTTACCTGACATAAAATTTCTTAACTCGCCTTATTTAAACTAATCATCTGGTTTCCATAGATTCTCATCATGATATTTTTCATACTCATCCTTTGATATCCAACCAGTTACCATTGACTTAAGTAATCTTATTCTTACTATACCAAAATAGACATGAATAATGACGATGGTTAGCAGAAATAATGCCCCAATATCATGAAAGGTATATATCAATCCCCACAATCCTTCTGAAAAAAAATATAAATTTCCATCCCAAAATGGAGAGTCTATTTTTATCATCATTAATAGACCGGTTGCAATAGTTATCAAAATAAACAAGGTGAAAATATGATGGACTAGTTTAGACGATAAAGAATATTTCCCGGATCTATATCTAAAACTCTTAAATGATTTAAAAAATAATAATAAAGATTTTACAAAATTTATCAGCTCTGACTTGCTTATAAACATTGATTGCAATTGTTGAAAAAATATTACCCTTAAGCTGTGAAATATTACTAAAAAAACTAGAACTAGCCCTGAAAACCAGTGGATAAATAACCAAGAAAAATTAAAGCCTAAAATAGGAAAAAAACTAGTAATAATTAAAACAAAAGTACAAATAGCAAATAACCAATGAATGACGCGATCGATAAGACTATGCTTTAAAAACATAACTCTGCCTAATTCATTATTTTTTTTTGTCATCAGAAATTCCAAAAAACTATTTTCGCTTAATTAGAAACCATCTCAAAATAGCATGAATGATAATGACCATGACTGCAAAAAAAAAGAAAAGAGGGATTAAGTCCCAAGAAGCTCCTTGGATTATTTTTTGACCCCATATATTAGTACTAAAACGTAGGACTTCCATTCAATCAAATATCTACGCGTCTCTTATCGCTCTTTTTACAAGATTTTCTAAAAGAGGAATCTTAAAATGATTATAATTAAGAGGTGTTGCTCCTCTTATCGCTGCTTGGCCTGCTAAGCTAGCAGTATCATCATTCTTTGGGCTTCCCTTTACTACCTGCTCAACAACCGATAGCCTTCTTGGCGTGCACTGAACAGCACCAGCTACGATACGAATATCTTTAATAACATTATTTTCAATAATCATAGCTGCAGCTACGTTAACAAGTGAAAAATCCCAAGTATTCCTATCTGATACTTTTTCAAAATAGAAAGTAGCACCTGACCAATCAGTAGGAAGAATAACTCTAGCTAAAATCTCCCCGGATTGAATAATTGTCATTCTTTCTATGTCTATATCTGGCCCAATAAAGAAATCTTCAGCAGGAACCTCTTTCTCTCCATCAGGACCTCTTATTACCATTAGTGCGTCTAGGGCAACCATTGCAGAAGCAGTATCTGATGGTGAGACAGCCACACAACGATCTGCTCCCCAAAGGCAATGCTCTCTATTTTGGCCTTGAGGAGTATCCGCATAACAAGAATTCCCTCCAGCTCTGTAGCAGTCTACTCCGTAGCGGTAATACCAACATCTTGCATCTTGATTTAAATTTCCACCTATGGTGCCAGTATTCCTAATCTGTGGACTTGCTACTTTTCCTGCAGCATCACTTAGCAAGGAAAAATTACTTTTAATTATTGGGTTAGATACAATCTCAGTTAGAGAGGTTAACGCGCCAATTTCAAGACCTCTATTAGTTTCAGTAATGCCTTTTAATTCATCAATATTATTCAAATCAATTACATTTGGTGCATACTTAGCTCGATCTTTGAACCAAGAAAATGTATCGTGACCTCCAGCTAAAACCCAACTATCTCCTCTAAATCTATCTAAAAGATTTATAGCATCATCCAGATTATCAGGCTGAAATAGCTCAAAACTTTGCATCATATCTTTTGACATCAGCTTCTCTCTGCGGCTTTCATAACTGAGTTTAAGTAATGATCATATGCGCCACACCTACATAAGTTTCCTGACATGGCCTGACGAGCTTCATCCCTTGAGGGATTTGGATTTGATTCAAGCAACGCAACAGCTGACATAATCTGGCCTGGAGTACAAAAACCACACTGAGGCCCAAGCTCATCTATCATTGCTTGCTGAACAGGGTGTAGCTCCCCATTAGGGCCTTGCAAACCTTCTATAGAAGTAACTTGCTTATCTCTTACAGAATGAGTAAGTGTAGAACATGAATAATTTGGTACCCCATCAACTAGCAAAGTACATGCTCCACACTCTCCTCTATCACAACCTAACTTTGTACCAGTCAAGCCAAGCTTATACCTTAGAGTCATAGCAAGAGTTTCATTAGGAAGAACATCTACCCTGCGAGTCTGGCCATTGACATTTAAAGAAACTAATCGCTCCACCGAGCCTAAAACAGACTGATCAGGAGAGCAGCCTGCCAGACTTCCAAAAATATAACCGCTTGATGAAACTGCTGTACCAGAAGCTATAACGCCTTTAATAAAAGCTCTTCTTGATGACCTATTTTTTTCTAAAATTTTATTTTTTTCAAACATAATTTAAAAACCATTAATTAAGCGGTATTTACATCAAGAGGGCCATGTGACTGCTCTCGACCAGAGACTGCATTAACAATCATATCTGGAGTTATTGGAACTCGATTAAAATAGTGCCCACCTAATGCATCTGAAATAGCACAAACTAAAGCTGCAGCAGCACAACCTTGGACTGGCTCACCCATTCCCTTAGCACCAACAGGATTCTGCGGATCCTCAACCTCAGCTGCAGCTGTATTCATAACAGAAGGCACATCTAAATAAGTAGGTGGCTTATGATCTAAAAAACCTAGATTACCTGGAAGGCCATTCTGAGGATCAAAGATATGCTTTTCAAAAGCTGCTAAACCAAAACCTTGAACCGCCCCTCCACTTATCTGCGTAGATAATCCTTTTGGATGAAGAACAGTTCCACAGTCAGAAACTCCTAAATAATCTAATATTTCGAACTTACCAGTTTCAGTATCTAGCTCTATTTCAATAAACCCGACAGCTATTCCAGCAACCAAGCCATTTCTATATAAATTATCTTTTGATACTCCAATTAAACCAGTTCCTGCTAAACCAGAAACAGAAGACTTAGTGATAGGGTGTAAATCATCTGGCATATCATATCCAGAGTACTTACCACCAATCTCAATTGCTCTTTGGGCAATAGTGGAAAATTTTATTCTTTTTGTTGGGTCTGATATAAGAAAAACCTCTTCTCCTGATATATCATAATCTTCGATAGACCCTCCCATATCAAGAGTAGCAATTTCTTTTATCTTCTCAAGAGCGTCAACTGCAGCAACATAGCTTTGACGAGTGGTAGTGAAAGATGTATTACTCCCACTTTGAGTTGGGCTCCAAGCAAGATGCTTTCTGCTATCACCTCTAACAACAACACAATTATCCCAATTATATTTAAGCACCTCTGCTGCCACTCTTGAAGTTGATGTATGAGAATATGTTCCTAAATTTCCAACGCCACTATGAATATGCAACTTCCCATCAGGCGTAATTCTAATCAAGCCATCATAACCATTTCTACCAGCAGGATGAAACCCCTGACCAACACCAACACCACGCACTTTTGAGCCATTCTTTTGACCGCTTCTTAGCTTTATCTCATTCCACATAGATAAGCCTTTATCTAAACATTCAGCTTGATAAGCACTTGTGACAGGTCCTTGGTCTGAATAGTATTTAGCATCATTATCTGCTGCATTAATTCTTCTGATCTCTACTCTATCAATATTAAGCTGCTTTGCAGCTTTATCAATTAGTGGCTCTACTGCGGCTGCAATTTGATTCTCGCCTGGGCCCCTCATAGCTGCTCTTGGTGGTGTATTTGTCTCAACAGGCACTGCCTGCATCCTTAAAGCTTCTGGTTGATACAATAAAGAAATCGCAGAAGCTGCGGCATCAAAATCATCAAAACCTCTGTATGGTCCATTTTCTTGAACAACAAAAAGATCAGCGGCAACCATTCTACCATCACTTCGAAAGCCTAACTTCACCCTTCCTTGGAAGCCTGGCCTTGCTCTACCAATATAAAATTCTTCTGCTCGACTAATTCGCATCATTACTGGTCTTTGAATCTTTTTTGACATAAACGCAGGAATAGCCATTGTAGAATATGGATTTGACTTTGAGCCAAAACCTCCCCCACAAAACTCACCTATATAAACTAAATTTTCAATATCTATTCCCAAAAAACTTGCTAGACCTGGCATAACTGCTGACTGGCTTTGGGTAGAGCCATAAATAAAACATTTATTATTCTCCCAATTAGCCATAGTTGTCCTTGGCTCCATACATAAATGTGAATTACCAGCAGTAACAAATGTCTCATCAAGAATTAAATCGGAGGAGTCAAAACTAGATTGAATATCTCCAAAGCTCCATGTCTCTGTAGCTTCACCCATAGGTAAAGTATTTTCATCAACGCTTATAAAGTCCCTTGCTGTCCATTTGTGAGAGATAATCGAACGCGGCCTAGAAAAGCTCATTGTATTTCCATCAGATCTTGCGTCAGGACCTCCTGGATATAAGCTTTCAAGCGGGTCTACAGTAAAAGGCAATATATCATAATTAATCTGAATGCTATCAATTGCATTTTGTGCAATAGCCTCACTAGTTGCTGCTACCGCAAGGATTGGATCACCTACATATAAAGGCTCATTAGTTAAAATTGGCTCAACTACATTACTCTGCTCTGGGACTTCGTCAGCAGTCAACACCCCTAAAACGCCTTCCATAGCTAACGCTTCAGAATAATCTATATTAGATATTTTTGCGTGAGGAACGGAACTAGTAAGTAATCTGCAAAAAACCATTCCCTCAAGACGAAAATCTTCAGCAAACTTTGCCTTACCTGTGACCTTCCCATGTATATCAGGAGGAATAAAATCTTTTCCGATTAATTCATACGCCATGATTGATTCCCTAGTCCAAGCATTAATACTAATTCTACATAAATATGACTGCCTGTCTCTCTTTATTGAAAAAAATTACACAAATAAAAAGATAAAAATTACTTAAACAAAAAAAAAATATTGTTTTTTCATCATTTTGTTTAATAATATTAGAGTGTTTTAACAAAAAAGTATTTATGAAAAATTCGACTATAAACCACTTATTAACTCGTAGATCCGTGTTAGCAAAAAATCTGATTGAGCCAGGGCCTAATAAAGAAGAGCTAGAGATAATCTTAAATGCCGCTATAAGGGTCCCAGATCACGGAAGAATTGAGCCTTGGAGGATACAAATACTCAATAAGAGATCTCAATCTAGTCTTGGTAAAGTTATTGGAGGGGTTTTCAAAAAAAATAACCCTGAGGCGAGTGAAAAAAGAATTCAAATTGAGATTGATAAACCCTCCTTATCGCCGTTACTTTTGATAGTCACCTCTTATCCAGATAATAATAGATTTGATAAAATACCTGAGCTTGAGCAAAAACTATCCTCAGCAGCTGTATGCCAAAATATTCTAATTGCTTCTCACGCTCTAAATTATGGAGCGCAATGGTTGACTGGCTGGGCTGCGTATTCAAAAGAAGTAAAACAAATTCTCGGTCATGAAGATTTTATTGATATAATCGGATTCATACATATAGGTAAATCTGAAAAAACTCCCAATGAAAGAAAAAGACCAGTATTTGATGCAATCATAAGTAAGTGGGACGATAATCAGAAATAAGTTTTAAAAATGATTAAGGGGTAATTAATTATGTTTATCAAAAATCTCAATTCTCTCTCTATAGCTATTATTGCTCTACTATTTTTAAACTCTTCATTTGGACAACCGCCTCAAAGGATTAATCCTAGAAATGACCTAAGCCTTATGGCTAGAGAGCCTTTTCAAGTTTTTGATAATCTTTTTTTTGTTGGTCAAGGAGAAGTAGCTAGTTATGTTATAGAAACTAGCGATGGATTAATCTTAATAGACACAATGTGGGATAATGACGGCTATACAGAATATTTACTCGATAACATAATAAAAGTTGGTCTTGAGCCAAAAAATATAAAGTACGTTCTAATACTTCAAGGCCATAGAGATCACTATGGAGGTGCTCCTGCTTTACAAAAAATTCTTAATGCTCAATTTGGTGCAGCAGAAGAAGATTGGTTAATGATTGAAAGAGATTTTGGGGAATACGCACCTAGAAGAGATTTTGTTATCAAAGAAGGTGATGAATTGATACTTGGAAATACTAAACTTGCCTTTGAGATCACTCCTGGGCATACACCAGGAACTATATCTATCATATTCTCTGTATTTGATAATGGGACAGAATATAAAGCCTATTTTCATGGTGGACCCGCTTTAAGAACTGAAGATCTTGATGCCATGAAAGAATTTCTAGCTGATCTTGAGAGAATAAAATTAATTCCAGATATAGAGGTTCAAGTTGTTAACCACTACGACATTCATGCAAGTACTTCTGATGATCTATTTGCAAGGGCTGAGCGATTAAAAAATAGGAAAGATAGTGAAGCTCATCCTTGGGTAGCACCTGATGAATTCCAGTTATGGTTAGATGAATTAATTCTTGATACGAAAAATAGAATTGAAAATGCCTCTAACTAAGAGCTTTCAATAGATAAGGAATGCTAACATCTAGTCTATAATCAATTCCTGAATGTGTATCATTAAACTCCTCATAAATATGTGGTACCTTCAGACTTCTCATTCTCTTAGAAAGTATCCTAGTGCCATAGTGAATGTGATACTGATCTTTCCAACCACAATCAATAAAAATACCCCTAAGGCTTTTTAGATTCTCTGCATATCTATTAACCAGATTTATAGGATCATGCTTTAGCCACCTTTTCCATCTACTAGGTATAATCTCACCAGTCTCTAAGTTGAATGGTACTTTAAAATTATTTGGAGCAGAAATATCAGGATCATAAGTAGCTGCCATAGCTAAATTCATTAAACAATGAAGATCATTGGAACTCAATTTTTGCTTATTCCAAACTGTCTTTAAAAATTTTTTGATTCTCCCATCATCTATACCATCTTCTAGGCAATCTATATCTGAAATAGTACTCACTGCATCATTAGTTCTTTTTCTACTTTTGTACTGACCTAAATGAGTAAGTGTTTTTGGCCACTCTGATCTATAAACAAAATCAAAATATGAATCTCCAGAATGATTCGCTATTGCTCCCCAATGATTAGAATATTTCATACCATGAACCATTGCTCCATAACCTCCTGAAGATTTTCCAAAACATCCACGATGATTTCTAGAGGCTTTTGTTCTGAACTCTTTATCAATCAGTGGAATCAATTCCTTAGTTAAATAATCGGCATATGCTCCAACTGCAATTGAATTTATATATTGATTTCCCCCCAAAGAGGTAAAACAATCTGGAAAAACAACAATAAAAGGATCTAGCTTTTTTTCATACAATATACGCGCAGCTCTTTCTGGAATGTTTTCATCAAAACTTTTCCAGTTAGTATGAGATAACCCCGAACCAGCATAACCAGCTAAATCAAATAACACTGGAAATCTTTTTCCCATCTTTATACCCTTAGATTGATCATATTGAGGTGGGAGCCAAATATGGATCTGTCTCAAACTAGGGTCACCTAAAGGGTTATCCGATAGTAATTTCGAATCAAACTCTAAAGAAATAACTCTACCTGATGATTTAATGAATTTTTTTCTAGCCATAATAAAAAATTACTTATCCCAATCATCATCAGGTTTTTCAGGATCGCATAAAAAACCTACTGACTTAATCGCAGATATTGCAACAAACTCATCCCTTTCTGATGTATCACCACTTACCCCAACTGCTCCAATTACCTGTTTTTTATCATCAAGAATAAGAACACCACCAGCTGCAGTTGCAAACTTTCCACCCGAAATACTAGATAAAGCAGTAGCAAAAACTGGTTTTTTGCTGAGACCAATACCTATGCCTCTTGAAGAGCTCCCCATTCCCAGAGCTCCATATGATTTAGCTATAGAAATCTCAATCCGTATAATTCCCGCACCATCTTCTCTTTGAGAGGAGATTTGATGCCCGCCAGAATCAAGCACAACAATAGCTAACGGATTAATATTATACTCACGTGCAATTTTAAAGCCTTCATTAATAATTTGATTAGCGGTCTTTAACGATAATATTACTTTTAACGAATTATGATTATAAGCCATACAAATACCTCCTAAGTAATGTTATTATCCACGGCCTGAGCATATAAGGAAAGTTAATGATTGAAGCATTATTATCAGGTTTGGGTTTAATATTCCAGTTAGACGTAATTGGCTATTTTATTTTAGGGTGTTTAGTTGGAATTTGGCTTGGAGCAATACCTGGTCTTGGAGGTGCAATAGGGCTTGTACTCCTTCTTCCATTTACCTTTAGTATGGAACCAATAGCGGCTTTTGCATTACTAATCTCTTCTTGGGCATCTACATCAACTAGTGGAGCTATTACCTCAATACTCCTAGGTATACCGAGTACTGCCGCATCACAAGCAACTGTCATAGATGGATACCCATTGGCTAAACAGGGTCAATCTGCTAGAGCGCTTGGTGCCGCATTTACATCATCAGCTATTGGTGGAGTTTTTGGAGCTGCTGCACTAGGGGTTTCTTTGCCTTTGATACTTCCAATTATATTAGCATTTGAATCTCCTGAAACTTTTATGCTTGGTGTACTTGGATTGACAATGGTGGGGTCACTAGCGGGTAGCTCGATCTTAAAAGGCGTTACTGCAGCAATGTTCGGTTTACTACTTGCACTTGTAGGCTTTCCTGAGTCTCTAGCCATACCTCGTTATACATTTGGAACTTTATACTTACTTGATCAGCTCCCTCTAATACCAGTGCTATTAGGTCTATTTGCTATTCCTGAAATTATGGAACTTGCAATAAAAAATGTTTCTATAACTAGAACAGGAGAATCTTCTGATACACGTGCTGGATTAATGCAGGGAGTCAATGATGCACTAAAAAGATGGTGGCTAGTGATTCGTTGTAGTGTGATAGGTGCTTATATTGGCATGTTGCCAGGTTTGGGTGCTTCAATAGTTGGTTGGGTAACTTACGGCCATGCTAAGCAAAGCTCCAAAGATCAAACTAAATTTGGTGATGGAGATATTAGAGGCGTACTTGCTCCTGAAGCTGCAAATAATGCATTAAGGGGAGGGGCGCTAATCCCTACTTTAACCATGGGGATCCCAGGTAGTGTTGGTACTGCAGTTTTAATGGGCGCCCTACTAATGCTTGGGCTAAGGCCAGGGCCATCAATGCTTGACGAAAATCTTAATATGACTTTTAGCTTCGTTTGGATGATTGCTATTGCTAGTGTTATAGCTACCTTAATCTTATTAGGTATTATTCAGCATGTCGTGAAATTAGCTCTTATGCCAGGACACTTGATAGTACCTGGAGTTGTGCTCTTCATATTTATGGGTGCTTGGCTAGGGGGAGCATCTCTTGGTGATTGGATAAGCTGTACTTTTTTTGGCGTAATAGGATTTTTAATGAAAAAGGGTAATTGGCCTAGACCTCCAGTTGTCTTAGCACTTGTTCTAGGTGGTATCCTTGAAGGCTACTACCAGATTAGCGTTAGTGTTTATCAAGGGGTGGGATGGCTCAATCGGCCTATTGTTATTATATTGATGATTATCACTGTTATAACTTTATTTTTTGCTGCTCGTGGATTTAATAAAAAAGAAACCAAGACCCAAGAAAGTTCTAAAGAAAAAATTAAGAACCCCTTAGTCTCTCTATTCATCTCATTAGGTTTAGTTATTGTTTTTTCTTCAGCAGCAATAGCCTCCTTGGAGTGGCCTCCTCCTGTAAGACAAATTCCACTATTGGTTTGTATCCCAGGTACAGTGCTTTCAGCTGTTTTAGCCTTTTTCGATCTTAAAAAAGTGTTAGCACAAAAGAATATACTTGGTAGCTGGAAAAAAACTTTTAGTAATTCTTATAAAAATGCTTGGTTTGGTAAAGCTATCGTCTTTTTTGCATATCTTGCTGGGATAATTATAACTACTATTTTAGTTGGTCAAAAAATTGCACTTCCTCTTTTTATTGGTATATATCTTATTAGGTGGGGAAAATATAGTAAAAAATTAGCGGTTAGTTATGCAATGACATGTTGGGGAATTGTTGTTTTATTCTATGGTGAAATAATGGGGATTCTGTTTTATCCTTCTCTTCTAGGCATGTGGTTTCAAGATAATATTAGTGGTTTTCCTGATTGGTTAATATTTTAAAAAAAAGTTATTTTTTATTAATTTTCATCCTATCATCATGCGGCGGAGGAGGAGGTTCTACTTCTTCTTCAGGTAACATCATTACACCAGCAACAGACACTACACCTAGTACATTTAATTTCACCGATCAAAATGATGTTAGAAGAGATCAAGTTATTACCTCTAATAGTATTACCGTAGTAGGTATTAATACTGCAACTAATATTAGTATTACAGGAGGCACTTATAGCATTGCAGGTGGAGCATATATAGCATCAGCTGGGACTGTGACTAATGGACAGACAATAACTGTTAGGCATACTAGTTCTTCATCTTTAGAAACTATTACAAATACCATTTTAACCATTGGTGGGGTGGGTGATACTTTTAGTAGCACAACCCGCGACCGACCAATAGAATTAGTACATGATCCAAGTCAATTTTTTGTTACAGGTATCCCCAAAAAAGTTTATGGTTATGCTTCTGGTCAAAACTCAGATGCTATCAATACATATGAACTGATCTTTTCAGGATTAACTCTTGGGACAGTGAGTAAAAAAATATCGATTGGTGCAGATGCTTTAGCACAAAGCTGGTGGACTTCTATACAAACATGGAATGCTACAGGTGAGTTTGATGCTCCTTCTATTACTAAGAATGGTGAATTTATATTTTTTACGGCTTACGATGAACATGAGACATTAGGAGTTAAAGATGCAATAGGATTTGCAGAAAATGTTGGATCAATAGGGGCGCCTAACTGGCTTGATGAGGGTATTATTTTACAGTCAGTTGGAGAAGGGCCAGAAACACCAAGAACTATGGATCCTTCGATCTTTGAAGATGGAACAAATTTTTATTTGATATTTGGTTCTCATGCAGGTGGTATTTACATAGCTGATCTTAATGATGGAACAAAAAAACTAGCAAATTCACCAAATTTGACCTCCACTAATCAAGAGTCTTCACGCTTTACAAAAATTGCAAATAATTTAGGGGAGAATGACCCTAACCCACAAAACAAATTAACGGGTATTGAGGCTGCATACTTGCATAAAAATGGAAGTTTTTATTATTTGTTTGTAAATTTTGGGAGCTGTTGTAGCGATCTAGATTCTACCTATAAAGTAAAAGTTGGGAGATCGTCAACTATAACCGGACCTTATCTTGATAAGAATGGGGTCTCGATGATTGATGGTGGTGGCTCTGATTTTGATCTTTCGAGAGGAGAGTCAAGGATTATTGGTCCTGGTCATGTAGGTATAACTGATATAAATGGCGTCACAATAAATAATTGGATACAAGATAAAATTACTGCTTTTGGAGGCTCTACTGAAATAGTAACTTTTCATTATTATGATGGGTCACAAAATGGAAACTCTAAACTAGGGGCAAATTTACTTAAATGGGAAGATGGTTGGCCAGTCACTGGCGATCTAGTTGTTGACACACCAAATAGTTTTGACTAAAAACCATTATTTCTTGCAATTTGCTCTTCGATATATTCCTTAACTTCAGGTCTCACTTCCGCAGTAGCATCAAAAATATTTTCTTGCCTTTCATAGCTAACTGATACAGGCGCATAGCTTAGGATACGAACTGCTTCTTCGATAAACTGAGGTGAAGCCATCATAGGTGGAAGTACACTCCTAATCTCTTCAATCGCCTCTCTATTCATTCGTGGTGGGCCTAAAAAAACATGTTGCATAGTTTGATCAATTTCAAGCATAGTTCTAATTGCATCCCAATTAATCCCCGAAGGCTCTACCCCGTTAATTTCAGTATACAGCTCATTAATAGTAGGAATATCTGGAACTAGCTGACTCTTGACTAAATTACCCTCATCATTGATCAAGGGAAGAGAAAATAGAGGAGCATTTAAATCCTGCTGTTCAAGAAGTGGAACTGCTTCATTCAGATACGCGTGAGCCGCATCAGTTGCCATATTAACCTCACCACTCAAAACTGCCGCTCTGATCCTTCCACTTCCAGGGTAACCTCCAACAAAATGATAATTCACACCTAATAAATCCAAGCCTAATGTACTTGCAATCATCCTGCCGTGTTCGGCAGAAATACCGCCAAAAACTAGATCTTCGGCTTTTAATACATCACTTGGTTTCTGAATCCCTCCATCAAGCATATCCTTTCTTGTGTAAGTAACTAGAGGTGCTAACTGAACTCCTCCTAACGAAGTAAATTGATTATATTTGAATGAATGGCCAGGAAACTCAAGAAGCTCTCCCAGAGAAGATCGTGGTCCATAATAAAGTGTTGTTCCATCTCTTGGAGCTTTAAGTAAGACATAGATATGTGCGGAAATCATTGAAGCACCAGGCATATTTCTTACAATGACAGTTGGGTTGCCCGGTAAATTCACTTCTAAATGCTTT
Organism: Gammaproteobacteria bacterium TMED78; assembly: GCA_002171615.1. Lineage (GTDB taxonomy): Bacteria > Pseudomonadota > Gammaproteobacteria > Steroidobacterales > Rariloculaceae > TMED78. The sequence continues at coordinate 24,756 of NHEF01000010.1, forward strand.
GCCATCAAACGACCAACTGTAGTGCCTCCAGCAGAAGCATCTAAACCCATAATTAAAGTAATAGTCTCGCCCTCATAATACCCTTCAGCAGACAAATAATTTATAGGCAGGCAAAAAATTAATAATAAGGTAAATAAAGTATTTTTCTTCTTAGCTAACATATTCAATCAAATCTCCATAAATACTAATCGGGTCTATCGATACTAAATGCTTTATCAACAATAGCATAATCCTTATATCCAAGTCTTGCTAATGGCTTAATCTTTACAGTATCTACAAAACCATCTTTAATTACATCATCCTTAATATGTACTCCAACAACCTTTCCTAAAACTAAAATAGTTTTCGATTTGTCTGGCGCTTCTGGTAGTTCGATACATTTCCAAGTTTTACACTCTAAGCTTATAGGAGATTCTCCAACTCTTGGGGGCTTTACTACCTCTGAAGATACTTTAGTTAAACCAGAAAAGGAAAATTCATCTTCATTTCTTTTAAAAGATTTAGAACTCAAGTTCATAGCCTCTCTCGTACTCCAAGTTGCCATATTATAAACAAACTCTCCTGTCTCTTTAGCATTAAGTGCACTATCTTTTTCATCTCCATCTACATGATAGCCGCTACAACTATACATCACTATTGGCGGTGAAATACTAACAAAATTAAAATGACTGAATGGTGCAAGATTTAAGGCACCTGACTTTCCAATCGTTGAGATCCAGCCTATAGGCCTAGGAACAACACATGCTTGCAAAGGGTTTCTAGGAAGATTATGACCATTCTCTGGTTTATAAAACATGATAAAAAAATAAATTCAATTAAAAAAATCTTTGGAAAGCAATAAATGAGAAGAAAAATAATATACCTAGCAATATAAGAGAAGTAATAGTTTTATTTTTATTTTTCTCCCCCACCCATTCAGCTCTACTATTCATTATTAGCAATGCCAAAGCTAAAAAAGGGAAGAAGAGAGCGCCTGTGATAGTATAAATTTTTTGAATCTGCTGATACGTAAAAAATAAACCAATCATTGGGACAAAGGCCAATGCAAATAGAAAATATCTATATAATTTTGATGACGCATCTATATCTTGATTATATTTTTTTTTCGACTTAATAGAAGCAAGCCCATAAGAATTAGCAAAAAGATAAGGAACAGACTGCCAAACTCCCAACAGACTGCTAAATACGGTTCCAGTAGCTCCAATTAGAAATATCCAACTCCCAACTTCTCCAATACTACTCTTTAGTGTTTCAAAAAGATTAACTAATAATGTTGCTCCGCTACCTTCTAATTTAACTTCACTTCCAACAATTACCATACAAATACCAAATAAAGCTGTCATTGACCATCCAATACCTAAATCAACTCTACATGACCACAAGTTACTTTCCTGTACCTTCTCTTCTTCTCTTAACCAGTATCCGTAAGAAAGAACAGTTAGTGAGGCTCCAATCCCACCTATTAATGCCACAGTCCAGGTTAGACTCTCGCCATCCAAGCTAGTTACATTAGGAATAAAGAGACCTCTTAGAATGTCACTTGTATTAGGCCAAATAGAGATAGCTGTTAACACTACTGTTATAAACATAATAGCTACAAAAAATCTCATCATCTTTTCAAACAAAGGATAGCCGCCTTTCATTACTAAAAATAATCCAATTATACTGCTAATTATTGCAAAAAAATTTTTACCAGACTCAGGATTATCAAAAATCGGAAACAGCGCATAAAGAGCAATTCCACAAGAGCTCATCATTGCTAAGCCAACAAAAAAAGACCAAAGCAAAAGATAAGGAATAAAGAGCCAAATTGCAAAAGGGCCAAAGCGATGTCTGACACCTTCAAGAAAAGTCTCACCTGTCGCTATTTGCCATCTAGCTAATCCCTCTGTTATAACAAACTTCATTAATGCTCCGAGTATTACCGCCCAGAGAATTGAAGTTCCAACCAAGCTACCTACAATAGATCCTGTTGCCATATCAGCGCCACCAACTCCTGTTGCTGCAAGCAACAGGCCAGGGCCAATCATCAAAAAAGGAAATCTATTATTTTTCTTTTTCAAGAATAGCTATTTTTAAAGGCCATCGCTTACTTCGGTATCTTCAGGACTTAGCTCTAAGCCTGAAGCTTTGGCTTGCTCTTCTAGCAGAACTAGAAAGTCTGTATTGTCATGACCTGCGTCAATAGTTCTTTGAACCATTTCTCGAGTAGTAGCGGTTACTGGTAAATCAACACCAAGACTTTCTCCAGCCTTTAATCCAAGATCTAGATCCTTTCTTAATAGGGCTGGAGTAAATGTTGGTGTCATATCCAGAGTGACAAAAGCTGGTGTCTTGTACTGAGAAAACATTGAGCCCATAACGCTATTATTTATAAAATCTAAGGTAGCATGTCGAGGGACTCCTCCCTTCTCGGCTAGAACAGTAATTTCTGCTAAGCATTGAGAATAGACACCTAATAGGAGGTTATGACAAATTTTGACCATTCTCGCTAACTCTCCTTCACCCACATAAGTCACTCCCCTACCTAACCTATCTAAATAAGGCTCTGCCATATCAAAAGATTCTTTAGGGCCAGAAGCTACAATAGTTAGTTTACCAGCTTTAACAACTTTACCATTTCCACTAACGGGGGCGGCCAACATTTCTACGCCCAAATCCTTTGCTTTTTTTCTTATATTAGCTGAAGCTTCTTCTGAAACACTTGAGCAATCAACAAGCATCTTAGGAGTGGTATCATTTGTTAGTAAGCCATGATCCCCAAAAGTAACTGATAACAAATCATCTGAAGTAGAAACCATAGTAAATACTACATCTCTATCACTAAGCTCGGCCGGAACATCAACAAGCGTTGCCCCTATTTCCCTTAATGGCTCTGCTTTTGATTTAGTACGATTATAAATCGCAACATCACAACCAGCTTCTATTAATCTCTTTGCCATAGGAAAGCCCATACGGCCTGCGCCTATCCAACCAATCTTATAATCTTTTAATTCTGACATAATTTTTCCTCTATATTTTTATTTTAATTCATTAATACTACCATTCAACAGCAATATACTTCTTCTCCATGTATTCCATCATGCCATCGTGCGAACCTTCTCTGCCTAAGCCACTTTGTTTCGTTCCTCCAAAAGGAGCTGCTGGATCAGAAACTAAACCTCTATTCAATCCAATCATACCGGCATCTAAGCGCTCTGATATTGCCAAACCTCTTCCACTATCTTCAGTATAAAGATAGGAAACTAGACCATACTCAGTATCATTAGCTAGTTCTATCGCTTGGTCATCATTACTAAAACTCACTATTGGAGCTACTGGACCAAAAACCTCTTCCTGAAGTATCTTAGAGTCACTAGAGACATTTCCGAGAACAGTAGGTGGATAGTAATAACCAACCTTATCAAGCGGTGCTCCTCCTGCTAAAACTTCTGCCCCTTTAGTTTTTGCATCTTGAACTAATGCATCTATATCTTTAATCGCCCATTCATTGACCATAGGTCCTAACTCGACACCTTCTTCTAGCCCTGGGCCAACTTTCATTGCCGACATAGCAGTAGAAAACTTTTTAGAAAATTCTTCATATACTTTATCATGAACATAAAACCTATTTGCGGCTGTGCAAGCTTCTCCACCATTTCTCATTTTGGCTATCATGGCGCCAGAAACAGCAGCATCAATATCTGCATCATCAAATACTAAGAAGGGTGCATTGCCTCCTAGCTCCATAGAGCAGTTAACAACACAATCAGCAGCTTCTTTAAGGAGATTTCTTCCTACTTCTGTAGAGCCAGTAAATGAAAGCTTTCTCACAAGCGGATGGTGAAGCATTGTACTTACAATTTCACCAGATCGTCTTGAAGGAATTACATTCATTATTCCATCAGGAACGCCTGCTTCGGCTAAGATCTCTGCTACTAAAAGAGCAGTTAATGGAGTATCAGAAGCTGGCTTTAGAATCACAGGACATCCAGCAGCAATAGCTGGAGCTATTTTCCTAGTAGCCATAGCAGCAGGATAATTCCAAGGCGTAACTAGAACACTTACACCAATTGGCTGGTGCATAACTACAATTTTATTTCCACCTGCTGGAGAAGTAAGTATTTCTCCATAATTTCTAACAGCCTCCTCTGAATACCATCTAAAAAACTCTATTGCATAGTTTGTTTCACCAATGGCATCAGGAAGTGCCTTGCCGTTTTCCCTCACAATATACTCTGCAATGTCATCTCTTCTAGAAGAAAGTAGCTCCCATGCCTTCCTCAAAACTTCGGCACGATCTCTTGGTGCACGAGCAGCCCATTCCTTTCCTGCCTTATCAGCAATTTCTATAGCTTTATTTGCATCATCGATAGTAGCACTTGATACATCAGTAATTGGCTTTTCAGTAGATGGATCAATAATTGGGAAAGTGGCGCCATCCGATGATTCACACCATTGGCCTCCAATAAATAGTTTAGTCTTCATTAAACAATCTCAAAAAAAATTAATATTTATTCGCAACAAAAAGATCTTTGGCTGGAAACAAAGTAATTATCTCACAACCATTAGGTGTTACAACAACTTCTTCTTCTATTCTAGCCGCTCCATTTCCATCTGCAGCAGGACAATATGTTTCTAGAGCAAAAACCATGCCTACTTGAAGCTCAAATGGATTATCAAGAGAAACAAGCCTACTAATTATTGGTCTTTCATGAAGCGCCAGACCTAATCCATGCCCGAACTGTAAACCAAAAGCTTCCATTTCATTAGCAAAACCAAAATCCTGTGCTTTGGGCCACTTTTTAGCAATCTTATCAGTTGTTACTCCAGGCCTTATGAGCTCAATAGCATCGTCTATCCATTCTCTTGCCTGGCTATAAGCATCCTCTTGGGCTGGCGTTGAAGAGCCAACATTTAATGTTCTATAGTAACAAGTTCTATATCCCATATAAGATTGTATAACATCAAAAAAAGCTTGATCTCCTGGCCTATACATCCTATCTGTAAAATTATGTGGATGCGGACTGCACCTTTCGCCTGAAACAGCATTAATTGCCTCAACATCATCTGAGCCTGCATCATAAAGTTGCTTATTCGCTATGGCTACAATTTCATTCTCTCTTATACCTGGCTTAAGCTTCTCCGCTATTAACTGATAAGTCCCGTCAACCATAGAAGCAGCAGAATTCAATAACTCAATTTCATCAACATTTTTTATTTGGCGAGCATCTAGCATCACTTGCTGAGCATCTCTTACCTCTATACCTTCTGATTGCAATGCAAATAGCATTGGGGGCTCACAAACATCAACCCCTAATGGCATATCAGCAACACCTTCTTTTTTTAATAGCTCAAAAATTTCTTTTGCGGCCGCTTTAAACAAACCAGCCTCTGCAGAAACTGAACCTCTTAAACCTAGCATACCCGCTCTACATCTATCATTTTCAAGCCAAGGAGAATAAAGCCGATGATGGGCAGCGGCTGAACCAAAATCCCATAAATATGGCTCACAATCACCAGTCATGAGAGTGTAGCGACAAATTTTATCCCTTGCCCACTCTCCTATAACGCTACTAGTGATATATCGAATATTATTATTATCGAAACATAGAACTGATCCTAAACCTGAACCCTTCAGAGCCTGTCTAGTTCTTGCTACACGATATTTTCTTAAACGCTGAAAATTTACTCTTTGCTCAAAATCAACACTCATCCTTCCGGGAGAAGCAATAGGCCTATCCCAGTTCCAATTAGTATCTAAGTCATCTTTTATCAATTAAATACCTTCCTTAGTGATTATGTGTATGGTTATGCCTATGATGTCCAATTGCTTGCGTAGCACACTTACAAGCACTAGCAGCTGGTAAAGACTTATTAACTACAGTGCTTCTTCTTATTGCCCCACGTCTAATACCTTGCCCTCCAGTAATAATTCTTTTTATACGCTGACCATTAGTAGGATGAAAAAGTAGAGGATCGTCAGACATACGTTGAAAAATCTCAAAACGCTGAGGATCGGCACCAGTTTTAGACAAGGTTTCGTATGTATAAGTTGGCATATTTTAAAAACTCCAAGCCTTTTAAAAGAATTAGTCGTCTATTTTAACGTACCTAGGGCAATGCTGATACAAATTTATCAAGATTATTAAATTTAGAGTTAATTAAAAAAATATCAAATAAACCAAGAATTATAAATTAACCTAATTGCCATAAGCACTAATAAGAGTCTAATAATTTGACTGAAAAATTCCGGGGATATGAAGTCTCTAACTCTAGAGCCTAGCGCTACAAAAATAATTACTGGGAAAATAGCTGCTATACCCTCAAAAAAAACAGTCATTGAATAAGCTTTTAATAAAAGCAAAATGATAAAATGCGTGCCTGATAGAACTGTAAAAATTGAAGCGACAGTAAAAACATATGCCTTAGGAGAAAGGTCTATAGAATCAATATAAGCTGCCACCACTGGTGCAGATATGCCTGTCCCAGATTGCAAAATACCTGAAAGAAATCCTATGTAAGGTGCTATTTTTCTTCTACTTGTTCGAGATAAAACTAAATCACTATTCAATGCTTTCATATACAAATATAGTAAAATCCAAATAGCTAGGAAAGTAGCTAATACTTTCTCACTAGCAAAATAGAGGAAAAATGCACCAACACTTGCACCCGGTACCCCAAAAATCATTATACGACCCAATTCAGGAACTTCATTCAAGTGTTTTCGTAAATTAATCATAAGCCAAATATTAGTAACCAAAACTGGCATAATTATTATCATCACAGCTTGTTCAACACCAACAAAACTTGCTAGAACCGGAACACTAACCATAGGGAGACCTAGTCCCGTAAGGCCCTTTGTAAAGCCAGCAATCATCAATGCCAATAATATGATCAAAATCTCATTCGGTGAAATAGTCAGAGTTTGCTCCTAAAAAAAAGATTAATTTTATGTAATAATTAAAGAAAAGCGAGAAGATAAATGAATAAACCAAGAATTAGCTATATTAAACCAGAAAGTATTGATGATCCAAAAATGATTGCGGAGCTTAAAAGATGTGCTGAGATGGGTACACCGCGCCCTGAAAGCCAAGCAATAAGAGCACACGTCCCAGCTATTTTTTCTGGATTTGCTAGAGTATGGAAAGACTCTTTCTATGAAGGAGTATTAGAAAACTCAATAAAAGAGCTTTGTAGAATTTATGTTTCTCATTCTGTTAAATGTGAATACTGTGGCAATCAAAGATCTACAAAAGCTAAAGGTATAGCAAAAGAAGATTACTTTGATCTTCTGAATTTTGAAAAGTCTAAAAGATATAGTGAAAAGCAAAAAACTGCGCTCTCTTATGCAGAAGCAATAACTTGGGATTTACAAACAACTGATGAACTTTGGGAATTGCTACATAAACATTATAGTGAGCCTGAAATAGTTGAACTTGGTTTCTTTATTGCTTTAACTATGGGACAACAAAGATGGCTGAGGACATTAAATCTCGATCACCATCAAATAATGGCTGGAAGCTCAAGTGGCTTGGCCGAAGGTTTAGAAAATGAGGAGAAGCTTAAAGAAGCAAAAACCTCAGATCAATATTGGGCGAAAAATAAACTAACTTAAAGGAAACTAAATGAATAAATATATTTTAAATCTAAGTAGATATTTGATTATCCTTTTGGCTTCATTCTTTGTGATAAGTTGTAGTAATGACTCAGCTGAGGGCCCATATATAATTAAATTCCCCCATGTTACCGCACCAGCTACGCCTAAAGGGCAGGCAGCTCAGAGATTTAAAGAGTTAGCTGAAGAAAGGTTTCCAGGTAGAGTCATTGTAGAGGTTTATCCGTCCAGTCAACTTATGAATGATGATGACTCCTTAGAAGCTTTAGCTTTTGGAGAAATTCAAATGATTGCTGTATCTCTTTCAAAGTTTGACCGCCTTACCAATGCATTCCAAGTATTTGATCTTCCTTTTTTGTTTCCAAACCTTCAAACGATAGAAAAATTTCAAGCTTCACCCGCTGGACAATCCTTACTAGATGAGCTTACTGATAGAGGCTTCAAAGGACTAAACTTTTGGCATAATGGAATGAAAATATTTACAGCCACTCGTGCATTAAATGAACCAGGAGATGCTAGTGGCCTAAATTTTAGAATTATGGAATCAGATGTCCTTCAAGCCCAAGTCCAAGCTATAGGAGGTAACCCTCAAAAAATGGCCCTTGGAGAGGTCTATCAAGCTCTTCAGACTGGCGCCATCGATGCACAAGAAAATACTTGGGCAAATATCTACTCAGCTAAGTTCTTTGAAGTACAAGAATTTATTATGGAAACAAATCATGGATATGTTGGCTATTTGGTTGCTGTTAATCCTTCGTTCTGGAATCAATTACCAGAAGACCTAAGAATTGGCCTAGAGCAAGTTATGGATGAGGTAAGTGAATGGGGCAATATGCGTTCAGAAATAATTAATCAAGAAGGCAAAGAAAATGTTTTAGAAGAAAATAGAAATCAGATAATATATCCTTCTTCTAGCCAGTTAGCTTTATGGCAAGAAACAATGCAGCCAGTCTGGGAGGAATTTGCAGATCAAATTGGCACCGAAAGGCTTGAAGCAGCAAAAAATATAAACAACTGATAATAGAGATGAGTAACAATAATCCTGAAAAATCAAAATACCTACTAGATAGATTAGAAGAAGTTTTCATGGCTACTTCGTTAGCCTTCATGACTATTTTAACTTTTGTTCAAGTTGTATTAAGAGCATTTGGCACTGGATGGGTCTGGTCTTTGGAGGCTACTACCTATTCATTTGCATGGTTAGTTTTAGTTGGTATGGCATACGGAGTAAGAACAAATGCTCATATAGCAGTTGATCTTGTCAGCAATAGATTACCTCTTCCACTAAGAAGAATAATGGCATTAATGGCTATTTTTCTGTGCTTATCATACTCAGCATTAATGTTTTATGGAGGCTTTATTTTTGTTGATGCACTAATTGACCTTGGAAATAATGCCAGAGACATACCATTACCAAGGTGGATGTTAACGAGTATACTACCTATTGGATTTTCACTTCTTGCATATAGATTTATTCAGCTAGGAATTAAAATATATAAAGGTAAGCAAACTACTCTTGGTCATACTACGAATCAACCAAAGAAAAAATAAAGGGGTCTAATCTGTGAGCGCTATCTTCCTTCTAATCACTCTTTTCATTGGCTTGGCTATGGGAGTTCCAGTTGCTATATCACTTGGACTTGCAAGTATATCTACAATGCTTATCTTTGCAGACCAATCTTTATTATCAGTTTCACAAAAATTTTTTCATACTATGCAGGTTTACCCTCTTCTTGCAGTTCCTTTTTTCATTCTAGCTGCGACCTTTATGACTACCGGAGGTGTTGCAAAGAGAATGATTGATTTTGCAAATGCATTAGTTGGTCACTATAGAGGAGGGTTAGCAATGGCATCTCTTCTTGCTTGTGCGTTTTTCTCTGCTGTTTCAGGCTCTGCTCCAGCTACAGTTGTTGCAGTAGGAAGTGTAATGATTGCCGGTATGATTAGATCTGGCTATTCAGAAAAATTTGCTGCTGGGGTAATTTGCAATGCAGGAACCCTAGGTATTTTAATACCACCATCTCTTGTAATGGTTATCTATGGTGCCGTAACAGAATCTTCTATAGGTAATTTATTCATAGCAGGCTTACTACCAGGACTTTTTCTAACAATAGTAATGATTGTTACTGTTGCTATAATTGCTCGCAAACAGAACCTTCCAAGACAAAAAAAAGTTAGTTTTAAAGAAACCATAAGAAGAGGCTTAGATGCTTTTTGGGGATTGCTTCTTTTATTCATTATTTTAGGTGGAATTTATAGTGGCATTTTCACTCCAACTGAAGCTGCTGCCGTCTCAGCAGTATATGCTTTTTTTATAGCCGTATTCATTTATAAAGACATAAAGCTCTCTCAAGTACCTAAAGTACTCACTGATAGTGCGAAAGTTACGGCAATGTTAATGTTTATTATTGCTAATGCTTACGTTTTTGCCAATGTCTTGACAACTGAGCAAATTCCTCAAGCTACATCAGAATGGATAATTAGTCTTGGTCTTCCTGCATGGGGATTCTTAATCGTTCTCAACATACTTTTATTAGCAGCTGGTAATTTCATGGAGCCCACTTCCGTTGTATTAATCTTGACTCCTATTGTTTACCCTATCGCTATGGAGTTGGGAATAGACCCAATCCATCTGGGCATTATAATGGTTCTAAATATGCAAATGGGTCTGGTTACGCCTCCAGTTGGCTTAAATCTTTTTGTTACCGCAGGTGTTGCAAATATGTCGATGGAAAAAGTTATTCAAGCTTCCTTGCCATGGCTAATAGTGCTTTTAGGCGTACTAATTGTGATTACTTATGTTCCTGTTATATCTTTGATAGTTCCTCAGCTTTTAGGAATAATCTGAACAAATTATTTAATCTTATAGGTTCTACTAGAGTGGTTAAGCTCTATAGTCATAGAGCCTTCACATAGCATCCAAGGCTTAACTTTGAAACTACGTGAACCAGATTTATGCATTGGGTCACTAGAGGCAATCTTGAAAGCATCATCATAATTATTAGCTTTAATAATAATCATACCTTCACCGCTCCAGCTTGAATTATCTTCAGACCAAAAAGGGCCAGCTGCAAATAAAATCCCTTTTTTTTCAAGATCAATCTGATATTTTAAGTGCTCTTCTAAAAGCTCTAGTATCTCTTTAATTTTTTTTACTGGCCTAGTAAAGATAACAAAAAAATCTTTGCTTATCATTTCTTGACAAGCTTCTCTTACTTGTTGAGCTGATATATTAGATGACATAATCAATATGGAGGAACCACTGTAAGAACTAATCCATCCATGTCCTCCGTAACATTTATCTGACAACTAAGCCTACTAGATGAAAGCCTATCTTTAGCTACTTCAAGCATTTCATTTTCTAGTGAATCCATAGCAGGAATTTTTGATTGCCATTCAGGATTAATATAAACATGGCATGTAGCGCAAGAGCAGGCTCCTCCACACTCTGCCTCAATACCTGAAACATTATTAATTGTCCCGCCTTCCATAATCGTGTAGCCAGCTTCAATCTCTATCTCTTCTTGTGACCCATCAATTTGTTTAAAAATAATATTAGGCATGAATTCTCAGAAAATTTAATACAGGTAAAAAAGTCTATGCAGTATGCCTTAGTAACTTCATTGCATCAATAAGTAGTTATTGAGCTTAATTTTAACTACTTATTGTTATATAATGGTTAGACCATCATGGTAGGACCATAATTATGCCTATAAATAACTCTAAAATATCTGAAGAAGTTTACGAAATATTAAAAAATGAAGTATTAAGTGGCCAATATCTCCCTGGTGAAAGAATGCCCTCCGAAAGAGATATAGCAAAAAAATTTGAAGTTAGTAGAGGCGTTGCTAGAGAATCATTTAAAAAATTACATCAGCTTGGTCTAATAAGTATTGAATCAAGTGGTTCGCGTGTAGTATCAATTAAAAAATGTACACTAGACTGTCTTGGGCCGTTACTTGATCTCAATAAAATACCAGATCCTAAAATAATGGATGAGGTATTAGATATTGGATTTTATTTAATCGACTTAGCTGTACCAATGGCCATAAGTAAAAATAAAAAATTATTAATTGAGAAAATAAAAGATCTAAAAGTCAAAAAAAATTTAAACCCAAGAGAGTTATTTTTTATTTTTGCGGAAGCTTCAGATCACTTGGTGCTTTTATTTATTACTAATGGATTAAAAAAAGAATTACTAGGAAGGTTAGAGGCTGTTGGATATGCTCCAAAATATGACCAGGTAATTATCACTAAACTCCTATCAGACTTAGAAGATTCAATAAGAAAAAAGGACATGCCTAAGTCAATAAAATTACTTAAAGGTGCATTTAATTTTACCCGGGAAGAGCTTAAAAAAAATTTAGATCAAATGATCATAAAAAATAGGACATAAATATAAATGAAATTAAAAATTATGAGTAGTCCGATTTTAGTTTTAGCTATATCATCTTTAGTTGTATTCGCTATTCTTTTTACGAAACCAAGTCTAGAGCCAAGACAAATTGCTCCATTCGTCCCAACTATTAGAGTAATAGAAAGTAGCCCATCTCAGGTTAGATTAATAGTTAATACACAAGGAACTATACAACCAAGGACAGAAACTATTCTTGTTCCTGAGGTTTCTGGAAATATAGTTTGGATTTCAGATAATTTAGTAGCAGGAGGTTTTTTTCAAGAAGGGGATGTACTTTTACAGATTGATGATAGAGATTATATTGATACAGTAAATAGAGCAAGTGCAAATGTGAATCGTGCTGAGGCTGAAAATGAGTTTTCAACATTTGAATTAGAAAGGTTAGAAAAGCTAGTTGAGCGTCAATTAGTTAGTCTTTCCGAACTAGAAAGAGGAGTACGTGCCTCGAGGATCTCTGAGGCTAGCCTTGAAGATGCAATACTTTCACTAGAAAGAGCTGAGAGAGACTTAGAAAGAACAAAAATAACAGCCCCTTTTCGAGGTCTTGTTAAAAGTAAACAAATAGATCTTGGTCAATTTATAACTCGAGGTGCGCCAATTGCTAATATCTATTCTGATGATTATGTTGAAGTTAGTTTACCAATCGCAGATCAGCAGCTAGCATATCTAAATCTTCCTCTAACACAGAGAGGCGAGTTATTGGAAAGTGAGGCTCCAAATGTAAAAATTTTTTCTAACTATGCAGGGAAAGATTATGAGTGGCTCGGTAAATTAGTTAGAACAGAAGCTGAAATAGATCTTAGAAGTAGAATGGTAAGGTCAATTGCTAGAATTTATAATAATTCCTCTAAATCTAACCAATATCTAGCTCCTCCTATTGGTCTCTTTGTTCAGGCAGAAATAGAAGGTCTATTAGTAGATAATATCACAACCATACCTCGTTCAGCCCTAAGAGGTGAAAATATAATTTTAATAGTTGATGAAGAAAATAACCTACATCAGAGAAGTATTAATATCTTACGTATTTATGGTGATGAAGTTTTTATATCAGGGGGCTTAACACAAGGTGAATTAATTTGTATTTCTCCAATACAGAATTTCATAGAAGGTATGAAAGTCGAAACAGTTTTGGTTAATAATGATGGTAGCTCTTAATGAGTAAAATCATTGCTTGGTTTGTTCATAACCCTGTAGCTGCAAATCTTCTAATGACAATCTTAGTAGTTGGCGGTCTTCTCTCTATAGGACAGCTAACAGAACAAGAATATCCTGAGATGGATTTAAAAATAGTTTATGTAAGAATACCTTATATGGGTGCAGCACCAGAAGAGGTTGAAAAAGGTGTATGTATCAGAGCTGAGGAGGCAATTGAAGGTACAGATCAGATCAAAAGAATATCATCACTTTCAAGCGAAGGTTCTTGTACTATCTATATTGAGTTAATAAATGGCGCTGAAGAAATAACAGCTTTAAATGAAATAAAAGGTAGAATAGATGCAATTTCTACTTTTCCGTCTGAAACAGAAAGACCTATCGTTTCTCTTATCACATCACTAAATAATGGTTTTGAAATTGCAATTTCAGGAAATGCTAGCGAAAGGACATTAAAAAATATAGCAGTTAATATTCGAGAAGACCTAGCAGGAATGGATGGTATCTCTCAGGTTGAAGTTGTGTATGTAAGAGATGATGAAATATCGATTGAAGTCTCTGAGCAATCTCTTAGAAGATATGGAATAAATATTTCACAAATAGTAAATGCAATTAAAAGCTCCTCGCTTGACCTACCTGGTGGTTCCATCCAAGCAGAGATAGGTGAAATTCTCGTTAGGACAAATGCACAAGCTTATCTAGGTGAAGAGTTTGAAAATATTGTAATAATAGCTAATGAGGATGGAACCGTTGTAAGGCTTGGTGAAATAGCAGATGTTATTGATGGGTTTGTAGAAGGTGATTTAGATGTTAGTTTTGACGGTAATCCTGCCGCAATGGTTAGTGTATTTCAGACGCCTAATGAAGATATTATTGATATGCGAGATAAAGTATATAGTTATATCGAAGAGGCTCAATCTAGGATGCCTCAAGGTATAACTTTAACTATTTGGGATGATCAATCTAAGCAGCTTAGAGCAAGGATTAATATACTTCTAGGAACAGCAGCCGGTGGCCTTGTCCTTGTTTTAATATTACTAACCCTGCCACTACAGTTTAAATTAGCTATATGGGTAGCTGCAGGAATTCCTATTGCTATGCTTGGAACTATAGCGCTATTTAATCCCTTTAGCTTAACTTTAAATACTATGTCAATTATGGCTTTTCTACTTGTACTAGGAATAGTTGTTGATGATGCTATTGTAGTTGGAGAAAGAGTATTTGCTCATGAAAAAACAACAAAAAATAAGCTTGAAGCTGCTATAGAAGGCACTAGCGAAGTAGCGGTTCCAGTTATATTTGGAGTACTAACTACTATTGCAGCTTTCATCCCAATTATTTTTCTTGAGGGTGCAGTTGGCTCTTTATTTTCAGGAATGGGCAAAATTGTTGTAATCTGCCTAGTTTTTAGCATAATCGAGTCACAGCTTATTCTGCCTGCTCACTTAGCTTACAGAAATACAAAAAAATCATCTGATTCCAATCCTCTGATCTCCAAGTGGATTAAGTTTCAAAGCTCCCTATCTGACAAAATAGAATATTTTGCATCTTTTAAATATGCCAAAATTCTAGATAGAATTCTTCAGAAGCGTTATTTAACAATGTCTTGCGGATTAGCAGTCTTGATGATTATCTTTTCGATGCTCTTTAGCGGAAGAATATCTGTCCAATTTCTGCCTACTATTGTAGCAGATAGAGTTACCGCAAGTTTAGATATGCCTGAAGGCGTCCCAATTGAGCTAACAAGTGAAGCGGCTCATAAAATTGAAGATGCAGCAATAAGGCTTAAAGCATACTTTTCTGATAATTATCCAAATCAGGATAATCCAATACAACATATTCTTACGTCTGTTGGCCAAAGGCTTTCTAATGATGGCCCTGGAGGAGTTGGGACAGGTATTTTTCGGGGAGTAAATAGTCATATAGCCCAAGTTGCTATAGGGCTAACTCCTCAGTCTCAAAGAAGAAATTTTCCTACTGAAGAAATTATGGAAATGTGGAGAGAATATACTGGGATTATCACAGATAGTGTAGAGCTTAAATTCTCTGCGACTCTAATTACAGCAGGTGATGCGATTAATATTCGGCTCCGTGGAAGAGACGTTGAAGAGTTAGGTGAAGTTGCAGCAAGATTGAGATCAGAGATTTCTCGATTTGATGGAGTAAGTGATATATCTGATACATATAGATCGGGAAAGCAAGAAGTTAGATTAAAGTTACGTGAAGATGCTGCTCATCTAGGACTGTCCGAAGCTAATCTGGCTAGACAAGCTAGACAAGCTTTTTATGGGGAAGAGGTTCAGAGAGTTCAAAGGGGAACTGAGGATGTAAGAGTAATGGTTCGATACCCAGAAGACGAGCGTCGCTCTCTGGGAGATCTAGAGGAAATGTGGATAAGACTAAATAATGGAACTGAAATTCCTTTTTCCGCAGCAGCTGAATATACACTTGATACTGGCTACTCCTCTATCTGGAGAATAGATCGCCAAAGAATAATTACCGTAAGAGCCGATGTAGATAGAAGTATTAATACGCCAGAAGAAATTTATAACGCTCTTGAATCAAATACTATCCCAATAATTTTATCTGAATATGATGGCGTATCATATACTAAAGGCGGAGAAGCTGAAGAAGCAAATCAAGCTTTTGGGGGAATAATTAATTTATTTCCTGTTGCTTTGTTGGTTATTTATTCAATCTTAGCAATCCCCCTAAGATCATATCTTCAGCCAGCGGTTATAATGAGCGTTATTCCATTTGGAGCTGTCGGTGCAATAATAGGCCATGTAGTTATGGGATGGGCCATTGTTCTACCCTCTATCCTTGGTATCATCGCCCTTTCTGGAGTTGTTGTTAATGCTAGTTTGGTTCTTGTAGATTATATAAATCGACAAAGAAGAAAGGGAATTGGTCTAGAGGAAGCTGTTCGACAAGCAGGAATAGTTAGATTTCGCCCTATTGTATTAACTTCTATGACAACTTTTGGAGGATTAATGCCTCTTATGTTAATTGAGAATCCTTCTACAGCTTTTATAGTACCAATGGCAATCTCACTAGGATGGGGTGTAATAGTTGCAACTGTAATAACACTATTCCTCGTTCCTAGCTTATATCTAATCCTTGAAGATTTTTTTCCAACAAAAAATATAGGCGCAAAATAAGAAAAATTCCTTGATGTTGCTAATGATCAAAAAGAATATAGATTTAATTAAATCTTTTAGAAATAAGATATTCTTAGTTGTTTACTAATTATTAGTGGCAAAAATACAACAATCAGATCAAAAAAATTAAAAAAAAATATTTTTTTCTTGCAAACAATAAATTACCTAATATTATCGACCCCCTGATCATTTAATATTTTTTGTTAAATGGTCTTTTACAAACAACAAAGTTCTTTATTTAGCATTTTTTGCAGGGGAATTTTTTTTTATTTAATTTAGAGTATATAGAGGTTTATTAGAATGATAAAAGGTACTGTTAAGTGGTTTAACAAAACAAAAGGTTATGGATTTATTTCTCCAGAAGATGGTAGTAAGGATGTGTTTGTTCATATCTCTGCATTAGAAGCAAGTGGAATAGATTCACTGAATGAGGATCAAGTGGTAAGTATGGAAACTGAAGCTGGTCAAAAAGGTCCTCAAGCAACTAAAATCGCTGTAGATTAATTAGTTTTCCACGATTAAGATGAATTATTGAGGGATCCTTCCCTCAATTTTCGATCACTTCTCTGATTCTATCCCTTACGTCGCTAACCGAAATTAGGTTCATGGCTTGAGGGTCTCTCACGCGTGCTCCCCATCTGATCTCTTCTACTGGCTTATTGAAATTTCTTTTAATTGCCTCTGGATACTTATTTATTGCTATAGTTTGGCAATTGTAAGGCCCTGTTCGAAAAGGGTTAGATGTTGCATATAGTCCTATGACTTTTGTGCCTACAGTGGTTGCCATATGTGCGGGACCAGAATCAGAACAAATGACTAATGAGCTCGCTTTAATTAATGCAAGCAACTGTTTTAAAGATGTTTTACCAGTTAAGTTTTTTACACCCGGGCCTGATAACTCTAACATCTTCTTAGCAGAATGATATTCTAGATCTGTTGCTCCGCCCGTTATCAAAATATTTGGTTTATAAGTTTCCGATAAAAATTTAATTATCTGAACATATCTTTCTATAGGCCAGTTTCTATAATTGAAAGCTTTATATCCTGTGCAAGGACTAATAATAATATTTAAACACGATGGATCAATATAGCTATAAGCAAAATTATTATCTTCACTAGATAATGACATATTCCAATACGGGTGCATCTTCTTAATGCCTATAGCTTTTGGAAACTCAAGAAAACCATCAATAACATGCTGTTTATCTTTAGCTGGGATGTGGTTTCTACAAAAAAAATGATGGAAATCTTTCGATCTAGCTTTATCAAAACCAATCCTTTCCTTAGATCTAACAAGTAAGCTTACTAGATTAGCCCTCAAGGTAGCATGCATATGAAGTAAAAGATCAAACTTTCTATCCTTGAGTTGACAATTTAGATCATAATAAGATTTAAGCCCCTTTGATTTATCCATAATAATAAATTCAACATCTTCTAAACCCTTCATAAGACCATACTCAGTCTTACCAATTATCCAAGTAATTCTAGTCTTAGGCCAAGCCTTTCTAATTGATAAAATAACAGGAACAATATGACAAACATCGCCTATTGCAGAAAGCCTTATCAAGCAAATACTTGACGGCGGTTTATTAAAAGATAAAATCATATGAGCATGAATAATATTTTATTTAAATTTTTTAATAAGTATAGCTTCTTAGCACTAATCCTACTATTAGTTCCATTCATACTTTATTCCCAAGATAGCGCAACCAATATTTCTGGAGTATGGTGGCGAACCGGCATTACTGGTCCGCCAGGCTCAAATATATCTGTAATTGAACCAAGAGTCCTATCAGACTTCGGGACTGAACTGATGAATCAGTTTGATCCAATAGATGATCCTGCAGTTAGATGTGAGCACCCTGGAGCTGTCAGGGTTATATTAAGCCCCTATCCTATTAAAATTGAAAAAAATATTTCAAATATAATTATTCAATATGAAGAATGGGCTACTACTAGAAATATCCCCTTTAATAATAACTACCTTGGCTTCGCCCAAGGAGAAGAAAATAATAAATCAGTTATGGGCAAATCTGTAGCATTTATTCAGGACGGTAAATTAATTATCAAAACTAATCATTTGAGTAATGGCTTAGGAAGAATTAAAGGACAATTTTTATGGCTTAGCGATAAAGCAGAAATTGTCGAGGAGTACTCTACTAATCAAGATCAGATGTTAGTCTTAAGAATAACTATTAATGATCCAGTAATGCTTGAAAAACCATTTATAATTCAAAAGCACTGGGGCAGTTATGAGGGTGAACTTCTTAGCTTTGATTGTATTGATAGAGAAAGGCCTCAAACTTAGTCAAGATTATATTTAGAACTTTAATAAAGAAAAAGGATCTACCCTGGCTCCTATAATTCTCACACCCCAATGAAGATGTGGCCCAGTAACTCTTCCAGTATCACCCGCTAAACCAATCAACTGACCTCTTTCTACAAAACTCCCTAGCTCAACCATTATCTCTGATAAATGAAGATAGGTTGAATATATGCCCAAGCCATGATCAATAAAAACAGCATTACCACTAAAAAATAGGTTCTTTGCTAAAACTACTTTCCCAGAATTAGTTGCTAATATTTCTGTTCCTTTAGCAGCTCTCAAATCTGCTCCAGAATGAGGTGCACGAGGCTGGCCATTGAATACTCTTCTATGGCCAAAGTTTGTTCCATTTGTAGCGCTTTCAACCGGAACAATAAATTCTTTAACCCAATAAGGCTCAGAACTAAAATTACTATATATAGCTCTAATTTCCCCTGCCTCCTCCGTAGCCCGTTGCTGATCCTCTTCACTAAGCTCAACATATTGAGGAGAAACGCTTAATTCTGTAGTCCGAAAATTTTTAGCCTCAACATGAATCATACTTCTTAAACTAGCTACTTGATCATCCTCGTATGATAAGAATATATCAATGGGGTATTCGCCAGGCGCTTTATCTAAATCTATTCCTATAACTGCTTCCCAAGAATCGCCTCTCAAAACAAAAGGCACTAAACTATCATCCCAAAAAAAATTAACTTCCTTCAAACCAGGCTCTTGAGGAAGGTTCATAAACAAGGCCTCTCCCTGCAAAGCCATAAATATTGTAAATACTAGCCCTAAATTTTCCAAAACATAACTCCTAAGATTTTTTTAGCTAATTTAGTTAAAATAATAGCTACAAAATCTCTAACTTTAAATGCTATATGAGTAATATTTTATTAATTTTTAAAACAAATTTAAACTTAATACTAGTTCCCCTACTTATATTGGTTTTTCATCAAAGTGCTGAATCCCATGGAAGCGTAACTCTAGAAGAAGATGTTTGCCTTTTAGAAATGGGTTATACATCTGCACACTTTAAAATCTATCAAACCTCATCTAGTGGGCACAAGCAATATTGTGAAGATATTCCATATGTAGCAGAAAGTATTTTTGTGATGGAGTATTTGCATGACTCACTTAAAGAAACGCCTATTGAGTTTCGTATTATTAAAGATATAACAAATTTGGGTAGATTTGTGAAATGGGATGATATAAAACTTATAAATCTTAAAGAAATAGAATTAAATACAGTTTTATATCAATCTCCAATAAAAAAAAATGAGGGTGTTTTTACCATTATGCATTCTTTCAAAGAGCCAGGTGACTATATAGGTATTGTCTCTGTTAAAAATATAAATCAAAATTTAATATATAACGCTGTTTTTCCTTTTAAGGTAGGAAACCAAGGATCTATATACTGGGTTTTATTTTTAATCGTAATCACCATATTACAAATAAATTATTTTTTAATGAACGGAGCCATTAATAATTGGAAGAAAAAAATACAAAATTTACTGAGGAAATATTAATTGATTAAAAAAATTATAATTTCAATTTTTCTTTTTTCTACATATGCTAGTAGTGAAAGTATCCATCCAGTTTTAGAAACTGTAAGTCAGAATGGCTATATAATTAAAATTTTTAGTGAAGTAACCCCGATTAATATTAATGTGATTCATAACTGGTCAATTGATATTAGAGACTCTAAAGATAACCTAATCGATGATTTAATAATTACTGTTAATGGTGGAATGCCTCTTCATAGTCATGGCTTACCCACGAGTCCAAAGGTCGTTAATCAGAGCTCAACAGGATCATATAAACTAGAAGGCATTAAGTTTCATATGGCAGGTAAATGGGAGATAGTTATGGAGCTAAAAAAAGATAACTTAATAGATGTAGCTAAAGTTAGCTTTAACATTAGATGAAAAAAGGACTATTAATATTTTTATTTTTCTGTCCAATATATCTCTCTTGGATGTATTTACCTTCGCCTATTCCTATTAGTTGGGATGAAGATGATATTATCAAAATTAAATCTTTATCTATATCGCAATTAAAACCACTACCAGTTGATCCTAGCAACTCTTTTTCTGATAACGAGAAAGCTGCGATATTTGGTCATATGCTTTTTTTTGATAAGAGGTTAAGCAAGAATAGCCAAATATCATGTGCAAGCTGTCACCAACCATCAAGAATGTTCACTGATGGTAAAAAAATTGAAGAAGGTCTAGGTGTAGGTATAAAAAATACCCCAACAATTATTGGCATATCTTTTAGTCCTTGGTTTTATTGGAATGGTAGGAAGGATAGTCAATGGTCCCAGGCATTGGAGCCACTAGAATCAAATCATGAACATGGAAGTAATCGCTCTCTTGTAGCACAATTAATTTTTGAAGATAACACATATAGTAATTTATATAATGAAATTTTTGGAAATAGCTCTAAAAATACTGAAGTAATATTTTCAAATATTGGTAAGGCTCTTGCAGCTTACCAAAGAAAATTAATCCCTGGAGAGTCTAAGTTTGATAAATATGTAAACGAAATTTCTAGTAGCTTAAATAATGAAGATAAAATTTTAAGTTATAACGAAAAGGCAGGATTAAATTTATTCATAAATAAAGGACAATGTATAAATTGTCATAACGGCCCATTATTTACAAATAATTCATTTCATAACACTGGCCTGCTCTCAATACCTGGTCAACTACCTTCACTCGGTAGAGTTGAAGGGTTAAAATTAGCAAGATTAGATCCCTTCAATTGCCTAGGAAAATACAGCAATGCAAAAAAAGAAGATTGTCAGGAACTTACCTATGCTGGAGAAGGAGATGAATTTATAGGTGCCCATAAAACACCAACACTCAGAAATATAAGCCTGACATCTCCCTATATGCATGCAGGGCAATTAGAAAGCATTGCTCTAGTAATTGATCACTACAATATAGCTCCAGAAGCAATGATAGGTCATAACGAAGCTAAGCCTTTAAACTTACGCCCTATTGAAAAAAAACAGCTGGAAGCATTTCTTAATACCCTCATAAGTCCCTTAGTTACAGAAAAAAAATGGCTATTAGGGTTGCCTAAAGACTAAATAAAGAATTAAAATCCTACTCTTTGAAAGGATTATTTTATGCTAGCATTGTTAAAAAAATTATTTTTTGTCTTATTTGCTTTTTATAGCTTTTCCTCTCTAGCACACCATGGTTTTGCTGTATATTTTCATCCAGATAGAACAATAACCATAGAAGGAATAATAGCGCAATATGAATTTGTTAATCCCCATTCTGTTTTATATATAGAATCTACTGATGGTGCGGGAGATAAAGTCATGTATACATGTGCGCTCCAAGCCAAAACACAACTTGTAAGGAGAGGTGCCGATGAAAATTTATTTGTCATAGGTGATCCAATAAAAATAGTTGGCTTTCCTGCAAGAAGAGATCCTTATGGATGTGAATTTGGAACAGGGTATTTCGCTAATGGAGAAACTTTCACAATGAGAAGTGTTGATGAGGCTCAAACTCAATTTGCTAGGAATGAGAGAAGAGTTATTAATCAAGGTGTAGATGCAATATATGGTAATTGGATTAGGCCAGATATTTATGGAGCAGCTGGATTGACAATGCCTACAATTGGCAAAAACTCAATTACTCCAGAGGGAGAAAAAATAGTTGTAAATTATGATCGAGCTCATGAAAATCCCACAATTCAATGCGATCCTGGAAGCCCTGTTAGAACTTGGGGTGCTCCTGGTTTACTTACCTCAATTAGAAGAGAAGATAATAAAATCATAATTCATCACGAATCAATGGATTGGATAAGAACTATTCACTTAGATATCGATGAGCATCCAGAGAATTTTGAAAGAAATAGTATGGGCCATTCTATTGGAAGATTTGAAGAAAATGTACTAGTTATTAATACGAGTAAATTTCCTGAAGGTATCCTTGCCTATGATATAGCTCATACTGATGAAATGACACTAGAAGAAAAAATATCTTTTAACCCCCAAACTGGAAATCTTGATATATATTGGGCAATGAATGAGCCAAATTACTATTTAGATCCTATTTCAGGAGGGCAATCATTAGAAAGCACAACTGATGAATTTATACCATATGGCTGCACTACTGACGTTCTCCCAGCAGATTTATGATTATTTTATAGGTGGCACTGACTGATACCAAGCCTTAATCATTGCATAAGGAAAAAATAGTATAAATAAAACTATCAGTGCATCTGTAGACCATTCGGGAAATTGCATCATTGGAAAAGTATATGAGGCAATTTGAATAAACAACCAACTAACCAAGAAATAAGAAAGAACAGCTTTATATATCTGTCTCTTAATCAGTTCTTTAAAAAAATTGATCATAACTCTTATTTTTTAAAGCTTTCGTTTTTAGAAGAAAAAATAAATCTTTAGAGCCAAATAAGATAAAAGCATAAATAGCATCTCCAATTAACGTAGCTCCATAAAATGGTATTGCAAGGGTATAACACTCAATAAGACCTGCAAATGTAAATTCATAGCCGCCACTCAACCAAACGCCAAAATTAGAAAGGACGAAAAAAATTGTCGCTGAAGTAAAAACAGCTCCTAGTAATCTGAAAGGGGTATGTTTTTGAAGGAACAAACGGCCTATTACTGGTGCAAATAAAAATCCAAGATAAACAAAAAACATAAGAACGGGGTTATAAAAACCTAGAATACTATCTGCAATAAATAAAACTATTAACGGTATAAATAAAGCAGTCCTAAATGAGCAATTAGCACCTCCAAATAAACCAAGCGCTCCTAAAGGAGTAAAATTCCAAGGATGCGGGATTAAGCGCGCTATTACACCAAAAATAATCAATAAATAAGGCATAAATAATCTCCTTTAATGCTAATAACCTAACTGCAAACCCAAGTAAACTGACCTACCTGGCGTATTAAAACCAAATACATCTTCATAATCTTGATCTAATAAATTTTCTATCTTTCCCAATATCTTTATTTGATTATTATACTGATAGCCAGCCACAAGGCTAACTAAACTATAGCTACTTAAAATCTTCCTCTCTGAAGGAGCTGGCCATGAAGGATAATATATATCATAGCGATCACTATTATAAGATAGGTTTAAATTAACATTAACTTTATCATTAGGCATATAGTTAATATTCGAAGAAAACATACTTCTTGGCCTTCTAAGTTCTTTAACTTCCGCTCCTAAATTATTTATCTCAGTGCTTTTCGTATAAGTATAAGAGCTGTTAATTTCAAGCTGATCACTGAGCTCTGCGGATAAAGAAATCTCAACACCTCTTCTATGGCTTTTATCTTTTTCGTTAGCAGCAGATGCAACTCCTTCTGAATTATATACAAAGCCATTTATCTCATTCATCAATACATCATTAAATAATGTAATATCAAAAAAAATAGTATCACTGAGAAAAGCCCTATCAATGCCTATATCCCATCCTCTGGAGTGCTCTGGCTTTAAGTTAGGGTTACCTTCAAAGGAGTTTGGGTAATATCCAAATCTCTCAATAAAAGTCGGTGATTTTTGGCCAGTACCTAAACTAGCGTGAAGTCTAAAATCAGAATAATTGTATGTGCTTGTTAGCCTAAAAGTATTTATATTTCCAAAATTATTATTCTTATCGTGGCGAATAGAGGCAGAAATGGAAGAAAGCCCTAAATCTGGGATCTGATACTCTAAAACATAGCCCGTCATAGATATTGATTGCGATTGATTAGGGTCATAACTCTTAGAAGCTGGTATTTGGCCATTAAAGCTATAATCTTCTTTTTCATGATCTATAGCAAAGGTTATATTATGAAGAAAATTTCTTCTCAATAAGAGGCTAGACTGAAAATAAATACCTTCTTTTTTTGCAGAAGTTGTTGTAAGTACATGAAAGCCAGAAGAATCAACTGCATTATTAGCGTTACTAGTTCTTAAGCCTGTATACCTTATTTCATTTTGTAGAAGGTCGCCAAAGGATTTTCCTTTGAGGTTAAAACTTAAATAACGTTGGCTTGCATCGGTGGTATTATTTTTATCTACAGGAAATCCATTTAGTGTGCCATCAAAATCGCGAAAAGTGTCAGTATTGCGAATAAAAAAAGAGCTAACTAGGCTTTCTGAGATTTGATAACTAGTATTTAAATTTATAGTTGTATTTCGATAGCCATCGCTTTCACCAGCGCCTTCACTAGGCAAAAAAATCAATTCACCTGTTTTTGTATGCTTTCCCCAAGATCCACCGTTTCTACTAATATTTGCTCCATCGGTTGAGAGATGAGATGCGCCTAAACTAAATGATAACTTATCCTCTACTAGGCTAAAACGAGAGCCTAAGCTTGAAGTATTAAAAGTACCCACTTCGGCGAAGCTACTGGCTAGAAAGGCTTCTCCACTGGCTTTTCTAGTGATAATATTAATAACTCCAGCGATCGAGTCACTCCCCCATAAAGCACTCTGTGGACCTCTTATAACTTCAACTCGCTCTATCTCAGTAGTTATTAATTGATCAAACTGAAACTCATCACCAGCTGCTGGATCGTTAGCCTTAACGCCATCAATAAAAACTGCAACTTGATTAGCTTCAGCACCACGGATCCTTATCTGAGTTTGTGAACCAAAGCTCCCAGATTGACTAACCGAAAAACCAGGAATATCTCTCAGAATGTCAGTAAGATAGGTAAGTTGACGTTTTTCAATCTCTTCTCTCTCAATTACAGTATAAGCACTTCCAACACTTGAGGCCGGAATAGGTATCCTTGAAGCAGTAACTAAAATTGTTTCTTCTTCTAGATCGTTGGTAGCTTGAGAAAAAATCAACGTTGAAAAAAACGAACTTAAACAAAAAAATAGACAATATAAAAAAAATCTTAAAAGAGGCATCTGATTACTCCCACCGATAATCTAAATTTAAATAAATTACAGGCCGGTATACGGGCTTATGAGCTAGAATAATCTATCATTAATCGCCTTCCCATGATTTAAACAGTGGCACTTTGATCATGATTAACTCATTTACCGTTGCGGGGGCAGCAATGGCTTTGTTATTACTCACCATTTTCCCGTTTATCCCTCATAGGGCACCTACAAACTAGAAAGTTATTATGATTAATTTTTTTTTAAAGACAAGAAGTATTTAAATAGGTTATCAAATCTCTATCTTTAATTAATATAATATGGCACTTTTTAACATTAGGAAATAATACAACTAAAGCATGGCGCGCCCGGAGAGATTCGAACTCCCGACCACCTGGTTCGAAGCCAGGTACTCTATCCAGCTGAGCTACGGGCGCTAAACTTTACATAATTATAACCTACACTTAAGAGTTTGTTTTGTTCATGCTACCATCTATATATTATGAACCTCATAGACAAATAATGAATAAATTAAACCAAGTTTTTTTTCTAACTATTCTATGTTTTTTTGCTACCGAGGGTAAAACAACCGAGGTAGCCATTTGCACTGATGCCGGTAATTTTATGGTTGAGCTTTATGACGAAGAAGCGCCTTTGCATGTAGAGAATTTCATTTATTATGTTGAAAAAGGGTTTTATTTGGGAACAGTCTTCCATAGAGTTATTAAAGATTTTGTAGTTCAAGGTGGAGGCTACACAAGAAATTTTAGAGGTAAACCTATTAGCGATCCTATCAAGAACGAATCAAAGAACGGAATAAAGAATAATATAGGAACACTAGCAGCCGCTCGAGCTTCTAATCCTGATTCTGCTACTTCTCAATTCTATATCAACCTATCTGATAACCCTAGTCTTGATGCTACAAGAAATAATTTTGGTTATACGGTCTTTGGTGAAGTAAAAATAGGTATGGATACTATCAAAAGCATTGCTGATCTCCCTACTAGTGCATCAGGGCCTTTTATCTCAGATGTAACTCAACCCCTAATTGCCATAACAGCAATTACAGTAGTACCAGAAAATAGATACCCAGAAATGGCATTAGAGCAAAAAACAGAAACATTACTTAAGGAAATTTATTATGCGATTAATGAAGAAGCATTTGAATCTGCTGAAAGTTTTTTTAGAGAGTATCATGCTATTTGTGGCGAGGTAGGCCCTGAATTAATGTTATTAGAAATTAAAGTCCTAGCAACTCTTGAGAAAAATCAATTAGCAACGGAAATCTTAGCAGAGTACCTTCGGATAGCGGATAATACGAAAGAAGAATACCTTGAAGCATTAGCTCTATCAAGACAGCTAACATCAGGAATGGTAATACCAGAATCTAGAGAAACAATAAGATTAAGAGAAATCTCAGGAGATTGTTCTTTTCCAGTAATGCCGGATTTACCAGATGCTAGGATAGCGACCATCAATGAAATGGTAGAAGCACAAAATGAAGTAAAAAAATATATTGAGTTAAGTAATATTAGATTGGAGTGTTTAGATAAAATAATAAACACAAGTGAAGATCCACTGGTCTATGATGATTTAAGGTTAGTAACCGCCGCATATAATCAAGCTGTTGATATGCAAAATGATATTGCGGGTAGCTTTAACACTCAAAGAACTATTTTTCTTGAAAGGCAATAAATTAATGAGCTCGTTTTACAAAGGAAAAAGAACTAGAAATATATATAATCCAGATGATAGTAAGCCCTTCAAACTAAGTAGAAGCAAAATTGATAGATTTATAGAGTGTCCTAGATGTTTTTATTTAGACCGTAGGTTAGGTGTTGATCGACCGCCAGGCTTTCCATTCAATTTAAATAGTGCTGTCGACTCTCTTCTCAAAAATGAATTTGATGCAATAAGAATTAAAAATGCTCAACATCCATTCCTATTAGAAAAAAATATAGATGCTAGACCAGCTCAACATGAAAAATTAGATAAATGGAGAGAAAACTTTGTAGGTATCCAGTATCACCACGAAGAAACAAATCTTATTATAACTGGTGCGATAGATGATCTATGGCAAAACTCTAAACATGAATATATAGTAGTTGATTATAAATCAACGGCTAAAAAAGGGAGGATCGAGGCGCTTGATCAGGGGTGGCATGCTGGCTATAAAAGACAAATGGAAATTTATCAGTGGCTACTCAGAAAAAATAATTTACTCGTTTCTGATACAGGATACTTTCTCTATGCAAACGGAATTACCGATAGGCCTTCTTTTGATGCAAGATTAGAATTTGATATGACGATTATCTCTTATGAGGGTCATGACGACTGGATAGATGGAACTATTGAGGAAATATACGGATGCTTAAATAAAGACTTTATTCCCAAATCTAGCTCAAATTGTGACTACTGTTGCTATCAAAAAGCTATAGATTCAGTGATTTTTTAAGAATAGACTATGTTTATAAGAAGCATTATATTAATAATAATATTCTTACTATCTAACCAGATTTTGGCACAAAATCTTGAAACCTCTATCGCTGCTGGATATCTTGCAACTAGTGGCAACAGTAATAACCAAAGCTCCAATGCAAGTTTTGATACTTTGTGGCAACAATTATTATGGCAACATAATATCTCAGGCTCAATAATTAATTCTAGCTCAGAAAATACGACTAAAGCAGAAGCTTATGCTCTTGAGTGGCAAAGTAATTACTCTAATAGAAATTCAGACTCTTATGCTTTTATAGTTATTTCTTGGGATCAGGATAAATTCAGCGCATATGATAATCAAATAAGACAATCTTTTGGTTATGGAAAAAGAATTAAGAATACTAATCAATATCAACTAAATGCAGAAATAGGTTTAGGTGCTAGACAAGCAAAGATAAATAATGAACTATGTTCCTGTGAAGAAAAAACAGAGCAGGATGAAGGCATTATACGAGTTAGTGGTAACTTCAATTGGCTAATTAGCGAAACAACAGAACTTCAACAATCGGTAGCAGTGGAAGGGGGATCAAACAACACTTATTTTGAAGCTACTACAAGTTTAGATGTAAATATTATAAACAATATTGGCCTTATACTTTCATACACTCTTAAAAATAACTCTGACGTCCCTATTACTAGAAAAAAAACTGATACATATACCTCTATTTCTCTTGAATACACATTCTAGTCTTCGCTCTCTTCTAGAAAATTAACTGATTCAGGCTCCTCCATAATAGAGCTTCTTTCGCCAGTTCTAAGAAATTCAGCATCTGATTCACTTATCTGATAGAACAAGCCTAAACTACATCTTGTGCCTGACCATATATCTCTCCCGAACCCTTCTAGAACCGTAATTGAATCTAAATTACATAATCTATAAAAAGATACTTCATAAGAAAAGCTATCATATCTATCTAGACCAAAACACTCTCTTCCTAAGAAATTTCTATAAATGGACCCTCCATACATATAAAACAAGATAGAGGAGCTATCAACTATGTGAGTATCTCTCAAGCGCCTAGTGTCTATACATCTTTGCCCTTCTCTATCTATATCTATACCATCTAAGATTATAGAATCTTCTTGATTGTTTTCTTGTGAAAAAGATAGGCCTAATTTAAATACTAAAATTATTAGTAATATTAAAAATCTACACATTAAAATCTCGTTATTATAAATAATCTAAAAAATGAGAAGTTGTTTATATTTTAGCCCAATCCTCAATAATCGATAATATTAATTTGCCATATGCCTCTAACAGAATTAGCTAGAAATATTTTATCACTTGAATTAAGTATATCTAGATCTAATATCTCTTCTTCTGCTCTACCAATATCAAGCAAATATTGTCTATAAATTCCTGGAAGTAAACCACTTTCTATCGGCGGAGTTAGAAGACGACCCTTAAACTCTATAAAGAGGTTAGCTATCGTTGATTCAGTCAATTCAAGATTATTGTTTAAAATTATTACGTCATGAATATCAGTTACCTTCCTTTTAGCACTTGTAAGCGCATAATCATACACTTTCCTATTAGTTGTTTTATTTAAAACAAATACATCTTCTCTAACATCTAAAGGCTCATTTGAAACTAACACATTATAAGGGTCAGGAAGCTCAACTAATTTAGAAATTTCGACTCTTGGAGAGCCATATTTATTTAGTAATAACCTAACAATTAATGGATGCCTATTACTTTTTTTGGCATTGTAAATTTCTATGCTTTCATTTAACTTTTCGATTATTTTTTCATAATTAAAGTTAATCCCAAAAAATGTCGCTGTCCTCTTAAGTCTTCCAAGATGATCTTGAAGAAAGCTAAAATCTTCTGATAGCTCCCATTTTATTGTCTCTAGTAATTCAAAATTATCTATATTTTTTTTAATTATCTTTGATTTAGTAATACATTCCTGCCACTCTTCCTCTGGACTAGAATCAATAACTATTCCTCCTCCTACTGCGTACTTTGCTTCTTTAGTTATATTGTTAAACCACGCAGTTCGAATCGCAACATTGAATTGTGAGCTGCCATCAGGCCTAATAAAACCAATACTTCCAGTATATATCTCTCTAGCACTTTGCTCTAAATTACTTATGATTTCCATTGTTCTATGCTTGGGAGCCCCAGTTATCGAAGCAGCAGGGAAAAGACTGCTAAGTATAGAGAGAGAGCTATCTGATGAATTAGCTTTAACAGAGCTTATCATTTGCCAAAGAGTAGGATATTTCTCTATCTCAAAGAGTGAATCTACTTTAACACTCCCGCTATTAGAAAATTTCCCTAGGTCATTTCTAACCATATCTGTAATCATTAAATTCTCAGCTTTATTCTTTTCAGACTCTTTGAGCCATTTTGCATTATTCTCATCACTCTTTAAGTCATAGCCCCTAGATATAGTTCCCTTCATTGGTCGACAAATAACCTCATTTCCATATTTTTTGAAAAATAGCTCGTTTGAGGCTGATAGTATTGAAAAATCACTAGTCTCTATGTAAGCGCCATAACCAAAAGGTTGGTTATGTATCATCTGAGAAAATAATGCTCTAGAGCAATTAAAAAAATTATCGAAACTAGATTTTAGCCTATAACTATAATTTACTTGATATGTATGACCCTCACGGATTAAATTTTGAATATATTTGATATTTTTGACATATGATTCTTTATTTATTTCTGACACCCAGTTAAGAGAGCTCCCAATAGCCAAATCAACTAAATAAGGATTTGGTATAGAGTTATATTCATTAAAAACAGCAAACCATGCTAGAGGAAAATTACTACTTGGAGAAAATGTTTTATATGTTTCATCAAAAGCACTAGAGGCCTCATAGCTCAAAAAACCAACCACCCATAGATGATCGACTAGTGATTTTTTCTCAGCTTTTCTGATGGTATCCTTTACTTCTTCAATAGAATTAGCTAAATATACCTCTACAGGATCACGAAATTCGATCCAATCATTTTGTAGATCTCTTATTTGTATTAAAATGCTCATATGATCAATCAGAAAGCTTTATATCGCTTAAAATTATTAATACTCTCAGTTTTTTTATACTCTTCCAAATCTATTGGTCAGATAATTGTTGAACCTATTGGATATGCTTACTCAACTGAAATCGGAAGCTATGAGCTTATATTCCAAAGCTCATCTGAGTCCGCACCCTCTATGGGAAGATTTTTGGGCTTAAGAGTTGATAGATTAGAAATCGAGCCTATGAAAATAGAGCTAAACATAAATCAAAACTTTCAATTAAATTCATTAAAAGTAATGGCATTTGATTCAGATAATTCACTTATTTCTGAAGCGCCTTTTAATATAGAAATTGAAGCTCCTAATAATTTAATTGAAATTATTACAACTGCAACTAATTCACCAATTATTAGGGCCGCTAATGCTGGAGTTGGTAGGCTATGGATAACCGCTTCATCACCCTCCTCGAATGGTGAAAACTATAAAATTCCATTGATTATTGCTGTAAATAGCAACAAAGAGCTACCTCAACCTCCACTTTTATATTAGATTATAGAAGTACAAATCTTAATCTTAAAAAATAATGAAGAAAACAAGCAATGAGCTAAGACAAGATTTCATAGATTTCTTTGTAAAAAAAAATCATGAGCATATATCTAGCTCTTCATTAATTCCTGGTAATGATCCTACTTTACTCTTTACCAATGCAGGTATGGTGCAATTTAAAGATATTTTTTTAGGCTTAGAAAAGAGTAACTTAGTCAGAGCTGTCAGCTCTCAACGGTGTTTAAGAGCAGGGGGTAAGCACAACGATCTTGAAAATGTTGGATATACCTCTAGACATCATACTATGTTTGAGATGCTTGGAAATTTTAGCTTTGGAGACTACTCCAAACGAGAAGCAATAAATTATGCTTGGGAATTTATTACAGAAATTCTAAAAATACCTAAAGAAAAATTATGGTGTACTGTTTTTAAAGAAGATATTGAGGCAGAAAAAATCTGGTTAGATGAAATAGGGGTAAGCCCAGATAGACTTATAAAACTTGGAGAAAAAAGTAACTTTTGGGCTATGGGAGATACTGGGCCGTGTGGCCCTTGTAGTGAAATATTTTATGATCATGGTCCTAAAATTATGGGTGGACCGCCTGGCTCAGCTGAAGAAGATGGTGATAGATTTGTTGAAATCTGGAATTTAGTCTTTATGCAATATGATAAAGATGCAAATGGAAATTTGTCTCTACTTCCAAAACTCTCCGTAGATACAGGAATGGGGTTAGAAAGGATAACTGCTATTATCCAAGGAGTGCATTCGAATTATGAAATAGATACTTTCGAAAAAATTATTCAAGATACTATGAAGCTCCTTGACGAAAGAGATAAAGAAAATAAGTCACTTAGAGTTATCGCTGATCATATTAGAGCTAGTGTTTTCCTAATTTTAGATGGAATTTCACCTAGTAATGAAGGAAGGGGGTATGTTTTAAGAAGAATAATGAGAAGAGCTCTTAGGCATGGATTTATGCTAGGCGCTAAAGAACCCTTCTTCTACAAACTAGTAAAATCTGTGAACGAGCAAATGGGAAAGGCTTATCCAGAAATAAAAAATAGCATTGATCATATAGAAAATACTATCTCGGACGAAGAAGAAAAATTTTCAATTACCCTATCAAATGGAATGAAGCTCCTAGAGGATGAAATAAAAAAAGTTGGAACAAAAGGCTCTATTTCGGGAAAGGTAGCATTTAAGCTTTATGATACTTTTGGGTTTCCAGTTGATTTAACAGAAGATATAGCAAGAGAGAGAGGCCTATCTATTGAAAAAGATATTTTTGAAACAGAGATGTTAAAACAAAAAAATAGAGCCAGACAATCTAATCAATTTATTATAGAAAAAACAAATTTACCAAAGACAAATCTAGAAACCAATTTTGAAGGTTATAATGAGCTAGATATAGAAGCAGAAATTTTATCTTTGTATAAAGGTCTAGACTCAGTTAATGCCTTAAGTGCTGGTGAAGAAGGATTAATAATTTTAGATAAAACTACCTTTTATGCTGAAGGGGGTGGACAAATTGGTGATTCTGGAAAAATTATTAATTCTAATAGTTCTGAATTCGAGGTAATTGATACGCAAAAAATAATGGGAGCTATTGTCCATTTAGGAAAAATAATAAAAGGTAACATAAAAAAAGGGGATAAAGTTATGGTTAATGTAGATAGCAATAAGCGATCTGCTATTGTCTTAAATCATTCAGCTACTCACCTACTTCATTCTGCCTTACGATTCATATTAGGAGATCATATACAACAAAAAGGTTCTCTGGTTGCAGCAGACAGATTAAGATTTGACTTCTCTCATACAAAGCCAATTAACCAAGAGAAGATTCTTGAGATAGAAGCTTTAGTCAATGATCAAATTGCTAATAATTTAGAAGCTGAAGTAAATACTTTATCTTACGAAGATGCTATAAAAGATGGTGCTTTAGCATTCTTTGCAGATAAGTATTCTGACAAAGTAAGAACACTAAAATTTTCAAGTTTCTCACATGAATTGTGTGGTGGAACACATGTAAAAAGAACGGGTGATATAGGCATCTTCAAAATTATCTCTGAGATTGGAGTATCATCAGGAGTTAGAAGAATTGAAGCCTTAACTGGACCAGCAGCACTGGTGTGGATGAATAATAACGAAAAAATACTTAAAAAAATAATCGTCATAACTAAAGCAAATAAAGAAAACGTTTTAAGTAAAATAGAAAAAATAATTGAACACAACAAGGATCTTGAGAAACAGCTAAAAAACCTGAAAATTAAAGCCTTATCGAATAATAAAGATGACTCAACTCAAGAAGTAAAAAATATAGATGGAGTTAAAGTTTTATCTAAAAGAATTGATGGCGCTGATATCAATACTTTAAGAGAAATATCTGACGGCCTAAAGAATAAGCTCGGATCAGGTGTAGTTATTTTAGGTAGCATTGAGCAAGATAAAGTTAGATTAATTACCAGTGTAAGCAAAGATCTAATCAATAAAATAAATGCTGGTAATTTAATTTTACCATTAGCTAAAATAGTTGGAGGGAGCGGTGGTGGTCGTGCAGATTTTGCCCAGGCTGGAGGAATTGATCTAGACAAGCTTGATATAGCACTAGAATCAGCACATAACGAAGTAAAGAAAATTCTAGTAATAAAAGGAGCCTAGAACTATGAAACAAATAATTTATTTTTTTGGTTTATTTTTATATTTCTTTTGTAATCAATCTTGGAGTCAGCAACCAAGCGAAGCAACAATTCGCCTGCTTGAGCGCAACAAAATGTTTGAACCTAAATTAATTGAGGTAGCTGAAAATGTATATGCCGCAGTTGGCTATCAAGTCTCCACTAATAGTTTTATTATTGGAGAAGATGGTATTATAGTAATTGATCCTGGCCAAACAATTTCAGGAGCTCAAAATTTTAATATAGTACTTAGAGAGCTAACTGATAAACCAATTAAAGCGATTATATACACACATGGACATCCTGATCATTTCAACGCTGCTAGTATCTTTTACTCTGAAGGAGTTGAAGTTTGGGCAAGGGATAATTTTGGATCTGAGACTGAGTTAGTTAGGCTTAATGGTTATCAAGGTGGAGTGAGAAGCTCAAATACTCAAGGTTTTGATCTTCCCATAGAGCAAAGAATTGGTGTTGGTATAGGCATACCTCCAACAAATCGTCCTGGGATGGGATTAATGTCAGATGGCATCATAACCAATAATGTAGATGGAGTTAATCCTAATAATCTCGTATCACAAGCTCCAGCTAGAATGATTCAACCTAATAATATTTTTTCTACTGATCGTCAATCAATAGAGATTGCTGGAGTTTATCTAGAGCTTGTTAAGGCACCAGGTGAAACAGATGATCATTTATATGTTTGGTATCCAAAAGAAAAAGTTATTTTTACAGGAGATAACTTCTATCAGTCTTGGCCAAATACTTATCCATTGAGAGGAACAGCTAGAAGATCAGTTCGTGACTGGGTCGATAGTTTGAGTTCTATGGTTGAAGAGAAACCTGAAGTAGTAGTGCCTGGGCATACAGCACCTATGCAAAATGCTACAGAAGTGCTTACAAACTACCGAGATGCACTAAAATGGGTTTTAGATAAAACTATTGAGGGCGCGAAATCAAAACTTACACCAGATGAATTAATTAAATATACAGAATTACCTGACCACTTAGCACATTTAGACTACCTTCAAGATTATTATGGAAGTCGATGGGGAACGGTTCGCGATATATATGCTCAAGACCTAGGTTGGTTTGATGGTAACGTGCTTAGCTTATACAGACAAAATCCTATACAAAAAGCACAACAATTAGCGGACTTACTTGGTGGAATCGAACCTCTTTCAGGTAAGGTATATGAAGCCTTAAATTCAGATAACTTTTTAATTGCTGCAGAACTTGCTGATGCTTGGTCTAAGCTAGAACCAGAAAATTATAAACCTTGGCTTGCTCTAGCTCAAGCGCTATCAGTTATAGCTGAACGGACCTTAAATGCCCCCGCAAGAAACTATACCCAGTCTTCTGCAAATCAAGCAAGAATCAAGGGGGAAGAGATTCGTCTTTTACGAAATGATTTATCACTTCCTGAGGATATTACATTAGGTGATTAATAAGTAATATAATACCTACAGAGGGCTCTAGAATACTCTGCATGGCACTATCTTAGGCTCAGGCAACTTTTGGTGGCTTTCCCCATATGATGCACCCCAATCAATCGATAGAAATCTTCAAGATAGGTCGCTTTAAAGGCCTTAAAAAGTAAACTCTAAATTATTTTTAAGTGATGTTGGATTATCTACCTTAATAAAATGAATATTTAGTCCATCTGCACATTCCTGATCTGAAATCTGATCGCCAACAAAAATTTCACTTTCATGATTATCAGGAAAAAGCTCTCTAAATTTCTGTATCATACCTGTATTTGGTTTTCTACATAAACAATTAGATTCTTTTAAATGAGGACATACGATTGCTATAGATATAGGTAAGTATGCCCTAATTATCTCAAGATTTTCATTTATAAATTCTTTAGTTATCAGTTTTCTGGATATATCAGGCTGATTTGATATTACAACTAAATTAAATTTTTTTTTGGAGAATATCAAAATATCTTCTATGTCTTGTTTAATATTTACTTCATCTAAATTTCTTGGGGAAGATAACTTACTTGATCTATAAAACGCAGTATTTAATACGCCATCCTTATCAAGATATAGCGTATTTTTATATTCTGGATTTCTTTTTTGAAACTTAACCGCTTTGGCTCCAGCTTCTTTTGACTTATCGATCATATTTATCGCTAGATCAAAAAGCCCATTATGGTTAATTCCTATTTCTGCGATAAAATATAGATCATCCTCTTTAGCAAGGTATTGTTTCTTATAAGTTCATGATTAATGTCCCAAAATATTTATTGTTATATTAGGATACCCTAATATTTTCATTAGGGTATCCTTAAATAACTGATTATAAAAAATAACACTTAAAAAATAATTATTTTAACAAAATATAATTATATAATAACTTTTATTTTGTTAATTTAGATTTAGAATAGAGTTTTTTGGTTGAAAATTAAAGACTTGGAGAGATGGCTGAGTGGCTGAAAGCGCTCCCCTGCTAAGGGAGTATACATTAATAGTGTATCGAGGGTTCGAATCCCTCTCTCTCCGCCAGACTTTTATAATAGGTGGTATAAAATAAATACTAATATGTAACTGACTTAAAAATGCCCCCTGCAGTATAATTAAAATCTGCATAATCACCATTTTCAAAGATCACAGTAGTTACAAATAATAAGTTATCAGTAGTTTTGCTAGGGTAACCCTTAACTGTAATCTTATCTCCAGAACTGATAAGGTCATTCGTTATACCAACTCTCCTTAAGTGATTTGCACTCGCAGTAGCCCCCCACCATTCCACTTCATTTCCTTCGCTATCGTTAAGAACAAATAATAACTTAGTATGAGGATTTACCACTTGAAATGAAATAGCAGTAGCTACTTTTAATTCTATAGTTTGAGATGTATCAAAATAAGTACCAGTATTATGATGAGACAAAACATAACTCTGGCTAAAGAATAATAAAGAACAAAGCAATAAAAGTTTAATGGTTAAAATAATCTTCATAGCTAAATTACCCCAGCACCAGCAAAATCAGGCAAGCACTCATATTCATAAATATTCATATCAGGAGAAAATAATCTCTGACCAGAAACCTTGTAAGGCGTCTTATAATTTACTGAGTCATGAATTTCGGCTTCAAAAAGTAAAATATCACCCTCTCTACTATATCGCTCAATCACATATGAATTTTTATCTCCTGAAAATGGCATACCATTAGTCCATACATAGTTGTCAGGAGACATATGAGTAGTTTTTATAACTAATGTCTTTTCTTCCCAATGACCCACTGAATACCCAATAAGCGACACTGGCCAATCATCAGGAGCAATCCTTCCATCCATAAATATCCTTCTTACCATATGAAAATGTTCATATAAAAAAAGTATCTGATGATCTTGCATAACTATTTCTATTGGGTATGGATCGATAATACCAAGAGGAATGCCTGGCATTAAGCACTTTAATGTAGGATCAAGCTCTGGCAAGAAGCTATCAAAAGATAATTTTCCTTCGGTAGTAAAATCAACTGAAGAAGATGGGGGATGGCCAATTCCGTGACCCGGCCAGGAAAAATCCCATATGCCTTCTATATCATCATTAGAAAAGACCAATCTAGAGCAAAAAATTAAACATGTAAAAAATGTAAATCTGATAGCAAGCTCCTCAAAATAAATATTTCATACTATTCATTCTAAAACAACACACAAGGGAACTTAAAAAACTGGTAGATTATAAAATAAAATAACTTTAATGCATCAACCAATCCCGCCTATTTGCTTTAAATATTTAGTATCTTGTGCCATGATTACTTAAAGATCCTTGATTAGTAAATTGTAGAACAATCATATAGCAAATGTAAAATATATTGTCTGCTTTATAAAATAGAATACTAATATGAATAAGGGATATAGGTAGAAAGATAGGTATTTCTAGCGTCTTCGAAGACTCCATCTCTTTCTGCCAGATTTATAGTGCTTTAAAATATTAAAAGTAAGGGGAATTTCATGATTAGATTATCAATATTAATACTTTTTTGTTGTGCTCAAGGCTCTTTGATTGCTCAAACTCTTGTTCTATCAGATATACCTTGGATAAATTTAGATCAAGATTTTAAGAATGGGGATTCTTGGGAGCTCCAATTAGTTCCAACCCAAGATGAGATTTATGTTCCAATAGGCCTAGTAAAACCCGAAGGAGATGGTCCTTTTCCTATTATACTAATTGGCTCCGGACAAGGTATAAATGGAATCAAAAAAATACAAGATCAAATGGATATATCTCATGGCTTAATGATGCGTTTAGCTAATAGAGGCTATGCATCTGCTTTTGTAAATTTTAGAAATGAGGTTCCTGAGCTTTACAATGAAGTTGGTGATGCAGCCTTAATTGAAGATAATGTCAGTGGAGGTAGCCGCACTCTTCGTTCTAGAGGTAGCCTCGATTCTGATGACTTTATTTCTATTTTAAGACATGTTGGAAACCTGTCTTATATTGATGCTAATCGCATTGGTGCGATAGGAAGTAGCCATTCAGGGGAAATTATTATGAAAGCGGTATCAGATAGTGATTTATTAGCTGCTGCCGTTCCTGCAGAGGCCGCAGTTAGAGAATACCTACTTGTAAATGATGCTGATGCACCTCGAGATGAAACAGGCACAGAGCTTCAATTACAGGATGTAAATTATGTAAGAAGCCTCTCTAATCGAGAGCGCGCAATGGAGCGGATTAACAGAATTAATACCCCTCTCCTAATTATGGGAAGAGATGGTGATCACTTACAAGGCTTATTTGAATTGTTGTTTGAATGGGTAAATGAATCCAAAAAAAATGTAAGGTGGTTATCTTACAGTCATCATGAACATGGATATGTTTTACTTCGTAACTTTCCTGATGGATCTTTTTCTCCAGACAGGATTCAGGAGCTAGCTTATAAAGAATATGCTGAATTTTTTGATAAGTATTTGAAATAAAGTAATTATCTAAATTTTTTATATCTAATATGATCCAATAAACTTAAATAGGAGCCACTCGATGAATAGAAGATTATTTTTAGAAAACGCAGTAAAAATATCAACTGGAACATTACTTTCAAATGTAGCATTAAATACCTTCGCACAATCTAGAAAAGAAGTTTTCCTAAACGGTCAAAAAGTAACTATTATTGATATTCACGCGCATTGTCTTTTTCAAGAAGTGGCGCCATTAATTCAAGGTACTAAATTAGAAAATGCTTCTCTTGATGATATTCTTGTATTAGGCCCACATAGGATAGATGACCTAGACGAGAGGGGCATTGATATTGCTGCACTTAGCGTTAATCGTTTTTGGTGGTATGAAGGAGACAGCATAGATCAAGCAAAAGCAATAGTAAAACTAAATGATGAAGGTATTGCTGACTGGTGTAGTAGATATCCTAATAGATTTATAGGGCTGTCTTCTCCTGCTCTTCAATACCCAGAATTAGCTGCAGATCAAGTTGAGTATGCTGTTAAAGAATTAGGTCATGTTGGAGTCTGTATAGGTGGCCATGCTCAAGGAGAAGTCCCATCTTCTGAAAAATATGATCCCTTTTGGAGGAAGGTCGAAGAACTAGGAGTACCAGTATTTATGCATCCTGACGGCTCTAGAAATATTATTCAACCAGGGGCTTTGGATGGGGCTGGTGGATTAGGTAATGTTATTGGAAACCCTCTTGAAACAACACTATTTCTATCAAGAATAATCTTTGATGGCACCTTAGATCGCTTCCCAAATGTTAAAGTAGTTGCCGCTCATGGAGGAGGTTATTTTCCTTCGTATCTTGGAAGGTCTGAAGTGGCTTGCATTAGAAATAACTCCAACTGTATTAATAAAAGGAATCCTAGTGAATACCTGAAAGATCAAATTCTAATTGATACTATGATCTTCAATGAAGATGGTTTGCGCCACCTTGTCAATGTTGCTGGAATAGATCAATTAGTCTATGGATCCGATATGCCATTTACTTGGCCAGACACAATAGACTTAGTTGCTAACGCTAATTTTTTGAGTAATGATGCAAAAAGAGCAATTCTTGGAGGAAATTTAATTAAATTACTTAACTTAAGTACTTAATTTTTTTATCTAATGAATATAAGCTATAGATAAAAACTAGGGAGTGTATTTTATGCCATTTGAATTAAAAGTTAATGGGGAATTGAAAATATTAGATGTAGAGCCATCTTCGCTTTTGTTGTCCGTTCTTCGAGATGATCTTGAACTGAGTGGCCCAAGATTTGGATGTGGCGTTGCCCAATGCGGAGCTTGTACGGTCCTAGTAGATGGCCAGCCAATTAGGTCATGTGTTACTCCTATCTCTGCCCTATCTGGAAAAGAAATTACAACGATAGAGGGTCTAGGTAATCGAGAATCACCTCATCCATTACAAACTGCCTTTATTGAAGAGCAGGCTGCTCAATGTGGTTTTTGCTCTAGTGGAATGATAATGTCAGCAGCTAGCTTATTAGAAAAAAATCCAAAACCTACGGATCAAGATATTAAAGATGCTTTAAATGCAAATTTATGTAGATGCGGTACGCACACGAGAATACTCAAGGCTGTAAAAAAAGCTTCGGAGGATCTATCATGAAAAAGAATATTGAAATCTCAAGAAGAATTTTCCTTCAAAGTGTATCTGCTCTAGCAATCCAAGTTACAATTCCTGATACATCTTTTTCTCAAGCAAACTTACCGAGAAGCATTTCTGATAACCCTAGTCTTAATCTCTGGCTAAGAATAAATAGCGATAAAACAGTTTCTCTATCAATGGGTAAAGCTGAATTAGGTCAGGGCATAAGAACATCTTTAGCTCAAATAGCAGCAGAAGAATTAGATATTCACTTCAATAGAATAAAAGTACAAGACCTTGATACAGATCACTCACCAACAGAAGGCAGGACAACAGGAAGTACATCTATCGAAAGAAGTGGAGTAGCTATAAGAATGGCGTCTTCAGAAGCTCGACACCTTCTCCTTGAAAATGCTGCCGCAAAACTTTCTTCGCCTTCCGGAATAATTGATATAGATGAACTATCTGTAAATGATGGGCAAATACTCATTAATGGAAATAGCTCTAGTCTGAGCTACTGGGATCTTCTTAGCAGTGAAGATTTTAACACAAAAATCTCTGGGCTAATCTCCCCTAAAGAACCAAAAAATCACAGTATAGTTGGTTCTTCTCAAAAGAGACTTGATATCCCAGCTAAAGTTTTTGGGGAGCCAGCATATGTTCATGATATTAGAATGCCAAATATGCTCCATGCAAAAATGGTGAGGCCAGAAATAGATAGTGCTAATCTAGTTTCTACTCAACCAAAGATAGTAGATGAAATTGAGGGAGTTATATCTGTTGTGCAAGATGGTTCTTTTCTTGCAGTTGTAGCTGAAAAAGAAGAGCAAGCAGTATCTGCAGCTGAAGCCTTAAGAAAAGTAACTATCTGGGAACAGTTTAGAGAAATACCTAGCCAAGATAGCTTCCCTAATGTGCTTAGAGAGTTAGAAGCACTTGACCCTGAAGTTATTTTTGATAATAAATCAAAATCTTCAAGTACAAAATCTGATAATGATAGAGAATTATCAGCTGATTACTCTAGACCTTATATTGCTCATGCCGCTTTATCTCCATCTGCAGCTGTTGCAATGTGGGATGGAAATAGACTTACAGTATGGAGCCATACTCAAGGCGTCTTCGAGCTAAAAGGAGCTATTTCCACCGCACTAGCCATAGAAGAATCAAAAGTTAGATGTATTCACGTAGAAGGTGCAGGCTGTTATGGACACAATGGCGCTGATGATGTGGCACTAGATGCAGCAATGATTGCTATGAGATTTGAGAGACAGCCAATTAAGCTTATCTGGTCAAGAGAAGATGAATTTAGACGAGAGCCATATGGTTCGGCTACAAGTATAAAGATTACTGCAGGACTTAATCCTTCTAATAAAATTTCTTACTGGGATTATGACCACTGGACCTGTACCCACTCAACAAGGCCATCTGGAGGAGTAGGAGCTGCTAATCTTCATGCATCTATTCAAAAAAATAATCCCTTACCTAATTCTGCTAGATATTCACTTCAGAACCGCTTCAACGGTGGTGACCGAAATGCTGTAGCACTTTACGACTTACCCGAGCACAGGGTTACTAGACACTTTATCTCTGAAAATCCTCTAAGAGTTTCAGCACTGAGAGGCCTAGGGGCTCATGCAAATGTTTTTGCAATAGAGTCATTTATGGATGAGCTTGCCAAGGAAGCTGATGCAGATCCTATTAGTTTTCGAATTGAACATCTTAAGGATTACCGTGCTAAAGCAGTTCTTGAAGAGGTAAAAAAATTGGCAGAGAGTAAAAAGAGGCTAGAAATCCCTGAAAACTTTGGGAGAGGTGTCGGTTTTGCTAGATATAAAAATACTAGTACCTATTTTGCTGTAATTATAGACTTAGGTGTTAACTTAAGTACTGGCGTTATTAATGTTCATAGAGCTTTTGCAGCTGTAGATGCAGGACAAATTATAAATCCTGACGGTGTTACCAATCAAATAGAGGGTGGTATAATACAAGCGACTAGCTGGACCCTAAAAGAATCAGTAAAGTTTTCAACTTCTGGCATAGAAAGTACCAACTGGGCTACCTATCCAATTCTCCGGTTCTCTGAAATTCCCTCGGTTGAGGTTAGCTTAATCAATAGGCCAGATTTAGCATCTTCTGGGCCTAGCGAATGTGCTCAAGGGCCTACATCTGCAGCAATTGCTAATGCAGTAGCAAACGCTACAGAGCTTCGTATTAGAGACCTGCCTCTCACTCAAGAGAAAATAATCTTAAATCTAAACTCATAAACTGATAGGGGAAAATAATGAAAAAATATCTAATCTATCTCTTATTTATCCTAAGTATTATTTCCGGATGTAGTAATTTTGGTGGTGAAAAAAATATAAGTATGCAAAATAATACTGAAGAATCTTGGAATATGTCTTTAGTAGGATCAAATAACTTACAGGGAAGAAGCGCCTATCATGCAGTGCCTCATCGCTATGATGATAGATATATTTTATTTGTTGGTCATCATTCTGGTGAAAAAGTAAATAGTTTAAATGGAAAAATAGAAACTAATGGTATGTCTATTTTGGATATTACTGATGCTAGTAATCCAATATATCTTTATCACCAGCCGCCCACAGAAGGAGCAGAGAACAGACAACATGTTCAAATTTGTAATGGGGCTGATTTACCAAATGCTGATCCTGAAAAAGTGTACTTAATTAACACAAATGGAAGTCTAGGCGCAGAACTATTAGATGTAACTGCTCCGGAAAATCCTCAAATCATTGGAATGATATATTACACTGGAGAAACCAATATAGGGGGAAAACAAACTCATAAGATTTATTGGGATTGTGAATCAGGAATTGCATATTTAAACGGTACTCCTGAAGGATGGCGCATTCGAAGAGTTCTTCAATTATTTGATATGAGTAATCCCCTTGAGCCACATCATATTCGTAACTTTGCATTAGATGGAAGCCAACCAGGCGCTAATGGTCCTATCTCGACCCCTCTTCATGCTCCTTTCGCTTCTGGTAATAGAGTGTATCTTGGATATGGGGCAAGTGATGATGGTGTTATGCAAATCTTAGATCGAGATAAACTAATTAATGGTAATCCAGAATCAAACGATCCATTCTCACCTACTACAGAAAATCTTTTATATCCTCAAATCAGCCGTTTGGATATGCCAGAGTATTATGGAGCACATTCAGTAAAGCCATTATTTAACATAGAGGTTAAAGACTTTGCTGATACAGAAAAAAATAAATTCTTAAACATAGTATTACTTGCTTCAGAAGAGATCGGTATAGGTAATTGCTCAACAGATAGAGATATGTTATTTATTGTTGATATAACAGATGAAGATAAACCTTTTCCAATCTCTTCTTTTCAAGCAAAAGAAAATCTTGGTAATTTTTGTGAACGTGGTCTCCGCTTCGGGCTTCATGCAGTACATGATAGCTATCATCCTAATTTTGATAATTCGCTAGTAGTAATGTCTTACTTCAATGGGGGTACAAGAGTTGCTGATATTCGTGACCCCTTCGATCCAGTTGAAGTAGCTTATTTTGTTCCTCAAATGAATGATTTTACTCAAGAGATTTGTAGTGCTGAGGGTGGATTATTTATTACAGCTCAAACTGACGAAAATTGCTTCAGACAAGTACAAACTAACAATGTAGATATTGATGATCGTGGATTAATTTATTCAGTTGATAGAGCAGGAAGTGGTCTGCATATCCTAGAATTAACCGGAAAAGCAAAGGAAATAGCAGGTCTATAATGTATGAAAGTTTTATTAGGATTTTTCTCAACTTTTTTAGTAATTTCCATTATTTTTAATACTATAAGTTTTCTTAAAAAACCAACTACAGAGCAACAGATGGATTTTAAAATTGTAAATGTAACTGAATTAAATAAA
Organism: Gammaproteobacteria bacterium TMED78; assembly: GCA_002171615.1. Lineage (GTDB taxonomy): Bacteria > Pseudomonadota > Gammaproteobacteria > Steroidobacterales > Rariloculaceae > TMED78. The sequence continues at coordinate 69,398 of NHEF01000010.1, forward strand.
ATTAACCAAGCAAGCGAGGAGAATAATCTCTTACTTGATGTCAGAACTAAGGAAGAGTTCAATCTCGGGCACATACCTAATGCTATAAATATTTCGCACGATTTACTTTTGACCAATATAAATCTCTTGAGCGATCATAAGAAAAAAAATATCTATGTTTATTGCAGAAGTGGCCCAAGAGCTGGTCTAGTAATAAATGAATTGCTGAATAATGGCTTTAATAATATCATAGATGTTGAAGGTGATTTTTTATCTTGGGTAAATGCAGAATTACCAATAGAAAAAAATTAAATAGGAGAAATAGATGAATGAAATTGATACTCAATTCTTTGCAGAGCAAATTGGCTTTTTAGTTATGAGTATTACTTGGTTTCTAACTGCAATCGCCTTTGCCATTATATTTGTCAATTTAAAAGGTGAAGAGAAGGGCTTAAGATACCCTAACCCGATTCTAAAGTTTTTAGGATTTACTACGCTTATATGGATAAGTGTTTGGATATTTCTAATTACTTTTTTTACTATTTTAGCTACTATATTTGCTTAGTAACTTATTATGCTAGATCAAGCTGTAATTCTATCAACAGCTCGCACCCCAATAGGAAAAGCTTATAAAGGTGCCTTCAATCTCACCTATGGAGCTTCATTAGCTGGCCATGCTATTCAACATGCTATCAATAGAAGTGGCATTGAAACCAAAGAAGTAGAAGATGTTGTTATGGGCTGTGGCAGACCACAAGGAACAACTGGAAATAATATTGCAAGGCAAGCAGCTTTAAGAGCAGGGCTATCAACAAAAGTTTCTGGACTTACTGTTAGTAGGCACTGCTCATCAGGTTTACAAGCTATTGCTATAGCGGCACAAAACATAATTGCTGATGGAGCATCAGTGATTGTAGCAGGAGGAGTTGAATCAATATCCTTAGTTCAAAATAAACATACAAATACATATTTCACAGATGATCCCGAATTAATAAAATTACAACCAAATATCTATATGACTATGCTTGAAACTGCTGAAGTAGTAGCAAAAAAATATAAAATATCGAGAGAGCGGCAAGATGAATATGCACTGATTAGTCAAAAAAGAACTCATAATGCTCAAACTAAAGGTATATTTGATAAAGAGATTGTCCCACTAGAAACTATAAAATTAGTAAAAAATAAAAATAATGACGAGATGAGTCAAAAAAAAGTTAAGCTATTAAAAGATGAAGGTAATCGCCCTTCTACTACAATAGAAGGCTTGGCAGAGCTAAAAACTGTTTTTGATGGAGATACAAAAACAGTCACTGCTGGTAATGCTTCTCAATTATCTGATGGGGCATCAGCATCTGTTCTAGTTAGTGAAAAATATGCAGAAAAAAATAACTTAGAACCAATAGCTGCCTATAAAGGCTTCGTAGTAGAAGGCTGTGATCCAGATGAAATGGGAATTGGTCCTGCTCTAGCTGTCCCTAAATTACTAAAAAAACATAGTTTGAGATTAAAGGATATTGACCTATGGGAGCTAAATGAAGCTTTTGCGGTTCAAACTCTTTATTGTAGAGATCGATTAGATTTACCAATGGAGATTACTAATGTAAATGGAGGTTCAATTTCTATAGGCCATCCTTATGGAATGACTGGAGCAAGGCTTGTTGGTCACGCAATCTTAGAGGGCAAAAGAAGAAAAGCGAAATATGTTGTTACCACTATGTGCATCGGAGGAGGCATGGGTGCCGCAGGTTTATTTGAAATTTTTTAATTTTAAGGATTCACAATGTCAATGAAAAAAGTAAGAGAAGAAGTTGATGCTATTGATAAAGAGTTAGTAATTCTTTTAGCAAAAAGACAAAAATGTATCGAGAAAGCTGCTTTAGTTAAAAATGATGAAAGCCTAATATTTGATCAAGAAAGAATTGATCAAGTTTTAAATAATATAAAAAATTTATCTAAGAGTTATGGTCTATCTTCAGAAATTTCTGATCCAATCTGGAGAAAATTAATAGAGCTTTCAATAGAGCATGAATTTACAGAGCTTCAAAAAATACAACTAAGAGACTAAAAATATTTGAGAATAGCTAGGCCGTATCCTCAGCCACACACTGATAAGGCTCGACAGTTTCACCTGGCAAATTAACCCAATGAGCTTCCCAAACAAAAGGTTCTAACAAAGAAATAGGCTCATCAACAACTAGCTTATAATGCAAAACATCATCTGTAGCATTAAAATACTCAGTTATTTTTACATTTGTTGACTGAGGAACACCCACTCTATTGAGGTATGGCCAGTCAATCCTGTCTGTTTTAACTACTAAAGTAGAGTCTTGCCACTCTCCAATCGAGTATCCAGTATGAGAGTAGGGAATATCTTCTGCATCTAAAATATTTTCTCCCATAACAATTATTCTTTTAGCATCAAACTCCTCAAAAATAATTTCTATATTTCCACCAGCCTGAAAAAATTGCATTGGATAGGGATTGCCCATCAATGATGGCATGCCGGGAGGTACGCATTCTAGCAAAGGGTTATCAAGAATATTATCAAAATTTGAGGCAGCAATAATAGCGGAGTCTGTCAAATTTTGTGATGTGTCTTGAAAAAACCAAGCTCTAACAGCCTGACTCCAGACTTTAAAAATATTTTCTCTAGATAAAGAACTATCTATACCTGGGTTTTCACTATATCCGACATCAATTGCTAAACTACGATCATCACCTATAAAAGTATTAGACCATCTTGGCTCACTAGACGCTCCTAATAATAGTTCTAATTGTTGATCCTGAATAAGCATATGAGACACTTGAATGTAATTATCTCTTGCAGTTGAAGGATTGCCAGCTACTAGAACTCTATCTCCAATAGAAATCTCATCACCAGTAAATCCTCTTCGTCTTTGAGCGCTGATCGCTCCCCCTTCTACAATCCAAGTTATAGTTGATGAATCTTCTCTCTTCTCTTCTATCTCAAACAATATGTGAGGGTTTCTCCAGCTTATTTTTGATACTAAGCCCTCAATCTCGCTAACAACAGTACGATCAAATTCAGCCATAGAGTGGTGCGATAATGAAAGAACTGGAAAAAGTAAAAAATATAGCGCTATAAAATTAAATCTATCAATCAATTTAATCATAATACCTCCCCCCTCACTTTCTTAATCATAAAAAATGATTAAATAATATAGCGCAGAAATTAAATTATTGACTATCTAGCCAGTCGTCATCTGATCCTTCATTCAAATCATCAAACAAATATGTACTAAGATATCTCTCTCCTGTGTCAGGGAGCATAACCAGCATAACCGAATCGGGCTCTGCAGTCTCAGCAACTCTTAAACCAGCAGCTAGAGTACCTCCGCCAGACAAACCAACAAAAATACCTTCTTGCGTAGCTAAATTTCTTGCAGTATTTTTTGACTCTTCATCAGTTACTGGAATTAGATGATCATGAACCTTTAGGCTCATCACCTTAGGTAAAAAATCAGGAGTCCAGCCTTGAATCTTATGAGGTTCCCATTCTTTACCTCCGATTAACTGCGCACCTTCAGGCTCAGTAGCCACTATCTGAACATTAGGTCTAGCAAGTTTGATAACCTCTCCGGCGCCAGTTAAAGTACCACCAGTACCCCAACCTGTTACCCAATAATCTAGCTGTCTACCAGCAAAATCACTTAATATCTCTGCACCTGTTGTTTGTCTATGAAATTCTGGGTTAGCTAAATTCTCAAACTGTCTAGCTAAAAACCAACCGTGCTTTTTTGATAGCTCTTCTGCTTTCTTAACCATGCCTGTAGCTCTATCAGCAGCTGGTGTTAGTATAACTTTGGCTCCCAGAGCTCTCATTATTTTCCTTCTCTCTACTGAAAATGTTTCAACCATTGTAGCTACGAATTGATACCCCTTAGCAGCACAAACCATAGCTAAAGCAATTCCAGTATTGCCAGAAGTTGCCTCAACAACTGTTTGTCCTGGCTTCAATAAACCTTTCTTTTCTGCATCATCAATAATAGCAAAAGCAAGACGATCCTTAACAGAGCTTAGCGGATTAAATGACTCTAGCTTAACAAAGATATCAATATCCTTTGGGCCAGTTCTTTGAAGCTTAACTACTGGCGTATTACCAATAGTTTGAAGAATATTTTGATAGATCATAAATCATTCCCTATTACTAATATATAAGATCCCAAAAGATACATGTTTTTTAAGTAGAATAGAAAGGTTTTGTTACTCTTCTTATATTCCATAAAGTTATATGTTATACTTATGTTATGACATTAAAACAACTCAGATACTTGATATGTATTGCTGACAATGGATTAAATATTTCATCGGCAGCAGAGAAGCTATTTACAAGCCAGCCAGGGATAAGTAAGCAACTAAAATATCTAGAAGCAGAGCTTGGTATGCAGTTATTCAAAAGGAAAGGAAAAAGCCTCACTTCAATCACAAGCGCTGGTTTTGAAATAATTGAAAGAGCAAGAAATATTTTAAGAGAATCCGAGAATATTAAAAATTTAGCTGGGGATCTTAGTGACGAAGAAGAGGGCAAATTATCTATTGCAACAACTCATACTCAAGCTAGATATATTTTGCCAGATGTTATAAAAAACTTCGTTAAAAAATATCCTAAAGTTGATTTAGAGCTACATCAAGGAACTTCAGAACAAATAGCAGAATTAGTTAATACTCATCAAGTTGATTTTGCTATGGCAACAGGAGCTACTAAATATTTTCCTAGCTTAAAAATACTTCCAATCTTTAATTGGAATAGAATAATTTTAGCACCTAAAAATCATCCAATAACTAAATTACCCCTAAATTTAGATTCACTTGCATCTTTTCCCTTAGTTACTTATATCTTTAGTCTTACAGGTGACTCATCATTCAAAGAAAGTTTTCAAAAAAAGGGGCTTAATCCTCGTGTTGTATTTACAGCTAGAGATGCAGATATAATTAAAACCTATGTCCGTATTGGTATGGGAGTAGGAGTAGTAGCATCAATGACATTTGAGATAGGAGATTCTAAAGATTTGGCTGCTTTAGATGCATCTGATTTATTTCCCGAAGTAACAACTTGGATAGGCTTTCCTAAAGACATGGTCCTAAGAAGCTATATGACAAAGTTTATCAATATGCTTTCTCCAATTTATAACAAGCACTTAATTAAAAAAATAATCAGTTGTGATGACCAGATTTCAATTGATAATTTGATAAGTAAAATTGATTTTCCTGTATATAGATTTTCTTCAAAGGAAAATAGAGTAGATTTAGTTTAATTTTTTTGCTGTCAGAATTCCAGATTCCATTGCGCCTTCCATGCCTCTATTCTCTTTTGCTAAATGCTCGCCACAGAAATGAATATTATTATGAGACATCCCAATAATTGAAAAATACTTACTAATTTGACCTGGTTTGTAGTATGCCCATGCGCCTTTGGAAAATTTTTCATTACCCCAAGAAACAAGGTCAATGAATTCTAATTGTCCCTTTATTGCAGGCCTTAAGCTTTCAATAGTTTTAATTATCAGCTCCCCTGCTTCTTTTTTTTGTAACTTATCAAGCTTATTTGCATTTTCTCCAAAGACCCATGAGGTAAAACTTGTGATCTCATCTGGGCTTTTACTATCCCTTGATGCACTAAACATCCCAGCTAATGAATCTGTAAATAAACTAGGATTATATCCATCTAATTCCCAAAATTTTGATTTATAACTAAAATAAATTTGCGTCATTGGCTGATAAGGTATGTTATTTATTGCTTCATACTGTTTTGGGGGAAGAGTGGGTGTAAATATAATTCCTTTCAATACACTCAAAGGAACTGAACAGATCACATGAGTAGCTATATATTTGCTTCCATCCTCACAAAATATTTGTGCCTCATCTTTTCCTGAATTAATATTTAAAACATTTTTCTTAAAGTGAACTTCATTTTCTAACTGAGAGGACATAGCATCAGTAAAGGCACTGACTCCATTTAATGCTGTGTAACCAATTACTTTATCGTCTATAATTTTCTGATCTGAGGAAAATGCCGCTCTATACAATAATAAAAGTGTAGAAATATCTTTAGCATCTAAACCATAACTAACATTTATACCATAAACTAGCTTAATCTGATCTTCACTAAAACCTTTTCTCTTTAACCATTGATCAAATGGAATATCATAAATAAAATTCTTCTTATCTAACCACTCTCCAGCACTATTTAATGGGTTATATTTCTTAGTAAGCACTCTATATAATGACCATGGCATAATATTTCTAAACTTTTCAGGAAAAATATTTTTTTTACTACTAGGCCAATCTTTTTGTATAATTATTTCATTATCTAAAGCAAAGTCTTGCTCCTTAAAAAAAGAAAGCATATGAGAAACGTCAATCAGATCAATATTATTTCTTTTTGCAAATTCTATGACCATTTTATACTTAGCACCTATATAGGTTCCTCCTGCTTCTCTATTGCTACCAAAATGTTGCATAGAGTGAATTCTTCCACCAACTCTATTATTTGCCTCAATCACTTGAACACTTAATCCCATTCTCTGTAATTCTAATGCAGCTGATAATCCAGATAATCCTGCACCAATAACAATAACTGATCGCTTTATTTTTTTTGATGACACTAATCTATTTCTTCCGCTTGGCATAAAGAGGGCTTTGTTGGTCCGGACCTTCCAGATAGACAGCAATCTGGAGGACAATAATTATGACTTGGGCCTAAAACTCCCAAACTAGGTCTATTGCTATCCCCCCTTAACCGCTCTTGAATTAAGCTTGTTACCATAGATATATAAGTTGGATGGTCTCCGACAGTATTAGCTCTAACCATATTTATATTTTTCTCTTTAGCTATTGCTTTTGCCTCTACATCAAGATCAAGAATCACCTCCATATGATCACAAACAAAACCTATAGGAACTATAACTAAATTCTTATATCCTCTGCTTGGTAAGCCTTTGATAGCTTCTTCTATATCTGGTTCAAGCCATGGCTCTCCATAAGAGGCATTATTACTTTGGAATATGAGTTCCCAATTTTTAGCTCTTAATGAACTTGCAACTAAAAAACTAGCTTCCTTTAATTGAGCTACATATTTAGTATTTTTAGCCATTGAAAGAGGTAAGCTATGTGCTGTAAAAAAAATAATCGTCTCTTTCTCATCAAATGACCCAAAGCCTTCAATAGCATCCTTGGCTCGAGAGGTAACTGCTTCTATGAAACTAGGATGATTAAAGCCTAATCTCAGTTTATCCACTTTAAAAGGGCTGCCTAGAGTCTCATTAGCTACATATAGATCTTCTCGGTATTTCCTACAACCACTATATGAACTAAAAGTGCTTGTAACGAAAGTTATAATATTTTTTACACCATCATCTTGCATAGCTTTAAATGTATCTTTAAGCATGGGATGCCAATTTCTATTACCCCAATAAACAGGTAAATCAATATTATTCTTTAATAAATCTTTCTTTAGTGCAGTTATAAATTTTCTAGTTTCTTCATTTATTGGACTTATGCCATCAAATTGTTGATATCTTTTAGCTATGGCATGTTTAGCTCTATCTGGAACATTTAATCCTTCTAGTACATTATCCAAAAATGGCAGAACGTCATCCATCCCCTCGGGCCCCCCAAAAGAAAGCACTAATAAAGCATCATAATTATTACTGCCGCCATCAATTAAATGTTGTAATTTACTTGCCATTACCTACTTAAGAGAAACTCTATACTCATCTATACCTTGACTTTGATAATGCCAAATACTCTTTCCGACAAAGAAAGGTCCTAAGCTTTCTAAATATTGAGAGGTTTGTTCAGTTGTTCTCATTTCTTCAACGACAGCAGAAAGGGGATGTATATGAGAGCCTAATAATCCAATAACAAAATCATTATCATTTTTATCTAATCCATGACAAGCCAGTCTTATATCTGTAGCTAAGTTATCATGGCCATATCTTTTTGCTAAACTACCGTGTTCACCTAGAATTTTCTTTTGTTTAGCTTCTGGCAAAACATAAAATTCCTTCTTTCTCCGAAGTGGATACCAAATTCCAAACTCATTATTTTTATCAAGAACCTTACGCAAAGGTCTGGCCAATAAGGTTTCTTCTAGGTCTTGCTCATAACCAATAGAATAAGTTCTTCCTAGCATATCAAATTCAGGCTTATGATTAAGTAGGGAAAAAGATTTTGATTGAAAAATTTTTCTTAAAGAATTTGATCCAAGGCTAATATATTCATTTCTATACCAATTAATAATTCCTATACCTGTAGGATCATTAAGATCTTGATAAATAACAGCAGATATGTCACTTCTTTTAAAAGCCCTAGTAATATCCTTTAACATTTCATTATCTTTACAATTATTAAAGGCCGTAAATTTTATAAATAATCTTGTATCAAGGGAAATCTGCTTCCCATCTTTCATGCCTTTTTCGCTTAGATCGAGTATATCCTCTTTTTTATCAGCCATATTATCTATTACCTATTCTCTTCATTATGTATTTCATCAATTAAAGCATCTACACTCTCTAAAGGAGTGCTTGGCATAATGCCATGTCCGAGATTCATAATATGGCCAACTGGGTCAACACTTTTAAGAATTTTTCTTGTCTCTTGGCGCGTTACTTCCGGGCCAGCAACAAGAATCGCAGGGTCTAAATTACCCTGAATTGCCCTATTCTTTCCATAAAGATTTTTTATCTCTGATAAATTAACCCTCCAATCAATAGCCAGCACCTCAGAAGGTAGAGCAGCATAAGAGCTAATTAAATGTGGAGCATTCTGTAGAAAGAGAATTCTAGGCACATTAGTTTTACCTATTTCAGAAAGTAAAAATTCTAAATGGGGCTTAATGTGTCTCTGCCAACTATCTAGAGATAATAAACCAGCCCAAGAATCAAATATTTGTACTGCATCTACACCTGCTTCTACCTGACTTTTAAGATAGCTAATCATATGTAATGTGATTTTTTCTAATAGTCGTTCCATAACTTCTGGCTCTGAAGCTAAGAAAGATCTTAATTTTGGAAAATCCTTATTACCTTTGCCTTCAACTAAATAAGCTGATAGTGTCCATGGAGCACCACAAAAGCCTAATAATGCTATTTCATTAGATAGCTCACTTCTTGTTTGAGCAATTGCCTTCATTACTTCTGGAGCAATTTCTTCTGATCCCGTCTCAATAAGCTTATCTACATCTTTATTGTCAGAGATAGGATTAGTAATAACCGGGCCAGGGTCAAAATCAAAATCAATTCCTAAAGATGGAACAGGACTCATAATATCAGCAAAAATTATAGCTGCATCTAAATTAAATCTCTTAATAGGAAGAAGAGTCACCTCGGTAGCAAAATCAGGTGATCTAGATAAATCTTTAAAACTATGTGTTTTTCTCAGAGTTCTATATTCCGGCAAATATCTTCCAGCTTGCCTCATAATCCATAAAGGCCTTCTACTAGTTTTTTTTCTATATATAGTTTCTAATAATATTTTCTTCAACTTATTATTCCTTTTAATCTTAATTATCTTCTGGAGAAATTGTAAATCTATAACCTACTCCTCTAATAGTATGAAAATATTGAGGTGATTCTGGATTAATTTCAAACCTTTTCCTTAGCCTAACTATAAAATTATCAATGGTTCTAGTAGATGGAAATACTTCATAGCCCCATACTTTATCCAGTATTTCTTCTCTTGGTATAACGTTTTCCTTATTCTCTGAAAAAAGCTTCAATATCATAACTTCCTTGTAAGTCAATATATGGTCAGCCCCATCCCATGATTTTGCCTGATAGGTTTTAAAATCAATAGAATTCTCACCAAATTCAAAAATAGAATTTTTGCCATTTAGCCATTCAGTCCTTCTCAATATTGCCGAAATCCTCAATAATAACTCCTTCAAGTGAAAAGGTTTGCCCAGATAGTCATCTCCACCAACCTCAAGACCAGCAATTCTATCATCTAAGCTATTTTTAACTGTCAAAAAAAGTATTGGTACATTTAATCCTGCAGATCTAATCCTATTACATACCTCAATGCCATCTAGCTTAGGCATCATTACATCGAGTAAAATTAGATCGTAGATGCCTTCTAGTGCCTTACGTAGCCCTTCTTCGCCATCATGAGATATTTCAATATCATAACCCTCAGCTTCTAGGCTATCCCTTATTCCTTCAGCAATATTAATTTCATCATCAATAACTAAAATTTTATGCATCTTTTTATCCATTACTGATTATTTTTGCCAAGAAATAATAAATTTAGCCCCTTTATTCATTCCTTCACTTATAGCCTCTATCTTTCCTTCTGTTAAGTTAACTAATTTATTAACAATATATAATCCCAATCCGCTACCAGGCATTGTTCTTACTAACTCATCACCAGATCTATAAAACTTCTCAAAAATCATTAGTTTATCTTCTTCTGGGAAGCCAATGCCATTATCCTTAAAAGTTAATTTTACTTCGTCATCTCTATACTCAGTCTTTATTTCAATATTAAAAGTATTTGCAGCTTTACATGCTTTAATTGAATTATCTATTACATTTCTAATTATAGACTCAAGAAGTATTCTATCTGAGTTAAGAGTTAAATTTTTATCTAAATCTAATGAAAAGTTCATTTTTTTTAATGAATCATCTGAGAAATCAGCTAAGCAAGACTCAACAATACTACTAATATAAATCTCTTCTCTTACGATCATAATCTTGCCTGATTCTATCTTATTTGTATCTAATAAATTATCAACCATTCTTAAAAGTCTATCCACATCACTTAGAACTCTTATCGCTCCATCCTTATGCTCACCAGAAACTTTATCAAACAAAATAGTCTCTGCTGTTAGCCTCATACTAGTTAAAGGTGTTTTTAATTCATGAGACACAGCTGCAAGAAAATTCTGCTGTCTTTTTCTCAGTTCATATTCTCTTCTTATTGTCTTTGTCAGTATCCCAATACCTATAACTAAAACAAATAAAAAGAACGCTCCTTCCCAAATAACCCTATTTATTCTTCTTTCTGTAGTTTCATATAAAACTTCAATATACTCTTCATTATACCTAGCTGATTCTTCATTTGGATCAGTAGTAATAAGAACGGATAAAAACTCATCTCTAACTGATTGTGCATAATCTATCTGATCAGTAATCCAAAATGTAACTTGTGCTATCGAGACAATAAGAAGAATTAATAACCCTATCTGCAAAACATGGATGGGATTAAATCTAGAAAACATTTATCTCACCGCTATTTTTGTTAAAACTACAGCTAGTAAATATTTTTTCTAACTTTTCTGAGAAAAAATCAATATGCTCTTTTGTGTGCTCAGATGATAGAAATCCTACTTCATAAGCAGATGGAGCAATAGATATTCCATTCTCAAGTAATGCATGGAATAATCCTGAAAAAGTTTTAGCAGATCTTTCATCAATACTCTCAGAAGATCTTGGTTGAGTATTTGTATGAAGTGCTAACCAAAAAATTGAACCAACCCTAGAAAAATATAAGCCAAAAGGCGCTTTGCTTTTAATTGAATTTACAGAATTTTCTAAATATCTTCCTAAATCATCTAAATAATCCCAGACATTTTCATTCTTTAAGTGTCTAAGTGTTGCAAGTCCAGCTGACATTGCAACAGGATTGCCAGATAATGTACCGGCCTGATATACGCCTCCAGTAGGAGCAAGATTTTTCATTATCTCTTTACTTGAGGCAAACGCTCCAACTGGCAAACCTCCTCCAATAACTTTTCCAAAAGTTGCTATATCTGGCTCTATATTATAATAACTAGCCGCACCTCCTTTCCCTATCCTAAAGCCCGTTATTACCTCATCAAAAATTAAAATTGTTCCATACTTTTCACATAATTCTTTTAATAACTTAATAAATTCTTTTCTTTGGACTAGAAGTCCATTATTTGCAGGAATAGGCTCAATTATCACTGCAGCAATATCAGCGCCTTCATTTAAAAAAAGTTCAGTTAAGCTCTCCTCGTTATCTAATTCTAATACTCTAGTTAGATCAGTATAATTATCGGGGATACCTTCTGAAGAAGGCTTACTAAAAGTTGCTAAACCCGAGCCAGCTGAAACTAATAATGAATCTACGTGTCCATGATAACAGCCTGAGAACTTAACTATTAGATCTCTTTTTGTTGTTCCTCTAGCAAGTCTTATTGCGCTCATCACTGCTTCTGTCCCTGAGGAGACAAACCTAACTTGCTCAATACCAGGATAAGAAGATACCACTTCTTCAGCTAATATAATTTCAGGCTCGCAAGGGGCTCCGAATGAAGTACCCAAGCTAGCGGCCTCTTTAATTGAATCAATAATTACTGGGTTAGAATGACCAAGAATAAGAGGACCCCATGATCCCATAAAATCTAAATATTGATTCCCGTCCTGGTCATTAATATAAATAGAATTTCCTGATTTAATAACTATTGGATCTCCACCAACTGCCTGGAAGGCTCTTACGGGAGAATTAACTCCAGCAGGAAGGACATTCTGGGCTCTATCAAATAAATCTTTAGATCTAGACCTCATAACCATCTACCTTCTATTGCATCTCTAGCATGATAAGAAATTATCTGATTTGCACCAGCTCTTGCAATTGCATATAAATTCTCCCTCACAACTAATGCTTCATTTAGCCACCCTCTTTCAGCCGCTGCCTTAATTGATGCATACTCTCCAGAAACATTATAGGCTGATAAAGGTAATGAAGATTCAGAACTTACTGCTTTAATAATATCAAGAAAAGCAAGTGCGGGCTTTACCATTAATATATCAGCACCTTCTTCTTCATCTATTTTTGCCTCTCTAATTGCTTCTTTGGTATTTCTTATATCCATTTGGTAAGTTTGCCTATCACCCCAAACAGGAGATGAATCTGCAGCCTCCCTAAATGGTCCATAATAAGCTGACGCATATTTAACTGCATAAGACATAATTCCTACATCTTCTAAATCTTCTTTATCAAGAGTAGTTCTAATCTTCTTAACTCTACCGTCCAACATATCTGAAGGGGCAACAATATCTACTCCTGCTTCAGCATGGCTCAAAGCTATTTTTGCTATGGCCTCTATAGACTTATCATTAACTATCTTCTCATTTTGAATGAAACCACAATGCCCATGATCGGTATATGCACAAAGACAAACATCAGTAATCACAACGACATCATCTCCGAAGTTAGCCTTGAGGCTCCTTATTGCACCCTGTAAGGTACCATTTGGATCCCATGCCTGCCTTCCATCACGAGACTTATCTTTTGCATCCTTTGTCTGTCCAAAAAGTAAAATAGCTTTAATACCTAACTTCAAATCAATATCTACCTCTTTTAAAAGTTTATCTATACCTAACCTATACCTACCAGGCATTGAAATAATTTCTTCTTTCGCATTTTTTTTAGCCAAAAGGAAATGGGGTATAATAAATTGCTTTGAGGATATACTTAGCTCAGAATTTAAATCTCTGATTGCTTTAGACCTTCTATTTCTCCTTGGTCTTTTAATAATATTCATTTCATCACCTTAATTAATCCTGCCAAACTTGGCTCCCTTGACATACCTGTCACTTCAATACCTAAGCTCTTGGCCGTCTCATTAGTCGTTGGTCCAATAGTATAAATATCTTTTTTAACATCAACTTCTACCTGATTAATAAAACCTATTATAGAAGAGGGGCTAGCAAAAAAAATAGTATTTATATTAAAGCTGGATAATAACTTTTTATTTTCTAATTTCTCAAATGGAATAGTTCTGTATGTATTCACCCTTTCACAAAATATTTCTGCTGAATTTAGTCGAAATTCAATTACATCTGAAGCATTTTCTGCAACTACCAATAAAACGCTACTCCCTCTTTTGATGATTGAAAGAAGTTCTTCAGAAAAGGATCTTGAATCGCTCTTTTTTCCTATATAATCGACTCTATTAAAATAATTTCTACATCTTTCTGCAGTGCTTTTTCCTATTGCTGCTATCTTGGTGTAAGAATCTATTTCACAATTTTTAATTTTATTAAAGCTTTCTACGCCATTTTTTGATGTAAAAATAATCCATTCTTTTTTATTTATATTATATGAGCTATCAAGTAGAGAATTCTCAATAGATTCTAAATATATACAAGGAAAAATAGTGCTACCAATACCTAGTTTATCTAGTTCGTCTGACCACTCAAAACTATCTTCACTACTCCTAGTCACTAATACTCTATAATCAGATTTTTTACTCATAATTTGTTAATATTTCCATAGCTTTTTTAAATATTATCTGTCTATTTTTTCCACTCACTCTCGCCTCTATCAACTCTTTATCTAATTCTAATCTAGCGAATAAATTAATATCGCCAGTATCTCCTTTTGGAGATCTACAATATGCACCAAATGGTAACTCACAACCTCCTTCAAACTGAGCTAACAAAAGCCTTTCTAAGTTTATATCTTTTGTTGAATCTATATCTGCAATATTTTTTATAACCTTGCTTAAATTTTTATTTCCTTTAAGGCATTGGAGCGCGATCGCGCCTTGTGCTGGGGCAGGTATAAATTCCTCAGGATCTAATCTAGTTACAGAAAATTCATCAAGATTTAAATCAAAACCATCATCTAAAAGCCTTTTAACTCCTGCATTGGCTAGAACTATTGCATCATAACCCTGATTAATTTTTTTTATCCTTGTAGGAACATTACCTCTTATAGGCTTAATTTTTAAATCTTTTCGGAAATGTCTTAGCCAGGATTTACGACGAGCAGATGAAGTACCAACTACTGATCCTTCTTTCAATGGTATAAGCCCAAGTGAGTTATCATAATAATTTTTGTTTGAAATAATAATATCAGCAGGATCTACTCTTTCGCTAATTGCTGCTATGGTAAGCTCTTTAGGTGAGACTGTTGGCAAATCTTTTAAAGAATGGACAGCTAAATCAATTTCACCATCAATCAATGCATTTTCTATTTCTTTTACAAAAACACCTATTGGCCCAATATTGCTAAAAGTAGTTTCATCAGAAAGATCTCCAGCAGTATCTATAGTTATTAGCTGAGATTGATAGCCCATATCCAATAAGCTATTGGCTACAGTCTTAGATTGGCTTATAGCTAAATCAGAACTTCGAGTGCCTATTCTTATCTTCATCATCTTACTTTCTCATTTCTCTTCTCAGGCACTAATCTCATAGCATTTTTTAATTCTTTAGAAAAATCATCATCGATGCCTTCTAAAAAAGCTTCTAGTGAGCCCTCGGGGCCCTTTTGCATAAGACCTCTTAACCCAACAGATGGAATATGAGCAAAGCGTTTAGCAAGAGCATTACACCAAACCTTTATTGCATCTTTTTCTTTATGGCCTATACCTTTTAATTCTTTTTTCATTAGCTTTTTAAGTCCTTCATTTGCAGTAAAAAGATACTTATCTTGCAAAATAGAAAAAACAGGAGCATAAATTCTTTCTGCATATTTTCCAGAAAGATCTTCTAGCGATTTATCAATAATTTCTCTAGCTATAGCTGCTTCTCTTTTTCTTACCTCTTGATTTAATTTAGCTTCGTTATTTATTTGGTCTAAACTCACTCTTTTAATACCAAAAATATTACATGCTTCGGGACTAATATCAGAAGTTAAAGACATATCAATAAACAACTTATCACCCACTGATTTTTTTTCGTTACATATAGTATTTAAAAAATTTTTATCAAAAATATAGTTACTAGAGCTAGTAGATGATAGAAGACTTGAAAATCTACTTGGTGAAGATAAAAAATTATCTAAGGAATAATGCTCAGTATTATACTTTTTAGAAAGTGAAAAAAATTTACTTTTAGTTCTATTTACAAAGAAAAATGGAATTTTTAAATCGTAAAGAGATTGTGCTAACCTTGTTGTAAAATCTGAAAAACCAACTATAGCAACAGGCTCTTTATGAGTATTGAAATGTTTCTCAATATGTTTGATAGCTAACTCTGATAAAGAAGTTTTACCCTTACCTATCCCTGTTACTTTTCTAACATTTGCTGAAACCTTTAATGCCTGTTCAAATAGTAACTCTAATTTTTTATCTAAAAAATTATTTTTTAGATGATAATCTCTACACTTTCTCACTTGACCCGTTATCTCTACTTCTCCTAAGGCCGCAGAATCAAGACCTGAAGTGACTAAAAAAATATGCTCACAGGCTCCCTCAGAATGCCAAGCCTTAAGTTTTCTTATTGCTTCACCTGGCAAGGCTATATTTCCTGTTAATAACTCATAAATGAAAGGTCTTAAATCATTATATTTAGTATCTTTAGTAGTAGAATAAATAACTTCAACTCTATTACAAGTTGATAAGTAAGCAATACCTGAAAGACTATATTTGGCTTTAAAATTATTTAATTGCTTTGCTAGGTTTTTCTCAGATAGAAGATAATTCTGTAGATCAGCACTTTTACTTTGCTTCCATGAAATCCCCACAACATTTAGATCATTAAACATAATTATTTGAATATATAAAATGTGATGATAATATATTTAAATATCAGCTAAATTGTCATGAATATGTAATTTTACTTCTGCATAAATGCTTTTAAGGTATGATTATTTAAAAAATCAAGGTTTTTTTCAATCTGAATAGCTAAATTTAACTGGCCCTTTGATCTAATAATATTATGGTCACTAGCACTACTAAAAGATGTATCATCCCAATGAAAATAAGATTCATTTAAAGCATCTATACAGAATCTTGCTGACAATTCTAATGTAATCATAAAAAATGATAATGAGATATGCTTGTATTCATATTCAGATAGAAGTCCTTTACTTCCTTCTACATATCCTTCAATTATATTGGTAAAAAAAGATAATGATAAAGCAGAATCTTTACTGTCTTCACTTCTAAGATTACACCATGAACGTAATGCATCTCCAATTTCATGATATATAGGCATCTCGCCTAAAGTATCTAGATCTATAAATGAAACTGCATCATCACCATTAAAAATTATATTTGTAATTTTTGGGTCACCATGGGTCTTTTTTTTCTGAATTACCTTTATATCTGGTACTTTAGAAGATATTTGAATAATTTGATCAGATATTTCTTTAATTTCATAAATATTTCTATGGTCCTTTTTAGTCTTTAAAGTCTCTTTTAGCTGTTCAATACGAATAAAAACATCATGAGAAATATTTTTTTCAACACAGAACTCATAATCAAAATTATTTAGAATTTTGTGAAAATTCCCAAGTAAACTTCCTGCGCTTCTAGCTTGTTTTTCATTTTTAATCGAATTATATGTATTGCCATTAATATAAGATAGCTGCCTCCAAATACATTCATCTAGTTTACTAAAAAGCTCGCCATTAATGTTTGGTATAATTTTTGGGGTAGTAAAATCATTATTAATAAAATACTTAGTTACATTATCTATATCTTCATTAATATCTGCTGGAAAAATTTTATTTAATCTTTGGATTACAGATTTAGGCTTTCCTTTTTTTCTCACTAACCATGTATGATTAATTAAGCCTTCATTAATAAATTCAAAATCACATCCATTTAAACCGAACAAATCTAAAACTCTAATATCAAATAATTTATCTTCACTCATAAGGAGATCCTAATACATTTAAGATATGCTCAGCCTTAAAACCTCTTGATACTAGATATCTTGATCTCTTAGCATAATCTTTAGTATCGTTAATGACTTCTTTACCAAATCTCTTATCTAATACTTGCTTAGCTAAAGCTATCCAATCTTGATCAGAGCCCTCTATCACTGCATCTATTGACTGACTTTTGATGCCTTTCTGCTGGAGTTGAGATTTAATTTTAACAGGGCCTTGTCCTTTAGCTGATTTAAAATAGAGAAATTCTTTGGCATATCTCTCATCATTCAAAATGCCTTCTTCAACTAAAGAATCTAAAACATTTGCTACTAAATCTTCTGAAAAATCTCTCTCTAGAAGTTTACTAGTAAGCTCTAGTACACTATGTTCTCTTCTAGCGAGTAAATCTAAAGATTTTTTCTTACAGGCTATTTTTTCTTTAGTCAAACTTTTTAAGAGCTACTATCTTCTTTTTTGGCTACTGGAGTCTGCTCCGAACTATCAGGCATAAGCTTGGCTTTAATGTTCCTCTCTATCTCTTCTGCAATTTTAGGATTATCTTTAAGGTATTCTCTAGTGTTATCCTTACCTTGACCAATTCGATTTCCTTGGTAGCTATACCATGAGCCTGCTTTATCTACAATTCCTTGATCTACCCCTAGATCGATTAGCTCTCCTTCTCTTGAAATACCTAACCCATAAAGAATCTCAAACTCTGCTTGTCTAAAAGGAGGCGATAGTTTATTTTTTAGAACCTTTACTCTAGTTTCGTTTCCAAGAATAGTATCGCCCTTCTTGATTGCACCAATTCTTCTTATATCAAGTCTCACAGATGAATAGAATTTAAGAGCATTTCCACCAGTTGTAGTTTCAGGACTCCCAAACATAACCCCTATCTTCATACGAATTTGATTTATAAAAATAACCATACAATTTGATCTCTTGATATTACCCGTAAGCTTTCTCAAAGCTTGTGACATCAGACGAGCATGAAGTCCCATATGAGAATCTCCCATATCTCCCTCAATTTCTGCCTTAGGGGTTAAGGCTGCTACAGAGTCTACAACAATTACATCTACTGCTCCTGAGCTAACAAATCTATCTGTAATCTCTAGGGCCTGCTCGCCTGTATCTGGCTGTGACAATAAAAGTTCATCTACTTTTACTCCCAACCTCTCTGCATATACTGGATCTAAGGCATGCTCTGCATCTACAAATACAGCAGTTCCTCCCATTTTTTGAGCTTCTGCCACTACCTGCAAAGTAAGAGTAGTCTTACCAGAGGCCTCAGGTCCATATATTTCAACAATTCTTCCTTTTGGCAAACCTCCGATGCCTAAAGCAATATCCAATCCAAGGGAGCCTGTAGAAATCACATCAATATCATTTGCAGATGATGAGTCTCCAAGCCTCATTACTGAGCCCTTACCAAACTGTTTTTCTATTTGATCCAAGGCTGCGTTAAGAGCCTTACCTTTACTTTCATCCATAAATTTCATTCCAATAAGATATAATTTATATTAAGTGTCTAAAGTATCATTGAGACTCAAGATTAGCAATCTGAATAAGTCCATATAGTGCCCTCTCTACACTAGCCGAGCGTATAGAGTCTCTATTACCAGAGAAATAGCATGTTTCAGACAAAAAATTATTCTTAGTTGCCCATCCAAAACAGACTGTACCAACGGGTTTTTTATCTGTTCCCCCTCCAGGACCAGCAATACCGCTTACTGCTACTGATATATCAACTTTACTAATCCTTAAAACATTTTTAGCCATTGCTTTCACAACAGGTTCACTTACTACGCCTTCATCATCAATTAGTTTTTCACTTAACTCTAATAAGTTTATTTTAGATAAATTGCTATAACTGATAAGCCCATTAGAAAACCAATTTGAGCTCCCAGGAATATCTGTCATGGTTTTAGATATCCAGCCACCTGTGCATGATTCAGCAGTAGCAACATACCATTTAGCCTTAATGAGTATGTGACTAAGCTGTTTTGCGAATAATTTTGATTTATTTCTAATTGGGGGAAAGCTTATATACATTAGCTGTCTCTCATAATTTTATTATATATTTCTAAATTTCCTTTAATCATAGTGTTGACTGAAAATTTTTCTTTTATAGAATCACGACTATTATTAGCTAAAAAAAATCTTAAAGATGGAATAGATATTAACTCATCAATAGAATTTATAAATTTTATTTTATCAAATGGAGGGACTAATATTCCATTAACACGATCTAAGACTACATCTTTTACCCCGCCAACTGAAAAAGCGACTACAGGAACACCTAAGCTTAAACTCTCCAATATACTTAAACCTAGACCTTCTTTCTTAGCAGGGTGAATCACTAAATCTAGCTTAGGGATTAATTTAATCATATCCGAACGAAACCCTACAAGATGTACATTCTTCTCCAAATTCAATTTTTTTATCCTAGATAATATTTTTTTCCTTAAACGTCCATCACCAAAACAAATTATTTGTACCTTTGGATGCAAATTAATTAATTTACTTAAAGAATGAAATATATCTATATGACCTTTTCTTTTAATTAATTGTGAAATAATTCCAATAATAAAAGTCGTATCCTTTGGTAAATTAAATATATCTTTGAGCGAATCATCTTTATTATCTTCAAGAAGGCTATCAAAACTAACTCCAGAAGGAACATAATCAACACAAGAACTACTAAGCCCTATATTATCGATCAAATGTTCTTGTATAGATTTAGAGATAGCGATAACTCTATCATAAGGAGAATATTTAAATTTTGCTAATTCTTTTATTTCGCTTGAATCCACCCTCCTCGTTAGTACTGATTTAATTCCTAAGGATTTAGCACACCAACCAGAATAATAATCAACACCTCTCCTAGAATGAACATGTAAAATTTGCGGGCTATAAAACTTAAGAATTTTTTTTAACCTTTTAAAGAAAAAAATATCAATATCGCCAGCCATAGGCATCTCAATAATATTTACCTTCTTATTAAGCTCTTGAGCTTTTCTCTTAATAATACTTCTTGGTCTACATAATAAATAATTATCTATTTTTTTCTCTTTTAAGCCTGAAATTAACTCTAAAACTTGCTTTGCTCCACCATAAAATCTATTACCTGACTCTAAATGCATCACTTTCATTTTTTTAAATCCAATTTATTTCTTCTTATGAATAAAGTGATTATATTTTAAAAAATTAATAATTTGTTTGAGTACCCTCTTGCTGTATAGCATCCCAACATGGTTAACTGAGATTAATACACTATCAGTTATTCCATCAATCAGCGATTCATCCATCGTAATCGTTCCATCATGAGGCCTTGCTAATCTGCATACTATTCTTCCTAAACCAAATGGAAAATCTCCACAAATCACCCCAACCTTTTGAGTGCCCTGCCAAGCCATCATAGGCTCATTATCAAGTAAAGCAGTCATAGTTTTACCAAGCATAGCTTCACCTAACGGGATCATTCGCAAAGTTTCAGCAGAAATGCTTCCTTTTAAAGGAGATCCTAAACATACAACACTTCCATCAAATAAATCTTGATTAGTCATAAGCATATTAAGAGCTAAGGCGCCCCCCATGCTATGAGCAACTATATGTAACTTACTCTTCTCTAAACTTAGGATAAATTTCTTAAGATCGTCAATATTTTTTTCTAGACTATTAGCCATCGTTGGATAATCAAAAAATTCTATCTTATAGCCTTGCTTTGATAGGCCCTCTCCAATAGCCTCCATACTCTGCTTCCTTCGCCAGAGCCCACTAATTAATAATACAGTTTCCATAACTAAAAAAGATTTAAAGTAATCCTTTAATAGCCTCCTTATTTGTCCATGAATTAACTATTTTTGAAGCCTCTACTAAATTTACCCATTTATAATCACTATGCTCTTTATTGGATAAATTTATAGATTTTTTTTTTGGAATATTTAGATACCATAAATGCTCAAGATTATACTTATCTTCTGGATGATAACGCTCCTTCCACTCAGGTAAGATACGAAACTTTCTTTGCTGCTCACTATCAACTATAGATTTAGCAACAATGCCAGTCTCCTCTCTAACCTCTCTAATAGCTGCCTGACGTGGATTTTCGTCCCAGCGAATAGTCCCTGTAACTGACTGCCAAAAATTTAATGGCTTTAATCTTTTTAATAAAAGAACATCTAAATCAAAAGTATACACAACAACTAAAACAGATTCTGGGCGGCTATATAATCTTTTGGTCATTAATTTTTTTCAGGGTTTTTTACTCTTATTCCTAGCTCTTGTAACTGAGATCGGTTTGCTGTGCTTGGTGCGCCCATTAAGATATCACTAGCAGCCTGAGTCTTAGGAAATGCAATTACATCCCTTATACTATCTGCACCACACATAAGCATTACTATCCGATCTAAGCCAAAAGCAATTCCACCATGAGGTGGGCAACCATACTGCATTGCATCAAGAAAAAAGCCAAACTTTTCACTAGCCTCTTCCTCAGTTATACCAAGCACTTTAAATACCGCCGACTGCATCTTAGTATTATGAATTCTTATAGACCCTCCCCCAATTTCTGAGCCATTCAAAACCATATCATATGCTTTAGAGTAAATATCTCCTGGTTTTTTCAATAGTTCTTCACTAGAATTAGTATTAGGTGAAGTAAATGGGTGATGGGTAGAAGTCCATCCGCTTTTACTTTTTTCAAAAAGCGGAAAATCCGTTATCCATAAGGGTTTCCAGTTGCTATCTAACAAGCCTAGATCTAATGCTATCTTATCTCTTAAGGAGCCCAAACTCTCATTAACAACTTTATTTTTATCTGCTCCAAAGAAAATTAAATCGCCATTTTTAACATCCAATTTATTTAATAACAATACTAAAGAGTCTTTAGATAAAAACTTAATAATTGGTGACTGAAGTCCTATAGGAATATTATTTACATCATTGACTTTAATATATGCCAGCCCTTTGGCACCATAATTAGATACAAAAACAGTATAATCATCAATTTCCTTTCTTGTTAACCTATTTCCATCTGGAATTACCATAGCGGCCACTCTATATCCTTCCATATTTGAAGGCTCCGAGAAAACTTTAAAGTTAACCTCTTTAAATAAATCTGACACTTCAATTAGCTTTATTGGATTCCTCAAATCAGGACTATCTTGGCCATAGGTCTCAATAGCACTAGAATGTGTCATCCTGGGGAAAGGATTAGGTAAATCTACATCCATTATCACTTTAAAAGTTTCTCTTATCAGAGACTCCATTAATGTCATAATCTGCTCTTCGTTTAAAAAAGAGGTTTCTATATCTATTTGAGTAAACTCAGGCTGTCTATCAGCCCTTAAATCTTCATCTCTAAAACATTTAACTATCTGGTAATAGCGATCAAATCCTGACATCATTAAAAGTTGCTTCATGAGCTGAGGAGATTGTGGTAAAGCAAAAAAATTACCTAGTTGGGTTCTGCTAGGAACAAGATAATCTCTTGCACCTTCAGGTGTTGTTTTGGCTAAAATAGGTGTCTCAATCTCGATAAAATCTGCTACATCAAGAAACGCCCGAATAGTTTTAGTTACCTGATGACGAAGACGAATATTTCTTTGCATCTCTTCTCTTCTTAAATCTAAATATCTATAGCGTAATCTCATTTCCTCACTAGCACTCTCTTCATGATGAAAAGGTGGGGTTTTAGACTTATTTATTACTTCAATATTTTTTGCTAAAAGCTCAACCTCTCCTGATGCTAAATCTAGGTTAATTGTCCCCTCAGGACGCTCTCTAAGAGTTCCCGTAATAGAAAGAACAAACTCCCCTCTAACTTTCTCAGCCTGTGAAAAAATAGAAGCATCGCTTGGATCAAAGACTACTTGAAGAAGCCCCTCCCTATCTCTCAGATCTATAAAAATTACTCCACCATGGTCGCGTCTTCTATGGACCCAACCAGCAACAGTAATATCTTGACCTAAAAAAGACTTACTAACTTGACCACAATAGTGTGTCCTCATATTTTCAATTCCTATTTTAAAATTAGTACTCTAATAATTAATGCTAAGGCTTATAAGAAGATGAAGCAACATCATTCTTTGGATTAATCGGATGCCACTCTGGCACCACAACTCCTAATGAAATAATCATCTTTAAAGCATCTTCAACGGGCATCTCTAACTCAGTTACATTCTCTTTTGGTATCATTAACATAAAACCAGAAGTAGGATTTGGAGTTGTTGGTAAAAATACTGTTACAAGATCCTTACCTACCCTATACTCCGCTTCTTTTGGGTTATCAGATGTTTGAAAACATATGCTATAAATACCCTTACTTGGATATTGAATTAATAAAACGCGTTCAAATGCTGAATGTGAATCACCAAAAACTAACTCTAAGAATTTCTTTATTCCTGCATATATTGTACTTACTAGAGGAATCTTAGATAAAAGAGACTCAAAAAATCTTACCATACTTTTGCCAATAAAATTTGCTACCACCACTCCTGTCACCATAAGAACAAGTAAAGCCAAGATTGCACCTAAACCCGGAACGCTAAAACCAATTAAATACTCTGGGCGCCATTTTTCTGGTAGTAAAAATAATAGCCTATCCATTAGATCTAAAAGGAAAAGAAAAACTATAATCGTTGCCCCAATAGGAGCCCAAACTAGTAAACCAGCTATTAAATAACGTCTTATTCTAGCTATCATTATTTTGTTTCATTTTTTTCTTTTTTGGGATGGATTCTTCAGATTTATTGCTTGCTAATTTACTTTTCCCTTCCTTATCTTTGTCTAGCTTTTTTTCCTTATTTACATTATTCACTTCAGAAGTATCAGCTAAGTTCCTTTTCTTGTCTTTGCCTGACTTAAAATCAGTTTCATACCAACCACTTCCTTTAAGGCGAAATACAGGCGCTGATATAAGACGTCTTAAAGATTTTGATTTACATTTAGGACAAACTATTAAATGCTTATCATTAATTTTTTGTAATTCGCTTAAATGATGCTCACAAGCATCACATCGATATTCATATATAGGCATTACCAATCCTCTTAGATAATAAATTAGTGTTTCAAGTATTTTTCAAAACAAAAGCTATCTTTCTTTATCTTAACCTGAATCATATCACCAGGTAAAAACTCTCCTTTCAGAATGGCTTCAGCGATAGGATTTTCTAATTTAATCTGTAAAATCCTTTTTAAAGGCCTGGCTCCATACGCTTTATCATAGCCCAAATCAGATAGTTTATCTAAGGCCTCATCAGTTAGCTTTAAAGTCATATCTTTCTCTTCTAGTTTTTTATACAGGTCTTGGATCTGTATATCTACTATCTTCCTTATATGCTGCTTATCTAAAGAGTGGAAAACTACTATATCATCTATTCTATTAATAAATTCAGGCTTAAAACTTTCTGTAACAGTATTCATAACCGCTTTTTTCATTAGATCATAATCTTTATTATTCAATTCTTGAATAAGGTTACTACCAAGATTAGAGGTCATTACGATAACTGAATTTCTAAAATCAACCGTTCTTCCATGGCCATCTGTTAATCTTCCTTCATCTAAAACCTGAAGTAATATATTAAAAATATCTACATGAGCTTTCTCTATCTCATCAATTAAAATCACAGAATAAGGCCTTCTTCTAACAGCTTCTGTCAAATAACCTCCCTCTTCATAGCCAATATAACCTGGAGGAGCACCTATCAATTTTGCTACAGAATGCTTTTCCATAAATTCTGACATATCTATTCGAATCATTGAATCTAAGGATTCAAATAGAAAACTAGATAAAGATTTTGTTAATTCTGTCTTCCCTACTCCAGTTGGTCCAAGAAAAAGAAAAGATCCATATGGCTTATTTAAATCAGAAAGACCAGCTCTTGATCGTCTAACTGCATTTGAAACAGCACTAACTGCCTCCTCTTGACCTATCACTCTCGATCCTAAAGAATCCTCCATAGATACAAGCTTATCTTTTTCACTCTCAAGCATTTTATTGACTGGTATACCTGTCCATTTAGAGACTATTTCTGCTACTTCTTCTTCAGTAACCCTATTTCTTACTAAACTAAAACTTTTACTTTCAGAGGCTATAGCCTCTTCTAGTTGCTTCTCTAGCTCAGGGATCTTTCCATATTGAAGCTCAGACATCTTACCGAGGTCTCCAGACCTATTGGCTTGTACTAGCTCAATCTTAGCTTTTTCTAGCTGCTCTTTAGCAAATGATGTGCCCTGCATTATAGCCTTTTCAGATTTCCAGAGATCATCCAGCTTCATGAACTGCTTTTCTATCTCATCAATCTCAATCTTAAGGTCATAGAGTCTTTTTTTAGATACTTCATCAGTTTCTTTATTGAGAGCTTCAAATTCTATCTTTCTCTTTATTAATTTTCTTTCTAATTTATCTATCTCTTCTGGTTTAGAATCAATCTCCATCCTAATGAGTGATGCAGCTTCATCAATGAGATCTATAGCCTTATCTGGTAACTGCCTATCACTAATATATCTGTTAGATAACACTGATGCTGATACAATTGCTGGATCGGTTATCTCTACGCCATGATGTATTTCATACTTCTCCTTAAGTCCTCTTAATATAGCTATACTATCTTCAACATCTGGCTGTTCCACTAATATCTTCTGGAAACGTCTCTCTAGAGCAGCATCTTTTTCTAAGTACTGTCGATATTCATCTAATGTAGTAGCACCAACGCAATGAAGATCTCCTCTAGCAAGGGCCGGTTTAAGCATATTTCCTGCATCCATAGCTCCTTCAGCTTTACCAGCACCAACAACCATATGTAACTCATCTATAAATAAGATAACTTGTCCATCCTGCTTAGCTAAATCATTAAGCAACGCCTTTAGCCTCTCTTCAAACTCTCCTCTAAACTTAGCTCCTGCAATTAAAGAGCCTAAATCTAAAGAAAGAACTTTTTTAGATTTCAAGCCCTCTGGTACTTCTGAATTTACTATTCTTTGAGCAAGTCCTTCAATTATTGCTGTCTTTCCAACGCCAGGCTCCCCAATTAATACTGGATTATTTTTAGTCCTTCTTTGTAATACCTGAATTGTCCTTCTTATTTCGTCATCTCTTCCAATAACAGGATCAAGTTTTCCATACTCTGCCATCTCTGTTAAATCAATTGTATATTTTTTTAGAGCATTTCTAGCCTCTTCGGCATTTGAGTCATGAACATTGGAACCAGATCTTAAATCTTTAACTGCTTTTTCCAATACCTCAACGTCTAAACTATTTTTTTTGAGAAGCCTGCCCAGATCACTCTTATCATTAGCAGCAGCTAAAACAAAAAATTCGCTAGAAACATAGGTATCCCCATAATCTTTAGAAATTTTATCAGCTTTGCTCAGTAGCCTTTCTAGACCATTAGAAATATGCACTTCTCCAGGCTCATTACCAGTCACCTTAGGTAATTGATTAATTATTTTTCTGAGTCCACTAGTGAATTGGGCAATATTTACTCCAGTTTTTAACAACAACCCTCTAACAGTACTTGTCTCCTGATCTAATAAAGAGGTCATAAGATGAACGGGCTCGATGAACTGATTATCATTATCTAATGCAAGATTTTGTGCATTAGAAATTGCAATTTCAAGGCTACTTGTAAACTTATCTATTCTCATTAGTTTAATATTTAAAATTAATGTTTAATTAATGTTTAATTAATGGGGATCACTCAAGAAATATCAACTCGCATAGCCTTAAAACTCTCTATTCTAGCCATAATAAAGTAGCTATTCTTTCAGATATATCACCTCTCCTATAGGAAAAAAATCGATCTTTTTGCATGAAAGTACAAAAATTACCCCCATAAACTGAATAAATTTGATAATTATTAAATATTGTACGGGCAATCCCATAAAGATCTAAGTGCCAAGAATTCTTTCTAATAGCTTTAAAATTCGCTTTGACTGAAAAATCGTAATCGTCAAAAGTCTCATAAACTTCATTGCTAACCTCATAGGCAGTCTGACTTATACCTGGGCCCAACCAAACAACTATATCTTTTGGATTAGAATCCATTAGACTAATAGCATTTTGGATAATCCCATTAGACAGTCCTCGCCATCCTGCGTGTAAGGCACAAATTTTATCTTCCACAAGGGAAGAAATGAGAATTGGTAAGCAATCAGCAGTTAAAATTGCACATACGTTTTTCTTATTCTTAGTAAACAAACCATCAAATTTTATATCATTTGATGAGAAGTTATCTAAATCTAAAATTAAAGAGCTATGAGTTTGATTTAGCCATATAGGCTCACTTGGTAAATCAAGCTGTATAGAAAGCCTTTCTCTATTATGAAATACACTATCTTTGCCTCTACTAGAATAAGTTGAGAAATTGTTTTCAGAAAATCTTCCTTTTTCAGTAGTCAAAGCTTTTACATTCTTTTTGGCAGGCCAATTTGGTTCTATTGTTTTAATTTTCATTTAAACTAAATTTCTTATCTCTAGCTAATATTGAAAGCATATCCTGGATATCTTTAGGTAAAGAAGATTTGAAAACAACCCTCTTTCCTGATGAAGGATGCAAAAATGATAAACAGCTTGAATGAAGAGCCTGTCTTTTTAGCTTAGAAATTGACTCTTTTAATTCTTCTGAAGGGGATGTAGGTAATCGTGGTCTTCCTCCATACAAAGGATCGCCTAAAAGTGGATATTTTTTATGAGATAAGTGAACCCTTATCTGATGAGTCCTACCAGTCTCTATTTGAATTTCTAAAAGGCTATGAGCTCTATAACGCTCAAGTACTTTATAGGAGGTGGTAGCTGGTTTGCCATTTCTACTAACTGACATCTTCAACCTATCGCGAGAACTTCTTCCAATAGGAAGATCAATCTTTCCTCCTGAGATAGGAATATCATTACAAATGCCAAAATAAATTTTTGTGACTGTCTTCTGCTTCATTTGGCTAATTAGATTTAAGTAACTGGCCGAATTTCTTGCTACAACTAAAAGCCCGCTCGTTCCTTTATCTAAGCGGTGAACAATACCTGCCCTGGGTAATATTGCTTGGCTAGGATCTAAATAGAGCAATCCATTCTGTAAAGTACCTGATCTATTTCCTGCCCCTGGATGGATAACTAACCCATTAGGTTTATTTATTATGAAAAAATCACTATCTTCATGAACTATGTCTAAAGGGATATCTTCAGGAACAACAGCAACTACTGGCTCTAGGCTTACATCAAGATTTATAATTTGTCCCTCTATAATTTTTGTTTTTGGCTGTACCTTATTATAATCTAATGTCAGATTA
Source organism: Gammaproteobacteria bacterium TMED78 (assembly GCA_002171615.1). GTDB lineage: Bacteria > Pseudomonadota > Gammaproteobacteria > Steroidobacterales > Rariloculaceae > TMED78. The sequence goes on from NHEF01000010.1 coordinate 98,255, forward strand.
CCAGATTTAATCCAGCCTTTAAGCTGATTTCTAGAAAATCTTTTCAACGACTTAGCTACAGCTTGGTCAAATCGCATCCCAGATAAGTCCTCTGTAACTATAAAATTTTCTTTAACTTTTTCCAAATTTCCATTACCCAGAAGAATGTTTAAAAATATGTTAATATTTTATAAGATAAAAAAAATATTTACATTAGTATATTCAAATTAAACTTAACCAACTATTTATGGTAATAATATATAAAAAAATATTTACTTCTATTTTTCTAATTTTTTTGCTTTCTTCGTGTAGTAATAGTGAAAATAATATTTTAGAAGGAGGAGCTGAAGATTTCTATCAAAGAGGAATAGATGCCATGTCTGATGGTAATTATCCAAATTCTTTAGCATATTTTCAGGCACTTGAGGCAAACTATCCATTTAGTAACTTAACTAGACAAGCAAAGCTAGATATAATTTACGTCTACTACAAAAGTAGACAACCCGAACTTGCAATTGATGCTGCTGAGGAATTTGAAAGAGAAAACCCTACTCACCCCAGAGTAGATTACTCTCTTTATATGGTAGGTCTAGCATATTTCGATCAGACTCCAAATATCATTGAAAGATGGTTTAATGTAAATCTTGATGTTCGCCCGCCTAAAGATACCTTGCAATCTTTCTTAAGTTTTCAAGAATTGCTTAGACGCTTTCCAGAAAGTCAATATGCCCCAGATGCTAGAGAGAGAATGATTTTTCTAAGAAATAGATTAGCTGCTTATGAAAATCACGTTGCTGATTACTACATAAGAAGAGGTGCATATCCTGCCGCTATAAATAGAACTAAATATGCCTTAGAGCATTACTCTGGTTCGCCCGAATTAGAACTGTCTTTAAATCTTATGATTAATGCTTATGAAATGATGGGAATGAACAATCTTGCTTCTGATACAAAAAGAATTCTAGAGGAAAACTTTCCTAATCAATAATCAGATGTAATTGGATATCTCCAATCTCGCCCGAAGGCTCTTTGACTTATTTTTACTCCAGGTGGAGCTTGTTTTCTCTTATATTCGTTCTTTTTTACTAAATCTATAATTTTTTTAACAACCTCACTATCAAAACCAAGTTTCACAATCTGTTCGATAGAAAAGTCTTTTTCTACAAATGCCTCAAGAATTTTATCTAATATCTGGTAATCCGGTAAGCTATCACTATCTTTTTGATTTTCTCTAAGCTCAGCAGTAGGCTCTCGGGTGATAACTCTTTCAGGAATAGCTAAGCTGATGCCATTCCTATAATCTGCTAGTTGATACACTAACGTCTTACTACAATCTTTCAATGGAGCAAAACCACCTGCCATATCTCCATATAAGGTTCCATAACCTACAGCTATTTCACTTTTATTGCTCGTAGCTAAAACCAGGCTTCCCATCTTATTCGAAATAGCCATCAAAATTATACTCCTGCATCTAGCCTGTATATTTTCTTCAGTAATATCTTCATCTAGCTCTGAAAATATATATTTTAAGGACTTAAGTATAGATTGGAATATACTCTCTATAGAAATTTCTTCAAAATCAACACCTAAAATTTTAGCTTGTAATTTAGAATCTTCTTTACTAATTTTCGAAGTAAATCTGGAGGGCATCATAACAGCCTTAACTTTATCTTTTCCAAGTGCATCATGAGCAACACATAAAGTTAAAGCTGAATCTATACCTCCAGACAAACCTAAAACAACGTGATTAAAATTATTTTTTTTCACGTAGTCTCTTACACCAAGTACTAATGCATCATATATACTCTTAATAGAGGATGGCTCTGAGAGCAAAGAGTCAGAATTAAACTCTATTACTGGATGATTATTCTTTATTTGAATATAAGAAACCTGCTCAGAAAATCTTGCTGCTCTATAAATTATATCTCCACCCGAATCTAACACAAATGATGCGCCATCAAAAACTAGCTCGTCTTGACCTCCTATCATATTTACATAAATAACAGGTACTTTATTTCTTCTAGATTTTAGGGAGAAAATTTTCTCCCTCATAGAGTGTTTATCTATATGAAAAGGAGAGGCATTTATAATAATAACAATATTAGCACCTTGCATACATGCAAGATCAAAAGTCCTATCCTCCCAAGCATCCTCGCAAATTAATGTACTAAATTTTATTCCTTTAAAATCAAAAACTGAGACTTTCTTTCCAGGATTAAAATATCTTTTTTCATCAAAAACAGAGTAATTTGGAAGAATCAATTTTCTATGTCGAGCTAATTCTTTACCATTAGAAATAAATAAAGCTGAATTAAAAATAGAATCTTTTTTATATTCAGGAAAGCCTATACAAATACTTATACCCTTTGTTTCCGATTTTAGGCATTCAATAGATGCATTTATCCTGCTGCTCATATCATTACGAAATAAAAGATCTTCTGGGGGATATCCAGAAATTACTAGCTCAGGAAAAACTAGCAAATCACACTTTTCTTTATCACGAGCACTTTCTATAATAGAAAGTACTTTACTGGTATTAGACTCTATTGCACCTACATGTGTATTTATCTGAGCAATTCCTATCCTCACTCTAATGCCTTACTCATTGCAACTCCTAGATCTGCTGGAGACTGAACCGTATGAACACCAGCTTTGTTCAATGCATTATACTTCTCTAATGCCGTGCCTTTACCTCCAGAAATAATTGCACCTGCATGCCCCATTCTCTTTCCTTTTGGGGCAGTTACTCCAGCTATATAAGCAACTACTGGTTTTGTAATATTACTACTTATATATTCAGCTGCCTCCTCCTCATCAGTTCCTCCAATTTCTCCTACCAATATAATTCCCTTAGTCTCTGAATCATTTTGGAATAGCTCTAGACAGTCAATAAAATTCATACCTCTTATAGGATCACCACCAATTCCTATACAAGTTGTCTGTCCAAGTCCTTCATTTGATGTTTGAAAAACTGCTTCATAAGTTAGAGTTCCTGAGCGAGATATTATTCCTATTGAGCCAGCAGAATGAATAAAGCCAGGCATTATTCCTATTTTACAACTACCAGGTGTGATAATGCCCGGACAATTAGGCCCAATCAGTCTAGAGCCAGAACTCTTTATGGCTGATTTAACATTAACCATATCTAAGACTGGCAGACCTTCTGTGATACATACAATAAGCTCTATCCCACTCTCTGCAGCTTCTATAATCGCATTAGCAGCAAATGCTGCAGGAACATAGATCATACTAACTTTGGCATCCGTATTATCTACTGCCTCCTGCATATTATTAAAAACTGGTAAATCTAAGTGAGTTTGCCCCCCCTTGCCCGGAGTAACGCCAGCTACAATAGATGTTCCATATGCAAGACATTGTTCAGCATGAAAACTTCCTTGTCTACCAGTCAACCCCTGACAAATAACTTTTGTTTCTTTATCAACTAAAATACTCATTTAGGCCGTCCTTTAGCAAGTGAAATTATTTTTTTAGCGGCATCTGTCAAAGATTCAGCTGCAGTTATCTTGAGATCACTATCTTTAAGTAATTGTTTTCCTTTCTGAACGTTTGTCCCTTCTAGCCTAACAACTACTGGAACCTCTACACCAACTTCCTTAACAGCCATAATTATTCCTTCAGCAATTAAATCGCACCTAACAATTCCTCCAAATATATTTACTAAGATTGCCTCTACATTTTCATTAGCTAAAATAATCTTGAATGCCTCTGTGACCCTCTCGGCTGTCGCCCCTCCACCAACATCAAGAAAATTAGCAGGTTCACCGCCATGGAGCTTGATCAAATCCATGGTAGCCATAGCCAATCCAGCACCATTTACCATACACGCAATATTTCCATCCAACGAAACATAATTTAGATCGTGAGTGGTTGCTAATCTTTCTTGTTCATCCTCCTGAGAGTCGTCCCTAAGATCACTTAAGCTAGGCTGTCTAAATAAAGCGTTATCCTCAATATTAATCTTAGCATCTAAAGCTAAAATATTGCCATTCTTAGCAACGATGAGAGGATTAATCTCTATTAGGCTAGCATCTGATTGTTGGAATAAATTAATCAGCTTTTTCAAGATATCTGAAAAATCATCAAATTGAGAGCTATCTAATGAAAGATTTATCGCAAGATTTTTTATATCACTATCTTTCATTCCATTTTTCTGATCAACTTCTGCTGTAAAAATCTTCTCAGGAGTCTCTGAGGCAACTTTTTCGATATCCATACCTCCACACTCAGAGCACATTACAACAACCTTCTCCCTTGACCTGTCAACTAGAAGACTTAAATAGAGCTCTCTCTGTATTTCAGAGCCTTCCTCTATATAAACAGAGTTTATTGGGAGTCCATCTGTTCCAGTCTGGTGAGTAATAAGTTTTTTGCCTATTAAAGTACTTGTATATTCAGCGACTTCATCTATAGAGTGGGCTAGCTTTACGCCACCAGCCTTGCCTCTCCCACCAGCATGGACCTGAGCCTTTACAACCCATACATTTCCACCTATAGCACTAGCTGCATCTATTGCTTCCTTGACATTATAAGCAATAACCCCTTTCGGAACTGATATGCCAAAATCCCTAAAAATAGTCTTTGATTGATATTCGTGAAGATTCAATTTAAATGCTCTCAAATGTTTTAATTATATATTTTATCATTTATTAACATTAATTTAAGCTTTTAGGAACACTTTAGGAATATAATTAAACCTAATCAATAATTAAGGTATACATATTGGATAGTAATCATTATCTCTTTACTGTAATTTTTATCGTTAGCTTAATAATTGGAAGTTTTCTTGGGTTAGCTAGCTTTAGAATACCAATTATTTTAAAAAAGCTCTATAACGAAGAAAATGAATTTAATAATTATAAAAAAAGAACCTACAACCTAGCAATACCTCGGTCGCAGTGCCCAAATTGTCTAAATACTATCTCTTTTCACCAAAATATCCCATTAATAAGTTATATTTTCCTTTTTGGTAAATGTAGTTATTGTAAAAAATCTATTTCGCCTAGATACCCAATAATTGAAATCACTACGTTAATAGTTTTTATTTTTATTTTTTATAACTCTGGTATAAATCTTAGTACTTTGCCTGTATATGCTTTAGCTTGTCTTTTAATTGTAGCTTCAGTGATTGATCTTGAGCATGGTTTACTCCCAAATGTGATTACCATACCTATCTTAGTTTTAGGATTAACTGTTAATGCCTTAGAAATGAATTCAATAAAGATTTATTCTAGTATTATTGGAGCTATTTTTGGTTACTATAGTCTCTGGATAATTTATAAAATTCATAAATTTTTTACTAAAAAAGATGGGATGGGTTATGGTGATTTTAAACTTATGGCAGCTATGGGATCATGGACAGGATGGCAAATAATTCCATTAATTATCTTCTTTTCATCGCTATTTGGAATAATTTTTTCATTATTTCCAAGTAATTTTAAAAAATACTCAGTTCGAACCTCTATACCATTTGGCCCTTTCATAGCTATCACTGGCTTTATTGCTTTTCTATACAGAGAAGAATTGTTACTATTTTATATTTTATATTTATGAAAAATAATTTATTTAAAATAGGCCTGACAGGTGGAATAGCTACTGGCAAAACAACAGTAGCAAATATGTTCTCAAGCCTAGGTATAGAGATCATAGATACTGATAAGATAGCAAGAGAAATTGTAATGCCAGGTCAGCCTGCTCTTGAATCAATTATTAAAATATTCGGCAAAGATATAATCGATCAGATCTCAGGTAAGCTTGAACGCCATAAATTAAGGAAAATAATTTTTGATAATAATATTTATAAAAAAAAATTAGAATCTATTCTTCATCCTTTAATCAGAGAAAAAACACTTTTTTATCTAAATAATGTTAAATCTAGAAATGTAATTATTATAGTACCATTATTAGTAGAGACTGGATTTATTAAAATTATTGACTATGTGATAGTTGTAGACTGTCCAAAAGATCTTCAGCTAAAAAGATTAATTGATAGAGATAAAATAAATAAAGAAGATGCAGAAAAAATAATTATGGCCCAAGTAGATAGGAAAGATAGACTTAAAAAAGCTGATATAGTAATAGATACTTCAAAAAATTTAGAATCAGTTATGAACCAAATAAAAGGTATATATAGAAATCTTATTTAACTAGTCCAACCATTCAACCTTTTTTACCAATCGATCTCTATCATTTAAAATTTTTATACCATAATCGTTTCTCAAATCACAAATTTTTTGATTAAAAAGATCTTTGGAGCAATTATATGGCCATTTTTTTTTCATCATCTTTGTTCTTTTTCTAATTTTATTTTTTACTGGCCGAACGTTTTTATATAATTGAATAAAACCTTTTAATCCTAATTTTTTAAAAAATACAATATATAATCTTCTTAGATCTTTATTTGCAATAGAATACTTTAAAATTGAAATCCAATTAAACTTAGTGCCATATATAGTCCAAGTATCTAACATTGCCTCTTGCTCAAGTGATGTGTCAAGACCAAAAATGACATGAGTACAGTCATGATCTCTCATCGTAGTTGATCCATCATTATCAATAATTCTATCAATTCTAATACTTTTATCTTCATACGAATCTAAAAGAGAATAATATATATCTAGCCCTTCCTGGAGGGTTAGACTGCAATCTTGTTCTTGATAAGCAATTGCTCTGTTCATAGATATTAAATTATTTTAATATGTTATATTAAACAATATCTTATAAGGATATCATATTAATAATAGTAATTTATAATTATAAGATTATACTATTATTTTAAAAATGATAATAAATAAAATGGCGATATCAAGTGAGCTTCTACTAGAGAGCAAGGAAAAAATTAATTTCGATCAGCCTCTAAATGAAATTATGAGAACATTCTTGCGAACAGAATTTCTTTATAAGCAGCTCTTATACCATCAGAGTAATCTTACTGATTATAGTGTTAGGGCTGCTATATCTACTATTATTGAGATAGTGAATATTATAAGTAGGTCAGGATTAAAAAATGACCTAATAAAACAATTTGAGAAACAAGAAAATATTTTATTATCTTATAAAAAACAACCCCAAGTAGATCTAGAAAGAGTTGATAAGTTGTTTCATGAGATAAAGAAAACAAAAGACGAATTAAATAGCGAAGGAAGTGAACTATCAAGAAATATAAAAGAATGTGAATTTCTTAATGCCATAAAACATAGAAGTACTATCCCAGGAGGAACATGTATATTTGATTTGCCAGATCTTGCTTATTGGACAAATCAATCAAAGGAAGATCTTTCGGATGGTCTAGAAGAGTGGCTAAAAGAAATTAGACCAATCTGTGAGTCAATAATTCATATTCTATGGCTAATAAGGAATAGCAATATCTCCAATAATGAAGTAGCAAAAGGAGGTATGTTTTTACATGAATTAAAAAAAAATAATAATATAATAATGATTACTGTATCTATAAATAAAGGTAATAACTTTTATCCGGAAATAAGTGCAGGTAAGCATAGGTTTACAGTGAGATTCCTAGAGTGGATCAATACAAAAAATCACGCCAGCCAAGTTATGGATGATATTAATTTTGAGCTATTTCTTTGCCAGTAAAAAATCCTGTATCTTTTTATCAGAGGGTAACATTTTAAACTTATACAACTCTTCGGGCTTAGTCCATACTATCTCTTGACTTTCTTTTGAGCTAGGCTGACCAAGAAAATACTCAACAATCCAAATATCTAGATCAACAGAATACTTAGCATAATGGTAGCTATAATTCATTAGAGATTTAGCTTTTTTAACAATAATTCCTAGCTCCTCCTTTAATTCTCTAGAAAGCGCAGTAAAGCTTTCTTCTTTTTCTAAAATTTTACCGCCAGGAAATTCCCAATAACCCTCCATATACTTTCCAGAGACTCTTTTATTAATTAGAACATTGCTTTCTTCATCAAATACAAGTCCTATTACAACTTGCAAAAAACTTTTGTCTTTAGACATATTTATTATTTGCCACAACAATGCTTATATTTTTTTCCTGAATCGCATTCAGGACAAATCTCATTCCTACCTACTTTTGGATTTTTCCTTATAAAAGGAGATTTATTATCAACAGTATCTCTAGAAGAACGATTTTTCTGAGAAGCTATTACAGGCGCTTTAGCATGATTAAAATTCATATTTTTTAATGGTTTTCCAGAAGATCTGACAGCATCAACGTCTTCTGGCTTCCTTATCTGAACCTTAGATAAGGTCGAAACAGTATCAATTTTTACCCTATCCAACATATCACTAAACATCTCAAATGCCTCTCTCTTATACTCTTGCTTAGGATTTTTTTGAGCATACCCTCTTAGATGTATCCCCTGCCTCAGATATTCAAGAGCTCCTATATGCTCCTTCCAATGAGTATCTAGATTTCTTAACATCAGATTTTTCTCTAGATTTTGCATAACTTCTAATCCAATTTTTTCTGTCTTCTCTCTATACTCTTCTTCAGCTCTATCAATACAGTACTCTCTTATATCTGTTTCAGTTAGTGAATGATCGGACTCTAATAAGGAATGGATACTAACTTGAATACCAAAATTTTGATCAAGTGCCTTAGTCAGGCCTTTCTTGTCCCAAGTTTCCTCAATACTCTGAGGCTCAATAAAGTCATCTATAACTTGATTTACCACCTCTACTCTTATTGAAGTAATTGCATCGCTTATATTTTCTGAGCTCATAAGTTCAGTTCGCTGTTTATAAACTACCTTTCTTTGATCGTTTGTAACATCATCGTACTCCAAGAGTTGTTTTCTAATATCAAAATTATGTGCCTCTACTTTCCTCTGCGCTCTTTCTATCTGTCTAGATAATATTTTACTTTCAATAGCCTCATCTTCCTGCATTCCTGCTCTAGATAATAAATTTTTTGTTTTCTCTGGATCGCCGAATACTCTCATTAAGTTATCCTCCATTGAAAGATAAAATCTACTTGATCCAGGATCACCTTGCCTTCCTGACCTTCCTCTTAATTGGTTATCTATTCTTCTAGAGTCGTGTCTTTCTGTGCCTATTATGTGTAATCCTCCTGCTCTAATCACTTCTTGATTAAGCTTTTCCCATTCAGATTTATCATTATCTGAAGAAAGCAAAGAATTAAATTTACCTCCTAAAACTATATCAGTCCCTCTTCCTGCCATATTTGTAGCTATAGTAACTGTTCCAGGCTTACCAGCCTGCTCAACTATTTCAGCCTCTTGTTCATGATATTTAGCATTAAGTACTCTATGAATAATATTTTTCTTTTTAAGTAAAGATGATAAATACTCTGAGGTCTCTATAGAGGTAGTACCAACTAAAATAGGCTGGCCTTTAACTTTAGATTCATTTATATCTTTAATTATAGAATCAAATTTCCCTTTTTGAGTTAAATATACTAAATCAGGCAGATCCTTTCTTGCCATTGGTAAATTAGTAGGAATAACCGCAACCTCTAATCCATAAATCTGTTGAAACTCAAAAGCTTCAGTATCGGCCGTTCCAGTCATCCCAGAAAGCTTTTCGTATAACCTAAAATAATTTTGAAATGTTATTGATGCAACAGTCTGATTTTCTTCTTTAATATTTAATCCTTCTTTTGCCTCAATTGCTTGATGAAGGCCATCGGACCATCTTCTACCAGCCATTGTTCTTCCCGTAAACTCATCAACTATGACAACCTCTCCCTGCTTAACAATATAATCAACCTCTTTTTTAAATAATGCATGTGCTCTTAAAGCAGAATTAAGGTGATGCATCAATCTAATATTTCCTGCATCATATAAACTCTCTCCAGATGAAAGTAATCCTGCTCTCTCTAATAACTTTTCTGATTTTTCATGTCCTTCTTCTGTTAAATGTGCTTGCTTAGATTTTTCATCAACTGTAAAGTCTCCTGGGATAATTAATTGACATGTAGAAGGATTAGTAGTTGTGTCTATCTCTACAAGATGACAATTAGCTTCTTTACTAATATCTAACGCCTCATCTATTTTTTTTATACCTAAAGAATTTCCCTTAATATCTAATAGAGATAAACGAGTAGCATCAATATCATCATTGACTTTTCCTATTGGTATCTCATGGATATTTAGATTTGGGACCAAGCTATTAATGCTTCCGTAAAGATTTGTACTCTCATCAGATTTTCCTGAAATAATCAATGGAGTTCTAGCTTCATCAACTAAAATAGAGTCAACCTCATCAACAATAGCAAATGAAAGATTATTTTGAAACTTATCCTCTACTCTAAAAGCCAAATTATCTCTTAAATAGTCAAAGCCTAACTCATTATTGGTAGCATAAGTTATATCAGCTTTATACGCCTCTCTCTTATCAAGAGGATCTTGCCCACCTTTCACTACACCTACACTTAAACCTAGAAACTTATAAACTGGTCCCATCCAATCCGAATCCCTCTGAGCAAGATAATCATTAACGGTTACTATATGTACGCCATTTCCAGTTAATGAATTTAAATACGCAGGAAGAGTAGCAACTAAAGTCTTTCCTTCTCCAGTTCTCATTTCAGCAATCTTTCCATTATGCAAAGCCATGCCGCCAATTAATTGAACGTCAAAAAGTCTTAGGCCCAATACTCTAACAGCAGCTTCTCTAACCATCGCAAAAGCTTCTGGTAATAAATCTTCTAGTGATTCTCCATTAGAACACCTAAGACGCAATTCATTTGTCTTTTGGAGTATATCTTCATCTGTTAATAGCTTAATTTCACTTTCTAATAAATTTATTCTTGAAACTGATTTACTATAGGACTTTAATAATCGCTTATTACGACTACCTAACAATTCTATGAAAAAATTATAAAAAAAATTAAACAAGAGTAAATTCCTTAAAAAAAAATTAAGCTATGTTATTTTAATGCCTATAATAATAAAATAGATTCATTATGGCTCGAAAAAAACCTTTATCAATATCAAAAATTTTACACTCCAAATCAGGAGAATTACCTGATTTAATGAGAGAAATTAAACGTCGAGAAGAAATAACTAATAAAATCAAAGACTTATTACCTAAGGAAGATGCCGTACATCTAGTAAACTCAAATATAACAGAAGATGGCATAATAATCCTAGTTGTCGACTCTTCTGAATGGGCCGCACGTATTCGCTATATAGCTTCTGAGATAATTAGAAAAAAAATTATAGTAAAAGTTTTACCGCAAAATATCTAATCGGGAATACTTGGAATTAACCTATAGGAAGCAGGTAGATCAACTTCATTATCAAAAACAACCTCTTCATAACTATCTGGGGAGCTTAAAACTTTCCTTAACAGTAAGTTATTTAAGTTATGTCCAGATTTATATCCTACAAATTTGCCTATTAATGATGCTCCCATCAAATATAAGTCACCTATAGCATCTAGGGTCTTATGCCTAACAAACTCATCCCTAAATCTTAGTCCATCTTCATTCAACACTCGGAACTCGTCCATTACAATAGCATTATCCATACCACCACCTAGAGTTAAGTCTTTCTCTCTTAAAATTTCTAAATCACGAAGAAATCCAAATGTTCTAGCACGACTAATTTCTTTTAAAAAGCTAGTCACAGAAAAGTCTATCATAACTGATTGGCTATTCATCTTAAAAACAGGATGTTCAAAATCTATTTCCATGTTTAATCTAAATCCATCATAAGGAGAAAGGCTAGCTACTTTATCGCCGTCTTTAACTTCAATAAATTTCTTTATTTTTATAAATTTCTTTTTAGCTTTTTGTTTTTCAATGCCGGCAGATTGCAACAAGAAAACAAAAGGCGCCGCGCTACCATCCATAATAGGCACCTCCGCAGCTGTTAATTCCACAAATGCATTATCAATACCTAATCCAGCCATTGCGGATAGAAGATGTTCTACTGTAGCAACTTTAGCATTCTTATACTCTATTGTAGTTCCAAGAGTAGTTTGAGATACATTGTTTGCTTTAGCTTGAATATCGACTGGATCATCTAAATCAATCCTTCTGAAGACAATACCAGTATTTTGAGGAGCAGGTCTTATAGTCATATAAACCTTTTCTCCACTATGCAATCCTATACCAGTAGCCCGGATTGACTCTTTAATCGTACGCTGTCTCACAACAAAATAAGCCCGATATCTTTATTATTGAGCGATACTATCATATTGCACTAAAAAAGTGCAAAAATTACAAAGAATTAAATTAGTCTGCTTGCCTCCTTAGAAATGCAGGTATATCTAACATTTCCTCTTGGTTTTTTTGTACTTCGCCCTCTTCACTATTTCTTTTTATGGTAGGTATCTCTAATTTATCATAATTTGGATTATCAATAATATTAGTATCTGGTGAAACTACCTTTATTTCTTTTGCCTTAGATTCTTTACCTAGACCCGTTGCGACAATCGTTACTCTTATCTCTTCATTCATATCTGGCTCTATAACGGTTCCAAGAATTACTTCAGCATCATCTGCAGCAAATTGTTTCACCGTTTCACCAACTTCTTGGAACTCACCAATCGATAAATCCATTCCAGCAGTAACATTAACGAGTACGCCATTAGCTCCGGAGAGGTTAATATCCTCAAGAAGTGGGCTAGAAATTGCTGCTTCAGTTGCCTCTCCAGCTCTACCCATGCCAGTAGCGCTTCCAGTTCCCATCATGGCCATTCCCATTTCAGACATAACAGTTCTAACATCAGCAAAATCAACATTAACTAATCCCGGCTTAGTAATTAATTCCGCTATTCCCTGAACAGCACCTTTCAGAACTTCATTTGCCGATTTAAACGCATCCAAAAGAGTAGTTTCTGGCCCAAGCACACTCAGAAGTTTTTCGTTAGGTATAGTTATAAGAGAATCAACATGTCTTGCTAACTCAGCTATCCCGTGATCAGCAAAGCTCTTACGCTTCTTCCCTTCCATTTCAAAAGGTCTTGTAACAACAGCAACTGTTAAAATACCCAGCTCTTTAGCTAATTGGGCTATAACAGGAGCTGCACCTGTTCCAGTTCCTCCGCCCAAGCCAGCAGTTATAAATAGCATATCAGTACCACTTATAACCTCTTGAAGTCTATCTCTATCCTCCATTGCCGCCTGCCGGCCTATATCTGGATCAGCTCCAGCTCCTAAGCCTTTAGTGATATTACAACCTATCTGGATATTAGTTTTAGCATTATTCCCTCTCAAAGCCTGTGCATCAGTGTTGGCGCATATAAAATGAACCCCTTCGATACCTGATGAGAGCATGTGTGAGACAGCATTACCCCCACCTCCACCAATACCTATTACCTTAATAATTGCTGTTTCGTTATTATTATCCATTAGCTCAAACATATTTCACTCCTTGTTATTAATAATTAATTTTTACCAACCCTGGAACCAAGTTTTCATTCGATCAAATAACCTAGATCCCCTTCCTAATCCTTCAGAACTTGTAACATCTACTTCCTTGCCAAAGATTAATAATCCCACTCCTGTAGCATGGATTGGGTTTCTGACTACATCTACTAGACCATCTACATACTGAGGAATACCTAATCTAACGGGCATATGGAATATTTCTTCAGCTAACTCAACAGCTCCCTCCATTTTCGAGCAACCACCAGTTAAAACTATGCCAGCTGCTACTAAGTCCTCAAAGCCAGATCTTCTAAGCTCATCCCTAACAAGAGAAAATAACTCTTCATATCTTGGTTCTACTACCTCAGCTAGTGTCTGCCTTGACAATCTCCTAGATGGTCGATCACCAACACTAGGCACCTCAATAGTTTCGTCTTGGTTTGCTAACTGAGAAAGCGCGCAAGCATATTTAATCTTAATTTCTTCAGCATATTGTGTTGGGGTTCTCAATGAAACTGCTATATCATTAGTTACCTGGTCACCAGCAATAGGTATTACTGCAGTATGCTGTATAGCTCCTCCTCCACATACTGCAATATCAGTTGTGCCCCCTCCCATATCTATCAAACAAACTCCTAGTTCTTTTTCATCCTCGGTTAGTACTGAGTAACTAGAAGCAAGTTGCTCGAGAACAATATCATTAACCTCAAGACCACACCTTTGAATACATTTAACGATATTCTGAGCTGCGCTCACAGCACCCGTAACAAGGTGAACTTTAGCTTCTAGCCTAACACCCGACATTCCTATTGGTTCACGAATACCTTCTTGGTGGTCAATCAAAAATTCTTGTGGCAAAACATGTAAAATTCTTTGGTCAGATGGGATAGCTACTGCTCTTGCAGCATCTATAACTCTCTCTACGTCTCCTGAGCTGACCTCTCTATCAAGAATTGCAACTATTCCATGAGAATTTATACTTTTAACATGGCTTCCTGCGATGCCAGCAAATACAGTATCTATTTCACATCCCGCCATAAGCTCAGCTTCTTCGACAGATCTTTGGATAGATTGGACAGTAGATTCAATATTTACTACTACGCCTCTTTTTAAGCCTCTTGAAGGGTGTGATCCTATCCCTATAACTTCCAGATTATTTTCTTCAGACATCTCTCCTACAATTGTCACAACTTTTGAAGTACCAATATCTAATCCAACTACAAGATTCCTTTCTTCTTTTTTAGCCAATTATAATCACCTCTCTAATTTACATTTTTCAAAATTTTGCTAAATGGTTAACTTGAGTACTTTCCCAACCAACAGAAAAGCCACTTTCATATCTCATATCAATATATGAGATACGACTTAAGTCGTTCTTAAAATTTGGTATAACTAAATCAAATAACCGAATAGTCCTACTATCTATATCTTTTCTCCCAAGACGAATCTTAGGGCCGCCATTAAAGGAAATTATCCACGACGATCTTTCATCTATAGAAATAAACTCTAAATCAAGATTAGCTTTTTCTAGAAAATCTTTTAACTCAAAATACTTTTTAGCAATTTTTAGTTCTGATCCATTTGGACCAAAAAGATTTGGTAGCTCTGGGAAATTATAATTTTTCCTACTTAAAAATATCTCTCCTCTACTATTGAGAAGGCTATCATTATTCCATATTGCAGAAGGAACCTGCTCATATATTCTAACTGAGATTTTATTTGGCCATCTTCTAGCAATCTCTACATTATCAACCCAGTTAAGCTTCTCTAAATCTTTTTCTAGTGATCTTATTTCAATACTAAAAAACCCTTTTCCTAGCGCTTGAGAAAATATTTCCTCTACTTGTATTGGGTTTACTCTTTGAAATACACCAACTAGCTCTAATTTTTGAATTGGTGTATCAACAAATATTTTGGAAAATAAAAAAATAGATACTATTAATATAGTTACTAATGAAGAATTAATTAACCATCTTAAATTGTATGATTTTTTTCGTTTTTTAATAATATTAATCACTAGTCTATTCCCATTAAGTATTAATATGATGTTGGCCAATAATTTTTACTTCTAATTCTAGCTCTATACCAAATTTATCTTTTACTTTTTCTTTAATTCTAAAAATTAATTCTTCAATATCTGAAGCTTTAGCTGATCCTAAGTTAATAATAAAATTTGCATGCTTTTTTGAAACTTCGGCATCTCCTATTCTCAAGCCCTTTAATCCCGCTTCATCAATTAATTTCGCTGCAAAGCTATTTTCAGGATTCCTAAAGACAGATCCACAGCTTCTTAGGCCTATAGGTTGTGTTTTCCCTCTTTTATTCAACATTTTTTTCGTTTGACTTATATTTACTTTTTCATTTCTCGTCAAATTAAAAGTGGCCCCTATAAACCACTCTTCTTGTTTGCTTTCAACAGACCTATAATTAACTTCATACTCTTGAGGGGTTCTTTCTCTAATCTCTCCCTTTCTATCTATAGTTTCTACAGATTCAATATACTCCCAAGTCTCTTTTCCAAATGCACCGGCATTCATTGCTAGAGCCCCTCCTAATGTTCCTGGAATACCCGCAAAAAAAGATGTTGGTGATAGCTTTAATCTCACACATTTTTTAGAAAAAATAGCGCAAGGCAAACCTGAACTAACTTTTATTCTATTATTATCTAGTTCTTCAAATTCTCTAGGCAAGTCTAAAGTACATATCATTACTCCTTTGAAACCACCATCTCTTACCAGTAAATTTGATCCCAATCCTACCCAATAGATTTCTACATCTTGATCTAAATCTTTTAGAAATCTAGCAAGGATAGAGATTTTATTAGGCTTAAAGAATAAATCTACATTGCCCCCAACCTTCCATGATGTATGTTTAAACATAGGCTCATCTTTCATCAATAGAGAAGGATCTATAGTGTAATTTTTTTCAACTTTATTCATGAAACCAATCCAACTGGCTTTTTCACCTGCAAAGAAAAACATAAATTCTTTGAAGTATCTCCTATGCTTCCAGCACCTATAGTTAATAATATATCTTTAGGATGAATAATTTTTTTTAGGATTTTTGGTAATAACTGAATATCATTAAGAAAAATAGGCTCTAGATTGCTACTTAGCCTGACTGCTCTTGTTAAAGATTTGCTATTAATTCCACTTATAGGTTTTTCTCCAGCAGAAAATATCTCTGTAATAATAAGAAAATCTACCTTAGAAAGACTCTCAACAAAATCATCAAATAGATCTTTCGTTCTAGAGTATCTATGTGGTTGGAAAATAGTTAAAAGCCTTCGGTTCGGCCAAATATCTCTAATTGCATTTATAGTAGAATCTATTTCTGTAGGGTGGTGAGCATAATCGTCAATTAGATTAATTATGCCATTTTCAGTAACTATATTTTCAGTAATGCAGAACCTTCTATCAATTCCTGAGAAACTATTTAATGATTTTTTTATAATATCTTCTTTTATATCCAACTCAAGACCAATAGCTATAGAAGCTAAAGTATTTTGTATATTGTGAGAACCGGGTAGAGTTGATTTTATATCCAATAAAAATTTATTTTTTCGGTAAACTTTAAATGAAGTGCATATTCCTTCTCTTCTAATCTCTTTTACTCTTATTTCAGCATCCTGATTAAAACCATATGTAATAACCCTCCTATTTATTTTATTTAGAATACTTCTAACATTTTCATCATCAATACACATAACAGCCATTCCATCAAATGGCAGATTATGTATAAAATCAATAAATCCTAATTTCAATTTTTCAATACTATTCTCATAACTATCTAAATGATCATTATCTATATTTGTCACTACTGCTATTTTTGGCTGAAGATGCAAAAAAGATGTATCGCTTTCATCAGCTTCGGCAACAAGAAATTTACCTAATCCTAGTCTTGCATTAGTATTTGTTCCATGAAGCTTTCCCCCTATTACAAATGTTGGATCTAGATTGCCTTCTGCAAGCATATTTGCTATTAAACTAGTTGTTGTTGTCTTCCCATGAGTGCCCGAAATTGCTATACCAAATCTAAACCTCATAAGCTCTGCCAACATTTCTGCTCTTTTCATAATTGGAATTTTTATTTTTTTTGCTTCTTTTATTTCTATGTTATTTCTAGGCACTGCACTTGAAGCAACTAATAACTCTGCATTAATAATATTTTCTTTTTTATGCCCTCTAAATATCTTTATTCCTAATTTACTCAATCTCTTAGTTGTATCAGTTAAGCTTAAATCAGAGCCTTGTACTATAAATCCTAAATTATGTAGTACTTCGGCTATCCCACTCATGCCTGATCCACCGATACCAACAAAATGAATTACATTAAAATTTTTAGATTTTCTATCCATAATTTATATACGATTAGCAAATTTAATACATGTATCTGCTAATATCTTTGTTGCTCCTCTTTTAGCGTTTTTTCTTGCGTTATTGGCTAAATTAATTAGTTCTTTTTTATTTTTACACAAATTTATAATTTTCTTTCTTGATAATTTAAGCCCTAGCTCATTTTCTAATATAATCAAACCTGCCCCATTCGAACAAAAACTAATTGCATTCTTATATTGATGATTGTCTATTGAATTAGGCAATGGAATTAAAATTGCACCAATGCCAACAATTTCTAACTCTGAAATAGTTAGTGCACCTGCTCTACATACTACGATATCAGCCCATTTATAAGCATCAGCAATATTAAAAATAAAATTCTCTACCTTAGCCTTTACTTCATAATTTTTATATATATCTTCTATAGAAGACTTATCCTTACCTACTTGATGCCAAACATTTAAATCTATATCTCTTTTTACCTCTTTCAGGATCTTAGGTATCTTAAAGTTTAAAGCTCTAGATCCTTGGCTCCCACCTAAAACAAGTATATTTATGACTAATTTTTTTTCTAATCTTTCAAAAAATCGCTCTTCCGGTGACAAAATATTTAAAATAGATTTTCTTATTGGATTGCCAATTATTTTAGATTCAACCTTATCTGGAAAGCTATTTGGGAAAGCTGCAAAAATTTCGCTTGCAAATTTAGCCAGTATTTTATTTGATGACCCAGCTATGGCATTTTGCTCATGAATCAATAACGGTCTTCTGGTTAACCAGGCAACAAATCCACCAGGACCAGAAACGAAGCCCCCAAATCCGACTACAACTGAAGGATTACATTTATAAAATATAACTAAAGTCTGAATAATAGAAATCAATAATCTAAAAGGAGATAAAAGCCACGCCAGATATCCCAAGCCTCTTAAACGAGGTACAGAAATCCAATTAATTTCTATGTTTGCCTCACTGACCAACTCTGCTTCTAAGCCTTTCTTTGTTCCTAACCAAACTACATCCTGAGATCTTTCCTTCAATTCTCTAGCTAATGCTAATCCTGGATATATATGCCCACCTGTGCCGCCAGCTACTATCATGATAGGTCTTTTTATCTTCATCTTCTTTTACCTTTTATTTTTATTTTTTTATCGCATGTAATTACTTCATGATGAATCCTGATTAAGATTGCCAAGGATATAAGAGTAATAATAATGCTCATTCGTCCATAGCTAAATAAAGGAAGAGTTAGTCCCTTGGTAGGTAAAAGGCCTGCGCTTACTCCCATATTTATAAACACTTGAACTCCTAATGCCATACCTATACCAGATGAAAGAAGAGCCTGAAATAGCATACCTTTTTCAATTGCTTTATTACTATTTGAAATAGCCTTGTAAACTAGAATACCAAATAAAATTATTGTTATCGTTACCCCTACTAATCCAAACTCCTCTGATAAAACAGCAAAAATAAAATCAGTATGTGCTTCGGGCAAATAAAATAATTTCTGAACACTAGAGCCTAAACCTACTCCAAAAAAATCGCCTCTTCCTATTGCTATTAATGATTGAGTTAACTGATAGCCACTATTTTCTGAGTCAGCCCATGGATCTAAGAATCCAGTAAGTCTTGCTAATCTATAAGGCTCGGAAAATGCTGCTAATAATAATGATGAAAAGACAATTAGAAATGAGAATAGAAAATCTCTTATCCTCGCTCCTCCAATAAATAATAATCCTAAGCTAGTAATCATTAAAACAACAGTTGCACCAAAATCAGGTTCAGATAATAATAAAAATGAAGCTAAAGCTATTAAAAATAATGGCTTAAGAAAACCAGATAAACTTTCCCTAAGTGTAGATTGGTGACGTACTATATATCCCGATAAATAAATTATTAAACATAATCTTGCTGGCTCTGAAGGCTGAAGTCTCAGTGGACCCAGTACTATCCACCTAGTACTTCCGTTTACTGTATAGCCAATACTAGGGATAAATACTGAAATCAATAAAGCAAATGCAATTATTAAAAAAATCCAATTTAATTTAAGCCAGTATTCAGTTGGCATGTACATACATATTAAGCCTAATATAAGGCCAATAGAAATCGCAGTCATTTGTCTATATAAATAATAAAATGGTTCTGCAAAATCTCTATCAGCAATAGCAATAGAAGATGATGTAACCATAATTATTCCTAACACTAGTAGAAAAAAAATAGCTACTATCATGACTACATCAAAATGGAATTTATTTATCTTTTCTCTAAAGATCATTGTAAAAATTCCTCTACATATCGAATATAGTTATCTCCCCTTTCAACATAATTACTGTACATATCAAAACTAGAGCAAGCGGGTGAAAGAATAATTGAGGCTCCATTAGAAGAAAGTTCCCATGCTCTCTCCACAGCATCTTTCATGGATGAAGCATGCTTAACTGGACAAATACTACTTAGAGAATATTCTATATCTTTAGCAGACTCTCCTAGTACAACAGCTCCAATTAACTTACCATTTGATGCCTTGCTCAATTCATTAAAATTAGCGCCCTTACTCCTCCCCCCAGCAATTAAAACTATAGGTTTTTTATAGCTGTTAATTGCTGCAATAGTTGAGCTAACATTTGTAGATTTAGAATCATTAATAAAAGATATACTCTGCTTTTCTCCTACTAATTCGCAACGATGAGGTAATCCCTTAAAACTTCTGAGACTTTTAAAATTAATCTCCCTATCTAATGAACTTGCTAACGCAATTGCTGCTAACACGTTTGACTCATTATGAGGCCCTTTAATATTTAAAGAATCTACTGGCAGAATTTTTCTACCGAAACCTGAATACCAACGGATACCATCTATTATTTTTATACTAAAACCATCTTTAATATAACTCGCTTGAGAAAAAGGTAGACTATTTCTATCTTTTTCAACCATTTCCCTAACTGAAATATCATCATAGTTATAAACAGCTAGTTCAGAGAAATTAAATACTTTCTTTTTAATATTTTTATAATTTTGTAGAGTAATATGTCTATCTAAATGATCAGGATATATATTCAAAATAGCTGCTGCTTTAGAATAAGGGTTATCAGTAATATCTAATTGAAAACTTGATAACTCTAGGATATAAATCTCAATATCTTTATTAATCAGATCTAAAGCTGGTATGCCTAAATTTCCACCGGCAGCTACTTTTATCCCATTTTCTGTGAATAGGTGCTCTAATAAGGAAACAACTGTACTCTTACCATTAGTGCCTGTAATCGCTAATATTGGTTTAGAAACTTTTTTAATAAAAATTTCTATATCGCTCACGATTGGTATTTCATTATTTTTTGCTTCAGTAAGTATCGGTGCATTCTTTTCTATGCCTGGAGAAACAATAACCAGATCTTTATCTCTTAACCAAGAAATATCTAAAGTTTCTAGGTAAATACCAACTTTCTTTGATAGCTCTTTTTTACCATTGAGACCAGGAGGGTTAGCTCTACTATCAATTGCAGTTACATTATGTCCCTTTTTAGAAAAATAATTTGCGGCAGAAACACCTGTAACTCCTAGACCAAGGATTAGAGTTTCTAATCTCTTAGAATTAGACCTTATATTTTTAAATATATTTGTTTGCATTATAGTTTATCTTATCTTAAGACTGGCTAAACCAATCAATACGAGGATTACTGTTATTATCCAAAACCTTACAATAACTTTTGGCTCTGCCCATCCTTTTAATTCATAATGATGATGGAGTGGGGCCATTCGAAAAACTCTACGGCCAGTAATTTTAAAAGATAAAACCTGAACAATAACTGATAAGGTTTCAACTACAAATACCCCTCCCATGATAAAAAGTACTAGCTCTTGTCTCACTATAACTGCTACTAACCCTATAGCAGCCCCAATACCTAAGGACCCTATATCTCCCATAAAGACCTGGGCAGGATAGGTGTTAAACCATAAGAAACCCAGGCCTGCCCCAGCCAAGGCTGCACAAAAAATTAATAATTCTCCAGTTCCAGCAATATAAGGGATATCAAGATAAGTCGAAAAATTTACATTCCCAGTAGCATAAGCAAATATGCCTAAAGCACTAATTATCATTACAGAAGGCATTATTGCTAACCCATCTAAGCCATCAGTTAAATTAACCGCATTTGATGTTCCAACGATAACCAAAGAAGAAAAAATAATATAAGAATAAAATCCTAGAGGAATAGATAAGCTTTTTAAATATGGTATAAGAAGAGCTCTTTCGGCATCAGGATTCTCAGCTAAAATATAGATAAATGAAGAGCTAATTAATGCCAATAAAGACTGAAAAATAAATTTTTTGTATGCACCTAAGCCTTTAGAGTTTTTATAATAAAGCTTTTTATAATCATCTACAAATCCTATAACACTAAAAAGAATAGTAGTAAATAACATAATCCAAATAAAGCGATTACTTAAATCTGACCACAGTAAAGTACTTACTACTATAGACAATAAGATCAGAACACCACCCATTGTAGGAGTTCCAGATTTAACTAAATGAGATTTTGGACCGAGCTCCCTAACAGGCTGACCCAAACTTCCTATTGATAGCTTTCTTATAAAAAAAGGGCCTAAAATCAAAGAAAATAATAATGATGTTAGAGAAGCAAGTATACCTCTCAATGTAGAATAATTTAACACGCTAAAATTATCGTTAAATTGAGATAAGTAATCTGCTAGCAATATCATCATAATTATTTCTCTTTTCTATCCATCATTTTTTTGAACTAACTCATCAATTATGCTTTCCATTTTCATAAATCTAGAACCCTTTACTAAAACCATTACGTCTTTATCAAGATAGCTTTCTATTCTAGATATTAGTTTTGTCTTATTATCAAAAGATTCTGAACCACTACCAAATTCAATAGATGCTAATTTAGCTAAATCTCCAATTGTAAAAAAAATATCGCATTTTCCAATTGCATACCTACCTATCTCAGAATGAAACTTTTCTTTAGAGCTACCTAGCTCTGCCATATCTCCAAATATGAATATTCTTTTTCCTTCAAAACTTGAAAGATAATCGATAGCAGCTTTAGTTGAAATAGGATTAGCATTATATGTATCATCTAATATAGTTGATTTTTTCTTCCCTAAAAGAGGACAAAGCCTCCCTTTAACTTTTTTGACACTAGATAAACCACTAACAATATCTTTTGGCTTGATTCCACTAATATAGCCTACTAAACTAGCGGCTAATGCATTTAGAATATTATGACTACCTAGCAAGGGTAGATCTACATCAATTAAAGTTTTGTCTGGTAGGCAAATTTTAAAAAGAGAATTGCCATTGATATATTCTATCTGGCTAGCAATAAAACAATCAGCATTCTCATCAGTACCGAATGTTATAGTATTTCTTGCTTTGCTTTTATTTTTCCAATAACTATAGAAAGAGTCATCAGCGTTAATTATTGCTGTGCCATCAATAGGCGATAAGTAATCTAAAATCTCTCCCTTAGCTTTAGCTACATCATTCACTGATCCAAATCCCTCTAAGTGTGAGGGGCCTACATTTGTAATCAATCCTATTGTTGGCTCAGCTATTGAGCTAAGATAGGAAATCTCTCCAGGATGATTTGCTCCTAACTCTAAAACTAGCACTTCATCTTTTTCTTCTAAATCTATTAGAGTCATTGGTAAGCCAACTTCATTATTATTATTTTCTCTAGTTATACAAATTTTATATGTTTGTTTAAAAATACTTGATATCAATTCCTTTACAGTTGTCTTGCCGTTACTCCCAGTTATTGCTATCACTGGTAATTTAAAATTACTTCTCCAAGATTTAGCCAAAATCCCTAATGCTATTTTTGTGTCTTCAACTTCGATTTGAGGTAAATTACTTTTTAATTTTTTAGATACTATTGCCGCAATAGCACCTTTCCTCTCTGCTTCAGAAATAAATTCATTACCATCAAAATTCTTCCCCTCTAGGGCGACAAAAAGAGCCCCTTTAGCTATGCTTCTAGTATCGGTACTTATTGACTTAAAGTTTAAGTTCTCTCCAGTGAAATCTTTACTTAACTTTTGAGCTACTGATAATATTCTTCCTGACATCATAATAAATCTCCTAGAGCATTCTTCACTATAGATAAATCACTAGAATTAATTATTTCTTTATCAAAAAATTGTTGATTTTCATGACCTTTGCCAGCTACTAGAATAATATCTTCATGATTAGCTATTTTAATAGCCCCGGAGATTGCATTAGCCCTATCTCTTTCAATCAGTAGATTTGGATAATCTTTAATACCTAAACATATATCTGAAATTATTTTCTCAGGATCTTCATTACGAGGGTTATCGTCTGTAAGGATAATATAATCTGATAGCTTCGCGGCTATATTGCCCATAATAGATCTCTTTGATGAGTCTCTAGAACCGCCACAGCCAAATATACACCATAACTTACTTTTTTTAATATTAGATAAAAATTTTAATACTCTCTCTAATGCAGCTGGGGTGTGAGCATAATCAACAACTACAAAAGGCTTTCCCTCTTCTCCTCCAAAAGTATGCATTCTTCCTGTAATATTTGAACATTGGCTTAACAAACTTGATGCTTCATCTAGGTTAATACCTAATGCCTTAAGTATGCCCAAAGATACAATTAAATTTTCAGCATTAAAATCACCTAAAAGAGGAGAGAAAATCTTACTACTTATTTTTGAATCTTTTACCTCCAAAACAATTCCATCCAGATCACATCTAAGAATCTTTCCAGTTATGTCAGCATCTTTTTTTAGACTAGTTGTAATTATCTCTACATTTTTAGAAATTTTATTTATAATTTTTTTACTAAACTTATCATCGACAAAAATAATAGCTTTTTGTAAAGTAGGTGTTTTAAAAAAATCTGATTTTACCTCTTTATACTCTTCTAAGGTTTTATGATAATCAATATGATCATGGGATAGGTTTGTAAAAGCTGCTATATTAAAATCTAGTCCATCTATTCTATTTTGAGCTAAAGAATGTGAGGACACTTCCATAATCACGTCTTCAGCATCTAAATCTCTTATCTGTTTATGTAAAGTAAAACAATCAGGTGTTGTTAAGCTAGATTCTTGATAAATCTCTGGAGGCACACCTTTACCAATAGTACCAATATATGCTGATGAATTACCCCCATACACTCTAGCTAATGCCGAAATATAAGCAACTGTACTTTTTCCATTAGTGCCAGTAACGCCAACTAAATTAAGGTTCTTATTTTTACTAAAGAAAATATTAGCATAACTTCCTAACTTACTTCTTAAATCCTGAATACCTACAGCTGGACCTATAATATCTTTATAATTAGAGTCTTGCTCATAAATAATTACAACTGCTCCTCTTGATAAAGCTTCATCCTTAAAATCTAAACCATGATCTTTAGATCCTTTAAGTGCAAAAAAAGCTGCTCCTGGATTAACCTGTCGGCTATCTAGGACAATATCATTAATCTTTATATCACCTAGTCCTTTTGAATCTGAACCAATTAGCTCAAATAAACTTACTTCTCTTGATTGATTCATCATCATTTTGATACTTTGGCAATTTTGTTTTGAGTAGTCATTTCTATTCCATCAGGCCTTATAGAAGAGATCCTTAAAGCACCATCCATAACTTTAGAAAAAATTGGCGCTGCTACTTCACCACCATAATAAGAGGTAGCATTAGGTTCATCAATTACGACAACGATTGCAAATTGTGGTTCAGATGCTGGTGCAAATCCAGCAAATACAGAGGTATACTTATCATCTGTATAAGATCCTGATTCTGATTTTTTTGCTGTCCCAGTTTTGCCAGCTACTCTATAGTTCTTTACTGATGCAAGAGTACCTGTTCCTCCTGGAGAAACTACACCCTCCATCATCTTTATTACATGATTAGCAGTCTTCTCAGAAATAATCCTTTTTGGGCTACTAGCTATATCTGAAGATAATATAGATACTGACTTCATCATGCCTCGATTTGCTATGACACTATAAGCTTGAGCTAACTGCAAAGGTGTAACTGATAATCCATATCCATAAGACAAAGTAGCTTGTGAAGTAGGATTCCAATTTTGAGGAATATTAAATATACCAGCTGATTCGCCTTGTAAGCCTACCCCCGTTAATCTACCAAAGCCAAAATTAGATAAAGAAGACCATAACTGATTCTCTTCAAGTCCTAAGCCGATAATTGCAGATCCTACATTACTAGATTTGGCCAATATTGTTGAAATATCTACTTCACCTAAATTAGTGTAATCCTCAGTTATGACCCTATCATTAACTTTTAAATAACCAGGTGATGTATCAATAATAGAATCAATATCATATATGCCTGACTCTAAAGCCGCTGCTAATATAAAGGGCTTGATGCTAGAGCCTGGTTCAAAAACATCTGTTATCGCTCTATTCCTGTAAGCACCTATATCAAACTTAGACCTATTATTTGGATTATAGAATGGCTGATTAACCATTGCTAAAATCTCTCCACTTTTTATATCTAGTATTACAATAGAACCAGAAATGGCACTATTATCTTCAACTGCTTGTTTTAACTCTCGATACGCAAAATATTGAAGCCTCAAATCAATACTCAAAACTAGCTCCTTACCTGGCTTCTCTTTATTGATTAATTCTATATCTTGAATAATTCTCTCTTCCCTATCTCTTAAAACTCTTTTTTTTCCAGGCTCACCCTGTAACCAGCCGTTATATGCAAGCTCTACCCCCTCTAAGCCTTTATCATCTATATCTGTAAAACCGAGAAGATGGCTTGTTACCTCTCCAGATGGATAATATCTTCGATACTCTCTTCTAACTTCTATGCCTGGTAAGCTAAGATTTAGAACCTGAAGTGTTAGCTCTGGATTCAAGTGCCTCCGAAGATAAATAAAATCTTTATCTTTGTTACTCGTTATTTTTCTTATCAAAAAACTGGACTCTAATCCTAAAATCTCTGCCAGTGTTCTTATTTTCTCAAGCTCTGTAGGTAATTTTTTTGGATTAGCACCAATGCTATCGACAGGCGTACTAACAGCTAACGGCTCACCTGCCCTATCCAAAATTCTTCCTCTATTTGAAAGTATTGGAACAGTTCTGATTTGCCTCAAATCCCCTTGATCAACAAGAAAATCTTTTTCTATTACTTGTAGATAGATAAATCTACCTTCTAATAGTATAGCCCCTATAAAAAAAGAACCTAAAATAAAAAAAGATCTCCACCTTGTCCAAAATAGTTCTATTTTATTTTTTTTTGTCATTGCTTTATATCAAATAACATAATTACTTTATCTTGATCAGGAAGAGCTAGTTTTAACTCTTCTCTTGCTATACTCTCTACTCTTGGATGATTGCCCCAAGTGCTCTCCTCTAATTGCAATCTTCCCCACTCTACTTGTAATCTATCCCTCTCCCTATTTAAAGACTCTAGCTCTATAAAGCTCTGTCTTGAAAAATGCTTAGTCTGAATAATCCATATACCAGAAAGACATAAAAGAAATGCCAAGAAAATAAATATAAAAATTTCATTTATTTCCTTATTAAACTTCATTAAAAGATAACCTCTCGCAAACACGTAATTTTGCACTCCTAGATCTTGGATTCACTAAAACCTCCTCCTTTTTTGGGATGATTAAATTGCTAACTTTAGTAAGCTTTGGTCTAGCAGCTGGGGGCATTTCTGGCAATCCAGAATAAACAGGGTCTTCTTTTGACATTTTAGATATAAATCTTTTAACTATTCTATCTTCTAACGAATGAAAACTTATAACACAGAGTCTCCCTTTATTTTCCAGCAAACCAATAGATTGATTAAGCATTTTCTCTAAATATTCTAATTCTGAGTTTACCTTTATTCTTATTGCTTGAAATATCCTTGTGGCAGGGTGTGTTTTGCTTTTTTTATACCCAGAAGCCTTTTCTACTATTTGAGAGAGATGTATTGTCTCTGTTATATCTTTTTTTTCTCTCTCCCTTATAATTGCTCTAGCTATTTGCTTTGATCTTGGCTCTTCCCCAAACTTATAAAAAACGCTTATTAGCTCAGATTCCTTTGTCTCCCTTAACCAATCTGCAGCAGTTTCACCTATCTCTTGATTCATCCGCATATCTAGTGGCCCATTCTTACTAAAGCTAAAACCTCTTTCCGGATTATCTAGCTGGGGAGATGAAACCCCTAAATCGACCAAAATTCCATTTACTTTTTCTCCCTCTTCTAAATTCGAGCTTGCTACTATAGCTAGATCTTCAAAGCCCCCTCTACAAAAAATAAATCTAGGATCTGCAAAATGTTTTTTCTCAGCATGACTAAATGCTTCTAAATCCTTATCAATTGCTAAAAGCTTACCTTTTACCCCAAGATGCTTGAGGATATATTCACTGTGCCCTCCCCTACCATAGGTTGCATCAATATAATTACCACTTTTAATAATAGCTAAACTTTCAATAACTTCTTTAATCAATACTGGCTGATGGTTAAAGTTTTCTATCATCAGATCCTCACAATGATAATGACTCAAACTCTAAAGGAAGCTGCTCTTCTTTGTTACTTCCTAATATCCACTGATCCTTTCTTAGGTTCCATGATTCTTCATCCCATAATTCAAATTTATTACCCTGACCAATCAGCATGGCGTATTTACTTAAACTTGCAAATTCTCTTAGCTCTTTTGTTAATAGAACTCTTCCCTGAGCATCTAGTTCTATATCTGTGGCATAACCGACCATAAGTCTTTGGGTTTCTCTAGCAACTCTATTAAAAGATGGAAGCCTATCTAACTTTCTTTGAATATCGTCCCATTCCTGAAGAGGATAAATGAGAATACACTGATCTTTATCTACAGTGGCAACCAAGGATCCATTTGACCTTGATAGTAATAATTCTCTATAACGACTAGGTATCGCTAATCGCCCCTTTGCGTCTAAAGAAACTTTCGATGCACCTCTAAACATAGATATTATCCATTTTTATCCACTTTAAACCACTTTATTCCACTATTCTAAAGATCAGTCTTGTTGTGTCAAACAAAAATAATAAATTTTATATATATGACAATGATTTAGGATGAATTTATAGAGAAATATTTACTAATAGATTTATTAAAAATCATACGCTTATAATTGAATATTAAATGATTATATTAAATAAAAGGGAGGTCTATCAATCAATAAGAAAAAAGAGTAAAAATAGGTAGGAGTTGGCCTATAAGCCGGGTTCTGTCAAGCACGGTCATTCATCTGGGAAAAATGTCGCCATCTCTCTCTAGCAACCTACCCGGGAACTATATGTGGGCTTCACTTAAATGTTCCCCTATTTGGTCTTGCTCCGGATGGGGTTTGCCTTGCCATAAATGTTACCACTCATGCGGTGTGCTCTTACCACACCTTTTCACCTTTTCCAAAAAAATGGTAGTCTATTTTCTGTTGCACTTTCCGTAGACTCACGTCTCCCAGGAGTTACCTGGCATCCTGCCCATGGAGCCCGGACTTTCCTCTGCTAAATAAATAACAGCGACCGTCCAGCCAACTCCTAAGCATAGATTAACATACAAAGAATATGATTCAAAAAACTAATCCCTGACCCTCATTAGCCTATAAATATAATTTCTACTATTTCGTGTTATTTTTGATGTTAAGTTTATAGATTCACTTGATGATAGGTTTTTATTCAAAATATTATAAATCCTAATTATCTCTGAATCATTTGAAGAAAGTTCTTTTTCACTACCGCTAACTAAAATAACAAATTCTCCTTTTTTAATTAACAACCCTCTTTCAAGCTTATCCATTATCTCCAAAAGAGTTCCTCTATATATGCTCTCATATATTTTTGTCAATTCTCTTGAAACTACGGCTTTTCTTTCTGGTCCAAAAATTTTAATGAGCTCTTTTATAGTTTCTTTTATTCTATGAACAGACTCATAAAAAATTATTGTACGTTTCTCATAAAATAAACTTTCTTTATTAGATATCTTTTTTGAAAAAAAACCTTCAAAAATAAACCTATCTGTAGGTAATCCACTACTTGCTAGAGCAGCGATTGCTGCACAAGGCCCTGGTATAACGGTAACTATTATTTCACAATCTATTGCCTCTCTAACTAATTTAAATCCTGGATCACTAATTAGTGGCATTCCAGAATCACTAATAAGTGCTATAGATTTTCCCTTTCTAAGATAGCTAATTAGTTCATTTATTTTTTTTCCATCACTATGGTCATGATAAGAGACTAATTGAGATTTAATATCTAAATATGACAAAATTTTCTTAGCATCTCTAGTATCTTCCGAAGCTATAACATCAACTTCTTCTAGAGTATTTTTTACCCTTAAGCTAATATCTTCTAAATTACCAATTGGGAGTCCTACTATATAAAGCTTTCCAACTTTTATATCACTCATAACTTTAATTATCTTATTAATTAGATGTACAATTTATCAGAATGAATAATCAAATGGAAAAAATTGGCCTACTATTTACATTAATTATGATATACAGTTGTGTAAATCAGAACCAGCTGCCAAACCAAGTAGAGCAACTTAATAATAAAGGTATTGATAAAGCTCTATATAATGAAAATTTTATCTCTCCAAATAATATTGCGCTTTTGCTACCTATGGACTCGTTCCGAGAAGAATCTATCGCAATCAGAGATGGTTATGTGGCTTCACAATTCAGTGAGGGTGGCCAATTTTCAATTAAAATTTATAATGTAGATAAACTAGGCAGCGAGCAATCTTATCTAAAAGCTGAAGAAGAAGGTGCTCAGTTTATTGTTGGCCCTCTTCTAAAAAATAATATAGATAATATTTATCACCTAGTAGATAAAATCCCAACACTGGCTCTCAACTTTATTCAAAGTGATAATAAAATTGAAAATTTATATCAGTTTGCTCTTGCTCCAGAAGATGAATCTTTAGAAATAGCCAAGCTAGCAATAAGAAATGGAGAAATGAATGCAATAGCCTTGATACCTGACAATGAATGGGGCGCTCGGGTTTTTACAAGCTTTAAAAAAGAATATGAAATCCTAGGTGGAAAGATTTTAGAACATCATGCTTATAATACAGAAAGTAGTGATTACCCTGAAATCTTAGATGTACTAAATATAGATAGTAGCAATAAAAGGTATCAAAGGTTGTTAGCAAATATCAGACTTCCAATACAATTCTACCCAAGAAGAAGACAAGATATTGATTTTATATTTATTGCTGCTAATTCAGATATAGGTAGGCAAATCTCACCTTTATTAAAATACCATTTTGCTGATGATCCACTAAAGATATATTCTATATCAAGTATTTATGACGTATCCATAATAAACAATAGTGACTTAGAAGATATAGTTTTCCCTGACATGCCATATATCTTTTCTATAAAAACCAATGAAGATAAATTAAAACTAAATATCCAGGAGTATTGGAAAAATAACTCAATTAAATATATTAGACTATTTGCAATGGGGATAGATGCGAATAGAATAGTAAAAAGAATTTATAATAATGAATATAGCCTTGATGGTATATCGGGAGTTACAGGAAACTTATATATAGATAATGCTGGTAAAGTTCATAGAAACCTAATTATCGCTAAATTTATAAACGGATCACCTAGCTTAATTAATATAGAATAAAAATTAAACGTCTTCTCTATATTCAATCTCCAATTCAGACAAAGCCTTTTGGAAAGATTCTCTGGAAAATACTTTTTCCATATATGACTCTATTGCATTAGCTGTTCTGGGAAGATTAATACCTAAATATGGTAGTCTCCATAAAATTGGTGCAATTGAACAATCTACTAAAGAAAAGTCATCGCTTAAAAAAAACTCTCTAGACTTAAAAACGTCTACACTTGAAAGAATACTTTCTTTTAAACTCCTTATCCCAGCATTAATCACCTTATTATCTGAATTTCTTTTCTTTTTTTCATTTTCTACTTTTGATAGTAATGTGTACCAATCTTGCTCTATCCTATGAAGAGCTAAACGAAATTGCGCTCTTAGGACAGGATCAACGGGCATCAAGGGTGGATGGGGGAATCTTTCATCTAAATATTCGATTATCACTCTTGAGTCATAAAGCACTAAATCTCTATCAACTATAGTTGGGGTGGTGCCATAGGGATTTAAATCTACTAAATCTTCAGGGATTTTATCAGCCATAACCTCTGTAATATCAACGTTAATTCCTTTTTCAGCTAAGACTAGTCTTACACGGTGACTCCAATGATCTGTTGGTCCAGAAAAAAGTGTCATAATTGATCGACGATTTGTAATTGCACCCATAAGGGCACCTCCTAAATACGGGAAAAATTTATAAAATATTAATGAATATCCTTCCAGATTTCTCTTTTTAACATATAAGCTATCAAAAGAAATATCAATAGAAAAATAATAACCTTAGTGCCAATTTCTCTTCTCTCTATCTGAATTGGCTCTCCTATATAAGATAGGAACGTAACAATATCTTTTACCATAGAATCGTATTGTTCATGATTGAGCGTACCTGCTTCCACTTCCTCAAAATGATCAAAGACATCATCAGAATAAATTGCCTTCTGAGTACCTTGTAGCTCCCATAAAACATGAGGCATTGCAGTATTCTCTAGCCACAAATTATTTACACCAGTAATAGACGAATCATCTACATAAAATCCTCGCAAAAAATTATATAAGTAATCAGTACCTCTACTTCTAGCAATAAGAGTAAGATCTGGAGGTGTAATACCGAACCAAATAGCTGCATCTTCGGGATCCATAGCAATGCTAATTGTGTCAAAAGGACTTTCCCCTGTGAACATTAAATTTCCTACTAACTCATCTTCAGTTATACCAAGATCATCAATAAGTGAGTTATATCTAACGTATTTCGCTGAATGACATCCTAAGCAATAGTTTACAAAATACTTTGCTCCTCTCTGAAGAGATGATGTATCTCTTACATCTATATTTACATGTTCCATTAGATTTTCACCAGAAGCATGTTGGCCAAAGAATACCAATGGCTTAAATAAAATAAATATGAAAAAGAT
This sequence comes from Gammaproteobacteria bacterium TMED78, assembly GCA_002171615.1. Classification (GTDB taxonomy): domain Bacteria; phylum Pseudomonadota; class Gammaproteobacteria; order Steroidobacterales; family Rariloculaceae; genus TMED78. The sequence continues at coordinate 130,954 of NHEF01000010.1, forward strand.
AATTACTTTATATTTCATCTATGTAACTCTTCTAGGAACTTCTTTTGTTTTTTCAAATGAAGTATATATAGGCATTAAAATGAAGAAAGAAATATAGATAAAAGAGAATATCCTAGCTAAAAGTGTATTTGTTACCGTAGCTACTTGAAGCCCTAAATACCCTAGAACAATAAAACTTACCACAAATAACGTCAATGCAATTTTATAAATAACACCACGGTATCTTATCGACTTAACCTTACACCTATCTAGCCAAGGAAGGAAAAAAGGAAGGATTATAGCTGTTCCCATAAGTATCACACCCATTAATTTATCTGGAACTGCCCTTAGCATCGCGTAAAAAGGAGTAAAGTACCAAACAGGTGCAATATGCTCTGGTGTTTTAAGGGAATCAGCAGGATCAAAGTTAGCATGTTCTAAAAAATAACCACCCATCTCTGGTGCAAAAAAAACAATTGCAGAAAAAATAATAGCAAAAATAATTATTATCACTAAATCCTTACTAGTATGGTAGGGATGGAATGCAACACCATCTATTGGTATGCCATTAGAATCTTTATAATTTTTAATCTCAATACCATCTGGATTATTTGAGCCTACCTCGTGTAAAGCAATGATGTGAATAAAAACTAAAAAAGCCAACAAAAGTGGCAGTGCTATAACATGGAAAGCGAAAAACCGATTAAGCGTAATATCGGATATATAGAAGTCTCCTCTTATCCATTCAGCTAAACCCTCACCGACAACTGGGATAGCACCAAAAAGAGAAACTATAACCTGTGCACCCCAATAAGACATATTCCCCCAGGGCAATAGGTAACCAAAAAATCCTTCGGCCATAAGGCAAACATAAATTATCATGCCAATAATCCACAATAATTCTCTTGGTTTTTTATAAGATCCATACATTAACCCACGGAACATATGTAAATAAACAACCACAAAAAAAGCAGAGGCTCCGGTTGAGTGTAAATAACGAATTAGCCAACCCCACTCTACTTCCCTCATGATATATTCTACTGATGCAAAGGCTTCAGCTGCAGAAGGCTTATAATTCATAGTAAGGAAGATACCGGTAATAATTTGCAGTACAAAAATTACCATGGCTAGAACCCCAAAACCGTACCAAAAATTAAAGTTCTTCGAGGCATAGTATTCTGTTACATGCTCTTTCAAAAGCTTAGTTAATGGAAATCTTCGATCTATCCAAGCCATTAAAGACATTAGACTAGCCCCTCTTCAGATCCTACGACTAAAATATTATTATCAATGAAGCTATAAGGGGGAACCTTAAGATTAGTTGGAGCAGGAACACCGCTATAAACCCTCCCTGCCAAATCAAACTTAGATCCATGACAAGGACAATAAAATCCTCCTGGCCACTCAGATCCAAGATCAGATGGGCCCACATCAAAACGTGGTATCGGAACACAGCCTAAATGAGTACAAACAGCCTCAACAACTAAGATCTCTGGCTTTATACTTCTATGATTACTATCAACATAAGTTGGCTGTTCAGATTGTTGAGAGTCTGGATCAGCAAGTAAACTATCTACGATAGATAGCTTAGTCAACATCTCTTCTGTCCTATGGAGAACCATTACCGCTCTTCCTCGCCATTCAACCTTTATCATTGCACCAGGCTCAACTTTACTTATATCAACCTCGATAGGTGATCCCAAAGCTAAAGCTCGAGCACTTGGCTTGAATGATGCAACAAAAGGGGTGCTAGTAAAAACTAAGCCCGCTCCTCCAGTAAGAGCAGCTGATAAAGACAAAAAGTCTCTTCTTGTAAAATCAGAAATATCTTTCATTTAAAATATGATTTTTTATTAACCAAAACTAGATCCCAATAAGCGTAAACGCATTATACACAAGGGAATAGAAAATTTGCCATATCAAATAAAAAAATTTAGGGATGAAGCCTCTTTATATCTGCACCAACTTGAGATAATTTTTCTTCGATCGATTCATATCCTCTATCTATATGATAAATTCGATCAACTATTGTTCTTCCCTTTGCTGCAAGGGCAGCAAGGACTAAAGATGCTGAAGCCCTAAGGTCTGTTGCCATTACATTAGCGCCATTTAAAGAATCAGCGCCACTAATGGTTACCTTTCTCCCGTCTATATTTAAATTTGCTCCCATCCTCTGAAGCTCTTGAGTATGCATAAATCGATTTTCAAAAACCGTTTCAGTAATTTCAGAAACTCCATCAGCTATTGCATTTAGAGCGCAAAATTGAGCTTGCATATCAGTTGGAAAGCCTGGGTAGGGTCCAGTAAAAATATTAGTAGCTTTTGGTCTCTTACCTCTCATATCTATTTCAACATAATCACTAGAAGTTACTATAAATGCTCCACTTTCTTCCAATTTCAATAAAACTGAGGATAAATTTTTAGGAGAGATTTTATTTAACCTTAAATGTCCACCTGTTATTGCAGCCGCTACAAGATAAGTCCCTGCTTCTATCCTATCAGATAAAATCAAGTGATTTGCTCCCTTGAGCTCCTTAACTCCTTTAATTTTAATCGTATCAGAACAAGCTCCTTCAATTCTTGCTCCCATTTTTTTCAAAAAAATTATCAAATCTTCAATTTCTGGCTCTTGAGCTGCATTTTTTATAATAGTTTCCCCCTCAGCTAGAGTAGCCGCCATAATTATATTTTCTGTAGCCGTAACAGAGGGTGTATCAAATATGATTTCTGCGCCTTTTAGTTTTTTTGCTGTCGCTTTGATATAGCCACCTGAAATCTCTATATTTGCGCCCATTTTTTTTAAACTTTCCACATGTAAATTTACTGGTCTTGCGCCTATTGCACAACCACCAGGCAAAGAAACTTCAGCAAATCCAAATTTTCCTAATAAAGGACCCAACACTAGAATTGACGCCCTCATAGTTTTTACTAAATCATAAGCTGCAAAAGGCCGGGTAGCTTTAGAGCTATTAATTTCAATAGTTATACCATCATGAAAAGTTATTTCTACGCCCATAGTTCTAAGAAGATTAACAGTAGTCGAAACATCGTTTAATCTCGGTACATTTTTTAAGAAAATAGAGTCTTTTGTGAGTAAGGAAGCTGTTAAAATAGGGAGAGCTGAATTTTTAGCCCCTGAAATAGAAATTTCTCCAGAAAGGGGCTTTCCACCTTTAATTTCTAATCTATCCACTACCTAAGCCTGAAAAATCAATTACTATGCTCATCTTCTGTATATGTCTTTAATGAAAGGGCATGAATTTCATTCCCAACCAATGAGCCAAGTGTAGCAAAAACCATCTTATGTCTATCTAGAGTTCCAATATCTTTAAAAATATCTGAAATTACTTCAGCCTCATAGTGGCCAAACCCATCGTCCACCACTTTTACTGAACAATTAGTAATTCCATCTTTAATTATTTGCTCAATCTTATTTGATTCCATAGGCCTCCTTATATTATTTAGAAAATTTATGAGTTAAATAATTTATAACAAGTTGATACTATTACTCTAGAATGATCATAATGAAAAAACAATTTATTTATGAAAAGAAAAGAGCCGTAGTTTTACTTTTCCTAACTATAACTGCAAGCCTTACTTGGTATGTAAGCAAAAAAAATACAATTAATGAAGCTATGCACAATTTAGATTTACCAGATAGCGGATTCAGCCTTGATGAAGCAAAAATTAATATAACAAATCAAACTGGGCAACTAATGATTTCCATATTAGCAGAAAAGGCCTATGAGGAGCCATTAAATAGGGTATTAAACCTAGATAATATTTATATAGAATATATGACTGACAATCAAAATACTTGGCTTTTGACGGCTAAATCAGGACAAATTTCTGAAGATAAAACTAATATACTATTATCTGGAAGCGTTACTTTAAAAAATCAATCGGAAAGTAATCAATATCCAAATAAAGTTACAGCTAATGAATTAAGTCTTCAAATACAAAACTCACTAGTTAATTCTGAAAATTTAGTGAGAGTTTATTTTAAAGATGGTAGCCTAGAAACGAAAGGAATAGAAATGGACCTTACAAAAGGAAACTTAATTCTCAAATCAGAAGTATATGGAAAATTTAATCCTTAAATATTTTTTTACAAGTATAGTTATTATATTTTTAGCTAATTCTGCTACAGGGCAGAATCCTAATCAACTGCCTATACTATTAGATGCGGAGTCATCGGTTATTGAAAATAGCTCTAACTCTATTTCTTTTATTAAATTAAAAATAAACCAGGAAAACAACTTTCAACTCCTTGCAGATAAAGCAATGGCTTCTTCTTTAGATTTTTCTACAAATGAATGGGAGCTAGTAGGTAATGTGTATTTAGAATCAAATGGTATAAATATTAAATCTCAGTCAGCGTTAATCAAATTCGCACTAAATGAAATAACAGAAGCTATATTTGATGGATCACCTGTCATATTCGAAAATATTGATAGTTTAGGAAGTATAAATGTTAGTGGAGGAGCAGAAAAAATTAACTACAGCAAAAGATCTGGTTTTATTTCTATGGAGGGTGATGCATTCTTAAAACAAGGAAACAATGATTTTAAAGGTTGTAGCCTTACTTATGATATTCAAGCTGAACAAATAACTTCTGGATCTTCAGAATGTGGTCAACCAGTAGTTATAACCATAACCCCTTCAGAATAACTGGAAAACAAAGTTTTATGGATAGTAAATTATTAGTTGAAAATATTTCAAAAAAATATGGCCTAAAAGAAGCTGTTAGTGATTTATCATTTAGTGTTAGTAGTGGAGAAATTGTAGGTCTATTAGGGCCTAATGGGGCAGGAAAAACAACAGCTTTTTATATTATCGCTGGACTAATTCAATCTGATAGCGGAAAAATTTATTTAAATAATACAGATATAACTAATTTTCCTATCCATTCTAGAGCAGCCTTGGGATTAGGATATCTCCCCCAAGAAGCTTCTATTTTTAGAAAGCTTTCAGTAAGTGAAAATATTATGGCAATACTAGAAAATAGAAGAAATTTACATAAAGCAGATCGCCAAAAAATATTAAATGAACTGCTTGAAGAGTTTAGAATAAGCCATGTAAAAGACACTATTGGCATTTCTCTATCAGGAGGAGAAAGAAGAAGAGTTGAGATCGCCAGATCTTTAGCTACTAACCCAAAATTTATTCTATTAGATGAGCCCTTTGCTGGTGTTGATCCAATATCTGTAATTGATATCCAAAAAATTATAAAGCAATTAACAAAAAAAAAGATTGGTGTACTAATCACTGATCACAATGTCAGAGAAACATTAGATATATGTAATCATGCCTATATAATCAATCAAGGCATCCTAATGGCATATGGAAAGTCAGAAGAAATATTAGCCAATCAAAAAGTTAGAGATGTATATCTAGGTGAAAACTTTTCATTATAAGCATTAAAAAAATGAAGCAATCATTATATTTAAAACAAGCTCAAAAACTTACGATGACGCCTCAATTAAAACAGGCGATCAAGCTACTAGAACTTCCAATAATTGATCTTGATACTAAGATAAGAGAAGAGCTTGAAAACAATATCATGCTTGAAAAATCTAATATTGAATTTGAACAAAATGATAAAATAAATATTAATAAGGATTTAGAAAAAAATCAATTAGAATGGACTCAGACTAATAACAAAAAAAATAATAGCGAAGAAAATATTGAATCAACTCTATCATCTAGTATCACTTTAAGAGACCACTTAATGTGGCAACTAGAAATGGAAAAAATATCAGAAAAGAAAATTTTTATAGGAAAAGTTATAATCGACTCTCTTAATGATGACGGTTATCTCAATGAAAGCTTTTCTACAATTAAAAATATTTTAGGGCCTGAAACTAATATTCAAGATAGAGAAATAGAAAATATTCTCGAAATAATTCAAAACCTAGATCCTGTAGGAGTAGGAGCAAGATCAATAATTGAGTGTATATCTTTACAGCTTGATAGAATAGATAAGAAAACACCAGGCATTAAATTAGCTATAGAAATAAATAAAAATTATTTCAATTTATTCACTCAAAAAAAAATCTCAAAGATAAAAGATCTTTTAATGGTTAGTGATGATGATCTTAGGCAAGCTATTCTTCTAATAAAATCCTGTAATCCACATCCAGGATTATCAGTAAGTAATCAGATTACCCAATATGCTATTCCAGATGTTTTTGTAAAAAGAATCAACAATAATTGGGTAGTCGAGTTAAATAACTCATTAGTGCCAAAAATAAAAATAAATAATCTTTATGCAGAATCAATTAATAGCATACAAGAACATAAGGCCTTAAAAATGCAATTACAAGAAGCTCATTGGTTAATTAAAAGTCTTAATATTAGAAATCAGACTTTAGCAAAAGTAGCTATAAATATCGTAGAAAGACAAAAAGCTTTCTTAGAAAAAGGTGAAGAATATATGAACCCTATGATTATGAAACAAGTTGCTTCAGATGTTGATGTTCATGAATCAACAATCTCAAGAATAGCTTCTAATAAATATATGCATACTCCAAGGGGAACTTATCAATTTAAATATTTTTTTTCTAGTAATCTAGAAGGCAAGAAGGGAGGAACCTCATCTATTGCAATAAAAGCTAAAATTAAAAAAATAATCAATAATGAAAACCCTAACTCTCCTCTTAGTGATACAAGTATTTCTGATAGACTGCACTTGAATGGTATAAAGATTGCTAGAAGAACAGTTGCAAAATATCGTGAAGATATGAAAATTGAACCTTCTAGCAAGAGAAAAGCTACAAGATGGCAGTAATTTATAATTAATAAATTAGCTTTCTATATTTCTAACTTCTAATATCTTAATTGAGTTTGTCCTACCTGGTATACCTCTCAAATCACCAAAGGTACATAAAACTAGATCGCCTGGAGAGGCAATATTTTCTCGCATAAGAGTCTCTGAAATTAGTTGGTCCATTGAATTTAAATCCGTATTATCAACTATATCGATAAATTGAGGATAAACACCTCGATAAAGAAGTACTTTTCTTACTGTAGTTAGATTTCTTGTAAATGCTAAAATTGGTATTTCTGATCTAAGCCTGGACATCCATAAAGTAGTTGACCCTGACTCAGTCAAGCTAACGATTGCTTTAATATTTAGATGATTTGCAATATAAATAGCTGCCATAGCTATAGATTCATCTATATTTTCAAATATTGCATTAATCCTATAATCATTTAAACTTTTAAATGACTCATGCTTTTCAGCACCTATAATAACTTCGCTCATCTTACTAACTGCTACTTCTGGATAAGAGCCAACAGCTGATTCTGCTGAGAGCATAACTGCATCAGTTCCATCCATAACAGCGTTTGCCACATCAGATACTTCCGCTCTTGTTGGGGAAGAGTTTGTAATCATTGATTCGAACATCTGAGTGGCTGTTATAGATACTTTATTATGCTCTTTAGCAAGCCTAATAAGCTTTTTTTGAAGCGCAGTCATAGATGCATACCCAACTTCAACCGCTAAGTCTCCTCTAGCAACCATAATTGCATCAGAAAAATCAATGATCTTATATATATTTTCTACCGCCTCAGTTCTCTCTATCTTAGCGATAATATGAGCAAATCCATTATTTTGTTTTACTAGCTCTCTCACTCTTATTATGTCTTCCTCACTCTTTACAAAAGAGACTGCTATATAATCCACTTCTAGAGAACAAGCTAATTTTATTCCTTTTTCATCTTGCTCAGTTATTGCATCAACTGATAACCCACCACCACTTTTATTCAGTCCTTTCCTGTCAGATAACAACCCTCCTTGGACGATTTTACAATGAATTGCTGTTCCATTAATTTTTAGAACCTCGATTACTATCAGACCATCATTCAATAATAAAGTATCTCCGATGCTTATGTCTTGGGTAAGGTTTTTATATAAAACGCATACCCCATTAACACTTCCTTTTTTAGGATCAATACTCTTATCTAAAATGAAAATATTTCCCTCTTCTAAATAAACAGAGCCGCCTGAAAAAGATTCAATCCTAATCTTTGGTCCCTGTAGGTCTAGCATAATAGCTATATATTTATTATTCTTTGTAGCAGTTTTTCGGGCTAATTTTATTCTTTTAACATGATCAGAATTAGTGCCATGAGACAAATTAATTCTTAGGATCTCTGCTCCTGAATTAATTATTTTCTCTAATACTTGAGGACTATCTGTTGATGGGCCTAAAGTAGCTACTATTTTTGTTCTTTTCTTTTTCAATACTAAAAATTTTTACAATAAGTTAATTAAGCTAAATCATAAATAGCTATAGCCGTATCAAGCATACGATTAGAAAACCCCCATTCATTATCATACCAAGCGCAAACTTTAATCAATCTCTTGTCAACTGAGATTCTAGTTAGTCCAGAATCATATACTGAAGATGCAGAATTATGATTGAAGTCAGAAGAAACCAGAGGCTCATCAGAATATGCTAAAACTCCCTTTAATTCATTTTCACTAGCTGACTTCAGCAAGGTATCAACCTCTTCAATACTAGTCTGTCTAGAAGATGAAAAAGTTAGGTCTACTATTGAAACATTAATAGTGGGAACTCGAAGAGAAAACCCATCCAGCTTTCCATCTAAATCTGGGAGGACTAAACCTACTGCAGCAGCGGCTCCTGTTTTTGTAGGAATCATAGACTGGGTAGCAGACCTAGCTCTCCTTAAGTCAGTATGATAAACATCTGTAAGAACTTGGTCATTAGTATAAGAGTGGATTGTGTTCATAATGCCACTCTCAATGCCAATACTTTCATGTAAAATTTTTGCTAATGGAGCTAAACAGTTTGTAGTACAAGAAGCATTAGAAATTACCTCATCAGAAGGTTTTAGTACAGTATGATTCACTCCATAAACTATAGTTGCATCTATATCATTTCCTGCCGGTGCAGAAATTAATACCTTTTTTGCTCCAGCATCTAAATGAGCAGAAGATTTTGCCTTAGAAGCAAAAAAACCAGTACTTTCAAAAACTATATCAACCTCTAACTTACCCCAAGGTAGTTTCCTAGGATCTTTTTCAGAAAAGACCTTAATAGTATCACCATCAATTATTAAGTCATTATTATCAACTTTTACATCATATGGAAAAATCCCATGTGCAGTATCATACTTTGTTAAATGGGCATTAGCCCCTGCATCTCCCAAATCATTAATTGCGACTATTTGGATTTTATTTCTCTTATCTCCCTCATAAAAAGCTCTTAAAATATTTCTTCCTATTCTTCCATACCCGTTAATAGCAACCCTCAAAGACATCTATTTCTCCTAAAAATTAAAATATTAACTTAATAAATCTCTAGCCTTTTGTGTAATTACTTCAATACTAAAGCCAAAATGCTCAAACAAATCTTTTGCAGGAGCTGATTTTCCATAACCCTCCATACCTATTACGTCTCCATTGTTTCTAACATATTTCCACCAGGAGTCTTTAACCCCTGCTTCTATAGCCAGAATTTTCGCATTAGAATCAATAACAGATTTTCTATATTCAGGATCTTGAGAATCAAAAATTTCTAAACAAGGCATCGAAACTACTCTAACGTGATAGCCCTCACTTTGTAAAATCTTTGCGGAGTCAATAGCTAGCATGACTTCAGACCCAGAAGAAATAAGGATAATTTCTGGTGTGGTAGGAGGTTCCAATAAAATATATCCTCCTCTCTTTATCTGAGACAACTGTTTCTCATTTCTTTTAATAAATCTTAAAGATTGTCTTGTTAGGGCCAAACTAGAAGGTGATTTAAAATTCTCTATAGCAAATTTCCAAGCTACAGCAGTCTCAACTGTATCGCAAGGTCTCCATACAAACATATTAGGCATTGAACGAAGACTTGCTAGATGCTCAACTGGCTGATGTGTTGGTCCATCTTCACCAATACCGATGGAATCATGCGTAAATACTAGAATATTTTGTAGCTCCATAAGAGATGCCATACGAAGAGCGTTTCTTGCATAATCAGAAAAAACTAAAAAAGTTCCTCCGTAGGGAATAAAACCTTGATGCAACTTAAGGCCATTAAGTATTGCTACCATGGCAAACTCCCTGACTCCAAAATGGAGGTAGTTACCTTTGCCATGAACAGGATCAAAAACAACAGAAGAGGAATGAAAAGTATTGTTTGAGCCAGTAAGGTCAGCAGATCCTCCAAATAACTCTCCCAGTAAAGGAGCAAAACCATCGAGCGCCCTCTGAGATGCCTTTCTAGTTGCTAAATCTTGACCTTCTTTATTAATATCATCTAAAACTCTTACCGCTCCCTTTTCCCAAAATTCAGGTAGCTCTCCCTTCATCCTCCTTATTAATTCAGTAGCAAGATCTGGATATTTTTCTTGGTATAGGGAGAAAACTTTATTCCATTCACTCTCTAATTCCTTACCAGATTTTAAGGCGCTCCAGCTATCTTTGATCTCTTTAGGCACAAAAAAGGGCTGATGATCCCACTTAAGCTTTCTTCTAGCTTGCTCAATCTCATCATCTCCTAATGGCGCTCCGTGAGCATCTGCAGTTCCTTGCTTATTTGGGGATCCATAACCAATAATTGTCTTACAACAAATAATACTAGGCTTGTTATTTTCATTCTTGCTTTCCTGGATTGCTTCTGATATCTGCTTCGGATCATGTCCATCTACATTTTCAATTACATGCCATCCATAAGATCTAAATCTTTGAGGAGTATTATCAGTAAACCATCCTGAGGTTTCTCCATCAATAGAAATGCTATTATCATCATAAAAAATAATTAGCTTACCTAAGCCAAGAGTGCCTGCAAATGAACATGCCTCATGAGAAATGCCCTCCATCAAACAGCCATCTCCAGCAAATACATATGTAAAGTGATCAACTATATTATAATTAGGCTTATTAAAATTACTTGCTAGAGACTTCTCGGCAATTGCCATACCAACAGCATTAGCAATCCCTTGACCAAGCGGGCCAGTTGTTGTCTCAATACCTATTGATAATTCTTTTTCAGGATGTCCTGCAGTTCTAGATCCAAGCTGTCTAAAATTCTTTATTTCATCTATAGATAGATCGTAACCGGTTAAATAAGCAATTGAATATAAGAGCATCGATCCATGACCATTTGAGAGAACAAATCGATCTCTGTTTAACCACTCAGGGTTAGTAGGATTGTGATTGAGATAATCATTCCACAAAACCTCTGCTATATCAGCCATACCCATAGGCATGCCTGGATGTCCAGAATTTGCAGCCTGGACAGCGTCCATTGATAAAGCTCTAATAGCATTTGCCAATTCCTTTCTTGATAAATCTTTTTTAGACATAATTAATTTCCAATAATAGTTTTAATTTTTTTTATTTAGAGAGCTGTATGAAATACCATTAAAGTCCTCAAAATATAAATCTATGAGTGGGTGCTTTATTGGAGAAGGTTCCAGTACCGCCTTTAAATTTTTCTCAGCTACATATGTAGAATGCTCAACACCATCTACTAAAACATGGTACCAAGGCTGATCTTTTGGGGGAGAGCTTTTAGCAACTTTTTTATACCATTCTTCAGTTAGCATAAATTCTGCATCAACATCATATATAGCGCCCTTATACCCAAATAGGCTATGTGTTACAACCTGCCCGATATGAAATTGGCAACCCTTTTGGGCCATAATTATCCCTTACTTAAATTATCTACTTTGTAGTGATTGCTTAACTCGGCGAGGAAGACCACTAAAACTTCCATTTGACATAAAAAGTACTTGATCGCCAGAAACTATTTCATTTAATATTTTTTCTTGCAAAGAATCAACACCTGATTCGATAAATATCTTAGAATCTATTTTCTCCAGATAGATAGCTGGATCCCAATCCATAGTTTTAGGCTTTAACATAAAAATAACATCCGCGTCCTGTAAAGATCTAGCCAAGTACTCTTTATGGATACCCATTTTCATAGAATTAGATCTAAGCTCTAAAATAGCAATCAATCTACTATCGGGCCGCTGTCTTTTCACAGACGACAGACTAGCTTTTATAGCTGTTGGATGATGAGCAAAATCATCAAAAATTGTAATGCCATCTGAAGAACCAATCCTTTCTAGCCGCCTCCTAACGCCTTTAAACTTATTGAGCGCTTCAATACTCAGATCAAAGGAAACACCTACATGATTTGCCGCACTAATTGCAGCTAATGCATTTTCAATATTATGCTCTCCTAGTAATGACCAATTTACACTTCCAACACTATTCCCTTTATAATAAAGAGAAAATTTTGACTTTGCTCCCACTAAGTCATAAGAACCATACCAATCACACTTACTATCAATAGAACTATATGTTTCATCTTGAGACCACTTACCCAAATTAAATACCTTCTCAATATTTTTACTATCCCCTTTTGACACAATCAATCCATTACTTGGGATTGTTCTTATCAATTGATGAAACTGCCTTATTATTTCTTCTAAATTAGAAAAAATATCAGCATGATCAAACTCTAAATTTGTTATAGCTAAAGTTTTAGGGCGATAATGCATAAACTTTGCTCTTTTATCAAAGAAAGCTGTATCGTATTCGTCAGCCTCAACAACAAAGAATTCTGAATCACTTAATCTAGCTGAAATTTTAAAATTAGGGCAGATTCCCCCAATCAAAAAACCTGGAGATAAGCCTGCATAATCTAAGATCCATGCAAGCATACTAGATGCTGTTGTTTTGCCATGAGTTCCAGCAACAGCTAAAACCCATTTATCTCTTAAGACATTATTTGCAAGCCATTCTGGACCAGAAAAATATGGTATGCCCTTGTTTAGCATATCTTCAATAGCAGAGTTGCCCCTGCTAAGAACGTTTCCAACAACAATACAATCTGGTGGAGGAGTTAGTTGAGACTTATCAAAACCCTTATAAATCTCTATACCTAGCTTTCTAAGCTGTGTACTCATTGGTGGATACACATTCTCATCAGAGCCAGAAACTTTATGACCTGAGGCTTTAGCGATAGCAGCTATTCCAGCCATGAACGTTCCACAAATACCTAATATATGTATGTGCATAAATTTAAATATAGAAAAAATATTACAGTGATAATACTATTTAGTCATAAAAGAGACTACATATATGAAAATATTCGAATATATATCTAATCAAGATGCCCTAAATCGCCTTATTTATGAGATAAATGAAGATAAAATTATAGCTATAGATACAGAGTTTTCCAGAAATAGAACATACTTTCCAGAGCTTTGTCTCATCCAATTAGCGACTAAAAACAAGCTAGTATGCATAGATTGCCTTTGTGTTGAAGATATCAATGTCTTTATAGATTCTTTATTTAGAAAAAATAAAGTCTTAATTATGCACTCTGCTAGACAAGATTTAGATGCACTTTACCTATATTCCAAAAAAAGATCCTTTACATTGATAGATACACAGATTGGCGCATCACTAGTTGGTGAAAAAGCTCAAATAGGATTAAAGCCTTTACTGGACTTAACCTTAAAAAAGAATATAGACAAAAGCTTTACTAGAATAGATTGGAAAAAGAGGCCGCTGTCAGATGATGAAATAAATTATGCTATAGAAGATGTAAAATACTTAATTCCAATCTGGAATATACTTAAAAGTAAACTAATTAAATTAGATAGGATGTCATGGATAGAAGAAGAATGTGAAAGATTAAAAGCAATAGAGCCTCTGAAAAATGAATTAGGACTTTTCTTGAAGCTAAAAGGCATTAGCTCTCTAAATGAAGAGAAAAAAGATATTGCTTATAATCTTATTAAATGGAGAGAAAATAAAGCAAGGCTTCTAAATTTACCTAGACAGTGGATAATTGGAGATAAACAAATATCATTAATTGCAAAAAAAGGTTTAAATAAAAAAAATGATTTCATATCAATAGAAAATATACCTGAAAATATTTTAGAAAAATATGGCGAAGAAATAAAAGCTGAGCTAAAGAATAAAGATAATAGGAACTCTAATAACTATTCTGAATTATTTTCAACTTCTAAAAAAAAGGACTTTGAGCTTTTGAATAAGATAGCTAAAGAGAGGTCTAAAGAGCTAAATATAGAAAACCATATATTTATCACAGAAAAAGAAATATCAGATTTATCGAGAGGCTTGTACTCAGAAAGGATAAAAAATGGATGGAGATCAAAAGAAATAAACAAAATACTTCAACTAATTTCCAAGCTTACTAATAGCTCAGAATAAACTTTTTCTACTTCATTTTCTGCACTTATAACAAATAAACATTCTTTTTTTTCATAAAAATCTATTAAAGGAGAAGTTTCTAAATTATAAACATCAAGTCTCTTTCCAATAGTTTCTTCATTATCATCGCTTCTTTGCAATAATTTTCCCCCGCTATTAATACATTCGTCTATATCACGCTGCGGCGAAAAATAAATATTTAACAATTTACCCGTAACTGAGCAAGTTCTTCTTCCGGTCAATCTCTTCATTAAAATATCATGATCAACTTTGAGATATATAACTCTATCTATCTTCTTACTTAAGCTGCTAAACAAAATTTCAAGATCTAATGCTTGATCTATATTTCGTGGAAAACCATCTAATATAAAGCCCGAAAAAGTATCTTCCTGTGCGACTCTTTCTTTAATTATCTCTAAAACTAAATCATTAGAAACTAAATTCCCTCTATCAATTATAGATTTAGCTTTTAAGCCTAATTTAGATTTTTTTGAAACAGCATCTCTAAGAAGATCTCCCGTTGAGATTTGGGGCCATCCAAAATCAGATTCTAATCTTTTAGCCTGTGTGCCCTTGCCTGCTCCAGGCGCTCCTAGTAATATTATTTTCATATAAACCTCAATACTTTTTATAAGATGAATAAAAGCGTAAAATATATTAGCAATCTAATTATCATCTGTAAAAAAAACAAATTCGCTGAGCGTCTTTTAATTTTTTCCGAAGGGAGGATAAGATGAAAAAAAATGCATTTTATGCACAATCCGGTGGAGTTACTTCTGTCATTAATGCAAGCGCCTGTGGTGTAATAGAAGCCGCAAGAAAGCACAAAGATAAAATAAATAAAGTATATGCTGGAAGAAATGGAATTTTAGGCGCCCTAATTGAGGATATGACTGACACAAGTAGGGAGACATCCAAAACAATAGCGCAACTTCTTCATACACCTGGGGGAGTATTCGGCTCAGCTAGATTTAAATTACAGGACTTAAGAAAAAATAAAGATGAATATCATAGGCTCATTCAAGTCTTCAAAAAACATAACATTGGGTATTTTTTCTATAATGGCGGAGGAGACTCAATGGATACTGCACATAAAGTATCACTAATTGGAAAGAAGGTTGGTTTCCCAATAGTCTGTATTGGAATACCTAAAACTGTTGATAACGACTTGCCCTTTACTGATACATGCCCTGGTTTTGGCTCAGCAGCAAAGTATATAGCTGTTTCTACAAAAGAAGCAGGGCTTGATGTTGCATCTATGGCAAAAACATCAACAAAGGTTTTTATTCTCGAGGTTATGGGTCGTCATGCTGGTTGGCTTGCTGCTGCTGGAGGTTTAGCCAATGAAACCAGAAAGAAGGCTCCTCAAATTATTTTATTCCCTGAAATACCATTTGATAAAAAAGAATTTCTAAAAGAAGTAAATAAATCAGTAAAAAATAATGGCTACTGCGTGATAGTTGTTTCAGAAGGCGCAAAAAATAAAAAAGGTAAATTCCTTGCTGAAATAGGAACTACAGATGCATTTGGCCATTCACAACTAGGAGGAGTGGCAATTAATATAGCTGATATTATTAAAAATAACTTAGGATATAAATATCATTATGCGATAGCAGACTACCTACAAAGATCTGCAAGACACATATCCTCAAAAACTGATGTTGAACAAGCATATCAAGTTGGTAAGAAAGCAGTTGAGCTAGCTCTTGAAGGAAGAAACTCAGTAATGCCAACTATCATTAGAAAGAATGATAGCCCATATAAATGGACAACAGGCTATATTGAGCTAAATAAGGTAGCAAATAAAGAACGAATGATGCCAAGGAAATTTATTTCTACCGATGGATTTCATATTACAGCAGCATGTAGAAGGTACATGGTGCCATTAATTAATGGCGAAGACTACCCTCCTTATAAAAATGGTATACCAATTACTGCTAAACTTAAAAATATACCAGTTGATAGAATGCTAAAAGAAAAGTTTATGATAAAATAAGTAAAATATTCTTAATCCTAACTTAATAAGGGGAAATTTAATGGATTCAAATACAGCTTTGTGGTTTTGCCTAGGTGCTTCTTTTCTAGCTATATTCTATGGCATTGTCTCGGCTAAGTGGGTTTTAGAAAAATCAGCTGGTAACGATGTAATGCAGAGTATAGCTTCTGCTATCCAAGAAGGAGCTAATGCCTATATGAATAGGCAGTATTTATATATCAGCATAGTTGGTTTTATTTTGCTAATCATCTTAGGCCTTGCATTGAGCTGGGCTTCGGCTATTGGTTTTGCTATTGGAGCTTTATTTTCAGGGCTGGCTGGCTATATTGGAATGTTTGTCTCAGTTAGGGCCAATGTTCGAACTGCACAGGCGGCTACAGAAGGGATCAATCCAGCATTAATGATAGCATTTAGGGGCGGTGCAATTACAGGTTTATTAGTAGTAGGCCTTGGCCTACTAGGTGTTTCCGGCTATTACCTAGTATTAGTTAATCTTGGATTTAATACTGATGAAACTCTTAATGCCCTTATTGGGCTAGCATTTGGCGGTTCTCTAATATCAATCTTTGCTAGACTTGGTGGTGGAATTTTTACCAAAGGAGCTGATGTCGGAGCTGATCTAGTAGGAAAAGTAGAAGCAGGCATCCCAGAAGATGATCCTCGTAACCCTGCAGTAATTGCAGATAATGTTGGTGATAATGTTGGTGATTGTGCAGGTATGGCCGCAGATCTTTTTGAAACATATGCAGTTACTGTAATCGCTACAATGATATTAGGTGGCCTTAGCATAGAAGCTTTAGGTCAAAATGCAGTATTATATCCAATGGTTCTAGGTGCTGTATCTATAGTTGCCTCAATAGTTGGAACTTTTTTTGTTAGAACAAGTGATGGTAAAGTCATGAAGGCTTTATATAAGGGAGTAATTGTTTCAGGAATTTTAGCTGCTATAGCATTTTATCCTGTAACTTTTTCAATGATGGGCGAAAATTCATTGAATTTATTTATTTCATCTTTAATAGGACTAGCTTTAACAGCGGCAATGGTAGTCATAACTGAATATTATACTGGTACTGATTTTGCTCCTGTTAAAGATGTTGCCAGCGCTTCTACAACTGGAGATGCAACAAATATTATTGCGGGATTAGGCGTTTCTATGAAATCAACTGGTATGCCAGTTATTGCTGTCTGTGTATCAATATTTGCAGCTTATGAATTAGCAGGATTGTATGGAATAGCAATAGCCGCTACGAGCATGCTTTCTATGACTGGAATGATAGTTGCTTTAGATGCTTTTGGGCCAATAACTGATAATGCTGGCGGTATAGCTGAAATGTCTGAGCTACCCTCAGAAGTTAGGAGTATAACAGATGCTCTAGATGCCGTTGGTAATACTACTAAAGCGGTAACAAAAGGATATGCTATTGGATCTGCTGGTCTAGCTGCACTTGTTTTATTTGCTGACTATACACATAAATTAGAAGAGGCCGGTTTTACAAATATAACTTTTGATCTATCAAACCATAGAGTAATAATTGGGCTTTTTATAGGTGGTCTCGTACCTTATATTTTTGGAGCAATGGCAATGGAAGCTGTTGGTCGAGCCGCTTCTTCAGTTGTTGAAGAAGTTAGACGGCAATTCAAAGAAATTACAGGCATAATGGAAAGAAAAGCAAAACCAGATTATTCGACTGCTGTAGACTTACTTACAAAATCAGCAATTAAAGAAATGATAATTCCGTCATTACTTCCAATTTTAGTTCCTATAGTCGTAGGTAAGTTACTTGGAGTGCAAGCCTTAGGCGGTGTCTTAATGGGCACAATAATTACAGGAATTTTTATTGCCATATCAATGACTACTGGAGGGGGCGCTTGGGATAACGCAAAAAAATATATTGAAGATGGTAATTTTGGTGGAAAGGGCTCTGACGCCCATAAAGCTGCCGTAACTGGCGATACAGTTGGAGATCCATATAAAGATACAGCTGGACCTGCTATTAATCCTCTAATAAAAATTATAAATATTGTGGCTCTTCTAGCAGTTCCTTTGCTTGGTAATCCACTGATATGATTTAAGTTAGTTTTATATTTTATAGCTATGAATTCTGATTTTGCTCGCTCACAAATGCTTAAGCAGCAAATACGCGCCTGGGAAGTACTAGACGAAAAAGTTTTGGGTATATTAGAGTTAATCCCTAGAGAAAACTTTGTCCCAAAAGAATTTATAAATTTTGCTTTTGCTGATATGGAAATTCCACTATCTCATGATGAATCTATGATGACACCAAAAGTTGAAGGGCGCTTACTTCAGAGCCTAGAGATAAATAAAGATGACTTAGTTTTAGAAGTTGGCACCGGTAGTGGATATCTGACAGCCTGCCTAGCAGCTTTATCCAAAGAAGTTATATCTATTGATATACATGAAGACTTTTTAATATCAGCAGAAAAAAAACTACTACATCAAAAAATAAGAAACGCTAAACTTCTAAATAAAGATATGTCGTTAATAGATCAAAAAGATAAATTTGATATTATTGTTTTTACAGGATCCTTGAAAAAGCTACCTAAAAAGTTTACTACCTTGCTTAGACCTGAAGGAAAAATATTTGCAGTGATAGGAGAAGATCCAATTATGCAGGCACAAATCATTACCTCTGATAATAATTTAATAAATCAAAATACTCTTTTTGAAACCTACCTCACTCCTTTACAAAATCAATCTCTAAGCAAAACTTTTTCTCTTTGAAATCTAAACTATTCTTAAATAGCTTAGATATAAAATATATAATATAATGGTAAGACCATGATGGTAGGACCAAAAAATGACCAATGTTAGAAAAACTATATTTATCCTTCTTGTTTTAATTATAAGTCCTCAGCTAAATGCTCAAAGCTTACTAGATGTGTATGAAAAGGCACTCAGATTTGATCCTACAATAAAAGTTGCAGAAGCAAATTATCTTGCAATACTAGAACTTAAGCCTCAAGCAATGAGTTATTTTTTTCCATCACTTACATTGAGGACTTATAATTCTAGATCTGATTCTAAAGATATGAATCCTATACCTGACTACAGGACTGGATCTCCTATAATAGGAACAACTGGAATAGGCTCATTGAGAGAGACAACATCAATAAGTTTAAATCTAAGTCAAACAATATTCGATATGAGATCAATAGTTGGCTTAAGCCAAACAAATAAAAGATTAGCTCAAGCTGAAGCATTATATAATTATGAAAAGCAAAACCTTTTATTGAGAGTTTCCGAAGCATATTTTAATGTTTTAGCAGCAAAAGATATTTTAATTGCACAACAGACAGCTAAAAAAGCAATTGGTAGACAATTGGACTTAGCTAGAAGTAGATTTGAGCTAGGTCTTATTGCTATAACAGATGTTCAAGAATCTCAAGCAGGATATGACCTAGCTGTTGCTTCTGAAATTGAAGCAGAAAGATTACACTCTTCATCTAAAGAATTTCTCAGAGAAATAACAGGTGAATATATAGAAGAGCCCTCATCTCCTAAAAATAATATGCCCCTTGAAAATCCAACCCCAGATGATATAGAGGAATGGGTAAAAATGTCATTAGACCAAAACTTAAGTCTTATCTCTAGTAAAATAAATGAACGTATAGCTCAAGATAGTATAAAAATTCAAAGAGGTACTAGATTTCCAGTTATAACACTTTCTGGAAACATTAATGAAAGTAATACAGATGTTACAAGATCTTTATTTTGTATTGATGAAAATACCTGTCCGGTAAGAGTCAACTCAAAAACATCTCCAGAGGGATATAATATTGCTTTAAATGTTAATTTCCCAATATTTACTGGTGGTTTCAATAGCTCAAAAATTAGACAAGCTGTTTATGAACATAGGGCTGCTAAAGAATCAACAGAAAGTATTGCCAGACAAACAGAAAGACTAACAAGGGATTCTTTTTTAGGAGTTATTACTGAAATATCAAAAGTGAAAGCTTTGACTCAAGCTGTTGAATCATCTAAAACAGCCTTAGTTGCTACTGAAGCAGGTTTTGAAGTAGGAACTAGGACGGCTGTAGATGTGCTTGTTTCACAAAATTCATTAGCTCAAGCTGAAACAAACCTAGCTAGAAGTAAATATGATTACATATTAAATATTTTAAAGCTAAGTCAGTCAGTTGGTAGCTTATCTATAGACGATCTTAATAAAGTAAATGAATGGTTGGATTAAATGTATTTAATTATTTTAATTTTTTTTAATTAATTCAGAGCTAGAGTGGCCTTCAATAAAACACAAAGATGTGACAGTTCCTCCATTTTTTAAAACTATATCTCCTCCAACTATATCTTCAGCTTTATAGTCACCGCCCTTAACCAAAATATCTGGAAGAATTTTCGAAATAATTCTTATTGGGGTCTCTTCTGAAAAAGAAATAATCCAATCAACATAAGATAGTGCATAAAGCATTTTAGCTCTATCCTCTAAGGTCATTACTGGTCTGTTTTCACCCTTAATTCTTTTTACTGATTTATCATCATTTATTGCAACAATTAACCTATCGCCTCTTGCTTTTGCTTCTTTAAGATACTCAATATGCCCTGGGTGTAAAATATCAAAACATCCATTTGTCATTACTATTTTTTCTCCAAGATTTTTAGATACATCTACTAAATTTAATAGATCCTTAGTTGAGTATATTAGTTTTTCTTTAGTTTTATTTTGATTCGTAGCCTCTTCTAGCTCTTCTGTAGAAACAGAAGCTACACCTATTTTTTTAACAACTAGGCCAGCTGAAATATTAGCCATATTGGCAGATCTTTCAATTGAGAAACCCGCTGCAACTCCAGCAGATACTACAGCTACTACAGTATCACCAGCACCGGTAACATCATAAACTTCTCTTGTTCGAGCCTTAAGACTAATTGGATCTTTATTGTAGGAAAAAAGCGTCATTCCCTTTTCACCCCTGGTTACTAATAGACTATCCAATCTCAATTTTTGTCTCAAACTAATCCCCTTACTTATGAACTCTTCTTCATCTTTCCATTCACCTACAGCTTTCATAAATTCATTTTCATTTGGAGTAATTACTTTAGCTCCTTTGTAAGAATCAAATTTAGGTCTTTTAGGATCTACAACTATATCCACGCCCTTTTTATTAGCTTCAATAATCATCTTCTCAATACCTTTTAAAGCTCCCTTGGAGTAATCTGAAAAAATTAATAAATCAGTATCTTTAAGGCAATTCTTAAAAATACTTAAAAAATTATCCTCATGACCAAAAATCTCTGACTCTTGATCCAATCTAATTAGTTGATGATTCCTTGATAAGACTCTTTGTTTGTGAATTGTAGGAAAATCTAACTTTAGAGGATTAAAATTTATTTTTGCTTTCTTTATTAATCCAGAAAGAATTTTTCCATTATCATCCTTTCCTATAATACTTAGTAGAGTTGTCTTTACTCCTAAATTAGCTAAGTTTAAAGCTACATTGGCCGCTCCTCCCGGGCGATAATCTCGCCTCTCTACTTTTAAAACAGGAACTGGAGCTTCAGGTGATAAGCGGCTTGTTTCTCCAAATAAATATTCATCCAACATACAATCCCCTACTACAAGGATTTTAAGTTTGCTAAATTCTGTAATCATTTTACTCTAGCTATTTATTAACCGCACTTAGAATAGCCACAATTAAGACATGTCATGCACCCATCCATCATTACTGCTGCCGCTGTATTACACTTAGTGCACAATTGAGCCCCCTTCGGAAAGCTATTAGACGCAAAGGCATCTTTCCGCTTCTCTCTCGCCTCAAAATCTTCTCTCTTTTTATCAATAACTTCTTTTTGCTCATCTGATAGAACATCTGATTTCAATAAACCAATCTGAATTAAGTGCCTCTCAACGATATGTCCTAACTCGGCAATTATGGAAGGCATATAAGTTCCACCTGATTGCCAGTAACCTCCTCTGGGATCAAAAACAGATTTTAATTCCTCAACAACAAAATTAGCATCCCCTCCCTTTCGAAAAACAGCTGACATAACTCTAGTAAGTGCTACTATCCATTGATAATGATCTAGGTTTTTTGAATTTATAAAAATCTCAAAAGGCCTTCTTTTTTCATGCTCCGTACCCTCATTAAGGACAATATCATTAATTGTTACATACATAGCGTGTTCAGAAACAGGTGTCTTTACTTTATAAGTTGATCCAATAAGCATTTCTGGTCTTTCAAGCTTCTCATGCATCCTGATTACTTTTGATTCATTATAAATATCCTCTTTAGCTAAATCAGGAATAGATTGTTCGCTTACACCGTCCGAAAGAACTTTATAATCAACTATCTTTGATTTTATATTTATAGTTCCCATTATAATTTCCCATAGTAGCCCTCTTTTAGGGCATCAAATAAGTTTGCAGCAGTATGAATTTCACCGTCATACTCAATCTCCTCATCTCCTTTCACATTGACCTCTGTCCCATCTTCAAGCGTGAAAACATAAGAGGTATTTTTTAAATCCTTCTCTTTAACGAGAACTCCCTGAAAAGCTTCAGGATTAAATCTAAAGGTAGTACATCCTTTAAGCCCTTTCTCATATGCATAAAGATAAATATCCTTAAAGTCTTCATAGTTATAATCTGGAGGAACATTAGCCGTCTTGGATATCGATGAATCAATCCAAAATTGTGATGCTGCTTGTATATCTACATGCTCTTTTGGAGAAATATCCTCTGAGCTTACAAAATAACTTGGCAACTCCTGCTCTGGGACAGTTGCCTCAGGACTGGCATCAGGATTTACTAACTCTCTATAAGCAAGTAGCTCAAAAGAAAAAACATCTACCTTTTCTTTTGTTTTTTTCCCTTCTTTTATTACATTTCTAAAATAATGATGTGCAAAAGATGGTTCAATGCCATTACTTGCATTATTAGCCAAAGATAAAGAAATCGTCCCTGTAGGAGCTATAGAACTATGGTGAGTAAAACGAGATCCAATTTTCGAGAGCTCTTCCACAAGATCGGGTGATACCTCAGCAATCTTTTGCATATAACGACTATATTTCGCATGTAAAAAACTACCTGATATTTTATCTCCCTTGGACCAACCATCTGCAACCATTTCTGGTCTTTTATTAAGCATCTCTTCTGTAACAACAAAATCCTCAGAGAGAATAGGCGCAGGGCCCTTTTCTTTTGAGAGCTCTAAACCTACTTCCCAACCAGTTACGGCAAGCTCCCTAGAAACATCTTCTGTGAATTTAATTGATTCATCAGAGCCATATCTAATGCCTAATAAACTAAGCGTTGATCCTAATCCTAAAAATCCCATTCCATGTCTTCTTTTATACAAAATTTCATCTCTCTGGGTGCTTAGAGGTAAGCCATTTATTTCAACTACATTATCTAACATCCTAGTAAAAACTTTAACTACTTCTCTAAACTTATCCCAGTCAAACTCAGCATCAGGAGAAAAAGGACTATTAACAAACTTTGTTAAATTAACTGACCCAAGTAGGCACGCTCCGTAAGCTGGGAGAGGTTGCTCGCCACATGGGTTTGTGGCCCGAATGTTCTCACACCACCAGTTGTTATTAAATTCATTAACTCTATCAATCAAGACAAATCCTGGTTCTGCAAAGTCATAAGTAGAAGACATTATGGTATCCCACATTCTTTTTGCCGGAATTTCTTTGTAAACACGGCATGCAGTTAAGCCACTTTCATTCTGAAGATAATTACTAGATAATGGCCATTCTCGCCAAATCACCTGCTTCTCATCATCAATATCTAAGTTATCCTCTTCAACTTCTTTCTGAGTTATTGGGAATGCGAGCGACCATAGCTTATCTTCCTTTACAGACTTCATAAATTCGTCAGTTATAAGTAAAGATAAATTAAATTGCCTTAGCCTTCCATCTTCTCTTTTGGCTTTTATAAATTCCATAGCATCAGGATGACCTACATCAAAAGTACCCATCTGCGCCCCTCTTCTCCCGCCAGCAGATGAAACTGTAAAGCACATTTTGTCATATATATCCATAAATGAGAGAGGTCCTGATGTGTATGCTCCAGCACCAGAAACGTATGCACCTCTTGGACGAAGTGTTGAAAATTCATAGCCGATTCCGCATCCTGCTTTAAGTGTAAGACCTGCTTCCTGAACTTTTTCTAAAATTTCATGCATAGAGTCAGCAATAGTTCCGGAAACAGTACAATTGATGGTTGAGGTAGCAGGCTTATGAAGTCCTGCTCCGGCATTAGACATAATTCTTCCTGCAGGAATAGCACCATTCTGTAATGCCCAAAAAAACTTTTCAAACCATATATCCTTTTTTTCTTCTGTTTCTTCAACTCCCGACAAAGCTTTTGCCACTCTCTCATATGTTGACAAAACATCCTTATCTACTGGATCCGATGTTTTAGTCTTTAATCTATATTTAGTATCCCAGATACTTTGAGAGGCATCCTGAAGAGGAAGCTCAGAGAGGCTTATATGTTCTTTCTGTATAGCAGATTTCATGATAATAAAAAAATTCTCCAATATTTCTAAAAACAATACTCCGATTATTAAAAAAATATTATTACTGCGGACGAAAAATATATCGATCTAGAGTTTAATTTTTATTAAAACTGTAAACACAAGATCTAGTGATTAATGCCTCTAGGTTAGGCATCTAGAGTGCTAGTGTCAAGATTATTATATAAAAAATGATAAAAATAAATATATCTATATAAAACAATAACATAAGTAAGATACTTTTATAAGAAGTAGTCAGAAATATAGTATTTATATAGTTTTCAATGAAATGGGCTATACACTAGATATAGTATCCAACTATCCCCAAGTAACATACTAAAAATAAACATCTTTTCCACAATGTTATCCACATATTATTCTTTATTTTCAATTTTTTTAATTTATTAATTGTTAAGTATAAATAACGTATTTTATAATTACTTAAATAAAAACCTATTTTTGAAGGAAAAACCATGCTAGTTAGAAGAAAATTTCTTATAAGAAGATCAGTTGTTACGCTATTTCTTGTTGTTAGCGCATCTATATTATTTTTAAATAATATAGCTAATTCTCAACTAGCAAATCAGATCACAAGCCTATCACCTATAATAAAAAATGTTTCTAGTTCTGTAGTAAATATCTCTGTCAAAGGCACAGTAGAGGTTAGTAACCCCCTCACAGATGATCCATTTTTTAGGAGATTCTTTGATATGCCTCCAGATAGTAGAAGGGACTTCGAAAGCGCCGGCTCTGGAGTAATAGTAGATTCAGAGAAAGGCTATGTTATAACCAATCACCATGTAATTGAAAATGCGGATGAAATAACAATTACTCTTCTTGATAACCGAACCTTAGTCGCTGAAGTAATAGGATCAGATTCTGGATCTGATATAGCTCTACTAAAAGTTGAGCCAGATAATTTATCTGAAATGAAATTAGGAGACTCATCCAATATTGAAGTTGGAGACTTTGTTCTAGCAATTGGTAACCCTTTTGGTCTAGATCATACTGTAACTTCAGGAATAATAAGTGGTCTTGGAAGAACTGGAATTAATCCTGATGGATATGAAGATTTCATTCAAACAGATGCATCCATTAATCCGGGAAACTCCGGTGGAGCATTAGTGAACTTGAATAGTGAGCTAATAGGAATTAACTCTGCAATTCTCTCTGGGTCTGGAGGAAATATTGGTATTGGATTTGCAATACCAGTTAATATGGCTAAAAGCATAATGAATCAGTTATTAGATTTCGGAGAAGTAAAAAGAGGACTCCTAGGGGTAAGTATAGCAACTGTTACTCCAGAAATTGCTGAGACATACTCACTTACAAATGCATCTGGAGCATTTATTACTGATGTTGTTTCTGGCTCTGCAGCTGAGAAAGCCGGCTTACAGATAGGTGATGTAATACTTAAAGTAAATTCTGAAAATATTGAAGATGCTGGTGCTCTTAGAAACACAATAGGGCTTCTTAGGCCAGGGGATGAAATTTCAATAGATCTAATAAGAGATGAGAATGAAATTACTTTAGTTGCACTTCTTGATGAGCTAGGAGTAGATAACCCACAAGACAAACAAGAAGAATTAGCCGAACTTGAGCCTTTTCTTCAAGGTGGATTCTTTATAGATAATAATGAAGATCTAGATGAGTATAACGGTGTATCAGGGATCTATATAAGTAGTATACAAGATGGAAGTCCTGCTTCTCAAAGGGGCTTAAGGAGAGGCGATGTAATTACCCATATTAATCGTCAGAGAATTAATAATATTTCAGAAGCCAAAGAAGTGCTGGAGGATGCTAATTCTGTGATCCTTCAAGTCTTGAGAGGCAATAGAAATATATTGATACTAATTCGCTAAATCTAATTTATGAAAATTTGTATTTTAGGAGGAACTGGCTTTATAGGTAGAAAACTTGCTATTTTTTTGGCAAATCAAGGATACTCAATAATCATCCCATCTAGAAACCCGCAGCTATTAAAAGATTTAAAAGTCCTACCAAGTGTCCAGATAATTCCCCTAGACCTTCACAAAGAAGAAGAAGTACTAAAAGTGGTTTATGGATGTGAGATTGTCATAAATACAATAGGAATACTCAACGAAAAGAGAGGAGAAAAAAATAAATTCAAATATATCCATGTGAAATTTTTAAAGAAAATACTTTCTGCTTGCATTCAGTCAAAAGTGCACCATTTCATTCACATTAGCGCCCTTAAAGCTAATGCAGAAAATGGCGCTAGTAAATACCTAAAAAGTAAAGGTGAGGGTGAAAAAATAATTAAACATCTCTCAAAAGATAAAATTAATTTTACTATATTGCAACCTTCTGTTGTGTTCGGGGAAAAAGATAATTTTATAAACCTTTTTACTCAACTCATAAAAATTTTTCCAGTTATTCCTCTTGCAGGACATAAAACAAAATTTGCCCCTCTTTATGTAGAAGACTTATGTAAAATAATTCAACTATCAATCAATAACCATCGAACATTCAATAAAACACTTCAATTGTGTGGCCCAGAAGTTTTTACATTAAAAGAAATAATTATTAAAATAGCTAAAATCCATAGCATTAATAGAAAAATAATTGGAATACCTAAAATACTTGCCTATGTTCAGGCTTTTATCTTTACTTATATCGTGCCAGGAAAGATCCTAACATTTGATAATCTTAAGTCTTTAAGTATAGATAGCGTATGCACAAAAAATGATCTCAAGCTTATCGGCTTATTAGATCTATCAGAATTAAGTCTAAAAATGAAAGAATACTTGAATAAAGATGACCAACAAAAAAAATTTTCTAATCTCAGAAATAAAAAGGTATGAAAATTTATGAGGTTGGTGGAGCTGTAAGAGATTCTTTACTTGGAGTTGAAATAAAAGAAAGAGACTGGGTAGTAATTGGAAGTAATGCTAAAGAACTAATTAATCTAGGATATAAAAAAATAGGTAAAGATTTTCCTGTATTCCTTCATCCTAAAACTAAAGAAGAGTACTCTTTAGCAAGAAAAGAAAAAAAGATTGCTTCTGGCTATCATGGATTTAGCTTTGATACATCATCTACTATCTCTCTAGAAGATGACCTATTGAGAAGAGACCTAACTATAAATGCAATAGCTAGAGATAATAATAAAATAGTTGATCCTTTTAATGGGGTTAGTGATTTAAAGAAAAAATTATTAAGGCATGTTTCTCCTGCATTTAAAGAGGATCCACTTCGAGTTATTAGAGTTGCTCGCTTTGCTGCAAAATTTAATAAACAAGGTTTTAAAATAGCACAAGAAACCTTGGAGTTAATGACAGAAATGTGTATGAATGGAGAAATAGATACACTTAGGCCAGAAAGAATTTGGCTAGAAACAGAGAAAGCATTAGCCACAGATAGACCAGATGTTTTTTTTACAACTCTAAAAGAATGTAATGCCCTCAAAATCATTTTTCCAGAAATAGATGCTCTATTTGGAGTGCCTCAGTCGAAAAAATCTCATCCTGAGATTGATACTGGTATACACATTATGATGTGTTTAAAAATAGTAGCAGAAATGACTAATGACAAAAAAATAAGATTTGCTACTCTAACTCATGACTTAGGTAAGTCATTAACAGATAAAAATATTTTACCTAAACATACGGGTCACGAAGAAAATTCAGTTCATATATTAAATAATTTTTTTAAAAAATTTCCAGTGCCAAATGACTATAAAGATATTTCTCTGGATGTAGCTAGATTTCATGGAGCTGTCCATAAGATTAATGAGCTTAATGCTGAAGAAATTATGCAATTGATTGAAGGGATAGATGGAATTAGGAAGCCATCTAAAGTTAGCTCCCTCCTAATAGCCTGTGAAGCAGATCACAAAGGTAGAAAAGGGATGGGTAAGTCTTATTATAAGCAAAAGGATTTTTTCGAAAATATAATCAAAATAATAAAGGAAGTTAAGATTGAAAAAATATCATCTGATAAAAAAGGAAAGGACATAGGGATATCTATTAGGAAAAAAAGAAAAGGTTTAATAGAAGAATTCCTATATAAAGAAAATAAAAATAATACCGGCTAAAAAAAGCCTATAAATAGCAAAAAAAACTAATCCTATTCTTTCAAAAAATTTAAGGAAAAAGTGGATCACAAAATAAGCTGTAAAAGCAGAGACCGTTAATCCAATTAAAAAACTACCCCAGGGTATGATAACCCCTTGTTTAAAAAAACTAAAAGATTGCCATATAACAGCCATACAAATTGCTGGAATAGACAATAAAAAAGAAAACTTTAAGGCGTGGATTCTATCTAAGCCAAGTAAAAGCGCAAAAGCTATTGTTATCCCGGATCTTGAAGTCCCAGGAATTAATGCTAGAGCCTGGCCTACTCCAATTAATAAAGCTATGCTTGAAGATAAATTGAGACCAGTTATGTTTTTTTTTCCTAAAATATCAGAAGCCCATAAAAATATTCCAAAAAAAGCAGTAGTAAATGCTATCAATAGAGGAAGTCTAAAATTATTTTCAATATAATTTCCAAAAAGAAGACCCGCTAAGCCTAAAGGTATTGAAGCAATTATTATATTAATAAATAACCTTTGGCTTTCATCGTGCCTCTTAAGTAGCCCAGAAAAAATAAAAAATAAATCTTCTTTAAAATATAAAAAAACTGCAATCAATGATCCCCAATGGACTGCGATATCAAAAGCTAAGCCTTGGTCCTCCCAGCCAAATATAGATGGTAGAATTATCAAATGGCCTGAGCTAGAAATAGGAAGAAACTCTGTTAAGCCCTGAAGAAAGGCTAAGAAAAAGATTTGTATAAACTCCATATTTATTGCCTATTAATCATAGTCTCGTAATAAAAGATCGTCCTGAGATGGAGGGAGATTCTAAATTTTTTGTCAGTAACATCAATTTAAAAAATTCACCCATTTCTCCAGGCAAAATTAATTTTTTTATAGCCTGAGAAGTCAAATAATCATATGAAGAAAAGCTTTTATTGTCTAGTGAGTCTTTAGCTATATTATCAATAAGAAAATTACTTTGATTTGTATAACTACTTACTTCTAATCCTGACTCATAAGCCACTTCTGCACAGGCTGTAAAGTTTACCCAACAGCTTATATCTTGTAAGCCAAGATAACTAAATGGATTATAATTATTTTTATGGCGATGATGACAAATCAAGGTTCCATCTTTTCTCTCAGGAGAATAATAGTCTTTTTCACTCATGCCGTAATCAATAATCAACAAAGCTCCTTTATTAATAAGCTCACTTATACTTCTTATCCATGCTGAAATATTATAAGAAATCTCGGAAGTATAATTTTCTGGTAATTGATAGCCTACACTAGACTCAATTGATTTTACCTTCATAGCTAATTCTTGGTCTTCATCACCTACCATCCAGTCAAATCCATCGTTAACTTTACAAACACCTAGCGGCAAAACCCTATTTTTTTTTTTTCACAAATCTATTCACTGGCATAGCATCTAGTACTTCATTAGCTAATATTACGCCTTCAAAGGGTTGAGATGGTAAATTATCTAACCAACTAATCATTGATCTATATTTATTCAAATTCTTCTTCTGTCTCTCTCTAAGGACAGCACTTACTTCGAGAATTTTATACTCGATATCTAATGATTTATGTTCCAATAAATTTTTTAGTATATTTTTAGCTAAGATTCCACTACCGGCACCAAATTCTATAATTTTTGGATTTTTCATCTCGCTTAGCATAGGAATTAGTTCGTTGGAAATTGCTTTAGCAAAAACAGGAGATAGCTCAGGAGCAGTAATAAAATCTCCTCTTATGCCAAACTTTTCAGACCTATTATTATAATAACCAAATTCTGGCTCATATAGGACATAGTTCATATAATCACTAAACGACAGCCACCCCCCAGACATACCTATCTTATCTCTGAGTAGGTCTTCAATTGAAGCTGTTATAGCTTCTTCATCTTGACTTGCTTTAAATAATTTATCGGTCATTTAATCAAATATTTTTAACACTTATCAAAATCAAACATCTATAATATAGTAAAGACTTAGGAGAAAAAGTGAATACTTATATAAAAAAAGAATCTCTAGAAAGGAAGTGGTCACTTGTCACAGGAGGCAGCAAAAGGATTGGTGCAGATATAGCACGTGGCCTCCATAAAGAAGGATCAAATGTAATAATTCATTACATGAACTCAAAAAGTGACGCTGATATACTTGTAAAATCACTAAATAAAATAAGATCAGGCTCTGCTATTTCTATTCAAGCAAATTTAAAAAAAATTCAAGAAATTGAATCTCTGATAAAAAACATCATTGATAGAGTCGGACAGCTAGATATATTAATTAATAATGCCTCAAGCTTTTATCCGACACCCTTAGAGAGTATAAATGAAGAACAATGGGAAGACCTGATATCAAGTAACTTAAAAGCTCCTTTATTTCTATCTAAAGCTGCACTACCCTACCTGATTAAAGCCAAAGGCGTAATTATCAATATTGTCGATATTCACTCAAATAGGCCCTTAAAGAATCATCCAATTTATGGACCGGCAAAAGCTGGTTTAGCAATGCTTACAAGATCTTTGGCAAAAGATCTTGCGCCAAATATAAGAGTTAATGGTGTTTCGCCAGGGGCTATTCTCTGGCCACTAAAAGACGATATTCCAGAAAAAATAAAAAATCAAATCCTAAAGCAAACTGCGCTTAAAAGAGCTGGAGAGCCTTCTGATATAACCTCTACAGTACTTTTTTTAGTAAAAGATTCGCCTTATATAACTGGGCAAATAATTGCAGTTGATGGAGGTAGGAGTATCGGCTGGTAAAAAAAATTGAACTTAATATCCTTCGGAGGTTCTTTGAATAGTAACGCCAACGAATGATGAGCTTTTCACCACTTTTATCTTGCTGACTTTTACTTTTACCCATTTTACTAAAAATTCTTCTATGATTAACTTACAAATTTTTTCTGCTAGAGTTTCTACTAAATTAAATCTAGATTCAGCTGTGAAAGAACTAACTCTCTCTGCTACTTCTTGATAATTTAGAGTAAAATCAATTGTATCTTTAATGGAGGCTGACTTTGCATCTATAGACATCTCTATATCTAATCGTATTTTTTGTTTAGTCTTCTTCTCTCTATCCCATATACCTATAATCGCTTCAACTTCTAAATCTTCAATAAAAACTTTATCCATATATAATTCCTTAACTACTAAACCCCAATTCATCTATTTTCCACCTAGGCTTAATGAGAATAGGACTAGATGCTTTTTTACGTTGAGTGTATCGACGGTAACCGGTATAAGCAACCATAGCACCATTATCTGTACAAAAATCAGTCCTTGGATAGAATACATCTCTATCTATTTTTTCAGAAGCTAGCTTCAAATTTAATCTTAATTTTTTATTTGCCCCTACCCCTCCTGCAATAATTATTCGCTCATGAGATTTTTCTGTTAAAGCAAAAATACATTTACTTACTAATGTATCAACAACAGCATGTTCAAATGAAGCTGCTATATCTGACCGGATAAGCTCTATTCTCTCAACATCTTTATTTGCTTTAAATTCTTTCTCAACAGTTAATCTAACAGCAGTTTTTAATCCACTAAAACTAAAATCAAAACCTCTATTTTTTAGTGGGCGAGGAAAATTATATTTCAAGGGGTCTCCTTTTAGAGCTAACTTTTCAATATTTGGCCCTCCTGGCTGAGGAAGTGATAATAATCTCGCAACTTTATCAAAGGCTTCCCCGGCCGCATCGTCTAATGATGAGCCTAGTATTGAATATTTTCCAAATTCTTTTACCTCTACTATCATAGTATGCCCACCAGACACTAATAAAGCTAAAAAGGGAAATCTAGGAGGATCACGCTCAAGCATTGGCGAAAGCAAATGTGCTTCCATATGATGAATAGGGATAACTGGTAGGTTTGATCCAAATGATAACGCATGTGCTATTGTGCCTCCTACCATCAAAGAACCAATCAATCCAGGACCTGCTGTATATGCTATTCCAGATAAATCACTTAGAGAAATATTTTGGTTATCAAGAAGCTTCTTTATCATTGGCAAAAGTATAGCTATATGATCCCTTGAAGCTAATTCGGGAACTATCCCACCAAAAGGCTCATGTATCTTAGTCTGACTATATATCGAATTCTCTAGTAGTCCTCTTTTAGAATCAAAAAGAGCAACTCCAGTTTCATCACAGCTAGATTCTATTCCCATTATTATCAATTACTTCTCCAATCACTTTGCATATAAAGCAAATAAAAGATATTATTGATAGTTTACAGAACTAAATAATATAAGGAAAACATGCCAAGCATAAGAGTTAAAGAAAATGAACATTTTGAAGCCGCCCTTAGGCGCTTTAAGCGCTCATGCGAAAAAGCAGGAATACTTACCGAGCTCCGTAAAAGAGAACACTACGAAAAGCCAACTCAGGAAAGAAAAAGGAAGAAAGCTGCTGCTGTAAAAAGACATGTCAAATCAAATAACCAACACTCTGGTAGACGTGTTCGTTTATACTAAAAAATTAATATGAACGACAGTCAAATTCCAGACTCCGCAATAAAAAAAAGAATTCAAGAAGATGCAAATAATGCTTTAAAAGCTGGTGAAAAATTTCAACTAGGCGTTCTAAGATTAATACTCTCTTCTATAAAACAATATGAAGTGGATAATAGAAAATTAATTAATGATAAAAATGTATTATTGGTCCTTGAAAAAATGGTGAAACAAAGAAAAGAGGCCATAATACAGTTTAAGCAAGGCAATAGAATTGATCTTGTTGAAAAAGAAACAAAAGAAATATCAATATTAAAAGAGTATTTACCTGAACAACTTGATGAATTAACTACAGATAAGCTAATAGATCAAATAATCATAAAATTAGATGCTAATTCATTAAAAGATATGGGGAAAGTAATGAAGGAATTGCAGGATCAAGCTCAAGGAAGAATTGATATGAAATTAGCGAGCGAGAAAATTAAAAATATTCTCCAATAATGATCATTGTAAAAAAATACTAAAAATTTGCTAAACTTTACTAATGTAATAATAAACTAAATTATTTGGGATCAGATGTGGCTCGATATTTTCCTAAAGCTTTCGTAGCAGACCTAATAACAAGAATTGATATAGTAGAAGTTATAAGCAAGAGTATTAATTTAAAGAAAAATGGTTCTCGATATAAGGCATCCTGTCCTTTTCATGATGAAAAAACCCCTTCTTTTATAGTTACCCCAGAAAAAGGTATTTACTACTGCTTTGGCTGTAGTGAGAATGGAAATGCTATAGATTTTATAATGAAGTTTGAAAATTTAAGTTTTCCAGAAGCAGTAGAAGCTCTATCTGAAATGATAGGTTTACAACTTCCCGAGGATGATAATTACAAAGAGAATAATACCGGGGAAATTCTCCAAATTATTTCTAAAACTAAAGAAATATATAAGACAAATTTAAAGAAAAGTAAAAACGCACTAAACTATCTTAATGATAGAAATATAAAAGAAATCTCTATAAATAGATATGAGATTGGATATTCTCCAAATTCATGGGATACACTTAAAAAAAATATCCAAAAAATTGACTACGATAAATTTAATAAAGCTGGCTTAATCGTCAAAAATGAAAAAGGCCACTATTATGATCGCTTTAGGAATAGGATAATTTTTCCAATTAAAAATATTTCAGGAAAAGTTATAGGATTTGGGGGCAGAATAATATCCAATGATCAACCTAAATACTTAAACTCTCCGGAGACCGACCTATTTCACAAAGCTAATGAACTATATGGATTATACGAAGCAAAACAAAAAAAGGGGAATATAGATCAAATAATTGTAGTAGAAGGATATTTGGATGTTATTAGCCTGACTCAGCAAGGAATAGAGTCTGTGGTAGCAACCATGGGAACAGCAATAACTAACGCTCATATTAAAAGATTAATCCGTTTATCAGAGAAAATAGTATTTTGTTTTGACGGAGATAGCGCTGGTCGAACTGCTGCATGGAGAGCGCTAGAAACCTTGTTATCAAGCGCTGGTGGTACTACAGAATTTAAATTCTTAATCTTGCCTGAAGAGTCAGATCCTGATTCCATAATTAATGAACTAGGTCAAATACATTTCGAAGAATTAGTTAATAATTCTGCACCATTAACAGACTTCCTCTTTTCTGAACTAGAAAAAAAAGTAGAACTTAATAATACAGACAATTTATCAAAACTCGTATCTCTAGCTAAGCCCTTGTTAGAAAATATTTCCAATCCTATTTATAAAGAACTAATAATTAATAAACTCTCTCAGAAAATTGGCATCAAAGCAGAAAAGCTAGATTTCTTATTACTAGAAAAAAATACAGAAAAACAAGGGAGGGAAGTAAATAGGCCAGCTATTAGTAAAAATACACTAGTAAGAAAGGCAATAACATTAGTCCTTCATTATCCTAGTGCCGCTAGAAAACTTAAAGACATTCCTAATCTTTCAGTAGTTGATCTACCTGGAATAAGATTATTAGAAAGCCTAATAAACGTAGCAAGAGAAAATAAAAATTTTAATACGGCAAATCTTGAAGAATATTTTAGAAATGACAAGGAAGGAAGATTCTTATCAAAATTAATTGGATCTGAACTTTTAGATGATAAAGATGCAGCTCCGCTAGTTCTAGTTGATAATATAAATAGGATCATCGAAAATGATCTTAGAAAAAAATTATCTAGCTTAATGAACAAAGGCTCTAAGTTAAGCTCAATAGAGAAAGAAGAAATCACAGAGTTACAAAAAAAAATTAAATCTTTTTTTTAAATTAGCAAAATATGCTTATATGGCATATTTTATGCATGTAAATATATATATAAAAAAGTGAAATTTTTTTCAAAGAAATGCATTTTTAAGATAAAATAGATCGATTATTTGCACGGAAAAACATATGGCGCTTTCATCAGAAAAAACTAAAAAAAATAATGTAGAGGATAAACAATCCCAGCTCAAAATTCTTATCAGTAGAGGAAAGGAACAAGGCTATCTAACATTTAGTGAAATTAACGATCACTTACCAAATGACATAGTTGATCCAGAGCAGATAGAAGATATAGTTAATATGATAAATGATATGGGCATAACAGTCCATGAGAAAGCACCTGATGCAGAGTCAATAATACTCAGCGACTCAGCTGTTTCATCTGATGACGATGCAGCTGAAGAAGCTGCTGTTGCATTAGCCTCTGTTGATAGTGAGTTTGGAAGAACAACTGACCCCGTAAGAATGTACATGAGAGAAATGGGTACCGTTGAACTATTGACAAGAGAAGGTGAAATTGAAATTGCCCAGAGAATAGAAAAAGGTCTAGCTGATGTAAAAGCAGAACTTATACGCTTCCCAATGACAATAGGCCTCCTAATTGACCAATATGATCTTCTGAACAAAGGGTTAGGGAAAATCCAAGATATAGTAGTTGGGTTTATTGATCCATTTGAAGAAATAGCTGTGCCCTCAACAAAGAATAATAATGATGATAACAATTCTGTCGATGATGATGATGAAGAAGAACAGGATGAAGGCCCAGATCCAATAGAATTTGCAAAAAAAATGAAGCCAATCATTAGAAATTATAATGCATACATGAAAAGTCTTGAGAAAAATGGCTTCAATGATAAGACTACGATTAAAAAAGGTGAGCTAATTAAAGAACACTTCATGGAGCTTAAATTAGCACCAAAGATGCTAGAAGCTATACTGCTACAAATATCTGATACAGTAAAAGAAATCAGAACACAAGAAAGAGCTATCATATCAATTTGTGTGGATAAATCAGGAATGCCAAGAAAAGATTTTATTAATAGTTTCAAAAATAATGAGATAAATTTAGATTGGGTTAATAAACACATTAGGGCAAAAAGAAAACACTCATCTCAATTAGCTAAGCAAAAACAAGATATAATTAGATCACAAAAACGTATAATTAAAGTAGAGGCTCTTACTTGTTTAACAATATTAGAAATAAGAGAAATAAATAGACAAATATCTATCGGCAAAGCTAAAGCAAGAAGAGCAAAAAAAGAAATGGTTGAGGCTAACCTTAGATTAGTTATTTCTATAGCAAAAAAATACACAAATCGTGGTCTTCAATTTTTAGATCTTATACAAGAAGGCAATATAGGCTTAATGAAAGCAGTTGATAAATTTGAATATAGAAGAGGATATAAATTTTCAACTTATGCTACATGGTGGATAAGACAAGCAATAACTCGTTCTATAGCAGATCAAGCGAGAACTATTAGAATACCTGTCCATATGATTGAAACTATCAATAAGCTTAATAGAATTTCTAGAAACATGCTTCAAGAAATGGGTCGTGAACCTACTCCCGAAGAGCTTTCTGAAAGAATGGACTTGCCCGAAGATAAGGTAAGAAAAGTGTTAAAAATTGCTAAAGAACCAATCTCAATGGAAACTCCTATAGGTGATGAGGAAGATTCGAATCTTGGTGACTTTATAGAAGATACGGAAGTTTCTTCCCCAATAGATACTGCTACGTCAGAGGGCCTGAAAGAAACTACTCATGCCGTCCTTGCAGGCTTAACTCCACGAGAAGCTAAAGTTTTAAGAATGCGGTTTGGTATAGATATGAACACAGACCATACACTAGAAGAGGTTGGTAAGCAGTTTGATGTTACAAGAGAAAGGATAAGGCAAATAGAAGCGAAGGCACTTCGTAAACTCCGACATCCATCAAGAACTGACCAGCTACGTAGTTTTCTACTTGAAGATCAATAATTTCCTACCTACAACTGACTGTTCTCATTTAAATATTTTCTAGTTCTTTAAAAAATATTTTATCAAAAAACTAAGCATGCAAAAAGATATAGATATTGCGGTTTATGGAGCGACAGGATTTACTGGTCAACTATGCGTAAAATATTTACAATCGCTAAACATAGAGGCAAAGTGGTTAATAGCTGGACGAAATAAAAACAACCTTAAAAAGGTATTTCATAATTGCCTAGATGAAATAGAGATTTTTGTTGCCGATTCAGATGATGCCCAAGCATTGGATGCCTTAACATCAAGATCAAAAGTTATTTTATCTACTGCGGGCCCCTTTCATCGATGCGGCTCAAAGATAGTTGCTTCTTGTATAAAAAATGGTACTCATTACGTAGATATAACTGGTGAGACTTTTTGGGTAAGATCCCTAATCGAAAAATATCATGAAAAAGCATCTTCTAAAGGTGTGAAAATTATACCTCTATGTGGATTTGACTCAATTCCCTCTGACCTTGGGGTATTGCATATCTCAACAGTACTAAATAAACCTATTAAAAGGATTGAGTCCTTCTACTCACTCAAAGGAAGAGCTTCAGGTGGTACTATAGAAACTTTTTTTTCAATAAAAAATCTAGATCTTAAAACCAATTTATCTGATCCTTTTTTGTTAAATCCAAAAGATTCATACTCGGCTCAACAAAAATATTTAAGTAGCGATAAAATCAGTATCTCAAAAAAAAATGAGATTAATGCTTGGTCTGGGCCCTTTATTATGTCTGCTATCAACACAAGAGTGGTTAGACGAAGTGAGGCTCTTCTAAAATTAAGGCAGAAATCCTATGGTCCTAATTTCACCTACCAAGAGTATACTCTTCATAAGAGTTGGTTTAGTGCATTTAAATCTTCAATTATCATAGGATTATTAAGCTTATTATTTATCTCACCACTTAAAAAATTAATAAGATCATTCTTGCCAAAGCCAGGTGAAGGCCCATCAGAAGTTATACAAGAAAATGGTTGGTTTACTTGTAAGTTTATAGTTGAAACAGAAGACAGAGAAAAATCAGTATTTGTTATGCACGGAAAGGGCGATCCAGGGTATAAGATTACATCAAAGCTTGCCATAGAAAGTGCACTTTGCTTGATTGAGAGCTCAGATAGCTTACCTGGAGGCTCAAATTATGGTGGAATTCTTACTAGTGCCTCAGGCTTGGGCAATTCTCTAATTTATAGGTTGCAAAGAGCTGGAATAACTATTGAAGGTCCACTGAAATCCTAACTTTATCAAAGATTTTATCTAGCTTAAGTTACTTTTTATTAAAAAATTAATCTTGAAAACTGAAATATAATTATAGCTGCTGTTCCAGCTAAAAAATCATCCAACATAATACCTATACCACCACCTATTTTTTTGTCAACATAGTTGATTGGCCAAGGCTTCCAAATATCAAATAGGCGAAATAAAATAAAAAGTATGGCCCAGTCTAAAAGAGAAGAATCTGCAAATAGTAGGACTCCGTACATAATAGACATCTCATCCCACACAATACTAGAATGGTCATGATAATTAAGTAGCTTTGCGCTTTCTCCACAAATCCAGGACCCTAAAAAAATTAAAGTAAAAAAAATTAAAGTCTGTAAAACATAACCAATATCTAACGTTAGATAAAAAAATAGCATGCCAAATAAAGAACCCATAGTTCCTGGTGCTATAGGTGATAATCCTACCCCGAAGCAAGATGCTAAAAAACTAACTGGATTATGAAATACTTTTATATTATCACTGTTATTCATTCGAATTATTATTCTTACTTAAGATAAATTTCATATTTTTAATTATAATTCTCGCTATTTTCTAATAATGAATAGAATCTTAATAATTACTAGTAATAGTTAATACTATTTAAATATAATCTATCTAGAACACCTTATAAAGAAAAACATTAATCTGATATAATGGTTGATTATTACCTATGCAAGGCATTGCTTATGTGTGCTAGGTGCGTAGTTTTTAGTTTAGTTTTGAACGCATGCGTAAGGGATTTAACGCACGAGATAAAAAAACCCTAATAAAATCAGGGGCCTGTAGCTCAGTTGGTTAGAGCAGTGGACTCATAATCCATTGGTCGGAGGTTCGAGTCCTCCCGGGCCCACCATTTAAAAAAGATAGAATAGAATTTATAAAGGCTTGGATATTATTTTATTACACAAGTCATTAAACGAAATTCCAACTGCTAGAGCAGACTTAGGGAGAAGGCTACTATCACTTAATCCTGGTAAAGTATTCGCCTCTAAGCACCAAATTCTTTCATCGGCATCAACTCTAAAATCTACCCTACTATAATTATTAAGCCCAAGTGAATCATGAACATTTTTAGCTATTTCTTTTATCTTTACCTCTAAATTTTTACTTATATTCGCAGGAAAAACTTCCTCTGCGAATCCAGGTTGATATTTAGATTCATAATCAAAAATACTACCTCTTTTTGGTATTATTTCTCCAACTGAAAGTGGCTTATCACAAAGAATACCGACCGTAAGCTCCCTTCCTGCGATGTATTTTTCAATAATTACTTTTTTGTCAAATATCTTTGCTAAATCGATAGCATCCTTCATGGCACTTTTCTGATCTACATAACTTAATCCAACTGTTGATCCTTGAGAATCTGGCTTCACAATTACTGGAAAATCAATATCACTATGTAGATCATAGTTATCAGCAAAAACTTGCCAGCTTGGTGTCAATATCTTTTTAGATAAAAATACCTTTTTGCTTTTATCTTTGCTCATTGCTAATGAGCTACTATTAGAATCACTACCAGTAAAGGGTAATGATTTTTTTTCTAAAATAGATTGAATAGTTCCATTTTCACCAATCCCACCATGCAATGCTATAAAAATTAAATCGAATTTTAAAAAGCTATCTCGTAAAATAAATTCATAAAAAATGCTTTCATCTTCTTTTCTAATCTTAGGTGGCTTTAATTTAATTTTTCTATCAAGGATTTGCTTTTCTTGAGCTTGACTGAGAAATCCTAAAGATAAATCCACTGTATGGACGTCGTGGCCTAAATACCTTAAAGCTGAAATAACTTGCTTTGCACTTGAAATAGAAATATCACGCTCCATACTAGAGCCTCCTAAAAGTAGTGCAATTTTCAAAAACTAATCCTCCTAAATGTTAAAGTTCTCTCAAAAAAACTAGGTGA
The DNA here is from genome assembly GCA_002171615.1 of Gammaproteobacteria bacterium TMED78. Taxonomy (GTDB): domain Bacteria; phylum Pseudomonadota; class Gammaproteobacteria; order Steroidobacterales; family Rariloculaceae; genus TMED78. The sequence continues at coordinate 171,614 of NHEF01000010.1, forward strand.
TCTATCTATTTAAAGTGATAATATTCGCAATGAAATACTCTACTAGATATATTAAATTCACTCAATCAATTGCTTTGCTATTTTTTTGTTTTTCTAGCAATGCCTATTCTGAATTAATTCAACCAGGTGATCTAAGGTTAAAGCATGATATACAGCTATTATCAGATGCAGGAATTATTACTGCGCCGATTAGTGGATGGCCAATTTTCTTATCAGGAATCTCACTAAATAGAGATGAAATTATTAAAAATAGTCCAAACCTGATTACAGCACTAGAAAGAGTATTTCCAGAGAAAGAATCACATGATGATATTAAAATAAATCTTGGCTTCTCTGCCTCAAATGAAACAGATAGGATAAGAGGATATCAATCTAGACCAAGAAAAAATGAAGAGCTATCTTGGCGGCTAGCAACATCGAAAGGGAGATTTTATTTTGACCTTAGGGCCAAAGTTGATAAAACCCATATTGGAAAAAATAGTGCTAGACCAACAGGCTCCTATATTGGAATGGCTATAGGAAACTGGTTCATCTCGGCAAATGCAGCTAGTAGATGGTGGGGCCCTGGTTGGGATGGAAGCCTAATATTCTCAAATAATATTAGGGGGATACACTCACTTTCTATCAATAGAAGAGTGGCTAAAAAATTTGATATTCCTTTTCTTAAATGGCTTGGGCCATGGACTACACAAATACTATATGGAAAATTAGAAAAGAATAGAAATATAGAGTATCCACACCTTTTCGGGTGGAGAATGGGGTTTAAGCCCTTAAATAATTTAGAGGTAGGATTATCTAGGGTCGCACAATTTTGTGGAAAAGGGAGAGAGTGTAATAGTAATACATTTACTAATATGTTGTTAGGCAATGATAATGGCGGCGATAACATATCTATTAAAGAGGAGCCTGGTAACCAATTGGCTGGTTTTGATCTTCGTTATTCACTCAAAAAGGCTAAGTTGCCTTTCGCAATATATACTCAATGGATTGGTGAAGATGAATTTCATGGTCTTCCTAGTGCCTATATGGGCCAAGTAGGAATAGAAACATGGGGATTTAACTCTTTAGGAAATAACTATAGATCTTTCTTTGAATGGAGTGATACTTCCTGCGATGTGATTGGGGGCTCTCCTCAATTAGGATGTGCATATGAGCACTCTATTTATAAATCTGGGTACCGATACAAATCTAGATCAATTGGCCATACGATAGATTCAGATAGCAGAATGCTAAGTCTTGGTGGTTTAATAATCAATGATGAGGGTCACATATGGTCGGTAGTAGCAAGAAAATCTGAGATAAATAGAAGTAATGGAAAAAATCATACAATATCAATAACAAAAGAAAAAATCAGCTCAATTGAGCTGATGCGCTCTTTATCATATAGGAAAGGTAGTATAAGATTCACCTTTACAAGAGAATTGAGCGATATAAATCCATCAAAGAATCTTTTTTCGATCCAATGGAGCTGGAGAAATTAATAGTTGAGAAAATTTAAATTGTTACCCCAACTGTTAGAATTATCAAATGAGAATTAGTGCAAAAGAATTTTTAGAAAGCCCAAATAAACCTATAACTCTATTAGGCATGTCAGGCGTTGGTAAAACTACTCTAGCAAACAAGCTACCTAAATCTAAATGGTTTCACTACTCTGGTGACTATCGAATAGGCACAAAATATCTTGCGGAGCCTATTCTAGATAATATTAAAAAACAGGCCATGGAAGTAGATTTTCTTAGGGATCTTTTAAGAAGCGATTCTATATATATAGCCAGTAACATAACTGTTGATAATCTTTCACCTGTTTCTTCATTTCTCGGAAAAATAGGGGTAGAAAAATTAGGTGGTATTAGTCTAGGGGAATTTAAACAAAGGCAGGCTCTTCATAAAGAAGCAGAGATTGGAGCTATGAAGGATGTAGTTAAATTTCTAGATAAGGCTAAAAAGATTTATGGTTATGATCATTTTATTAATGACGCAGGTGGAAGTATTTGTGAAATTGATGAAAATACTTCAAATCTTTTAGCAAAGCACACTATCATCCTCTACCTTAAGGCTGATCAGAATATGGAAGAAAAAATTATTGAAAGGGCAAAGAAAAGTCCTAAGCCTATGTATTTCAATGATAAATTTCTTGATATTGAATTAGGTAATTATTTAAAAGAAAATAAAATAGATAGCCCAGATAAAATTATTCCTGATGAATTTTCTAGGTGGATTTTCCCAAAATTAATTAGTTATAGAAAACCTATTTATGAAAAATTTTCAGATAAATATGGTTACACTATTGATGCTCATGAGGCCTCAAAAGTAGCAACTGAAGAGCAATTTATTGAACTAATTGCCAGTGCTTTAAAATAAATATCTAAATTTAAAATATTACATTGACTAGTTGAGCTAATCTAGATTACGATTAAATTATATGAAGATAATAAAAATATATTTATTATTTTGTTTAGTGACATTATTACTTTCCTGTTCTAATCAACAAAGCAAACCAGTTGAAAATGAAACAACCAATTCATTAGAAATAAATGTCCCTTTAGTTCCTTACCAACAGGACACCATTCTTAGAGAGGCAGAAATATTTTTTGGATCTACCGCCCAAGGAATGGCTGATGTGATAAATCAGGCTTTTTTAGATAATGGCTTACCTGACGCATATATAAAAGGAGAAGAAGCTGCTGGATCGATAGGTATTGGACTGAAATATGGCCATGGGGATCTTTTCTTAAGTGATGGATCTACAAGCAAAATTTTCTGGAGAGGGCCAACTATTGGTTTTGACATAGGAGGTAATGCTACTAAAGTATTTATACTCATTTATGATCTATCATCAATAGATTCTCTTTATCAGGGAAGATTTGGTGGAATAGAAGGGAGCTTATATTTTGTCGGAGGTTTTGGTCTAACATATAATCAAAAAGATCAAACTAAATTGGCCCCGGTAAGGTTTGGCTTAGGATGGAGACAGGGTCTAAATATTGGATACCTCCAACTTTCGGAAGAAAATACCTTGATGCCATTTTGAATGGTGTGCCTAGATAAATCGTTTTTGAATTTCTTTTAGAGCTGAACTTCCAGGGCAAAGTCTTTTAAATTCTAATTCGCTAAGTGGAGTGTCCGAAGTAGCATTAATTGTATGCATATCTGGTTCGCTTTCATCTATATAAAGTAGACCGGTCACTATCTCACCATCTCTATGCTTTGCTCTTACATAATCCAAAGCTTGGCCTCTATTTTCAAAATTATATCCCTTGTCAAGCTTTCTAAGCACTACTCTACTACCATCATGCATTTCGATTGGCATAGCTTCACCTTGATCATATGCAGTCTTAATTTCTTTGGCTGGAGGAATATAGTCAAGATGAACAGCAGGATGAAAGAATTCTCTAGTATGAGCATAGCTTTTAGTAGAATCCTCGTGGTCATTAAAAGTTACACAAGGGGACAGTATGTCAATTAATCCGAATCCGTTATGCTTAATTGCAGCTTTTAATAAAGGAACAAGCTGTTTCTTATCTCCTGAAAACCCTCTAGCTACAAAAGTTGCACCTTGAGATAAAGCCATTTGTACTGGATCAATTGGAGGCTGTTCATTTAGCTCTCCTTTTTTTAATTTAGATCCTATATCTGCAGATGCAGAGAACTGCCCTTTAGTTAAGCCATAAACACCATTATTTTCAATTAAATAAGTCATATTAATATTTCTTCTCATGGCATGAGCAAATTGTCCAAGCCCTATAGAAAGTGAATCTCCATCACCAGAAACACCTATAACATTAATCTGCCTATTAGCTGCACTTGTTCCTGTAGCAACAGAAGGCATTCTTCCATGAACAGAGTTAAAGCCATGAGACTGACCAAGAAAATAGGCAGGAGTTTTAGATGAACATCCAATACCACTTAGCTTTGCCACTCTATGAGGTGGAATATCAAGCTCAAAAAAGGCCTGACATATTGCTGCTGTTATCGAGTCGTGTCCGCATCCAGCACATAATGTAGACATCCCTCCTTCATAATCTTGAATAGTTAAACCCAATTTATTTTTACGGAGACCTCCATGATCAATTTTTGGCTTAGAAATATAACTCATGCTGCTTGGCCTTTATCAATAATTTTTTCTATTTCATTAACTATAGAACCACTACTAATAGGTAAACCGCTATAATTAAGAACTGAATGCATACACTTTTTAGGATAATCTGTCTCTATAACTAACAAGCTTTTTAATTGCGCATCTCTATTTTGCTCAACAATAAATAAACTTTCATATTCATGAATAAAACTTACTACTTCTTTACTAAAAGGAAATGCCTTTAATCTCAAATAGTCAAAATGAATACCTTTTTCTGAAAGCTCATCCATAGCCTCTAAGACTGCATAATCACAACTACCCAAAGAAATTATAGCTGATTTTGTTTTTTTCTTGCACTTTGTTATTTCTGGCTTAGGGACCTTATTAGAGGCAGTTTCGAATTTTTTAACTAACCTATCTAGAACTTCCTGATACTCAGCAGAATCCTCCGTATAGCCTCCAAATTTATTATGCCCTGAGCCTCTTACAAAATATGCGCCTTTTGGATGAATGCCGGGATAAGTTCTATAAGTTACTCCATCGCCATCACTATCTAAATATCTATAAAATTTCTCTATTTTCTCAAGTTGACTTGCATTTAATACCTTCCCCTTATTAGGGGTATATTTATCATCCCAAGTTAACTCCTCACTCATCCAATCATTCATTCCTATATCTAAGTCTGTCAAAACGAAAACTGGAGTCTGGAAAAGGTCTGCTAGATCAAAAGCTTCTTTAGCCATCTCAAAGCACTCCTTTGGATTAGAGGGGAAAAGTATAATATGCTTAGTATCACCATGAGAGGCATATGCCGCTGATAAAATATCACATTGTTGAGTTCTTGTAGGCATTCCTGTTGATGGACCGACTCTCTGAACATCAAATAGAACTGCTGGTAATTCAGCATAGTATGCCAAACCTAGAAATTCACTCATTAGAGATATTCCTGGTCCACTTGTTGAAGTGAAGGATCTTGCACCATTCCAGTTTGCTCCTAGAACCATTCCAATAGCAGCTAACTCATCCTCTGCCTGAATCATTATGTAGTCTCTTTCACCAGTTTCATTATTCCTACGAAGCTTTTCAGAGAAAAACTTAAACGCGTCCATGAGACTTGTTGATGGCGTTATTGGATACCATGCACCAACAGTGGCGCCTGCATAAACACAACCAAGTCCAGCAGCTGTATTACCATCAATCATTATATGTCCCTTCGTTTTATTCATTTTCTTAGTTCTAGTTTCAAGAGGGCATGAAAAATTTTCTCTAGCAAAATCATAACCAAGCTTTATAGCTTCCATATTAGAATCAATTAGATTAGCTTTTGACGCGAATGTCTCAGTTAATAAGGATTTAATTATCTCAAGATCTATTTCAAGAAGAGCAGCTAATGCCCCTACATAAGAAATATTCTTCATCAATATCCTAGCTCGGGCGTTAGAAAAGTGCTCATTACACATCCTGGCCAAGGGCACTCCAAGAATCTGTATATCTGATCTATGGTCAAAAGTATCTCTAGGCCAACTTGAGTCGTAAATTAAAACTCCACCAGGCGATACTTCATCAAGGTCTTTCTGATATGTTTCGGCATTCATAGCAACCATAATATCAACCTCACCTGATCTAGCTAAGTACGAATCCTTAGTAACTCTTATTTCATACCAAGTAGGTAAGCCTTGAATATTACTAGGAAAGAAATTTTTTCCAGTAACAGGAATTCCCATCCTAAAAATAGACTTCATAAGCAATGTATTAGCGCTAGCAGAACCAGTGCCATTAACATTAGCAATCCTAATTACAAAGTCATTTACCCTGCTTTTCTTTTTGACTGACAATTTGCTTTTCCATTATTCATTTCATCAATAGCATAAGGTACATCTAAATTTGATTTTTGCATATCCCATGCAGCTGTTGGGCATCTTTCAGCACACAAGCCACAATGAACACAAAGATTTTCATCTTTAATCATTGCTCTACCAGTCTGCTTCAACGGCTCAGAGACAAACAAAAGCTGATCTTGATCAAGCCTGGGTGTAGTAAGATTTTTCTCAATAGCTTCTTGACCTTCATTTGGAGTAATGGTTAAGCAATCAACTGGACAAATATCAATACAAGCATCACATTCAATGCACAAATCTGGAAAAAAAACCGTCTGTAAATCACAATTTAAGCATCTCTCAACCTCTGTCACAACCTGATCAACAGTAAAACCAAGCTCAACCTCAATGTCCAAATTGCTAAACCTCTCTTTAAGATCAACACTAGGCATTAGCCTACGAGATGAGGCATCAAAATCATTACTATAACTCCACTCATGTATACCCATTTTTGCACTACTAAGATTAACGCCTCTTGGCAAACGCTCATCTAAAGGTTCATCATGGCAATATTTATGAATTGAAATAGCAGCTTGATGTCCATGCTCTACAGCCCAAATAATATTCTTAGGGCCAAATGCTGAGTCGCCTCCAAAAAAAACACCTGGTAGAGTCGATTGAAAAGTATTTTCATCAACAATAGGAACATCCCATTGATCAAAATCTAAACCTAGGTCCCTCTCTATCCATGGGAAAGCATTATCTTGACCAATCGCTAATACCACATCATCGCAAGGGAAAAATTCCTCTCCTACTACCTCAGTGTTGGTAATTTTACCTTTTTCATCGGTCTCATATTGCATCTTCTCAAAAATCATTCCCTTAAGTACTCCATTCTTAATGACAAACTCCTTTGGAGAATGATTAACAACTATTTCTACTTTTTCTTCCTCTGCATCTTCAAGTTCCCAATCAGAAGCCTTAAAAAAATCCCTAGGCTTTCTAGCCATGACTTTCACATCGCTAGCACCTAACCGCAAGGAAGTTCTACAACAATCCATTGCCGTATTGCCAACACCGATAATCAAAACTTTCTTGCCTATTTTATCAATATGGTCAAAAGCGACTGACTCAAGCCATTCAATACCAATATGTATATTATCACTGTCATATCTTCCTGGAATTTTTAAATCTTTTCCTTTTGGAGCGCCTGTTCCAACAAAAATAGCATCGTATCCTTCCTTCATAAGCTCTTTAAAACTATCGATTCGGGTGCCTAACCTCAGATCTACACCCATATCGATAATATAATTCATTTCCTCATCTAGTACTTTTTCAGGTAGCCTGAATGACGGGATATTCGTTCTCATCAGCCCTCCTGGTTTTTCTAAGCCTTCAAATATAGTACAGTCATAACCTAAAGGCATTAGATCATTTGCTACACTTAAGGAGGCGCAACCAGCGCCTATAAGAGCAATTCTTTTCCCGTTCTTTTTTTCTGGCGCCTTTGGCAACCTTGAAGTTATATCATCTCTATTATCTGATGCCACTCGTTTTAAACGACAAATAGCAACTGGTTTTTCTTCAACCCTTCCTCGTCTACATGCAGGCTCACATGGTCGATCGCAAACTCTTCCCAAAATACCTGGAAAAATATTTGATGCCCTATTAAGCATGTAAGCATCTGAGAACTCACCCTGAGCAATTAATCTTATATATTCTGGGACATCAGTATGGGCAGGACAGCCCCACTGACAATCAACTACTTGGTGAAAGTATTCGTTCTCAGAAACTTTTGTAGGTTTCATTGGTTTAAGACTCAAAACTAATTCCAAACATAAAAAATTAAAAAGTTTCTATAAAGGCTCCATTGATGGCGGTAATTATAAACTAGAGAGCCTCCTCTACAACAATTATCGATAACAAAAAAATCTTTAGAAATATGACTAATTAAGTACTTTGTTAATTTTTTTACGTATTAATTTAACAATTTTAACCTTTTTTTATGTAAAATTGAGATAAATGCTTAAGTTAAAGCCAAAATTTGTAAGTAGTTCTCTCGCAATAAAATTAATAAATTTTATCTTTATATTTACTTTTTACTTTAATTTTTCATACTCACAAGATAATCAAGATAATCAATCGCTGATAGATTCAGAGCCGACTGCGCTAAATCAAAAAGCAATTGAAAGCTTGGCTAATTTAGCACTATATAAAGCAGCATTAATTGAAGCAGAATTAGAACTAGTCAATCTAGTAGATAATGAGCAATTCTTGGATGCCGTTCCATTAGCTGAAAGAATTGTTTTTATCACAGAAGAAGAATTTGGAGCAAGCCAAGAGCTAGCTCAGGCTCTCAATACACTTGGTAATATAGAAAATAATGCTGGGTTATATGATGATTCTTCTGAACACTTTCTTCAATCAATAGATATCTTTAGGGATATAGAAGGTTTTTATTCTGAATCAGCCATTATTCCTCTTGTAGGCTTAGGAATTGCAAATCAAGAAAAAGGAAATTTTTATGATGCTATAAGCATCTTTAATGAAGCAAGAACTTTGAGTAGAAGAGTTTATGGCTTACTCAATGAAGAACAAATACTGATAATGAGATATATATCAAATGTCATGGTAGAAATGGAAAATTATGATGCAGCGGATGAAATTCAGCTAGAAGCTTTCAAGCTAATGGAGAGAGTACATGGGGTTGATACAATAGCAGTTCTACCAGGAATCTATCAACATGCAGACTGGCTGAGAAGGTCTTATAGATTTGATGAAGCAAGAATTTTATACTCTAGAGCTATAGCCATAATAGAAAAAAATGAAGGGCAGAATAATAAAGGCCTAATCAAGCCATTAGTAGAGATCTCTAATAGCTATAGAGACCAAAAATTTCAAGAAGGGAGAGGTATAGGCTCTCTAAAGAAGGCTCTTCAGATTGCTGAGAATCAAGATGTTAGAGACGAATTAATTTTAGCTGATATCTTGATTGCCATGGGGGATTGGTACACTGCTTTTAATAGAATTAAAAATACTAGAGATGAGTATACCCAGGCTTGGCAAATTTTAGGTAATCTAGAAAATGCAGAAGAATTGCGTAAAAGTAGATTCAATGATCCTATCTATGTTCTTAGAGAAAATCCTACCTCAAGAGGCTTGAGCGAACCATCTGATCCTGAATCGGAATCAGGAAATGTTTTAATTATGTTTGATGTAGACAGATTTGGAAGAACCTTAAATTTAGAATTGATTGAGTCAAAACCAGAAGGCCTAAAAGATGCTTCAAGCTTAAGGGCTATAGCTAGATCAAGATTCAGACCAAGAATTATAGACGGAGAAATAGTAATAACAGAGAAAGTCTTAAGAAATTTCTCCTTTTATTACAAGCCATGAGAATAAAATAGCGAGATCTTCATTAAAATCTCGCTATTTCTAATACTTAATAACTATAAATTATAACCAGCTTCCTCATGGAGCACTACATCAAGGCCCTTAGATTCCTCATCCTCACTAACTCTAAGTGGAATAATTGAATTAACAATCTTCAAAAGAATATAGCTTAATGCCCCACACCAGACTAGCGTGACAATACTTCCAAAAACTTGAATGCTAAATTGACTAAATATACCGCCCTCATCAAGTCCTACACCTCCATATTGGGCAGAAGAAAAAATTGCTGTAAGCAAAAGACCGATCAATGCTCCAATACCATGAACAGGAAAAACATCTAGTGAATCATCTATTTTTAGAGTTTGCTTAATGAATTGCGTAGCATAAAAACAGCCTGCGCCAGCTGATATACCAATAACAATAGCTCCTAATGGACCTACATAGCCAGAAGCAGGTGTAATAGTAGCTAAACCAGCTACCATACCAGTAACTATTCCCAAAACACTTGGTTTACCGTACTTAAGCCATTCAATAAACATCCAAGTAAGTGAGGCTAATGATGCACTTATATGTGTCACTAGCATAGCCATACCTGCACCACCATTCGCTCCAACAGCGCTACCAGCATTAAAACCAAACCAACCTACCCAAAGCATACAAGCTCCTGTAACAGTCATGGTTAGATTATGAGGAGGGAGCGTATTACTTGGAAAACCTGAGCGATTCCCCATAACAATTGCAGCTATCAAACCAGCGCTCCCAGCAGTAAGATGGACTACGGCGCCTCCTGCAAAATCTCTAAACCCTAAATCTCCTAGCCAGCCGCCGCCCCAAACCCAATGAGTAATTGGAGCATAGATAAGAATTAACCAAAGACTAGTAAAAAGTAGCATCGAAGAAAATCGCATTCTCTCAGCAAAAGCTCCAACCATTAATGCTGGAGTGATTATTGCAAAAGTCATTTGAAACATAACAAATACGGTTGTAGGTATTGTTCCGGACGTAGAATCGAAAGATATACCATTTAAAAAGACCAAGGAAAGATCGCCAATATAGCCATTAACTGAATTTCCAAAAGCTAGACTATAGCCACAAATAACCCAGAGAATTGACATTAAACAGGCAATCGAAAAACACTGCATTAGAACTGAAAGTACATTTCTTCTTCCAACTAATCCAGCATAGAAAAGTGATAACCCAGGAAGAGTCATAAACAAGACAAGTGCTGTTGAAATTAACATCCAAGATGTATCGCCAGTGTCTAGATCCTGAGCTGAGCCAAGAATAGGAAAAAGTCCCAGTATAATTGGAACAAAAAGTATCTTTTTCATTGTTACCCCTAATTATTATTATAGTATTAATTACTATACATGCAGGATCTGTGCCAAAAAAAAATCTCTAAACTTCTATAGCCTTTAGAGGAGAAAAATAAATATGCACTATTTTGAATCAGCAATGCACTAAAAAAGTGCAAAATTAAATTGCTTGGTCCCCTACTTCTCCTGTACGGATTCGGTAAACCTCATCTAAATTAGTTACAAAAATCTTTCCATCCCCAACCTTGCCTGTTCTTGCTGACTCAATGATTACCTCTATAATTCTCTCTACGTGCTCATCTTTAATAGCAACTTCTATCTTTAGCTTAGGCAAAAAATCTACGGAATATTCAGCTCCACGATATAATTCTGTATGCCCTTTCTGTCTTCCAAAGCCTTTGACTTCTGATATTGTCATTCCTTGAACACCCACTTCAGCCAAAGCGGCCCTAATATCATCTAGACGAAACGGTTTAACTATAGCTGTTATCAATTTCATAATTTCCCCCTTAAAATGATTAATATACATTATTTGATGCATGATGTATGCCAAATAACAGATAGTGAGCTTTATAAAATATTTCTTATTAGTATAAGATTCAATAATAATTAACATCAATTTTTTAAACAAAGTAACGAAAGTCTTTTAAATTGTTTATTTATTGATCATAATTGTAAAAGATTAAATTTTTATTATGTTGATAAATAGAAAAGAAAAAATTAGAAGCTCTGAGATAACTAAAGAATCTATATTTAGAGATAGAAGGAATTTAGTTAAAGCTGGTATTTCAATGGGCATAATTCCTTCCATTATAACTAATATAATTTCAACTGGTCATGGTTTTCCTAACTCTGGTCAAATATCAAATATCTCAACTTGGCAAGAAAGTTCAGATGAAAAACTAACACCGTATGAGCATGTCACGAATTATAATAATTTCTATGAATTTGGAACCGGAAAAGATGATCCAGCTAAAAATGCTCATAGCCTCAAAACAAGGCCTTGGTCTATTACTATTGATGGCGAAGTAGAGAAAAAGGGTACATTTGATTTTGAAGATCTTGTTGATCTAAACGCTCTTGAGGAACGAATATATAGATTTAGATGTGTTGAGGCTTGGTCTATGGTTATCCCATGGGTAGGATTTCCTCTAAAAAAGTTAATTGATTATTTAAATCCAAACTCAAATGCAAAATATGTTCAATTTTTTACTTTAAATGATCCCAATCAAATGCCTGGAGTAAGATATAGATCGCTTCAATGGCCCTATAGAGAAGGATTAACAATTGAGGAGGCTATTAATCCTCTTTCTTTTATTGCAGTAGGAGTTTATGGTGAGGTACTTCCAAATCAGAATGGAGCGCCAATTAGATTAGTTGTGCCATGGAAATATGGTTTCAAAAGTATCAAATCTATAGTCCGTATTAACTTTACAAGAGAAATGCCTCAGACTACTTGGAAAACAGCAAATTATAGAGAATATGGATTTTACTCAAACGTTAATCCTGAGGTTTCTCACCCTCGTTGGAGTCAGGCCTATGAGAGAAAAATTGGTGAAGGGCTCTTCTCTGCAAAGGTTCCTACGCAACTATTTAATGGCTATCAAGAAGAAGTTTCATATCTTTATAAAAATTTAGATTTAAAATTGAATTATTGAAATTCAAGCATAACTATTAAATGAACAATGCTAAAATAATAACAACAAAGTATGTTGTATTAACTCTTTGCTATCTCCCTTTCTTAATCTCTATCTTCAAAACTTTCGGTTTTGCTGGTGGCTTAGGAGCAAATCCTATAGAGACGCTATTACATAGCTTTGGGAAAAATGGTTTAAATCTAATTTTAATCACTCTAGCAATTACTCCTATAAGAAGATTAACTAAGTTAAATTTTTTGATTAGATTAAGAAGAATATTAGGATTAGCTGCTTTTTTTTATATTCTAATGCACGCAACTGTTTATGTAATTTTAGATAGAGAGCTAATTTGGCAATCCATTATAGAGGATGTATCTACTCGCCCTTACATCACCTTGGGATTTATAGCTTTATTACTACTAATACCCCTAGCAATTACCTCTACCAATAATATGCAAAGGCTATTAAAAAAGAAATGGGCTAAGTTACATCAACTAATTTACTTAATAGCTATTTTGGGTGTAATCCACTACTTCTGGCAAGTTAGAATTACAACTATAGAGCCTATAATTTACTCATTAATTCTATTAATACTTCTGACTTATAGAATTAACTTTTATTGGAAAAGAAGAGGGAGATTATAAATTAACTAGACTTTGATAAAAATTTTGGAACACTTTTTATTTCCTTTTTTACTTTTTTTACCTTTAAAGGGCCAAGTGGTTCTTTTTTCTCTAATTGATAGGAGGCAATCAAGCGGTAAATTGAAAATATTTCTTTACTATAGACACTTGCTTCCAGTGCTGACATTTTTCGAATTGTCGCTAAAACCTGATCATTACTAGAAATAGATTTTTTCTTATGCATGATACTATGAAGATGAATGAATTTTTCTTGCAAGTCCTTGGGAAAACTAGAAACATCCAAATCTGCAATATATTCAGAATAGGCATTATAGAGACGATCTTTTATAGATTGATCGCCCAAAAGAACCTTTAAAGCTCTTTCAATACTAAGAATCACAAATTGATAATCTTTCTTCATATTTAAATAAACTCTAAATTAAACTTAGGAGAGTGTTGTATTAGTTATCTTATATAATTCTAAGTTATATTGTCAATCATAATTAAACTCTAGTTCTCTACCCTCTGCTGTGCCTAAAATCTTTCCATTTTGACTAACAATCTTTCCGTTAAGAACCGTCATAATGACACTTGAAGACATAGAAAGACCTTCTAATGGTGACCATCCACATTTATATCGTAAATTCTCCTTGGATATATCATGCTTTTTACTTAAATCAGCAACTACAATATCTGCATAAAAACCTTCTCTCAAAAATCCTCTCTCTTTAATGCTAAATAACCTTGCCGGATTATGACATGCCTTAGAAACTATTTTTTCTAAACTAAATAACCCTTGATGATAATACTGTAATAACATTAGCAAAGAATGCTGAACTAATGGCAAGCCTGAAGGTGCTAATAAGTATGGCTGTTTTTTTTCTTCTAATGTATGTGGAGCATGGTCTGTTGCAATGATATCAATTATATCTTCATTCACAGCATTAATTAATGCTTTCTTATCAATTATTGATTTAATAGAGGGATTACACTTAATTTTATTTCCCAAGCTAGCATAATCTGATTCATCAAACCAAAGATGATGGACGCATGCCTCTGCGGTAATTTTTTTATCTATAAGATCTCCCTTAGAGAATAAGCCTAATTCCTTCTTAGTAGAAAGATGAAGAACATGTAACCTTGAATCATATTTTTTTGCAAGACCTACAGCTAATGACGAAGACTTAAAGCATGCTTCTTCTGACCGGATACTTGGATGATGTTCGATTGACAAGTTGCTAGTATATCTTTCTTTAAAAATTTTCTCATTTTTCCAAATAGTAGGAGAGTCTTCACAATGAGTAGCAATAATCAGTGGTGAATATCTAAAAATATTTTCTAAAGCCTCATGATCATCTACAAGCATATTTCCTGTTGAGGCACCCATAAATACTTTAATACCACAAGCATCATTTTTTGATATATTTTTTATATCTTCTAAATTATCATTTGTTGCTCCCAAATAAAAACCATAGTTAGCAAAGCTATTACCATTTGCTCTATTTTTCTTATCTTCTATTGCTTTCAAAGTTATAGTAGGTGGAGAAGTATTTGGCATCTCTAAAAAACTTGTTACCCCTCCACAAATAGCAGCCTGGCTTTCAGATAATATAGTGCCCTTATGAGTCATACCAGGCTCTCTGAGATGGACCTGATCATCAATTAAGCCAGGCAAAACATAGCTGCCATTTAAATCAATCACTTTATTTACAGGTATATGAGAAAGATCTGGATCAATTCTTTCTATTCTATCGCCTCGAATCAATAAATCAGACTCAAAGACTCTACCTTCGTTAACTAAAATACCATTTAATAAAAGAATTTCATTCACTGAATTACACCTAATTTTACAAATTTTTATTAAACTATAGTTAATCTTTTAAATCTATATAAAACTAAAATAAAATTCTTCGAAAAATAGAGACAATTGTTGGTCTAGCTTTTAGAATATACAACCTATGAATTCAATTAAACTAATACAACTGAATGAAAAATAAATTTTTAATACTGATAGTAATTTTTTTTTCTGGATGTGGACAAAAAGGAGATTTTATCTTGATTCCTAGCACAAAAGAAAAAACAACCACTATCGAAAAAGAACTTGAGATTAACTATGAAGAGTTTGTCCTAGATAATGGGCTAAGAGTAGTGGTCCACGAAGACAGGAAAGCTCCAATAATTGCCTCAAATATATGGTATCACGTTGGATCAATGAATGAGGAAGAAGGCAAAACTGGCTTTGCTCACCTTTTCGAGCATTTAATGTTCAATGGTAGTGAAAATAATGACGATGAATTTTTTGGCCCACTTCAAAAAGTTGGTGCTACTAGCTATAACGGGACAACTAATACAGATAGAACAAACTACTACCAAACCGTTCCAACTACCGCAATAGATTTAATTTTATGGCTAGAATCTGATCGAATGGGTCATCTATTAGGTGCAATAGATCAGCAGAAACTTGATGAGCAAAGAGGCGTTGTTCAAAATGAAAAGAGGCAAAGAGAAGGTGAGCCTTATGGCAAGGCTTTTGATTATATTACTACTAATGTATTTCCTAAGGGTCATCCCTATTCTTGGTCAGTAATAGGCTCGATGGAAGATTTGAATTCTGCAACCCTCGAAGATGTTCGTAATTGGTTTAATAAATTTTATGGGCCAAATAATGCAACAATTGTCCTAGCTGGAGATATAGATGCTAAAACAGCTAGGGAAAAAATAGAAAAATATTTTGGTCACATTCCTCCAGGCCCGCCTATTGAAAGATTTGAATCTTGGATTCCTAAATTAAGTCAAAACAGGAAAATGGTTGTAGAAGATAGAGTGCCGCAAGCTAGAGTCTATAAGACTTGGCCTACACCAGAATGGGGCAATCAAGACGCTGACTGGCTAGAAGTTGCTAGTTTAATATTAGGCGAGGGAGCAACTTCACGTTTATATCAAAGGCTAGTCTATGAAGAACAAATTGCTACTGATGCTGGTACCTATGCTATGGCAGATGAGATTGCAGGGGGCTTTCTAATCTGGGCTACAGCTAAGCAAGGAGAAGACTTAGTAAAAATTAATTCAATTATTAATGAAGAAGTAAATTTATTTATAAAAGAAGGGCCAACTACAGATGAGCTCTTAAGAGCAAAAACTAATATTAGAGCAGGCTTTATTAGAACTACAGAGCGTGTTACAGGAAAGGCTAGTATTTTAGCTGAGAACACAGTTTATGGAAATAGTCCAGATTCTTATAAGGTATATCTTGAAAGAGTAGAGGGAGTTACAAAAGAAGATTTAATTAATGTAACAAGTAAATGGCTAGCAGAACCAGCATTTACTCTAGAAATCTTACCTTACGATCAAACACTAAGTAGCAGTGATGAAAATCTAGCAGATAGGTCACAATTACCATATCCAACTAATTATCCTGAAGCAGTTTTTCCAGAATTTCAAACTAGTAAATTATCTAATGGTCTAAATCTAATCTTAGTAGAGAGAAATTCAATACCACTAATACAATTTAGTCTTCAATTGAATGCAGGATATGCTGCTGATCAATTTGGCGCTCCAGGAAGAGCTAGCCTATCTATGAATGTTCTTGACCAAGGAACTACAAGTAGAAGTGCGAATGATATTAGTCAGGAACTAGAAAGACTTGGTGCATCAATTGAAGCCGGATCAAACTTAGATTATTCATATGTCAATCTTTCTTCACTAAAAGCTAATCTTACATCATCTCTGGAAATTTATAGCGATATAATTCTTAATCCTAACTTCTCTGCCGAGGAAATAGAAAGACAAAGACAGCTAATGATTTCAAGAATTAGGCAAGAACAAGCTACTCCATCTTCAATGGCTCAAAGAGTATTTCCTAGGTTGCTATTTGGTGAGGATCACCCCTACTCTTTACCTATGACAGGATCTGGAAATGAAAGTTCTGTGATGGGGATGACAAGGTCAGATTTAGTAGAGTTTCATAAAACATGGTTTAGACCTAATAATGCGACCTTAATAGTTGCTGGTGATACAAAAATGGAAGAAATTAAGCCTCAGCTTGAAGAGCTCTTTAAAGACTGGAGCTTTGCTGATGTTCCCGAGAAAATCATAAATGAGGTTTCTCTTCCAGAAGAAGCAAATATTTTTCTTATAGATAAGCCTGGTGCAGATCAAAGTTATATTTTTACTGGCCATATTGTTCCACCAAAAGCAAATAATTTAGAAGAATCCTTGCAAGCAATGAATGATAGTTTAGGTGGAAGCTTCACATCTAGAATTAATATGAATTTACGTGAAGATAAGGGGTGGTCATATGGTATTCGCTCGGTAATATTAGAAACAACCAACCAGAGGCCTTTCATTACCTATGGTTCAGTCCAGACAGATAAAACTTCAGAAGCATTATCTGAAATGAATCTTGAAATCCAAGCAATACTTGGGGATAAACCAATCACTGAAGAAGAAGTTAGCTCAAGCAAAAGTAGAAGTACACTTAGCCTTCCAAGTCGATGGGAAACAAATAGATCAATAGTTAATGACTTAGCAAGAATGATAAGATTTAATCTTCCGGATGACTATTGGAACCTATATGAAGACTTAGTCAACTCAATCAATGTTGAGTCAGTAAATGAGGCTACAGAAGAAATCCTCTCTCCTTCAAAACTCACTTGGGTTATTGTAGGTGACTTATCACTAATAGAATCAAAAATAAGGGAGCTTAATTTAGGCAATGTTAGTCTTATAGATACAGAAGGAAATGAACTCTAAAATTAACTTAGTGTAATTCTTTAGCTGTTAGAGGACTAAACAAATGTATTTAAAAATGATAATATTATTGGGTAAATAACAATTTTCTATAATTTGATCTATGAAATATCTTTATATTCTATTATTTTCTTTAGTATTTTCTTTTCCTGCTTTTTGTCAAGAATGGGAAATGTTTCATGATATGGATGACTTATTTTCCATCAATTTTCCTGGTAAGCCGGAGATTGAATACATAAGCTACCCATCAGAGTATGGAGCAGTTTTTCCGGGGAAGATCTATTCGGCGTCAAGAGGTAGTAATAATTTTTCACTAACTGTAATTGACTACACTAATTATAAAGAGATTCATAGTCAGAGAACAAACAAAACAGAAGCTGATGCTCCTGCTGGCTACACATATGATATTATAGATGTTTTAGCATCTATTGCTTATGCTGCAAGTAACTATAGAAAAAAATCTAAAGAGGTTACTCTAGATATCTGGGCACATATTGATAGAATCCCTGGACATCAACTACAATTAACAAACCATGATGGATCAAGATCTTTTATAGGAATTTTTCTACATAATAAGAAGCTGTATATAGCAGATGCAACGGTACCAGAAAACTACCCGCCTCAAGGTCATTTTCAGCAATCTCTTAGATTTATAGATTCGAATCAAAATTATGTAAGGTATGACTATGGAGAGGATCATAATACTGGCTGGAATTTAATTCAGCAGAATGCGGAAGAAAGGCAGGGTTGGCTCTTAGGTGATTTTGCTGATATAGATAGAAGAACACTAGGTGACTAAAGATATTCTTAGGGGAATTATATGAAAAAATTTATTTTGGCCTCATTGTCTGCTTTAGCTTTATTAACTTCTGCTTTAGCCCATCACTCACATGGCAACTATGAAATGACTACCTATATGGAGATGGAAGGAGTAGTGGAGGATCTTCTATGGATCAATCCTCATACCTGGATCTACCTTAATGTTTCTAATGAAGAGGGTGAAAATACCCTTTGGGCCTTAGAGGGAGGTAGCCCCAATGCCTTAGTTAGAAGAGGTTGGGCAAGAGGGGATGTCAATATTGGAGATAATATTTCTGTAAGATGTCATCACCTAAAAGATAAATCTAACGGCTGTCTTCTTGGTTTTGTTAAACCAGAAAATGGTGAAGAGAAAGAGTGGGATTAGCTATAAGCTCAAATTGATAACTTGACAATCCAGATAGCCATTGTCTTACTTATTTTAACTAGTTCTCTGGTCCTCTTCGTAACAGAATTGATCCGAATGGATCTAATAGCTTTAATAGTTATGGGCTCTCTTGTGATTACAGGGCTAGTTTCTCCTCCAGAAGCAGTAGCCGGTTTCTCGAACGCAGCAGTAATTGCAATATGGGCAATGTTTGTTATTAGTGATGGCCTTACTAGAACAGGTATTGCCAATCTTATTGGTAATTCAATCTTAAAAATAGCTGGAGCAAAAGAAATTAATATGATTGTTATTGTCATGTTAATAGCTAGCTTCTTCTCAGCATTTATGAATAATATTGGGGTTGCTGCTTTGATGCTACCCGTAGTGATTGATATCGCAAGAAGAACAAGAGTACCTGTTTCAAAATTATTAATGCCCCTTGCATATGGATGTTTATTGGGAGGATTAACAACGCTAATAGGAAACACTCCAAATCTCTTAATTAGCAATTCATTAACGGAGTCAGGATTTGAGGCGTTCAAACTATTTGATTTCGCTCCAATTGGCATAGTTTGCGTTTTCTCAGGTATTTTATTTATGGTAATTTTTGGTAGACATTTTCTACCTAAGAAGGCCCTTGAAGAAGATATCCAAAAAAGAAGTCAGAGAAATTTAAGAACGCAATATGGCTTACAATCTCATACTTTTGAAATAAAAGTACCTAAAAATTCAATACTAGAGGGAAAAACTCTTACAGAAAGTAAAATAGGTATAGCGACTGGCTTGATAGTTTTAGCAATAAAAAGAGGAATTAATACAGAATTTATGCCTCCAAGAAACAAGAAGCTCAAAGCCAATGATAGATTAATCATCCAAGGAACTCTTGATAGATTTCAAGAATTTTTAAGATGGAGTGAGCTTGTTATCGAAAGAGAAGCACCTGTCCTGCAGGGCTTAATGTCAACAAAAATGAAAATTGTTGAAGTATCCTTAGAAGATAATTCGACTTTAGTTGGAAACCTAATTCAACATCCAGAATTTAGAAAACAATACGGATCGAACATACTTGCGATTAAAAGAGGAGAGCTGATTAGGAGAAATAATCTATCTTCAGTCCCTCTAAAAAAAGGTGATCATCTTCTATTACAGACACTCCCTGAAAACTATGAAGAGCTGAATAGATCTCTTGAGTTTAGCAGTATTAGAGAAATAGAAGAAAAAGAATTAATAGAAATATATAGTCTTGAAGATAGT
This sequence comes from Gammaproteobacteria bacterium TMED78, assembly GCA_002171615.1. Taxonomy (GTDB): domain Bacteria; phylum Pseudomonadota; class Gammaproteobacteria; order Steroidobacterales; family Rariloculaceae; genus TMED78. The sequence goes on from NHEF01000010.1 coordinate 191,667, forward strand.
CTTTTTGTTGTTAGTGTTCCAAAAGAATCTACACTTGCAGGTCAGAATTTTAGTAAAAACCGCTTTGGGGATGCTTTTGATTTTAGGTTACTAGCTATATTTAGAGAAGGAGAATTAATTATTATGCCTCCTTCTGATCAGAACCTTAAAGGAGGTGATATACTCTTAATTGAAGGTCAAGAAGAGGATTTGAATGCTCTAAGAGGGCTTCAAGAATTTGAGCTACAAGAATCATCTAAGCTTCCTCTTAACACACTTGAATCAGATAGATTAAATATCATTGAGATAATCTTAGATCCGCGTTCAAGTTTAATTGGTCAATTGCTATCAGAATTAAATTTTAGAGATAAGTATGGTCTAGAGCCTATTGCAATTTGGAGAGAGGGAAAGGCTATAAGGTCAAATTTAAATCACGAAAAGCTTAAGCTAGGGGATGCTTTATTAACTATTGGTCCTAGAGAACAAATTAATATCTTTCAAAAAGATAACAACTTTATTGTTTTAACGCCAGACTCACAGAAATTAACTAAAACAGAAAAAGCGCCAATCGCTATATCAATAATGGTAGTAGTTTTATTTTCTGTTCTTGCTGGATGGTTTCCTATATATATATCGGCCATTATTGGAGCAACATTGATGATTCTTTTCAAGTGTATAAGCATGGAAGAAGCTTACCTTGCTATCAACTGGAGAGTTATTTTTTTAATTGCTGGTATGTTGCCACTTGGCACTGCAATGGAAAATAGTGGTGCCGCCGCTCTAATTGCTAATCAAGTTATGAACGTTTTATCTCCTTTAGGTCCTTGGTGGGTAATAGCAGGTCTTTATGTTATTACTGCTATTGCAACAATGGCGATACCTACAGCCGCTCTAGTAGTATTGATGGCTCCGATTGTGCTCTCAGCAAGTATAAATTTAGGCATTCATCCTCAAACTGCAATGATGGCCGTAGCAATTGCAGCTTCGGCAAGTTTTGCAAGCCCAGTCTCTCATCCAGCAAATATTTTAGTTATGGGCCCTGGTGGTTATAGATTCTCTGATTATCTAAAGCTTGGCCTTCCTCTTTCAGTAATTATTTTTATAATAACAATGTATATACTTCCAATAATCTGGCCAATAGAAATAATTTAGAAATCTACGGTATTAGAATTGTTGAACCTTTAGTTTGCCTTCTCTCTAAAGCATAATGTGCATCAACTGCCCTTTCTAATGGAAAACTCTGGCCAATATTTGCAGTAATTACTTTCTCTCTTACAAGATCAAATAGCTCTCTACACCCTTGTTGAAAATCTTCTTTTTCTTTTATATAGCTCCATAAAGTTGGCCTTGTCACATATAAAGAGCCCCTTTTTAAAAGCTCTAAAACTGGAAGACAATCTATCACACCTGATGCATTGCCATAACTGACAAGCAAGCCTTTAGGGCTAAGACAATCCAAAGAATTATAAAGTGAGTCTTTACCAATAGGATCATAAACAACTGGAACTCCATAATTATTTGTTATCCGCTTAACAGACTGAACGATATTTTCCCCATACAATAAAACCTCAGAGCAGCCATTCTCCAAAGCTATTTTCTTTTTTTCTTCTGTACTAACAACACCTATGACGTTCACTCCTAAATATTTTGCCCACTGACACATTATTGAGCCTACACCGCCTGCTGCAGCATATAAAAGAATATAATCACCATCTCTGACTTCATATGTCTTTCTAAGAAGGTACCAACTAGTCAAGCCCTTTAATAAGATAGCTGCTGCTGTTTTATAATCAACCTCTCTGGGGAGCTTAATTAGCTTACTTGAATCAATTGTGGTTGATTGTGAATACGAATCTGAGGGAGGTGGTGAAACGTACGCAACCCTATCTCCTAATTCTAGACTATCAACCCCTGGACCTATCTCTGAAATAGCCCCTGCTGCTTCCCCTCCTAAGCCACTAGGCAAATCTATGGGATAAAGACCTGACCTAAAATAGGTATCAATAAAATTAACACCTATAGCTTTATGGTCAATCCTAACCTGTCCATCCTTCAGACTCTCTTCATTTACAGAAGTATATTTCATTACTTCAGGAGACCCATGTTTTTCAATCCTTATTGCATATTTCATAATTTAAATCTCCTTATAGTATTTTTCCAAATAATCGTTAAAAGACAATGTTTGACTCTTCTCTAATTTTTCTGATGCTAAAATAGATTTTTCTGCCTCCTTCTTAAAAAAAATAAACTTTTCTTTCTCCAAGGAAATATTCTTAAAATATTTAGAATGCTGCTGTGATAAATATAGAGTAAAATCTAGAAAATTCATTTTAGCCTTACTAATTTCTTCTAAAATTTTAGCTGATGGTGTCTCTCTAGAATCATAAAACGATTTTTTATATAAATTAATAGAATCAGCATAATCATCATTTTCACTTGAGCTATCTATGCATTTTCCTATATCTAAAATTTGATCCAACATACTAAGCCCAGCATTTTTCAATGACTCTTTCTTATTATTAATAATTAATTCTAAACTTGGAAATCTCCCTTTTTGTGAGACTAGAAGGTTTCTTTCATTAATTTCTTTTTTTTCACTAGAGCTAATAGGCTTACTATTAGAAAATAAACAATATAATAGAGCTGCTTCAGTAAATCGTAATTGGTGCTGATTAACCCCTATAGGCTCCATCATATTTATATCGGCTGTTCTAATCTCTACAAAACCAACTCCTTCTTTTCTTAAATTTACCAACAAAGGCTTATCATTAATCGCAATAGCTTTAGGGCGAACAAAGCTATAATATTCATTTTCAATTTGTAAATTATTTATATTTAATTGTTTATATTGATCATTATGCTTGAGGCCAATCTTACTATATTCATGATTAGGTGTTTTAATTGCTTTTGATAAGTCTTCTATATAACTATCAAGAGAATTAATTGATATATCTATTTCTGACTGTCCCTTATTAGAATACCCAATATCGCTCATCCTAAGTGAAGTACTAAATTCACCATATAAGCTTGAGGAGTCGAGCTCTTTCAAATAAGTATTTGATTTTTTATTATAAGATTTAGGCATTATGGGAGATGCACCAAATAGATAAATAAAAATCCAAGAAATACGCGAAAAATTTCTCATAAGTGACATATATTGTATTGAGATAAAATCTCTCAAACGATCTTTACTTTTTTTATTTTCCCTATATATTGGCCAGAAATCTAAGGGCAAAGAATAGTTAAAATGCACTCCAGATATTAACTGCATAGCTTTCCCATAACGATGGCCAAGGCCATGTCTATAAATTGACTTCATTAGACCAAGATTAGATGTTCCATAATTAGCTATAGGGAGACTTGGGATATTACTAATATCACACGGCATACTTTGGGGCCATAATAATTCTTCATCACAAACAGAATAAAAAAAGGCGTGCATATCAGAAAGAAACTGTATCACTTCTGAATTAGTGTTATAGGCAGGTGTTACAAATTCTAATAAAGCTTCTGAGTAATCTGTAGTTATGTAGGGGTTGCTAAGAGCTGACCCCAGCAAAGATGGGTGTGGCTTCATAGAAAGCTCTCCATTGAAGCTCACTCTAAGAGACTCTTTCTCTATCCCTCTTAGGCCTTTATTTATTAAACTTGCTTGATCCTTATCTCTTAGTAAGTTTTTATCAAAATATAGCAATAGTTTCCCACTTTTTCATTAAAAATTCATAAAGACGTACTATATTAAAGATTAAAAAGATAAGCTATAACAACATAAATGGAACCGATCAAAACAGTAGGGTATAGTATCAATAACTAAATAAATTCTAAAAATATGGTCAATATCATGAATGTATTGAGATTTGTTTTCTCCCTATTAGTAATTAATACCGCAAATATTAGCTATAGCTGTGAATATCCCCCACTTGTAATAATACCAGATGGATTATCCGCAACTATGGAAGAAATGTTAATAGCCCAAGATCAGATTAAAAATTATATGGAAAATATAAGTGCCTACCTAGATTGCTTAAATGAAGAAATAACAACCACTGGTGATCAGGCCACCATAGAATATAGATCAATTATGTTTTCTAGATACAATGCAGCTGTAGGTGAAATGGAAGCAGTAGCATCTATTTTTAATAGCCAGGTAGAGCTTCACAATGAAATAAACCAAAATACTGATGACCCAGAAACCTCTCAAGACTCGCAACAACCTCAACTCAACTAAGGAAATTAAATTTAATGTCTACAAAAAAAGCAGTAAGAATAGCAATTACAGGTGCAGCTGGTCAGATTGGCTATCAATTAGCATTTAGAATTGCCTCTGGCCAATTATTTGGCAAAGATCAATCTATTATTCTTCAGTTAATAGAAATTACACCAGCAATAGAAGCTCTTAAAGGCGTTGCAATGGAGCTAGATGATTGCTCCTTCGATACACTAGATAAAATTATTGTAACAGATAAGCTTGAAATAGGATTTAAAGATATAAACTATGCTTTCTTGGTTGGAGCTAAGCCAAGAACAGCTGATATAGAAAGAAAAGATTTATTACTTGGAAATGCAAAAATATTTTCAGAGCAAGGAAAATCTTTAAATATGTTCGCAGATAACAATGTTAAAGTCCTAGTAGTTGGAAACCCTGCTAATACTAATGCCCTAATAGCAAGAGAAAATGCTCCAAATATTGATCCAAAAAACTTTACGGCTATGACAAGGCTTGATCATAATAGAGCAAAAGCACAGATTGCAATAAAAACTAATGCCCACGTCTCGGAAATAAAAAAAATGATAATTTGGGGAAACCATTCTGCCACTCAATACCCAGATATTTCATATTGTGTCAAAAGAAAGAGAGGCCCAATATCTATACATGAAGAGAAAATAATAGAGCTAGTAAATCAAGAATGGTATAGAGAAAAATTTATCCCGCTAGTGCAACAAAGAGGAACAGAAATAATAAAAGCTAGGGGGGCATCGTCAGCCGCTTCTGCAGCTTCTGCTGCTATTGATCATATGAGAGACTGGGTACAAGGAACATCAGATAATGATTGGGTAAGTATGGGTGTTGCATCTGATGGAAGTTATTCAATATCTGAAGGAGTGGTTTTCTCTTATCCTGTTATCTGCAATAACGGAGAATACTCCATAATCAAGAATCTTGATATTGATGAATTTAGTAACGATAAAATAGGTCTTACTAATAATGAATTAAGAGAAGAAAGAAGTGCAGTAGAAGAATTACTATAAGGGTAAATTAGTATGGTTATATTATTATGGTTTTTAATTATTTTAGTTGTCTGTATATATCTATCATATAACCGTATTAATTATAAAACTTTCACAGCTGCGTTAGGAGCTACAATTGTTGCCTTTACTATTTTAGGCCCTAGTCTTTTTTGGTCTATCATTTTATGGATTCTATTCATCCCTATACTTTCACTCAACGTTGTAAATCTAAGAAAAGAGTATTTAACTGCTCGTATATTTGAATCACTAAAAAACAAACTTCCTACACTATCAGAAACAGAAAGAGAGGCTTTAGAAGCAGGTGGTGTTTGGTGGGAAGGTGAATTTTTTTCTGGTATGCCTGACTGGAATAAACTACTTGATTTAAAACCAGGGAAACTTACAAAAGATGAGCAAGATTTTCTGGATGGTCCAACTGAAGAATTATGTGGGATGCTAAATGATTGGGAAATAAATCATAATCTTTTAGACCTTCCAGAAAAAGCTTGGAAATTCCTAAAACAAAAAAAATTCTTTGCACTAATAATCCCAAAAAAATATGGAGGCTTAGGTTTTTCTCCTTTAGCTGTCTCTATGATTTTATCGAAAGCATCTTCTTGTAACTCAACCCTAACTTCAATTATGAGTGTTCCAAATTCTCTCGGGCCAGCGGAGCTACTACTCCATTATGGAACCAAACAACAGAAAGATTATTGGTTACCTAGATTAGCTAAGAGCATTGATGTGCCATGTTTTGCCTTAACATCACCTAGGGCAGGTTCTGATGCAACAGCAATAACTGATAGTGGAGTTATATGTAAAGAAAAATATGAGGGAAAAGAAATAATTGGTATACGTTTGAACTGGGATAAAAGATATATAACGCTAGCACCAATTGCTACAGTATTAGGACTTGCAATAAAACTTTCAGATCCTGATCATTTGATTGGTGATGAAGACGATTACGGGATAACAGCAGTTTTAGTACCCACTAATTTAAAAGGAATAACAATAGGAAGGCGGCATCTGCCTATGGGAATACCCTTCCAAAATGGCCCAACTCAAGGAAGAAATGTCTTTATACCACTAGATGGGATAATCGGCGGGCCAAAAATGGCTGGCAAAGGATGGAGGATGCTTGTCGAGCTTCTATCAGTTGGAAGGGGAATTGCTCTTCCAAGTAATGCAGTAGGTGGTGCTCAGGCAGCAGTATATACTACCGGTGCTTATGCAAGGCTTAGGAAGCAGTTTGGTATGCAAATCGGAAAGTTTGAAGGGGTAGGGGAAGTAATTGCTAGAATGGCTGGTTATACTTACATCATTAAATCTGGATCAAAAGTCACATGCGCTGCTATTAATCAAGGCGAAAAACCTGCAGTACCTAGTGCTATTCTAAAATACCATAATACGGAACTTAGCAGACAGGTAGCAAAAGATGCTATAGATGTTCATGCTGGTAAACTCGTCATGATGGGCCCAAAAAATTATTTAGGTAACAGATTTGCTGGCTCAGTAGTTCCCGTTACTGTTGAGGGTGCAAATATACTTACTCGTAGTTTAATTATTTTTGGTCAAGGCGCTATTCGTTGTCACCCTTTTGTTTTACCTGAGCTCAATGCAATGAAAGAAAAAGATGAGAATAAAGGGCTATCCTTATTCGATCAATTATTTTTTAAGCATATCGGCTATTCTATATCTAATGCCTTTAGATCTTTAATCATGGGAATTACATTTTCTAAGTTTACATCTGCACCAAGAAAAAACTCCTTAAGTCCTTATTACCGACATATAAATAGGTATAGTGCTTCATTTGCCTTAGTAACTGATATTGCAATGCTCTTTCTAGGAGGAGATTTAAAAAGAAAAGAACTGCTATCTGCAAGACTTGGAGATATATTAAGCTATCTTTATTTTACATCAATGGTACTTAAGAATTTTGAAGACGAGGGATCGCCAGAGGAAGATTTGCCTTTAGTTGAGTGGTCTTGTAGATTTCTACTTTATAATGCACAAGAACAGCTTCATGGCTTTCTAAGAAATTTCCCAAATAAGCTTGTATCGAGGATTCTTAGAGCTCTAGTTTTTCCTAGAGGTAGGTCTTTTTCATCTCCTTCCGATAAACTAGGTAAGGAAATTTCTGATCTTATGATCAAGCCTTCAAAAACTAGAGAAAGGCTTTGTGAGGGAATGTATAAAGGTAAAAAAGGTCATATAGCATTTCTAAATGAAACCCTTTTATTAGCCGAAGAAATTATTCCTATAGAGAAAAAAATCTTATTAGCTAAGAAAAATAAAACTCTAACTTCAAAAACTTTCTTTGAGGAAATACAAGAAGCAGAGGCTAAGGAAATTATCACCCCAGCAGAGAAAGATAAAATTATAGATTTTGATGCTAAAATGATGGAAGTTATGGCTGTTGACGACTTTGACCCTAAAGAATTAGTTCGTGACAGAAACAAACTAAAAAGCAAAAAACTCAAGGAGAAATAAATGTTACTCAAGAAATTCCTATATTTTTTATCTATTTTTGTGCTTTTTGGCTGTACTCAGGAAGTAGCTATTGAGTCAGACGAAAGCTCTACTTCTGAAGCTCAGCCTGCTATGGATTTGTCTAGAAGAGCTGCTCCTCCTGAAGCCTACGTCTATTTTATTGAGCCAGCTGATGGAGATCAAATTTCTAGTCCAGTAAAGATAGTGTTTGGACTCTCAGGAATAGGGATAGCTCCAGCCTTAGTCGATTCGCCTAATACTGGACATCACCACTTACTAATAGACACTAAATTAGAGAATTTTGATTTCCCTATTCCAGCCGATGAAAATCATGTTCATTTTGGCTTAGGTCAATCCGAAGCTATAATTGATCTAGCTCCTGGTGAACATAATCTTCAACTAGTGCTAGGGGACCTACTCCATAGGCCGCACAATCCACCCATAATGTCAGATACAATTACTATTGAAATAATTGAATAAATTATTTTTGATAAAATAAACTAATATTTATCGGGAGCTGTTTGTGTATACTCAGTTTTTTGGTCTTAATGAAAAACCATTCTCAATTACGCCTGATCCTCGGTATCTTTACTTAAGTCAAAAACATACAGACGCTCTTGCTCATTTAGTTTATGGCATATCTGAGAGTGGTGGCTTTATTCAGCTAACTGGTGAAGTTGGTACAGGCAAAACAACTCTAGTAAGAAGTCTTTTAGAGCAAATTCCCGAAGAAGTAGATATAGCTTTAATATTAAATCCGCAGGTAACTACAAAAGACTTCCTCATAACTATCTGTGAAGAATTAGATATTGAACTTTCTAAAGAAAATACAATCAAAACCTTAATTGATCAACTAAGCTCATATCTTTTAGACTCTCATTCTAAAGGAAGAAGAACTGTACTTATAGTTGATGAAGCTCAGAATCTAAATAGAAATGTGTTAGAGCAAGTAAGGCTTCTTACTAATCTAGAGACATCAAGACAAAAATTATTACAGATAATTTTTATTGGCCAACCAGAACTAAGAGAAACTATAAATAAAAGGAATATGCGACAACTTTCTCAAAGAATAACTGGTAGATATCATTTAGACCCTTTGAGCAAGAAAGATGTTCTTCAGTATATTAAACATAGAATGAAGATAGCTGGTGCGATGGGTGAGATATTTAAATACTCATCTCTCAAAGAGATCTATCGCTTATCTCAAGGTATACCAAGAATAATTAATGTTCTTTGTGACCATGCTCTTTTAGCTGCCTATACCGAAGAAGTAAGAGTTGTGGATAAATCTTTAGTTAGAAAATCTGCTAAAGAAATTTATGGCAACAATGAAAGGCCCTCTTATACTAATACTATTTTTTCATCTGTCGCCTTAATAGGTATATTTTTAATTATTTTTGGTTTAATTAAGGCTCTTGATCCTGATGCTATTTGGATCTTAGAGAAGTTAAGTTATTTCAATATTCTTTAATTATGAGAAATATTTAAGATGTCTTTTATACTAGATGCATTAAGAAAATCAGAAAATGAGCGCTTGAAATCTGAGACTCCAAAGATAACTAATATTCCTTATGCTATCCCAACAAATAATTCTCCGATTTGGTTAAAAGTATTAATCAGTATACTTTGTCTATCATGCTTCGGCCTAATATGGCTTTGGTTGAATAGTAAAGAAAATAATCCTCAGCAAGCCTCAATTGAAAATCTGATACCAGCCTCCCCTATTACTGATACAACTAACAATAATTCAATACCAATTGTAGAAATAAAGGATATAAATGAAGAAGTAGATGAATATATACCTACAGACCCTATCAATATTATTAATCTAGAATCTGAAGAACTAGATCAAATAGATATTCCAATAATTCCTACTTATATGGAGGCAAAAGCCAAAGGCATAGCCTTGCCAGTCCTAAATCTAGAACTGCATGTATTTAGCATTGATCCAGAAAATAGCTTTGTTCGAATTAATTCTAGAAGCTTTAGAGAAGGAGAATATATGTCTCCAGAAGGTGTCTCTATTATTGAAATTAATGAGTCAGGAGTGATCGGTGAATTTCAAAGTCAAGGTTTCCTATTAAGTTTAGATTAAGTTTAATTCCTTACCCCTGTTCCTCTTTTTAAAAGAAAAATAACAAGAGAAAATAAAAAAACTAAGGCTAAAATAATTATAGTATAGGCTTTAAGTATAGGTATATCAGAAATACCAAGCATTCCGTATCTAAAAGCATTCACCATGTATAAAATTGGATTAAACTGAGCGACACTCTGCCAGAAAGGAGAAAGTAAAGAGATAGAGAAAAACACACCACCAAGATATGTTAATGGCGCCAAAACAAATGTTGGTATAATTGAAATCTCATCGAAATTTTTAGCAAATATCGCATTCAATAAACCAGCTAAGGAAAAAGTTACAGAAGTTAAAATAATTGTAGAAACTGTAATTAGTGGATAAGTTATCTTCAGCTCAGTAAAAAATAAAGCTACAATAGTAACTACTAAGGACACAAGAATACCTCTAAATAATCCTCCTGATACAAAACCGAAAACTATAGTGGTTATTTCCATTGGAGATACAAGCATTTCCTCTAAATGCCTATGTAATTTTCCTGAAAAAAAAGAAGAGACTACGTTACCAAATGAATTCGTGATAATAGACATCATTATAAGACCAGGAGCTATAAATGTAGTGTAGGGCACTCCACTCATATCCCCTATCCTACTACCTATTAAGCTCCCAAAAATTATAAAATATAAAGTCATAGTTATAGCGGGTGGAAGTATAGTTTGAATCCATATTCTGACAACCCGCTTTATTTCTCTCCTTATAATTGTATAAAAGCCAACTAAGTTTATTCTGACTAGCCTATTTATTCTCATATTCTTGATAATATTATTCATCATCATTTCTCTTCGCATCAACATAACTTATAAATAATTCTTCCAGCCTATTACTTTTAGCTCTCATACTAGAAATTTCTATACCTTGTTTAGAAAATTCTTGAAATACATCATTTAAATTTTGATGACTTGAAACACGAACTTCAATTTCATTTTCTGATTTCATAGAAACTTTAAAGTTCTCTATATTGGGTCTTTTATTACATGAATTTGATAGATTAAATATAAATGACTGTTGAGATAGTTTTTTTACAATATTTGATATTGAATCATTTTCAATTATTTTCCCTTCATCAATAATTGCAATATTCCTACACAGGCTTTCAGCCTCCTCAAGATAATGAGTAGTAAGTATAATAGTCATTCCTATATCATTTATTTCTCTTAATAAATTCCACATTGATCTTCTAATTTCTATATCTACTCCAGCTGTAGGCTCATCTAAGATTAATAGTCTAGGCTCATGAACTAAGGCTCTAGCTATCATAAGTCGACGTTTCATTCCTCCTGATAGAGTTCGTGCTATATCATCTTTCCTATCCCATAATTTTACTGATTTTAAATATTTCTCAGTACGAATAATGGCCTCTTTCCTTGTTATGCCATAGTACCCAGCTTGATTAATAAGAATATTAGAGCAAGTCTCAAACATGTTGATATTAAACTCTTGAGGAACTATTCCAATAAAAGATTTAGCTAAATTTGCTTGTAAATCAAAATCATGTCCGAACACCTTAATTGAACCATCTGTCTTATATGTTAATGATGTAATAATATTAATAATTGTAGTTTTACCAGCTCCATTTGGACCCAATAATGCAAAAAAATCACCTTCTGGTACAGCAAGGTCTACTCCTTTAAGGACATACTTGCCATTAGAGTAAGTTTTATATAAATCTTTTATTATTAGCGCTTCCAAAAAAAAATACCCATAAGAATGAAATACATATTTTATAGAAGAAATCGAAATTCCTTTAGAAATAAATCATTGCATAATTTGTACATATAATATAATATATGCACAAATTATGCACAAAGGATCATTAATCATGCCTACATCTTTGACAGAACAATTAGGTCGACGTAACGCAATAGCTGAAATAATAAAGGAAAACAATGTGTTACGACAAAAAGAAATAGTAAATTTACTTCAGAATAAAGGCTATGGGGTAACTCAGTCTAGCGTTAGTCGAGACTTAAAGGAAATGGGAATTAATAAATTTAACTCAAGTTATACTTTGCCTGAAAAAAATATTACTACTAATTATGCTCTAAAAAATATAGATAGCTTTATCATTGGAGTTATAAGCGCAGGCCCAAACCTTCTTGTCTTAAAAACAGAAATAGGCGCAGCTCAAAGAGTTGCTGTAACACTAGATGAACTTAACTGGCCAGAAATAATAGCAACACTATCTGGTGATGATACTATTTATATTGCTACTAGCAGTATTTCGCAACAGAATAAAATTAAAATAAAATTAGAAAAGGATATTAATAATGGCTAATAAAAATTCTCCTATCATACTTGCCTTTTCTGGTGGCCTGGATACATCATTCTGTGTGCCTTGGCTAAAAGAAACCTATGGAAAACCAGTTATAACTGTCACAGTAGATACAGGTGGTATTAACAAAGAAACATCAAAACACTTGAAAGAACATTCTAAAAAACTAGGAGCTAATGACCACATCCTAGTCAATGCAAAAGATGACTTCTTTAATGATGTTCTTAAATTTTTAATTATGGGTAATATAAAAAAGGGTAACATGTATCCTCTGTGTGTAGGCTCTGAAAGAGTTATTCAGGCAAAATATTTAGCTAAAATTGCAAAAGATATGCACTCTGATACTGTAGCTCATGGATGTACAGCCGCTGGAAATGATCAAATTCGGTTCCAAATAATTCTAAAATCATTAGCGCCTGATCTTAAAATACTAGCTCCAGTTAGAGATCAATCATGGGCAAGAGATGATCAGGTAAGCTATCTAAAAAAATTAGGACTTCCCACCCCAAAATCAGGCTCAACTTACTCTATAAATCGAGGGCTATGGGGAGTTACTATTGGAGGATCTGAAACACTTGATTCTAAAGAGACTATTCCAGAATCTTCTTGGGAGCTCAGCCCTAATGTTTTTCCTTCCTCTTCTAAAAATGAACAGAAAATTATTATTGAATTTAAAAAAGGTATTCCAATTAAGATTAATGGAGAAGACCTCAACCCAATTCAGATAATTGAAAAACTAGAAACGACTGGAAAGGTTTTTGGAATAGGTCGTGGTATCCATTTAGGAGATACTATATTAGGCATAAAAGGACGTGTTGCATTCGAGGCACCTGCTGCTGAGATTCTAATAAATGCTCATCGAGAATTAGAAAAACTAACACTTTCCTCTTTACAGTTAAAAATTAAGGAACAATTAAGCCTTCATTACTGTGAACTTATTCATGAGGGGAAACAGCTAGATCCTGCATGTAATGATATAGAGTCTTTTTTTATGTCATCACAAAAATATGTTTCTGGAAAAGTTGACTGTGTATTGCGCCCTGGTTCAGTTTTTATTACTGGAATTAAATCGCCTTTTTCTCTCATGTCAGCAAGTAAAAGTAAATATGGAGAATCTATAGGTGAGTGGGATGCTAGAGATGCACTAGGCTTTTCAAGAATCTTATCTCTACCAGGAACTCTTCACAGCAGAGTAAAGGAGAGTTAATATGCAATCTTTAATTGTAGATAAAATCTCTTCCGTTGCTATAGCAAATGATATAGGGCGTGAAATAAGAATAAGTCCTGACATTCCTTGTGAAGAAGGAGTGATTGTTGCTGCAAAAGTACTAAATAATAAATCTCGGTACAACACACTAGAGCTTACAAGCGGACGAATGGCCCAAATTAAAAAAGGGGATATTATTATTGGTGCACTTGGGCATAGAAAAGCATTATTTGGTTATTCTGGTCATATACCGGAAAAGCTTTCAGCTGGTGATAAAATACAAGTCTTAAACCTTGGGGGGGTTTTAGGCATTTGTGACTCTATTAATATTAGCCAGGGTTCTCCTTTTGACTGTGAAGTACTTGGTGTAGTTTTAGAATTTCCTTTCTTAGGTGAGAGAATAGGTGTTCCTGCAAAAGTTGGAGCACCTAAAAAAAATATAGTTAAAAAACTTGATCTTAATCAGATACCAATTATTGCTATTGCTGGGACTTGTATGGATTCAGGAAAAACAGTTGCGGCATGCTCTATAATAAGCCAGCTTAATCATAATGGATTTACTGTTGATGCATTTAAAAGTACTGGTGTTGCTCTTCGACGAGACATACTTGCTATGGAAGATGCAGGTGCTAGAAATACAGAAATATTCTCTGACTATGGAGTAGTAGCTACAACTTCAGAAAACTCTGCTGATATAACAAAAAAAATATGTAGCTCTTTAGCTAATAATAATCCAGATGTAATTGTATGTGAATTTGGCGATGGTATCCTTGGTGCATACGGAGTTGAATCTATTCTGTTAGACAAAGAGCTTAAAGGTTATTTCTCTTCTATTGTGCTTTGTGCAAATGATCCTATAGGTGCATGGGGAGGAGTTAAAATATTGAAAGATAATTTTAACTTAACTCCATCAGTTGTGACTGGACCAGCAACAGATAATCAAGTAGGTATAGATATTATCGAAAAACAAAGTAGTATAAAAGCAATAAACGCTCTTACTAACTCAACAGATTTAGGTAATTTTATTGAATCAGAAATTTTGCCTAATAACATCGGAAGCAAAAAATGAGTAATAAAATACCTGTAATAATATTAGGTGGATCTGGTTATGTAGCTGGAGAGTTACTTCGGCTTCTGTCATATCATAAATACTTTTTTCCTAAATTGATTATTTCTAGTAGTCAAAATGGGAAATTTTTATCAGAAAAATTTCCATATCTGAAAAAAATTTATCCTAAAGAAAAATTTATATCAATTGAGGCTGGGATAGAGGGGCTTCAGGGGCATGATCACTGGATGGTAATATCTGCTGCCAATCATGGAAGCTCAGCTAAAACAATAAATAAAATCATCTCTGAATCAAAAAAATTAAATCTAAAGACTAACATAATCGATATTGCAGCTGACTTCAGGTTTGATAACAAAAATGACTTTGAAAAAACCTATGGTCAAGATCATACAGCACCTGAACTTATAAAATCGTTTATTTGTGGTATTCCTGAACAAATAAAAGAAAATAATTATAATAATATCTCTCATCCAGGATGTTTTTCTACATCAATGCTACTATCTATTGTTCCATTAGTTGAGAACAATATTAGCGAATTTGATTTTTTTACTAGCGCAGTCACTGGAAGCACAGGATCTGGTAGCTTACCTAAAATAAATACTCATCATCCTGTTCGTGATGGCAATTTTTTTTCATATAAGCCCCTTAAGCACCGACACTCGATAGAAGTAGAGCATATTATAAAAAAAATTACTAACAAAGGAATAAATCTAAATTTTGTACCTCATTCAGGGCCATTTACTCGTGGAATATATGCAACTACTTTTTGTAAATTAAAAAATGATTATGATGAAAAATATATTTTTAACCTGTTTAAAAATTATTACAAAGAAAAGCCTTTTGTAGATATACTGAATGCCCCCCCTAAAATAAAGGATGTAGTTGGAACAAATGAAGCCCAGCTCTCTATATCTTTAAATAACAATAATCTAGTTATTTGTTGTGTTATTGATAATCTAGTAAAAGGTGCTGCGGGAGGTGCAATTCAATTTGCGAACAAACTACTAGGATGGCCTGAGACAGAGGGTTTAATGATCCCTCCAATAGGATGGGCATAATGTCAAAATATAATGCACACTTACAAGAAGTATATCCTGTCTTACCCTTTGAGCCCGTAAAAGGTGACGGAGTTTTCCTCAAAGATGAGAAAAATAAAAAAGTGCTAGATTTATATGGCGGGCATGCAGTTACGTGTCTAGGATACAATCATAAAAAATTGATAACAGCTATAACTAATCAAGCAAAAAATCTTCTTTTTCAAAGCAATGCTGTAATTATGAAGTCTAGAGATGATGCTGCTACAAAATTAGCTGAATTTTCCCCTAAAAACCTTAATAAAGTTTTTTTTGTTAATAGTGGTGCTGAAGCGAATGAGAATGCTATTCGTATAGCACTTCAATTAACAGGAAGAAAAAAAATCATAGCTATAGAAAATGCATTCCATGGTAGAACAGCTGCTGCTGGAGCTGTAACTTGGGGATCACAAAAAAAATGGTATGGATTCCCATCAACGCCTATGAAAGTAGAATTTATACCTAGAAATGATATTGACTCGTTAAAAAAAGCTGTTGACAAAGATACTGCGGCAGTGATCATTGAGCCGATTCAGGGAGTTGCAGGTGCTTATAAATTTTCTAATGAGTTTATTAATTCTATTCAACATCAGTGCAAAAAAAATAAAACTTTATTGATCTTTGATGAGGTTCAAACAGGAATGGGTAGGTTGGGCGTACCTTTTGGAGCAGATTATTTTCAAGTAACGCCTGACTTATTGACGGTAGCAAAATCGTTAGCAGGAGGACTCCCCTGTGGTGCAGTCATTATGAAGGAAAAAATAATAAAAAATTTAGGTGCTGGCTCTCTAGGAACAACTTTTGGTGGAGGTCCCCTTTCATCTGTAGCCATTAGTGCAGTTATAGACACTATTATTGATGACAACCTTATGGATAATATAAATAGTGTATCAAAATATTTATTTAGTACCTGTAAAATAGATCCAGTTATTGATATTCAGGGAGCAGGATTTTTAATTGGGTTAAAAACAAAAATACCTGCTAATGTTTTAAGAGATAAGTTACTGAAAAAAAATATAATGACTGGAACTAGCAGTGACCCAAATATCTTGCGTCTACTTCCACCATATATACTAGAAAAATCGCATATCGAAATACTCTCATCAGCTCTAAAGGAAATAAATAATGAATAGCTTTAATGACCTTACTGATTTTAGTAATGATGAAATTGATAATCTAATTGATCTAGCAAATCAACTAGAAAAAAATCCTAGCCCTAATGTACTAAAGGGCAAGGTGCTATCATTACTTTTCCTAAGTCCATCACTTAGGACTCTTGCGTCTTTTCAGGCTGGCATGTCTAGGTTAGGTGGGGGTTCATTTGTTATTTCTCCTGATATGTCTATTCATGGTCTAGAAACTCGACATGGAATAGTTATGGATGGCTCAGCCGCTGAACATATTAAAGAAGCGGTTCCTGTTATAGCTTCTTATGGTGATGCAGTCGGAATAAGAGCTTTTGCTGAGAGAGAAAATATAGATGATGATTTAGAAGATATTAAATTTAAAAATCTATCATCTTTGGTTGATAAGCCATTAATTAATATGGAATCGGCAATACAGCACCCATGTCAGAATTTAGCAGATTGGAAAACAATGGATAATTTAGAAATTCCAAAGAATGGTGGAAAGTTTGTGCTATCTTGGGCTTATCATCCAAATGCACTCCCTCTGGCCGTTCCTGCATCTACTTTAATCATGGCGGCTAAACGTGGAATGGATGTGACAGTTTTAAGACCTGATGGTTTTGCATTACCAAAAAGTATTTTAGAAAAAGCAACTAATGAAGCTACAAAATCAGGTGGGAGCGTTCTAGAATCTGATAATAGAAAAGTAGCAATGGAAGGGGCCGATGTAATCTATGCTAAATCTTGGTCTTCAACCTTACACTATGGAGATCAAATTAAAGATAAACTATTAAGAGAAAAATTTATTGATTGGTGCATTGATGAAGAGTGGTTTAATACAGCAAAAAAACAATGTAAATTTATGCATTGTCTGCCTGTGAGAAGAGGGGTCGTAGTTTCTGATGGTATATTAGATGGGCCTCGGAGTATTGTCATAGAGGAAGCTCGTAATCGTATGTATGCTCAAATGGCCATTCTATATAAAATGATGAAAGGATAAAAAAAATATGAGTGAATTAAAAAAAAATGAAAGAGCAATAGTTGTCTCTGCATTAAAGAGAGCCGCTCCATATATCAGAATGTTTAAAGGTAAGATATTCGTCTTAAAAATTGGAGGAGAAGCTCTCCTATCATCAAAAGCAACGAATTTACTTGTAGAGCAAATAGGAATTTTGTATGACCTTGGAATTAAAGTTATTTTAGTACATGGTGGAGGTCCTCAATCAACAGAGTTAGCAAAATCATTAGGTATCGATAGTAAATTTATTGAGGGGCGACGTGTTACAGATAAAAAAGCACTTGAGATTTCTGCAATGGTACTTAATGGTCAAATTAACACTAAATTATTAGCATGCTTTAGGGATCTTGCTATCCCTGCCGTTGGAATTAGTGGAGTGGACGCTGGCCTTATCCAAGCTATCAAAAGGCCTGTTGTGCAAGATGATAAAGGTGTAAAAATAAAAGATTATGGATTTGTCGGTGATATTCAAAGTGTTGAGGCTAATATTCTCTTTAAGCAGTTAGACAATGGCCTTATTCCTGTTGTAAGTCCATTATCTGCTGATGATAAAGGAACATTGTTAAATATAAATGCTGATACAGTTGCTGCAGCAATTGCTTCAGCGATGAAAGCAGAGAAATTAATTTTAGCCATGAGTGCGCCAGGAATTTTAGAAGATAAAAATAATCCTAAGTCTATGATCTCATATGTTGATATAAATGGTTTAAAAAAGCTTAAAGATGAAGGTAAGTTAGAAGATGGAATGCTCCCTAAAGCAAAAGCGATAGAGCTTGCCCTTACCAGTGGCGTACCTCGTGTCCATGTTATTTCCTATGATTTAGCTGATAGCTTATTATTGGAGATATTTACTAATGATGGAACAGGAACGCTAGTAGTGAATGATATAAATATATTAAGCAAAGCTGAGAAAAAATAGGAAGTTATTATGAAACGTTTATGGGATAAAGACTTACCAGTAGATAATTTAATCTTGAAATATACTGTAGGTAATGATTTTCATTTGGACGAGCGATTAGTTGAATATGATATTCAAGCATCAATAGCCCATGCAAGTATGCTTAAAGAGAAAGGCTTAATAAAAAAAGATGATTATCATAAAATTTCTAAAGCACTTAAGAAAATTGGAAAAGATCATAAAAACGGTGAGTGGAAAATTGATCTTGAGCAAGAAGACTGTCATACAGCAATAGAAAACCATCTGACAAAATATCTTGGCTCAGCAGGAGGAAGCATTCATCTTGGGCGCTCCAGGAACGATCAAGTACTTGCTGCCTTAAGACTTTATCTTAAGGATGTAGGAGATAACGTAGCAAAGGAGCTTGAGTTACTAATTAGTAAAATCAATGTACTTATTAAGAAGCAAGGTGAAGTTCAACTTCCTGGCTATACTCATACACAGAGGGGTATGCCTAGCTCTGTTAAGCTATGGGCTGAAGGATATACTTCTGAATTATCAGACGATGTAATAGGAATCAAATTAGCTACTAATAGGGCTGACAAAAATCCATTAGGATCAGCTGCAGGATATGGCACTCCTGGTCTTAATATTGATAGGGAGCTAACAACAAAAAGCTTAGGATTTAAATCTACACATGAGCCAGTAACAGCTGTTCAGATAAGTCGAGGAAAAGCTGAAGCATCAGTAATATTTGAAATTACAATTATTTTAGGTGATTTAGCTAAATTAGCATCAGATATTATTTTATTCTATAGTGATGAGTTTTCCTTTTTAGATATCAAGAAAAACATAACTACTGGATCTTCAATAATGCCTCAGAAAAATAATCCTGATGTTTTTGAACTAGTAAGAAGTGCTGAATCTATAGGAATAGCTTCACTAGTAGAAACTTTATCAATCTCTTCAAAGTTAATCTCTGGATATCATCGAGATCTACAAAGAATAAAAATGCCACTATTCCGATCTATCGATATTGCAATTGATACTATAAAAATTATGACTCACTCAATAGAAAATATATCATTTAATGAGAAAAATATAATATTAAATCCTGATATTTATGCTACAGAACAGGCTAATAAATTAGCTTTAGAAAAAAATATATCGTTCAGGGAGGCCTATAAAATGGTTGCAAAGAAAATAGATGAAAAATAACTATCTTATATTTCTTATGCTCATTCTTTCAGGGTGCGGTCAAAAAGGAGATCTTATATTAGATTCTATGTATAAAGAAATAGATATTTCTTATAAAGATCTAAGCTCTATTATATGAAAATATTTTTCTTCTAATTATGTCATCTAAAAAGTTATTTATAGTAGTAGATGGCTCCTCTTATCTTTTCAGGGCATATCATGCTTTACCAAATCTAACTTCTAGCAAAGGAGAGCCTAGTGGAGCAATATTTGGTGTGCTAAATATGCTTAACAAACTACTAGATGAATATCAGCCGCAAAAGATAGCAGTGGTTTTTGATACGCCTGGCAAAACATTTAGAAACGATATTTACGCCAAATATAAAGCTAATAGACCGCCCATGCCTGAAGACCTTAGGCCTCAAATTGAACCTTTATTTAGATCAATAAAAGCCCTTGGTCTCCCCTTAATAAGAATAAAAGGTGTAGAAGCAGATGATGTTATAGGAACCTTAGCTTCGATCGCCGAAAAAAATAATATCCAAACTGTAATTTCAACTTCAGATAAAGATATGGCACAACTAGTAACTGAAAGAGTAACGTTAGTTGATACAATGAGTAATAAAACCTATGACTCAGAAGGAGTAATCAATAAATTTGGAGTGGAGCCCTCACAAATTATAGATTACTTAGCTCTTGTAGGCGATTCTGCAGACAACATACCTGGTGTTCCTAGCGTAGGTCCTAAGACTGCTACAAAATGGCTATCTAAATATAAAAGCTTAGATGAAATTATTAAAAATGCTAATGATATTGAAGGTAAAGTTGGTGAGAAGTTAAGAAATTCATTGGATAAAATACCGCTATATAAAAAACTAACGACAATAAAGAGAGATGTAGAAGTTGGTATTGAATTTGATGAATTAAAAAAAACAGCTCCTGACAAAAAAGAACTGAGAAAGCTTCATGATAGATTTGAAATAAATAGCTTATTAAGAGGGTTAAAAGAAGTTAAGATAAATTCTACTAAAAATACAAATGCTTCATATAAAACGATACTTACTAAAGCTGATTTTCTTGAAGAAATAAATAATATAGAAAAAGCATCTATCGTAGCTATTGATACAGAAACTACTAGTCTTGATTACATGAAAGCAACACTAGTTGGACTATCGATATCTTACAAGCCAAATAAAGGATCCTACATACCACTAAATCACGACTATCCAACAGCTCAGAACCAGCTAGATACTGATTACGTTCTTTCAAAATTAAAACCATGGCTAGAAAGTAATAATAAAAAAGTTGGTCAAAATATAAAATATGATATGCATATTTTTGAAAATTATAAAATTAAGATGAATGGTATTTTTTATGATTCTATGATGGAATCTTTCGTGCTTAACTCAACAGCTAGCCGTCATGATATGGATTCCTTAGCGAAAAAATATCTAAATTACAATACTACTAAATATGAAGACATAGTAGGAAAAGGTGCTAAACAAATTGGATTCAATAAAGTGCATATAGATGAAGCATCAAGCTATGCATCAGAGGATGCTGACATAGCTCTAAGGCTGCATTATAACCTATGGAAAAAACTAGAATCTATCCCTGAATTACAAAAAATATACACGGAAATTGAAAGACCTATAATAAAAATCCTTCAAGAAATGGAACATACTGGAGTACTTATAGACTCGGAAATTCTAAAGTTACAAAGTAAAGATTTAGCTAAAAATATGAATGATCTTGAAGACAAAATATATAATATTTCTGGAGGTTCATTTAATATTTCCTCTCCAAAACAACTTCAAGAAATACTTTATGATAAATTACGGCTTCCTATATTAGGTAAGACCCCTAAAGGACAGCCCTCTACTGCCGAAAATGTATTACAAGATTTAGCCCAAGATTATGAGTTACCTAAATTAATTTTAGATTATAGAGCCTTAGCAAAACTAAAGACTACCTATACAGATAAGCTACCCTTAGAAATTAATAAAAAAACAAACCGTATACATACTTCTTATCACCAAGCCGTAGCAGCTACAGGAAGGCTCTCTTCCTCGAGCCCAAATTTACAAAATATCCCTATACGAAGAGAGGAAGGAAGAAAGATTAGACAAGCTTTTATCGCTCCAGAAAAATATCTTTTGCTAGCAGCGGACTACTCTCAAATTGAACTAAGAATTATGGCCCATCTATCAGAAGATCAAGGTTTAATATCAGCATTTAATAATGATGATGATATTCATAGGCTAACAGCAGCCGAAGTTAATAATAAAAGTATCGATGAAGTAACTGAAGAACAAAGAAGGTCAGCCAAAGCTATAAACTTTGGACTAATTTATGGTATGTCTGCTTTTGGACTTGCGCGTCAGCTGGGTATAACTCGATCAAATGCCCAAGAATACGTGAATCTATATTTTGAAAAATATCCTAAGGTAAAAGAATATATGAATAAAATAAAAGATTTTGCAAAAAATAATGGGTTCGTCACTACCATTAATGGAAGGAGGCTGTATTTACCAGAAATAAACTCTAAAAATCATCAAAGACGGATGTACGCTGAAAGAAGTGCTATAAATGCACCTATGCAAGGCTCAGCTGCAGATATAATTAAATTAGCAATGATCAATGTTGATACATGGCTAAAAGATTCTTGTATAGATGCAAAAATAATAATGCAAGTTCATGACGAATTAGTTTTAGAAGTAAATAAGGATAAGGTAGACACTATAGCAATAAAAGTAAAAAAAATTATGGAAGACACTACAAAGATATCAGTTCCTCTAAAAGTAGAATTTGGCACTGGTAATAATTGGGATGAAGCCCATTAATTAATCTTTTAATGAAAGCCAATTAGATAATTGTAACTGTGATTCTTCTATACCCTCACCAGAAGTTGAAGAAAAAAGTAAGGAATTACAGGCTATAGGCAAAGTCTTATCAAAATTATTTTTTAGATTTTTATGTGTATTCTTAGAAATCTTATCTATTTTAGTAAGTAAAATAACTATAGGTTTATTTGCTGAATCAGCCCATATTATCATTGTCCTATCTAAATCATTAAGACCCCTCCTTGCATCTATAGTTATAAAAAATCCAGCTAAAGAATTTCTAGAAAAAAGATATGATTCAATCATTTTTGTCCAACTATCTCTTATCTCAATTGACACTTTAGCAAATCCATATCCTGGTAAATCAACAATCCGGTGGTTAGAATCACTTACTGAAAAAAAATTAATTAATTGGGTCCTACCTGGCGTTTTGCTAGTCTTAGCTAAATTTTTTCTATGTAATATTGCATTTATCGCACTAGACTTACCTGAATTTGACCTACCAACAAAAGCAACTTCTAAACCAGAATCTTGAGGAAACTGTTTAGAAGTTTTAGCACTTATCATAAAATCAGAAGCTTGAGAAAATATCATAATCCAATATAATTCAATTAATATTGTTCATTACTATATTAGTGTACAATTAATATATTAACTACTAATTAATAAAAGGCTCGACGAAAGTAATGGCAAATAAGTTATTTTCAAGTATTAAATTTCTGTTTTATGGACTATTAGTCTGCTCTAGTCAGTGGTTATTCTTACTTTACAGTGATATAGCATTTCCTCAAGGATCTATAGAGAATGGAAAAACAAAGGCAGCTGTTTGCGTTGCTTGTCATGGTGTTGATGGCAATAGTATAAACCCTGAATGGCCTAGCCTAGCTGGTCAACATCCATTATATACGGCTAAACAATTGAAGTCTTTTCAGGATGGACAAAGGCAGAATATACTAATGAATGCTTTTGCCATCTCTCTAACCGAGCAAGATATGATTGACTTAGCAGCTTATTATGGCTCTTTACCAAATATTCAAAGAGGTGCGGATCCAGAATTAGTAGATCTAGGTCAAAAAATCTATCGGGGGGGTATCTTTGAAAAAAATGTTCCCGCATGTATTGCTTGTCATGGGCCATCTGGTAAAGGAAATCCTTTTTCACTTTATCCAAAAGTTAAAGGGCAGCACTCAATATACACAATAAATACTTTAAATGCATATGCCATAGGAACAAGGTACTCAGACTCTAATGAAGTAATGAGAACAATTGCTAAATTATTATCTCAAGAAGAGATAGAGGCAGTAGCGAGCTATATCCAAGGATTAAAATAGAGGAGATCTTAATGTCTTATTTTAAAAATATAAGTTTAATAGTTCTGTTTGCATATTTTATTATTAATACTGCCCAATCACAGAATACTGTTCCTCAATTTAACGAGGGTACTCATTATTCAATACTCTCACCCACACAACCCACAAGCTCTAGTCCCGATGTAATAGAAGTAGCAGAGGTCTTCTGGTATGGGTGTCCGCATTGCTTCACTCTTGATCCTTATTTAGAAAACTGGAGAGAGAGCCTATCTGAGGACGTTAATTTCATTAGAATTCCTGCTGTATGGAATAGTACTCTTCAAACTCACGCAAGGGCTTTTTATGCAGCTGAAGCTCTTGGAATTGCAGATGAAATTCATGTACCAATATTTAGAGAAATTCATATAAATAGAAATTTTTTAGATACTAATGATTCTTTAGTTAGTTTTTTTTCCAACCAAGGTATAGATGATCAAGAATTTATGAGAACTTTAGAATCTTTTTCAGTTCATACTAAATTACAACGTGCTGATGAGCTATCAAGAAGATACAGAATAGCTAGTGTGCCAACTATAATTATTAATGGTAAATATACAACTGATGCTGGCCAGGCTGGTGGATATGACTTATTAATTGATCTAATAAATTATTTAGTATCTATGGAAAGAGACCAGTAGAATTATTTTTCTTTATCTTGTTTATCTATCTTTAAAAATCTAAGTAAAAATAAACCACTTTCATATAACAAATAAACTGGAACAGCTAATAAAGTTTGTGAAATGGCATCAGGAGGAGTCAAAAGCATTCCCATTATAAAAGCGCCCAAAAAAACATAAGGGCGCCAAGAAGCAAGTTTTTCCCTAGAAGCTAAACCACTCCATACTAAAATTACCGTAGCTATTGGTACTTCAAAAGCTAACCCGAAAGCAAAAAAAAGTGTAATTATAAAATCAAGATAAGCACTAATATCTGTCATCATGGTAACTCCCTCAGGAGCAACAGCTGCGAAAAAAGCAAACATTATTGGGAAGACTACAAAGTAAGAAAAGGCAACTCCTAAATAAAATAGAAGTATGCTTGATATTAAGAGAGGGAAAGCAAATCTTTTCTCTTTTCTATATAAACCTGGAACTACAAATTGCCATAATTGATATAAAATTACCGGCATAGCTAGAAAAAGTGCTACAAATAAAGTCATCTTAAATGGAGTTAAAAATGGTGAGGCTACTTGTGTTGCAATCATTGTCGCATTACTAGGTAGTTGATTCATAAGCGGAGTAGCTACGCTAGTGAATATATTTTCGGCAAAAGGTACCAAGCAAATAAAAATAATAAGAATAGAAAGTATTGACCTAAGTAACCTAGTCCTCAATTCTACTAGATGAGAAATTAATGAGCCTTCTTGTAATTTTTCCTTATCGGTCGAGCTCATGAGTATTAAGCCTTTTTAAAATTTAATTAAATATAAAGCTAAATTATGATTCTTTATCAAGAACTTTAGATTTAATATTGTTAAGATCTTTAGCCTTATTGATGGGGGTAACAAGATGAGTTTTTGACTTACCCAAATTAGAATCAATAGGTTGAGATAAATCTGCAGAAACGATCTCTTCCTCTAACTGCCTTCTTAGAAAATTAGCTGTCCTTCTGGCCTTACTTACCCACCTTCCAAACTTAGAAACTATTGCAGGTAATCTTTCAGGGCCCAATATTAAGAGCCCCATGCCTAAAATTAGAGCTAGTTCCCAAAATCCAATATCAAACATTGAGATTAACTTCCCTTTGAATCTTCCTTCTGTTCAGTAAATTCAGCATCTTGCTTATCATCTCCTAATCTTTCTGGCTTCACTTCTTTTTCATCACTATCCATAGCTTTTCTAAAGCTTTTCATGGCTCCACCTAGATCTCCTCCCAAAGTTTTAAGCCTTTTAGTACCAAATATAAGCACTACAATAAGCAAAATAATTAGCAACTGCCACATACTTATTCCACCAATACCCATAACTAGCTATCTCCAATTCAAGAAAATATATATCTTATGATACTATTAAATTTAACTTTTGTTTAATTTTAAAGCTACAAATTAAATATTTAACCAAAACGTTGCTGGTCCTTGGTTAATCAAACTAATTTCCATATCTTCACCAAACACCCCAGAACCACCATATACATCATTTTTTTCTATCTCCGCAATAACCTTATTATAAATATCCCTGCTGTAAGAATTACTAGGAACTTTAGAAAAACTTGGTCTGTTACCAGAAAAATGGTCTGCCAATAATGTAAACTGAGGTGCAAATAAAATTTGGCCTTTTACCTGTTCAATATTCAAATTCATTTTTTCATATTTATCGTTAAATACTCTGAATTTCAATAACTTATCAATAAGCTTTTTAATTACATTAGAATTGTCATCCTTTTCTACCCCAACCAAAACTAAGAGGCCATTACTAATTTCTGCAATTTTAGTACCTCTTATAGCTATTTTTGCCTTACTTACTCTCTGAATTAAAAATACCATATAAAATCCATTTAAATAAATCTAATTATAATTAAAAAGAAAATTTATTGTATAGTATATAATTTCCCACTAATTATTAATAATATGACTATTTTTTAATTATCTTTCCCACTTTATTATTTATAAGTTAATAGTGGTTTTTTATATATGCTTAATTCCTAGATATAATCATTAGTGGCGATAGGTATAATATGATTGACTTAGTCTGTGAGTCTGGTATTTATACTTATAAATTTAAGGATATAAGCATGAAGAGAAGAGAATTTGTATATGGAGCCGCTGGTATTGCTGCATTAGCAGCTTGCCAAGAAAAAGAACAAAATAACAGTTCAAATGACCAACAATCCTTTTCTTGGAAGATGGTTACAACTTGGCCTCCTAATTTTCCAGGCTTAGGTACTGGTGCAAATAATGTAGCAAAATATATCGAATCCTTAAGTGGAGGTAGAATTAAGATCCAAGTATACGCAGGGGGAGAATTAATCCCTCCTCTTGAAGTATTTGATGCTGTATCAAGTGGAACCGCAGAACTAGGTCATGGTGGTTCATATTATTGGAGAAGTAAATCTGAAGCAATGCAATTTTTTACATGCGTTCCGTTTGGTCTAAATACTCATGAGATGAATGCGTGGCTCTACTATGGGGGAGGATTAGAGCTCTGGCAAGAAGCTTATAGGCCATTTAATCTTGAGCCTTTTCCAGCAGGAAATACTGGCGTCCAAATGGGGGGATGGTTTAATAAAAAAATCAACAATATGGAAGACTTTCGCGGCTTAAAAATTAGGATGCCTGGACTAGGAGGAGAAGTCGTCAGGATGGCAGGAGGCATATCCGTTGCCTTACCAGGATCTGAAATCTTTACTGCTCTTCAAACTGGAGTAATAGATGCAACTGAATGGGTTGGGCCTTACAATGATTTATCGTTTGGTCTAGATAAAGTAGCAAAATATTACTACTATCCTGGTTGGCATGAGCCTGGTCCTACCCTAGAATGTATGGTTAACCTAGATGCTTACAATTCATTACCTGATGATCTTAAATCTATAATTAAAGTTGCTTGCCAAGCGGTAAATATGGATATGACAG
The DNA here is from genome assembly GCA_002171615.1 of Gammaproteobacteria bacterium TMED78. Lineage (GTDB taxonomy): Bacteria > Pseudomonadota > Gammaproteobacteria > Steroidobacterales > Rariloculaceae > TMED78. Next base: position 219,120 of record NHEF01000010.1, read on the forward strand.
CTGAATATAATGCTAGAAACTCAATTGCGCTAAAACAAATTATTGATGATAAAACTGTTGAGGTTATACCGTATCCAAAAGAAGTATTGAAAGAGTTAAAATCTCTCAGTAGAGAAGTAATTAATAATCTAGCTAGCCGAGATCCCTTGGTAGCAAAGGTGTGGAGATCGTATGAAAATTTTCTTAATAATTCTCGGCACTGGCAACAAATATCAGAACAAGCTTATATAGATACTACTGAGCTATAATCCTTCAATCCTTCTCTAAAATGTTTTAAAATACTCCACCGTATGCATTAATTTCCTTAGTAGGAGTAAGAATAAAAATGAGAAAAATTTTCGCCATATTGATTCTGGCAGGTAGTTTTCTGGGTCAAAATTCATGGGCCCAAGACTGTAATCAAGTCATAGAAGGAAACGATCTACTTCAATTTAATTTATCAGAAATAACTGTAAGCTCCTCCTGTGAGGAAGTTACTATCACTCTAAAACATGTTGGAGCATTACCTGCTAATGTTATGGGTCATAACTGGGTCTTAACAAAGACTACAGATTATATGCCCGTAGCATCAGCTGGACAGGCATTTGGCCCTCCAGGATATCTTGATACTAGTGATGAAAGAATAATTGGTGCCACCCCAGGCATGATAGGGGGGGGTGAAGAAGCATCTATTACTTTTAATTTAACTAGTTTAGAAGTTGGCGGGGATTATACATTCTTTTGTTCCTTTCCTGGCCACTATGTACTAATGAATGGAAAGTTCATTATTCAATAACTTGAGTTGACCTAATGAAGTATTTATTTTTTATAAAGAGGTTTAAAATATTATGGCTATAGCTATTGCTCTTATACTTTTAGTTGTCTGGTCTTTGTTTTTTCATTTTGCGAGTCCTTGGTATTTAACTCCAATAGCTTCTAATTGGGGAATGATTGATACAACAATAGATATAACATTTGTTGTAACAGGGATAGTTTTTGTAGCTGTAAACCTTTTCATGGCCTATTGTATAATTAAGTTTAGGCACAAAAAAGGGAAGCAACAAAAAGCAGAATATGAACCAGAAAATACTAAACTTGAAGTTTGGCTGACCGTTATAACTACCATAGGTATTGCTGCAATGCTAGCCCCGGGGCTTATAGTATGGAATGATTTTGTCAATCCCCCTCAAGATGCAGTTGAGGTAGAAGTAGTTGGTCAACAATGGCACTGGAGTTTCAGATTACCAGGGGAAGATGGTCAATTAGGAAATGTAGATGTTAGATATATGTCAAAGTCTAATCCTTTTGGAATAGACTCAGAAGATCCAGCTGGTCTTGACGATATCTTGATTGGAGACTCATCAACACTTCATCTACCTATCAATCAACCTACAAAAGTCTTACTTAGATCTAAAGACGTATTACATGATTTTGCTGTGCCACAATTTAGAATTAAAATGGATCTTGTTCCAGGAATGGTTACATACGCTTGGTTTACTCCAACAAAAACTGGTACTTATGATATTTTATGTGAAGAATTATGTGGAATCTCTCATCATGCTATGAGAGGAAAAGTTATAGTAGATGAGCCAAGTGATTATCAAACATGGCTTCAAGAACAAGTTACTTTTGCTGACCTTCAAAACAGGCCTAAAGGAGACCCTGAACTAGGTAAAACTAACTTCGCAATCTGTGCTGCATGCCATGGTCAAAATGGTGAAGGGATGCAGGTTCTAAATGCTCCTAAATTGACTGGTCAGGAACCACTTTACTTAAAGCGTCAACTACAATATTGGAAAAAAGGCATAAGAGGAGCCTCTGAGGGAGATATTTACGGAGCTACTATGACTCCATTAATGGTCACTCTCCCTGATCAAGCTTCTATTGATAATGTAGTTGCATATATTGAGAGCCTTCCTTCTGAACCAGCGGAAAAAACTATCTCAGGTGATATATCTACAGGAAGATATATTTATTCTACCTGCTCGGCCTGTCATGGAGCAGACGGAAAGGGAATTTGGTCAATGAATGCTCCAGCTTTAGCAGATATGACAGATTGGTATTTAGCCAGACAACTAAAGAACTATAAGGATGGTATTAGGGGGAAACATCCTGGAGATCCTTATGGCTATCAAATGAATATGATGGTAGATATTTTACCAGACGAGAAAGCTATAAACGATGTTATTGCTTATATTAATACACTTTAAATTTTTTAGAGATTATAGGGAGAGTTCTAATGGCTTACGTATCAATAGCTGACAAAGATCATGAGCAGCACATGCATGATCCCCAATCATTTATAACAAAATATATTTGGAGCCAAGATCATAAAGTTATAGCGATACAGTATGCACTAGTAGCTATTTTTGTTGGTCTGATTGCTATGGGGCTTTCTGTAATGATGAGGCTTCAATTAGGCTTTCCAGAATGGGCAACATTTATTACCCCTGAAGAATACTATCAATACGTTACTATGCATGGAATGATTATGGTTATATACCTCTTGACTGCTCTCTTCCTAGGTGGTTTTGGTAATTACCTTATTCCTCTCCAGCTAGGTGCTAGAGATATGGTTTTTCCATATATGAATATGTTAAGTTTCTGGGTATATCTTCTATCAGTCATCGTTCTCCTTATAAGCTTTTTTATACCTGATGGACCAACAGGAGCTGGATGGACTCTCTATCCTCCACAAGCAATTTCTGAAGGTACTCCGGGAGATGGTGGAGGTATTGTATTCATGCTTGCATCACTCTCATTATTTATAGTTGCATTTACAATGGGAGGGCTTAACTATGTTACTACTGTTCTTCAGGCAAGAACTCGTGGTATGACATTAATGAGGATGCCTCTTTCTATTTGGGGTATATTCGTTGCAACTATTTTAGGCTTACTAGCATTCCCAGCATTGCTTGTTGCTGCAATCATGATGTTATTAGATAGGGTGATTGGCACTAGCTTCTTTATGCCTGCCATGCTGACTCTAGGAGAAACCTCAGAATTTTCAGGAGGTAGTCCTATTTTATTCCAACATTTATTTTGGTTCTTTGGGCACCCAGAAGTTTATATAGTAGCCTTACCTGCATTTGGGATGGTTTCAGATGTTCTCGCAACACATGCAAGAAAAAATATATTCGGCTATAGGATGATGGTATGGGCCATAGTGGGAATTGGTGCACTAAGTTTTGTCGTATGGGCGCATCATATGTATGTTAGTGGTATGAATCCATATTTTGGCTTCTTCTTTGCAACTACTACATTAATCATAGCTGTCCCGACGGCTCTGAAAGTCTATAACTGGGTTCTGACACTTTGGAAAGGAGACCTTAGACTTACAGTCCCAATGCTTTTCGCTATTGGATTTATTTTTACTTTTACTCATGGAGGTCTAACAGGTTTATTCTTAGGTAACGTTACTGTTGATTTGCCATTATCGGACACCTACTTCGTAGTTGGACACTTCCATATGGTAATGGGTGTCTCACCAGTTTTAGTTCTTTTTGCTGCAATATATCATTGGTACCCAAAAATAACTGGAAGGATGTTTAATAATACACTCGGAACAATACATTTCTGGTTTACGCTCTTAGGTACTTACGCAATTTATCTTCCAATGCATTATATTGGCTTCTTAGGAGTACCCAGAAGATATTACGCTAATGGCACAATGGATATTGTTGATGAGTCAGTACAACTGCAAAATGCAGGTATGTCAGTAGCAGCGATAATTGTAGCTTTAACTCAGCTTATCTTTTTATTCAATATGATTTGGAGCCTGAAGTACGGAAAAAAAGCTCCTGGTAACCCTTGGGGAGGAACAACTTTAGAATGGCAAACGCCTCAAACTCCTGCAGCTCATGGTAACTGGGGAGAAAATTTACCAGAAGTTCATAGATGGGCTTATGATTTTAGCGTTCCAGGTGCAGAAAAAGATTTTACCCCGCAAAATGAACCAGCATCTGACGGAGTTCCAGTAGGTAGAGATCATGGGGTAAATCACTAGTGAACATAACTTTACTATTTGTAGCTTTAGCGGCTGCAATAATACTTTGGTTTTTTGTCATAAGAAGGTTAAGAGCTAAGCCTTGGACTACCGAGGGAATATTAGAGCGAAATAATATAACCTCATTACCAGCTGAAAAGGTTGGTCTCTGGGCTTTCCTAGCAGTTGTAACAAGTCTATTTTCTTTATTTTTCATTATGTATGCAGAAAGATCTGGGTATCCTGACTGGAGGCCCTTACCTGATCCTTCAATTTTATGGGTAAATACTTTTTTTCTTATTATGGCTAGTATCTGTTATCAACTCTCCAGAAACCTTTTAAATAGTAAGAATTATAAATATATGAAAATAAGTTTATATTTAGGTGGAATTTTTACTATCTTTTTTATTCTTGGACAGATCTCAGCATGGCAAATGGCATATTCATCAGGATTCTTTTTTGCTACTAATCCAGCTAATACATTTTTTTATCTTATCACTGGCTTGCATGGCCTACATATTTTGGGTGGGCTATTTGTATGGATAAAAACAGCTTTAAAGGTATGGAATGGTTTAGAATATAATAATTTAAATCAGATCGCTGGTATCAGATTAAGTATACAGCTCTGCTCATTCTATTGGCATTATCTTTTACTTTTATGGTTAGTGCTTTTTTATCTCTTATCTACAACTTAAAGGAACTCATATAATGTCTCAAGACTCTACAATAAGTTCAGAATTGTCCCATGCCGATGGTATGAAAGGGTTTGTTAAGGATTGGTCTTCAGATAAACAAACTTTTCACGTGCCTTGGGGTAAGGCAATGATGTGGATCTTCCTCTTAAGTGATACATTTATATTTACTTGTTTTTTAACTGGATATTTAAACGTTAGAGCCTCAACAAGAGTTGAATGGCCCAATCCTAGTGAAGTATTTGCCTTGTCTTTTGGAGGAGATCCTATTCCTCTAATACTTATTGCTATAATGACTTTTATTTTAATTACTAGCAGTGGCACTATGGCTATGGCAGTAAATATGGGGTATAGGAAAGATCGTGCTAAAACTGCATCCTTGATGCTTATCACAGCTGCTTTTGGAGCCATGTTTGTTGGTATGCAAGCATTCGAATGGACAAAATTGATCATTGACGAAGGTGTTAGGCCCTGGAGCAATCCTTTTGGGGCACCTCAATTTGGAGCAATATTCTTCATGATTACGGGATTTCATGGCATGCATGTATCTATAGGGGTTATTTATCTTGTAGTTGTAGCTATGAAAGTACTTCGAGGTGATTATGAAAAACGTGGTTATGAAATCGTAGAAATAACTGGGCTATATTGGCACTTTGTTGATCTAGTTTGGGTATTTATCTTTGCTTTTTTCTATCTTTGGTGAGGAATTTTTAAATGGCAGGAAAAGAAGGACAACAACATCCCCTCTCAGTATATTTTTGGGTCTGGGGTCTTTTATTTGTAATAAGCGCTCTATCATATTGGGTTGACTATGCTGGCTTTCAAGGATACTTGAGATGGACCTTAATACTTATTTTTATGTTTCTTAAAGCAGGCCTTATTATTGCTATTTTCATGCATATGATATGGGAAAGATTAGCCCTTGCATTGGCAATACTTGGGCCGCCAATTGTTTTACTAGTTTTGATTGCCCTAATGGCTATAGAGGGTGATTATACAGAAATTACAAGACTAATTTATTTCGGTGAGGACACTACCGAATTTTTAGGACATCATTAATTTAGGATTTAAATATTATGATCATAAGCTTAATAATATTCTTTATTGCATTATTTTTATGGGGACTGGCCTGGTATTATCAGACAAGATTTGCTTTTGGCATATTGATAGGTCTTGGTATTGGCGCTTTTATAGCTCCATTCATAGGCCCTTTCGACCATATGGAGGACATCCCGGTATGGCTTCCTGCTATGCCACTTGTTAGCGTAGTAACAATACTCCTTATAATGGGCGTGATCGCCTGGTTTGTCCCAAACAAAAAAGATAAGTAACTAAGCTTTCAGTATTTTATAGCGGCTTAAGCTGAACCGTACCAAATCTGATGGTTCCACCATTACTTTGTAATGCAAATGGCCCATCCATATGTGTACTATCTTCTAACTCAGCTGTTATATTTCCATTTAAAATGACTGTGATCTTTGATCCTTGGGCTATAATGTCATAGGTATTCCAATTACCCTCTGTCTCAGTCGTTATCAATGGAGCAACATATCTCATAATACTGCCAGTCCTATTTTCTGGATTAGCATTCTGATCATATATATTAATCTCGTAGCAGGTATCTGGACTTGCTCTTGTATTGTCTTCACACCTAATGAAAACTCCACTATTTGAGTCAATACCATTCCAGAAATCAACTCTTAAATGAAAATCGGTATACTCGCCCTTCGAGACTAGATAGCTCCCACTAGCATTATTAGACTCAACGTAACTATCAATAATAGCCCAGCCACCATCTCCTATTTCATTAAAACTATTCAAATCATAGCCATCAAATAGAATTACCCAGCCTGGATCACTTAATAGAGAGGCCTGTGTTGTATTTGATGGCATTGTTTGATTATCTAAATCATTCAATTGTGTGCCATTATTTTGTTCCTGACAGCCTAAAATAGCTAAAAATAGAAAGAAAAAATAGAGCTTGGACATTGCTAAAGCCTCCTGTGGTATATAGAATTTGTTATAATATAATAATGCTAATAAAAAAAATAACAACTAAGAATTTTTAATGAAGAGCAAAAAGAAAAAAAATACTTTAGGTAGGAGAGAATTCCTAGCAGGAGCTGCAGTAACTAGTATTACAGCCCCATTCATAGAAAATGATGCTAACTCACAGCAACCAAACACCCTAGAGAAACCATCAGCGCCTTTACCTAATTCTACCCAATCAGCTATGGAGCAAGAAAATCCTGATAACTATACAAAGGAACAAAGGGCAGGTTATTTTATAGATAATCCTGGATCAGATTTTATGACAGACGTTGTTAAAGCTCTAAATATAGACTATATGGCAATTAATTGTGGCTCTAGCTTTAGAGGTTTTCATGAGTCTATTTTGAACCATGGTGGAAATAAGCCAGAAATTCTTAACTGCGTTCATGAGGAACAGGCAGTGGCAATGGCTCATGGTTATGCAAAAGTTTCTAAGAAGCCTATGGCTGTTATGTTCCATGGTACTGTAGGAATACAACATGCTGCTATGGCAGTCTATAATGCATATGCAGATAGGGTTCCAGTAATTGTTTTTGCCGCTGATCATGATCATCTAGATGATAGAACTTCGGAAGTTAAGTGGGCTCATGCAGCTCAAGATCCATTAAGCCCGATTAGAGATTATATGAAATGGGATGATTACCCAAAAACACTTCAACATTTTGCAGAATCTTCAATAAGAGGTTATCGACTCGCCACAACTCCGCCAATGGCACCAATTGGTATCTCTTTTGGAACAACTATACAAGAACAAAATATAGTGGAAAAAAATCTTAATATACCAAAAGTTAGAAAGCCATCAATTCCAATAGGTGATTTAAATGCTATTGATGAAGCAGGTAAAATGCTAGCTGAAGCTGAAAACCCTGTAATTGTTGTTGATAGATATGCAAATAGTCAAGGAAGTGTTAATAACCTAATTAAACTGGCAGAGCTATTACAAGCTCCTGTAGTAGAACAAATGGGTAGAATGAATTTTCCAAATACACATTACTTAAGGCAAGGTGCTGGAGTAGCCGCTCAAGCAGATGTCATCTTATCATTAGAAGTTAAAGATACATGGAATATTGTTAACAGGACAAGAGACAAGCCTGATCTTCCTTACTCAAAAAGAACAAAGCCAGATGTAAAAATAATAACTTTAGGTATGACAGAAGTAATATTCAGATCTAACTATCAGGATATGAATAGATTTTTTTCTGCTGATCTATCAATCATAGGGGATGGAGATTCTAGCCTGCCTTATCTGATTGAATCAGTTAGCAAATATCTTACTAATTCTAAAAAAAATCAAATTAAGCAAAAAATGATTACTTGGACTGAGAGATTTAAGTCACAGAAAATAAGAGATATTGAAGCCGCAAGATATGCATGGGAGGCGAGCCCAATAAGTACAGGTAGACTCTGTCTTGAGCTTTGGGATCTTGTTAAAAACAAGGACTGGGCTTTATTAGCACCAGAAAAATTTCATAGTAGATGGCCTAGTCGATTATGGAAAATTGATAAGCACTATCAACTGAATGGTGACTCAGGTGGTTTTGGTCAAGGATACACTAGTCCTGCTTCTGTGGGAGCGGCTTTAGCTCATAAAGAATTTGGAAGATTACCAATAAGTATTGTTGGAGATGGAGATAGTATGTATACACCTGGCGTCCATTGGACTTCTGCTCACCACCAAATACCACTTCTTTCAATAATTCATAATAATAGAGGCTATCATCAAGAGCTTATGCATGTTCAAAGAATGGCTAATTGGAGACAAAGAGGGGAACCAGGATCAATAGATCCTGGAAATGTAATTAATAAACCTAATATTGATTTTGCTAAAGTTGGTGAGGGGCTAGGCATTTGGACAACAGGCCCTATCACTTCGCCAAATCAACTCAGGGCCGCACTAAGAAAAGCTATTGATGTCGTTGAGAATGGTGAGCCCGCCTTAGTTGATGTAATTACACAGCCAAGATAGCCTTAAATATGATTTCATATAAACTAAAAAATATAATTTTTATTCTACTAATTTTAATAAACCCATCTCTTCTACTAGCACAGGATGATATCAAAGGAATAGGGAAGAAACTATATTTTGATCATGCTTGTTGGCAATGTCATGGACTTGAAGGGCAAGGAAGCTCAGCTTCACCTGCTACACCAAGAATAGCCCCTACTCTATATCCTTATGAGGTATTTTCGATCTTAACTAGAAAGCCGCCCCCTGGAATGCCTGCCTACTCAAGCAAAATTCTGAGCAATAATGACCTATTAGCTATATATGAGTATGTAAAATCAATTCCAGCCCCTCCAGAAATTGAAGATATAGAAATATTAAATGATCTTAGCAAGGATTATTAGGCCTTTAGGCAGAAGGTAAATTATCAATAACCTCCTCCATTCTTCTAAGGGTAGATTGATCTGGTAATACGCCTCTACCTGCACCAAGATTATCTAACATATTTACTGGCTTGCTAGTGCTAGGGGTAATAACCGTAACTGCTGGATTAGCAGCTATATACTTTAAAAAGAATTGAGCCCAAGTATTAGCTTGAAATTCTTTCCCCCAGTCTGGAACTGATTGCCCTCTAACTCTAGACCAAAGCCTTGAGCGACCAAATGGTAAATAAACCATAACGGCTACTCCATAATCAGCAGCGGCTGGGATAAGATAGTCAGCGGCATCTCTATCGTCTATTGCATAATCAATACCAATAAAATCAATCTCTTGATTTTTCATAATATCAACTGCTTCTTGGTATCTCCTAGATGCTGTTGTAGTAACTCCTATATACTTTACCCGTCCCTCTGATTTTATATCCTTAAGTATTCCTAGTTGGGTAGGAACATCTGCCAAATTATGAACTTGAATTAAATCAATAGGATTCTTACCTATTGCATTAAATGAGCGTTCAATCTGTGCCCTTGCGTCCTGGGGATTAACTGGAGAGGAGCTACCTCTTGGCTGAACATTGACTTTTGTGGCCCAAAAAACCTTATCAACCGCATTCAATTCATTAACAACTTGGCCTGCTACCTCTTCAGAAGCTCCTGCTGCATAACTTGGAGCAGTATCAAAAACTGTACCGCCATTATCTATAAGAGCACTCATTACTGATCTCACGGTATCAAATTCTTCTGCACGCGCCATGGAAGAAAAATTAGCTGAACTACCAAGACCTATAATAGGAATAAACTCACCAGTAGAAGGTATTGCTCTTCTAATTAAAGGTTCTGATTGAGCTAGGATTATATTAGGCAAAAGATATGAAATCCCCGAAAAGGCTCCATACTTCAATATTTCTCGTCTACTAGTCACTACTCTCTCCTAAAGAATAAATTAAGATATAATTATAAATTACAATAATTTAAAAAAAAATGATAGTGTAGATCTAAATTATAATTTTTTCATATATTTACAATGCATAAACCTAATAATATTACAATTAGTCTATTTTTTTCGCTTTTACTTACTGTGACTAAGTTAACTCCTCAAGTGCTAAATGAATATATTGAAAATTGGAATGTGGAAATCATAAAAACTATCCCTCATGATGACTCTGCTTTCACTCAAGGATTGGTCATACATAATAATTATTTATTCGAAAGTACCGGCCAGTATGGAAAATCTTCTATAAGAAAAATAGATATAAATTCTGGAAAAATAATAAAATTCATGGCGCTTGATCGCTCGTACTTCGCTGAAGGGATAGCCATAAAAAACAATAACTTAGTTCAACTAACCTGGAAAAATCAACAAGGATTCGTATATGATCTAAATACTTTTGAACTAATAGAGTCCTTTAGTTATGAAGGAGAAGGATGGGGAATCACTAGTAACAAAAATGAACTTATAATTAGCAATGGATCAGAAATAATTAGCTTTTACAATTCAGAATCGTACGAGAAAATTAAAGATATCACTGTTACAGAAAATTTAAATCTAATAAAAGGTATAAACGAGCTAGAATATATTAATAATGAGATTTGGGCTAATATTTGGTATAAAGATAGTATTGCTAGAATTTCTCCTCTCACAGGCAATATTATTGGCTGGATAAATTTAGAAAATTTATACCCTAAAGAAAAAAGATCACCAGAAGATGTACTAAATGGTATAGCGTACGATATAAATAAAAATGAATTATTTGTTACTGGTAAGAACTGGCCATATATTTTTCAAATAAAAATAATAAAATAATTATTAAAGAGATCCTCTAGATAATAAGCCTAAGCACCATAAACAATCGAGGGTAGCCATGTTGCCAGTTGAGGGAAAAAAGATAAAATGATTAAAGCTAATATCTGTATTAAAACGAAAGGTATTACCCCTCTATATATTGATATTGTTTCTACGCTCTCAGGAGCTACTCCTCTTAAGTAAAAAAGTGCAAAACCAAATGGGGGCGTAAGAAATGAAGTTTGTAAATTAATAGCTATCATCACACCTAACCAAATCGGATCAACGCCCATTGTCAGCAATATTGGTCCAATTATTGGAACCACAACAAAAGTGATTTCAATAAAATCAAGAATAAACCCTAGAAGAAACATTAGTAACATTACTACTAACATAACACCAAAAATACCACCTGGAAGACTAATTAAAAGATCGTGAACTAATCTATCGCCACCATACCCACGAAAAACCAAAGAGAAGAGCGAGGCACCTATTAGTATTAAGAAGACCATACTACTTATTCTGACAGTACTTTGAGTAACTGCTAGGAGCTTACTGAATGAAAAAACATTCATTGATATAGCTAAAAAAAGTGCCCCGAAAGCTCCTACTCCAGCAGCTTCCGTTGGCGTTGCAAGACCAAAAATTATTGAACCTAATACAGATAAAATTAAAATTAAAGGAGGTAATAGAGACAATAGTAATTTATAAATACTAGCTCTCTCTTCGATAAAATCTTCATTATTAGGAATATGATTTGGTCTAAAAAAAGATACTGCAAGAATATAAGCAATATATAAAAAAACTAGTCCTAACCCTGGTATTAGAGCTCCAACAAAAAGATCTCCTACAGATACGGTATCAGGGGAGAAAATATTTTGTGATAGCTGAGCCTGACTATAGGCTGATGATAGCACATCGCCTAATAGTACAAGAATTATAGAAGGAGGGATAATTTGACCTAGAGTACCTGAAGAACAGATAATTCCTGACGCTATCTCCGGACTATAACCGCGCTTCAACATTGTTGGTAAAGATAAAAGTCCCATAGTAACTACGGTTGCACCAACTATTCCTGTACTAGCTGCTAATAGCATACCAACTAAAGTCACGGATATGCCTAATCCTCCTTTTATTTTTCCAAATAGAACACTCAAATTAACTAGTAAGCTTTCTGCTATTTTTGCTCTTTCCATTGTGACGCCCATAAATACAAATAAAGGCACGGCCATAAGAGTTTCATTGCTCATAATTCCGAAAACTCTATTCGGCATAGTTCCTAAAAATGAACTATCAAAAACACCAAATAAACTTCCAAAAAAAGCAAACATTAAAGAAACCCCAGCTAATGAAAATGCTACTGGAAAGCCTGCTAAAAGAACAATAACAACAGAAAAAAACATAACTAAAGATATCCATTCCATTTTTATGCCTTATTCTCTATGTTGCATTTAGCTAATAAAATAGAACTGCTTTTAATTATAATTACTATTGACTGAATAATAAGTGTACTAGCCATTAGTGGAATAAAACTTTTTAATATGGAATAGAAAGGAAATGGAAGTCCCCCTACTTCTCTTGAGGCCTCTCTTATCATCCAAGAAGAAGCTACATAATCCCAACTTGAAAAAAGAGTGAACAGAGAGAATGGTATTAGGAAGAGCACTGTCCCTAGAAAATCTACCATAGCTCTTCTCTTTAAGCTCATATCTCGATAAAAAATATCTACTCTAACATGCTCATCATATCTTAGCGTATAAGAAGCACCTAACATAAAAACAGCAGCATGCATCCATACAACGCTCTCCTGTAAGGCTATCCAGCCTATACCAAATACGTATCTAAGAACTACAATTAAAAATGTTACTAGAACCATAAATAATGTAAGCCAGGCTATAGATTTACCTATAATCTCTATGAAGCTCTCTAAATAATTTTTTATTTTATTAAGAATCATTTAATATAATTTTTTCAGACGACTTAAAAAAACCTTCATCTCTTTAGTTGACTGAATATCCCCATTTTTTTTTGCTATTGAAATAGCATTAGTATAAGTATCAGTTGCAGCTTCATATAATCCTAAGCTAGTCTGAGCTTTTCCTAAAAGTTTCCATGCTGCAGAATAGCTTGGATCTAATTTAATAGCTATCTCAAGATGTAAGCATGCAGACTCAAAGTCTTCTTTTTTTAGATATGAGGAAGCTATACCAAAACGTAAAACAGCGCTATCATCTCCATCTATAAGTAAAGATTCAAGCTTCTCATGTAAGTCCATTGCTAGCTTCTCCAAAAAGCTGGAGTGATTAATACTAGTAGTGTAAAAATTTCTAATCTACCTAAAAGCATAGCAAATATTGTAGACCATTTACTTATTATACCTAGGCTCATAAATCCTTCCGAAACACCCCCCAAACCTGGTCCTAAATTATTTAGCGTAGCTGCTATCGCAGAAAAAGCGGTTGCCTGATCTACACCATCAGCAATAAGTATCAACATCAATATACTAAAGACAACAATATATACTGTAAAAAATCCCCAAATAGAGGCTAAAACTCTACTATCGACTGCCTTACTACCTAGCTTAATAGTAATAGTAGCACTAGGATGAACTAATCTCAGTACCTCTCTTATTCCCTGCTTATACATAATAATCCATCTAATGACTTTCATTCCTCCTGCTGTTGACCCAGCACAGCCTCCTATAAAACTAGAAAAAATTAGAAGAATAGGCAATGCACCAGGCCAGAGAGAAAAGTCATCTGTAGTAAAGCCTGTTGTAGTAGCAATTGAAATTACTTGAAATAATCCATTTGATACAGTTTCACCTAATGAAGAATAATGCCCTGTTATATATAAATATAGAAGGGATATAGAAACTAAATATACTAATATCTTAAAATAAGATCTAAATTCTGCATCAATAAAGTAATTTTTTAAGGTTTTCTGTCTCCAAGCCAGAAAATGTAGAGAAAAATTTGCTGCGGCTATAAACATAAAAAATATTGCAACTAACTCGATAGCAGTACTATTAAAATAACCTATACTTTCATCATGCGTAGAAAAACCTCCAATAGAGACTGTACTAAATGCATGGCATAGAGCATCAAAATAATTCATACCTGCTAATTTAAAAGCTATACTACAAATAATTGTGATGCCGAGATAGACATACCAAAGAGCTTTAGCTGTTTCAGTGATTCTTGGTGTAAGCTTAGAATCTTTAATAGGTCCTGGCGTTTCTGCCTTATAAAGTTGCATTCCACCAACACCAAGCATCGGTAATACAGCTACTGCTAAAACAATTATACCTAATCCTCCTAACCATTGGAGCTGTTGTCTATAGAAAAGAATTGATTTAGGGAGAGTATCAAGACTTACTAATACAGAAGCCCCTGTTGTAGTAAGGCCAGAAACAGACTCAAAGACAGCATCAGTAAAATTCATTGCTGGAGCATTAGACAACATGAATGGAAGTGAACCAAAAAGGCTCAGGACTGCCCAAAATAAAGCAACTACAAGAAATCCATCTCTCAAGCGAAGCTCCCTTTCTTCTTTTCTAACTGGGTACCACGTAATTAATCCAGTAAATAAGATAATAGAAAATGAAATTAAAAATATAGGCCAGACATTATCTTGGAAAAGTAGTGAAACTAAAACAGGAGACAACATGGTTATACTAAATAACATCAGTAAAAAACCAAGTACACGCTGAATTACTAAGAGATGAACGGGCATAGACTAAAGAGTGTTTACCCCTACCTCAAATATTTTTTCTAAATCCTGCATATTATCTTTTTCGGTCATAAAAAGAATAACATGGTCATCAGGCTCAATTATTATATCATGGTGAGCCATTAAAACTTTATCACCGCGAACGATAGATCCAATAGTAACGCCCTTTGGCAAATCTATCTCTTCTAGTGATTTACCAATAACATCAGAACTTCCTGATTCACCATGAGCAACAGCCTCTATAGCCTCTGCAGCGCCTCGTCTGAGGGCATGCACCTTGACAACATCGCCTTTCCGTATGTGAGCTAAAAGTGTCCCAAGGGTTATCTGTGATGGAGAGATAGCAATATCAATTGTTCCTGCCTCTAGAAGATCAGAATAGGCAGGTCTATTAATTAAAGCAATAACTTTTCTTGCTCCTAGCCTTTTAGCTAGCATAGCTGATAGGATATTCGCTTCCTCAGAATCAGTGACTGAAATAAAAATATCTACCCGATCAATATTTTCTTCTAATAATAACTCTTCATCTGATGCATCACCATGGAGAACAATAGCCTTGTTTAATTTTTCAGAAACGATTTTTGCCTGGTTTCTATCTCTCTCGATCAACTTAACTTCATTTTTTGATTCTAATGCCTGCGCTAGTCTTAATCCTATATTGCCTCCGCCAGCTATAATAACTTTTCTTATTGGCCTATCAAGTTTCCTCATCTGCTTTAAAACAGTCCTAATATCTTTCCTAGCAGCTATAAAAAATACCTCATCTCCTTCTCTTATTATTGTTTCGCCATCAGGAATAATACCTTTCCCACCTCTATAAATTGCTGCAACTCTGTAATCAATATTAGGTATGAGCTCTTCCATATCTTTCAATGGGTGTCCTATTAATGCTCCGCCTTTCCTTGCTAGAGCTGCTACTAATCTTACCTTTCCTTCAGCAAACTCCAAGACTTGAAGCGCTCCGGGAAATCGCAATAATTCAATAATGTGGTTAGTAACTAATTCTTCTGGACTAATAGGAACATCTACTGCAATAGCTTCTTTTGTAAATAATTCATCATGATCAATATACTCAGACGCTCTTATCCTGGCAATCCTTGTAGGGATATTAAATAACTTACTTGCAACTTCGCAAGCGACTATATTAACCTCATCACTATCCGTTAAGGCTATTAATATATCAGAGTCTTTAGCTCCAGCTTTTTCTAAAACCTCTGGATGAGCTCCATGGCCAACTATAGTTCTAACATCTAATCTATCTTGCAAATCTCTTAAAGAATCAAAATCTAAATCAACAATAGTTACTTCATTTGATTCCTCTTTTGCCAGGCTATAAGCAGCTGTACTTCCTACTTGGCCTGCACCTAAAATAAGAATATTCATAATTCTTTAGAGACTCTATATAAGTTTAAGTTTCGCATATTCTAAAACTAACCATTTACATCCTTGATTATAAAAATTTACCTGAACTCTGGCCTGAGGACCTGACCCCTCGTATGCCAAAACAACCCCCTCACCAAAATGATCATGGAAAACTCTTTGACCAAGATGCATTTGTATAGATGATTTTCTTTTATGTTCATTATTCGAAAAGGTGGCATTTGAATGCAGTGTTATAGAGTTTAGATCTTCAATAAGCTCATTGGGTATCTCACCTATAAACCTAGATGGAGCTCCAAAATTTTCAATCCCATATATCCTTCTTTGCTGTGCATAAGTTAAGTATATTGTTTTTTTAGCCCTAGTGATACCAACGTAACAAAGTCTCCTTTCCTCTTCTAATTCTGATTCAGTATTTATTGATCTTCTATGAGGAAATAAACCTTCCTCTAAGCCACACAAGAATATAACTGGAAACTCTAGGCCCTTTGCAGAATGAAGTGTCATAAGCTGAACACTATCTAATTCTGAATCTGCCTGGTTAGCTCCGGACTCTAAAACAGCATAAGATAAAAACTCATCTAAAGGACTTAATCCGCTCTCCTCATCATCAAGGATAGTGCCTTCGGATGCGCTAACTAACTCTTCTAAATTTTCTACTTTTGCCTCGCCGTTTAACTGTCCTTCTCTTCCATAGTAATCTATTAGCCCACTCTGACGTATAACGTCTCTTACTTTATCTGATAATAAAAAATCTTTGGTTGATGAATCCATTCCTTCTATTAATTTAATAAAAGAAGATAAGGCGTCATTTGCTCTCTTACTTAAAACATTATCTCCAAGAATTTTTTTTGAGCTATTCCATAAAGATATATTATATTTAATAGAAAATTTCCGTATTAATTCTATTGTCTTTAAACCAATTCCTCTAGGAGGTACATTCACAATTCTTTCAAAAGAATTATCTTCACTTCGGTTAGAAATAATCCTTAAATATGCAAGCGCATCTTTAACTTCTGCTCTCTCAAAAAAACGTAATCCCCCATAAACCCTATAAGGGATTTTATATTTTAGTAAATATTCTTCAAAAATTCTTGATTGGGCATTAGATCTGTATAGGATAGCTATTTCAGATCTTAAATTTCCTTGATTCAAATAGTCACTAATTTTATTTATTACAAAATCTGCCTCATCTCTCTCATTCGAAGCAGAGAATATACTTACTAGGTCTCCCTTATTTGCATTTGTCCATAATTCTTTGCCTAATCTTGTAGAATTATTAGATATTATTGAATTAGCTGCGGACAAAATATTTTTTGTAGATCTATAATTTTGCTCTAATCTAGTTATCTTAGTAGATAAAAAATTTTTATCAAAAAGTTGCATATTTTCAACTTTAGCTCCCCTCCATTTATATATAGATTGGTCATCATCACCTACTGCAAAAATAGAATTATTATTACCAATCATAAGTCTTAAAAAATCATACTGAATAGTATTAGTATCTTGAAACTCATCTACTAGCAAATATCTAAATTTATTTTGATAATGCTCTAACAGCTCTTTATTTTCTTTTAGCGTTTCTACTGTCCTTAGGATAAGCTCAGAAAAATCTACTACTGATGAGGACTGGCATAGATGATCATAATGCTTATAAATATCAATTATTTCTGATTCATTTTCAGCTTCTGAAGAAAATATTTTATTAGCTCTTACTCCATTATCTTTTTTTCTATTTATATATGATTGAATTTCCTTTGGAGAAAAATCTTTTTCACCCTTATTTAACTCTTTAAGCGTTTTTTTAATTATTCTTAATTGATCCAAAGAATCAATAATCTGGAAATTTTTATTTAGTCTTGCTACATCCCAATTAATTCTCAAGAATTTATGTGATAGACCATGGAAAGTTCCTATCCATAAATTCTTAGTTGGATAATTAAGAATACTCTCAATTCTCTTTTTCATTTCTAATGCTGCTTTATTTGTAAAAGTAACAATAAATAAATTTTCTGGAGGAATCTTTTCTACTACTATAAGCCATGCAACTCTATGAACTAGAACTCTAGTTTTTCCACTGCCAGCCCCAGCAAGAACTAAAACTGAGTTAGCGTTAGTAGTTAC
Organism: Gammaproteobacteria bacterium TMED78; assembly: GCA_002171615.1. Taxonomy (GTDB): domain Bacteria; phylum Pseudomonadota; class Gammaproteobacteria; order Steroidobacterales; family Rariloculaceae; genus TMED78. The sequence goes on from NHEF01000010.1 coordinate 237,232, forward strand.
AGCCTCTCTTTGCTGATCATTTAAATCTGAGATTATTCTCTGAGTGTCCATCAGAAAAAATATATAATAATTACCAAGAAGGCCAAATTAATAAAATATAATGATCAACCAATAAGAAGCTGAATAAAGCTATTAGATAGTTTATAGAAAAAACAAAAACTTCCATGGGTAAATTACTATTACTAGAATATTTTAATCTAAAAACATAAAATATGAATCCTATACCTAAAAAAATACTTCCAAGTAAATATAACTCGCCTGTCATATTTAGAAAATAGGGGCATAATGTAACTAAGAATAAAATTAAAGTATAAATAATAATATAGTTTTTTGTTAAATCAACTCCATGTGTAACTGGAAGCATTGGGATGCCAACTTTTTCATAGTCATCTTTTCTAGCTATGGCGAGTGCCCAAAAATGTGGTGGAGTCCACATGAAGATAATCAAAAATAAAAATAATGAAAATAAGCTTACCTCATCGTTAACAGCTGCCCATCCCAATATTGGAGGAGTTGCTCCTGCCGCACCCCCTATTACTATATTTTGAGGAGTTAATCTTTTTAGGAAAACGGTATAAATAACAGCATATCCAATTAGTGATAAGAATGTGAGTACAGCAGTTAAAATATTTACATAAAATATAAGTATAAACATACCCAGAAAACCAATAAAGAGCGAAAAAATTAATGCTTTTCTTTCGCTAATCCTTCCGCTTGGTAGAGGTCTATGGCTAGTTCTAGACATTTTCGCATCAATTCGTTGATCAAAGATGTGATTTATTGATGCGCCTGAAGCTGCTGATAACCCTATCCCTACACTACCGAAAAAGAGAATATTAAAGGGAATAAAGCTATCTGATGCTAGTAGCATTCCAACAATCGCAGTAAATACTAAGAGTAAAACTACCTTTGGCTTAGTTAAAGCAAAAAAATCAAAAAAAGATGAAGACATTAATGATTTATAAGTTGTTGATTCTTTGATTAACATTTAGTACCGTCAATAATAATAAAGCAGCAACAGCATTATGTGCTACAGCAATAAATAATGGAATCCCAAAAAGTATCACACTAATCCCAAGTGATATTTGTGCAATCAGAGCAATAAGGATGAAAAAACCATCAACTCTTGTTTTCGGAAAGCTAAATAACTTAAATACTAACAAACCTAGAAAGATAGCTGTAATAATAGCTCCTAATCTATGAGAAAAATGAATAGCCACTCTAGCTGGATGCTCTAATACCCCACCTTCGTAGTCAATACCGATGCCTCTCCAAAGAACAAAACCTTCCTTAAAATCCATAATCGGAGGCCACCAACTTGATTGACAGGTAGGAAAATCAGGACATGATAATGCTGCATAATTTGAGCTTGTCCATCCCCCTAAAGATATCTGAAAAATTAAAATAACAAAAGAAACTAAAGCAATCTTTTTTATAGGAGCGGGGGCCATTTTATGAGGAGCTTTCCATCTAGAAAGCCACGATAAAATGCTTAGCGTAGTTAAGCCTCCAAGCAAATGCAACATAACTACTATTGGCTTTAATAAAAGAGTCACGGTCCACATTCCTAGCATTCCTTGAAAAATAACTGTAAAAAATAATAAAGAAGGTAAAAAGACTTTCTGATTTGGCGATCTACGATTTATAAAGGCTACTATGAGCAATGATAAGCAAACTAACCCTAACAAAGTAGCAAGGTACCTATGTATCATTTCTCTCCATGCCTTTCCTGAATCAAAAGGTCTCTCTGGATAAGAATATATAAGTGATGCTATTTCTTCGGTAGAGCTTGGGACAAGAAGGTTGCCATAACAGCCCGGCCAATCTGGGCATCCTAGGCCAGCATCAGTCAACCTCACCCATGCACCAATAAAAATTACGAAAAAAGCTAAGAAAGTACCTAAACGAGCTAGTCGAATAAAGAGAATATCCAATAATAAAACTCCAAAAATATGTATATTTTAAATTTTAATTATATCAAATCTTGGGCACTTCTTCGAAGTAAAGGATATCTTTAAACTACTTTTTTCTATTATTTTTCTTGTAATCCATTATGCCCTCTAGGGAAATTACTTGTGTGTCTAAATCTCCATATTTTTCCTTCTTTTCAATACACCAAGCATGACCAAAAATAGCTTCAATAGTTACATTTAATTTTGAATTTTCTCGATTTAGCTCAAAATTACTACAAAATGACTTCCATTTATCTTTACCCGTCAAACTAGTTCTTTTTCCTTGAGCAACATTACTAGCTCCACAGCCTTTTATATCAGAAATTAACTTAGTTATATTATCGTAGTTAATATAAATTTTATTTACATCTAAAACTGGATCAACTAAATTAAACTTTAAAAGAATGTCGCCTATATCATGCATATCAAAGAAAGCATGTACATGAATATAATCATCTATAGAGTGCCATGCTCTCCTTAGCTCAACTAAAGTATCAGGACCAAAACTAGAAAATAAAAATAAGCCGCCATTTTTTAAAGTTCTTGATATTTCGTTAAAAACGAAATCGATATTACACCAAGGTAGTAATAGATTTGCAAATACTAAATCAACACAGTTATCCCTAATTGGAAGCTTCTCAGCATCACCTAGTAACACATTTATATTATCTACCTTAGAGTAGCTACTAGATGATAATTTATTCATATTTATACTATTATCAATAGCGATAATTTCACTTTCTGGAAAAATCTCAGATAAATTAACTGCACCTTTGCCTGTAGCTGAACCTATATCTAAGATTAATTGTGGGTTTAAATTAAAAAAAATTAATCTATCTAGTAAACGTTTCCTAATCTCGCTATATAAAACATCTGAATCGTTAAATTTTCTTGCTGATTTATTAAAGTTACGAATAGATTGTAATTTTATAGGTAGACCAATCTGATTTTTTTTTATCAATTTATCTTTTAATTTAATATTTTATTTAAGAATTTTCTCTTCAGACTTAATGCCTAATTTAGAAAGAAGCACCTGATCATCATCATAATTAGGATTTCTCGTAGTTAGTAATTTGTCACCGTAGAAAATTGAGTTTGCTCCAGCCATAAAACATAAAGCCTGCATTTCATCTGTGAATTCGTCTCTTCCGGCTGAGAGCCTTACATAAGATCTAGGCATGATTATCCTTGCAATAGCAATTGTTTTCACAAATTCAATCATATCTATCGGCTCTTCATTTTCTAATGGAGTGCCCGGAGATCTGACTAGATTATTTATAGGTACGCTCTCAGGCTGATCTGGCATATTTGCTAAACTTTTCAGTAACATAACTCTATCTTCTCTATTCTCACCCAAGCCTAAAATACCGCCACAACAGACTTTCATACCGGATTTCCTAACATTTTTTAAAGTCTGTATACGATCAGAATAATTTCTTGTTGTAATAATTTTTTTGTAAAAATTTTCAGAAGTATCAAGATTATGATTATAGTAATCTAACCCTGCGTTTTTCAGAGACAAGGCTTGATCTTCATTTAATAGCCCTAAAGTAGCACAAGTTTCTAAACCTAATGATTTAACTTCCTTAATCATCTCAATAATTTTTTTTATTTGTTTATCTTTAGGTCCTCTGTATGCAGCTCCCATACAAAATCTTGTAGCTCCTGCACTTTTAGCTTTTTTTGCCGCATCAATAACTTCACCTAAAGGCATAAGATCCTCTGGCTCTACTTCAGTATTAAAGCGGATACTTTGAGGACAATAAGAGCAATCCTCTGGACATGCTCCGGTTTTGATCGAAAGCAATGTCGACATTTGAACTTCATTAGCTACAAAATATTTTCTATGAATCCACTGTGCTCCAAATAGTAAATCATTTAAAGGAAGATCATATAGCTCGTGCAACTCTCTTTTTGACCAATTATTTTTTTTATATGATCCTATTACTAATCCGGTTAAAGAGAGAAAATCATCTGTAATTTCATATTTTTCTATACTCATTAAAATAAATCCTTTTAAATACCATAAGATGAAAGAATACCAAAAAAAATAATACCGCCAACTAAATTATTACTTTTAAATGCTTTTAAACAAAATTCTGGCCTGCTATTTTTTATTAGAAAAAATTGATAAATAAGCAAAAGAGAAATAGCAGAAATAGAAAGAAAATAAGGAAAACTTAGCTTTTCGACTATACCAATAACCAAAAGGGTTACAAAAAATATAAGCTGCATTACTGATATAAATAGTTTATCAAAATCTCCAAACATAATTGCTGTAGACCTCACATTCAACTTTAGATCATATTTTTTATCTGCCATAGCGTATTGTGTATCATAGAATATTATCCAAGACATAGTACAGAGAAAAATTACCCAGCTAATTATAGGAACTGAATTAGTTATCGACGCAAACGCCATTGGGCCACCCAAAGAGAACGCTACCCCAAGAAAAACCTGAGGCGCAGCAAAAAATCTCTTGGAGTAGGGATAAAGAATAGTAATTATTACACCGAAAATTGCAATATAAATACTGAGTCTATTTAATAAAGATACTAAAAAAAACCCGATAATTAGTAAAAAAATGAATAATAACAAAGCTTCTATTTTATTTGCATGTCCTACAGCCAGTGGCCTATCTTTTGTTCGTTCAACATATCGATCAATCTTCATATCAGCATAATCATTAATTACACATCCAGCTGACCTCATTATGATGGTACCAAAAATAAAAATTAATAATATATCCAAATCAGGTAGTCCTTTAGATGCTATCCATATAGACCATAATGTAGGCCATAAAAGCAACCAAATACCAATTGGTTTATTTAATCTCATTAAGCTGATATAGATTTTTATTTTTTTAAATATCATATTTTCTTGATACTAAACTTTGGCATAATTTGCCGTATCGCCAAACCAACGTTCTATTAAAGAATTGATAAGATCAGGTCTTTCGCTGATAATTTTATCAGATAGCTCTATGACTTCTGACAATAAGAATGAATCTCTAGAGAAATCAGCTATCTTTAATTTGCATAACCCTGCCTGTCTTTTTCCTAAAATTTCTCCTGGCCCTCTTAACTCTAAATCTTTTTTAGCTACTATAAATCCATCATTAGTCTCTCTTATCGCACCTAATCTTTGCCTTGATAATTCATTTAAAGGCGGCTTATATAATAGGATACAATTTGATTTAAAATCTCCTCTACCTACTCGCCCTCTTAGTTGATGAAGCTGGGATAATCCCATTCTCTCAGAATTTTCTATAACCATTAGTGTTGCATTTGGAACATCCACACCTACCTCAATAACAGTAGTAGAAACTAATAAATCTATTTTTTTATTTTTAAATGCTCTCATTACCTTTTCTTTTTCATCATACTTCATTTTGCCATGAAGTAACCCAATCTCTATTGTTGGCATTACTATACTTAATTCATGAATTAAATTTTTAGCTGCTTGTGAATCAATTACCTCTGACTCTTCTATTAATGGACATACCCAATAAGCCTGCTGGCCCTTCTTACAATGCGCTAATACCCTCTTAACGAGAATGTCTCTTTTAGCTTCAGGCATAACATTTGTTTCTACTAACTGTCGACCTTTTGGTAATTCGTTAATTATTGAACTATCTAAATCAGCATATGCAATCATAGCTAAAGTTCTAGGTATTGGGGTGGCAGTAATAACTAACTGATGTGGAGAAAAGTCTCTACCCTTAAGTTTTAGTTTTAATCTCTGATCAACGCCAAACCTATGCTGTTCATCTATAATTATTAAACCAACTTTATTAAATTCAACAGCTCGCTGAAATAGTGCATGCGTGCCAATAATTATAGAAGATTTTCCACTTTTAATCTTTTCTAATATAGTTGATCTTTCTTTTTCAGGAGTAGATCCTGAAAGAAAAGCAATATCTATATCTAAAAAATTAAACCATTCCTTAAAGTTTATATAGTGCTGCTCAGCTAGAAGTTCGGTGGGAGCCATAAAAACTGCTTGGAGGGAGTTGCTGTGACATCGTAAAGCTGCCGATGCCGCTACTACTGTTTTACCAGACCCAACATCACCTTGCAATAATCTATGCATAGGTATATTTTTTTTTAAATCAGTAAATATTTCATTAATAACAGATGATTGAGCATTTGTTAATTCAAACGGAAGTGAATTGATAAATTGATCTACTGAATCATCCTTTTTTACTATCTTCTCTGATAAGTCTTCTTTATTTTTATTACTAAGTCTTAATAAGGCTAACCTCTGTGCTAACATTTCCTCTAAAGAAATTCTTATTTGTGAAGGATGTCTTCTTTGTTCTAATAATTTTATATCTGAATTGGCGGGAGGGCTATGTAAGAATCTTAATGAATCAGTTAAGGAAGGATATGCTCCTCCAATAATTGGTGATAGAAAATCTATTTTAGAATAACTTTTTTCAAGGATTTTAAGAGATTGTTCTATGAGAGACCTTATTCTAGCCTGATGGAGGCCTCCGGCAGAAGGGTATACAGCTGTAAGATTAGTATTTAAATTTTCACTACTTGAATTTATGATCTTATACTCAGGATGGATCATTTCTATTATTTGCTTATTCTGTCTTGCCTCACCAAAACATCTAACTCTCTTAGCTGCCTTAAGATTATTGAACTGAGAATTAGAAAAATGAAAAAATTTTAAATTTATCATAGCAGAATCATCATAAACCCTACAGACCATTACTCTTCTGCCTCGAAAAATAATTTTAACTTCATCTATTTCAACTTCTATTAGTTTTTTCTCTCCTGGAACTAAAGAGTCAATATTGGCTATTCTAGTTCTATCCTCATAGCGAATCGGAAAAAGAAATAGGAGATCTATAATTTTATTTATACCAAAATCATTTAGCTTGCCTAGTAGAAAAGGTCCTACACCAGCTAATTTTATAGGTGAATCATCTATTGATATTTCTGACATCTGAGTAGATTAGTACTTATAAAATCATTATAACGTCAACTTCAATTAGCGATTTTTTAGGGAGATTACTGACTTCAATAACTGTTCTAGCTGGAAAAGGTTTAGAAAAAACTTCTTCCATAAACAAATTAATATGAGAAAAATGATCGAGGTCTTTAAGATAGATAGTTAATTTAACTATTTGCTCTAATGAGCCTCCAGCTTCTTCAATTAAAGAAAATATATTTTTAAAAACTTGTTTTGTCTGAATATTTATATCCTCACTTACTAATTGCATTGTTTTAGGGTCAATAGGTATCTGGCCAGAAAGAAAAACTAAATTACTATGTTTAATTGCTTGGCTATACGCTCCAATTGGAGTAGGTGCTTTATCGGATTTTATCTCTTCTTTATTCATCTAGCTTGGTACTCTATTTACTTTTATAACATCAGGGTTATTTCTAATACTTCTTAAAACATTAGCTAAATGTTTTCTATTCTTAACGTTCAAACCAAAAACCAATAATGATCCATCTCCATCCGTCTCAACCTTGACATTATTGATATTACTCTCTTTTGAGGAAATCTTTGCTGCAACCTCTGCTAAAAGCCCAACTCTATTAAAAGTTCTTATTTGAATTTCAGATTGAAACTCTCCCTTAATCTTCTTACTCCATTCCACAACAATCCAATTTGATAAATTAGATGGATTTTTTGGAGTACTAACAACATTAGGGCATGAAGTCCTATGGATAATCATTCCTCTACCGCTTGACATATAGCCAATAATATCGTCTCCTGGTATTGGTGAACAACACTTAGCATAAGCAATAACTAAGCCCTCTATACCAGAAATATCTAGAGCCTTAATATTTTGGGAAATAATTTTTTGTTTTTTCGATGTACCTTGCTTAGCTAGCATTCCTGCTAAAACAGGCGCCAATCTTTCTCCAATACCTAATTGCTCATATACAACTTCAAGATTATCTTCCCTAAGCTCACTAAGAAAAAACTTTATCTGGGAATTTTTTAATTTTCTAATACTCAAAGCATAAGATTTAAGAGCTTGATCTAATAATCTTTTACCTAACAATCTTGCTTTATCTTTTTTTAGATGCCTTAAATAAGTTCGTATAGCATTTCTTGCTTTTGCTGTAATAACAAAGTTTACCCAGAGAGGATTTGGCTCAGGCTTTCTCTTTGTAAAAATTTCAACAGTTTCTCCATTTCTTAAAACAGTTCTTAATGGAACAAAACGTCTATTCACCTTGGCTGCTATACATCGATTTCCAATATCCGTATGAATAGCATAAGCGAAATCAACAACTGTAGAGTTAGAAGGCAACCTAAGGATCTCTCCCTTAGGTGTAAAAACATAAACATTATCTGGATATAAATCTACCTTTACTGTCTCAATTAGCTCCTCGTGTCCAGACTCATTTTGAATCTCCATTAGCCCTGATAGCCAATCTCGTACGCGAATTTCTGCTCCATGTGTTGCCTTATCACGAGCCTTATACTGCCAATGAGCTGCTACACCTGTTTCAGCCAGTTTATCCATCTCTTCAGTTCTTATTTGAACCTCTAAGGGGCTTCCGCCTGCTCCAAAAAGGGTTGTATGGAGTGATTGATAGCCATTAATCCTTGGTATAGCAATATAGTCTTTAAATCTCCCTGGCATCGGCTTATAAAGTTGATGGACTATACCTAAGGCAAGATAACATGTATGTACATCCTTAACATTAATCCTTATAGCAAAAATGTCTACTATATCGCTGAGGTGCATTCTTTTGGTCTTCATTTTGCTATAAATACTATAAAGACTTTTTTCTCTAGTAATTATTGAGCCCTTTATGCCCTCATCGGTCATCGTCTCATTTATGTCCGTTTCTATTTTTCGAAGGAATTTTTTTTGCTTTACTCTTAAACTTTTTAATGAATTTCCTAGTACTCTATATCTAAGAGGATTAAAGATTTTAAAACCTAAATCTTCGAGCTCATCTTTAATAGTGAAAATTCCAAGTCTATTAGCTATAGGAGCATAAATCTCAAGAGTTTCTTTCGCTATCCTTTTCTGACTATCTAAATCTAGAGCTTCTATTGTTCTCATATTATGAGTTCGGTCAGCAAGTTTAACAAAAATCACTCTAAGGTCCTTCACCATAGCTAATAGCATCTTTCTAAAATTTTGAGCCTGCTTTTCTATTGAGCTGTCAAAAAATAATTTATCTAGCTTGCTAACACCGTCGACCAAAAGAGCTATATCCTTACCAAACCTTTTTTTTAGCTCTTTAACTGATACATCAGTATCTTCTAAGACATCATGTAAAAGGGCCGCCTTAATAGAGCCAGCATCTAAACGAAGCTCAGCGAGAATTCTTGCTACCTCTATAGGATGATTTATATAATCTTCGCCACTGATTCTTTTTTGGCCAGCATGAGCTGTATTACTAAAGTCATATGCTTCAATAATTTCATCTATCTCTTTTTTACTTAGGTAAGTTTTTAATTGATCAGTTAATAAATTTAAATTATCTCCGCTCCATGAGGCAGAAAGGCGTTCTAATATACTAGCTCCATAATCCATTTCTAAGAACTTTAAAAAAAATCAATCTTTGATATAAAAAAATTATTCCTCAGAAGTAGCTACCTCGAGAATATCAATTGGGCTTTCTTTTTCCGAAAGTATGCTTTCGGAAATATGTCCTTCTGCAATTTCTCTTAATGCTACTACAGTGGGCTTATCTCCTTGCCACTCAACAAAAGCCTCCGCTCCGTTAGCTAACTGCCTTGCTCTCTTAGAGGCAACAAGGACTGTCTGAAAAATATTAGGGATTTTTTTATTGCAATCCTCTACTGTTATACGCGCCATATAAAGACATACCTCCAATTTATCCTAGTAAACAAATCTAACTATATAAAATATCAGAAAAAAATTAAAGTTAATATTTTAATTTGACTCAATTATTTTCATAATTCTCTTTCTATGTTGCATATTAGAAATACTACTTTCTTCCCCTTTGCCTCTTAAAATATTTTCTATTTTTTTAAATGCCTTATTTATATCATCATTTATTACAACATAATCAAACTCTGTCCAGTGGCTCATATCTGAAACTGCCTCTTCTAACCTTTGCCTTATTTCATCTTTTGTGTCTGTCGAGCGACTATTTAATCGATCAGACAAGTGTCGCTTTGTTGGTGGAAGTAGGAATATGCTTAAGCAATTCGATTCATTTTTTCTAATTTGACTAGCTCCTTGCCAATCTAATTCTAAAATAACCCATTCCCCCTTTTCTAAATTTGATTTTATATTTTTCTTGCTAGTTCCGTACCAGTTACCAAAAACTTTTGCGTACTCAGCAAAATATTCTCTACTAATTAATTCATTAAATTTTGGGCTATCAATAAAAAAATAATCTTTGCCATCAGTTTCATTGGGGCGTTTTTTCCTAGTAGTGTGAGAGATTGAAAACTTAAACTCAGAATTTTTTTCTACCAATAAATTAACTAAAGTTGTCTTACCTGTGCCAGAAGGAGCTGAAATAACAACTAATTTATTATTTTTCTTATTTAACATTTTTATCTAAAAAATCCAAAATTTGATGACTATTTAACAAAAAGGTATAAAAATACTCATCAAAACACAAGTAAAGGTATTATGAAATGAAAATAAAAAGAAGCAAGTGGGTATTAGCAAGTGATAATATTGGCAAAATTAAAGAAATACTTGAATCACTCAAAGATTTAAATATAGAAATAATACCCCAAGCAGAATTTGGATTAAGTACTCCTGAAGAAACTGAGCTTACATTTATAGAAAATGCACTTCTTAAAGCAAGATTTGCCTGTTCTAAGACTGGCCTTCCATCAATATCTGATGATTCAGGTTTATCTGTTGATTTCTTAAAAGGAGAGCCTGGTATATATACATCCAGGTATGCAGGTGAATTAAAAAACGATGAAGAAAATATAATAAAACTGCTTCATAATCTAAAAGGAGTTCCAAAAAAAGATAGATCAGCTTGTTTTCATGCCGTAACAGTAGTGATGATGACAGAAAATGATCCTGCGCCTGTAATATGCTACGGCAGATGGGAGGGATTTATTGCGGATAAAGCATATAAACAAAATGGATTTGGTTATGATCCAGTCTTTTTTGACCCTAAATTAAATAAAATGGCGTCACATTTATCATTATTTGAAAAAAATAAAGTAAGTCATAGATCTAAAGCTCTCAATCAACTTTCTAAGTATTTTGAAAAAATATAGTAAGGCATTATTTAATTTTTTTTTAAATAATTTTATCTTATGCATCATAATGATGCACTTTATACACAAAATAAAGAAATAGATATTTCACGAAGCTTAATTTATTTTATATTATATAGAAGAGTTCTATATTTTATATAAGTTATTGATTATAATAATAAAATATTATTTTGGTAATTTTTTGGGCAATTTAAAAAAAAGTATTGATTTTATTGATAATATGGCTGATTAAGAGTACTTTTCCACAAAGTTATCCACAGAAATTGTGAGTAAGTCAAATTTGGCTATATAAATAACAATAGATGATAATTCAAGGCAGAAATCAATACAATTATCATATAAAATAAACTTAAATATTACTAAATTATCCATATGTATACTAATTAATACCTCTAATTACTTTAGCTAATACTTAATTTCGAGATGCTACTTGTCTTTCAATAAATCCACACGTATCCTATCAATCCCTATAAATTAAAAAGCAGTAAATTTCATATGAAGGCTAAAACTCATCCAGAATACCGAGAAGTACTATTTCACGATACTAGCGTGGATGAGTACTTTCTAATACGTTCAACTCTAACAACAGATCAGACTAAAGAATGGAAAGATGGAAAAACTTATCCATATTGGCCTCTTGACGTATCTTCTGCTTCACATCCTTTTTATACTGGAAAACAAAAAATAGTGGATACTGGAGGACGAGTAGATAAATTCAAGAAACGGTATAGACAAGGCAAAGATTCTTAACCTTAAAAAATTTATAGATAAATCTTTATGACTGATAAGAATTATATACTTGAAAATCCTGATACTGGTGAGAAGTTTTTTTTAAAAAAAGACCTAGGATCTATAGGTCCTTCTGTTTTAGATGTTACTTCTATTTATAGTAAACAAGGTATTTTCACCTTTGATCCTGGCTTCGCTGCTACAGCAAGTTGCAAAAGCGATATTACTTACATTGACGGAGAGAATGGGATATTGATGTACAGAGGATATCCAATAGAGGTATTAGCTAAATCATCAAGTTTTCTTGAAGTATGTTTTTTATTGCTTAATGGAGAGCTACCTAATCAAGATGAATTAAATAATTATGAAAAACTAATTAGTGATAATTCAAACTTAGATAAGACAGTTTTAAATACACTTAAGGGCTTTAAAAATGATGCCCATCCTATGTCAATTTTATCTGCAATGCTAAACTCAATGGCGGCTTTCTATCATGACTCAATTGATATAAATAAAGAAGACCAAAGAAATACCTTCAATACTAATATTATATCGCAAGTTCCTACTGCTGCTGCTGCTGCATTTAGACATATAACTAATAAAAGCTTTCTAGGTCCAGATAAATCCCTAGGGTATTGCGAAAATATTCTTAAAATGTTTTTTGGAGAGAAAGATTCTGAATTTAAATTTGATCCGATATCTTCTGAAGCACTTAATTTATTATTAATTTTACATGCTGATCATGAACAAAACTGTAGTACCTCTACAGTTAGAATGTCAGGTAGCTCAGGAGTAAATCCATATGCAGCAATTTCTGCTGGTGTGACAGCATTATGGGGTCCAGCACATGGTGGAGCGAACGAAGCAGTGATTAATATGCTAGATGAAATAGGATCAATTGATGAGATAGACACTTACGTAGACAAAGCCAAAGATAAAAATGATCCATTTAGATTGATGGGATTTGGTCATAGAGTATATAAAAACTATGACCCAAGAGCAGCGATAATTAGAGAAATGTGTCACAAGGTCCTAGAACAGCTAGGAGAGAAGAATTCACCTACTTTAGATAAAGCTATTAAGCTAGAAGAAATAGCATTAAAAGATGAGTATTTTATTGAAAAAAATCTTTATCCAAATGTTGATTTTTACTCTGGTATTATTTACCAAGCCATTGGTATTCCAAAGTCTATGTTTACAGTAATATTTGCAATTGCTAGATGTGCTGGGTGGCTAGCTCACTGGAATGAAATGATTAAAGATCCATTAACAAGAATAGGTAGGCCGAGACAGCTATATACAGGCAAAAGAAAAAGAAACTACCTTCCAATTAAAGACCGGCGCTAAACTCCTTCAACAGTTTTATAAGTTTATTTCTGGTTATTCCTTTCATAGGTTTTTTATCAATAGGGCTCAAAGGAAAATTATATTCACCTTTTTCACGAAATATCATTAAATTTATTGATATATTATCTATCTCAAATAAAAATCCAGGGATAATTAATTTACTCTTTTTATGGAATTTATAACGCTTTTGAAAATTCTTAAAGCCTATTCTTTCCTTATTAAGGATATCAATTAAATCTTCTAATGAATCAGAAAAAACATGAATTTCAATAGGAGAATTATATGTTGCACTTCCACTAAATACCGGACCTACCAACCTAGGTGAAAACTCTATAAAAAAATTCATAATTTTTAGAGCCAAATTTCTCATTTTATTCAAATTGTTTAGATAGCTATCCTCATCAAAGATCATATGCCTATCTATTATATTATTCTCTATCTCACTATTCCTAGGTAATAAGCATATATCTTTTATCTTTAGGATCTTAGCTGCCTTTCTCTTTGCTAATCCAAAATCTTTAATTCCATTCTCAATAATAAGTCTAGCAGCCTCTTTGGCCAACATATCTCTCAAATGTAAGCTAGCATTATTTTTACTCATAATCGATCTCAAAAAATAGATTCCACCTTGTCTTGATCTTCTTGCTCATTAATACCAACTTCTGGTCTAACAGTTGATAAATCTTGAACCTCTCTTTGTGGAATATGTCCTACTCTAAATTTTTCAAAAATGGTATTTTGATCAATAGAAGATGAAGCTAAACCGCTATCGGGGTTGATTCTTACATTCACAATGCCTAATGGCTGCTCTATCAAGTTACTATCGATACCTTTTAGAGCTTCTTGCATAAATTCTATCCACATAGGCAAAGCAGTTCTACCGCCTTCTTCATAACGACCAAGAGATCTTTCCTGATCAAAGCCAACCCAAGAAACTGCTACTATATTTTTATTAAACCCTGCAAACCAAGCGTCCCTCCGATCATTTGATGTACCGGTCTTTCCTGATAAATCCTCTCTCTGTAAAACGTTATATGCTCTCCTGCCTGTTCCTCTTCTCACTACATCATTCATCATATCTGAAATAAGGTAGGCATTTTCAGCTGAAATTATTCTTGGTGCTAGTGATGACTTAGGATACAACATAGAGGCATGATCAATAAGCTTTCCCTCCTCAAGAAAATCTGAGCTTTCATCATTACAAAGGATGCAAGACATTTTCGGAGATGCTTCAAATAAAATATTGCCATCACTATCTTCTATTCTTTGAATAAAATAATTCTCTACCTTATACCCTCCATTGGCAAAAGAGGCATAGCCATTTATTAAGCTAAGAGGAGATATGCCCCCCGCCCCTAGTGCAAGAGTTGCATTCTCAGGTAAGGTAACCTCGTCGAAACCAAATTTTTTTAAATAGTTTACTGTATTTGATATGCCCATCTGCTGAACAACCCTAACTGAAACTAAATTTAGAGACCTAACAAGTGCCTCCCTAAGTCTTGTGGGTCCATTAAATCTCCCATCGTAATTCTCTGGACGCCAGATTGCTTCAAGCTCTTCACTAGCTTCAACTATAGGAGCATCATTTATTAATGTTGCTGCGGTAAAGCCATTCTCTAGAGCAGCCGAGTAAACAAATGGCTTAAAAGATGATCCAGGCTGTCGCTGAGACTGAATTGCTCTATTATAGTTACTTGAATTAAAATCATAGCCTCCTACTAAAGATACTATGGCTCCATCTTGAGGGTCTAATGCTACTATAGCCCCTTGAACTTCTGGCTTTTGAGCTAAGATAAAATTACTTCTCTCAAAATATGCTACATCACCTATACTCAAAACATCTGAAATAACCTCTGGATCAGGGCCGACACTATCATCACTCAAATATCGTCTTGCCCAAGCTACTGATTCTATATCCATAATCTGTATATCGTGACCAGCAAAGAATACTTTAGCTTTCTCGATATTCGATTCTTCCTCAACATTGATATCAATAACCAAGCCTACTTGAAAATCTTCGGAATTTAACTCTGAATAGCTCTGCACTATATCTAACCATAACTCATTTTGCTTTTCTGGATCCAAAGAAACTAAACTATCTGGCTCTAAGCTAGAAATCGGGCCTTTATAGCCATGTCTCTCATCATATTCTTTTAGAGCATTCTTAAGAGCAGTTATTGCTTTTGTCTGAAGGCGGCCATCAATAGTAGTGGTAACTTTAAGTCCAGAACTTAGTGCGGTAGGGCCAAATTTTTGGAGTAGCTCTAATCTCACCATTTCTGCTAAATATCTTGCATCAACCCCAATTTCTCTATCATACCGTATGCTATCAATTTTAGTTTCTAGAGCTTCCTGATATTCTGATAAAGAAATATAATCAAGCTCCCTCATTCTTCTTAAAACATATGCTCTCCTGAGCATTGATCTTTGGGGGCTATTATAAGGATTATTTATAGAAGGCCCTTGAGGGATCCCTGCTAGGATTGCCACATCCGAAATATTCAAATCAACTAGATCCTTATTAAAGTAACGCTGGGCTGCAGCTGAAACTCCAGTCGAATGTTGGCCAAAAAAAGTACCATTAAGATATAGCTCCAAAATTTCTTGCTTATTAAATTCCTTCTCTATCCTTACAGATAAAATAAGTTCCTTAAATTTTCTTACAAATGTTTTATCTCTAGTTAGCGCATATGTTCTAGCAACTTGGTTTGTGATAGTGCTACCGCCCTGATCTAAATCACCTCCAGTAGCTATGAAATTAAATGCCGCCCTCAAATAGCCTTGGTAATCAAAACCAGGATGATCAAAAAAACGATCGTCCTCAGCAGCAAGGAATGCATTAATTAGAATTTCAGGAATATCTTCAAAATTAGTCTCAATTCTTCTAGTGGCACCAAATTCATAGATAAATTCGCCATCTCTACTATATATCCGCAATGGAGTCTCTAGCCTTTCCTCTCTAATTGATTCTGCCTCAGGAAGGGTAGGGGCTATATAATAATAAGCTCCCGAGAAGAGCGCAGTAAAAACAATGCCTATTATTAAAGAAAAAATAAAAAATGAAGTAAAAATTTTTTTATAATTTTTTATCATAAAAAATTACTATTATTGTTTAATATTACTTTTAATATATTATCTCAAGATGGAAGAAATGACGAATATTTATCTTATTGGCCCTATGGGGTCGGGTAAAACGACAATAGGGGGAATTTTAGCTAAAAAGCTAGGGCTTGTCTTTTATGATAGCGATAAGGAGATAGAATATAAAACGGGGGTCGAAATTTCTCATATCTTTGATAAGGAGGGTGAATTAGGTTTTAGACTTAGAGAAAAAAACCTAATACTAGAATTAGTAAAGCTTAAATCTATTATACTTTCAACAGGAGGAGGCTCTATTATTTCCAAAGAAGTAAGAAAAAGTCTAGAGCAGACAGGTATTGTTATTTTTTTAGATACTAATATTGAAAAACAATTACTAAATACGAGCTATAATAATGATAGGCCCTTATTAAAAGAAAAAAATAAGAGAGAGAAACTTGAGGAGCTGTATAGATTAAGAAAGCCTCTATATACAAATATTGCAAACATTCATATTAGTACTAACGATAAGGAAATAAATATTGTAATAGAAGAGATTATTATGAAGCTCAAAAATTTTAGAGAAAATAAACGACCAATGGATTGATTCATGGAAATCTTAACAGTACCTATAAAAAATAAAAGTTATGATATTTTCATAGGATCAGATTTACTCTCTAATAAGAGAATCTTTGATGACAATATTACTAGTGATCAGATCTTGATCGTTACTAATGAAAAAATTGCTCCAATTTATCTAAGAAAAATAGAAACTACATTAGGCAAAAAAAATATAGTGTCCGTCATCTTAAAAGATGGAGAAGATAAAAAAACAATAGATAGTTTTTCAGAAATTATTGATAAACTTATAGAAAATAAATTTAATAGAGAGTCTTATATATTAGCCTTAGGTGGTGGTGTCATTGGAGATGTTGCAGGATTTGCGGCTTCTAGTTACCAAAGAGGTATAAATTATATACAAATTCCAACAACATTATTAGCTCAAGTAGATTCCTCAATAGGAGGTAAAACAGCAGTAAATCATAAAAAAGCAAAAAATATGATTGGTGCCTTTTATCAGCCTAAATGTGTTATTTCAGATATAAATACACTACAGACACTTCCTAAAAGGGAATTTTTATCTGGTCTAGCCGAAGTAATAAAGCATAGTCTAATTATGGACTATAAATTTTTTACTTGGCTTGAAAAGAATATTGAAAAATTAATAAAACATGATGAAGAATCTTTAGTATTTACTATCAAGAGAAATTGTGAATTGAAGTCTTCAATTGTAGCTGAAGATGAGAAAGAAAAAGGGATTAGAGCGCTATTAAATCTAGGCCATACATTTGGGCATGCAATAGAAACTATAACAGGATACAATAAGTTACTTCATGGGGAGGCAGTTTCAATTGGCATATGTATAGCTTCTAAAATTTCTAATAAATTAGGTTTATTGGATAATAACTCCCTAGAAAGAATAATTAATATTTTCCAAAAAGCTCAACTACCTACTTATATAGATAAAATAAATCTAGAAGAGCTAATTGAATCTATGTATTTAGATAAAAAAATAGATTTATCTGGGCTTAGGCTTATACTCCTTAATGATATAGGTAAGGCCTCTATAAAAAAAGCCCCTGATAAAAAAAATTTATTATCCTTGATTAAAAATTCTATAGAAAAATAAATTATTAAAGTGGAAGATAATCTTAAACCTTATGCTGCTTCATCAATAGGATCAAAAGGTAGAGTTTATGATGAGAATAAACCTAGTGAAAGGTCAGAGTTTCAAAGAGATAGAGATAGAATAATACACTCTTCTGCATTTAGAAGACTTGTTTATAAAACACAAGTATTTGTAAATCATGAAGGTGATATGTATAGAACTAGACTAACTCACTCTCTAGAAGTTGCTCAAATAGGTAGAACTATTGCTAGGGCACTAGGATTAAACGAAGATTTAGTTGAGGCCATATGCTTAGCACATGATTTAGGACACACACCGTTTGGACATGCTGGTCAAGATGCGTTAAATGAATGCATGAAAAAATTCGATGGTTTTGAGCATAATCTTCAATCTCTTAGGTTAGTAGATTATCTAGAAAAAAAATATGTGGAGTTCCCGGGTTTAAATCTTACCTTTGAAACAAGAGAAGGAATTTTAAAGCATTGCTCGATAAAGAATGCTAAATCTTTAGGAGAGATAGGCCAAAGATTTATTAAAAATAAACGCCCAAGCTTAGAAGCGCAAATTGCCAATATAGCAGATGAGATAGCATACAATAATCATGATATTGATGATGGACTGAGATCGAAGCTTATTGATATTAATGAATTCTGTAATCTTTCACTTGCTAATAGTGAGTCTAAAAAAATAAAGAAAATGTACCCTAACTTAAGTAGTAAACAATTTATAAATGAAATAGTCAGAAGAATGATCAATTCATTTGTGAATGATATCATTAATAATAGTAGCATCATAATCAATGAAAAAAATCCTAAAAATATAAATGATATTAGAAATTTCACCCAATTGATAAAATATAGTAATAAATACTCAAATATCAATTCTGAAACAAAAGAGTTCCTTCATATAAATCTTTATCAACATTCAAAAGTAAGAAAGATGACTGATAAAGCCGAAATAATAATAAAATTTCTTTTCAAAAAATATTCAGATAGCTATAAGCTAATGCCAAAAGATAGCTGCTTACTAGCAGAGAAAAAAACTTCAGAGCTAGGAAAAGTTGGGGGTTCTAGAATTGTATGTGACTATATAGCCGGAATGACTGATCGGTATGCTCTAGAACAATATGAGAAACTAAAAAATTAGGTTAAAATAAATTTAGGTATAAAATTAATGATTAGCAAAAAAAATGATTTTAATGATTCAGATCGTCTAATAGTTGCTCTAGATCTTCCAGATATAGACTATGCTAAAAAACTAGTAACCGAACTAGGTAGCTCTGTAAATTTTTATAAAGTTGGGCTTGAGCTAGCTATGACAGGAGAATATTTTAATCTTATAAGCTGGCTAAATAAAAAAAATAAAAAAGTTTTTGCAGATCTAAAATTTTATGATATTCCAAATACAGTCTCTTCAGCAATTAGGCAACTAAATAAGTGGGATATAGAATTTATAACAGTACATGGTGATAGATCAATTATGCAAGCCGCCGCTGATAGTAGAAAAAATAATATAAAATTGCTAGCTGTTACAGTTTTAACAAGCATTAATAAAGCAGATCTTTCTGAAAATGGCATAACTTACGACACCAAAGAACTAGTTTTAACTAGAGCTAAATTAGCTTTACAAAGCGGTATTGATGGAATAATTTCATCTGGTCAAGAAACTAAATCAATCAGAAAAAAATTAGGTAATGATCTCATTATTGTAAATCCAGGTATTAGGCTTCTAAATAATAAATCAGAAGATGATCAAAAAAGGATTGTAACTCCTAGTGAAGCTATAAAAAATGGTGCTGACTTCATAGTTATAGGGAGGCCCATCAGAAACGCAAAAAATCCAAAGAAAGTAGCTGATGAGATACAGTTAGATATAGCTAATTGCCTTTAAGGGCTCTTTTAAGTATTTTACCTACATTGGTCTTTGGAAGGTCATCGCAAAACTTTACTGACTGAGGAATTTTATACCCTGTCAATCCTTGTCTACAAAAATCTATAATGGCTCTACTTGTAAGTTTATCGTCATTTTTTACTACAAATAACTTAACTGCTTCGCCAGAATCAGAATCAGGAACACCTATAGCAGCTACTTCATCTATTCCTGGATGAGTTATAACAAAATCTTCTATTTCACTTGGATATACATTAAATCCAGATACTATAATCATATCTGTCAACCTATCATCTATAAATAAATAACCTTCTTCATCGATATGTCCCAAATCTCCACTATGGAACCATCCCTCTGGGGATATAGATACTGTTGTTGCTTCCTTGTTTCTCCAGTAACCTTTCATAACTTGAGGTCCTCTTATACAAATTTCTCCAACTTCATTAATAGGTAATATAATTCCTTCTTTATCAATTATCTTTAATTCAGTAGAAGGCACTGGAAGGCCTGCTGCACCATTAAAATTACTAGAGCTTATAAGTGTGGCTGATACTACAGGTGAAGTCTCAGTTAAACCATAGCCCTGAACTATAGGCCTACCAGTAATGGCTTTCCACTTTTCTGAAGTTTCTTTTTGAACAGCCATGCCACCACCCATAGCAAGTTTTAAGTTACTAAAATCTATATTTCTGAATTGAGGGTCTCTTAGCAAAGCTGCATATAAGGTATTAACCCCTGTGATATAAGAAAAAGAATATTTCTTTAGCTCCTTAACAAATCCATTAATATCTTTAGGATTAGTAATTAGTAAATTATATGCACCGAGATACATAAAAAGGAATAAATTAAGAGATAGTGAAAAAATATGATAGAGAGGTAAAGGTGTTACAACTATATCACCTTTTTTTTGAATTGGCTTAGTCCATGCATCTAACTGTAAAATATTTGTTATTATGTTTTTATGGGTTAACATTGCGCCCTTGGAAAGGCCGGTAGTACCTCCTGTATATTGAAGGAAAGCGATATCATTTCCTGATAAATCAAACTTCTTATAGTCAAAGCTTTCTTTAGAAGAAAAAATATCGCTGTAGTTGATATAGCCCTTAATTTTCCATAAAGGAACTATTCTCTTTATATACTTAAGAATAAAATTAACTATATACTTCTTTAAAATAGGAAAATGGTCTCCCACTTTAGTAACAATCACTAATTCAATATCACTTTCATCTAAAGCCTCTGATACAGTAGATGCAAAATTTTCTAAGACGATTATTGCCTTCGCTCCACTATCTTTAAGCTGATGCCTTAATTCCCTTGCGGTGTATAAAGGATTGACATTTACTACAACCATTCCTGCTCTTAAGATACCCATTATAGTAATTGGGTATTGAAGAATATTCGGCATCATTACGGCTATTCTATCGCCAGGCCTCAATGATGAATGGCTCTGTAAAAAAGAAGCAAGTTGCTTACTAAATCTGTCAATATCTGAGTATTTTAGCTCTATCCCCATATTACAGAAAGCTACACTCTTACCGTATTTGGAAAAAGAATGATCGATTACATCAACTAAAGTATCAAATTTACTAGAATCTATTTCTGGCGGTATATCTTTAGGATATGTCTTTAACCATGGCTTATTCATATCTTATTCTTCTTTAGCTAAATAAAATCTTCTTTAACTATACAAATTTATTTGGCTTATATCTATAAGCATGTTATTAAATAAGAAAACCATCATGATGTAAGAGGTCTATACAAGTTGTTTTCAATGGATTTACATATAATATTTGTCCTGCTATTAACTCCTTTAGCGCTATATCTATTCACTAGAGATAAGATACCTCTTGAAGCTTCTAGTCTATTAATTATCCTGATCCTAATGCTTTTTTTTCATTTTTTCCCATACATAACTGATAATCTTGAAATATCGCCAATCAAGTTTATTGCTGGCTTTGGAAATGAGGCAGTTATAACAATTGGTGCTTTAATGATTATAGGGAAGAGCATCGAAAAAACAGGCGCTATTCAACCTTTAGCAAATTTATTAGCAAATTTCTGGAAAAATAAACCAAAAATAACTATTTTACTGACTTTACTCTTGGCATGCCTTCTGAGTGGCTTTATCAATAATACTCCTGTAGTTATTATTTTGCTTCCAATGCTTATAGGGGTAGCTATTCGGAGTAAATCTGCCCCCTCAACAATCCTTATGCCTATAGGATTTGCCACATTGATTGGTGGGATGGCTACCACAATAGGAACTTCTACAAATTTACTTATTGTAAATATTGCTAGTGCACAAGGCATTATAGACTTTAAAATGTTTGACTTTGTTGTTCCTGTAGCCATTGTAGGTTTTTTTGGAATAGCCTATCTTTGGTTAATAGCCCCTAAATTACTTCCTGAGCGTGAACAGCCCCTTTCAGATAGATCGCCAAGAATTTTTGAGGCCTCTTTCTTTATAGAAGAAAACTGTAAATCATGTAATTTACCCTTCTCTGAAGTACTAGAGTTAACTGATAATGAAATGAAAGTTGATAGAATTGAGAGAGGTGAAGGCCTAATTGTAATTAAGCTTCCATCAGTTCAAATTCAAGCTGGAGATAGGTTAATTGTTCGAGACACTCCAGATAATCTAAAATTGTTTGAGGAACAATTAGGAGCTAATCTTCATAATAATAACTCTGATAATAGAAAAAATAGTGTTATTGACCAACAGCACTTAGCAGAGATAGTTATAACAAGAGGATCTCTGTTCCATAGATCAACTCTTACTGATAGTAACTTTATACAGCAAACAGGTCTCTTGCCTCTAGCATTAAATCAAGCTAAAGAATCAGAAGTAGAGCAATCAACGGGAAATATAAATTCTGCCTATTTAAGAGCAGGAGATATTTTATTAGTCCAAGGGTCTGATCAAAAAATAGAGGATTTAAAAAGCTCAGGTAAAGCACTGGTTCTTGATGGCACTACAGATCTACCAAGAACACATAAATCAAGAAGAGCTATTTTTATTATGTCAGGAGTCATATTAGCTGCTGCTTCAGGTATTTTACCAATATCTATAAGTGCAGTCTTGGGCGTTGCTATTCTCCTAGGATCTGGATGCCTTAACTGGCAAGAAGCCATGAGCGCCGTATCACTTCAAGTAATAATGGTAATAGTAGCAAGCTTAGCTTTAGGAGCCGCTATGATAGATACTGGCGCTGCTGTCCTTGTAGCTCAATTTTTTTCAGACTCTGTCAGGCATTTACCTATACCCTTAATCTTGAGCATGCTTATATTATTGATGGCAGTACTTACTAACTTAATATCTAATGTTTCTACTGGTATAATTGGGACGCCAATAGCAATACAGATGGCATTACAGTTAGGATCTGATCCAATACCTTTTATCCTTGCTGTGATTTTTGGTGCAAATATGAGCTTTGCAACTCCATATGGCTACCAGACGAATCTACTAATTTTTTCTGCTGGTGGTTATAAATTTAAAGACTTCATTAGAGTAGGTATACCTCTAATTTTTATAATGTGGATTGGCTTTTCACTTATATTACCTATTATTTACAAAATACATTAAATTATTATGCAATCACAATTTGATATTATAACTGATCTAGATACACCTGTTTCTGCTTACCTGAAACTAAAAGAACTAAAACCCTGCTTCTTGTTAGAAAGCGTAGAAGGAGGAGAAAGTCTTGCTAGATATTCCTTTTTAGGACTAAATGCAAACCTAATTATAGAGCTTTCAGAAAACTATTTATTAATAGATGGTAAAAAAACACCAAGACCAAATAGTAAAACTGAATGGGTTGCAATGATGAGAAAATCAATCAACAAAAGTCCTGAGCTTTTTCCAAAAATTGATGGGCTTCCATTTTGTGGAGGGCTTGTGGGTACAACAGGATATGATGTAATTAATTTTTTTGAGAATCTTCCTGATAACCAGTCAGAATTAAAAAATCTACCACAAGCACTATATGTATCTCCTTCTTCATTATTAGTTTTTGATCACTCTACTAGAAAGTCTGCTCTTCTTCATTCAGGCAGCAATGAAGAGAGGGAATCCTTAAGAAAAAAAATTATATCTTTGCTTAATCTTAAAAAGGACCTAAAACCTAAGTTAGGAAAATATAGTAATTTAGAAGCTAGTATCAATAAAAATAAGTTTATTGAAATAGTTAAAAAGTGCAAAGCTTATATAAAAAAAGGTGACATATACCAAATAGTAATGTCAATTAGATTTAGCGGCAAATCAGATGCTGATCCATTTCAGTGTTATAGAGCTATGAGAACAATAAACCCATCACCATATCTCTATTTTTTTGATGTAGGTAAAATTAAAATTTCTGGCTCTTCTCCTGAAGCTCTAGTCAAGCTAGAAGATGGCCAAGCTATATTAAATCCAATAGCTGGAACTAAGCCAAGGGGTAGCTCAAAAGAGCAAGATATATTGATGGAAAAAGAGCTACTTAATGACCCGAAAGAAAATGCAGAGCACGTCATGCTAGTTGATTTAGCTAGAAATGATTTAGGTAGAGTTGCTTCTGCGGGATCTATAAATGTAGACCCTTATAGGAAGATTGAAAGATATAGTCACGTTATGCATATTGTTAGTGGTGTCAAAGGAAGATTAATAAAAAACAAAGATGCTCTGGATCTTTTTTCAGCTACTTTTCCAGCTGGAACACTTGTAGGCGCTCCTAAGATAAGAGCGATGGAGATCATTAGAAATCTTGAGCCCTGTGGTAGAGGATTATATGGTGGTACTATCGGGTATTTCTCAAAAAATGGTAACATGGATCAAGCAATTACAATTAGGACTATGGTATTTAATGAAGATGAAGTAAGTTTTCAGGCTGGTGCAGGCATAGTTGCTGATAGTATTCCTGAAACAGAATATCAGGAGGTCCTTGCTAAAAGTGAAGTATTAAGAAAATCGTTAAAAATGGCAAGTGAGGGCCTATGAATAATGAACTGCTATTAATTGATAATTATGATTCATTTACATATAACTTAGTTCAAGCATTTAAAATATTGAAAGCAAATGTTGTTGTTTATAGGAATGATAAAATCAATAGCGAAAAAGCTAAAAAAATTAGACCAACACATCTTGTTATCTCTCCTGGCCCAGGAAGACCTGAACAAGCAGGAGTATCGTTAGAAATGATCGATATATTTCTAGGAAAGATTCCTATAATGGGGGTTTGTCTTGGACATCAATGCATTGTCCAATACTATGGAGGAGAAATAATATCAGCTAAATCTCTGATGCATGGCAAATCTTCAATGATTGAGCATGATGGTATCTCTATTTTCAGAAATATAGAAAGCCCATTAAGAGTCGGACGCTACCATTCTTTAGCAGCTAATAAAATAAATATGCCAACCAAACTAAAAGTCACTGCAAAAACCTTAGATAATGAGATAATGGGAGTTAGAGATGAAGCAAATAAGGTTGAAGGAGTTCAGTTTCATCCTGAGAGTGTTTTGACTCCAAATGGCCCTAAGCTTCTAGATAATTTCCTTAAAATAAAATAATTTTTGTAAGCTAATGAAAATTAAATCCACTGAAATACTAGAAAAACTTATTCAAAAAGAAAATCTTAGTGAAGCTGAATCTCGCTGGATCCTCAATTCGATGGCTAGAAATAAAATTGAATATTCCAAAGCAGGTGCCTTGCTAACATCTCTCAGAATTAAAGGAGAATCTTCTACTGAAATTCTTGGCTTTGCTGAGGCAATGAGAAGATTAACTTTAAAGCCAATTATTAAATCATCTGAAAATACTGTTGATATAGTGGGAACTGGGGGCGATAAATCTGGTAGCCTAAATCTTTCTACTGGTAGCGCTATATTAACGGCAGCTTCAGGAATAAAAGTTATTAAGCATGGCAGTAGATCAATATCAAGCAACTGTGGAAGTGCTGATGTGCTTGAGCAACTTGGAGTGCCTATACCACTAGATGAAAATCAAGCTGGTACCTATCTAGAGAAAAATGGATTTACTTTCCTTTTTGCACCTTATTACCACCCTGCAATGAAAAATATAGGTCCTGTAAGAAAAGATCTTGGCATTAGGACTATATTCAATATTCTGGGGCCATTGACAAATCCAGCAGAGCCTCCATTTAACGTGATAGGAGCTTATAGCATTGAGGTAGCAGAACTAATGGCGGAGGCTTTATCAGCTATGAAAATTAAACGTTGTTTCGTAATAAATGGAGCTCTTGGTTGGGATGAAGCTACGCCTATAGGGCCCTTCACTTGTTTTGATGTAGCTCCTGGAAAAATTCAGAAGACTATCCGCTCTCCAGAAGATTACGGCATACCAAGGTGTAGTAGTGATGACCTGCTTGGAAGTGATGCAGTGAATAACTGCATGAGAATGAAAAAAGCCCTTTCAGGTAAAGATACTCTAGCACACAGAAATGCTTTAATTTTAGGTGCATCATTAGCGATAGAGGTTACTAATACAGAAAGAAATGCAAAGGATTCGTTCTTATTGGCAAAAAAAACTATAGAAGATGGTTCATCCGCCCAATTAATTAAAAAAATAAAGAATCATGGAAAATAGTACTTTCTTAAAAAAAATGGCTGAAAGTAGCTATGAAAGAGTTGCTAAAGCTAAATTAATAGAATCTGAATTTAAACTATCTAAGGCAGCAAAAGAATCTATAGCTCCGCCTTTAATCTATAAAAACTATTTTAATATCATAGCAGAAATAAAAAAACGCTCTCCAGCTAATGGGATGCTAGGAAGTGCTAATTTTGATCTTGAAAGTCAATTAAAATCATATGCATCTGCTAAACCTTTAGCTGTCTCTATTTTAACTGAATCGGAAAAATTTAAAGGTAGCCTAGATGATCTCTCGGTTGCATCAAAAATAATGAAGGAATATAACATACCAGTCATGAGAAAAGATTTTTTAGTTGATCCCTATCAACTATTAGAAGCAAAAAAATTAGGAGCTAGTGGCGCTCTTCTTATAGCCTCTATACTCTCAGATGATCAGCTTGATACCTTATTAGCCTGTGCAGCTGAAAATGACTTATTTATTCTTTTGGAATCATTCGACTATCATGATATTGAAAAAATTAATAAGTGTGCTCTTGATAAATATATAAATCAGGGATGTTCTATTTTATCTGGAGTTAATTGTAGAAATCTTAAAAATCTGGCTATCGATTTCGAACGATTTAAAGAACTATCAAGCTTATTGCCTGAACAAACTATCAAAGTGGCTGAAAGTGGAATAGAAAAAAAAGAACATGTGAAAAAAATAGTAGGCTTAGGCTACTCAGTAGCTTTAATAGGATCGATCCTTATGAAAAGTCCTAATCCTGAACAATTATTAAAAGATTTAATAAAAACTGGAAGATCTGAAGTAGAGGTAATAAAAGATTGTTCATAAAAATTTGTGGTCTTAACTCAATAGAAGCTATAGAAAGCTCTATATCAAATGGAGCTGATGCGATAGGGTTTGTTTTTGCTGAATCACCTAGAAAAGTCTCTCCAGAAAAAGCTTTATCTCTTTGTAAAAACTTACCGAAGAAACTTATAAAGGTAGCAGTTACTAAAAATCCTTCCAAAAAGCTTTTTAAAGAAATTATTAATATTTTTAAACCTGACTGGATCCAAGGAGAGGCAAACGATTTACTATCTTCAAAAATACTAAATAAATCTTCTATATTACCCGTTTTTAGAGACAGCCAACCAATAATTCATACCTATCCTTCAAGGATATTATACGAGGGGGAAAACAGTGGAAAATCAGAAATTGCTAACTGGGGGAAAGCTGCAAAGATATCAGAAAGAACACAATTAATTCTTGCTGGAGGTTTAAACTTAACTAATATTGAGAAAGCTATTAAAATAGTATCACCTTGGGGCGTTGATATCTCTTCAGGTGTTGAAAGTAAATTAGGAATTAAGGATCCAAAAAAAATTAGTGCCTTTATAAGCCTTGTAAGAAGCATGGAGAAAAGCTGAATGAAAACTACTAATGATCAGAAAGAGCTACTTGACAGGCTTCTAAGAGGAGATCTACCAGACAAAGAGGGTAGGTTTGGCCCCTTCGGCGGGAGATATGTCCCTGAAACTCTAATGCCTGCAATAAATAAATTAACTGATGGTGTCTTAAGGCTTCTGCCATCTGAGAATTTTAAAAAGAGGCTTAACTATGAATTAAAATCATGGGTAGGAAGGCCTACAGCCATGACAAATGCAAAAGCTTTATCTGAGTTATGGGGCTCAGAGGTGTGGCTTAAAAGAGAAGACTTAGCACATACGGGTGCTCATAAAATTAATAACGCTATTGGTCAAGCCATACTTGCTCAAGAGCTAGGCGCAACAAGAATAGTAGCTGAGACAGGAGCGGGACAGCATGGAGTTGCTTCAGCTGCTGCTTGCGCAAGACTTGGGCTTCCATGCACAGTATATATGGGTCAAATTGATATAGAAAGACAAGCTCCTAATGTAGAGAGAATGTACCGCCTTGGAGCAAAAGTAGTTCCTGTAACCTCAGGGGATAGTACATTAAGAGCCGCTATTGATGAGGCGATGAGAGATTGGGTTTCTGATCCAGTTAACACGCATTATATAATTGGCTCAGCAGTTGGGGCTCATCCATACCCTTATCTTGTTCGTGAACTTCAATCTATAATTGGGAAAGAAGCTAAATCTCAATTGGAAGAAATAGCTGGCTTACCAGATGCTATTTTTGCCTGTGTTGGAGGAGGATCGAATGCTATAGGACTTTTTCATCCTTTCCTTGGTGATAAAAACATAAAACTCATTGGGATTGAGGCTGGTGGAAAAGGAAAAAAACTAGGTGATAATGCCGCAACATTGAGTTCTGGAAATAAAACTGGAGTTCTTCATGGTGCACAATCTATATTACTATACGATGAAAATGGCCAGATACAAGAGACTCATTCTGTTTCTGCTGGCTTGGACTATCCTGGTGTTGGCCCAGAACATTCTTTTCTTAAGTATGTAGGAAGAGTTGAATACAAAAATGCAACAGATAGTGAAGCATTAGATGCGCTAAAGGAATGTTGCTCATTAGAAGGAATACTTCCTGCGCTTGAAACTGCTCATGCTTTGGCTGGTGCAAAGAAATGGTCAAGTCAGAATAAAGGAAGTAGAATATTAATTGGTATGTCTGGAAGAGGTGATAAGGATATGCCAATCTTAAGAAAGTACATTGGTATTGATAAGGATGATAAACCAAATGCTACCGTATAAAAAACTTCAAGGTGCATTAAATAGTTCTCAAGGAACTGCTCTGATCCCATTTATCACAGCAGGTTATCCTACATGCAATAGCTTTCTAAAAAACTTAGAAGAAATCAGCCAAATAGCAGATGCTATAGAAATAGGTGTTCCATTCACTGATCCACTTGCTGACGGAGTAACAGTTCAAAAGGCTAGCTTCCAAGCTCTAAAAAATGGAGTAAGCCTATCCTGGATATTTGACCAGCTATCAAATAAAAAATTTGAGATTAAAATACCTTTACTACTTATGAGTTATCTCAATCCGCTCTATGCATTTGGGTTTGATAGATTGGCTAAATATGCAAAAAATAATAATATAAATGGCATCATAGTACCAGATTTACCATTTGAAGAATGTGAGCCCCTTAAACGTTCGTTAGATAAAGAAGGTATAGCTTTAGTTCAACTAGTTAGTCCTGAAACACCAGTTGATAGATTAGAAACTATTTGCAAAAAAAGTAGGGGATTTGTATATGCTGTGACAAGAACAGGTATTACTGGAAAAGAAACCTCATTACCAAAAAATTTAACTAATTATTTAGATACTGTAAAAGAATTATCTCCAATTCCTGTTTGTGCAGGATTTGGCGTAAGAAAAAGAGAGCAAGTCAAGCTTATATCAAAACATGCTGATGGTGTAATAGTTGGATCAGCCCTACTCAAGATTATTGAAGGAAATAAAGATATTGTTAAATTTCTTAGCAGCTTAAAAGATTTTTAGCTTTAAAATAATTTAAATAGCATAAATGATAAAATTAACATCAGGTGATTCTATTTTTGATATAAAACACTTAGAAAACCTACTAAAGGCTAATGGCATTGAATGTATTATTAAAAATGAACATTTAGTAGGAGGCCTAGGAGAAATACCATTTATAGAATGTCTACCTGAATTATGGCTAATTGATGATAAGAAATTAAAATACTCAAAAGAAATAATTTCTAACGCACATAAGCTTCATAAAAAGAATGTAGAATGGTGCTGTAAAAAATGTAACGAAATAAACGAATATCAGTTTGCTATTTGCTGGAAATGTGAAGAAGAGAATCATGAATAACAATAAAAAAATAACTGCCTCTATCCTAATAATAGGAAATGAAATACTTTCTGGTAAAACACAAGATACAAATTTAAAATATCTTGGGCTAGAATTAGCTACTCTAGGGATTAATCTAGTTGAAGTAAGGGTTCTTCCTGATGAAGAAGATATTATTATTTCTACACTAAATTTTTGTAGATCAAAATATAACTATGTATTCACAACAGGAGGGATTGGGCCTACCCACGATGATATAACTGCTAAATGTGTTGCAAAGGCTTTTAATAGAAATCTATTAGTAAATGAAGAAGCTGTAAAAAGGCTAATGAGCAATCCAAATAAAAATTATGAATTAAATGAAGCTAGAATGAAAATGGCTACATTACCATCTGGAGCAAATTTAATTGACAATCCCGTTAGCTATGCACCCGGATTTAATTTAGATAATGTATATGTTTTAGCTGGTATCCCTAGTGTAGCTAAAGCAATGTTTGAAACTTTTAAGCATAAGCTTGAAACTAATGACCCTATCGAATCTGATAGTATTGATATATATCTTAGAGAAGGAGATATAGCTGAGCCACTTAGCATCATAGCTAAAAAATATTCTTATGTTGATATAGGAAGCTATCCATTTTCTAAGGATGGTAAATATGGCGCTACAATTGTAGTAAGGGGAACAGATAAAGAATTAATTAAAAAAGTAATAGATGAGGTATTCAATATTATGGATAAGATTACTTCCTAAATTTAATAAGATAACTCAAAACTCCAATACCTATAATTAAATATCCAATCCAATTAGGATCTAAACCAAGGATCAGCCAAGCAAAACCAGAAATAAAGAATATCATAGCTGGAAATACTCTACCTTCTAATGACACTGACTCGACATGTCTATGGTCTTTCATTAAATCACTGTCACTCATTCTTTCTTTATTTAATTTAGATTGTTTTATATATATCTGAAAATCTGAAAATAGCTGAATAAAATCTTCACTTATTCCTGGCCATCTCTTAGCAATATCTTTTATATGAGATCTAATACTAGTTCTTTCTTTCATCCAGCTTTCAAGATAAGGCTTAGCTGTCTGCCATAAGTCTAAATCTGGGTAAAGCTGCCTCCCTAAGCCTTCAATATTCAGAAGAGTTTTCTGTAAAAGTACTAACTGGGGCTGTACTCGCATATCAAATCTTCTAGCTGTATCAAAAAGTCTTAGGAGTACTAGCCCAAAAGAAATATCTTTCAAAGGTTTATTAAAAATAGGCTCGCATACTGACCTTATAGCTGCTTCAAACTCATCGACTCTAGTATTTGCTGGCACCCAACCAGAATCAACATGAAGCTTTGCTACTCTATAATAATCATTGTTAAAAAAAGCTAAAAAATTACCAGCAAGGTAATGCTGATCACTTCTACTTAAGCTACCTACTATTCCAAAATCAATTGCGACATACCTAGGATTCTGTGGATCTGCATTATCAATAAAAATATTTCCTGGATGCATATCGGCATGAAAGAAATTATCTCTAAAAACCTGCGTAAAGAAAATCTCAACGCCATTTTCAGCTAATTTTTTTATATTAGTTTTAGATCTTTTAAGTTCATCTATATCGCTTATAGGAATGCCTTTAACTCTTTCCATAACCATTATATTTGATCTACAGTAATCCCAATATACTTTCGGAACATAAAGCATATCCGAATTATCAAAATTTCTTCTTAACTGATTTGCATTCGAAGCTTCTAGCATTAAATCAAGCTCCTTATTAAGGGTTTTATCAAACTCATCCACAACCTCATTTAGCCTTAATCTTCTTCCATCTTTCCAGTGCTTATCAACAATTGAGGCAATTAAATATAGAAGATCAATATCCTTCTTAATGTCTCCCTTAACTCCAGGCCTTAAGATCTTAACTACTACCTCCTGACCTGTTTTCATTTTAGCTAAGTGGACCTGTGCAACTGATGCGG
The DNA here is from genome assembly GCA_002171615.1 of Gammaproteobacteria bacterium TMED78. GTDB lineage: Bacteria > Pseudomonadota > Gammaproteobacteria > Steroidobacterales > Rariloculaceae > TMED78. The sequence continues at coordinate 269,426 of NHEF01000010.1, forward strand.
CTGCAAGTGGCTCCCTAATAAATTCCTCAAACACTTCTTCTACAGGAGAATTATATGCAGCCTCCAATATTTTAATGCTTTCTTCTGAATCAAAAGGTGGAACCTTATCTTGGAGCTTAACTAATTCATTAATAATTTCTATTGGAAAAAAATCACCCCTGGTAGATACTGCTTGACCAAATTTAACAAAAATTGGCCCTAGTTCTTCTAATGTTTTTCTAATTCTAATACCTAATGGAGTATTATTTTTTTTTCTAGGAACTAAACTCAAGATATTAGCAAATGGTCTAAAAACTAACCTCCAAAGATAGAGGTCTAAGCCATATTTATATAGTATTTTATGAATAGAAATAATTCTAATAAGTAAACTAAATTTCATTCTAATCTTCATCCCTCTTTATATACTTTCTCAAAAGATAAAATTAGCCTTTCTACATCATCTCTTATTACATCAACTTCGTTAAAAAAACTATTTACCTCATTTTTTGAAGGTAATGTCCTGCTTTCTTCTTGAAAATACTCCTTCATATTAATAATAAGCTTATCGTGAATATTTTTTTTATACTGAAATAATTTTTTAAATAAATTTTTAGAATCATTAATAGCTAAGTCGCCAAATATTTCTGATAAATAATATTCTATATCTGGTATTAAAAGATTAAATAATCTATAAGCATCTTCTAATATTGCTGCATCTCCTTCTATAGTAATTCGGTTTAAATCCTTTCCATTAGAGTATAGGAAATTTAATAATGAAAGAGGATACCCTGAAACAGATACTTCTACCTCTTCATCATATGCTTCTAATAAATAAATTTTACTATTTTTAAAAATTATAAATATCCTAAAATTAATAGCCATGATTTCAATTAGTATTGCTTTATTTCCAATATTTGAAATAATTTCTCTTGCTGAAAATGATTCTACGATCTGATTATTCAGATACTCTTCCAAGGCATTTAAAATTTCTTTATTCATTTTCTTATATTCGAAATCCAATATGTAATGAAACTATCCCGGAAGATAAATTATAGTATTTACAGTTCTCGAATCCATTTTGCTCCATCATTTTTTTAAGATCGTCTTGGTTAGGATGACGCCTAATTGACTCTACTAAATATTCATAACTACTCTTATCACTTAAAACAAATTCTCCTATCTTTGGGAGAATATTGAAACTATAAAAATCATACAGTTTTTCTAGTAGGCCTAAATTTGCTTTAGAAAACTCTAAAATTAATAATCTTCCTCCTGGTTTTAGAGCATTAAACATTGAAGAGAGCGCTAAAGGCTTGTCTGTTACATTTCTTAGGCCAAATCCTATAGTTATACAATCAAAAGCGAATGAACTGAATGGTAAGTTTTCAGCATCAGCCTGAACGAATGAAATATTCTTAAATGCACTAGAATCTATAGCTTTGTCTCTTCCTATTTCTAACATATTAGCATTGATATCAGTAGCAAAGATTTTACCTTTGCTACCTACTTGCTTAGATAAACTTATTGCTAAGTCACAACTTCCTGCCGCTACGTCAAGAGCGATATTGCCACTCCTCAATGCTGTGTGTCTCAAAGCTACTTTTTTCCATACCCTATGTAAACCAAAAGACATTAGATCGTTCATTAAATCATACTTTTGGTGCACAGAGTCAAAAACAGAATAAACTCTACCCTTCTTTTCTTTCCACTTTACTTTTTGATATCCAAAGTCAGTAAAATCATTAATTTTATTTTTTTTCTTTCCCAATATTAGCTATCCTATCCTTATACCTTTTCCAATTTTTCTGATAATTTATACCAAGATCATAAATGAATGGCCAAGTATATATCCCAGTATTATGTCCGTCATCAAAAATTAATCTAATAGCATATGAACCCACAGGCTCAATCTCATTAATCTGGACATCTTCCTTGCCAGTTACTAAAATATTTTCACCTCCATGGTGCCCTCTAACCTCTGCTGAAGGCGAGAATACCCGTAAGTATGTACAAGAAAGTAGAAAAATATTTCCATCTAAAAATGATGCTTCTATTTTTTTGTCTCTCTTTAAAAGCTTTATTCTTTGTAGCACAGGAGGTTCATTCATATTTCTTAATCTATTTTTTTGCTCTAGGATGAGACTTATCATATGCCTGAGCTAAATGCTGAAAATTTAGATGAGTATAAATCTGAGTAGAAGAAATACTTGAATGGCCCAATAGTTCTTGAACAGCTCGCAAATCAGAACTTGATTCCAAAATATGTGTTGCGAATGAATGTCTTAACATATGAGGATGAACATCAAAACCTAGCCCAATCTTCCTAGACCAAACCTTAAGTCTAAGCTGTATCGCTCTAGGTGAAATTCTTGTACCTCTTTTAGATATAAATAGTGCTTTTTCTTTCTTCATTTTTACAATTTCTCTCTTGATTAACCATTCCTTTATAGCTCTAATAGCATACTTACCAACAGGTACGATTCTAATTTTATTACCCTTTCCTAAAACTCTAACAACTCTATCATCTAGATCTATATCTAAAAGATCAAGACCTACAACTTCGGATAATCTTAATCCGGATGAGTAAAATAATTCTAGAATAGCTCTATCTCTTATAGTTAAAAAATCATTTCCTTTTAATGAAAGCAAACTTGTGACTTGATCGGCATCTAGTGTTGAAGGCAATCTCTTTGGTATCTTAGGCGCTTGTACATCTTTTGCAGGATTAGATGGAATTGAGTGGTTATCTACTAAAAAATCTAGGAGACTTCGAATAGATGATAACTTCCTTGAAATAGTCTTAGGAGTTAATCCTCTGCGGTGAGAAAATGAAAGATATGATCTAATTATATACTCATCTATCTGATTTATTTGATTGATTGAATCAGAGCAATAGTCTATGAATTGGTCAATATCTCTTCCATATGCATCTATTGTGTTAGAGGAAAATCTCCTTTCAGAAGAAATTTTCTTTAAAAAATTATTCTTATGAGAATCAAAATGGGAAGTATCTTTATTCATTATTATATTCAGAATTAGAAAGGATTGCATAAATAAGCTCTCCCAAACTAGATAAAATATCCGTACTAAGACTAGGATTAAAATAATCCTTATCTTCGCTTCCAATTGCTAAAAATCCTAATTTAAGTTTAGAGCCTATAGGTATAAGGGCAGCCGAATTAATTTCTTTCTCATTACCGAAAAGAAAATCTCTTTGGTCATCCTTTATTGCTCCACACCTTGGCTGCCCTGACTCAAAAAAGCTAGCAAATGAGTCTAATTTTTTATGATCTCTAGAAACAAGCTTTATAAATCCTTTTTTTTCATATGAAAGTACTTTGTTATTAATTGAAGAAAAAATAATTATAACTGCTGATGCAATTGAGAATCCTTGATGTAAAAAACGATCAATCAAATCCATTCTTTTTACTAAATTATTCTCGATAATCTGCTTTAAATAAAGTTTATGAATCTTCTTTAAAAAAAATTCATTTTTCTCTCCTGCTATAATAATATTTTCTAGTTCCTTCTTATATTTTAAATTCTGAGCTTTAAGTATAGCCACCTGGCGCTCGACTAAGGACACAGAACCTTGTTGGGAATCATAACTAAGATTAATTTTTTCTAATAAACGTGGATGATCATTAAAAATATCAGGGTTTTGGTCCAAGAAAGCATCTATGTCATTCAGAGCCTTCTCTTTCTTATTAGATTCTTCACCCTTCATAATTTATTTCCCCATCATTACAATAATTTGTCTTACCTGTTAACCATAATTGATCTAGTAAACTTGGCCATGACACCGCAAGCTCTCCTCCTAGCATAGTAACTTTGACTTTTTCATTTAGATCATAATATTTTATTCCTACTGCTACTGCTGCCACTGCCCCAGTTCCACATGCAAGTGTCTCTCCTACTCCTCTTTCAAATACCCTAAGTGTAATTAATTCCTTATTTATAATTTTCATAAATCCAACATTTACACCCTCTGGAAAAAGGTTTTTTTCATTTTGAAAAAAATAGCTTATATCTTCCAAATTTTTATCTCCTAAACCATCATTCAGAACTACTATATGAGGATTACCTACTGACAATACAGAGTATTTTAAAGATATTTCTTTAAAATTAGTTATATAAATATCTTTTTTGTCGTTATAAAAAAAAGGTAAAGACTTGGGATTAAAATCAGGAATCCCTAGGGAAATAGTTACGTTTGAATCTTTAAGTACTAATGCCTCTACATCACCAGAAACAGATTCCAATTTGATATTTTTTTTGTCTTTTTTTTTGCTCAAATACTTAGCAACACACCTTGCCCCATTTCCACATTGCTCTGCTTTAGATCCATCTGCATTAAAAATATAATACTTAGCATCTGCAGAGATTTTTGAAGCCTCTCGAATGATCATTAACTGATCAAATCCTATTCCTATTTCAGCGTTAGACCAATTACATACTGTGTTTGAATCTGGTAGCTCTAATGATTCAGGCCATTCAATAATTGCGAAAGAGTTGCCTGCCGCGGCCATTTTTGTATATCTCATATTCATAATCCAATAAGATAACATCAAATTAGTAAAATATAATTAAAATACACGTAAAGATGTAATTTTATAAGTAATTTACTACTAAATATTAGACTTGTCATACGAATATGTATTAAAGTAATAATTATGAGAAAAATTCTAGTTACTAATAATAAAGGAGGCTGTGGAAAAAGTACGTTGGCTACCAATCTATCAGCATATTTCGCAAATGAGGGCAATTATACGGCCTTAGCTGACTATGATGAACAAAGATCATCTTTATCATGGCTCGAGAATCGTCCAGATAAATTTTCGAATATTCTTAGCATAAATGGATGCACTGATGGGCTAAAATTTTTACCTAAAAATGTAGAATGGCTTGTCATAGATGCTCCAGCGAGAGCTTCAAGTAAAGAGTTAACCTACTTAGTCAACCATGTTGACACTATTTTAGTTCCTGTAATGCCATCCCCAATAGACATGCAAGCATCCTCTCATTATATTTCTGAACTACTTAGCAAAAGTAAAATAAAAAATAGAAAAACAAAAGTAGCTTTAATTGCTAATAGAGTTAAAGAAAACACGATTATCTTTGATGAGCTCGATGATTACCTTGAAAATTATAAAATACCCTATATTGCAACCCTTAGAGAAACTCATAATTACATCAAATCTTTCCAAAAAGGGATAGGCATCCATGAGATGCCTCCTTATATAGCATGGAAAGACTGGGAGCAATGGGAGCCCCTAATTGAATGGCTAGATAATTGCTGATCCATAAAAGGAAAAAGCCCTATCTTTATTATCTAAAGAGTTTTATTTTTTAAATATGTCTTAAGGCCTTTATCATAAGCAATAGCAGATCCTTCTATGTCTCCCATTTCTTTTAACATTCTTCCATAAATTTTGTAAGCCTCAGCATTACCATCTATATCTAGACTTAGTTCTAAATATTTTTTTGCCTTGCCCCAAAGCTCTAAATAAATACAAAATCTAGCACATGTCAATAAAATTAAAGCGTTATCAGGCTTCTTGGCTAACCATAGTTCTGACTTTCTTAATTGTTTATCTATGCTAACTGTCCTAATTAAACCATATGAGTAAATCAAATCATTATTCCAATTTTTTTTCATTGCTTGAGAAATATTTTTTTCTGCTCTAATAGAATTACCAAGCCTGGCTAACAATAATGAATAAGTAGAAATTATTTTTGGATCACTTTTAATTGAACTTGCTAAACTATTAAAGACTCTATCTAAAGACTCCAGCTTTATATTTTTTCTATCTCCAAATTTCTTAAGCGCTCTATTAACTATAATGACTCTCTCCTCCTTATCCATTTGCGCATTAGAAATATCTGGCATTAATTTAATAAGAGAATCCCAGTCACCTAGAGAGTTATAAGTTTTAGCAAGCAAGCCTAAGGCTAAGGGGTGGTTTATATTATTATTTCTAAATTTTTCTAAAGTTGCTAACGCTCCCTCATAATCTTTATTTGCAAACTGAAGTTCTGCTTTAGTTAAAGAAATAGCTGATATAGCTGATGGCAAATTTATATACGCCAGCCTAAACCACTCATCCCTTCTATCTATTAAACCTTGTGAATTTGCTGCTTTTGCTAATAACATATACTTAATTAAAGATTTATCTTCTGACTGAAGGCTGCTTGATATTAAATTTTCACCCTTAGCCCAATTTCCTTCATAAATATTCTTTACGCCTAGATTTAAATTTTTTTTAGATTTTTTATTTTTTGAAATATCCAAACTAAGCATCATTTTTTTTGGAATACTAATAAAATTAAATAATATCCTTAAAAGGCAATAGGATATTAATAGAAGAATAAAAAAGAAAGGTACGGACATCTCAACAGAGTAACTAAGAAAATGAATAAATACATAGCCTTTATCTTCAAGAAAAAGATGTGCTATAGATGAACCAACTACCATAGAAAGTATTAAAAACACTCCTATCTTCATCATTTCATAAGCTCCTTTCTAGCAATACTAATTAATTGGATAATTGAATTAATATTAGGCTTTTGAACGTTGGTAGGACGATCTGAGAAAATCTTAATATACTCTAAAGTATTTGTAAGCTGTGAATCATCCACTTTAAAATTTTGCTCTATTAAGCTTTCAACTATCACTAGACTTTGATTAAGCTTAATATATTTATTTAAAGAGAGTGCTACCCTAGCCAATGAAATCTCTGTTAATAGTCTAACTTTGATTGTCTCAATATCTGCTATAGATATAGGACTTCTATAAAGCTCATCTGTTTTTTCTATACTTATCATTCTTAACAATGCTTGCTTAAGAAAGTCTAATCCAGCCGGTATATACCCACTATCGTTATCTGAGTTACTTAAATTAATATTCTCATCAATGATATAACTATGTATAGATATTAATTCTGGCACCTTACTAGATAAAAATATAAGGTTAGTGTCTAGAACCTTATAATCTGTAAATGGAGCTGAGCTAATTGTATTAATAGCGTTATTAATTTCATCAAGTATTATCTGGCCGTCATATTGAAATATATCAGTGCTAATCTCCTCATACTTTATAGTTGCTATATTCAAAGCATCTATAGCTCTATCGACTTCCCCTAATGTTAATAAATAAAAGTCAGCGACCTTTAGATAATATTCTAACTCATAAAGAGACCAAACAAGTCCAGGGATTTCTGATGACATCTCATATAATTTAAATTCATCTTCTAAATTTATTATTTTTTCTGATGGTTCCAAGAGCCTTTTTTCAAGCATTTGAGTAGCTCCTATTAATGTGAGGTTACTCTCTTCTATTAGCCTTACTTGGTTCTCAAGGCTAGCAAGGCTAGAACGGTCTTTCAGTCTAGCATCTGAGACTCGACCAATCCTTTGATCTAGGCTTAAAATACTACCTTTTAAGGTATCGTTTTCTATATAAATAAAAATAAAAATAGATAAAAAAGTTAGAGAGGCTATTAAAAAAATAAAAATTACTTTTTTGATCGAGAAAAAATTACTAAAGGGGTAGTTAGAAACCTCGGAAGATCCACTCTTAAACATTTTTTTTGATGAAGATCTCTTATTCATAAAGACTTTCTATTGTTTATAAAATGTTTTGATACGAAAAAATATAATGAACTTGTATACTTAGTATTATGCTTTATTATCTACAAGGCAATGATTTTTTGATTTTACAAAGGAAAAAAATATGTCAAAATTTTTTAATGAAACTAAAATAGAACAATTATCAAAAAAATTAATTAATACTATACCCGATAATTACGACATTCTAAGAGATGAAATAGAGGAAAATTTTAAATCTTTACTTAGTACAACTTTTTCAAAGATGGACCTAGTAACTAGAGAGGAGTTTGATATTCAAGTTGCTGTACTAGCTCGTACTCGAAAAAAACTTGAAGACCTTGAAACTATTCTTTCATCTCTTGAAAAAAATGATCCAAAAAAGAATCGAGGGTAAGTCTATGATAGCTAGGCTTTTAAAGATATAATTATGATTTTCAGAAGGAGCTAATTTGAAAAGTCTAGAACAGAAGTTTTTTGATGCTTTTATGTTATTAGTTGGTATATGGCTTGGATCTATGATTAGTATTGCTGTTTTTGCTAACTTCACTTCGCAAGATTATGTTGATGGTGATAATCACTCTAATGCTGAAAGAATTATGCCAATTGGTCAATTTGCTCTTATAGGTGATGTTGAAGTAGGCAATATATTAGCATCTCAGCAACAATCATCAATAGAAATAGATAGGCAATTACTATCTGGACCAGAAGTATATGATCTAGCTTGTTCGCTTTGCCATCAGAGTCCAGGAGTAGCAGGAGCGCCTGTATTTGGAGATATAAGTGCTTGGACACCAAGGATTCAACAAGGCCTGGATACCTTAGAAAACCATGCGATTAATGGCTATATAGGAGAGGCTGGATATATGCCACCAAAAGGTGGAAGATTAGACCTTTCTAATGATGAAGTAATTGAGGCTATTGGTTTTATGCTAGAGGCAGTTTAGCTGAGAAATGTCTCTTAATCGTTCAAATTTTTTTTTAATTTTATTTTTTTACCTATCTCTTTTTTCAAACCTATCTCTTAGTGATAACCAATTTTTAATTGGAAATCATCTAAATATCCTAGAAGAAATTAGAAAGGCTTCCTACTCAATAAAAGGTGAGAAGCCAACTAGAATAAACTATAGCAAATTAGCAGAAAGTCATAGGAGTTATTCTGACATAATTACTGATGGAAGTGATGAAATCTTCATTCAGGCAAGAACTGCTTTCCAAGTAGTCTATAGCTCGTCAGAAATCATGATAGATAGTGGAATGGATGAAGCTATTCATAATTATTTTGGCTTTGGAAGAATAGAGCCATATTGGCAAAGTAAAAATAATGAAATACAGAAAGCATTAAAACAAGCTAGTTTAATTGTAATAACGCATGAGCACGCGGATCATATTGCAGGAGTATTAAATAGCAATATTGCAAATCATATCTCAAATAAGACCATATTAACTCAAGCACAAGCAAAAACTTTAATATCAAATCCTCAGATGCCAGAAATTAAGCTAGATCCTGAAGATTTGGATAAATATCTTTTGGTTGATTATGATAAATTAATGCCGCTAGCACCTGGGATAGTACTTATTAAATCACCAGGACATACTGATGGACATCAAATGATTTATGTTTCTCTAGAAAGTGAAAAGGAATACCTATTCATAGGTGATATCGCTTGGTCTATAGAAAATATCAAACAACTTAAGCTAAGGCCAGAAAAAACTAGGCAAAGGATAAATGAGGATCCAAAATCCTTAATGAATCAAATGGTATGGATAAAAGATTTAATGGATGAACAAAATATCATTATCATACCTTCACATGACAATAAGCTAATCGAAGAATATGCTATGAAAGGGATAATCTACGAGGGCTTAAAAATAAACTAAGCCTATCACTCTGTTCGACTAGTCACCTCAATAAGATGAAAGCCAAATTGAGTTTTTATAGGTCCCTGAACTTCATTAATACTTGCTGAAAACACTACTTCATCAAACTCTTTAACCATCTGACCTGGGCCAAAAACACCCAAATCTCCTCCTTTTTCGCTAGAAGGGCAAGAAGAGAATTCTTTGGCTACTTCGCCAAAGTCTTCACCACTATCAATTCTATTCTTTAGCTCTTCACAAAAAACCTCTGCTTCAACTAATATATGCCTGGCGGCTGCTTGTGTCATAACATTATCCTTAAAATACGTAATTTTCTAAATTATTACTTAACTAGCTCTGGGAGACCAATAATTCTATCAGATAAATGCCCTAGTGAAATTGCAAAAAAATGAGATCTGTTCCACCTCATAATATCTCTATAGTTATCATAAACTAAGAAGTGGGGATCATTTTGCTCTCCTGGCGAAATTACTGATCCTTTGATATCTGATTTTGATAATTCGCGCTTATCTATAGTTAATATTCCGAGACTACCCCACTCCTCAACAGTTTTAGTAATATCTAGACCTATTAAATTCTTATCAAATTCAGGAGGCAGAATAACTTGCCTGCCCCAAATAATTCCTCTGTCCCACCCTTGGCTAGACATAAAATTTGCTGCTGACTCAAGGGCATCTACTTTATTGCTCCAGATATCCTTTTTTCCATCTCCATCACCATCTTTAGCATAAGAAATAAAAGTTGATGGCATAAATTGCACTTGACCCATAGCACCTGCCCACGAGCCCTTCATACTCTCCAAAGAAATATGTCCCTCATCTATTATACGCAGAGAATTTATTAATTCGGTTCTAAAAAATCTAGATCTCCTTGGGTCATATGCAAGAGTTACTAATGAACCGATTACTGAATTTGAACCCTGAGTAATACCATAATTACTCTCTATGCCCCAAGCAGCAACTAATATATGAGGTGCAATACCATACCTTGAATAGATATCCTCTAATAGAGTCTTATTCTCCATCATTCTTAATCGTCCTTGGTCAATCCTATCCTGAGAAACTACTCTATTAACGTAATCCCAAAAATCTAATTTAAACTCTGGCTGATTCCTATCTAACTCCAGTATTCTATCTATTGGCTCTATATTGTTAAGAGCAATAGAAACTGTCTCTTCCGATACGCCTTCTGAAACTGCCTCTTTACTAAGCTCATTTAGCCAGAAAGAAAAATCAGAATCTTGTGAGTAAGCGGCTGTTACTAGATTGATAATTATGATAGAAGAAAAAAGAAAGGGCTTAATTAGATAAGACACTAGAAACGACCTAATGCTGGCAATTATAAGGCTCAAGCGACCCTCCTACTTTCTGAAAAGACCTTTGCTCACTGTATGTATCTAACCAATATAAAGGGTCTCTATAAATCCAGGAAACACTTAATATATTTGAATCTGGATCAAGTGTAATTACCTCAGTGCTTTCTAACTCACTACTATTTGGTAGGCCTGGATGCTGATGAATAACTCCATCGGAATAATCTTTTGTTCTGACTATTAAAGAGGAGCCGTCATATTCTCCAACTGAATAGCCTAGAGTGCTATTAATATGGTTAGAATTAACTATACCTTCTAAATTAATAACTCTTTTTGCGTCCATCCATTCATAATTGATAGAAATAGATTTCTCTCCTTGGCTGATTTCTATTGGCTGTCCGTTTCTCCATAACCGGCTTATACTAACAGGGCTACAATTAAATGCTGGGTCATTCAATATGGGATCATATTCATTTAATGCCTTAATACCTAAACCAGAAAAAAGACCAATCCAGGGATTTGGTTCATTAGGCCCAGGAGGCCCCCCCATTCCTCCGTATCCAATACCATTCGACTCAAAATTGGAACGTAGCATTATCCAAACTCCGCTTAAGTTAGGTATGCTATTATCTAGAACAGGCTCAACATTATCATTACTATTATTTTTTTGCTCTTTAGTATTAAAAACATGTCTAGAGCCTATTTTTGTTCCATCACTAAAAACTCCATAATCATAAGCACACTCTGTATCACTCCTTATAGCTGCTGAACCAGTAACAATAATCCTCTCTCCTTCAGGTAAAGTATCTTTACTCCAGCCAGATCTTCTTAAGATATTAGCAGGAGGCAACTCACAGTCCCAAACTTCTATACTGCCTTCTTCATTCACTACATTAATTAAAAGATGTGAATGAGGGTTTATAAAGCGGTACTCCTTAATAAGTCCCTCTACCGTAATCTTTTTATCTCTATCAAAATGATAATCAAACGAATGGTGTGAATCTCCAATTGAAGAAAAACATATCAAAAAAAATATTGGACACCATTGTATGTAAAGGTTATGCATAATATTAAAATATCTGATTAGAAGCATATCTTAATTAAATAATTTTAAGGCTTCAATTAATAATTTATCTTTACTAATCTCTTCATCTTTCTCATCTAGTCTATACTGTACTTGAGGGCTCTTCACTCGATAGACTATGTCAGGTCTGACGCCGTTTAAATTTATATTATTTCCTAAAGGAGAAATTAAATAAGCCGTAGTTAAGTAAAGCGCTTCATCGTTAGGTAGTGGGAAAAGTGTCTGGACCGTCCCCTTTCCTAAAGTCTTATCTCCAAATATCAAAGCTCTCTTGTTTTCTTTTAAAGACACAATCAATACCTCTGCAGCTGATGCAGATCCTAAGTTACTTAAAACAATTAATTTTTTTCCTTGAATAATATCTCCAAAGCTTGCCCTTGTTTCAGTTCTAGAGTTACTTGTTCTTCCCTTAGTGATGAGGATTAAGCCATCATTCAAAAAAGCATCTGCTATACTTATTGCTGAAGATATGCTCCCACCGGGATTATTCCTTAGATCAAGAATGTAGCCTTCTATTAAATTATCTGCATCATTATTAATTCTTTTAATGTTTTTTTCTACTTCAAAAAGTGTACTATCAGAGAAATAAAATATCCTTAGATAGCCTATACCATCTCCTAGATACTCGCTATATACACTATTATTTTTTGAGTATTCTGCTAATGCTTTCAAAAAAACTTCATGTTCTTTTGCTGAAAGAAACTTTGAATAGCGATCCAATCCATTAATAATTCCTTTTGAAAAATCAACATCTATTTCCTCTGCCTTAATATGCAAGAAATATTCTTTTAAAATAGTTGTAATAATATGATTATCAGTAGATATATCTTCCTGTTCTAAAGATAATAAATAGGTTAAAAAAATAAAGATAAAAAAAATTGGAATAATTACGAAAAAAGGTCTCTCCTTATAAGATTTAACTATCCTTTTCATAAACTCTTTCACATAGCATGCTATCGACTGATATAATATTAGTATAAAATCAATACTAAATGAAGGTGGCATAATGGGACAACTATATGAATTTGCTTCAAATCATAGCCTCTTAGTCTCTGGGCTGATCTGCTCATGGTTTTTAGTGATATTTTATGAATCTAGGCTAAAGAAGCTCTCTTTGACACAAGTTAATTCATCTGATGCCATAAAACTAATTAATGATGGTGCAAAATTAATTGATATTAGATCATCTGATAAATTTAAAACAGGCCATATAGTGAATTCTAAAAATTTGCCTCCAGGAAATATAAATTCTAAAAAATTAAAAGCTAAAGACAAGGATAAAGTTTTTTTAATTATTTGTGATAATGGAAATGACTCTGGGAAATATGCTAACTCCCTCAAGGAAGATGGATTCAATAAAATATTTAGTCTGAAGGGTGGGTTAGACTTATGGCAAAATGACAATCTACCAATAGTAAAGTAATCCTATGATTGAAATATATACTACTGATATTTGTGGGTACTGTGAGGCAGCAAAAAAACTTCTGCAGAATAAATCATTAAAATATAAAGAGATTAATATGACCAATGATAAGAGCCTTCAATTGGAAATAATTAATAAAACTGGTTTGAAAACAGTTCCACAAATTTTCATTGATGGAAAGCATATAGGGGGATTTAATGAGCTTAGAAATCTTAGCATTACAGGAAAGCTTGACTTACTAATAGATAAGGTTAGTTAAAATTTTGCAAAGAAATATAGCAATTGTTGGCTCTGGCTCTTGGGGTACCGCCCTTGCAAGTCATTTTGCTAAATTGGGTCATAATGTCTTAATATGGGGAATAGATGAAAAGGAAATATTAGAAATTAACTCTAATAAATCTAATAAGAAATATTTACCAAGCTACCAACTCCCTAAAGGAATAAATGCTTCTTTAGAGCTAGAGCACGTCCTAAAAAATACGACGGAAACAATTGTTGCTGTTCCAAGCCATGCCTTCCGAGAAACTCTATCTAGAATATCTAAAAACAAGCATTTAATTAAATCACTTTCATGGGCGACAAAGGGATTTGAAATAGAAACCGGCAAGCTTCTCAATAGTATAGCCGAGGAAGAGTTAGGAGAAGATATAGTAACAGCGGTTCTCTCAGGGCCTACATTTGCATTAGAAGTTGCAAAAGGATTGCCTTCGGCTATCACCATAGCATCTGATGATAGGGCATATTGTAAAAAAATGGCCGAACTTATAACCTCGGAGTCATTTAGGGCCTATACATCGAATGATATTATAGGTGTTGAAGTGGGAGGATCTGTAAAAAATATATTGGCAATAGCAGCAGGTATCTCGGATGGCCTAGGGTTTGGCGCTAATACTAGAGCGGCCCTAATAACTAGAGGTCTATCTGAGATAATTAAGCTAGGCACAAAACTAGGAGCAGATAAGGATACCTTTACTGGTTTATCTGGAATAGGTGATTTAATATTAACTTGTAGCGATAACCAATCTAGAAATAGAAGGTTTGGAATAGAGTTAGCTAAAGGGAAAAACATTAAAGCTGCTCAAAAGGCTATCGGACAAACAATAGAAGGCTGTCTAGCGTCAATAGCTACCTATAATATTTCCAAAAAACTAAACATAGAGATGCCAATTACTCATGAGGTATATAAAATAATTTATGAGAATGAGACGCCTGAAAATGCTATTAGGAGACTTATGACAAGACCTATTACATCGGAGAAGTAAACTGACAAATATTACAAAAAAAATCTCTATTGACTTTTGTGGGCTACGACTAAACTCACCTACTATATTGCTTTCAGGATGTGTTGGCTTTGGAGAGGAATATACACGTATTGAAGGATTTTCCAATAAAGATGCTGGAGCAATAATACTAAAAGGCACAACAAAAGAACCTAGGCTTGGCAACACTCCCCATAGAATCTGGGAAACAAAAAACGGAATGCTAAACTCAATAGGCTTACAAAATCCTGGAGTCAAAAATGTAGTAGAAAAAATACTTCCTACATTAGATTTTAGCGAAACACACTTTATTGCTAATATTTGTGGATCTACTATAGAGGAATATGCAGAAGTTGCTATGCAATTTGATAACTCAGCTATCAGCGCTATAGAAATAAATATCTCATGCCCCAACATTAAAGAAGGAGGTGTCTCCTTTGGAAACTACCCTAAAATGTCAGCACAGGTGGTTTCTGCATGTAGAAAGGTTACTAATAAACCGCTTATAGCAAAACTATCACCCAATCAAACTGATATAACAAAGAACGCAAAAGCCTGTATAGATGCAGGAGTAGATGGGCTTTCTGTGATAAATACTATCTCAGGAATGTCTATAGATATAAAAACCAAAAAACCAATTATTGGAAACATACAAGGAGGGCTATCAGGCCCAGCTATAAAGCCTATTGCTTTGTTTAAAGTGTACCAGGTCTATGAGGAAGCAAAAAAAAATAATATACCTATCCTCGGACAAGGTGGAATAAGAAATGCTAAAGATGCTATTGAGTTTATACTTGCAGGGTCAACAACCATAGGTCTTGGTACAAGCCTTTTTTATGACCCAATGGCTACTAAGGAAATTAACTCTGGCTTAATTGAATACCTAAACAAAAATAATATTAAAACACTGGAAGAATTAATCGGGTCGGTTGATACTGGAATAAATAATTAGTGAGTTTTCTATTCTAAAAAACAATATTTTGAACATTCATCCTACAGCTATAGTATCTAAAAAAGCGGAAATTGGCGAAAATGTACTAATAGGCCCATATTGTGTCATCAATGACAAAGTTAAAATTGGAAGTAATACTAAACTAGACTCTCACATAGTCGTAGGAAGTAAATTTGGTTCAGTCTATATAGGCAAAAGAAACTTTATAGAAAGCGGTGCTACCCTTGGAGGTCCGCCTCAGCATTATACTTACCAAAATAGAGAAGGTTCTCTAATCATAGGCAATGATAATCGAATTGGTGAGAAAGTATCTATAAGCTTAGGCAGTAAAAGGGGAGAAGGAAAAACAATAATTGGCAATAAAACCTTCATTATGACTTATGCTCATATTGGTCATGACTCTGAAATACAAGATGAAGCCATTATAACTAACCTAACACAGATAGCTGGGCACGTTCTGGTAGGAAAAAAAGCCATAATAAGCGGCATGGTTCCAATTACGCAGTTCGTTAATGTGGGAGAGCTTAGTTTTATATCTGCTAACTCCAAAGTAAATAAAGATATAATTCCATTTGTAATTGCTGATGGTGAGTGGGCAATTCCAAAAGCAATAAATAAGATAGGGCTAAATAGAGCATCTGTTTCTAAAAAATCAATTAACAACATTGAGAAAGCATTAAAAATAATACTGACCCCTAAGCATACAATTAAGGAAGCGCTTAAAAGAATTAATACCGAAATCGAGCCATGTCTATATATTGAAAATTTGACTCAATTTATTGAAAAATCTAAAAAAGGTATTGCTAGGAAATGAAAAAAATAAGATTAGCGGTTATTGGCTGTGGGTACCTAGGGAGGTTTCATGCTCTTAAGTATAAAGAAATAGATGGTGTTGATTTAGTCTCTGTTTGTGACTTAAAAAAAGACATTGGACTATCGCTATCTAAGGAATGTAATACAGAATTCTGTGAAAATTATGAAGACCTTAAAAATAAAGTTGATGCTGTATCAATAGCAACTGATACAACAACTCACTACAAAATTACAAAATTTTTTTTAGAAAATAGTATTCATTCTCTAGTTGAAAAACCAATTACCTCAAAAAGCTCAGAAGGAAAAGAGCTGATCAAGATAGCAAAAGAAAATCATGTTAAGCTTCAAGTAGGACATGTTGAAAGATTTAATCCTGCTTTTATAGCCATAAAAGAAAAGCTTACTAATACAAAATTTATAGAGTCTCACAGACTAGCGCCTTTTAAAAAAAGAGGTTGTGATGTAGATGTAGTACATGACCTAATGATACATGACCTAGACGTAATTCTTTCATTAGTAAAAAGCCGTCCTATTAACATATCGGCCTCAGGAGTAAAAATCCTAACGAATAGTATAGATATTGCGAACGCAAGAATTGAATTTGGCAATGGGACAGTAGTAAATACAACTGCCTCTAGGGTAACTAAAGCAATGCAAAGAAAATTTAGGATTTTCCAAGATAATCAATATATTTCAATAGACTTCGGTGAGCGTACAATAAAATTAATTACCTCTATTGGTGGTAATCTAGAAGAAAGCTCTTTGGCCTTTGAAAAATCAGATGCATTAAAAGAAGAGTTGAGTTCTTTTATATTTTCAATTCGTAATAATACGCCTTGTGAAGTCTCTGGTGAAGATGGAGTAGAAGCTCTTAAGCTGGCTGAAAAGATACTAGATGATATAACTAGGAGTAGCAAAAACTGAATCTAATTAGATATCCTCTATTTCCATTAATTTTATCTTTCTGCTTAATGTATTCCTTCCCCAACCTAATAGCTTAGCCGCCTCTAATTTTTTCCCCCCAGCCTTTTTTAGAGCAGCATAAATAAGCGTTTTTTCAATTATAGGGATAACATCATCTAATAAAGGTCTATGTCTTTCTTTTGAAAGCTCATTAGTGACCCATTCTGATAGGCCCTTTGACCAATCTTCTTTTTCACTAAGGTCAGGCTCTTGTCCTCTATTTATAGGAATTTCATCTATTGAGACTGCCTGGCCAGCTGCCGTAACAGCTACTCTTCGACAAAGATTGATCAACTCTCTAACATTGCCAGGCCAGCTATAGCGCTCTAATAATAAAATAGACTCTTCGCTAAAGAATTTAGGGCTTATTTCTAATTCATTAGATGCTTCTTTCAAATAATACTTAGCTAAAGTAGATATATCCTCAACTCTAGCTCGTAAAGAAGGAACCTCGATAGACATAACATTTAACCTATAATATAAATCCTCTCTAAAAATACCTTTATTGACTAACTCAAAAAGGTTTTTATTTGTTGCTGCTATTACTCTCACATTTACTTTTATTGACTTCAGGCCCCCTACTCTAAAAAACTCACTTTCTGCCAATACTCGCAAAAGTCTCGCTTGAAGCTCAAGCGACATATCACCTATCTCATCTAGAAAAAGTGTTCCGCCATCGGCTTGTTCAAATCTTCCGATACGAAGTTTTTCGGCTCCAGTAAAAGAGCCCTTCTCATGACCAAAAAGCTCAGACTCAAGCAAATCTGCAACAAAAGCAGAGGTATTTAGAGCCACAAAAGGGCCGTTTGCCCTTGGTGAATTCTCGTGTAAGGACTTTGCTACAAGCTCTTTACCAGTTCCTGACTCTCCTGTAACTAGAACGTTCATGTTTGAGTGAGATAGCCTTCCTATAGCCCTAAAGACCTCCTGCATTGCAGGGGCCTTTCCAATCATTTTAGTAGATGTATTATTTTCATCAAAAGAAATTTCAGAACTAGACTGGTTTGCTGCTCTCAAAATAAGAGAAACAGCATCATTAATATCAAAAGGCTTTGGCAAGTATTCAAACGCTCCACTTTTATATGATGAAACGGCACTATCCAAGTCAGAATGAGCTGTTATGACAATTACTGGTATATCACTATAATCCTCAGATATTATTTTAAGAATATCAAAACCAGAAATATCTGGCATCCTAATATCAGTGACTATGACATTTGGCTTAGATTTTTTAAGCTGTTTTAGAAAATCTTCGCCGCTAGAAAAAGAGCGAGAGCTTAAGCCCGCTTCTGCTAAAGACTCTTCTAGAACCCACCTTATAGACTCATCATCATCTACTACCCAAACTGATATATTTTTTTTCAATTTATGCCTCATCCTCTTGTGAGCTAGGGAATATAATACTAAATACTGTTGCTCCCGGTTGAGATGTAAATTCAATTAAACCTTTATTCTTAATTATTAAATCCTGAGCTATTGTTAAGCCTAGACCTGTACCTGTAAGCTTTGAAGTCACAAGGGGATAAAAAATAGTCGGCCTTATATCTTCTGGAATTCCAGGCCCATCATCCTCTACCTCTAGCTTAATTACTAATTTATGTCTATCTCCGCCTAAAGTAAAATTATTCACAGCCCTAGTTCTAAATATCACCCGCCCTTTAGTAGATATTGCATATAATGAATTTTTTACTATGTTAAGTACTACTTGAATGATTTGGTTTTTATCTACAAAAATTAAGGGTATGCTAGGATCATAATCTCTTATTATTTCAATTGACTCATCTTTCTCGTTTTCTATTACCCCAATCACATATTCAGATATTTCATGGAGGCTTAACTTTTCTTTATTTGGCTTGCCACTTGCTCCTAAGGTCTTATCTACCAATGCTGCTAGCCTATCTGCTTCATCGATAATAATATTTGTATATTTTTTTAGATCCTTGGAGGGAAGTTTTCTCTCTAACAATTGAGCAGCTCCTCTCAATCCCCCTAATGGATTTTTAACTTCATGAGCTAATTGTTGCACAATTGTTCTACTAAGTTTTCTCTGATTAGCTAACTCCTCCTCTCTACTAATTATCTTGTCCCTCCTAATATCTTGAAGCTCTAATAGAATAGGCGTTTCTTTTAAGCCTATATCCAAGATGGGTGTGGCTATACATGACAAGGGTGTTACTTTGTTTCTAGTTCTTATCTTTATTTCTCTAGACCTATAAGTTATTTTTTTATCTAATGCCTTATTACAAAGAAGGGCTAAGTCTTCTGTAAAAAAAATTTGGTCTTGCAAAAGAAGCCCAATAGCTTTGTTTTTACTTATATCTAAAATATTTTCGGCTGCAGAATTTAGATTAGTGATAGTTAAATCAGAATCTAAGACAACTATAGCGGTAGTAATAAGATCGAAAACATAACCTAAATTAGCTAGTGATATATTAGACTCGTCATCAGGCCTTTGAATGCTTTGGAAACTAGTCATAATCACACCTTAAACATAATAATTTTAGACAGAAAGCAGGGCAACGTAATTACCCTGCAAGTCTTCCTACACTTTAGTTTTTCTCTTTATACTACTCTAGAGCTATAAGCTATAATACATATCAAATTCGACAGGATGAGTACTTTTCCTTAAAAGAGTAACATCATTCATCTTCAGATCAATGTAGGCATCAATACAATCATTTGACAAAACATCTCCTACGGTCAAGAAGTCTCTATCAGCATTCAAAGCATCTAATGCTTCTTCAAAACTAAAAGCAACATTTGGCAATGACCTAGCATTTTCCTCTGCTAAGGCAAATAAATCATCGTCAGCAGCATCGCCGGGGTGAATTTTATTCTGTATTCCGTCTAGCCCTGCCATTAACATGGCTGTAAAGGCAAAGTATGGATTAGCAGTTGAGTCTGGAAACCTTACTTCAATTCTTTTTGCTTTAGGGCTAGGAACAAAAGGTATCCTAATTGAAGCAGATCTATTTCTAGCAGAATAAGCTAAGAAAGTAGGCGCCTCAAAACCTGGAACTAATCTCTTATAACTATTGGTAGATGCATTAGAAAAAGCATTAATTGCCTTAGCGTGTTTTAAGATCCCTCCAATATAAAATAGAGCTGTATCAGACAGTCCATTATAGGCATCACCACTAAACAGATTTTTGCCCCCCTTGAAAAGAGATTGATGCACATGCATTCCATTGCCATTATCATCTACTAGAGGCTTTGGCATAAATGTAGCCGTTTTCCCATATGAGTGAGCAACATTTAAAACAACATATTTCATTATCTGAACGGCATCCGCTTTCCCAGTCAATGTTCCAAATTTTGCACCAATTTCGCACTGGCCCGCAGTAGCAACTTCATGGTGATGAACTTCTGTTTCAACTCCCATTTCTTCTAAAGCTAAGCACATTGCTGAACGAATATCATGAAGAGAATCAACTGGAGGAACAGGAAAGTAGCCACCTTTAACCTTTGGCCTATGTCCTGTATTGCCATCTTCATAATCTTTCGAAGAGTGCCAGGCTGCTTCAGTAGACTCTATTGAATAAAATGCTCCCTGCATACTAGCTGACCACTTCACATCATCAAAAACAAAGAATTCATTTTCAGGCCCAAAAAAAGCTTCGTCGGCTACGCCTAAAGACCTCATATACTCTTCGGCTCTTTTTGCAGTTGACCTAGGACATCTCTCATAACCCTCCATAGATATTGGATCTACAACATCACATCTAAGATTCAGAGTTGCCTCTTCTGAAAATATATCAACAATAGCCGTAGGGCTATCTGGCATTAAAACCATATCTGACTCATGAATTGCTTTCCAGCCATTTATAGATGACCCATCAAACATCTTTCCTTCTTTAAAAAAATCTTCGTCTATATTATGGCTTGGCAAAGTTACATGCTGCTCTTTTCCTCTGGTATCAGTGAAACGCAGATCTACAAATTTTATGTTTTGCTCTTTTATAGTATTTAAAATATCTTTAGGCGTCATAATCTTTCTCCATTTATTTTATTTCGCTTTTACTAAGGCTTATTTTATAAATATACTAGTAGCAAAAGCGTGCTAACATATGTTTAGACCAATAAATATGCATTAAATGTGCCAAAATATAAAGCGTTGAATATATTAGTCTTTTAGCTTAATCAAGACCCTTAAGTCGCTTATTATGCACTAAAATGATGCATAAAACATATTTATATGCACTAAAATGATGCATATAATAATTTTATAAGGTTTATTTGGATTATTTTTTAAAAATTTTTAACTTTCTGCACTATACAAGTGCACGTATAGTATAGACCTAAAATAGGGAGAGTGGTAAATGACCCAAATGGATAAAATTATATCCCTTTGTAAAAGGAGAGGATTTATCTTCCCAAGTAGCGAAATCTACGGAGGCCTTAATGGCAGCTGGGATTTCGGGCCACTTGGCGTTGAGTTAAAAAATAATATTAAATCAACTTGGTGGAAAGATATGGTCTCAAGTCATGATGAGACAATAAATAATAAATCCGCTCCTTCAAAATATGCAATGGTTGGTATAGATAGCTCAATTATTATGAACCCTTTGGTTTGGGAAGCTAGTGGACATGTAGGAGGCTTTAGCGACCCAATGGTTGACTGCAAGGAAACTAAAAATAGATATAGAGCAGATCAGTTAATAATTTTCTCGATAATTTTAAAATCTAATCAATCTAAAGTTGGAAATCACTATTATGCCTCTATAGGAACGACAGACTCCTATGAGACACTAGAACTGCTAGAACAGCATAAAAAACAAATTAAAAACATTATTAAAAATATCAATAACTATGAGATTAAAATAATCCAAGAACATCTCTCTGAGAATGATATAAGAGAAAACGTTCTAGCGCCAGGAGCCAAAGAGCCGGGCTCGCTCACGCCGCCAAGAAACTTCAATTTAATGTTTGAAACTCATGTTGGTGCTTTAAAAAATAAAACTACTCAAGCCTTCCTGAGACCAGAAACTGCTCAAGGCATATTTGTAAACTTTAAAAACATATGTGATACATCTAGAGTTAAACTGCCTTTTGGCATAGGACAAATAGGGAAATCATTTAGAAATGAGATCAATCCTAGAAATTTTATATTTAGAAGTAGAGAGTTTGAACAAATGGAAATTGAATTTTTTTGCCGAAAAGATGAAGCAAACGAATGGTATATCTTTTGGAGAAACAAAAGATTTGAATGGTATAAAGAATTAGGTATAAGAAAAGAAAATCTACTACTAAGAGAACACTCTAGTAAAGAATTAGCTCATTATGCCCAAGGCTGTGCTGATATAGAATATAACTTCCCTTTTGGTATAAGCGAACTAGAAGGCATTGCTAATAGAACAGATTATGATTTAAAAAAACATATGGAAAAAAGTGGTAAAGACTTAAGATATTTAGATGATCTAGAAGAAGAAAAAGATAAAAAAAGATTTTTACCTTATGTTATCGAGCCTTCTGCTGGAGTTGATAGAGCTTTCCTTGCTTTCTTGTGTGATGCGTATACAGAAGATCAAGTAAAGGGAGAAAAAAGAACTCTACTAAAGCTTCATCCGAAGCTAGCGCCTCTAAAAGCCGCAATACTGCCGCTAGTAAAAAAAGACGGCATGCCAGATTATGCTTTAGAAATATATAGAGAATTAAAAAATATATTCCCTGTCTTTTATGATGAAGGAGGGGCGATTGGAAGAAGATATAGAAGACAAGATGAGGCTGGAACACCCTATTGTATAACAATAGATGGAGAATCGTTATCTAAGGACACAGTTACACTTAGAGACAGAGATACTTGTAATCAAACTCGTATACACAAAAATGAGATTATAGATTTTATAAAAGAGCATATATAAATAATTAGATACCAATTAATTCTATAAACTTATGGTTAAAAATAATTTAATATCGGAAGACATGCTTAATAATCTTATCATTCTAGATAGAGATGGAGTTATCAATAAAAATTCTAAAGAATATATAAAAAATAAAGATGAGTGGGTGTCTATTCAAGGGAGTATAAAAGCAATATCTAAATTGTATAATAATGGATTCAAAATAGTAATAGTTACTAACCAATCTGGAATTGGTAGGGGGCTATTTAGTGAAATAGAGCTTAGAGAAATTCATTTAAAAATGACTCTAGAAATAGAATCTCATGGTGGTTCTATAGAGGGTATATACTTTTGTCCTCACAAGCCCGATGATAACTGCATTTGTCGAAAACCAAAAATCGGTTTAATAAAAATCTTAGAAGATGATCTCAAAATAAAAGCAAAAAATGCAATTCTTATTGGTGATAGCCACTCTGATATAGTCTTAGCTAATAGTATTGAAGCATTACCTATCTTAGTAAAGACAGGAAATGGGAAAGAAACATTATCTAAGCTTGCTGATAGCAATATAAAATACTTATGCTTTGAAAGCTTAGAAGATGCGACTGAAGCTATAATTAAAAAATCAATCATCAGATCATAAAAAATGAAAATTATTCAGGCAATTGGATCATTATCATTTTTATTATATCTATATGCTTCTATAGCCCTTTTTGGGATATTAATTCTTTTTGCTCCGCTTCTTTTCTTTTTTCCAGGGCTGCAATATGAAATAGCTAGGCTTTGGGCTAGATCAGTTTTATTAGTTTTAAAAATTTCTTGCGGCTTAGAGCATGAGATAATTGGATTAGAAAATCTACCAAAAGATAACTGTATTATCCTCTCTAAACACTCTTCAACTTGGGAAACAATTTCACTTATGACATTGCTGCCAAGGCAAACTTGGGTTATTAAAAAAGAAATATTATTTTTTCCTATTTTTGGCCAATTGCTTTTATTCTTTAAGCCGATACCTATAGATAGAAATGCCGGCAAAAATGCTGTTCAACAAATCATATCTAAAGGGGAGGAAAGGTTAAATAATGGCCTCTTCGTTGTCATCTTTCCAGAGGGAACAAGAACTTCTTTCCCTTTCGCTGGGAGATATGGCCTTGGAGGCTCAATATTGTCAATACATTCTGGCTACCCGGTTGTTCCTATTGCACATAATGCTGGCAAATATTGGCCAAGAAATACAATAATTAAGAAGAGGGGGAAAATAACAGTTCAAATCGGTCAAGCAATATACACTTCGAAAGAAGATGATCCTGAAAAAATATCTAAGTCTGTTAAAGAATGGATAGAAAAGAAAATAGTTAAATTTTAATAATTATATATCTATGTTTGTAGCTGATAGGGCCTTTTGCTCTATAAACTCTCTACGAGGCTCCACCTGATCCCCCATTAGGGTTTCAAATAAATTATCTGCTTCTTGAGCCTCCCCAAGCTCAACTTTCAATAAGCTCCTTGTGTCAGGATTCACCGTCGTTTCCCATAATTGATCAGGATTCATTTCTCCTAATCCCTTATATCTTTGTATATTCTGTCCTTGTTTTGCTTTATCCATCATCCAGTCAGCAGCCTGAGTAAAACAAGTTACATTTTGTTTATCTTCGCCCCTTTTAATGTAAGCCCCTTCCTCTGCTAGACCATTTAATAATTTTCCAGTTGATATAATCTGCTTATACTCAGGAGAACTGAAAAAGTTCTTATGGATAGCATTTTCTTGCACGGAACCATGGGAGATTTTTTTAATGACTAAGTGGCTTGAGCTTTCACCTTCTTTTTCTTGTACTTCAATAGAATAACCTTCACTTAAATTATTACTCTCAGATAATTTTTTCTCAAGTGATTGGCACCAACTTTTAAACAAATTCTCGTCCGTTAAAACTGTCTTCGTTACTTCTGGTAACCACATCATGCTTTGCAAAACCTTTTCATCATATCTCTTTCCCCATCTTGCAAATATTTCCTTTATTTTCATATACTTATATGATATATCCTCTAGTGGCTTTCCCTTAATTGGAGCTGCTTTAGGGTTTGGATAAAACTCAGCTCGCTCTATTGCACTAGTAAGAGTTAATGTATTTAGTTCTTCGTCATCTTTTACATACTGCTCTTGCTTTCCCTTCTTTAATTTGTAAAGCGGGGGCTGAGCGATATAAATATACCCTTCGTTAATTAGCTCTCTAAGCTCTTTCTGATAGAATAAAGTCAATAGTAGGGTTCTGATATGGGAACCATCAACATCAGCATCTGTCATAATGATTATCTTATGATATCTTAACTTCTCCGAATTAAATTCGTCGCCTATTCCGCATCCCAGGGCGGTTATTAATGTGGCAATTTCTGTTGATTGAAGCATCTTATCTAGTCTAGCTTTTTGTACGTTTAAAATTTTCCCTTTCAGAGGGAGAATAGCTTGTGTTTTTCTGTCCCTTCCTTGCTTTGCTGAGCCGCCCGCAGAATCTCCTTCTACTAAGAATATTTCAGATAAAGCTGGATCCTTTTCTTGGCAGTCAGCAAGCTTTCCTGGTAGACCAGCTAAATCAAGCGCTCCCTTTCTTCTTGTTAGCTCTCTAGCTTTCCTGGCCGCCTCCCTTGCTCTAGCTGCATCAATTATTTTTGAAACAATTTGCTTAGCTTCTGATGGGTGCTCTAATAAGAACTCTTCTAGCTTAGATCCAACTGTTGATTCTACGGCTCCTTTTACCTCTGAAGAAACTAGCTTATCTTTTGTTTGTGAGGAGAACTTTGGATCCGGTAGCTTTACTGAAAGGACGGCCGTGAGTCCTTCTCTTGCATCATCACCGGTTGTACTTACCTTTTCTTTTTTACCTATGCCCTCTTTTTCAATATAGGCATTTAAAGTACGCGTTAAAGCTCCTCTAAACCCTGCCAAGTGTGTTCCTCCATCCCTTTGAGGAATATTATTTGTGTAACAGAAAACACTATCTTGATAACCATCGTTCCATTGAAGAGAAACCTCTACCATCATATCTTTAAGAGTTTCTTGAAAATGTAAAATGGATGGATTCAATGGGGTTTTATTCCTATTAAGGTGTTTGACAAAGGCAGAGATTCCTCCCTCATAAGCAAACTCATCTTGTCTTTTATCCCTTTGATCTTTAAGTAAAATTTTGACTCCTGAGTTAAGAAAAGACAACTCTCTAAGCCTTTTGCTAAGTATTTCATAATCAAATTCAATATTTGAGAAAATGGAAGAAGAGGGTTTAAAATGAATGTCCGTCCCTGTTTCTTTAGTTTTTCCTATTTCAGCTAAAGGTTTTACTGGATCTCCCATTTTATAATTTTGTTCATATATTTTTCCGTCCCTTTTGATTTTTAAATTAAGGCTCTCAGATAAAGCATTAACAACTGAGACACCAACTCCATGCAACCCACCAGAAACTTTATAAGAATCATCATCAAACTTACCGCCCGCATGTAATACAGTCATGATAACTTCAGCAGCTGATTTTTCCTCCTCGGGATGAATATCTACTGGAATCCCCCTACCATCATCAGAAACTGTAATTGATTCGTCAGCGTGTATTACTACAGAAACCGTAGAGCAATGCCCTGCGAGTGCTTCATCTATAGAATTATCCACTACCTCAAAAACCAGATGATGAAGTCCAGAACCATCATCGGTATCCCCAATATACATACCAGGCCTTTTTCTTACTGCCTCTAGTCCTTTTAATACCTTAATATTACTGGAATCGTAATCTTTTTTTGCCATTGAGATAGTCCTATTAATAATTAATCATTATAACATTTTCATCAATTAAAATCATGAGATAAATCAATAAGTTCAACATTGCCTTGTTCCACGTGAAACATAGGATATTTTTCATTTTTTATAGGTAAATAATTTTTAGAAAGACCTGTAATAAAAACTTGTGCTGGTACTTTATCGAGTAAAGAGAAAAAGCTTTGTAAGGATCCTAGATCTAATTCTGCCGCTAGATCATCTATTAATAGGAGGCTTTCTATTTTAGTTATTTCAAAGAAAATATTCACCTGAGAAAGCGTCAGAGCTATTGTTATTAATTTTTGTTGTCCCCTTGAAACATTTTCTTTTGTGCCCTTTGCATCAAATTTTATAATCATGTCAGCTCTATGAGGACCAACTTGAGATATTCCTGAGACCTTATCTCTTGTAGCAGAACTACTTACAGCCTGTTCAAAAGTTAGTGTCTCATCCCATCCCTTAAAATAAGCTATACTTATTCTTTTTTTGATAAGATCCAAATCTATCTTATCTAATTGATTTTTAAGTTTTTCTATATAAGTGCTTCTTGAATGATTAACCTTGTTCCCTGCGTCTATGTATGACTGGTCCCAAATTCTAAAATTATCGCCTCTCTTAATTGCTGCGTTTCTTTGGCTCAATGCTCTTCTATATTCCTTCCAACACTCTAGATAATCAGGTTCCACGTGAAACACACCCCAATCTATAAACTGCCTTCTTTTAGAGGGCCCTCCTTCAATTAAAAAATGACTGTTTGGGTCTAAAACATAAACCGGAAGGGACAAAGCAGAGTCTAGAGGTTTTATTTTATAATCTCCATTGATTTGTCTTTTCAAACTCCCTTGTGAAAATTCTGCACCGAGGGATAGGCTATTACCTCCATGTGTGTTAGCAAAAATAGAAAAGCTATCATGACCATACATTACTAATTTATTTGCCTGTCTTGTTCTAAATGATCTGCCCTTACCTAGAAAATAAATTGATTCTAATAGGCTTGTTTTCCCAGACCCATTACTACCAAAAAAATAATTTCTTCTGTGATCAAGCTCTAAGGAAATAACTTCTAGACAGCGGAAGTTATTGATTCGTATATGCTTTATTGACAAACTTTAAAATAGAAGCCTATAAGCGCATAGGCATTACGACAAATTGATATTTTTTATTTTCTTGCGCTCTAACTAGGCAACTAGAATTACTATCACCCAAAGAAATTTCTACATTTTCATCATCCACAGCGGCTAGCGCCTCCAAAAGATAATTAACATTAAAACCAATTTCTGTTTCTTCACCATCATAGGTGACTTTCAAAATCTCTTCTGCTTCTTCTTGATCAGGATTATTGGCTTGTATTTTCAACATACCAGCAGACAAACTAAGGCGAACACCTCTATACTTTTCGTTTGAAAGGATTGCCACTCTTTGGAGGGCTTTCCTTAATTCATCCCTATTCGATACCAAGATATTTGATGCTTCTGATGGAACAACTTTCTGATAGTCCGGAAACTGTCCATCTATAAGCTTTGATGTAAATTGTAGGTTCTTAAAAGTTGCTTGTATGTGATTTGACCCCACCTCTAAATCTATGCTCTCATCTCCCTCAAGCATCTTATGTAGCTCCAGAACGCCCTTTCGAGGTACTATAACCTTTTGATTTTCATATGTTTTTCCTGATAGTTCAAGCTTACTAACTGCTAATCTATGTCCATCGGTAGCTACTGCCCTTAACGCATCAGACTCGGTCTCCAGTAGTAATCCATTAAGGTAAAATCTTACATCTTGTTGTGCCATAGAAAACATTGTTTTCTCCAAAAGCACCTCTTTAAACTCAGCACAACTTACAGTAATAGTCTGCTTGCTATCAACCTCCTCAATCAAGGGAAAATCTGAAGCGTCCAGGACAGATAAAGAAAATTTACTTCTTTTGGTTTTAACAACCAACCTTTCCTTTTCTAGAAGAAACTCTATATCTGATTCCTCTGGAAGAGCCCTGCAAATATCATAAAGCTTTCTTCCAGGGACTGTTATTTGGCCATCTATAGGTGATTCAATAGGCAGACTTGTTCTCAATTCTACTTCTAGATCTGTAGCGGTTATACTTAATTTAGAATTAGAAACAGATAGAAGAACATTGCTCAGAATAGGCATAGATTGCCTTCTTTCAACTACCCCCATAACTGATTGGAGTGGCTTTATTATATCAGTTTTACTTGTTTTAAATTTCATATTATAAAAATATTATATATATTTATTATTATTATTACACATTTAAAAAAATAGGATAACTAGTTTTTTTAATTTAAAATCAATAATTTATAATTCTAGAAACCCTGTTAGAGAAATATAAAGTACTTGTTAGTAAAATGTGGCTAAGTTGAATGAAAATTAATATCAACAACTTATTAAGCTAATTTGTCAAAACTCTTAACAAGATATTATAATCTTCAGCGATCTTATTTTCTTCTTCCTTTAATTCTTTTATCCTTTTGCAGGCGTGTATTACAGTGGTGTGGTCTCGCCCACCAAAGGCGTCACCAATTTCAGGGAGGCTATGTCTTGTTAACTCTTTAGCTAGGGCCATCGCAATTTGTCTCGGTCTTGCGATAGAGCGATTTCTCCTTTTAGAGTGGAGATCAGCTACCCTTACCTTGAAATGCTCAGCTACAGTTTTCTGAATATTCTCGATTGATATTAGCCTTGCTTGAAGGGCAAGAAGATCTTTCAATGCTTCCTTGCAAAAATCCAGAGTTATTGGTTTGCCTGTAAATCTAGAATTAGCTATAACCCTTCTAAGGGCACCCTCTAGCTCCCTGACATTAGATCTTATTCTTTGAGCTATAAAAAAAGCCACATCATTAGGAAGATCATAACCATCTATATTGGCTTTACTCATTAATATAGCAACGGATGTTTCTAGCTCTGGAGGCTCTATTGCTACAGTTAATCCCCACCCAAATCTTGATTTAAGTCTCTCTTCTAGGCCTTGAACTTCTTTTGGGTATCTATCACAAGTAAGAACTATTTGTTGATGGCCTTCTAATAATGCATTGAAAGTATGGAAAAATTCTTCTTGTGATCTTTCTTTGTTAGCAAAAAATTGTATATCGTCTATTAACAGAGTATCTAACGAACGATAAGCTTTTTTAAATTCTGAAATGGTATTATGCTGGAGCCCTCTTACCATGTCGCCAACAAACTTCTCAGAGTGAATATACGCAACTTTTGCGTCTGGCTTTTTGTCGATAATAGAGTTTCCAATAGCATGCATTAAATGTGTTTTTCCTAAACCAACCCCACCGTAGATAAAAAGAGGATTATAAGCGAGACCAGGGTTTTGACCGACTTGGACTGCCGCCGCCCTAGCTAACTGGTTGCTTTTGCCCTCCACGAAGTTTTCAAAAGTAAAAGCAGAGTTTAATTTCCTACCAAACTGTTGTTCAAAGATATTTTTTGAGGCTTGCTTTACTGTAATTTTACCTGCAGCAATGGGCGGTAATTTTTCACCTATTTCTAAAACTACTTTAACCGGCTTGGCGGAGGTAATAATGTCCGTGAGACAATTTTTTTCGATCCAATCAACAACAAACAAATTTGGCGCAAATAGGCGCAAATTATGAGAATCTTCTATAACTTGGAGAGGCTTAATCCAAGTTTGTATCTGCTCTGCAGATAGCTTAGTGGAGAGTGATTCAACACACTTTTTCCAAAGAAAAGATTCTACGGCCGGGTTTAATGTCACGGTTTTTCCTTTTTTTTTATCGGACGAAAAAAATTTTAAAACACAAACTTAGAAATATTACTATATATGATTACTTGATTAGTTGACAGAAGTTTCTCTCAGGCGTAGAGTCGCCTCTGTTCTGTTTATTTCTCATCCTATTGTTTTAAATAGAAATTTGTATATCAAAAAAAGGCTGTAATAAAAAATGAAAAGAACATTTCAACCAAGTAATCTGAAGAGGAAACGTACACACGGTTTTAGATCGCGCATGTCAACTAAAAATGGCAGATTAGTTATAAATAGAAGGCGAGCTAAAGGTCGAGATAGGCTTTCCCCTTAGTAAGAAAATTCTGGTAAATTATGACACCAGACAACTTATCAAGATTTTCTAAATCAATGAGAATTAATAAAGAGGAAGATTTCTCATTTGTTTTTGCTCAACCAAATCGTTCGGTTGATAAATTTTTTTCTGTAATATCAAGAGATAATAATTTAGATCTGCCGAGACTTGGATTGTCTATTTCAAAAAAAGTAGTAAATTTAGCTGTTGAAAGGAATAGAATCAAAAGAGTAGTGAGGAGCGCTTTTATAGAACAAATAAATCTCAAAAATCATGACTTTATAGTCATGGCTAGGAGAGATGCGGTTAAGCAAGGAAACAAAACCTTGCGTAATAGCTTATGTAATCATTTTAAGAAAATATAAGGCTTATTAGCTTATGGGAAATAGTATTAGAATTTTTTTGTGGGTAAATTTTTTAGTCTTGTTGTGGTTTACATACTCATCATGGATACAGGATTATTCTTACACAGAAAATGAATCAGTACCTTCTTTTACTCAAGAATCCCCAACTTTACAAGAAGAAGCACCACCATCACTTGAAGCTAATTTCGGAGAAGTTATCCCATCCCTAGCTGCTCCTTCTGGAGATATTTTTTCAAATGACTATATAGAAATTAAAACTGATGTTTTAGATTTGTTAATTGATTTGAATGGGGGAGATTTGGTTAGATCAGATTTACTATTTTATCCTGTAAATAAAGATGACCCTGACAATTTAATAAGGCTTTTAGACCCCTCTCCTGAGAATCGCTGGGTTTACCAAACTGGTTTTAGAGGCATAGACCAAAATATACCAGAGCCAAATCATTTATCTAGTTATACATCATCAAATACCGCTTATGAACTTTTGCCAGGAGAAGATGAGCTTGTTGTTACTTTATTTTGGCAAAATTTAGACTCAGATTTAAGGGCTTATAAAACATACACTTTTAACAGAGGGCAATATTCTTTCGATCTTGCTCTGCATATTGAAAATACTTCAAATCAAGCTTGGCTTGGGGCGCCATATGCTCAGCAATATCGGAAGCATGTTCCTGTGAGCAGGTCTTATACTTCTGTTGATTCTTATTCATTTAAAGGACCAGTATTTTATGATGGTGATAGTTATGACAAGGTTAATCCCGAAGACTTTATTGACCAGCCCTTTAGGGAGCAGATAACAGGTGGTTGGCTAGCAAATATTCAGCACCATTTTGTAGCAGCTATAGTACCTCCTGATACAGACCAAGTAAGCTATCAGGGCATAATGAGAGACGACAATTATTTACTTACCTCTATTAGCCCCTTGCAAGAAGTAAGTCCTGGCGAAGAGCTGAGTTATAATTATAAGTTTTTTGTGGGTCCAAAATTACAGGCTCAATTAGCAGAGGCTGGAGATTCCCTCGAGCTTACCGTAGATTATGGGATGTTAACTTTTTTAGCTCAGCCTTTATTTTGGTTATTAGCAAAGATTCATTCCTATGTAAATAACTGGGGCTGGTCCATAGTGATTCTAACAATGCTGATAAAGCTGGTTTTTTATAAGTTAACGGCAGCTAGTGGCAGATCTATGGCTAAAATGCGAAAGATACAGCCTAAAATGAAGGCGATACAAGAAAAGCATAAAGACGATAGACAGGCGTTAAGCCAAGCTATGATGGATATTTATAAAAAAGAGAAAATAAATCCAGTGGCTGGATGCCTACCAATACTCATTCAAATGCCATTTTTCTTCGCGTTTTATTGGGTTCTCATCGAAAGTGTAGAAATAAGACAGGCCTCATTTATGCTTTGGATAACTGATTTATCTGTAAAGGACCCATTTTTTATTCTACCTATTTTTATGGGTATAGCTATGCTTTTGCAGACACGACTCAACCCAGCCCCACCAGACCCAATTCAGGCAAGGGTGATGCAGATAATGCCAATAGCCTTTACTGGACTATTTGCTTTTTTCCCATCAGGGCTTGTACTTTATTGGTTAACAAATACTGTTCTTTCTATACTCCAACAGTGGAGAATAAATAAGGTTATAGCAGCAGAATAATTAATAATTAATATTCTAATGCTTAAAAAAAGTAAAAACTATTCCGAAGATACTATAGCTGCCATAGCTACCCCTCAAGGTACTGGCTCAGTTTCAATTATCAGGATTTCGGGAATTAATGCTTTAGGAATTGGTGAGAGAATAACAGGGAAGAAGCTTAAGCCTAGATTTGCTCATAATTGTGATTTTAAAACAGCTGAAGGAAATGCCTTGGATAATGGATTGGCAATATTCTTTCCTAATCCCAAATCTTTCACAGGAGAAGATGTAGTAGAGCTTCAGTGCCATGGCGGAATAATTGTAAGTGAAGCACTTTTACAAACTTCTTATGCTTATGGGGCTAGACCGGCAGATCCAGGTGAATTTAGCCTGAGAGCCTTTCTTAACGATAAGCTTGACTTATCTCAGGCAGAGGCTATAGCAGATTTAATAAATAGTAGCTCTATAGATGCAGCAAGGTCCGCCTTTAGGTCTTTAGAAGGTATCTTTTCTCAAAAGATAAATAGACTTCAAGATAAGCTTACTAACCTGAGGGTGTTGATTGAGGCTTTTCTTGACTTTCCAGAAGACGAAATAGATATAGAAGAGAAGGAAAGAATCAGCCTAAGCGAAAAATTTTACTCTATCGTTAGTGATATCGATTATCTTTTGGAGGAGTCTAAGCAAGGTGTTATATTGAATATAGGACTTGATATTGTAATAGCTGGGCCCCCTAATGCAGGCAAGTCTAGCTTAATGAATCGTCTAGCAGGCTATGACACTGCAATAGTTACAGAAACTCCTGGAACCACACGGGATATTTTGAAAGAGAAAATTATAATTGATGGCCTTCCTATTAATATTGTTGATACAGCAGGAATAAGAACGACAGAAGACCCTATAGAGAAAGAGGGTATTATTCGGGCAAGTAAAGCAATAAGTAGGGCAGATCTTTTAGTCTGGGTTTGTGATATAAGATCAAGCTTAGATGAAAATATTAATGAAGCTAATAGATTGGCTAGAGATAAAAATTTTTTAGTTATCAGAAATAAGCTAGATTTAGCAAATGAATCAACAAAAGATTTATCATCTAGAGATAAAGCAGTTATATGCCTTTCTGTTCATACAGGAGAAGGGATAGATTTATTTTTAAATGAGCTAAAGACTGTCTCTGGATATGCCCCAAATTTAGGCGGCACATTTAGCGCAAGAAGTAGGCACTTAGATTCTCTCAGTAAATCTAGAAAATATTTGAATCAAGCTAGCGAAAGCTTTATTAAAAATAATGCTTTTGAGCTTGCAGCCGAGGATCTAAGAATGGTACAAAAGTCTTTGAGCGAAATAACCGGTGAGCTAACGAGCGACGACTTGTTAGGAGAAATTTTTTCTTCTTTTTGTATAGGTAAATAATTTATGAAATTCAAATTAGTATTTTTAATATCTATTGCTACTTATCCAATATATATATTTGGACAAGAACAGGCTTGGGAAGAGTTACTAGAAAAAGGCGAGCAACTATATTTCGAAGACGTTTCTTGCTGGGTCTGCCATGGTGACAATGCTGAAGGAAGAGTAGGTCCAAGCTTACAGTACGGTCCTACCCCAATGATGATGCAAGATCAGCTAGACTCTAATCCTCAAATGGCAGTCGTGGTTGCCGAGTTAAACCCCAGCATAGATGACCTAATTGCCTTAGCTTCATACATTGCTGATAGCAATGGCCATGAAGTAACACACACAGATCTTCAGGGCTGGCGAGCAGGTTTAGAGCTGATGGCTGCTAATAAGCAAGATAATGATACTGATTTTTTCTTAACTGAACGAGATCTGCTTGTGATGCAAATACAAGACTTCCAGACAGTTATTGACGATTGGCAAAGGAGAGCGGAGCCCGGAAGCCTCAAGAGGGAGTATGAGGTTGAAGTAATTGAGACTTATGACCCGGGCGATATTAAATTTACGCCAGAACCAAACAGCCTTTATTTTTACGAGAATACGGGAGCAACGGCAAGAAGAGTTTATGATGCTAGCATAGAAAGGACAGATTTAAATCAAGTAGTAGTAGGAAATGCAACATCAAGAGAGGTAGTTACTTCTGGAAAAATGCCACGCGAACTTACTGGCGCTGTACATACTACTGTATTAACCCCAGATGGAAAATACGTGTATATTATTGGTCCTACCACGGGATTGCCTCAGATGACTCAAGGCGTTACACCTTCTCCAGCAGGAATGGGAATGGGGATGAGTGTTGGTAGCACTGTATTGAGAAGTACAGCTACTCTATTAAAGGTTGACGCCTTTACTTTACAGCCAATTAAGCAGCTAGCGGTTGGAGGTAGAATGCATCACGCTCAAATTTTTCAGGATAAATATATTTTAATTGATACTTTTGTAAGTGATCCAGATGGGCTTGATATTTTTTTATTGGACCCTGTCACAGATAAAATTATTGGTGGTGTGAGATCTGAAGACTTGGGTGGAAGCACCTATACTGCATTTACTGATGATGAATTTATCTATGTGCTCATGCAGCCAGGTAACGATGGCGGCAGTATTGTTTCTGCTGCTTACACTGCAAGCGGGCAACATGCAGCGTGGAGGCCATTTTGGGTTGCAAAGATTGACCCAGAAACTTGGGAAGTTATAGCTGAATATCCTTATAGGGGCTATAGGGGTGATTGGATTGTTATAGATAATAGCGGGGAAAATATATTCGTACCTGCTGCAGGCTCTGCCAATGTCACTAAAGTTAATACATCAACCGGAGCAATAGAGTGGTCTTCTGCTGTAGGTATGGGTCCCTATGGAGCAACTTTAAATGCTGATGAAACTGAACTTTGGGTAGCAAATAAAGGGGAAGGGGTCGGTGGTGTCGGCAGGACTATCACTGTCGTAGATGTAGCTTCTGGGAGGCAATTAGAAACCGTTTTTTCAGGGTATGGAATTGATCATGTTTTGCTATCTCCTAATGGCAAAGAAATGTGGGCAACAAGTAATGCCGAAGGTAGGATTTATGTTTTTGATGCCATGACCAGAGAGCAAATAAAAACGATAGACATGCCTAATAGAGGAAATGCCCATGGACTGGTCTGGGTTTATTATGATGAAGAAGGCGAAGGAAAGGTAGTAAGGGACCAGGGTAATTTTCACAACGGCATCAATCCGTTTGATGGCTTTACTGTTGGAAACTAAATTTCAATTTTTACCTAAAAATCTTCTAGTTAGCTCTGGATCACATTCGCCAACAAACATTTTCATCTGTGGAGAGTAAACTAGATTTCTTTGGTGAGTGAAAGGCTCTGATAAGTATTCTGGATCTTCAAGGGTAAATTCCATATTAATGCCTGCCCCATCATTAATTAATGTGTATTTCTCTAAAACGTGTTTTTCTGGCCCAGACGGAACTCCTATTTGATAAGGCGATCTATGATTTTCAAAATTTCTTGTATCAACAACTAATGTTTCCTCTTCCCACCAACCAATTGAATGCCCTTCGGTAAATGTCTCTGCTATATCAGGGTGTGACCTACCATCCATGTAGATTTTCCTTTCCTCATTAAACCATTCACTTCTAAAATAAATTATCCCCTCCTCTTTTTCTTTGATATCTATTTCCATCAAATATATCCAAGTAGATACTAAGGCGGCTGGCGTTGGTCTTCCAATACAAGTTGATTCAGGATTTTCTGAAGATAGAGGGTTGTATGATTCTCTAGCTACTTTGCCTTTTTTAGTTAATTTTAAAAAATGTAAGAAAAACCCATCAAAACCTCCTGGATAATTTTGAAAAAGTGTTCTATCTCCAATCCATTTTCCACTTAAAGAGTTAGAAGTTTCTTGTTGTCTTATTTCTTCGTCTGGAGCTATGACAATTGGATCTCCGTTAGACATTTCTATAGATACAATCTTTGCATATTTTCTCCCATTCATTGGATGGCCTCTGAAGAATACTTCATCGCCTACAGAGAGAGAATCTTGTCTCCATCCTCTTCTTTGGAGGACATTAGGCGCACCTAGTTCTATTTCCCAAGGAATAGTTTCACCATTTTCATTTGTTTCAATTGTTATATAAGCGTGAGGTTGTCTCCAAGTAAATTCTGTGACAACACCATTAAAAGAAACAATAATGTCTTGTTCAATACCAGCGTCGCTATGGTGAGACTTAGAGATACTGATAGACTTGAGTGAGAAGAAAAAAATTAATAAAAGAAAATTAATTTTTTTTCTTAGCATAATATTTTTCTCTAGTCTCTCTCAAATTCACAATTATAAGGCTTTAGCTCTTCACCTGGGATCCATTGATAGTCCCTAGCTAAGGTTACCGGAGAATCAAAGGCATGCGGTTCATTTATAGTCGCTTCCCATTTCAATGTATCGTTATTTTGATCGAATGAAAATTTCTCTTCAATAATCATGTTTTCAGTTTGAGGAGTGCCATATTCATCAAAATATGGCCAGCTAATATTTGTAGTTTCTACAAGGAGCATGTCTTCTTCCCATCTTCCTACCGAGTATCCTTGTAAAGATGGCTCAAGGCTGTCCGCGTCAGATAAATCTCCATTCATATGAAACATTCTAATAGCATCCCATTGCTCAAATTGCTGTATTATATTTTCTCCTTCTTCTCTAAAGGCCATAGGAAATGGAGTGTCAACAGTCACAGGCATTCCGGGTGGAATACAGTCTAAGGCTGGATCATCAATAATTGGGTCCCAAGCCTCTCGTGCTGCAATAGCAAGTGCCGAGTATGGCAGAGGAGATGGTGAGCTCATTCCCATCGCGCCGCCAGCTGTCCAAATTCTAAAAATACTATCTACTGTATTTGACTCAGAATAAGAGTTACTAGCATTTTGATAGTTCCTATCTTCTACTTCTTCATTAAATTGATAATCAAACCTTCTTCTCATTTGGTTAGCAAAGCCAGGGTCTATGATCATATCAGCCGAGCCATCCTTTCTCATTGCAGCGGCTAGGAAATCATTTCTGCCAAGAGAAGAAGATACGCCGATAAATGAAACGCTGTCCCCAACCTGGGCAATACCATCATATCCAAGTCGCTGCAATCTATTGACAGGAGCAGATTCTATTTCCCATATTTCACCATCACTAGTTTCAATTAAGAATTTAACATGAGGATTAATATAGCGGGTTTCTACCATAACCCCTGATAAAATAACTGGTTTAGACATATCAAAAAAAGAACCAGTAGCATGATGCGAGTAATTTGAGTTGCTTATTAAAAGTAAAAAAAATGTAAGTAATAATTTTTTCATTTTTCAGAACCTAGCAAATTTAAGTTATAATTCCTTTCATTATAAACTATTTAAGACTGTTATCTTGAAAAATTTTGATTGTATAGTCATTGGTGGAGGGCATGCTGGAACTGAAGCCGCGCTGGCGGCAGCTAGATTGGGTGTAGAAACTCTACTTCTTACTCAGAAGCTCGATACCTTAGGCCAAATGAGCTGTAACCCTGCCATAGGTGGTATAGGCAAGGGCCATCTAGCTAAAGAAATTGATGCTCTGGGAGGAGTTCTGGCTAAGGCAGCTGATCATGCCGGTATACACTTTAGAACGCTAAATGGAAGCAAAGGACCCGCTGTTAGAGCAACTAGGGCTCAGACAGACAGATCTTTATATAAAAAAGCAATACAGCATCAATTACATCTTCAAAGCAACCTTACTTTAATTGAGCAGAGTGTAGATGATTTGATAATAGATCATGAAAGAGCTGTAGGCGTCATAACAGAGGAGGGGGTTAAGTTTCTAGCACCAGCAATTATTCTAACAGTTGGAACTTTTTTGAAAGGACAAATACATATCGGTGATAAAAGATCTTCTGGTGGAAGAGCAGGAGACCCACCGTCAAACAAGCTTGCGTATAAATTAAGAGATATCGGTTTAAATGTTTCCCGGCTTAAGACAGGGACCCCTCCGAGGATAGATGGGAGGAGTTTAAATTTTTCAGCGATGAAAAAGCAACCTGGTGATTTGCCAACGCCAGTATTTTCTTTTTTAGGAAAGCTAAAAGATCATCCTAAGCAAATCGCTTGTTATATATCAAATACTACAGAGAGAACACATCAAATTATTCGCGATAATTTATCTAGCTCTGCAATGTATAGCGGTGCAATAGAGGGAGTAGGCCCAAGATATTGTCCATCAATAGAGGATAAAGTTGTCAGATTTTCTACTAAAAATTCTCATCAGATTTTTGTTGAGCCTGAGGGGCTAAACACAAATATTATTTATCCAAATGGTATTTCAACAAGCCTACCAGCAAATATTCAAGAAATGTTTGTTAAGAGCATAATAGGTTTTGAGAATGCAAAAATCACTAGCCCAGGATATGCAATAGAGTACGATTTCTTTGATCCAAGAGATTTAAATAGCTCATTAGAATCAAAGAAAATAAAAGGCCTTTTTTTTGCTGGACAAATAAATGGAACTACGGGCTATGAAGAGGCAGCAGCACAAGGAATTTTGGCTGGGCTAAATGCTGCTAATTTAGCTTTAGATAAAGATCCATGGTGTCCTAGAAGAGATCAAGCTTATATTGGAGTTTTAATTGATGATTTAATTACTTTAGGCACCACTGAGCCCTATAGAATGTTTACTTCTAGGGCTGAGTATAGATTATCATTAAGAGAAGACAACGCAGATATTAGATTGACGGGGATAGGAAGAGATTTAGGTTTAGTTAAAGAAAATAGGTGGAAAGTTTTTTCTTCAAAGATTGAAGCTTTAGATAAAAAAACTAATGAGCTTAAAAATATAATTATTACCCCTGCCAATTTAAGAGTTAGTGGTAGTAATGAGATTTCTAAGAGGAATATTAAAGGAATAGATTTTCTTAAGAGGCCCGGAGCTTCTTATGATGATATTGTATCTATGGGTTTAATTAAAGATCTAAATGAAGGCCTATATCCTGAGCTTGCTTCTCAGATTAAAAGCCAGCTCAAGATACAAGCTGGATATTCAG
Organism: Gammaproteobacteria bacterium TMED78; assembly: GCA_002171615.1. Classification (GTDB taxonomy): domain Bacteria; phylum Pseudomonadota; class Gammaproteobacteria; order Steroidobacterales; family Rariloculaceae; genus TMED78. The sequence goes on from NHEF01000010.1 coordinate 309,383, forward strand.
GATATATAGAAAGGCAGAACAAAGAAATACAAAGACAACAAAAAAGAATGTCTACCAAGATACCATCGACAGTTTCTTTTTCTGAGATTAAAGGACTTTCAAACGAAGTTAGGGAAAAGCTTGAAAAGGTTAGTCCTAAGGATATTGGTCAGGCATCAAGAATATCAGGTGTAACCCCTGCTGCTATTGCTTTAATATTAATTTATTTAAAGAAGAATGATTTAAAAAGATCTGCTTAACTAAAAAATTAGTATAAGTAGCAAGCAACCGAGTGCTTATCATTAGTTGTTTTAAGAGGCTTCAGTTTAGGAGTATTTTCTCTACAATCTTTCATTACTTTAGGACAGCGGTCAGCAAACCTACAGCCGGGCTTAATATTAATAGCAGAGGGAATTTCACCATTTATAGTTAGTTTACTTTTTTTATTTAGACTCACCTCTGGCTCAGGGTTAGAGCTGATAAGTAGCTGAGTATAGGGATGTTTAGGGCTAAAAAATATATCGTTAGCATTGCCTATTTCAACAATCTTCCCTAAGTACATCACAGCCATTCTGTCAGATACATATCTAACCATTGATAGGTCATGAGCTATAAATAGCAAAGTTAAATTTAGTGATGTTTTTAGTTTTTCTAGTAGGTTAATTATTTGAGCCTGAACTGATACATCTAGTGCAGAAATTGGCTCATCACAAACAACAAACTCTGGCTCCATTATCAAGGCTCTAGCAATTCCTATTCTTTGTCTTTGGCCTCCTGAAAACTCATGGGGGTATCTAGACATATAGCTTTTTTCTAGCCCCACAAGCGAAAACCATTCTGACACTTTCTGATTTATAGTATTTTTATTAAGCTTGGTGTGGAGATATAGGCCTTCTGCAACTATCTCCCCTGCTGTCATTCTAGGATTAAGTGAAGAATAAGGATCTTGAAAGATCATCTGCATAGAAGTAGCATATTTCTGAAAATCAGATGATTTATAATTATTAGGTAGTAATTTTTTTTTGTAAAAGGCCTCACCGGAGGTTTTTCTGTGAAGACCAAGAAGGGCTTTTCCAAAGGTTGATTTTCCTGAACCGCTTTCTCCTACAAGCCCCATAGTTTCTTTCTGATGAATCCTTAAAGAAACCTCATCTACAGCATGGACAGTATTATTCCTCCCAATGGAAAAATGCTTGGTTAACTTTTTTGTTTCGATTAAAACGGTCATTTGAAGCTATTAGTAGCATATTTATGGTGGGCCCAGCAATTTGTATGATGATCTTTTGAGATCTCGTATGTTTCTGGTCTATTTTTTTCGCATACATTCATTGCTACAGGACACCTATCAAAATAACTACATCCAATTGGAGGCCTGAAAAGATCAGGAGGAGAGCCCTCTATTGGTTTTAATGTTTTTTTCTCACCTTTAATATTGGTTGGCATTGCTTCTTTTAGACCAAGAGTATAAGGGTGTGATGAATTATTATAAATTTCATTAACATCGCCTTTTTCCACTATTTCTCCTCCATACATTACAAGAACCTCATCAGCTATTTCTGCAACTACACCTAAATCATGGGTTATTAAAATAATAGCCATATCATTTTCTTTTTGCATATCACTTAACATAGAAAGAATCTGAGATTGAATTGTCACATCTAGGGCAGTGGTTGGTTCATCGGCTATTAGTATGCTTGGGCGACAGGCTACTGCCATAGCTATCATTGATCTTTGGAGCATACCTCCTGATAATTCGAATGGATACTGACTAGCTCTTTGTTTTGCATCTGGGATCTGAACCAAATCAAGTAAATCTATAGCTTTTTTAAATGCATTACTATAGCTAAGACCTAAGTGAGTTTGAATTGTCTCTGCTACTTGGTCACCAATTTTCATAGTTGGATTTAGAGAGGTCATTGGATCTTGAAAAATCATTCCTATTTTTGATCCTCTTATATCTTTACCATTAATTTTTTTGTTTTTTAAAATATCTTGTTTTTCAAAATATACTTCTCCCCTAGTTATCTTTCCTGGTGGTTTTGGAATTAATCCCATGATGCTCTGAACTGTTACGGACTTTCCACAGCCTGATTCCCCAACTATTGCTGTTGTAAGGCCTTTTTTGATGCTAAAACTTACTCCTCTAACAGCTTTAATTACTCCTCCATAAGTATCAAATTCAACATGAAGATTACTAACTTTTAGAGCTATACTTTTATTTATCATTCCTTAGATCTCATTTTTGCATCAAGGGCATCTCTTAGCCCATCTCCAAGGAGATTAAACGCTAGTACAGTGATACTAATTAGAGACGCCGGAAAAATAATTTCGTGGGGATGATTTAACATAGTCTGAAGGCCCTCATTACACATGCTCCCCCATGAGGGGGTAGGAGGCACAACTCCCATACCAATAAAAGAAAGGAACGCCTCAACAAATATCACCGAAGGAATAGCAAAAGTTAGCGTTACAAGAATTACCCCAATTGTGTTGGGAATCATGTGTCTCAAGATTAGAAAATAAGTTTTAGCTCCCAATAATTGTGACGCAAGAATATATCCCTCACCTCTTATCTGTAATATCTGCCCTCTGACAAGCCTGGCAGTCGCAGGCCAGCTTAGAAGCACTAAAGCTAGTAGCATTGGTATTACGCCACTCTCACCAGGGCCAATTCCAAAAGCTATTTTAAAAAGAATCATGAAAAGCAAAAATGGAAGCGCCACTACAAAGTCAGCAAATCGCATTAAAAACTGATCAACTTTCCCGCCAATGAAACCAGCTATGCTCCCATAGAAAACACCTAAGATCACAAAAAATATAGGAGCCAGAACGCCAATAAATAGAGACACTCTAGCTCCATGCATGAGTCTAGAAAGCATATCTCTGCCAAGGTAATCTGTTCCCAGAGGGTGAAATTTAAGATATATAGTATCTCCTATAGCTACCTGACTAGTTTGAGTTATGATGCCTTTTTCTATTGCCTCAGGAATTGATATTGCTCGAGAAACCCTAACAGCTATCTTTTTATACTGGTTACTTTCCCTACCTAATGAGTCTAAAGCAGCAATAGAATACCAATATTCGCCTGGTTCTAGGTTTAGTCTATCTTCAAAGCTTATTTCTTCTGCAGTAAGGATATCAGCCATTGGCAGCCCAAGAGAATTATCTGATCCCGGGTCAAATTTGTTTCTATAAATTCTATATCCGCTGGCACCTATAATCTTATTCCAAGAAAGCCGGACATATTGCGTGGAGGGAAATCCTTCAACATTTATATATTCAGTCGCCCCAAGATCATAGAAATCCTTCAGGCCTTCACTAGAGTTATTTTTAGTTATACTTAGACCGTCCCAAGGCATATAAGCTTCAACCAAGATAGCGCCTCTATCAGCTCCCGGTGGGGAGCTTAATTGATCTAGGTCTTGTCCCGAAGGATCAACATTCCAAATAATAGGACCTAGCAAAGTAAAGAAAATTAAAAAGATAATTATCGATAATGAAACAAGAGAGCGCTTATTAGACATAAGCCTAATCCAAGCATCTTCCCAATATGATAATGATGGCCTCGAAATAGATGTTGTTTTCTTTTTTTTGGAAACTCTCTTAAAGTCTAATGGAGTAAGATTTTCTACTATGTTTGTCATTCTAGCCTTACCCTTGGGTCAACTAGGCCATAAATAAGATCCACTATAATCACCATAAAAACCAAAAAAGCTCCATAAAAAACGGTTGTTCCCATTATTACTGTATAGTCTAACTGCTGAACAGCTTGTACAAAGAATCTTCCTAAGCCAGGAATTGCAAATACAAGCTCAACAACAAAACCCCCTGTTGTAATAGAGGCAATAGCGGGACCAATGACAGTAATTACAGGGAGAATTGCATTCCTTAGTTGGTGTTTTAAAAAAATTCTCTGAGCAGGCAGCCCTTTCGAATAGGCTGTTCTTATATAATCGGCATTAACCACTTCTAACATAGATGATCTCATTAGCCTTGTTAGGAAAGCCATCGTTCCGAGACCTAACACTAAAGAAGGTACGAGCATATGTGATATAGTCCCCCATCCGGCTACGGGTAGTATCGAGAAGCCAAAAGAAGTATTAATATTTACTAAAATTAACTGGCTCATTGCTGCTATTACGAAGCTTGGAACTGATATTCCAAATATCACAAGGAACATGACAACAACATCTGGCAGCCTATTTCTATAGATGGCTGTAAGGGCGCCCCATAAAACTCCTCCTAGGGCAGCAAAGACAATTGAAAGAATGCCTAGAGTAGCTGAAACTGGGAAGTGTTCCCTAATTATGTCATTTACACTTCTATTCTGTTGGGTAAAGGAAATACCAAAATCACCTTTAATCATATTTCCCATGTATATTATATATTGCTCTAAAATTGGTTTATCTAGCCCATATTTTTGTTCTAAGTTTTGTCTTATTTCTTCGCTCATCCCTCTTTCTCCAGTAAGAGGATCGCCAGGAACTGAGTGCATAGCAATGAAGGTTACTGTAGCAATGAACCATACTGTAACTATTCCTTGAATAATTCTTTTTATAGTATATTTAAGCATGCTATTTATAACGCTTCATTAATAAAGACATTCGTAAAATCTGGATCTGGGCCAACAACCCTTCTTACTAGCCCTTCAAGCCTTCTATCTTTTACGTAAACAACGCCTCTTTCATAGTTAGGGATTAATGCAACCTCATTGATTAAGATCTCTTGTTGTTTTGCAAAAGCCTGCATTCTTTCTTCTTTGTTTAAGGACGTTTGTGATATTCGTACATATTTATCATATTCCTCATTAAAAAAAGAACCATTATTGTTTGGGTTCCATGAAGCAAACAGCTCTCCAAATGTAAGAGGATCATTGAAATCAGGACCCCATCCATACAGCGCTATATCAAAGTCACCAGCTCTCATCTTAGCTAGTCTTTGTTTGAAGATCTGTTTATCTATCTTTACGTCTATGCTTAATTTGGTTGAGTATAAATTTTGAAAGTATTCAGCCTGTTTGCTTGAGCCAGGCGAGTCATCTACTAGAATGGTTAAAGAGATATTTCCTTCTATGCCAAGCTCCTCTTTTGCTTTTTTTAGATATTGTTTTGCTAGCTCTAAGTTAGGTTTAATTTTTGTAGCAGGATGCTCCTGTCTGAAAGAGCCATTTGTCCCCTTGAGCCAAACAGGGAATAGTGATTCAGAGGGAATATAGCCTGGGAGCTTGATGATTTTATTGACTAACTCACTTGAATCGGAAGAAAGCTGAAGGGCTTTTCTTAGGTTCCAGTTACTAGTAATTTTATCATCTTTAAAGTTAAAGACAGTAAACCAACTACCTCCATCGCTAGTTCTCAACAGTTTCCATCTTTCTCTTAAGGCAGTATCTAGCTGTTCTGAACCAAGTGCGCCAATCATAGCAATTTTTCCATCTCTGAAAAGATTAATTGTGGTTGCCGCATCAGATGTCATATATGGCATATCTATAGAATTAATTTTGATTCTTTCGTTATCCCAGTAATACGGATTTTTATCTAATTTTACATGAGCACCATGTACCCAAACTGACATCATGAAAGGGCCATTGTAAATAAGTTCTATTGCATCGGCACCATATCTACCGCTAGTACTATTGAAAAAATCTTCTCTTATTGGGTTGTAAGTAGGAAAAGCGACAAGCTCCTCAAAATAAGCTAAAGGACGCTCAAATGTAACCTCTAAGGTAAAGTCATCTATAGCTTTAACGCCTAGTTCCTCAATATTCATTGATCCAGTATTAATTGCTTCAGCGTTTTTAATTGGATAGAGGATAAATGAATATTCAGATGCAGTTTCGGGTTTTAATGCAGTTTTCCATGCAAAAACAAAATCTCTTGCAGTTACAGGTTTCCCATCACTCCATCTAGCATCATCTCTAAGCCAGAATGTTGCACCGTTATCATGAATATTCCATTCCTCAGCAACGCCAGCAACAATGTTATTATTCTCATCATAGCGAAGCAGGCCTTCCATAACATGTCCTAAAATCATAATACTCACAGAGTCTGTTGTTCTTGTGCTATCTAGTTGTGGCGGTTCAGAGCCAAGTAATAAAGTAATTGTTTTAGAGTCTAGATCAATAGCTCCAACTCTCTGGTTATTATCACTAAAAAGATTAGAGGCCCAACTTAAAAAAATCATCAGACCGGCCAATCCAGTAAAGCTTAGTAGCGTTAGGATAAGTAGTTGTTTTCCTGCTACTTGAGCAAATGTTTCCTCTGTTTCTTTCATCTTCTTAAACATATTTATTTAGACCTATTTTAAACTAAGTTGGTTACTGTTTTCTAATGAGCTCGTATAATATATTAATGCAAAAGTTAATAATTAATAAATTTAAGACATTAGGAATAGCATACTCCCCTTATGATATAAGTAAGTATGAAAATTTTCTTCTTTTAATGCAGAAATGGAATAAAGTTTTCAATTTGACCAGTATAGTTGATCTAGATGATATGATTCATAGGCATTTGGTAGAAAGCTTAGCTTTTGTTCCTCATTTGTCAGGTACAGCTGTAGCTGATATTGGGAGCGGTGCGGGAATTCCAGGCGTGCCCCTTGCTATTTCTAATCCTGATAAGCATTTTACTTTGATTGAGAGCAGGGCAAAAAGAGCAAGGTTTCTTCGTCATGTTGTAGGAGAACTTAAGCTTAAGAATATTACAGTTAAAGAAACTAGAGTAGAGAAGATGAGCTTATCAGAAGCTTTTGATGTGGCAGTAGTTAAGGCTGTAATAGATCCATCGAAGCTATTTGGGCTCGTTGAGCATTTACTAAGCGATAATGGGATAATATTAGTTCTAACAAATGATAGTTTTTTAGATAATAATATTTATGAGGAGCAGAAATTTAAATTTATACCTATAAGCGACTTTTTAGTTAAAAACATAAAAGGATCATTAATTAGAATAGAGAGAAAAGTATATAAAGGAGTTAGATGAGTAGAATTATAGCTATAGCAAATCAAAAGGGCGGTGTCGGAAAAACAACCACTTGTGTGAATTTAGCCGCTTCGCTAATTGCTACAAGAAGAAGCGTTTTGTTAATTGATCTTGATCCCCAGGGAAATGCTACTATGGGTTGCGGAATAGATAAATCATCCCTTGAAAATAGCATTTGTGATGTACTTTTAGGAAGCGTTAGTGCTGAAGAGTCCATTTTAAAGGCATTCAATAATACTCTAGATGTACTTCCAAGCAATCAAGATCTTACTTACGCTGAGGTCGAGCTTCTTAGTACAGAGAAGAGGGAGTATAAGCTTTCTTCCGCTATTAGCTCTATAGAGAGAAATTTTGATTACGTCTTGATTGATTGTCCACCATCTCTAAACATCCTGACTGTTAATGCATTCGCTGCAGCGAATGGAGTTCTTGTTCCCATGCAATGCGAGTATTATGCTCTAGAAGGATTAACAGCGCTTTTGGATACTATTAAGCAAATTAGCGATGGAATTAATGCTAAGCTTGAGCTTTATGGTATCTTAAGGACTATGTTTGATCCCAGAAATAATCTTTCTTCAGAAGTTTCTAATCAGCTAACTGAGCATTTTGGGGATAAAGTTTTTAGTACTATGGTGCCGAGAAACGTAAGGTTAGCGGAAGCTCCTAGTTTTGGTAAGCCAGTTTTACATCACGACAGAAATTCTAGGGGCACTCTAGCATATTTGGCTTTAGCTGGAGAAGTAAATAGAAGAGAGAAGGAATCTTTGAGAAGTTATTCATGACTAAGAGAAAAAGCTTAGGTAGAGGATTAGATGCACTTTTAAGTACAAGCCAGGCCTTTAGTGGGCAAAAAGATTCAGAACAATTAAAGGAGCTCCCTGTAGATTTGCTTCAAAGAGGAAAGTATCAGCCTAGAGTTGATATGAAGATTGAAAAATTACAAGAGCTTTCAGAATCAATAAAAAGAGAGGGCTTGGTTCAGCCAATATTAGTAAGACCTATTAAGAGTGAATCTGATGAGCAGCGTTATGAGATAGTCGCTGGAGAAAGGCGGTGGCAAGCTACTCAGCTGGCTGGATTACACAATATTCCTGTAATAATTAAGGAAATACCTGATAAATCTGCTATAGCAATATCTTTAATAGAGAATATTCAGAGAGAAGATTTGAATCCTATAGAGGAGGCAAGAGCACTGTCGCGATTGGCAGATGAGTTTTCTATGACTCACGAAGAGGTTGCAGAGACTGTAGGTAGGTCAAGAGCTATGGTCACGAACCTTTTAAGATTATTAGACCTACCAGAACAAATTATAAAAATGCTTAATGATGGCAGTCTTGGTATGGGCCATGCCAGAGCAATCTTACCTGTAAGCAGTGTTGATGCTAAATTAGCAATTTCATTGGCTCAAAAATCTTACAGAAATGGCTGGAGCGTTAGGAATCTTGAAAATATAGTTCGCAACCTTTCAAAAAAGGATCAAAAGAGCCAAAAAGGACCTAAGAGCAAAGATCCAGATATATTAAAATTAGAAAAAAAATTAGCTGACTATTTAGGCGCTAAGGTAGAGATAATGCATTCAAATAAAGGCGGGAAGGTTTCAATTGCTTATCATAATATAGACGAGCTTGAAGGCATTATTGATCATTTTTATAATGGTTCTTGAACAGATATTAACTAAATAATATAATGACGACCAAAGTATTCTAGGGCCACTTATAGGTGGCTTTTTATTTGCCCAAATTATTGAGGTTTGTATTTACCTTTTGGAACAGCTACATAAAAATTTGTTATTTGTAAGAAAGTCTGCATTGCATATTGTTCTAGTGCAGATATTAATTACTCTAATTGTTTCTTTATTTGGGCTTATTTTTTTTAGTCCAACAGTTTTTTTATCTCTTCTTTTGGGCGGAGGAACAGGGTCACTTGCAAGCTTGATTATGGCACTTATTAGTTTTAGAGTTACCCCGCAATTAACACCTAGTAAGTATTTAAATAGATTTTATATTGGTGAATTTTATAAATTATTGATAACTATTATTTGCTTTGCCATGATATTTTCAAATCTTCATGTTAACTTTATAGCATTAATGATTGGACTTATATTTACGCTATTGTCTTATAGATTAGCATTGTATAAGCCTTTAATGTTTTAAGACTTTACTTAACTTTTAAAAATATAGAATAAGAGAAAAAATGGAAGAAGTTCATAAAGGCCCAGAATCATCCACAGACTATATTATTCATCATTTGACTAATCTTCATACTAGTGGCGGAACATTCTGGACGGAGTTGCACATAGATAGTATTTTTTATTCTGTATTTTTAGGGATCCTTTTTGCTGGAGGATTCTATCTAGTGGCTAGAAAAGCAACTTCAGGCATTCCTGGCAAGATGCAAAGCTTTATAGAGCTTATTGTTGAGTTTGTCGATACCCAAGTTAAGGATAGTTATCATGGCTCTAGTAAGCTTATTGCTCCTCTAGCGCTTACAATCTTTTGTTGGGTTTTCCTGATGAATTTCATGGATTTAATTCCTGTTGATTTGCTTCCTGCTATAGGTGCTTCTGTCGGTATAGAATATATGAAAGTTGTACCTACTACTGACTTGAATATTACTTTTGGGATGTCTCTGACAGTGTTTCTTTTAATGATTTTTTATAGCATTAAAATAAAAGGTGTTGGCGGCTTTGCTAGAGAAATCTTTTTTCAGCCCTTTGGTAAATGGTTGCTACCTTTTAATTTTCTTTTAAAAGTTATTGAGGAGATAGCTAAGCCAGTATCTCTTGGGTTACGATTATTTGGTAACCTTTATGCTGGAGAATTAATTTTTATACTTATTGCATTATTTACGCTTTCTGCTGGAGCTCATACTCTATCAGAGTCATTAGTAAATTTAATACAGCCTCAAACATTAGTATTTTTCATTATTCAGCTTGTACTAGGGCTTGTTTGGGCGCTTTTTCATATTATTATTATTACACTTCAAGCTTTTATTTTTATGATGTTAACAATAGTTTATTTAAGTATGGCTCATGAGAGTCATTAGTTTTTTTTAATTTTACGTTGAGGAGAAAATATGGAACTTGCAACTTTAATCGCTCAGGTCCAAGGTTTGACAGCAGTAGCAGTAGCGCTTCTAATAGGAATGGGAGCTTTGGGCACAGCAATTGGCTTTGGAATATTAGGTGGAAAATTTCTGGAAGGCACAGCAAGGCAACCTGAGTTAGCGCCTATGCTCCAGATTAAGATGTTCATTGTTGCAGGACTTCTAGATGCTGTAACCATGATAGGAGTCGGTGTAGCGCTATTCTTTACATTTGCAAATCCTTTTCTTGGTCCTGTTCAAGCAGCATTCGGCGGCTAACGCCTTAATTTTTTGGAGGTTAAGTAAGTGAGTATTAATGTAACCCTTTTTGTTCAGATGATCGTATTTGCTCTATTGATTTGGTTCACTATGACATTTGTATGGCCAATTATCAGAGGAGCAATGGAAGAGAGAGAAAACAAAATTGCTGAGGGTTTAGCTGCTGCAGAAAAGGGTGAGAGTGATTTAGTTTTGGCTAAGGATAATGCTGATAAGATTTTATTAGAAGCTAAAGGCCAAGCTAAGGAAGTTTTAGACCAGGCATCATTAAGTGCTTCGAATATTATTGAAGAGGCAAGAAATAATGCAGAAAATGAAATGACGAAAAAGCTAGAAGCGGCGCAATCGGAGATAGCTGTAGAGGTCAATAGGGCTAAAGATCAATTAAGAGATCAGGTAGCGGCTATAGCAGTAGCCGGTGCAGAAAAGGTTCTAAAAAGGGAGATTGATAAGAATGCTCATAAGGAGTTATTGGAAGATTTGGCACAAAAGCTCTAGTTATTCCAAGGATGTTTTAGTATGAATGATATTTCGATAGTTGCCAGACCCTACGCTCGGGCTATATTTAATATTGCCATTAAAGATGATGAGCTCTCTGCTTGGTCTGAAAGTTTAAATATACTTTCTTTAATTACAATAGAAGAATCGATCGTTTCATTTTTAGCAAGGCCTGATATAACAGATCAAGATAGAGTTTCATTTATTATTGATCTTGCTAAATCAATAAAGAATTTATCTATTTTTGAGTCTTCTCAATTTGTAAATTTAGTAAAGCTTTTAGCAGAGAATAATAGGCTACTTTCTTTAAAGAATATTTCATCACAGTTTGATGTGCTTAAGGCAGATAAAGAGAATATTATTAATGCAAAAATAATTTCTGCTGTTGAGGTTGATAAAGATATAGTTGAAAAGATAGTTAAGTCTCTGGAGGAGAGGTTTAGTAAAAAAATAGAATTAGATGTTGAGATAGATTCTAATTTATTAGGGGGAGCAATAATTAAAGCTGATGACATGGTTATTGATAATTCTGTAAAAAATAATTTAAAACAATTAGGCAAATCACTGTCTTCTTAGGGGAGTATGTATGGCAATAAAAGCCTCAGAAATAAGCAAATTAATTGAAAAGCGTATAGAGAATTTTGATTCTAAGATAGACGCATCAGATGTTGGAACTGTTATTGCTCTAACTGATGGTATAGCGCGTATACATGGCCTTTCTGATGTTCAATATGGAGAAATGATTGAATTCCCTGGAGATACTTTTGGACTAGCTCTTAACCTAGAACAAGATTCAGTTGGCGCTGTTATTTTAGGTGATTATAAGGGGATATCAGAAGGAGATTCTGTTAAGACTACTGGCAAAATACTAGAGGTTCCTGTTGGAGATGCTCTATTAGGTAGAGTAGTTGATTCATTGGGGAATCCAATAGATGGTAAGGGGCCTATTAATGCTGATATTTCTTCTCCAATAGAGAAAGTAGCGCCAGGTGTTATTGATAGAAAATCTGTTGATCAGCCTGTTCAGACTGGTTTGAAATCAATTGATGCTATGGTTCCTGTAGGGAGAGGGCAGAGAGAATTAATTATCGGTGATAGGCAAACAGGAAAAAGTGCTGTAGCGATTGATACTATCATTAACCAAAAGGGCACTGGAGTAAAATGTATTTATGTCGCTATTGGACAAAAGAATTCAACTGTGTCAAATGTTGTTAAGAAATTAGAAGAGTTTGGTGCTATGGAACACACAATTGTTGTTTCTGCATCGGCTTCAGAGTCTGCAGCAATGCAATATATTGCTCCTTATTCAGGATGTGCCATGGGAGAGTATTTTAGAGATAGAGGCGAAGACGCACTTATTATTTATGATGATTTAACTAAGCAGGCTTGGGCCTATAGACAGGTATCTCTCCTTCTTCGAAGGCCTCCAGGAAGAGAGGCTTATCCTGGAGATGTTTTTTATCTTCATTCTAGACTGCTTGAGAGAGCGGCAAGGGTAAGTGAGGATTATGTTGAAAAATTTACGAATGGCGAGGTAAAGGGCAAGACAGGCTCTCTTACCGCATTGCCTATAATTGAGACTCAAGCCGGAGATGTCTCAGCTTTTGTTCCTACCAATGTTATATCTATTACTGATGGACAAATATTTCTAGAAACGGATCTATTTAACTCAGGAATAAGGCCAGCCATTAATGCTGGTTTATCAGTATCTAGGGTAGGAGGAGCAGCACAAACTAAAATTATAAAAAAATTAGGCGGCGGGGTTAGGTTAGCATTAGCTCAATTTAGAGAGTTGGCAGCCTTTGCTCAGTTTGCTTCTGATTTAGATGAGGCAACAAGAAAACAACTAGAGAGAGGCCAGCGTGTTACTGAGCTTATGAAGCAGCCACAATACTCACCTTTATCTGTAGCAGAAATGGCAATTTCACTTTACGCCGTTAATGAAGGCTACTTAGATGATGTACCAGTAGAAAAAGTAGTGGATTTTGAAAAAGCATTACATGCATATGCAGCCTCTAATGCTTCTGATCTTGTTGATGATATCTCATTAAAAGGATCATTTGACGATGCAATTGAAGCAAGATTAAAAAAATTAATGGATGAATTTTCTTCTAAAGGGGCTTACTAGTAATGGCAGTTGGTAAAGAAATTAGAACTAAGATTAATAGTGTAAAGAATACACAAAAGATCACAAGAGCCATGCAAATGGTAGCTGCTTCAAAATTGAGAAAAACACAAGATGCGATGGAGGCATCAAGGCCTTATGCAGAGAGGATAAAGAATGTCATTGGTCATCTTTCGGAGTCTAATCCTGATTATAGACATCCTTTTTTAGAAAACAGAGATGTCAAAAGGGTTGGTTATATAATAGTTACTAGTGATAGGGGCTTATGCGGTTCTTTAAATGTTAATTTATTTAGGAATGTAATAAATGACATGAAGAGTTGGCAAGACCAAGGTGTAGAAATAGATATTTGTATTTTAGGGGCTAAAGGCCTATCTTTTTTTAAAAGATTAAATTTAAATATTGTTGCTTCTGTTAGTGATCTTGGTGATTCTCCTAAGGTCTCCGATTTATTAGGTACCATAGCTGTTATGACTGATGAGTATAAAGATAAAAAGATAGATAGATTATTTATCGTTCATAATAATTTTGTTAATACAATGACGCAGTCACCAGAGGTTAAGACACTTATACCTGTTATAGCGCAGGATAAAGAAGAGCTTCAAGATCATTGGGATTATCTTTATGAGCCAGATGCTTCAGAATTATTGGATAGTGTCCTAGAAAGATATATTGAATCTCAAGTTTATCGTGCTGCTGTAGAAAATGTTGCTTGCGAAATGGCATCTAAGATGGTTGCCATGAAGTCCGCAACTGATAATGCAGGAAAATTTATAGATCAGTTACAACTAGTTTATAACAAGGCAAGACAAGCCGCTATTACCCAAGAGATTTCAGAGATCGTTGGTGGTGCAGCTGCAGTTTAATTTTAATTTATAGAGAGGTATTTAAAGACATGAGTATTGGAACTATAGTTCAAGTGATTGGAGCGGTTGTTGACGCGGAGTTTCCGAGTGACGCCATTCCAAAAGTTTATGATGCTCTCCATATAGAGGATCAAGGCTTAACATTAGAGGTCCAGCAACAACTGGGCGACGGTATAGTAAGAGCTATTGCCATGGGTTCCAGCGAAGGTTTAAAGAGAGGTCTTTCTGTAAAAAATACTGGTAAGCCAATCTCAGTGCCTGTTGGTGAGAAAACACTAGGTAGGATTATGGATGTTCTTGGAACACCAATAGATAATGCTGGTAAAGTTGAAGCAGAAAAGTTTATGCCAATCCATCGTGAGCCACCCTCTTATGAAGATCAGGCTTCATCTACAGAGCTTTTAGAAACAGGAGTAAAAGTTATAGATTTAATTATGCCAATAGCTAAGGGAGGAAAAATAGGGCTCTTTGGTGGTGCAGGAGTAGGAAAAACTGTCACACTAATGGAGCTAATTAATAATATAGCTAAAGAGCATGGTGGTTATTCTGTTTTTGCCGGTGTTGGAGAGAGAACTAGAGAAGGAAATGATTTTTACTATGAAATGAAGGAGTCAAAAGTTTTAGATAAGGTCGCTTTAGTTTATGGACAAATGAATGAGCCCCCAGGCAATAGGCTTAGAGTTGCTCTAACAGGACTTACTATTGCTGAGAATTTTAGAGATGAAGGAAGGGACGTTTTAATGTTTATTGATAATATTTATCGTTATACCCTTGCTGGAACTGAGGTCTCAGCGCTATTGGGAAGAATGCCTTCTGCTGTAGGATATCAACCAACTCTAGCAGAAGAGATGGGAGTCCTTCAGGAGAGAATAACCTCTACTAAAACAGGCTCTATTACTTCTTTTCAAGCTGTTTATGTCCCTGCTGATGATTTGACAGATCCATCTCCAGCAACAACTTTTGCTCATTTAGATGCTACTTTGGTTTTATCTAGACAAATAGCAGAGTTAGGGATTTACCCTGCGGTTGATCCACTTGATTCAACTAGTAGATTGCTTGATCCAAATATAATTGGTGAAGAGCATTATTCTACTGCTCGTTCTGTTCAGGCAGTGCTTCAACGCTACAAAGAATTGCAAGATATCATTGCTATATTAGGTATGGACGAGCTTTCAGAAGAGGATAAGCTTATTGTCCAAAGAGCTAGAAAGATAATGAGATTTTTATCACAGCCGTTCGCAGTAGCTGAGACATTTACTGGTACACCAGGAAAGTATGTGCCTTTGAAAGATACGATTAAGAGCTTTAAGCAGATTGTAGAAGGAGAGTATGATCATTTACCCGAACAGGCCTTTTACATGATTGGTGGAATAGAAGAAGCGGAAGAAAAGGGCAAAATTCTTCAATAGGTAAAAGATTTTGACTAATATTAAAGTAGATATTGTAAGTGCAGAAGGAGAAATTTATAGAGGTGAGGCCTCTATGGTTTTTGCCCCTGCAAAGATGGGAGAGGTTGGTATTGCTCCTAAGCATGCTCCTTTAATAACCCATCTTAAGCCTGGTGAAGTGCGTGTTCAGAGTATGGAGGGAGATGAACAGTCATTTTATATAACTGGTGGAATACTTGAGGTTCAGCCCCATCTAGTTACTGTTTTAGCTGATAGTGCGATGAGATTAGATCAGTTAGATGAGCAATCGGCATTAGAGGCGAAAGAAAAAGCTAGGCAAGCATTAGAAGCAAATGATGAAGGTATTGATATTGCTCAAGCTCAGGCACAATTAGTAGAGGCTGAGGCACGCCATCGAGCTGCTCAGAAACTTAAAGGTAAGTGAAGTTAAAATTTTCTACCTAGTTCAATAATCTCACGCTATTATTCTTTTTTAAATAATTATTTTACAGGTGATTTTTTGTCATTAGCAGTTGTTATTTTGGCTGCAGGCCAAGGAACTCGAATGAGATCAGATGTTCCTAAAGTGCTTCATCCTTTAGCAGGAGAGAGCATGCTTAGTTATGTTATTGATGTTGCTAGGCAATTAGAGCCAGAACAAATAAATATTGTTTATGGTTTTGAGGGAGAAAAGTTAAAAGAAAAATTTGATTCATCAGATATAACTTGGAGCCATCAGTCAGAGCAATTAGGCACAGGTCATGCTTTAGCTCAAGCAATGCCTTCTGTTTCTAAAAATAGTGAAATTTTAGTAATGTGTGGAGATACCCCACTTATTACGCTCCAAAGTATAAAAGCACTTTTTCATAAAAAATATAATGAACAAGTTACATTGTTAACCTCAGTAGTTGAAGATCCCAAAAATTATGGAAGAATTATTAGAAATAATTCTGGCTCTATAGAAAGTATTATTGAAGAGAGAGATGCAACAGAATCGGAAAAATTAATTAAAGAGGTAAATACAGGTATTATGCGTCTTCCTGCCAATGGCCTTAAGGGCTGGCTTAAAAAAATAGATATCAATAATAAACAAAAGGAATTTTATTTGACTGATGTTGTTTCTCTAGCGGTAAAGGATGGCTATCAAGTTAATGGGGTTATATTAGATGATGAAAGTGAGGCATTAGGAATAAATGATCGCTATGATCTAGCAATAGCTGAGAGGATAATCCAATCTAGGAACGCTAGCATGCTTTTAGATTTTGGCGCTACGCTAATTGATCCAGATAGATTTGATCTAAGAGGTGAGCTTACTATAGGCAAGGATGTAGTGATTGATGTAAATGCTATTTTTGAGGGTAATGTTATTCTAAAAGATAGAGTAAAGATTGGCCCAAATGTAGTTATAAGAAATAGCCAACTTGGAAATGACTGTCAAGTACTGGAGAATAGTGTTCTTGATGGAGTTACAGCAGGAAATAATTGCATTATAGGGCCTTTTGCTAGGCTTAGGCCTGATTCGTATTTAGAAAATAATGTAAAGGTAGGTAACTTTGTAGAGATTAAAAAAAGTAACATATCAAGCAAATCAAAAATTAATCACTTAAGCTATATAGGGGATACTATAGTTGGTGAGAAGGTAAATATTGGAGCTGGTACTGTTACTTGTAATTATGATGGAGATAAGAAGCACCAGACAACTATAGGCGATGATGTTTTTATAGGCTCTGGAACGATGTTAGTAGCACCAATAGAGGTAGGTAAGTCAGCAACTATAGCTGCCGGCTCAACTATTACTAAAAATGCTCCAGCTGATCAGCTCACTCTTGCAAGAGGAAAGCAAGTTACTATTAAAAGCTGGAAAAGGCCTAAAAAGAAAAATTAAGGATTAATTATGTGTGGTATTGTCGGCGCTGTAGCAGGAAGAAATGTCACTCCAATTCTTATGGAAGGATTGAGGAGGCTAGAGTATAGAGGTTATGACTCTGCTGGCATTTCTGTTCTCGAAAAAGATTATGTCCATCGCATAAGAAAAGAAGGCAAGCTAGAAAATCTTGCATCAGCTCTTTCTGAAGAAGTTTCGGGCCATATTGGAATAGCTCATACTCGATGGGCAACTCATGGAAAGCCAAGTGAAATTAATGCTCAGCCTCATAATTCTAGTGACCGAATTTCCATAGTGCATAATGGCATTATAGAAAACTTTGAAGATTTAAAATCTAAATTGATTGATAAAGGATTTATTTTTGATTCAGAGACAGATTCTGAGGTGATTGCACACCTAATTATGTCTTATTTAAATGAAGGGGCTTCATCATTATTAGATGCAGTTAAGAAAATGATTGATCAGCTTCATGGTGCTTTTGCCATTGTTGCAGTGGATAAAGCAGACCCCGAATCTCTAGTAGTCGTTAGAAGTGGTTGTCCAGTTGTTATTGGCCATGGGATTAAAGAAAATTTTATAGCCTCTGATGTTTCAGCATTACTGCCTGTTACAAGACAGTTTCAATTTTTAGAAGAAGGTGATATAGCTTTAGTAAAAAGAGAAGATGTGCAAATTTTTAATTCTTCAAGAAATATCTTAGAAAGGCCAGTAGTAGAAAGTCGTTTAGCTGTTGATTCTGCTCAGAAAGGTGAATTTAATCACTTTATGCAGAAGGAAATTCATGAACAAGGTATAGCAATACAAAATACTTTAAGCGAAAGAATAAAAAATGATCAAGTAGTTAAAGGAATTTTGGGGGAAAGGGCTGAAGAGCTATTGAGAAAGGTTAAAGCTATTCATATTATAGCTTGTGGTACTAGCTATCACGCTGGTTTAGTTGCAAGAAATCAGATAGAAGAATTAACTGGACTTCCCTGTATGGTCGATATAGCTAGTGAGTACAGATATCGGAAGCCAGCAATTCAAGAAGGAACGCTTATGATTGTTATTTCACAATCAGGAGAAACGGCTGATACTTTGGCTGCTCTGAGGATTTCAAAAGAATATGGATATCTATCTTCACTGGCTATATGTAATGTGGCTGAAAGCTCATTGGTCAGAGAATCAAGTTTAGTACTTTTAACTAAAGCAGGGCCAGAGATAGGTGTAGCTTCAACTAAGGCCTTTACTACTCAGTTAGTTGCTCTACAATTAATTACAATTCTACTAGGGAGGTATAATGGCCTAACTAGGTCAGAAGAGAAGAGCTTAGTTAGAGGATTAATGGAGATGCCTGAGCTAGTTGATAAAACTCTCACCCTAGAAGATCAAATACAAATTTTAGCTGAGGATTTTTTTGATAAACAGCATGCATTGTTTTTAGGAAGAGGCTCATTGAATCCTATAGCTATGGAGGGTGCATTAAAGTTAAAAGAGATTTCTTATATACATGCAGAGGCTTATGCTGCAGGAGAATTAAAGCATGGCCCTCTTGCATTGGTTGATGATGATATGCCAGTAATTAGCATGGCCCCTAATAATGAATTATTAGAAAAGTTAAAATCAAATTTACAAGAAGTAAAGGTTAGAGGCGGCCAGCTTTATATTTTTGCTGATAAGCTATCTAAGATTAAAAAAGAAGATGGATTATCAATTATTAGAATGCCAACACATGCTGAGCCTTTTCAAGAGCCTATTTTGTATACAATTCCTCTTCAGTTACTTTCTTATTATGCAGCTATACTAAAGGGTACTGATGTTGATCAGCCAAGAAATCTTGCAAAGTCAGTCACGGTTGAATAGATCAACAGGTGGGGTTTTTAAAAATCTTTACTTTCTAGGAACCGCTGAAATCTAAGAAGAAAGTTTCGTCATCAAGTTTCTTCAATAAAAAATCTGTTCTTCCATATCTTATTAGATCCTCTTTTACTATTGGAGATCCCGGTTCAAGATTAAGTCTTCCTCTTAAATACTTTCCCAACTGACTATTATCATTTGTTGTATGAATTGCTTTTCCTCCATCCTGAGCACGAACACAATCAAACGTCATATTGTCATCAGTTAACAATGTAAATGTAAAAGATCTTTCAGGAAGAAAACCATCTTTTCTTGCCTCTAGTCTTATAGGAAGATATGCCTGGTCAGGATCTCTGTTTTCTTCCGGTCTCTGACCCCAATTTAGAACACTCCTTTGTGCCACTTCACCATTTTTAGATAGTAAACTGATTCGAACAGACTCATTATATTTAATCCATTCAATTGTCCCGGGCGCAAGAGAACCAACAATATTAACCATATCAGGAGAATCATCTTCTGAAGGAGCATAACCCTCAATATTAAGTGAATCTTCTACAAGAGTTTCAAAATAGTCTTTTATCAAAGATGGATCATCTTCAACCATTTGATTTTGCTGCATTGTATTAAAAAATCCATACTGAGAGTAATTTGCTGACCCTGAAAAACCTATTTTTGGTACCCCATCTTTCAACCACGAATAAGTTTTTGAATGAACCCCAGGTCTGCCAGAATAATAGTAACCATAGAAACAATCTGGATATAGATTTTTTATATTAAGATATGCTGAGTGATCATTTCTCTTTTGATGCATTCCAATTAATAGATTTAATTTAATCTCAGGATTAATTTGAATTATTTCATTTAAATGCCTGCTTAGAAAAGTTGCAGATGAATAACCACTAACTATAAATAATTCATCGCATCTATTTGAAACAGGTTTAATGAGAACCTCTTCATATAAATTACTCGTAATCATAGTTTTCTCTTATGGACGCATACCTTATCCCTGCAAAAGCCTTCAAAACAGATTCAAGTATTACTTTTGCGCCTTTAACAGGTACCGCCATCCCAATCTGTTTTCTGACACTTTCTTTGGAACCGATAAATTCAAAGTCATCTGGAAACGTCTGAATTCTTGCTCTTTCTCGATTAGTTAATGCTCGATTTTCTTTCCAATGATAAACGTGTGTACCTCCACCTCCACTTCCTGTGATGGTGTAAGAGGGTTTACTTGGATCCAGTCTTTTATAGATCATGGACATTTTTGCACCCTTTACATTTAATTTTAAATGATTGGGTAAGTTTGCAGTCCAAGCATTCTCTCCTGGTTTGATATGACTTAATCTTTCAACAACCTGCTTAGATTGCCTAGTAAGGTCTTGATTCTTTGCTGTTGAGGGTATTGGTGGTTTGGTTAATGCATCTTTAACTGACATTTTTTTGAGTGATGGTTTTGGTACTTTGAACCTCAAATTAAGATCATTTCTTATACCAATAATTATGAATCTATGTCTTGCTTGAGGTATTCCATAATCTTCAAATTTGTATTTATGCACAGTCAGTTCATAACCTGATTTACCAGCATCTCTCAGTTCATCGAGAATTTTATTTAAGGCAGTACCCGAATTGGCACCCGATATTCCAGAGACATTCTCTGCTAGAAAGAATTTAGAATTATGATGATTTAAATATTTAACCCCATAACTATAGAGAGGACCAAATTCACCATCCAGACCTTTTGTTTCTCCCACATTACTAAAGTCATTACATGGAAACCCATACAAAAAACCATCAACATAAGGTAGTTTTTTTATATCTAGAGACCTTACATCTGAGCAAATTACTTGTTCGGTATCAGGAATATTTTTTTTAAAAGTATCACAAGTATTTTGATCATAATCTGTAGCAAAAATATGCTTAAATGATATCTCTTTATTATTTGCGTCTTTGATTTTTGCAAGTTTTGCCCCGAGACCTAACCCTCCTGGACCGCAATAAAACTCCCCAACACTCAATTTTTTCATATTTTTAAAGGCATTTTCTAACTTTCTAAGAATGATATAGCATTAGAGACATATTGGCATTAAGATTTAACGATGAAAAATAAACTTTCGAATATTAAAAAAAAGGCGTTACGTAAAAAAGCTTACTCCCTCAAGCCAATTGTCATGATTGGTCAGAAAGGCCTTACTGAAACTGTTATTGCTGAGATTGATAGTGCTCTTAATATACATGAACTGATTAAAATTCGTATTAGAGGTTCTGATAAAGATGAACGTATTAAGCAATGTTCACAGATAGAGCAACAACTAAATGCGGATATAGTCCATCAAATAGGTTTTATAACAGTACTGTATAGACCTGCACCCTCGTGAGTTTGAGTTTAGATAAAATTAAATATCATCAGTAAACCAAATTCTATCAAAAAAGAATAAGTATTATCTAGATAGTATTTTTACTTATAAAGTCTTCAGCTTTAGAGAAAATTACTTTCTTTCTCTCAGGCTTCATCCTATCTAGTATTTTTAGAATAAAAGTAAGCCTTGGATTTGATTGGTAGTATTTTTTATTTTTTTGTGTAAAGCGCCAATATAGGCCATCTAAAGTTTCGCACCAGTCATCTTTCTTATAATTACTCATTTTTAGTAGATAGTTGGAGCCACAAGTATATGGCTTAGTTGACATCAAGCCACCATCAGCAAAAGTCGCCATACCAAATACATTTGGCACCATAACCCACTCAGAAGAATCAATATTCATCTCCATAAACCACTTATAAATTTCTATTGGATCTATCTCGCAAAGATTCATGATATTAGCTATAACCATTAATCTTGGAATATGATGGTTATAACCATCTTTAATAGTAGATTGGATAGAGTCATCTAAAGGCAGAATACCAGTTGTTCCTTCATACCAAGATTTAGATAGCTTTTTTTGATGATTCCAGAAGTTTTGGTCTTTCTGATGGCTTCCTTTTAATTGATAGATGCCTCTTATAAACTCTCTCCAGCCAATCACTTGTCTAATAAAGCCCTCAAGGGAGTTCAAAGGTACGGCATTATTTTTAGCAAAAGAAATAGTTCTATTTATGATAGAAGAAGGAGATAAAAGGCCTATATTCATTAAAGCACTAATACAGCTATGAAATAAAAAATTTTTTCCGTTTATCATAGCGTCTTCATAAGAGCCAAAACTAGCTAATTTAGATTTTAAGAAATACTCAAAGTGTAAATCAGCATTTTTTCTATTTGTAGGAAACCATATATTTTTTAGATTGCCTGGGTGATTTTTAAAATACTTATTTATTAAGTTAAGTATTTCATTATGATATTTAGATTTATTAAACTTTAATAGCTCAGGGATAGATGTAGAAGCAGGAATCTTTCTTCTGTTTTCATCGTCAAAAGACCATTTTCCTCCTAATGGCTTATTATTTTCATCTAAGAGGATATTAAATTTTTTTCTAGAAAACTGATAAAAATTTGCCATTCTAAAAATCTTTTTATTTTTATGAAATGATATAAATTCTTCTCTTGAAAAAATAAACATTGGTGATTGATATGTTTTAAATGATACTTTATTTTTTTTTAAAATAATTGATATATCATTTTCAAAAATTTTATTATCTATTTCAAAAAAATTAATTTTCTTTATTTTATTTTTTTTTAAAAAACGTAATAAAAAATTTATATAAGAATCATTACGTTTTCTTTCTACTAATGAAAAATAGTTTACCTTTATGCCATTAGCTATTAACTCATCTTTATATTCCCTCATCGCGCATAGGAATAGATAAAGTTTAAGTTTATGATGCTTTACATCAGTACATAAACCAAAATCTTCAGCCATAAATACTTCGTTACAGCCATGATCCTTTAAGATTTGTGGATTAAAAAGTTGATCTCCTAAGATAATAAATATTTTATTTTTCATTAAATTAATAAGTCTTTAATATTTTTATAATAGTATAGGTTTAAATTATAGGAGAGTGCAAAAATATAAAATCTACATAAAAGGAAAGTTAGAGATGTATAAAGTTTACTCATTAAAAGAACTCAATTAGTATATTGATGTGTTTATAAAAAAATATACTATTTCCAAAGACCATATAGATACTAATGGGCATCTAAATGAAGTTGGTTTTTATTATTATGCTGGATTAATGCCTTGGGCTCTAGGTAAAGAAAAATTTGGTGATGACTTTATTAAAAAGCACAATATAGGCCCTGTAATATTTGATACTACGATTAAGTTTTTAAAGGAAATCTTTCAAGACGAAGAAATTAAGATGACTCTAGAGTTTTCAGATTTAATTGATAGGGGTAGAAAATTTACTAGAACTATTGAAATTTTTAATAAAAATGGAGAGTTATGTGCTGTAGTTACGAGTCATGGTGGTTTTATGAATCTTGAAACGAGACGAATAGTTGTCCCGCCAGAAGAAGTTTACGAAGTATTTCTAAAAAATTAAATTAGGAGAGAATATGTCATTTTATGAAAAATGGAGCAAAGCATTACTAGCAAAGGATATTAAGGCTCAAATTGATTGCTATCACGAAGACTTTGAATTTGTTAGGCATCAATCAGGGACCTCTATGAATAAGCAGGAAATGTCAGCTATGATTACTGGTATGTATGAGACTGGAAAACTTAAGATAGCTTCAACGCGTTGCATATATGAAAATGAAGATATTCTTGTTGAGCATATGATAGTTGATTTTCCTGATGGCACAACAGAGTCAATAATTGCAGCCTATATGCTTAAGGATGGTAAAATTATAAGACAAGAGACTGGAGCTACTTTAGTTTCAAAAGATTGACTAGAAGGATTAATTAGGGGAAAAGTGAAATGATAAGATTTTTATCAGGAATGCTGAGAATTTTTTCTGCATAATCTTGATAAAGTTTATGGCCTAGTGGATTCTTTGCAATGATGTCTGAAGGTTTTCCTAGTTTAAACTCACTATTACCATTTCCATATAACCCTTCCAAATTAACTTTTCCAGCAGTCTCAAAATAATCCCACTCAGCAAGTATTAGCCAGTAAGCATATTCTTGAGTTAAGATTCGTCGGTAAGCCTCATTATCACCCTGAAGCCCATTATAATCTGCAATATTGTAATCGCCTGAATCTATGGCCTCTTGCATAGCGAGATATAGTTGAGAGTTTGAATTCATATAGTCCCAGGTCGTTGGAAATGAAAGATAAAACCCTACTGCTGTAATTGTATGAAGTAAGTGTTCTAATACTTCTCCTATTTGTTCTTTGCCAGAACCACTTTGAAAAATATAATCTGTAGCTTTATCATCATAAGGACTACTGGCATTTGCATTCATGTTTGGAATGGTACTAGGATCTCCTGCGCCTACTCTTTGGTAGACGTATTGAGATGATATAGTAGAGTTATAGTTGTTTCTCATTGGCGTATTAATACTAGCTGAGCTTTGAAGCATTGATTCATAAGCTTTCCCTACATTTGTTAAGAAAGAGGAAGAGACGTCTGATCTTGCAAAAATAGCTAATTCATTCTGTGTAATTTTCTGAGTGAAAACAGAGTTAGTACCATTAGCATTACCATCATTTGGTCCAGCTGGGCCACCTCCAGATGAGGTACCTCCACCTCCACCACCACAGGATGTGAGAGTAATAACTAAGAAAAGGAGTAAAAGCCTCATATAAGCATTATAATTAAAAAAAATGATTTGAGGAATACTCTATGGAAATAGTGTCAATAAAAACCTTTTTTTTGTGGTGTTCTATAATTAATATTAGTTTATTAATTTTTAGTGCTTTGATAGTCATTATTTTTAAACACAAAATAATACCAATTCATAAGAGCATGTTTGAGCTAGAAGAGAATGACTTAAAAATAGTTTATATGAATTCTTTAGGTAACTATAAAGTAGCAATAATTATCTTAAATATAGTTCCTTATTTGACTCTAGAATACTTTATATAGATTTAATCAAAGCTCCATAAAGATTCTAGCAGGCCTTGATCGATCATATCTCTGTAGTGACCAGCTGGATCGCATGGACTTGAGCCTGATACGAGATTGATATTATCATCTCTTGCCGATCCCCTTAATCTAATTAGGGGTTCTGTATAATAGGGATCAAAGATAACCATTTTTCTATCCATAGATAGTTGATCGTCACTGAGAGTATACGTTTCAATAATTCGTGTTTCTTCTCCAGACATTGGGTGTCCAAGACCATCGAGCCAGCTAGGAGAAAGATTAGTTGTTTCAATAGTTAGAACATTGTCTGCCCATTTACCTTTTGAAAAGCCCATTGGCGAGGCTAATAGTCCTTGAGGAGCATTTCTATTATCAAGCCACACCCTTCTTACATTACCAGCTATTATCATTAAATAATGATCACCAGCATCATGGATTTCTAAATTGAAAGGCGCTCCAAACGCCCTAGGCAAGCCAACCGGAGCACATGTTTTTGCTGGATCTTGCCATGGTTGGGTAGATTCAAAGATTTCTTTACCTTCTTCTGTGAATGGAATTGGCTTAGGCTCAAGATCCCCAGCTGTTATTCTGAATTTATACCTATTAGTCCAAGCACCAGTTATATCATAATTGAAGCTAGCTGGAACTACGCCATAAAAAATATCACTATTAGCATTTATGCCTCTCATATCATAAGCGCTTGCCGCCCCTCCATCTTGAAAATTTCTTGGCTCTTCTCCACCTATATCAGTTGCCCCACCATTTAATATAGCTCTCTCCATAAATAGTTTTTTAGTTGAATTTCTACCTAATGCACCAAAGGCTTTTAAATAGTCGCCTACTTCTACAGTATCTTGATCCCAATTAAGTCTAAGCATGGTTCTAACATTATGTGTTTGAATCTGCCATTCCTCGAAACTTCCGTTATCAACCTCTACTTTGATTCTATAGGTTACATGAGGGTTGGTAAATCTGACCCATGTTACCTCTCCTTCAATCATAGTTTTATTTTCAATATCAAACTCAAAAGCAAATGAATGATGAGAAAAGGAATAATTTATTTTAATTAGATAGAAAAAAATAATAAATAAAAAGGCTTTAATTAATTTTGACATAATTTAATCTAGATTTAATTTGATTTTTGCTATTACAGATTCACTTCCCTTTAGTTTACTATGCATAGAGCTTCTTGCAATAAAAACTTCAAATACCATCGAAATCAAAGAAATTAACAGCATCATCATACATATAATAAATAAAGATGCGATTAGGAAGTAGAAATCAATATTTGTAATTGCACTTAAGAAAATAAAAATAATAACAAAACATACTGTTAATAGGTTGGCAGCGGCAAGAGAAATGCTTAGGTAGACAAGAGAGCTTCTTTTAATTAACTTTTGTTTAGCATTTTCAATAATTATTTTATCATCAGGCTCGTCAGCCTCCACGCCTATTGCTTGCATTATTCTCATTCTATCTTTTATGCGAGATAGTCTACCCATCATTACATTTAAAAGAGCACTTACGCCTGTTAGAAGAAATACAGGAGTTACAGCAGCTTGCATTGCAATTATGATATCCATTAGTTAATCCAATGCTCATATATTTCAAGCTCTAATGTATCAGATTTTTCTCCAGAATAATTCGGCCAAATATCTTTTTGGTAAAATCTGCATCTATACAAAGGTATTAATTTAGGCTCGGGCACTTGATGAGCAATCTGTTCAGGGTTGGGAAAATTACCACAGTATCTTTCGATAATTCCTATTTTTCCTCTAATATACGCAGGAGTTCTGCAATGGCCTTCTGATGTTCGGTCATCTATCTTTATCTTATCAAAATTTTTATATTTAGGTTTTGTGATCTCTTTCTTCTTATTCATCATATTTTAGGAATCCTAACACCTACAAGATGATCCCGAGAAATTATTGAGGTTAGTTTTTCCTCACCCCATTTTTCCGTACCTTCAGGCCTTACTGGTAAGATTAAATATCTCATATCAGCATTAGAGTCATGGACTCTTATTTCAACGTCTTGAGCTAATACAGTGCCAAATTCAGCTAATACTGATCTTGGCTCATGAACAACTCTAGATCTATAGCTCCTAGATTTATACCAAGTAGGCGGCATGCCTAATAATGTTCTTGGGTAGCAGGAGCAGAGAGTGCAGACAACCATATGATGTATAGAAGAAGATTGAGGCATACATATTATATCTGCAAAAGTTTCAAGCTTTATTCCGATGCTCGCTATAGCATCTTTGGCATTATCAATTAAATATTCTCTAAATTGATCATCTTGCCAGGCTTTGGCAACAACTTTAATACCTCTACTAGGAAATTCGTTATCGAACTGATCTATTTTTGTGTGTATGTCATTCATTGATATTATATTTTTCTCACTCAATAATTCAGCAATAGCCATCATTCTAAGGAAGTAATCTGGAGGACCCTCACCATATTCATCTTCAACAAAATCTTTTTTTTGATGAGGCGCTTCATGATTATCATGAAGATGATTGATAGATTCTTTGTTTGGAAGATCTATAATTGGAATATCAAACTTTTTTTTAATAATAGGTATTTTATCTTTAAGCTCCTTCTCTGAAATCAACTGTTTTTTGATTACACATGAAATCATAGCCATGCTATTTCTTTCGAAGTATTCCATTTTAAAGTAGTCATCTCCTAAAGATTCAGAAGCTAGTCTAAGCTCATCGAGTACAATAATTTTTTTTGCAGAAATAGCTATTCGAAGGCCATTAGAAAATTTTTCCCAGTAGTTCATACTTTGGTTTTCGAGATTTATGCTCTCAGCTCGTTCTCCACCAACATCATGAGGTCCCATTTTTAGGGGTCTAGAAGAGTTAATGCTTTGTTGATGTTTTTTCTTTATAGCTATCTCTTATTGAAGCAAAAAAAATGAACCAATATAGGCGTACTTTATTAAAAAAACCTTCCCTATCTTTAAGCTTTTGATATTTTTCAATACCACATTTTGTTTTTATATTTTTATACAATTGCTTTAGCCAGTAAACATTCGAGCAAGAAGTGCAATGCCTAGAATAGAAACCATGATCCATATAATCATTTTAAGTGAAGAGAAACGTCTACCTCTGTTCCAGTTAATCTTATCTTCTCTATTTCTTTGTTCTGCAGAAGCTCTAAATTTACCAACGTAAAAAAAAATTCCTAAGGAAAGTAAGATGAGCAAACCAAAGAAAAAGGTATTTATATCCACTATCTACTTCTTAATTTAGCTAATAATCTAAGCATTTCTAAATATAGCCAGATGAGAGTCACCATAAGTGCGAAAGCACCGAACCATTCCATATACTTAGGCGCCCCAAGTTCGGCTCCTTGTTCGATAAAATCGAAATCTAAAACTAAGTTCAGAGCGGCTATAGCAACTACAAAAAGACTAAATCCTATTCCAAAAATACCATTAGAGTGAATAAAGCCTATCCCTGATGAGCCAAACATATTCATAACGAAGCTAATTAGGTAAAGTATACCTATCCCCATAGTTGCTGATACGATCATAAGGCGAAAGTTTTCTGTAGGTTTTATTATTCCTAATTTATAAAGCACTAAGAGTGAGGCTAATGTTCCAAGTGTAAGGCCAGTTGCTTGTATTACTATACCAGGATATTGAGCCTCAAAAATTGCGGAAATGCCACCAAGAAACAGACCTTCTAGACCCGCATAAATAGGAGCCGTTAAAGGAGCCCATGTTTTTTTAAAAATAGTTATAATCGCAAATATTAGCCCACCAATAGCACCTCCTAGCGCTAAAGGCATGACGGCTGCAGGATTTCCGGTCTGGAAAAAAAGATTCCATGTAAAAGATGCTCCAATTATGACAATAGCCAAAAGGATGCCAGTTTTATTTACTGTACCTTGTAGTGTCATTGTTTGACCAAAACTACTGGCGCCCACGCTCTTAAAAGTAGCGTCGCTTAGAGTAGGATTTCCTGATCTACCGAACATTTGAAGTGCATTATGTTTTGACATTATTTATCCTATTTTTTAACCTATTGTTAACATTTATCAATTTTAACCAATCTTTTAAATTCAATGCAATGATTATACTACTGTCTCCAGCTAAAACTCTAGACTATGAAAATAAGCCAATCATCAATAAGATGTCCTCTCCTTTGTTTTTAAAGCAATCTGAGATACTTATAGACGCCCTAAAGCGTAAAAATACCAAAGAGATAGCTTCATTAATGAAGCTCAGCGATAAATTAGCAGAATTAAATTGTGATAGATATAAAGAGTGGAAGGGCGCTAAAAAGATTACTAAAAATAGTAAGCAGGCATTATTTGTATTTAAAGGAGATGTTTATCAAGGTTTAGATGTTGAGAGCATGTCTGGGGAGAATATTTCTTTTGCGCAGCAGCATTTAAGAATTCTTTCTGGCCTTTATGGTGTTTTAAGGCCTTTAGACCTAGTAGAGCCATATAGACTTGAAATGGGAACTAAGTTAGAGAATGAAAAAGGAAAAAATCTTTATGAGTTTTGGAGTGAAGACTTAGTCGGATCTATAGCGAAAGACTTAAAGAAAATAAATTCGAATCTTCTCCTAAATTTAGCATCTAATGAGTATTTTAAATCAGTTAAAAGTATAGACTCAGTAGCTGAGGTCGTATCTCCAGAGTTTAAAGATAAGACTAACGGGACTTATAAAATAGTTAGTTTTTATGCAAAAAAGGCAAGGGGTATGATGGCTAGATGGGTAGTAAAAAAAGGCATTACAAGTAAAAGCAAATTAAAAAATTTTAATTTAGGAGGGTATGTTTACAATCCTGAATATTCATCTAGCCAGAAACCTGTGTTTTTAAGAGGATGAACAATTTATTATCATTCTTTAAATTTTTTTTATTTTTAGTTGTATCAATTTATTTAGTAAGTTGCGGAGGGGTACCTCTGATCCCAATAATTTAGTTATTATGATTGAAGAAGGCCATATTATTCCTAATACAAATCTTTTTAGAGAGGAGAATGGCTGGTCTATATCGTTTTCTTCACATGAATTTTTTACAGGTAAGAAAGTATTAGTTTTTGCTCTTCCTGGAGCATTCACCAAGATTTGTTCAGAAGTTCATTTGCCTGGATATATTAGTAATGCAGATAAATTTATTTCCAAAGGGGTAGATATTATTGTTTGCTTAGCAACAAACGATGCGCTTGTTATGAAAGCGTGGGGCGATCATTATCTAGCTTCTAATATTATAAATATGGTTTCAGATGGTAATGGAGAATTTACTCGTTTAATGGGTCTTCAGCTTGATGAGACCCAGTATGGGATGGGGATAAGATCTCAAAGATATGCGATGTTAGTTGAAGATAAATTAATTAAAAATCTTGCCATTGAGGAACCGGGTCAGCTATCAGTGAGTACGGCTGATAAGATGCTAGTTTTAATTTAAATTATAGATAATTTTTTTTCTTCAAGGAGGAGCTCGTCCGTTTAACTCCTCCTTGAATTTAGCTTAAGAATTAGTCTCTAATAGCGTAAGCTGAAACGCCTACTTCTACTGTATCAGTTCCTTTTTCTTCTGCTTCTGCACTTATTCTAATACCTATAGTATTTTTCATTATTGTCCATATGATGAATGAGATTACGAAGACAAAAATATTTACAGCCAAAATACCAATTATTTGTGATGTTAATGAAACATCAGTTGAAAGACACACTGCAAGTGTTCCAAAAATACCAGCAAATAAATGAACAGGTATTGCTCCAACAACGTCATCTATGCCAAATTTAAGTAGTAGTGATGATCCAAAGACAACTATAAGGCCACCTAAAGCACCAATTAACATTGCCAATTCAGGCGATGGCGCCAAAGGTTCTGCAGTTATTGCAACAAGCCCCCCAAGCGCTCCATTTAGCATTTGGATTACATCTGTTTTTCCATAAATTAATCTTGTTACAATCGCATTAGCCATTACACCAGCACATGCTGCAAGATTTGTATTTATGAATATAGTAGCAACAGCTGTTGAGTCATCAAATGAGCCGAGTGCTAATTGAGAGCCTCCATTAAATCCAAACCAGCCTAACCAAAGCACGAATACACCGAGTGTTGCTAGTGGTATTGAGGAAGAAGCAAAAGGCTCCATTGGACTTGCATTACCACTCGTATCAAATCTCCCTTTTCTAGCGCCCAATATTATTGCGCCAGCTAAGGCAGCAGAACCACCTGCGCTATGTACAAGAGTAGATCCTGCAAAATCAGAAAAACCGAGTTCAGCTAGAAAGCCTCCACCCCATTGCCAACCCATTTCTATTGGGTAGATAATTCCTGATAAAATAGCTGCAAATAGAAAGAATGGCCAAATTTTTATCCTCTCTGCAAGTGTACCGGAGACAATTGAACAAGTAGTGGCACAGAAAACCATTTGGAAAAACCAGTCAGAGCCATCTGAATATCCAGTATCTAAGGCACTACCATCACTCCAAGGAGAGAAGGTTCCTATGAACCCTCCTGGGGATATACCATAAGCTAGGTTATAACCTACAAAAAAGAACATTATTCCAGCGATAGAATAAAGGCCAATATTTTTGGCTGCAATTGTTGAAACACTTTTAGAGGTTACAAGCCCAGACTCCAGCATAGCAAAACCTGCTGCCATCCACATTACAAGAAAACCACAAACTAAAAATAGAAATGTATTGAATATGTATGCTGTTTCAGCATCTACTTCAGCTCTTGCTACGGAAGAAATAAAAAGATATCCCATAACAGAGCCAAGAATAATTAAAATTTTTCTAAACATCTTAAGCTCCTTTTATTTAAAGTAATTATAGTTATGCAGTATCTGTGCCAACAGATAACTGAAACTTAAATATTTGATTTATTGTATAAAAATATATAAAAATTTTTTTTCTGCACCGTTTTCTATCAAGTACTTTTCTCTTTTGCACATCTTTAGTGCATATTTGTGATGTTAAATATTATAATGCTGGCTATTAGGTAGAAAGCTATAAAGTAATAGCTGAAAATTTAGGATGATTCATATGACGTCATTTAATTTAGGAAAATAAATTATGCATATCATCATAGCTACAGACGCTTGGTCGCCACAGGTAAATGGAGTTGTAAGAAGTTATCAGCATCTTATTGATGAATTAATTAATGAACATAAAATTACGCTTATAACTCCGAACGAATTTTATACTTTCCCTTTACCACTCTACCCAGAGATAAGAATATCAGTACTAACTAGCAGATCTATTGGTAAGAGAATTGAAACTCTTAATCCTGATGCGATTCATATCGCTACAGAAGGCACAATAGGCTTAGCAACAAGAAATTACTGTATAAAAACTAATAGAAATTTTACAACTGCCTACCATACTAGATTTCCAGAATATCTTAATGAATTAATACATGTTCCTCTTTCTGTTGGCTATGCTATTTGTAGATGGTTTCATAGCCCAGCAACAAATATGATGGTATCTACTGAATCTCTAGCTAAAGAGCTAGAAAAAAAAGGATTTAATAATGCTTCAATTTTTCCAAAAGGGGTAAATTCAGAACTATTCAAAAATTATAAAACTAAGCCAATTAATTATAAAAGACCAATTTTTTTGTATGTAGGAAGAATATCAAAAGAAAAAAATATAGAAGCCTTCCTTGATCTCGATTTGCCTGGGACTAAATTAGTGGTGGGGGATGGACCTATTAGAAAATCTCTTCAAAATAAATTTCCTGACGTAAAGTTTTTAGGTTATAAATTTGGTGCCGATTTAGCACTAGCTTATACCAACGCTGATGTGTTTGTATTTCCAAGCTTAACAGATACCTTTGGTATAGTTATGCTCGAAGCTTTAGCATGTGGAACTCCAATAGCCGCTTACCCTGTAAGAGGCCCAAAAGAAGTGATAGGTGATTCAGAAGTAGGAGTATTATCAAGAGATTTAAAGCAAGCATGCTTAGATGCTATGAACATAAAAGGAGATATTTGCAAGAAACATGCTAAAAAATTTAGTTGGAAGAAATCAGCAGAAAGCTTTCTAAAGAATTTAAATATCTAACTTTATAGATTAACTAGCTTTAATAACTCTTCACTATATTCATTCTTCAAATTTCTATAAATCTCTTTAGAGACATCTAAAAAATATTTTTTTTCATTCTCTGAGAGATAAGTAATTTCTCCTCCTAATTTAGTAATAATATTCTGGGCATCTATTTCCTCCTGATCTCTTAAATCTCTTTGATAAGTAACAGCATCAGTTACTGCTAATTTTATTTCTTCTTGTATCTCTTCTGGCCACAAGTCAAATGAGGGTTTATGAACAAATATAGCTCGTGAAAAATATAAATGTCCCGTATTGGTATGATAGCGGTGATATTTATGAATGTTATAAGTTACTGTATTTGAGAAAGGATTTTCTTGAGCCTCTACAGTACCTGCTTTTATACCAGAGAGTGAATCAGTAAGAGTGAGCACTATAGGCTTTGCACCAAGTAACTTAAATAGCATATTTGGAAATTTTCCAGCAAGGATTCTTATTTTTAAATTTTTCATATCTTCAGGTGTTCTTATCGGTTTTACACTATTAGATATATGTCTAAAGCCATTTTCAAAAAAACCTAATATTTTTAATTTAGGATTTTTTTCTAATTGATTTTTTATTGAGATACCAAGTGGCCCATCCATAGCTTCTCTTGCGGCTTCATTACTGGGAAATAAAAAAGGAAGGGAAGAAAGTTCTAATTCAGGACCTCCTCCTACTGTAACTGAAGAATAACTTATATCTAAAGCGCCATCTTCAACTAGCTGTTTAGTATAACCGCCACTATAACCAAGATCTAAAACATTATAAGCATATTTAATATTAACCTTATTAGAAATTTTTTTATTTAGGCGATCACCGATCAATTTAAGGGATAAGCTAAAACTGGTTGAAGGTGGTGAATATCCTCCCATTATAATCCTAATAGGCATTAAAGAGGATGAGATAGAGCGCGGACTAATAGTTAAAAAGCTTAATGTTGCGATAACAGATTTACCTAAAAAAATTCTTCGATTCATTTATCTCTCAATACTAAATATTAAATTCTGCATATACCGGGGCATGATCTGATGGCCTTTCAAGCTTTCTTGGCTCCATATCTATAGTACTATTTATACATTTCTTCATTAGGTCTTCTGATGCAAGTAGTAAGTCTATTCTTAGACCGTTATTTTTTCTAAAGCTACCAGCTCTATAGTCCCACCAACTAAAAGATTGTGTATTTTTATTAAGGTTTCTGTATGTATCTTTAAAGCCTAAGTTGAGTATTTTCTTTAATGCTTCTCTTTCTAAATTACTACATGTTACTAAACCATCCCATATCTTGAAATCGTGAACGTCAATATTTTCTGGAGCTATATTAAAATCTCCTATTAGAAGAGTGTATTTATGATTGTTAGATTCTTTTTTAATAAGTTTGGTCAACTCTTTTAGCCATTGGAGTTTATAAGTATACTTATCTGAATCAATACTCTGACCGTTAGGTATATATAGATTAATAACTCTTATGTTGCCATAGCTAGCAGATATAAATCTTTTTTGTGGATCTTCGAAGCCAGCTATATCTTTAGAAATATTTAGTGGTTTTTTAAGACTTAATAGGGCAACGCCATTATAAGTAGGTTGACCATTGAATATAGATTTATAGCCGATATCTAAAAATTCATTAATAGGAAAATTATCATCTATCATTTTTGTTTCTTGAAGTCCTAATACATCTGGTTTATTTTTTATTACCCATTCTTTGACTTGGTCTAGCCTTACTCTTAGACTATTTACATTCCAGCTAGCAAATTTCATTGAATTTCTTCCCTAATATTATTAGTTATTGGCCTCTCTCCATGCCATATTTTGAAACTTTCTGCAGCTTGCTCTACAAGCATCCCCCAACCTTGAGCTAATTTTTGTGCTCCATTTTTTTTTGCCCAGAGCATAAATTCTGTATCTTTTGAATCATAAGATAAGTCATAAAAAAAAGCATTTTTATTCATATGTTTATCTGGAAATTTAACTAGACTACTGTTTTTTCCAGCTGAAGTAGCATTAATTATCAAATCATATTTATCATCATTTAATGATTTGAAGTTATCAATTTCAAGAAATTCTGGAAAATTGTACTGTTTATAGATACTAACTTTATTAATTTCTGATCTATTAAGGACTCTTAGTAGTGAAGGTTTTTTATCAATTATTGGACCAAGGATACCTCTTGTAGCTCCACCTAGCCCGAGGATTAAAATTTTTTTATCTGAAAGCAGTTGATTATAATTTTTCTCAATATCATATATAAAGCCAACGCCATCAGTATTATCACCATAAATTTGATTATTTTTGAATGTTAGGGTATTTACAGCTTTAGCTATTTTAGCCTCATTACTTAAGTTAGCTGATAAATCATAGGCCATTTCCTTGAAAGGAAGAGTAACATTCATGCCTTTACCTCCTTCTAAGATAAAATTATTAACCACTTCGAAAAAATTAGGTCTTTCAGCAGAGAGTCTTTTATAAATAAGAGGAATATTTTTCTGTTTAGAGAATAGGATATGGATTTCTGGAGATTTACTATGTGAAATAGGATTACCTATTACACCAAAAAGATTTTTATTTTTTTTCATTGCCATTATCTATCCTCTTAGGATTTTTCCATTTTCTCCATCTCTAATCATAGTTGGTCCATCTAGATTTCCCAAAGGACCAGATAGAACGAAGTCTAAATATTTTCCTAATTCCTTCCTTACTCCTAGAGTGGTTTTTAATGGTCGTCTTCTAGATATGTTTGCACTTGTTGATATAATAGGGCTATTCAATTTATAGCATAGTTTTTTAGAGATATCATGATTAGTAATTCTTATGGCTATGGTTTTATGTTCTCCTCTAATAAAAAAAGGGACATTTTTTCTTGCCTTTAATAGCCAAGTAGTAGGGCCGGGCCAGGTATTGATTATTTCATCTTTTAATTGGTTGTTTGGAAAATAGACCAATGGCTCAATCTGTTCAATATTAGCAGCTAATAATATTAATCCTTTTCTCCAAGATCTTTTTTTTAAAGATAGTAATCTTGTAACAGCAATAGGATCAAATGGTAAGCAACCTATTCCATAAATACCTTCAGTAGGGTAACCAATAATTCCGCCATTATTTAAAATCCTGGCAGCTTTTTCTATTTTAATAGAATACATAAAATGCTATTTTTTCTTAGAGATCTTTTTTTTACGAGCTCTTTTCCTTAATGGTGCAGCCTCAATTAAAGCTTGGCATTCCTCAAGAGTAATTTCTCTAGGGTCTTTATCCTTTGGCATTCTTGCATTTTTATTACCATCAGTAATATAGGGCCCATAAAAGCCATTTAGGACCTGAATTCCATAATCCTCAAAATTTTGTATTAAACGATTTGCATCAGCTATCTTTTTTTCTTCAATTATCTCGAGAGCTTTTGGTAATTCTATTTCATAAGGATCTTCATCACCAATAGAGGCAAATTTTTTCCCATATTTAACATAAGGACCAAATCTTCCTATACTGGCTAATACATCTTCACCTTCAGGTGTTTTACCAAGCTCTCTTGGAAGCTTGAAAAGATCAAGTGCTTCTTTCTGTGTTATATCATCCATTTTTTGGCCAGGCTTTAGACCAGCAAATAGAGGCTTTTCTTCATCAGTATTTTTACCTATCTGGACAAATGTTCCATATCTCCCAACTCTTACACTCATTGGTCTTCCTGATTTAGGATCATTGCCTAGATCTCGTTCTTGCTCGCCTCTGTTCACCGAAGGCTTTATCTCCTCAATTTGTTTCTCAAATGGCTTCCAAAACTCCTCTAAAAGAGGTATCCATTCCATTTCACCAGTAGAAATAGAATCCAAAGAGTCTTCTAGTTGTGCAGTGAAATCATAATCTACATACTTATTGAAGTGTTTAGTTAAAAACCTTATTACAACTTTACCTACATCTGTTGGAATGAAGCGTCTACTTTCAACTTCTACATATTCTCGATTTCTTAAGGTTGAAATAATTGAAGCATAGGTTGATGGTCTTCCTATTCCGAAGTCTTCTAATGCTTTTACTAAAGTGGCTTCAGAATATCTTGGTGGAGGTTGCGTAAAATGCTGCTCACTATCTATTTTTTGTAAATCTAATATATCTCCTTCTTTTAGAGGGGGTAATATTTTATCTGAATCATCATGATTGCTATCATCTTTACTTTCCTGATAGATTTGCATGAAACCTGGCTTGATTAATATAGATCCATTAGCTCTGAAGATAATTTCCTGATTATTATTTTTTCCTGCAAGAAGATCAGCTCTTACTGTATCAAATATAGCAGGGGTCATTTGACTAGCTAGAGTCCTTTGCCAGATTAAGTTATAAAGAGAAAACTGATCATCATCTAAATATTTTTTTATTTTTTCAGGCGACAAGTCAATAGACGTTGGTCTTATTGCCTCATGAGCCTCCTGTGTATTCTTAGCTGCAGAAGAATATTTTTTTGGTTTTTCTGGAAGATTCTCTTCTCCATAATTCTCAACAATAAATTTTCTTATTTCTGTAATTGAATCATCTGCTAGATTTACAGAATCAGTTCTCATATACGTAATTAAGCCTATTGGTCCATCACCAGTATCTATTCCTTCATAGAGCTTCTGTGCAGTAATCATAGTTTTTTGAGCGCTAAATCTTAATTTTCTAGATGCTTCTTGCTGCATTGTGGAAGTTCTAAAGGGGGCAGTAGGATTCCTGCTTCTTTGTTTTTTTTCTATTTTTGAGACAGTGAGGACTCCTTCAGAATGGCTATTAATTTCTTTTTCTACATTGTTTATCTCTTCTTCATTCGTGAAAGAAAATTGCTCTACTTTTATCCCTAAGTATTTTATGAGTTTTGCATTTATTAAAGAATCTTTAAGCGATGCATTGATAGCAACACTCCAGTACTCTCTGGGTTTGAACTTCGATATTTCATCTTCTCTTTCAGTTATAAGTTTTAGTGCAGGACTTTGAACCCTTCCTGCTGATAGGCCAGGACGAACTGCTCTCCATAGTAAAGGTGAAATATTGAAGCCAACTAAGTAATCAAGGGCTCTTCTAGCTTGTTGCGCATTAATAAGTGTTGTAGATAAACTTCTAGGGTTATTTATTGCCTCTTGTATAGCTTTTTTTGTGACTTCATTAAATACAACCCTTTGTACATCAATTTTTTCTAATAAACCTTTCTCTTGAAGTATTTCATATATATGCCATGAAATAGCTTCACCCTCCCTATCTAAGTCAGTTGCTAAGTGTAAAGTATTAGCATTTTTTACAGACTTCATAATTCTTTCAACATGCTTTCGATTTCTATCTATCAGCTGATATTTCATCTTAAAATTTTCAGAAGGATTGACTGCGCCACCCTTGGGGATCAGATCGCGCACATGACCATAAGAGGCAAGAACTTTAAATTCTTTTCCAAGATATTTTTCTATTGTTTTTGCCTTTGCTGGAGATTCAACAATTACAAGATTCTTACTCATTGTTATCAGATATTATATTTTTTATTATATATTTTCTAGTGAATTAGCACAGAGTTTTCTGAGAGTATTAATTCTTCCATACGATTATATGCATTTTCTTGTTCAGGCTGTATAAACAAGATAATCATAACCACCCATTTTATTTGCTCAATATTAATCTCATATGAGTCTAAATTTAATAATCTGTCTATAACTAGTTCTCTTTGACTCTCGCTTAGAATATTTATTTGTTCTAGGTGAATCAAATATCCTCTAGAGATAGTATCTAACCTTTGTAATTCTTCTTTATTATAGATTCTAATTGTTTTTCTAGGGGCAGGCATTTCTCTATTTTCTTTGATATCAGCCAGTTTGAGACCATCCAGCCAATCAAGTGCTCTCTCTATTATTCTAGAGGTGAAACCTACATTGAGAAGCTCTTCTTTTAGCTCATCTCTATGAGGCTGAGGGTAATCACCAGAATTCATAAATGATTCAAATAAATACATAAGTACATCAATAACAGATTCTTTCATATATAAACCCCAGCGATAAAAAATAGGCAAAACAATAATTAGAGAAAATTTTACTATTTTTATTGAGACTAAAATAGTTTAGGTGGCTCAATTCTTGTGTACTGAACCATATTTTTTATGTAAAGTCAGTATTAATTGTAAAATTTAATATTATTTTTTTGTTTCTATTTGAGATTTTTAATGACTAAAAGAGTAATTTTAGAGTATCCGGATTCAAGACTAAGGACTTTGGCCAATAAGGTTAATGTTGTTGATGATGATATCCGCATTCTAATAAATGATATGTTTGAGACTATGTATGATGCGCCTGGAATTGGTCTAGCAGCAACACAGATAAATGTGCATAAAAGAATTTTAGTAGCAGATACATCTGTAGATAAAAGCGATCCACGTTGTTTCATCAATCCTGAAATTATAAGTAGGGAAGGGGAAGTTGATTCTGAAGAAGGGTGTTTATCAGTACCAGGATTCTATGTTTCAGTTTCTAGATCTGAAAAGATTATAGTCAGTGCGTTAGATCAGGAAGGGAATTCATTTGATTATTCTTTAGATGGCCTACTTTCTATTTGTGTTCAACATGAAATTGACCATTTAGATGGCAAGCTATTTGTCGATTATCTTTCACCTTTAAAAAGAGAGAGGCTAAGAAAAAAGATATTAAAAAATAAGAAGCATAAAAAAGATTGCTGCGATAGTGATGACTGCTCCAATCCTAGGGTTTCAGTTTTATAATTTTATTGAGCTAGATTTAAATTAATCGTGAATTCTAATGTAAGTATAGCTTTTGCAGGAACTCCAGATTTCTCAGTGCCTTGTTTAAAGGCACTTATTAATTCACACTACCATATTCCTATTGTTTTTACCCAGCCTGATAGGCCTTACGGCAGAGGTCAAGAGATGAAGGAGAGTGAGGTTAGTAGCTTTGCTAAGAACTCAGGTCTAAATCTCATCAAGCCAAGATCTCTTAAGGATATTGAAGTAAGTTCCTTGCCCGAGGTAGATTTATTTATAGTAGTAGCTTACGGGCAGATTATACCTAAAAAGCTATTATTCTGGCCAAGAGTAGATTCAATTAATGTTCATGCATCTTTACTTCCTAGATGGCGTGGAGCCTCACCTATTCAAAGATCGCTAATAGCTGGAGATACTAAAACGGGGGTAAGTATAATGAGAATGGAGAGTAGTTTAGATACCGGACCAATTTTTTCCTCTAAATCAGTAGTTATAAGAAGTGGATATGATTCAGAGAGGCTTCATGATATTTTATCTGGAGAAGGAGCTAAGCTTCTACTAAAAACCTTACCAAAAATTATCAATCAAGATCTAAATCCTGTTTCTCAAGAAAATAGTTTAGCTACTTATGCATATAAAATAAAAAAAAGTGAATCAATAGTAGATTGGAATACTTCAGCTATATCTATAGAAAATCATATTAGGGCATTTAGATCTTGGTCTTCCTGCTCTTCTAAACTTTCAGATGGTAGAGTTTTAAAGATCATAGATGCTAAAGCTGTGATAGCTAGCTCAGAAATATCACCAGGTAGTATTATATCTGTTCACAAAGACTATATAAATGTTGCAACTGGTAAAGGTGCTCTTAAGATAACCGTGGTCCAGAAACCAGGTGGAAGGAAAATGTCTATAAAAGCATATTTAAATGCTCATACGCTAGAAGGAGTTTCTTTTGTCGCTTGATATTGGAGCTAGAATCAGAGCAAAGGTAGTTGATAAAAATGTTCTAGCTATCAATGATCAAGTCACTTTAGAGAAAATTTTTAGTGAGCCCTCGCATCTCTCGATTAGGAATAATTCTCTATTTCGGTCATTATCATATGGCATGATGCGGTGGCACCATAGACTAAACTGGCAAGTTGATAAATTAGTTACTAAAAAAATTAATCCAAGAGATAAAAAGTTAAAATCGTTATTAAGATTAGGATTGTTTCAGCTTCAGTTTACAAGAATTCCTGATCATGCTTCAGTTTCGGAAACTGTTAATGCAGCAGAGATTTTAGGTATAAAAAAAACTAAAGGCTTAGTAAATGCAGTCCTTAGAAGATTTTTACGAGAGGGTAAAGCTCTTGAAAGACCTATGCAAGAAAATATTCAAGCAGTAACTAGTCACCCGAGATGGATGATAAATATAATTAAGAATGATTGGCCTAATCATTGGCAACAGATATTAGAAGCTAATAATTCTTTACCTCCAATGTGGATTAGAGTTAATAAAAGAAAAGTTATATTTGATGATTATTTAAAAATTCTTGATAAAAATAATATTGACTATGAATATACTATAGAAAATGACCTTTTAAAGCTGAAAAATCCCATACCCATGAGATCACTTCCTAAATATAATGAGGGGTGGGTCTCTATTCAGGATGCCTCGTCACAACTATCTGTTGAATACTTAAAAATTAAAAATGGTGACAGAATTTTAGATGCATGTGCTGCTCCAGGGG
Organism: Gammaproteobacteria bacterium TMED78; assembly: GCA_002171615.1. Classification (GTDB taxonomy): domain Bacteria; phylum Pseudomonadota; class Gammaproteobacteria; order Steroidobacterales; family Rariloculaceae; genus TMED78. The sequence goes on from NHEF01000010.1 coordinate 350,776, forward strand.
GGAAAAGCTCCCATATATTAGAACTTAATCAGAATGTAGATGAATTAGTTTCGGTAGATATCAATAATAATAGATTGAAAGTAATGAGAGAGAATTTAAATAGATTAGGTCATAGACATGCTATTGTTGCTGGAGATTCACTAAGTCCTTCAAAATGGTGGGACGGTAAGCATTTTCAGAAGATACTTCTAGATGCTCCATGTAGCTCTTTAGGTGTAATAAGGAGACATCCTGATATAAAGGTTTTAAGAACTCCAAAAGATATTGAAAATATATTATATATACAAGATAAATTACTTCATTCATTGTGGCCTTTATTAGAAACTAAGGGTAATATTTTGTACACAACTTGTTCAATTATTAAAAAAGAGAACGAAGATATGGTATCAAATTTTGTCAAGAATACGCCTGATGCAACTTTTGATGAGGAGTTATTTGGTGGTGAGAAATTTAGACAGATCTTACCTGGAGAGAACGATATGGACGGATTTTTTTATTCTTCCATTAAAAAGGTAGATTTATAGTATGAATAAATTATTAAATTTAATAATATTTATTATTATTTATTTACCAATTAATACCTACTCACAAAATGATGAAGATTATTTTGAAATCTTGTCAGCTAGTTCTTTTATTAGAGAAGAGGTATATTTTTTAGATGCTTGGATTGATTATCGTATTTCAGAAGAAACTATTCAGGCTCTAGAGTCTGGAGTAAATTTATTATTTACAACAGAAGTAGAATTTGTAAGAAAAAGATTCTATTGGTTAGATGCAGTTGATGCAAGCCTTATACAAACTTATCAACTTGAATATAATGCTTTAATTCAAAGATACGTGATTTTTAATCAGAATAGTGGAACCCAGAATTATTTTGTTACCTTATTTTCAGCACTCAATTATATCGGGAGGATTAATGANCTACCTTTGATAGATGCGAGTTTATTAGAAGCTGATTATATTTATGATGTCAGAATTAGAACTAGCCTAACGATAGAAAGCCTCAGAAGTGTTTTAANGTTAATGCAGTTCTGGCGTAATGATTCAGTTCAAAGTGATTGGTACAGATGGCAGCTTTAANGTTGAAAAAATTCCTTTACCCTCTAGCAATAATCTTNGGTATATCTCTATGGCTATCTATTTTAATGTGGTATTCGCCTTTTACTCAAAGCTCCGAGGGCTCATCAAGTGCTTTGCAGTGGGTGCTTTTAGCTAATTTAGCTGGAATTGTTTGTTTACTTTCTTTGATATTATTCAGCCTGTTCCAACTTTTTTCTGATTTTAGAAGTAAAAAGCCAGGGANTAGACTTAAAACTAGAATGATTATTTTGCTTGTTGCTCTTGGAGTAACACCCTTACTTATAGTTTACATTTTTTCAGTGCAGTTCGTCTATCGTGGGATTGATAATTGGTTTGATATAGATATTGAGGGAGGATTAGTGAGCGCTCTAGAGCTTAGCCAAAATGCCCTAAATCTTCAAATGAGAGATCATCTATTAGAAGCTGAAGCGTTGGCTACAGATCTCTCAAGTATTGATTCAGATCAATGGGCCTCAGAATTAGGCTCTCTAAGGAGTCAAAGTAAAGCTAGTGAGTTAGCTATTTTTTCTCAAAGTAATCAAATCATTGCAGTGAGTTCTAATAACTCAGGATTAAATTTTCCTAGTTCTCCTAGTGATGAAGTTTTACTTCAATTAAGTCAAGGAGATCCATATTTAAGTCTAGAGCCTATAGCTGATGGGGTATTTGAGACGTTAGCAGTTGTTAATTTAGCTCAACAAATTTTTCCATCAGATAGCTTAATTTTACTAGCAAGATTTCCTGTTGAAGAACGCCTTAGTAGCTTAGCGGGTATAGTAGGATCTAGTTATGAGCAATATTCAGAAGTGTTATATCTTAGAGAGGCTCTAAAAACTAATTTTACAGTTATGTTGACAGTAGTTTTATTGATTACTTTATTAGCATCTGTTTATGCTGCTTTTAATTCTGCGAAGCAAATGATAGCGCCAATCCAGAGATTGGTTGCCGGAACAAAGGCCGTAGCTGAAGGAAAATTCGACACTAAGCTTGAAACATCAAATCAAGATGCAATTGGCTCTCTAATTATTTCTTTTAATGATATGACACATCGACTTTCTAATGCTCAAGAGCAAGCAAATGAAATTAAATTACAAGTTGAAGAAGAGAGAACAAAATTAGAATTAATTCTATCTAGACTGTCTACAGGTGTAATAACTCTAGAAAAAGATCTGCGTATTAGGACGGCTAATGATTCTGCAAGTTCTATACTAGGNATAAATCTCAATAATTGGATTCAAGGATCAATCATTAATCTATCAAAAAAGCAGCCCCTAATCTCTCAATTTGTTTCCGCGCTATCATCTCATCTTCAAAGAGGTGAGCACGAATGGAGAGAGCAAGTTATTTTATCTGCTGAAGTAGGTCAGAGAGTACTGATGGTTGCATCTACTGCCCTCTCAAATGAAGAAGATTTAGAGGGATATATCATTGTTTTTGATGATATAACAACTTTAATGCAGGCTCAGAAAGACGCAGCATGGGGTGAGGTTGCAAGAAGATTGGCACATGAGATAAAAAATCCATTAACACCAATTCAGCTTTCTGCAGAACAATTACGAAGGAAATATCTCGATAAATATAATCATGATTCAGAGTTACTTGATAGGGCTACTCACACAATTATTCAGCAAGTAGAGGCTATGAAAGGGATGGTTAATGATTTTAGCAATTATGCTAAAACGCCTGACCTTGTGAAAAAATTATTCAGCTTGAATAAGCTAGTAATTGAGGTTACTGAGTTNTATATTCAAAAAGATAAAAAAAAGTTACTGAATCTAGAATTAAGCGAAAAACTACCAAACATTTATGCTGATGAGGGCAAGGTTAGGCAAGTTCTTCATAACCTTATTCGTAATTCACAGGAAGCGGTAGAGAATCAGAGCGAAAAAAATATTTTATTAAAGACTTTTTCTGATAGGGATATGATTAATTTAGTAATTAGTGATAATGGGCCAGGCTTCTTAGAGTCTATTGCAGATAAGGCTTTTGACCCCTATGTTACAAGCAAGTCTGAGGGTACGGGGCTAGGTCTCGCAATAGTAAAAAAAATTATTGACGAGCATGGAGGAAAAATTACAGCTAGAAATAATAAAAGAGGCGTGGAAATAATAGTAGCATTGCCAATAGGTGAGGTAATAAATGAGAGTTTTATATCAAATCAAGGCTCTCAGGGCTCTAAAGTATGAAGAAAAGAAATATTTTAATTGTTGATGATGAGCTAAATATTCTAAATCTATTAGAAGAAATATTATCTGAAGAGGGATATTTGGTAACTAAAGCATCTAATGCTAGTGAAGCTAGGAAAGCTAGAAAAGAGAAAAAATTTGATTTAGTTCTTTTAGATATTTGGATGCCAGATACTGATGGCATATCTTTATTGTCAGATTGGTCACAACAGGGAAATTTGGGACCTGTAATTATGATGTCTGGCCATGCAACTATTGATACTGCAATGGAGGCTACTCGACTAGGAGCTATAGATTTTGTAGAGAAGCCTCTTTCTATATCAAAGCTATTAAAAGTAGTAGAAGAGTCATTGATGTTAGATTTTTCTAAAAGAGGTGTTAAAAATTATTCTTTGAGCCTGCCTTTTTTTGTAGGAAAAAATACAACAATAAAAAATTTAGGGAAAAAAATAAAAAAACTTAATTTGACTGGTGAAAATGTTATTTTATCGGGAGAAGATGGTTCTGGTAGGCATGATATCGCAAAATATTTATCTAGTGATCTGACGAGAGACAAAAATATAAAAATTATTGATATATTGGCACCATTAATTACTAGTGGTGAATTTGATAGCTTGGTTAATGAGTTATCCGGAAATAGAATTGTCTTAATAATAAGAGGGGTTGATAATATTTCTTCCGAAGTGTCTAAAAAATTATCTAGTATTTTATCATCAAGGAATAGTATTGAGAGAATTTTCTCTACTGTTTCACCGTTTTCTTTGAAAAATAAAACTCCTTATTTTTCAGAGATTTTTTCTAATTTGGGAATAGTAATTCAAGTGCCACCGCTTAGGCATTATGCAGAAGATATTCCAGAGCTTCTGAAATACTATATTAACTATTTTGTTGAAAAAGATAATATGACTTATAGAGAGTTTACAGTTGCTGCTCAGAATAGGTTGATTAACCATTTATGGCCAGGAAATATAGGAGAACTAAAGCAACTTATTTATAAGTCTCTATTATTAGGATCAAAGGAAAATATTTCCCTCAAGCAAATAGAAGATGATCTAGATATATTTTCAAAAAACAGTGATATGCTTGGAGATGATTTATTTTCCTTATCGATGAAAGATGCAAAGATAGTTTTTGAGAGATATTTTTTATCTCAGCAGTTAGCTTTATGCGATGGCAAAGTTTCAAAGTTAGCATCTAAAATTGGTGTTGAGAGGACTCATTTATATCGAAAGCTTAAAAACCTTGATATAGATTATAAGGAAGCCTTCAAACGATAAGTATTATTTATTAGATATAGTCCTAATTATTCCTGATATGTCTCTGTTTAATAGTTCTCGTCTAATTTTATTAAGCTCATCTCTATTATTATTGGGACCTATTAAAACTCTGTAGTATATATTATCATTTATGGAACTAGTTTCTATGCTAGATATTAGCCCTTTAAGAGCAAGATCTTCTCTAAGTCTTTCTGAGTCATACCTATTATTGAAAGAAGCAACTTGAAGGATATAGCTTACTTCTTGATAGTTATCTATAATTATATCTTCATCGTTAGATAGCTCTTTCTCAATTACTTGAACCTCAAATAAGGGTAGCTCCTCAAAAAACTCATAATTCAAAGCATCATGAGAAAGTATAGGGACTGCTTCATTATTTTCTAATATTGTTTTTGTAGGGGNTTCTATATTACTTATATCTAGATTTGGCCCAGGCTCAATTTCAACTTCATAAATGAAAAANCAGTAAATGATAATATCTATTATAAGACCTAAAAATAAACCAGAAATTATCCAAATATTTCTTGAGTTATATAATTTTTTTATTTTTTTATTTATCAATTTACGTGTATTTTTACATACTTTCAGGGGCAGAGACGCCTAGAATAGATAGGCCATTTTTAAGAATTATTTTTATAGCTACAGATAGGACTATTCTACTTTTTTTAATAGATTCATCATTGCTCAATATTCTTTCAGAGTTATAGAATGTATGAAAAGCTGCAGCAAGATCTCTTAAGTAGTGCGCAAGCTGGTGTGGCGCCCTATTAGCGGATGCCGATTCTATGATTTCTGGATATTTGCTAGCCATGACAAATAAATTTTTTTCTGATAATTCTGATAAAGTGGATAAGTTAGAGAGATATCTTTCATCAATATCTATTGGGTTAATTTTAGTTTGTTTCAGAAGGCTAGAAATTCTTGCATGGGCGTATTGGATGTAATAAACAGGATTATCATTTGATTGTGTTTTTGCTAGCTCAAGATCAAAATTTAGATGCTGATCATTGGACCTAAATATATAAAAAAATCTTGCTGCGTCATTACCTACCTCTTTTCTGAGCTCTCTAAGAGTTACATAATTTCCAGACCTTGTTGACATCTGTGTCTTTTTCTTACCTCGGAATAAGGCAACAAATTGTACAATATTGAATTCAATAATTTCTTTTTTGTGGTTTAGAGCCTCTATTCCAGCTAGGATTCTTGGTGTATAGCCATGGTGATCAGCCCCGAATATATTAATAAGAGATTTAAATCCTCTTTGTATTTTTTCTAAATGATAGGCTATATCTGATGCAAAATATGTTTTGGATCCATTACTCTTTATTAATACTCTATCTTTTTCATCACCTAATACACTAGATTTAAACCATTTGGCATCTTTATCAGTATAGATATAGTTATTTTTTTCTAAAGTTTTTATTGTCTCTAAGATCTTATTCTCTGTGAGTTCTTTTTCTGAGTACCANCTATCGAATTTAACACCAAATTCTTCTAAATCACTTTTAATATCTTTTATTACTATGCCTAATGCTAAATCTTTTATATTAATAAATACATTAGGGCCTATTAACTTATTCATATCTAAAATAATTTTATCAAGTAACTTTTCTTCATCGCCTACAAATGTCTGTATATTAGATATAAAATCTTCACAACTTTGAGTTAGTGATGATTTGTATTTTTCTTTGATTTTTTTAGCTATATTAATAACATAGTCACCTTGATAAGCTTTTTTAGGAAAAGTTAGATTTATATTATTTATTTCCAGATAACGCANAAAAACACTAATTGTTAAAATGTCCATTTGTCGACCTGCGTCATTTATGTAGTACTCTTGAAAAACTTCGTGCCCAGTTGTCTTTAACATATTGGCTACAGAAGCGCCATATGCAGCATGTCTTCCATGACCAACATGTAAAGGCCCTGTAGGATTGGCAGAAACATATTCAACTATAATATTAATATTTTCGCCTATATTTGATTCACCATATTTATTTTTTTGATTGATTATCTTCTCTATTTCTTGATGATAGGCTAATTCTGATAAGTAGAAATTAATAAAACCGGGACCNTCAACNGTAATTTTATCTAATAGATCATTTTTAGGGATTAGCTCTACAATTTCATTTGCTAAATCTAAAGGAGGTTTATTAATTTTTTTACTGACACGTAAGGCTATATTTGAAGAAAAGTCTCCAAACTTTTGATCTCTAGTCCTCTCTAGGTATAAATCATGTTCTAGGAAACTTAAAAAAATATCACCATATTGTGTTTTTTTCAAAGTAGCTCTGATTAATTTATCTAACTTTTTTTTCAATTCTGTAAGACCCTATTTATTAAATTATATTTATGGATATTATAAGTAAATATTTATTTGATTTAATCTTTTAAGAGCAAAAAATTAAATTTTTCTATAACTCTAATGGATCAACATCAATATTCCACTGTATTTGGCCATTTTTCTTAAACTTTTCAATTTCACTAATTAATTCTTTTATTAATATGTGAAGCAAGTTACGCTTTTCTGATTGAAATAGCAGCTGTGCATGAAATTTATTAAAGCGTCTCTCTATCATTGCTGGAGCAGGCCCAAGAATTCTTACCTTCAGATTTTTTTCTTTAGAAATTTTTGATATTTTTTCCAGAAAAGAAAATAATTTATGCTTATCAAATGATTTTGCTCTGAAAATGATCATATAATTAAAGGGGGGCCACCTAGATTCTCTTCTTCTTGCAAGGGATTCTCTTTCAAATTCTTCATAATTATCATTCATAAGACTAGAAATAAGTGGATGTTCAGGGAAATGAGTTTGGATATACACTTCCCCTGGTATATCTCTTCTGCCAGCTCTGCCTGAAACCTGAACTAGTGTTTGAGCTAATCTTTCATTGCTCCTAAAATCTGTTCCTAAGATTCCTTGATCAGTATTTAATATCCCAACCATTGTAAGGTTGGGAAAATCATGTCCCTTTGTCAACATTTGTGTACCAACAATTATTTGAGCATAGCCAGACTCTATTTTCTCTAATATTTCAATAATTTTACCCTTTTTAGATATTGAATCCCTATCAAGTCTAATTATTCTAGTTTTAGGAAAAATATTTACTAAGTCTTCAGTCACTCTTTGAGTACCTGAGCCTAATATAATTCTATTAGAGTTACATTTATTACATATAGTATTTAGTCTTTTATTTTGCCCACAATGATGGCATATTAAAATTTCTTTACTTTTATGTATTGTCATATTTGAGTCGCATCTAATACATCCTTCAGTTTTTTTGCACTCCTTACAGAATAGAATCGGAGCATAGCCTCTTCTATTAAGAAACAATAAAATTTGATTATTTCTTTTTAGATGTTTCTGCATTGCTAAAACTAAGGGTGTTGATAATATATTATTTGAAGCATGCTTATTTTGATCGATGATCATTACTTTTGGCTTACCCGCTTTTCCTATTCGTTTGGGCATGTTAAGAAGTTTATATTTTCCTATATTGCTATTATGAAGGCTTTCAAATGAAGGAGTTGCTGATCCTAATATAACTTTAGCATTTACTTTTTTTGCTCTAAAAATTGCTATATCTCTAGCAGAATATCTAAATCCTTCCTGCTGCTTATAAGATAGGTCGTGTTCTTCATCTATAATAATTAAACCAAGTTCAGGAAGGGGGGCAAATATTGCCGATCTAGTTCCAACAATCACTTTTGATTTTGATGAGCAAGCATTTAACCATGATTTATAACGCTCCATTTCGCTAAGACCTGAATGCATTATTGATAGAACTTTGCCAAATCTATTGGTTAGTCTACTAATAAGTTGAGGCGTTAGTCCTATTTCTGGAACTAAAAGCAAACTTTGTTTATTTTTTTTAATCTCTTCCTCAATCAATCTTAAATAAACTTCAGTTTTGCCGCTACTAGTCACACCTTTTAGAAGAAATGCATTAAAACTTCTTTTTTCTGATTTAATTTTATTAATTACATTTTTTTGATCGAATGTTAATTTTGGCAATATTTCTTCTATTTTTGTGATTTTTTTCTTATGAGTTAGTATCTTTTTATCTATAAATTTTTTTTCATATAAATTATTTATAGTTTTTTTAGCTAAATTATTATTTTTAATTAATTCATCGGTAACATTATCGTTCATTAAAAAAAGATTCATTGCTTTTATTTGATTACGAGCATTTTTTCTAATTTTATTTATAGACTGCTTTCCTAGGTCTGTAATATTCCAAGCTACATCTATTATTGGCTCTGCAGGCTTTCCTTTTCTTATATGTGAAGGTAAGGCATGTTTAATAACTTCACCTATAGGGTGATGGTAATAATTTGAGCACCATATTAAAGTTTCTAATAGCTCCCTCGCTATGATTGGCTTATCATCAATTATTAGTAAAATATTTTTTAATTTTTCTTTAGGAACATCACTTTTTTTAAATCTATCTAAAACTATACCGATGAGCTCGTTTTTTCCAAATGGGACTTTTACCCTAGCACCTATTTCTGGTAATAAAAACTTATGGCTAGATAGGTAGTCAAAGCTCCTTCTGACTGACAAGGGGACTGCTATGTGAATGATGTTATCCAATGTTTTTTCATTTGTGTGTCTTTTAGTCATTAGCCATGTCAACCTTTCTCATAAACATTCGTTGTTAAGTTATAAGTTTAATACTAATAAATAAATATACTAAATACATTTTAAAAATAAGGTTTAGATTAATGGTTGCTTTCAATGTGCTAGAAAATCAGCTATTTTTATCAAAGGAGGATAAAAAGCTGGATTCAAAGAATAAAATAGATAATTTTTTAAGAAAAGTTCAGGTGAGGGCTTTAAGAATTACCATGATTCATATTAGAGATTTAGAAGAATCAAAAGATATAGTTCAAGATGCTATGATCAGTTTAGCCACTAAATATGCAAATAGGCCGTCTATAGAGTTGCCACCCCTTTTTTATAGAATTTTATTTAACAAGATTAAAGACTGGCATAGAAAAAANACTATAAGAAGAAAAGTGATTAGTTTTTTTAATTTTTCTGGAGATGATGGAGATGAGATTGATATGATTGAATCTTTTGGAAATGAAAGCTTAAGTCCAGTTAAAGTTAAGCAATCCGAAGAGCTGGCGACTATTATTCAAGATGGCTTAGAAAAGCTACCTGATAGACAAAAAGAAGCTTTTATTCTAAGAAATTTTGAAGGTATGAGCGTTAAAGATACTTCTATTGCTATGAGATGTTCTGAAGGAAGTGTTAAAACACATTATTTTAGAGCAATGAAGAAGCTAAAATCTATACTTGATGAATATGAGGAGGAGTAGATGAAAGAAAATAATAATTTTGAAGATGTTTGTCATGATTGGTTTGAGAAGCAAGTCGAATCAACAGACTCTTCTACTCTTTCAAAGCTAAATAGAGCTAGACATAAAGCTTTAGAGTCAATTGATAAGAAAAGTAATTTAAAAATTACTAAATTTATTTTACCAGTAACTAGTACGGCTTTTATTTTTTTCTTATCATTAAATATAATGCAATTTGAAGAAAATAAAGAAAATAGCCTAGCATTTGATGCGCCAGTTACCGATATAGAGATTATTTTAAGTGAAGAATCACTTGATATGATCGAACAGATAGAATTTTATTCATGGCTTGAAGAACAAGATGACATTGATTTGATTCAAAAATATTTACAAGAAGTGGGGTGATTAGTATGGTTAAATATGCTTTATTTGTCATAATATTTACTTCTCATAGCCTATTTGCTCAGGAACATATAGATATTATTGAAGAAGCTCATAAAGCGGAAGAGGAATTAGATTTTTTCTCTTATATTGGAAGTTGGGAGAAGGATGACTGGTTACTTCTTCTTCATCCAGAAGATGGTTTAGGTATGTCTGCTAAAGAGAAGGAGCATAATAGTGGCTTATAAGTATATTGTATTTCTCCTTACTCTAATTTTTTTTAATGTTACAAATGCAGAAGATATTGCTTGGAGTGATCTTAGTGATGCTCAAAAAGAGTTACTTAAGATGCATGAGAACACTTGGCCAGATATAGATAGCGAAAGAAGGAGTAGTATTGCTAAGGGAACTGAGCGTTGGCTCAATATGACTGGTGAACAAAGATTAACTACTCAGAAGCGTTTTCAAAAATGGAAAGACTTAGAGTCAGATGAAAAAGAAGGATTAAGGGATCNTTTCAATCATTATTTAGGTATTAACCCTGATAGGAGGAGTAGAATTAGGGGCGCCTTCGAAAAATTTAAAAAACTTCCCCCTGATTCACAAGATGATCTTCGTAGGCGCTTTAACTCCTCAGATAGAGGGAAGCCGCGCAATAATAAAGAGAAACGAGATGATGATAGATGGCAATTAGATAGAGCACCTAGGCTAAAAAAAGAAATGGGCACCAAGCGAAAGTAAATACAAAAGCCATTTCAATATTTTTAATTACTTCTCCAAGTTTGTTCGCTAGAATTACTATTTTTAAACTATTTAGTTAGACTAATTGGTCTGCTATAAAGTATTTTTTGGAGAGTCCAAGATGAGAATAGGTATTCCAAAGGAAGTGTATCCTGGGGAGAGGAGGGTTGCCTCAACACCTGATATAGTTAAACAGTTAATTAAGTTAGGATTTGAGATTTTTGTTGAGAAAGAGGCTGGAGTAGCAGCAAATTTTAGTGATAAATCTTTTGAAGAAGCTGGCGCAAAGATCTTAGAAAAAAATAATCTTTTTTCAGATGTTGATATTTTACTAAAAATAAGAGCCCCCTTTAAAAGTCATGATTTAGATGAATTAAGCTTGATGAGGTCTGGGCAGGTATTAATTTCTTTTATTTGGCCAGCTCAGAATCAAAAACTATTAGATAGTTTGTCAAATATTGGCGTAACTGCTCTAGCAATGGATAGCGTTCCTCGTATCTCAAGGGCTCAAAAGTTTGATGCACTTAGCTCTATGGCTAATATTGCTGGTTATAGGGCAGTAGTAGAAGCGGCTCAGCATTTCGGTAGATTTTTTACGGGACAAATTACAGCAGCAGGAAAAATTCCACCAGCTAAAGTATTAGTGATAGGCGCTGGTGTAGCAGGACTATCTGCAATTGGTGCAGCAAGAAGCATGGGAGCGATAGTAAGAGCCTTCGATACGCGTTTGGAGGTAAAAGAACAAGTGCAAAGTATGGATGGAGAATTTCTAGAGCTTGATTTTAAAGAAGATGGTTCTGGAGCAGGTGGTTATGCTAAAACTATGAGTGAAGAATTTATTAAAGCAGAGATGGAGCTATTTGCAGATCAATCCAAGGATGTTGATATTATAATAACCACTGCTCTTATTCCTGGTAAGCCAGCTCCAAAATTAATTACTACAGATATGGTAAAGACTATGAAGCCCGGGAGTGTTATTGTTGATTTAGCAGCTGAACAGGGCGGCAACTGCGAATTAACTATTCCGGGAGAGGTTTCAGAAAAGCATGAAGTAACATTGATTGGTTATACTGATTTACCTAGTAGGCTAGCAACACAATCAAGCCAACTTTATGCAAATAATATTAAGCATTTATTAACCGATATGTGTCCAAATAATGATGGAGTATTAATAGTAGATTTGGAGGATGAGGTTATAAGGGGTTCTACAGTGACTCATAAGAGTAAAATTTTATGGCCACCTCCAGAAGTTAAGCTTTCTTCTATTAATGAAACAAAAAAACAANCAGAAGAAGTAAAACCAAAGTTAGTTGAAAAAAAATCTAATCCTATACTTTCTTTTATACCATTTATTATTGTTGGTTTAGGGTTATTTTTTTTAGGTAGAGTTGCACCTCCTTCATTTATGGAGCATCTAACAGTTTTTGTTTTATCTTGCTTTATTGGATATATGGTTGTTTGGAACGTTACTCCTGCTTTACATACTCCTTTGATGAGTGTGACAAATGCAATAAGTAGTATCATTATAATTGGCGCCCTTCTTCAGATTAGCTCATCCGGGTTAATTGGGTTGGTTGCTGCAATAACTATTTTACTGACAAGTATTAATATAACTGGAGGCTTCGCAGTCACAAGAAGAATGCTTCAGATGTTTCAAAAATAAAGGAAATAATTGATGTTAGAAATATTTACCGATATCCCAGAAGGCCTGGTAACTGTAGCCTATATTGCTGCAAGTATACTTTTTATTTTAGCGCTTGGAGGATTAAGTCATCCTGAAACTGCTAGAAGAGGAAATCTTTATGGCATAATAGGGATGCTAATTGCTCTATTGGCGGCTACTTTGGGAGTGACGGATAATTTTGAGCTCTTGTTAGTTGCTCTGATTATAGGAAGCTCTATAGGCCTCTGGCTTGCTAAGAAGGTACAAATGACTCAAATGCCTGAGTTAGTAGCAATTCTCCATAGTTTAGTTGGTTTAGCTGCAGTGCTTGTTGGCTTTGCGAATTCATTAAATCCAAATAACTATTTTTCTGGTATAGAACTTACTATACATGATATAGAAACTTATATTGGCATTCTTATAGGTGCTATAACTTTTTCAGGATCAGTTATTGCTTTTGGAAAGTTAAGTGGTTTAATTTCTGGTAACCCTTTAATTCTTCCTGCACGTCACTGGCTTAATCTAGCTTTACTTTTAGTAGTAATTTGGTACGGGAGAATTTTTGTTTTAGAGTCTGCATCTGGCGGAGATGCTCTTACTCCATTAATTGTGATGACTGTCCTTTCTCTATTATTTGGTATACATATGGTTATGGCAATAGGTGGGGCTGATATGCCTGTTGTTGTATCAATGCTTAATAGTTATTCTGGGTGGGCTGCAGCAGCTACAGGCTTTATGCTTGGTAATGATTTGTTAATTGTAACTGGAGCCTTAGTGGGAAGTAGCGGTGCTATCTTAAGTTATATTATGTGTAGGGCTATGAATCGTCAGTTTCTAGCAGTTATAGCTGGTGGCTTTGGAACATCAAGTGGCTCTTCGGGTGGGAGCTCAGAAGATCAGGGAGATGTAGTACCTATAGATCCTTCTGAAACCTCTAGTCTATTGAGTGATGCAAAGGAGGTAATGATAATACCTGGATATGGGATGGCAGTAGCTCAGGCACAGCATATTGTTTATGAAATAACTAAGAAGTTGAGAGAAAGTGGTATCAATGTAAGGTTTGGTATTCATCCTGTCGCAGGAAGGATGCCTGGACATATGAATGTTTTATTAGCAGAAGCTAAAGTTCCATATGATATAGTTTTTGAGATGGATGAGATAACTGAGGATTTTCCAAATGTTGACGTTTCGATTGTTATTGGTGCGAATGATATAGTTAACCCGTCTGCTCAAGAAGAGCCTGACAGTCCGATAGCTGGCATGCCTGTTCTAGAGGTCTGGAAAGGGAGAGTTACTATAGTTCTAAAAAGAAGTATGGCTACTGGTTATGCTGGTGTTCAAAACCCATTATTCTTCAAGGAAAATACTAAGATGCTTTTTGGTGATGCAAAAGAAAGTTTAGATGCTGTACTAAAGAACTTATAACATTGTTTTTTGTTGTAGTTAAGTTCCCCTAAATACGTTAAATCTTTATTATATCCATTGAGTATTATTTATTTATAAGTAGTATAATTTTTATTAGATTTATATGGAATTTGCATGGAAAATTTTCCTGTTAGTCAGGAAGTATTAAGAACAGATCTTTCGGGAAGGCCTCTAGAGTGGATTAATTATAGAGATGTCGTGAGACTTGATTATCTTGGACAAATAGCATATTCATGTGGTTCAAATATNTTTAAAGTTTATGGTGGGCATAATGCTATTTCAGGCAATAGGAGCGTTATTAAGGTTAACTCTATTATTGCTACTTTTAGTGATACTAATAAGATAGATTTAAGGTATCAAGACTATATTCCACCCTTGAATAACAGGACATTATTTAAAAGGGATCAGCATTTATGTTTATATTGTGCCAAGCAATTTAGTTATACGGAGCTTACAAGGGATCATATTCATCCTGTAAGTGCAGGAGGATCTGATTGTTGGAATAATGTAGTTACTGCTTGTAAAAGATGCAATAATTTTAAGGGCTGTAGATTGCCAGAGGATGCAGGTATGCAATTAATAGCAATTCCTTTTATCCCAACTTATGTGGAATATATTTTATTAAAGGGTAGACGTATATTGGCAGATCAAATGGAATATCTTCTAACACATATACCTAGGAAATCTGAGATTCATGCTAGAATTAAAGCTAAGAGTATGCTCTAAGCTAAATACTCATTGACCTAGATTATACGGAATGTGACATTGATTCAGGAACTTGCTTATATATTCCTCCCAATATTTATTATTTCTGGATTAGGTATTTTGTGGAGTCATCTAAATTTTTCTTTAGATGGTCAATCAATAAGAAAGCTTTTAATGAACATAGCTACTCCTTGTCTGATCCTTGATGGTATATCAAAACTTGAGGTTCCTTTCTCTGAAGTTGCTATAGTAATGACCGCATCGGTCATTTTATTACTCGGATGTTCAATAATTGGATTTGTTCTGCTATTTCTTTGTAAATTGCCAAAGACATCATTTCTTCCAGCTATTACTTTTGGGAATGCTGGAAATATAGGATTGCCATTATGTTTTTTTGTTTATGGTTCAGAGGGTCTAGGTTTCGCATCAGCAGTCTTTCTCGTAGCTGTTGTGTCTCAGTTTACTTTAGTGCCTATTTTACAAGGGCGTAGTCCACCATTTAAAACTATTCTCTATACCCCCGTAATTTACAGTTCAGTATTAGGTATTTTTTTATTAATAACAGAGAGTAGATTGCCTGTTCCTATAGATGTCTCAATTGCATTATTAGCAAATCTTGCTATTCCTTTATCTTTATTTTCCCTAGGATTTGGCTTAGCTAAATTTAGAATAGCTAGTTTAAATATAGCTTTAGGCTTAGGAGTATCAAGACTGATAATAGGCTTTTCTGTTGCTTTTATAGTTAATAAAATAGTAGGGCTAAATGGTATAGCTGCAGGAGTTTTGCTTATTCAAGGGGCAATGCCGAGCGCTATATTTACTTATCTATTTTCATCGGAGTATAAAAGAAATCCTGAAGATATTGCTGGTATTGTATTGGCATCAACCTTAATTAGTATATTTACTTTACCAGTTATTGTTTATTATCTAATTTAGCTAAGTATTCATGATAACTTCTCATCACTTTTTTACTAAAAATATAAATAATAGGTAGATTTGCTAATAAAGTAACTCCAGTTCCAAATCCTGTTAAGTTATCAAGCTCTGAGTCAGTTTCTATAAAGCCCCAAGTCGCAACAACTATTAAAATACAAAAAATTAATTTGTAAGAGAACATCATTTTTTTGCCAAATAAGTAAATTACACTCTGCTCTCCATAATAGCTCCAAGAAATCATTGTTGATAAAGCAAATAGCCATACTGAGATTGTGATTAGCCACTTACCTAAACCTGGCATAACTGAGTCAAATGCCTTTGCAGTTAATGTAGCACCGACATAACTCACATATATTTCATTTTTATCAAAAGATGGCCTAGCACTATTTTTGAAATTCTCCCAAATAATAAATTCACTATTATCGCTTTTAGATATTTCTCCATTTATTTTATGTAAATTATTTCCAGTTTGAGAATTATATGAAGCCTTGACAATAATAAAAATATTTTCACCGTTTTGCCACTGACCGTTAGTTCTTTCTGAGAGCGTAGAATCTTCCAGGCGCCACTCATTTGTATTGATAGAGGTTATTTCTGGAAAATATAATAACATTCCTTCGGGGGCCCTATTCCAAATATTAGAAGAAAGTATTACTAGGGCGGTAAAAGTACAGATAACTATCGTATCTATAAATGGCTCTAGCCCTGCTACCATACCTTCTCTGACAGGTTCGCGAGTTTTAGCTGCAGAGTGAACTATAGGGGATGTTCCTTGACCGGCTTCATTTGAAAATAGCGCTCTTTTCATTCCAATAAGAAAAGCATATCCTGCTGTCCCTCCGATAAATGCTCCATTAAATTCATGAGGAGAGAATGCAGATATAAAAATTAGATAAAACATATGGGGGATTGAATCAAGGTTCATTATAAGGACGTAACTACCTGCAATAAGATATATTGTGACCATTAGAGGGACAAGTTTGCTAGCTACTAAACCTATTCTTTTAATGCCTCCAATTATTACCAGGCCTACTAACAAAGACAGGACTATTCCTGAAATCTTACTTGAGATGCCAAAATATTCTTGAGTTATTTCTCCTACATTCCATGCTTGAAACATATTTCCACCTGTTATTGTGGAGATGAGCATAGTTACGCAAAAGATTGAGCCTATCATTTTTCCAACTAAGCTAAATTTTGGGTTTAATTCTTTTAGCCCTTTTTTTGCAACCCACATTGGACCACCATAGGTATTTTTCTGGCTATCAATATTTCTATAGATCATTGATAGAGAGACTTCAGTTAGCTTTATTGACATCCCTAGAAATCCTACTACCCACATCCAAAAAATAGCTCCAGGTCCGCCAAGTGATATAGCAATAGCAACTCCTCCTATGTTACCTAATCCTACAGTTGCGGAGAGGGCTGCTGATAAAGCTTGGAAATGATTTATTGTTCCGGGGTCACTCTCATCATCAAAATCACCTTTTAGNGCTTTTACACCATGCGAGAGTATTTTAAACTGACAAAACTTAGTCCATATAGTAAATATAATGCCTGTTAAGATAAGTATATATAAAGTTGCATCATGCCATAATACATTATTAATGCTTGATAAATATTCATTCATATTATTTTAGTTATTTTTAAGAGGACTCTAGAATAGCAGTTATTCCCATCCCGCCAGCCGTACAGACCGATATGAGCCCTCTTCCTTTTCTTGTATGATTTAGAAGGAGTTTTGATAAAGTGGCTATTATTCTTGTTCCAGTAGCTGCAAATGGATGGCCAAGAGCAACACTGCCGCCTTTAGTATTTAATTTTAATTTATTAATAGAGCCTAATGCTTTTTCTCTACCTAACTTTTCTCTACAAAAAGATTCAGACTCTAATGCCTTAAGAGTTGCTAATGTTTGTGCAGAGAATGCTTCATGTATTTCATAGAAATCGAAATCTTGTAATTCAAGGTTAGCTTCAGTAAGCATATCTGAGATGGCATATACAGGTGCCATTAATAGCCCTTCGTCATTTATAAAATCTACTGCTGATACTTTAGCGTGAGTTAAATATGTCTGAACTGGCAAGCTCCTCTCTTTGGCCCATTCTTCACTTGATAACAATATTGCAGAGGCGCCATCTGTTAGTGGTGTGCTATTACCTGCTGTCAAAGACCCTTTAGAGCTTTTATCAAACGCAGGTTTAAGCTTAGCAAGTTTTTCTATACTAGTGTCAGGCCTAATATTATTATCTTTATGTATTCCTTTAAAATTAATTACTAGATCTTCATAAAAACCTTCATCATATGCAATGGAGGCATTAATATGACTCGTCATCGATAATTGATCTTGATCATTTCTTGAGATGCCTAGTTTTTTTGCCGTTATCTCCATACTTTCCCCCATTGATAAGTGAGTTCTAGGCTCATCTACAGAAGGAAGGCTTGGCTTGAAATGTTTTGGTCTAATTTTAAGCCAGGGCAAGATTCGATCTTTTAATGTTTTTCCAGTTAAGCTAGATAATAAAATACTTCGAAAAGTATCTGGATAGACTATTGGAATGTCACTTATTGAGTCAACCCCTCCAGCTATACCAGATTCAATTATTCCAGAAGAGATTTTACTAGCTATTAAAATTGTTGCTGACAAGCTTGTTCCACAGGCTCTTTGTATATCAAAAGCTGGCGTCTTGGGCGACAACCCAGATGACAATATTGATTCTCGTGCAAGATTAAAGTCTTTTGAATGCTTAATAACTGCACCCAAGGAAACATCATCTAATTTTTGTCCATTTAGCCTATACTTAGTGACTATTTCTTTTAAAACAGCAGTCATCATTTCTTGGTTTGAGACATTATGATAGTTCGTATAGGCTCTACAGAAAGGAGTTCTAAGGCCACCTAAGATAGCTACTCGTTTTGTTGGCTGTCCTCTCATAAGATCATACTCCAGATTATTATATTTAGAGTAACATATTAACTTTATCTAATATTTGTTTAAACTCTCAAAATAAATTTAATTTTTAGTAAGTTAATAGAGAAGAAATTATAATCTATTGATTTATATATGTTTTTTATTCTACAGGGTAGAATAAATAGCTTATTTATAGTAGTATATAAATTAAAATCAATTTTTGGATTAAGTAAGCTTAAGTTTTTCATTTTTAAAAGCTTATCTTCTTTTAATATAGTAACTAAATATCTTTTCACTCTAATGTGTTTAGAGCTTAAGTAGCCTTAGTATGTTTTATAGATGAAATTTTTTAACCATAACAAGATGCCAAAAAAAACTGGCCTTTATGATCCTTCAAATGAGAAGGATAGCTGTGGTGTTGGTTTTGTAGCAAATATAAAAGGGTTGGCCAGCCATAGTATAATTCAAGATGCAGAGCATTTACTTTGCAAAATGAATCATAGAGGAGGTGCTGGGTCTGAGGAAAATTCGGGCGATGGAGCAGGGATTTTAACTGGATTGCCCCATGAATTATTTGAGTACGTTGCTAAAAAGGATCTAAAAATATCTTTACCAAAAGTTGGTCAGTATGCTGTAGGAAATATTTTTCTTCCTAAAGAGAAAAAAGCAAGAAATAGATGTAAAGGTATTTTTGAGAGGGTATGCGAAGAGCAGAAACAGAAAGTTCTTGGCTGGAGAAAGCTTCCTGTAGATCCATTAGGTGCCAATCTTGGTAAAACGGCAATGGAGGCAGCTCCTGTTATAGAGCAGGTTTTCATTTCTTCTAGCACTGGAGAAGACAAAGAAGAATTCGAGAGACAATTATATCTAATTAGGAAACATGTAAGTTCTAGTATTCATTCTGATAAATTAATAGACTCTTCACAATTATTTTACATTTGTAGCTTGTCTACAAAGGTTATTATTTATAAGGGCATGTTGATACCTGGCCAAATATTAAATTTTTTTAAAGACCTAGGCAATCCATTGTATAAGTCTCATTTAGCAATGGTTCATTCAAGATTTTCGACTAATACTTTTCCAAGTTGGGATAGGGCTCAGCCTTTTCGGTTTATGTCGCATAATGGAGAGATAAACACATTAAGGGGTAATGTAAATTTAATGTCTACCAGAGAAGGGGTAGCCTCAAGTAAGCTTCTAGGAAGCTCCCTAAAAAAATTGTTTCCTGTTGTTGAGCCTGATGTCTCTGATTCTGGAGCTTTTGATAATGTTCTAGAATTTTTACTGATGAATGGAAGGACTTTACAGGAATCTATCATGATGATGATTCCAGAGGCTTGGCAAAAAAATAAATTGATGGATAAGGAAAGAAGGGCATTCTATGAATATTTATCTTGTCTTATGGAGCCATGGGATGGACCAGCCTCTATAGCATTTACTGATGGAAAATATATAGGTGCTGTGCTTGATAGGAATGGATTAAGGCCTAGTAGGTATTATTTGACTCATGATGATAGGGTTATTATGGCTAGTGAGGTTGGTGTAGTTCCTATTGAGCCTTCAATGGTTAAGGCTAAAGGAAGGTTAGAGCCAGGGAAAATGTTTTTAGTTGATTTTGAGAAAGGAAGGCTAGTTCCAGATAAGGAGCTTAAGAGTGCTTTTTCTAATAGATATCCTTATTCGGATTGGCTTGAATCTAATAGGATAACTTTAGAAGATATTGCTTTGAAGAAACCTACTAATTCAAGATTAGATAAAGAAGCGCTTATACCTATGATGAGAGCTTTTGGTTACACAAAAGAAACTATGCAGTTTATGTTATTGCCATTAATTAGAGATCTGAGAGATCCTGTTGGCTCTATGGGAAATGACTCCTCTCTTGCATGCTTAAGTGATAAACCAAGAATGATTTATGATTATTTTAAGCAGCTTTTTGCTCAAGTTACTAATCCTCCTATTGATTCAATAAGGGAAGAGATAGTTATGTCTTTGGAGTGCTATATAGGGCCAGAAGAAAACTTATTAAGTTCTGGAGAAGATCATTGTAAGAGATTGAAGTTAACTCAGCCAATCGTATCTAATAACGAAATGGAGTCTTTAAAGAAGATTAATCATAAAGGCTGGAAATCAAAGGTTATCGATATAACTTATCCAAATAATAAGAAAGATTATACATATACTGAAGCCTTAAAAAGTATATGTAAGGAAGCAGAGGAGGCGATAGATCAAGATTATAAGATTATAATTCTATCTGATAAATTGATTTCTAAAGATAGGCTATCTTTAAGCAGTCTTGTAGCTTGCGGCGCTGTCCATCATCATTTAATTAAGAAAACAAAACGAACAAGAATAGGTATAGTAATTGAGACTGGAGAAGCTAGAGAGGTCCATCACCACTGTTTATTGATAGGCTATGGTGCAGATGCTATTAATCCTTATTTAGCTTTTGAATCTTTATGGTTAGCTAAGAAAGAAGGGCTAGTGGATGAATCAAGACATCCCGATGAAGAGAGTATTGTTTCTGCTTATAGAAAAGGTGTCAATAAGGGCATATTAAAAGTAATGGCAAAGATGGGCATATCTACACTTCAGTCATATAAGGGGGCGCAAATATTCGAGGCTCTAGGTTTAGCTGATGATGTTATTAATTACTGTTTTACTGGGACAGCCTCCAGGCTTCAAGGTGTTAACTTCTCTATTTTAGAGAAAGAGTCATTGAGAAGACATGAGTTAGCATTTACAAATATTCCTGCTAAAAGCTTATCCAAGTTACCTAATCCAGGTGAATTTCATTGGAGAAGCACGGGTGAGAAGCACGCATGGGATCCTATTGTTATTTCCTCTCTACAGGATGCGGCAAAAACCGATAGTAAGGATTCATATAAGATTTTTTCTAATAGATCTAATGATGAGAGCAAATCTAATTGTACTCTTAGGGGTCTTTTAAGGTTTAAGAAAAATGTTTACCCCTCTATTTCCATAGATGAAGTAGAACCAGCAACTGATATAGTTAAGCGATTTTGTACCGGTGCTATGAGTTACGGTTCAATTTCTGCTGAGTCCCATGAGTCCCTTGCTATAGCGATGAATAGACTAGGCGGTAAAAGTAATACTGGAGAAGGGGGAGAAGATCCTGATCGTTTTCAAGAAATGCCCTCTGGAGATTCAAAAAGATCAGCAATAAAACAAATAGCTTCTGGAAGATTTGGAGTAACTGCTTGGTATTTAACTAATGCTGACGAACTACAAATAAAAATGGCTCAAGGAGCGAAGCCAGGAGAGGGAGGAGAGTTACCAGGTAGAAAGGTAGACGAGATAATTGCAAAAATCAGATATTCTACTCCTGGTGTTGGTTTAATAAGCCCTCCTCCGCACCATGATATTTATTCGATAGAGGATTTAGCTCAGCTTATACATGATCTAAAAAATTCTAATCCAGACGCTAGAATTAGCGTCAAGCTGGTATCTGAAGTTGGGGTTGGTACAATCGCAGCTGGAGTTGCTAAAGCTCATGCTGATCATATTTTAATTTCTGGAGATTCAGGTGGAACTGGCGCTTCTCCTCTCACAAGTATTAAGCATGCGGGTCTTCCATTAGAGCTAGGTATAGCAGAAACTCATCAGACATTAGTTTTAAATAACTTAAGAAGTCGAGTCGTATTACAGACAGATGGTGGACTTAAAACAGGTAGAGATGTAATCATAGCTGCAATTCTTGGAGCTGAAGAGATGGGATTTTCAACGGGTCCATTAATTGCTCTTGGTTGTATTATGATGCGTAAGTGTCATCTAAATACATGTCCTGTAGGTATAGCTACGCAAGATCCAGCTTTGAGAAAAAAGTTTGCTGGTAAACCAGATCATGTTGTTAATTATTTATTTATGGTAGCAGAAGAAGCTAGGGAGATTATGTCAGAGCTTGGCTTTAATAAAATAGACGATATTATAGGTAGGACCGACTTATTAGAAACTAGAGAGGCGATTGATCACTGGAAATCAGACGGAATAGATCTCTCTCCTATTTTAATGCCAGCAAACAACACTGAAGGGAATGATGTTTTTTGTTCAATCAAGCAGGACCACGGTTTAGATAAGGCGCTCGATAATAAATTGATTGAAATGGCTCAACCAGCTATTCATCATGGAAGCAACGTTAAGCTTGAGATGGATATCTTTAATACAAATAGAGCTGTTGGTACTATGTTGAGCCATAATGTTGTAAAGGTTTGGGGAGAAAGATCGTTACCTATAAATACAATTAATATAAAGTTTAATGGATCTGCAGGACAAAGTTTGGGCGCTTTTTTAGCTAGAGGGATAACTCTAGAGCTAGAGGGAGATAGTAATGATTATGTAGGCAAGGGTCTTTCCGGAGGAAGAATCATTATTTACCCTCCAAAAGATAGTACATTCAAACCAGAAGAAAATATTTTAATAGGAAATGTTGCTCTCTATGGGGCTACCGCTGGAAGAGCTTTTTTTAGGGGTATAGCTGCCGAAAGATTTTGTGTTAGAAATAGTGGCGCTAAGGCTGTAGTTGAGGGTGTTGGTGACCATGCTTGTGAGTATATGACAGGAGGAAGAGCAGTCATTCTAGGTCCCACTGGTAGAAATTTTGCTGCTGGAATGTCAGGAGGTATAGCATATGTTTGGGATGTTGATAAAAACTTTAGATCGAAATGTAACTTAAGTACAGTTGATCTAGATCCAGTCGAGGATGAGGAAGATCTTATAGAATTAAGAGAATTTATTGAGCTACATAAAAAATTTACAGACTCTTCTCAAGCGAAAAAAGTCTTAGATTCATGGCCAGAGGTGCTTAGTGAGTTTGTAAAAGTGATGCCAACAGACTATAAAAGAGTTTTATTTGAGAGAAAAAAGCATGATGAAGAGAGTGAGATCCAAGTAAATATTAAAACACATTCACCAGTAGGTATTTAGGACATATTATGGGAAAGCCAACAGGTTTTAAAGAGTATACTAGAAAGACTGTACCTTATAGGGAGCCATTAAATCGCCTAGAAGATTTCAATGAGATTTATACAGATCCTATAGAAAAGAATCTTAAGCGCCAAGGAGCAAGGTGTATGGATTGCGGTGTACCTTTTTGCCAGTCTCATACAGGTTGCCCTATCGATAATCTAATTCCCGAATNGAATGACCTTGTATATCAGGGGAGATGGAAAGAGGCCTTGGATAGGCTTCATAAGACTAATAATTTTCCAGAATTTACTGGCAGAACATGCCCTGCACCGTGTGAAGGTTCGTGCGTATTAGGTATAACTGATCCAGCAGTTACTATAAAAAATATTGAGAATGCGATAATAGATAAGGGCTTTGAAGAAGGCTGGGTTAAGAGAAATACCATTAAGGCTAATTCTGGTAAGAAAATAGCGATAGTAGGTTCGGGCCCATGTGGTTTAGCGGCTGCTGACCAACTAAATAGTGTGGGACATAATGTAGAGATTTTTGAGAGAGAGGATCGTATAGGCGGACTTCTTATGTATGGTATACCTAATATGAAGCTTGATAAAGGTGTTGTTGAAAGAAGGATTAAGCTAATGAAAGAGTCAGGAGTTATATTTCATATAAATTCTGACATAGGCAAGGATATTGATCCAAAAGCATTATTCAAGAATTTTGATGCTGTTTTATTAGCGACAGGCTCAACAAGGCCAAGAGATTTAAATATTCCCGGAAGAGATTTAAATGGAATACATTTTGCTATGGATTTCCTCACTGCTAATACAAAGAGTTTGATAAATAGTAATTTTAAAGATAAAAAATTTATAAGCCCTAAAAATAAAAAAGTGATTGTTATAGGCGGGGGAGATACAGGAGCTGATTGTATTGGAACCTCCCTAAGACATGGATGTAGCTCAATTACTAATTTAGAGCTACTTGAAAAGCCTCCTACTACTAGAGCAGATGATAATCCTTGGCCACTTTGGCCAACCATTTTTAGAACTGATTATTCTCATGAAGAAGCTAAAGCTAAATTTAACTATGAGCCTAGGCGTTATAGTTTACTAACTAAAAAATTTATTGGTGATGATAATGGGGCTTTAAAAGCCCTTCAAATAGTTTCTATTAAATGGGAATATAAAGATGGAAAATTTAATATGTCTGAAATAGCTAATACTGAGAAAGAGATAGAAGCCGATTTAGTTTTCTTATCAATGGGTTTTTTAGGCCCTGAGACTTACTTATCAGATAAATTAAATATTAGTTATGATGAAAAGCAAAATTATAAATCTAACCATGGAGATTATAGTTCTAGTACACCGGGATTATTTGTTGCTGGAGATTGCAGAAGAGGTCAGTCATTAGTTGTTTGGGCTATTAACGAAGGCAGAGGAGTGGCTAGGAGGATTGATAATTATCTAATGGGTTCTTCAGGTCTACCTGCTCCAGGAGTAAGTATCTGACTTTATAGATATTTTGAAATATAGTGATAAGTAATCATTTTTTAAACGGTAAGTCTTTTGTTTCACCTTATCCTCAAGAGTCTGCACTAGCTTTGTTTGGCTTAGGTTGTTTCTGGGGAGCTGAGAAAATTTTTTGGCAATTGCCTGGAGTTTATTCAACAGCAGTAGGTTATTCGGCTGGAGAATCGGATAACCCTACTTATAAAGAGGTTTGTAGTGGGCTTACAGGCCATTCTGAAGTCGTTCTAATAATTTATTTCCCATTAGAGATATCCTACGAGAAATTACTAAAAATATTTTGGGAGTCTCATGATCCTACTCAAGGTATGAGGCAGGGAGCTGATATAGGAAGTCAGTATAGATCTATAATCATAACTTATAATGAAGAACAAAATTATTTTGCTAATAAATCAAAAGTTAGATACTCAGATATACTGATGAAATCAGCTTTTGGAAAAATAACTACTGAGATTGTGAGGTATTCAGAATTTTTTTATGCAGAAAATTATCATCAACAATATCTAGCTAAAAATCCTAATGGTTATTGCTCCTTAAATGGCACTGGCATTGATTACTTTTGAATTAAGCCTTATAGCATAAGCTCTTTTAGTTTTTTCATTGCATTTGTCTCTATTTGCCTGATTCTTTCAGCAGAAATACTATATTCTTTAGCAAGATCATGTAGAGTGTCCTTATCATTTTTTAACCAACGTCTTGAAACAATATCACGACTTCTTTCGTCTAGTTTATTTAGCGAATCAACTAGTTTTTTATATGAGTAGTCATATGCATCTTTTGTTTCAAGTAATTCAGCAGGATCCGCATCGTTACTAGATAGTAGAGCAGACGGAGAGATTTCATCTTCATCTGATGGTGTAGGGTCGAATGATATATCGTGGGAAGAAAGTCTTTTTTCCATCTCGCTAACTTCTTTTTCAGTAACACCTAGGTCTTTTGCAATAGATTTTGTCTCGTCATATGTAAGCCATCCTAGATTACTCTTAGCTTTCCTTAGGTTAAAGAAAAGTTTTCTTTGTGCTTTAGTTGTAGCTACTTTAACGAGTTTNCAGTTTCTCAAAACATATTCATGGATCTCTGCTCTAATCCAGTGTACTGCGAAAGCTATGAGACGAACACCTACATCAGGGTTGAATCTTTTTACTGCTTTCATTAAGCCTATATTACCTTCCTGTATTAGGTCTCCTATTGGTAAGCCATATCCCGAGTATCCCTTAGCTATATGGACTACAAATCTCAGATGTGAAAGGACAAGCTTCTGTGCGGCATTCAAATCATTAGAGCTTCTGAAATCATTAGCTAGTTGAAATTCCTCTTCTTTAGTCAATACAGGTATTCTACCAGCCGCACTTAAGTACTGATCCAGACTACCTATAGGGGCACTAAGAACAGTTTCAGCCTCTCTAACTGTAAGTAATTTTTCCAAAATACGTATCTCATTGATTACAATGGTTATTATTTTAGCACTCACAATACTAGAGTGCTAAAAAAGTGTAGCTTAGAATATAATATTTATATTTAATCCTTAATAATCAGTATCTTATATATTAAGGTTAGCTATTTTTACTTTATTTTTAATTCAGAGAATCCGCAATAGAAGTTAAGTATACTTCTTGAGTAGAAAAAAGAAAAAGTTATCAAAACTTTATGCAGAGGAAAAAAAATAAAAATCAGATTAAACTTATTGGTGGTAAATGGAGGTCAAGATTTATCTCTTTTCCATCAATTAAAGATATTAGGCCAACTCCAATTAGGGTTAGGGAGACAATCTTTAACTGGTTAAGAGATGAGATTGTCGATGCTAATTGTTTGGATGCTTTTGCTGGTAGCGGCTCACTAGGGTTTGAGTCTTTATCTAGAGGAGCGAAAGAGGTGTACTTCATAGATAATGAGAAAGATATAGTTATTTCTATCAAAGATTATTCAAAACTACTTGATGCAAATGCTAAAATTATTCTTGGTGATACTAGAAGTATTTTAGAGAATAAAGTATTAAAAAAATTTAATATAATATTTTTAGACCCTCCTTATAGCTATCCATTATTACCCATACTTAATATTTTACCAAAATGGCTTACTAGAACAGGTTATGTTTATGTAGAAAGAGAAAAAAGAAAAACTAAGGAATCTTTTTTTTATGATAATAGTGATTTATTAAATAAATATGAATTAATTAAGTTTTCCATATCTTCTAAAGTAGAATATGGATTATTAAAGTATAGTAAGTCAACATAGTGTTATAATAAATGAGCTTATGAAAGAAAAAGCAATGTATCCTGGAAGTTTTGATCCCTTTACGAAAGGCCATGAAGATATTGTTAGAAGGGCATCCATTTTTTTTAGTGAAGTTTTTATCGCTGTTGCAGACAAGCCTGGTAAAGATCTTTTTTTTTCTACTAAAGAGCGTGTTGCAATGGTAAAGGATATCTTTTCTGATTTACCATTAGTCAAGGTGATCTCATATAGAGGTTTAACTGTNTCTTTAGCTAAAGAAAATAAAATTACTGTAATGATAAGGGGAATTAGATCTATTTCTGATTATGAGTATGAGTACGATTTAGCTACTTTAAATAAACAATTAGCTCCAAGTATTGAAACAGTTTTTCTTTCAACATCTGAAAAATATAAATCTATCTCATCATCGCATGTCAAAGAGTTAGCTCTTTTAGATGGTGATGTTTCAAAATTCCTTCATCCCATAGTAGCATTAAGGCTTAGTGAAAAAATTAGATCAAAAAAATGAAGAATTCGAAATCTTTTTTATTTATTTCATTTATATTAGCACCTTTTATAGCATCCTCTTTTGAGAATTCTCCGAATGAGGCTGCTGTAGCTAGTGCTCATCCTTTAGCTAGCAAAGCTGGTATAGAAGTTTTAGAGCAAGGAGGTAATGCTTTTGATGCAGCTATTGCAGTAAGCGCTGCTTTAAGCGTTGTAGAGCCATATGGATCTGGTTTAGGTGGCGGAGGTTTTTTTCTTTTACATAGATCTGAAGATGGATTTCAAATTATGATTGATGGAAGAGAAGTTGCACCATCTGGTGCTTCAAAAAATATGTATCTTGATGAGGCAGGAGATCCTATTCCAAGAGCGTCTAGAGATGGGCCATTATCTTCTGGCATTCCAGGTTTGCCTGCCTCATTAGATCATATCGCAAAATATTATGGCAAACTTCCACTTTCTGTGTCTCTCTTGCCTGCAATTAGGTATGCAGAAAATGGCTTTCCAGCTTATGCTGCAATGATAGANCTCTTAGAAAGAAAAACTAGTATTATGAATAGAGAAGCCAAGAAAATTTTTATGCCCAATGAGGTTATGCCAACTGAGGGAACTCTTATTATACAAAAAGATCTGGCTAATACCTTAAGGCTTCTTGCAGAAGAAGGTTCTGATGGTTTTTATAAAGGAGAAGTAGCTAAGAAATTAGTAGAAGGTGTTACTTCTAATTCGGGAATCTGGTCACTTGATGATTTGTCTTCATATACAATAAAAGAGAGAGAGCCAATAATTGGATCTTTTCAAAATATGAAAATTATAGCCCCACCACCACCTTCATCTGGTGGGATAGCTTTAATTAATATTTTAAATATTCTTTCAGGTTATCCAATCAATAATCTAGATTCTTCTTCTAGATATCATTTAATTGTAGAAGCAATGCGAAGAGCTTATAGGGATAGAGCACAATATTTGGGAGATACAGATTTTATTGATGTACCTATAGACTTATTAGTAGATAAAAGGTATGCAGCTGGTCAGAGGGCAAGTATCAATATAAATAAATCAACAGCTAGTAATTTATTGCCAAGTACTACTAATATTGAGAATTCAGTAGGCGATCAAACTAGTCATTTTTCAATAATTGATACTGACGGTAATATTGTTTCTGCTACTCAGTCAATCAATTTTAGCTACGGAAGCGGATTTGTTCCTCATGGAACTGGAGTTATTTTGAATAATGAGATGGATGATTTTTCTATTAAACCAGGAACTCCAAATGGGTACGAATTGATTGGTTTTGAGGCTAACGAAATAGCACCAGGCAAAAGAATGTTATCAAGCATGACGCCAACTATACTAGTTAATGGTGAAGGTATAGCCGCTTTAGGAACTCCTGGAGGCAGTAGAATTATTACGATGGTTTTACTATCTGCTCTAGAGTGGAGTCGCGGTGAATCTGCTGAGTTTATTACTTCGGTTCCTCGTTTTCATCATCAATTTTTTCCTGATTTAATTCAGTATGAGCCTGATGCATTTAGTAATGATGAAATTAAAGCTTTAGAAGATAAGGGCCACTCTTTAAGGCCTCTAAATAGGAGTTATGGAAATATGAATGTTGTTACCTGGAATTTTGAGACTGGTGATTTGGATGCTTCATCAGACCCTAGAGGACACGGAGAACCAAGGTTTTTAGAAGTAACTAATTAGGAATAAAATTAACTAAGAGGTGAAATAAAAAACCGCAAATAAAAGCAGTAAACATACAAAAAAATAAATGCAAGAATAGCCCGCTAATTACATAATCCGATAACTTGCCACTACTACTTTCATCCATACCCTTTTTTTTATAGAGGGTGTGTATCTCTATAGAGCACCAAATACTATAAATAGCTATACCGCATATAGCACCTATAAAGAAAAAAAGATTAGTTGTACTCATTTTTATATTTTAGCAAGAAAAGCTATTTTTGACACTTGTAGCAATAAAAACTAGATCTTTGTCCAAGTATTACTCTTTTAATTTTTGTATTACATTTAAAACAAGGCTCATTCTCTCTATTGTAGACTGCCAAGGATTGTTGGAAGTACCCCATTTTTCCATTACTATTGGTAAAGTCTCTTATGCTGGAGCCGCCTAGTTTGATAGCCTTTGATAAAGTTATTCTAATTTCTGTAATAAGTAGGCTTAGTCTTTTTTTACTAATTTTGTGAGCAACCTTCCTTGGGTTGATGCCAGCATAAAAAAGAGACTCGCTAGCATAGATATTACCTACGCCAACAACTACTTTATGATTCATTAATAATTGTTTTATAGAGGTTTTGCTGTTGTTACATTTTTTCCATAGGTAATCTATGTTAAATTCATCTGAAAGTGGCTCGACACCGAGGTTTTTGATTAACCAGAAAGAATTTAGTTCTTTAGAGAAATGTATACTTCCAAATCTTCTAGGGTCATTAAATATTAGATATGAGTCAGAACAGAACTTAAATATCACATGATCATGTTTGTGTTTAATTGAGCTTTTACTTGAAAATTTTAAACTACCAGACATCCCTAAATGAATTATTAAAGAGCCATTCTCAAGATTTATTAGAAGATATTTTCCTCTTCTACTTAAGGAGAGAATTTTTTTATGCCTTAGTAAAGATTTTATATTTTTTTGAATAGGCCATCGAAGATTTCCTTGGTGAATAAAAATATCATCAAAGACTTGATTTACTAGGGAAGGCTCAAGACCTCTTTTGGCTGTTTCTACTTCAGGTAGCTCAGGCATATAGAGCTTTAATAACTACTACTTTATTTTTGTTTCTTTATAAGATACATGTTTCCTGATAGTAGGATCATACTTTTTAGTTTCCATTTTTTCAGGGTGCAATCGCTTGTTCTTAGTAGTTGTATAATAGTGTCCTGTTTTAGCAGAAGACATTAATCTAATTTTCTCTCTCATTTTACATCCCTTTTTTTATAATACTTCGCCTTTTTCTCGGAGCCTTCTTACAATTTCTTTAGTACCTAACTTATCTATAATTCGCATGCCTTTTCTAGAAACCTTTAGCTTTATGAATTTTTTCTCCTCTTCAAGCCAAAATCTTTGGGTATGAAGGTTTGGTAGAAAACGTCTACGAGTCTTATTATGGGCATGGGAAACATTATTTCCTGCCATTGGTTTTTTGCCTGTTATTTGACACACTCTAGACATAACGATTTGCTCTATATTTAAATTTAAAGGATGAAAACTATACATGCTGTTAAGATTTATATCTAGTTAATATATCAAAAACTTAGGTTATAATAGTAAAAATATTTTTTTAGGACTTATATATATATGAGTGATCAGGAGATTAATGACTCAAGCCCGAATATACTTCTTGGTGTAACTGGAGGTATTGCGGCTTATAAAAGCCTTGAAATAGTCAAACTACTTCGTAAAAATGGCTCAGATGTTCAGGTAGTTATGACAAAAGGCGCTGAAGAATTTATCTCGTCAGCTACATTCCAGAATGTTTCATCTAGGCCCGTTAGAAATAATCTTTGGGATGAGTCCGCAGAATCAACTATGACACATATAGATTTAGCTAGGTGGGCAGATATTGTACTTATTGCACCTGCAACAGCTCACTGTATTGGGTCTTTAGCTTCCGGATTAGCAGCTGATTTACTTACTACTTTATGCTTAGCTACTGAAGCACCTATAATTGTTGTTCCTGCTATGAATAAAGTTATGTGGTCAAACAAGGCTGTTGAGTCTAATTGCAAATTACTCAGAAAGAGAGGTGTAAGCCTTTTAGGTCCAGTTTATGGAGATCAGGCATGTGGGGAAATTGGTTACGGTAGAATGATGGAGCCAGATGAGATAGTTTCACAAGTTTATAAACAACCTATTATTTTGGATAAAAAAGCACTAGCTGGTCTTAATATTGTGATTACTGCTGGACCAACTAGAGAGCCAATTGATCCTATTAGGTATATCACAAATAGAAGCTCAGGCAAGATGGGTTATTCATTAGCATTGGCAGCAAGAGAGTCTGGGGCTAAGGTTACGATTGTGAGTGGCCCTGTTTCATTAGAGACGCCAGCAGGTGTCAATAGAGTAAATGTTGAGACAGCAGAAGAAATGTATTCTGAGGTCCAAAAGCTTATTGATGATATTGATATATTTATTGGTTGTGCAGCAGTTTCTGACTATCAAGCCAAATCAACTTCTTTAGAGAAGATAAAGAGAAAAAACTCAGATTTAAGCTTAGATCTTAAGCCATCTCCAGATATTTTAACTAGCGTATCTGCAAGAGATAAAGGACCATTTACAATAGGTTTTGCAGCAGAGACAGCAGACGTCATGCGTTATGCTAAAGAAAAGATAGCTAAAAAAAGTTTAGATATGATAGCTGCAAATAAAGTAGGGCCAGATCATGGATTTGATCAAGAGTTAAATTCTTTATCTGTGATATATGGTGATAAAGTTGTTGAGCTAGATCAAACTTCAAAACCAATTCTTGCAAAAAAATTAATTAAATTAATTGCAGAAAGATACAATGAGACTAGAATTAATCAACAGTTGTCAAATGATAGTATTGCATAGTTTTTTATGAAAGATATAAAGCTTAAAATTCTTGATAAGCGTCTAGGAGACTCTATACCTCTCCCTGAGCTCGCTACATCTGGATCTGCTGGAATAGATCTTAGGGCTTGTATCGATGCTCCATTTAAGCTCTCCCCTGGATCATGTGATCTTATTAAGACAGGTTTTGCTATTCATTTGGCCGATCAGAATCTTGCAGCGCTTATTCTTCCTAGATCTGGCTTAGGACATAAACATGGTGTAGTCTTGGGGAATCTAGTTGGTTTAATAGACTCAGATTATCAAGGTGAGATCCTTATTTCTTGTTGGAATAGGGGAGATACGACTTTTGAAATATCACCTGGTGAGAGGATAGCCCAGTTAGTAATAGTTCCAATCATTCAAAGTAATTTTGAAATCGTTGATTCATTTGAGGAAAGTGAGCGAGGTTCCGGAGGGTTTGGTCATACTGGTAGCTCCTAGTTATTCACTCCATATCTTTCTTGGTAATCTAGGATTTTAGGAATTAATTTTTCAAATTNTTTACTTGAATGAACATGCTTAATAAGGTCTCTTAAATTAATAATTGATTTAACTTTTAGGTCAATATCTCTTTGTAGTTGCTCAACTGCTGAGAGATTTTTATTATCTGCTACTTCTTCTCGATCTAGAGCTACTAGAACCCCTATTGGTTCAGCTCCAGCTTTTTTTATTATTTCAATACTTTGTTTAATAGCTGTGCCAGCGGTTATAACATCATCTAGTATAAGTACTTTCCCCTTTATGGGGGAGCCAACCGACATACCTCCCTCTCCATGATTTTTTCTCTCTTTACGATTATATGCGAATGGAAAATTTAATTTATGATCTCTAGCTAATGCGACCGAGGTAACACTTACAAGACCTATGCCTTTATAAGCTGGGCCAAATAGCATATCAAAGTTCATTTTTAAGCTTGCTATTTTAGCCGCGTAACAATCAGCTACTTTAGATAAGGACAATCCTTCAGAGAACATACCAGCATTAAAGAAATAGGGACTAACTCGCCCTGATTTAAGCTCGAATCTTCCAAACTTTAAAGCCCCTGATTCAAGCGAGATTTCTATAAATTTTTTTTGATATTCTTTCATCTAGTTACTTATTTTTCTTTACTATGATACATTTTTTTCTATTTTATGGTATAAAAAAATATATAACAATTAGGCGACTTAGTTGAAAATAATTAGTTTTAATGCCAATGGAATACGTTCGGCCACAAGGAAGGGCTTCTTCGAATGGTTTGTAAGGCAAAGAGCAGATATTCTGTGTATCCAAGAGCTTAAGGCTCAAACGCATCAGATTGATAGCGCTCCTTTTATCAGAGAAGGGTATCATCGTTATATACTTGAGGCTAAAAAGCCTGGTTATAGTGGGGTTTGTATCTATAGCAAAATAAAGCCTAAAAAAATTATTTATGGTTTAGGCGAGGATGAGTTTGATATAGAAGGAAGATACATTGAGATAAGGTTTAATAAAGTCGCAGTTGCAAGTGTTTATTTCCCTTCAGGGTCTTCTGGGGATAAAAGACAAGCGGTAAAATATAGATTCTTAGATTTTTTTGAAAATCATTTAGATTCTATTAAAAAAAATAAATTTTCATATATATTTTGTGGAGATTTTAATATAGCCCATAAGCAAATAGATTTAAAAAATTGGAGAGGTAATAAGAAAAATTCTGGATTTCTACCTGAAGAGAGAGAGTGGATGGATAGGATAATTAATAATCTAGGATATATAGATGCTTTTAGAGAAACTAATAATAAAGCAGATGAATATTCATGGTGGTCAAATAGAGGCCGTGCTAGAGAAAAAAATGTTGGNTGGAGAATAGATTATCAATTAGTTTCAGAAAATCTAAAAAGTAAAATTCTAAAAGCGGTAATTTACAGAAAGAAATTCTTTTCTGACCATGCTCCGTTAATAATTAATTATAGTCTTAAGAATCTTTAGTTTTTTTCATTCCATGGGGCAACAATAAAAAGAAGAAGCATTCCTGGAATTGCAGCTATAGTGCATATTATAAAAAAATTAAAATATCCTAGAGCGTCTATAATAAAACCAGTACTTGCATTAGCAAAAGTTCTAGGTATTACCATTATACTAGTTAGTAAAGCAAATTGAGTAGCAGTAAAGCTCAAGCTTGTCTGTTTAGCAATAAACGCTGTTAATGCAACTGTGCCAAGACTAACTCCTAAATATTCGAAGCTAACAGCAGCAAATAAAGCTGGGATGCTGTTGCCTATTTTAGCTAGAATAGCAAAACCTAATATAGATATGATTTGCACTAATCCGAATAACCATAAAGCTCTATTGATCGATAGCTTAAGCATTGCTAGGCCACCAATTATTGTTCCAAGAATTGATGCCCATAGTGCTGAGAATTTTGCTACTGTTCCTATCTCAGTTAAGCTAAATCCTAGGTCTATATAGAAAGGAGTAGCTAAAGCTGTTGCCATGCTATCTCCTAATTTATATAGCAACATAAATGCAATTATAGAGAAAGCACTTTTTAGACCACCTTTTCTAGAAAAAAATTCTGCAAATGGATCTATTACTGCTTCTTTTAGGGAGTTTGGAGATATATTATCATTCGCTGATTCAGCAACAAGTAGGGTCGTAATAATTCCAACTATCATGAATAGTCCAACGATAGGATAAACGCTAGCCCAAGGCATAATGTCTGAAAGAATTAATGCAAAGGAGCCTGGAATAAGAGAAGATATTCGATATGCGTTAATGAAAATTGAATTTCCAATTCCTAGTTCGTCATCTTCCAGTATCTCTCTTCTATATGCATCTAATACGATGTCTTGTGTTGCGCTAAAAAAAGAGGTAGCAAAAACTAAACATACAGCTGTTTTAAGCTCTAAAGAGGGGTTGATGAATCCTAAGCAGCTTATTGATAATAAAAGCATTAATTGACTAATCAATGACCAGCCTCTTCTTCTACCAAGGAAAGGAAGCTTATAGCGATCAAGTAATGGCGCCCAAATAAATTTCCATGCATAGGGGATCATTACTAGGTTAAATAAACCTATGGTTGCTAGATCTATTCCTTCGCTTCTCAGCCACGCTGGAACTAGCTGTATAAGCACATACAAAGGCATACCTGAAGAGAAGCCTTGGAAAATACAGATAAGCATTTTCCTATTTAATAAAATATCTTTCCAAGCTCTATCGTTTTTCAATTTTTTACTTTTTTGACTAAATGTCAGTTAGAATATTATCTGAAGAAGAT
The DNA here is from genome assembly GCA_002171615.1 of Gammaproteobacteria bacterium TMED78. Lineage (GTDB taxonomy): Bacteria > Pseudomonadota > Gammaproteobacteria > Steroidobacterales > Rariloculaceae > TMED78. The sequence continues at coordinate 386,384 of NHEF01000010.1, forward strand.
ACTTAAAAATGCTCAATAAAGATACTACAAATGGATTTATTCATCTCTGCTCTATAGAAGAAATATCTGATCCTGGGAGCAAGGAATTTAGTTGGGAAGGCATGTCATGGCCAATGAGTTTTTTTGTTGTAAGAAGTGGTTATTCAGTTTATGGTTATTTAAATTCTTGTCCTCATGCAGGACATCCATTAAATCTCCAGAAAGATGATTTTCTTACAAATGATTATAGCTTGATTCAATGTCAATCACATGGAGCTAGATTTAAGATTTCCAACGGATTGTGTGTTTTTGGCCCCTGTGTCGGCGCAGTCCTTCAATCAATTCCTTTAGGCGAAGTAAATGGGAAAATATCTGTAGAAATATCAGACTTAAAAAAAGCGTTTAATGCTTTAATTTAAGTAAAGTATTTTTTATATTCAAAGTTTATTATTTTATGACCTAGCCTTATTCCTCTTCTCTCAAACTTTGTATCAGGCCTATAAGATAGCTTAGTTATTTTTTTGAAAAATTCAAATTCACTCATGACATTTTCGATATGTGATGCATAGTGATTCCAGTCAGTACAAATATAGAATTTACCCTCGTTTTTTAAGATTCTAAATATTTCACCAACAAATTTCTTTTGTATAATTCTTCTCTTATGATGCTTCTTTTTTGGCCAAGGGTCAGGAAAAAAAATATTAACTCCTTCGATACTAGCATCACTAATCATATCTCTAACTACTTCTAAGGCATCTGCTTTAATAATTCTAATATTTTTAATTTTTAGCCTATCTATTGAAGAAAGTAGGCGGCCTACTCCAGGCGAGTGTACTTCTATTCCTATGTAATTTATTTCTGAGTTTTGGGTTGATAGGTTTACTATTTCTTCTCCATCCCCAAAACCTATATTGATAAATATAGGGAAATTATTTTTAAATTCTTTTTGTAGGTCAATACGCTTATTTATTTTTTTTACGCCATATAAGGGCATAAGAGTTTCGATAGCCTTTCTTTGACTTTCAGTTATTCTTCCTGGTCTTAAGACATAACTTTTAATTTTTCTATGTAATTTATCACTCATACATAAATATTATATTTAATTTAATGAAAATACGAAAAGCTTATTGCTCAAATAAGCTTAGGGGGTTAAAGTTTATAATAAATAATATTATTCTTTAGGAGTAAAATAATATGAAATCAATTATTATCGCAATTTTAGTAGCTTCTTTAACTAGTTTTCTAACAGTTAGTTATCTTTCTGTTGACCAATCAGTTAGTGAGAATATAAATAATCTGTCAGTTACAGAAGAATTGACTTTAGACGTATGGTTAGGAAGGGTTTCAGGTGTTGGGGGGTCAGAAAGGCCAGGGCCAGCTATAGATTCAAAAATTTTAGCTGATTCATCTAATTCTGTTTGCTTTATCTCCAGAATAGAGGTTGATCGAATGGATGGGCCGGAAGATTTAGTAAGTTGTCGAGTTACAAAGGATGAATTTACAAATTGGTGGCAGGTTGAGGCGGTTCAAGGTGATGGAACAAACGCTGGTATTGCATGTAATGCAAGATGCTTAGTTTGGGAATAGATATATTATAGTGACAATAGCTAAAGTAAAATTTTCGACTATAGAGCTTTTAAAGAAAAAAATAAAATCTAGCCGTCTAAAAAAAAGAATTAAGTCTAGCCATATCTACTGGGTTATAAAACTTTTTCTCAAAAGACTTATTGGGGTTGAAATATGGGTGAAAAATGACATAAAAATCCTTTGTGAAGGACAAGGTCCGGCTGGTTGGAATTATTATAAAAAAAATATAGGTAAAAACTCGATTATTTATGTTTTTGGTGTAGGAGATGATATTAGTTTTGAGTTAGATTTTATAGCAAAAAATCAATCTAAGATATTTGCTTTTGATCCAACACCCTATTCTATTGAATGGTTAAAATCTCAAGAAGTGTCCGATAATTTTATTTTTTACCCTTGGGCAGTCTCTGGTAAAGACAAGATGATTTCTCTATATCCAAGATTAGATAGAAGCGGTAAGAAATCTCAAGATATGTGGACTATAGATGAATCTCAGTCAGACGGGGAGAGTTCAATTGAAGTTTTCTCCTATACCTTAAAAACTATTTTGAAAAAATTAAAACATAAGAAAATAGATATTCTAAAGCTTGATATAGAAGGAGCTGAGTATAGTACTATTGATTCTATGATTAGTAATAGAATATATCCAAATCAAATATTAGTAGAGTTTCATCATCGCTTTACTAGTATTGGAAAGCAAAGAACAATTAACTGTATTGATAGGTTAAGATTACTTGGTTATCAGATCTTTTCTGTATCTCAAACAGGGAGAGAGTTTAGTTTTATAAGAAAGGTGGATTAGAGTGAATAGAATTTCGAAAATACTATTAGCATTTGTAGCTATTGGACTGTTAGTGACAATAATATTAATGTTTATAGCTGTCTCATAAAAGATATTTATGAGTAGTAATAATTTTACAAATCAGCTTTTAGATTGGTTTGTTAATAATGGCCGGAAATATTTGCCTTGGCAATTAAAGAAAAGCCCCTATTCAGTATGGATCTCTGAGATTATGCTTCAGCAAACCCAAGTTAAAACAGTTATTCCTTACTATATTAATTTTATGAAAAGATTCCCAAATATAGAATCTATAGCTAAATGTGAATTAGATGAGCTACTAAGTTACTGGTCAGGGTTGGGTTATTATGCAAGAGGAAGAAATATTTATAAAACAGCTAAGATTTTAGATAAAAAGTATCAGTCTATTTTTCCTAAAACTTATGATGAAATCATTAAGCTTCCGGGTATTGGAAGATCGACGGCAGGCGCTATACTTGCTTTGGCCTATAAAAAAAAATATTCAATTCTAGATGGTAATGTTAAGCGTGTTCTTGCAAGATATTATAGAATCGAAGGCTTTCTACAAAAATCAAATATCCAAGAAAAGTTATGGAATTTAGCTGATCTAAATACACCATCAAGTAATGTGGATCAATATACACAAGCCATAATGGATTTAGGCGCGACAGTTTGCACTCGTTCGAGACCAAAATGTTTTATTTGTCCTTTATCAGAGAATTGTCTTGCAAGATTTTATAGCGAACAAGATAAGTTACCAACTCGAAAGCCTAGGACAAAAAAATCTATTAGAGAAGTAGGCGTAATGATTATTGTTGATAATAAAAAATCAGTTCTGCTTGAAAAAAGGCCTAATAATGGTATTTGGGGAGGATTATATAGTTTTCCAGAGCTTGGCGACGGTCAGACAATTAATTCATGGTTAGATGATAATTTGAGAGAACCGGTTGAAAAAATAACTAGGTTAAATCCAATTAAGCATAGTTTTACACATTTTAATTTACTTATAAATCCTACAAAAATTAAAATTGAAAACAAACCAAAAAAATATAGAATTAAACCTAGATACTTTTGGCATAAACTGCCAATTGATAGAGAAATTGGATTAGCAGCGCCTATTTCAGTAATGATTAATGAATTATAGGAAAATAATTTTATGAGTAAGAAAGTTAATTGTATTCTATTAGGTCAGGAGCTAGATGGTTTGGAGGAGAGAACTTATCCAGGAGAGCTGGGAGATAGNATTTTTTCTAATGTATCTCAAAAAGCTTGGGATAAGTGGCTGGGACACCAGACTATGTTAATCAATGAGTATAGATTGACGCCTATAGATCCAAAAGCAAGAAAGTTTTTAGAGAAAGAGATGGAAAAATTTTTTTTCGGGGAAGGCTCAGAGTCACCTCCTGATTTCAATGAAAAAATATAAAGCTATAATCTATTATTAATTAATTCTTCTACCACGGTTGGATCAGCTAATGTAGAGATATCACCTAAGTTTTTATAGTCATTATTAGCAATTTTTCTTAAGATTCTTCTCATGATTTTTCCTGAACGAGTTTTTGGGAGGCCAGGAGCCCATTGTATTGTATCGGGAGTCGCTATCGGACCAATCTCTTTTCTTACCCATTTAATTAATTCTTCTCTTAGCTCTTCAGAAGACTTTAGACCAGTAATTAGGGTTACATAGGCATATATCCCCTGGCCTTTTATTTCATGAGGAAAGCCTACTACAGCTGCTTCCACAATTTTTTCATGAGAAACTAAAGCGCTCTCAATCTCAGCGGACCCGATTCTATGACCAGAAACATTTATCACATCATCAACTCTTCCCGTGATCCAATAGTAACCATCTTTATCTCTATATGCTCCATCACCAGAGAAGTATTTATCAGAAAATTGGCTAAAGTAAGTTTCATAGAATCTTTCGTGATTGCCATAAACTGTTCTCATTTGACCTGGCCAGCTGTCAAGGAGGACCAGATTACCCGATGATTCTCCTTCTAAAATATTTCCTTCTTCATCAACTAGGGCTGGCCTTATTCCAAAGAAAGGAATGGTTGCAGAACCTGGTTTTAATTTTGTTGCACCAGGTAATGGCGAAATAAGGATTCCACCTGTTTCAGTTTGCCACCATGTATCTACAATAGGACAGTTCTCCTCCCCTACGACTTTATAATACCATTGCCAAGCTTCTGGATTAATTGGCTCCCCAACAGTTCCTAAAATCTTCAGACTTTTTCTTGATGTTTTTTTGACTGGGCCATCACCTTCTCTCATTAATGCCCTAATTGCTGTTGGCGCTGTATAAAAAATATTAACCTGATGTTTATCTATGATTTCCCAAAATCTACTTGCAGAGGGATAGCTAGGCACTCCCTCAAACATCAAAGTTGTTGCTCCATTAGCTAATGGCCCATAAACAATATAGCTATGACCAGTTACCCATCCTATGTCAGCTGTACACCAATAAATATCTCCTTCTTGATAGTCAAAGATATACTTATGTGTCATAGAAGAATAGAGTAGATATCCAGCAGAGGTATGGAGAACGCCTTTAGGCTTTCCAGTTGAGCCTGAAGTGTAAAGAATAAAAAGAGGATCCTCTGCATTCATAGCTTCAGCAGGGCAGTTAGAGTTTTGTAGTTCGACAACTTCATGATACCAATGGTCGCATTTTTTATCCCAATTAATTTCTCCTTTAGTGTGCCTTACCACAAGAGTATTAATTTTAGGATAGCCTTTAGAAAGACCACTAATAGCATCATCAACATTTTTCTTTAGTGGGATTATTTTATTTCCTCTGATGCCTTCATCTGCAGTTATAATGAAATTTGACTGACAGTCTTCTATTCTACCCCTCAGAGCCTCAGGGGAAAATCCCCCAAATACGACTGAGTGGATAGCGCCAATCCTTGCACACGCAAGCATTGCAAATGTTGCCTCAGGTATCATAGGAAGATAGATAGTTACTCTGTCACCTTTTTTTACTCCCAGACTTTTAAGGCCATTTGCTAATTTACAAACTTTTTCATATAGCTCTTGGTAAGTTATTTTTAAATCTTTATTAGGGTTATCGCCTTCCCAGATAATAGCTATTTGATTAGCTTTCGTCGGTAAGTGTCGATCTACACAATTAAAGCAAACATTAATTTCGCCATCACTAAACCATTTAATATGTAGATCATCTTTTTTATAAGAAATATCTTTAATTTTTGTGAATGGCCTCATCCATTCTAATTTTTTTGCTTCTCTTTCCCAAAAAACTATAGGATTCTCAATAGATTCTTTATAAAGAGCTTGATAGCTCTCTTCATTCATTAGAGTATTTTTAGTTATTTTTTTACTCGGAGGATATATTTTTTCTTTAGTCATAAAGAGAGTTTATCTTATTAATTTTTTTACTCAACTTTATCTACTTAATAGAGAGGTGGGTATAGGCTATGCTAGACTCTCCTTTTTTGAAGATTTTTATTAAATTACTAATATGTTTATAATTTGGTTATAAAAATTTAATTAAATCTATCTTAGTGTTTAAAATTTTGTACCAATGACAGCTAATAAGGCTCATAATATACCCTGTTTATGCATGTAACGGCCAGGTAGCTCAGTCGGTAGAGCAGCGGACTGAAAATCCGCGTGTCGGCAGTTCGATTCTGCCCCTGGCCACCATACCTCACAACGCTTTCAGCGTTTACATGTTGAAATACATTTCTATGTAGTGGACTATTTCTGTTGATGATACAGAGAAAGTATTTACCAACCCATCACACACTCTTACTCAGGATTATATTACTGGTCGAATTGGCTAACATTTTAAGCTCAAGAGCGTAATTTGTAATAAATCTTTAATATTTAATTCATACTTCTTTCATATTCAGTTGTTAATATCCTCATCGAAATAATACATTTGTTTCTTTATTGATTGTTTAAAAACAATCGTATCAATTTATCAACGAGGTTTGGAGCTTAAGAATATGAAAATAAAAAATTTATTGTCAATACTGTTCATTTATACTCTTGCGGCATGTGACAGTGGTGATATCAACATTAACCCAGAAACATCNNCNNCCAATAGCAACAATACAACAACTACAGCGGCGCCNGTGACCACAGAATATTGTGCAAGCTATAATAATTCAGGAGGCGACTCTGTAAAAGGGGTTTATAACGCGACAACCAATCATTGTACATACTCTTCTGCTTTCTCATCAGCAAGCAATAACATTACAGTCGATCTTCTCTTTAAGGACCTCCCAGGAAATGGTGCTCATATTTTTGATGCTAGTTTATTTATGGGGAATACATATAAGACTGATGCTGCAATGACCGCTGCAGGAATAACAAAAGGTGGAGACGGTCCTAAGTTGACTGTTGAGGCCGGAGCAACTCTGGCTTGGACTGATAAGTCGAACTTTCTCGTAATAAATCGTGGCTCACAAATCTTTGCTGATGGATCTGCGACAAAACCAATAACATTTACTTCCAAAACTGATNTTGATGGAACTGTTGGTGCAGAGGACGTGCAACAATGGGGTGGAATCGTTATCAACGGATTTGGAGTAACAAACAAATGCAGTTACACGGGAACACGAGGTGAATCAGGGTTTGCACTTGCTTCTGAATGTCATATTGATTCTGAAGGTTCTGCTGGTGTCGATGAAAATCAATACGGTGGCATCAATGATGCAGATAACTCTGGCAGTCTTCAGTATGTTGTTGTGAAACACACTGGAGCTACTGTTGGAAATGGTGATGAATTAAATGGAATTACATTTGGTGCAGTCGGTTCAAATACGACAATAAAAAATCTTCAGGTTTACTCTGTATATGATGATGGCATTGAGATGTTTGGTGGTGCTGTAAACGTAGAAAATTATGTAGGTCTTTACGTAAGGGATGACTCAATTGACCTAGACGAAGGCTGGCATGGAACAATTAAAAATGCACTAGTTATTCAATCAGCAACTGATGGTAACCATTGCATTGAATCAGATGGCATTGGTTCTTATTCAGGCAAAACTTCTACAGTAAGAGAAGACTTCATTACACGAAAACTTAATACCCGAGCAACAATAAGCAACCTTACGTGTATCATTTCACCAAACGGCGCAGCAACTGCTACTCACGATCCAGGTGCAGGATGGAGGATCAGAGAGGGCATTTGGATGAATATAAACGATTCATTACTAATCAGTTCTTTTGGTGCCAATGATACTGAAAGCACCTCAGATAACTATTTACTGCGGATAGAAAGCGCTGAAACACATGCTTCGTTTGTTGGCGGCGATTCTAATTTAAATTCAGTAATATATTCCGGACAAGAAAATGAAAAAGGCACTACCATCACAGGTAGTAGCCCATCGGTTACTGAAAAAGGATTTGCTGAATCAGAAGGGAATGTTTTCGCAACGGTCACGAGTGGTTCTACAAAAAGTGCAACGGCTACTAATGACACAGATCTTCAACTTCTAGAGGGAACGCAACCATTCTATTCAATATTATGGACCACTTCACAAGTTAATGGAGCTGCTCCTGCTAACTCAAGCAAGCCGACTGGCACGGGAACATATCTCGGAGCTATAAGTACTGGAATTGCAGATTGGACTCTTGGTTGGACTTATGGATTGCATCCATCAAACAGAGCCCAAGCACTTTGGTTTGAATCTCTGTAGAAGAAAAGCAGAAAATTTAACCCCCGAGTATATCCACCTCTTTATTGTTAGCCTTAGCAATAGGGGGGTG
>NHEF01000011.1 GCA_002171615.1 Gammaproteobacteria bacterium TMED78
GTATTATTAATATTTTTAGACAAAAAAATAGCGGAGAAATCTCCGCTATTTTGAATCCATCTCGAACTCAGAATTATTTAGTTTGCTACTTCACCGAAACTTACTCCAGTACGTGTAGCAACAAATGTTAGAGTAATGTAATTGATTGTGCGTGTTGGTTTCACATAGATTTCTGCATAGAATTCTCCACGATCAACTGCCTCAGGAGGGTTGTTGTCATCATCGCACTTAACTAAGAAGTCAGTTACACCACGACGACCTTGAACTTCACGGAGGTAAGGTTCAACAATATTGAGGAACAATGAACGTTGTGCGGCATCGTTTTGCTCAAAGAGTTGTGACTTAGCAGCACCAGAGATTACTCTCTCGATTGTTAGGAACAAACGACGAACGTTGATTCTATCAAATGCAGATGCAAATCCTTGTGCGGTCTTATCACCGTATAGAACTACACCTTGACCAGGGAAGGAAACGATAGGATTAATACGAGCACCATACAAGCGATCACGCTGTGACTTGTTAGGAGTATATGCAAGTTTAATTGCATTTCTCAAAACACCACGTTGGAAACCAGCAGGTGAGAACCAAGGTTCTGCAACTTCTGTAGTCTGCAAGCAAAGACCAGCAACGTCACCGTTAGCAGGAATGTAACGATAAACATCATTATACTTATCGTAGATATACTTGTAACCAGAATCAAATGCAACGTAAGAACTAGAAGGTAACGTATCAAAAAAATTAATAATGTTATTAGTAATTGTATTTGAGTTACTTAAACCAATAATGTTACCACGACGAGGAGATACAAATAACATGCAATCTCTACGCTCTTCAACAATGTTTGCCAGAGCAGTGATCTTAGCAAGTGCCTCAGCAGCTGTAGAACCAGAAGGACCAGTCAAGATAAAGTCGATTGTCTGTGACTCAGGATCTTCAAGTAGTTCGTATGCAGTAGTTACATCAGTATTACTTACAGTATAAACACCACCAGAAGCACCGTAATCAGCACCGTCAGCAAGTCTATAGTAGAATGTTGCGTTGTTCTTAGAACCAAGAGTTGTACGTCCAGCAGGATAATCAGTAGATCCAGTAGTAGAACGTAGAAGGTTAAACTGTCTAGCAGAAGCAGAAACACCCCAAGTACCAGCAGAACCAGATGCAGTTGCGTTAAATACTCCTAGCTCATGCTCACCCCAGTAAACATACTCAGAACGTGCCTTAAGAACATTAACATAGTAGTTAGTTTCACCAACAGATGTCTTAGCGTCAGATGCTTTAGAAAGACCTATGAAACGCTCAAGCAAAGCACCAGTTGTACCAGTGATCTTACCATCAATATCAACAACAACGATGTGGAGTTCATCACGGAATCCACCTACTTCTGTTGCAAACTTAGAAGTTTCAGGACGAGGAGCAACGCTTACCCACTTTACACCAGGTAGATACTCACGCTCATCATACTCGTCACGAACTGATGAAACAGTTACGTTAGTAGAGTTTGTGTCAGCAACAACATCAGCAGCAGCAAATGAAATACTAGACTTATTAAGACCAATATACAAACGACGTTCGATAGTAGTATCAATAGCAGCAGTGTTTGTTCCCTGAGTAATTACTTGGTTATCTGAAAGAATACCAGTAACACCACCAGAAGGAAGACCAATTTCTAATTTCTTATTAGCAGGATCCCATGCGAGAACATTTACTGANTCGTCAGAACCACCAATACTAATTGTAGTTGCAGTACCAACTACGAAATCACCAACAACAGTGTCAACAGTAAGAAGTATGCTATACTTAAATACTTTACCAGCAGCACCAGAAGCAGCGGTTACTGCTTCATCAGCAACGTATTCGTGCTCGTTACCTGAACCAGGAGCAGGGAGAACAGCNATNTGATCAGCACCAGCNTCNGTTACAAAGATACCAATTGAGTTACCTTTAGTACCAGGAGTTTTTGCTGCCCAAGTCCAGTTATTGTTTGCAGTCTCGTAGTTTGTTTCGTAGTCTTGAAAATTCTTGATTAGAGGTGCAGTTCCNGTGTCAACACCNTTCTTNAANNNNGANGANGTNACACGAACAGTTTTAAGAACACCACCATANGAAAGGAANTGAGAAGCAGTAAACCANTANTCAAAGTTNTTNTCATTTGGTTTNCCAAANANNTCTGCNAGTTGTCTNTCGTTNGNNATANTTNNNATTTCTTCAACTGGACCTTGTTCAAATGGTGCCGCAANNACGCCAATNTTTGCGGTGGATAGCGTGGTAATAGTAGTCAGGTCTCTCTCCTGAACNACTACACCTGGCGATGATTGATTAGCTGCCATGTTTATATACTCCTAGNAAATGATGTCAACANCGGTTGTCTAAGATTATTTATATTTTTGAAACGTCACCTATAGTCCCACATATAAGATTTATCCCCATANTCCGCAACTTCCCATCGTTCTCCTTGTGCATCTATTATATGATCATCTTCTAATCCGTCTGACATAAATCCAAAAGGTGCCATATCTTGTTCAATATTTTCTCNNTGATCATCATANATNCNTTGNCTNACATCNTTNTCATGCATCTCNTTAAAGTATTCNTGCATNGCCATCCATGANAAAATAACCAAGCACATTGCTAGGTCATCATTACATCCGTCTTCTGCGGCAAAGGATTGTCCCTTTACAATGAATGTAGTTAGTTCTGCAATCGTATCATAATCTTTAATTATTAATTTATCTTCTTCTAATAATGCTTTAAGATTAGAACAACCAACTGCTTTGACAGCAGTACTCATCTTTACACCAAGTTGAGTTTTCTTACCTGAGAATCCCTGTCCTAATTGCTGCCCTGCCCTTCCTCTCATTGCAACTTGTAGTAAATTTTCATACTCAAGATCGAATTGAATAATATCTGCAACCTGTCCACCAATATCATTTACCTCACATAGTACGTAAGCATTATTATAATTTTTTGCTACATCTACAATAACATTAGGGAATATAATAGGTTTGATATCATTATTTCTATACTTAGCAACCATTTCATATGGTACTGTTGTAGTATCCATAATACAGAACGCTGAATAATCTTGACTTACACCACGAGCAACGTCAACAGTTACGATATAATTGTGATCCTTTTCTACTTGTTTATATACTGCAAGACCTCTATTTTGTATGATAGGATCTTCATAAGGCATAGTCCTCAACTTACTAGGACTAATCAATGTATCAACAGACCCTAGGAACTCACACTCAAACTCAACCTTAAATTGTTGTTCTGACGTGTTAGCAATTGTTTGATCTTTCCATGCTGCATCCCTACCAGGAACAGCAGACCAATGAACCTCAGTTGGGATGTATTCGTTCTTACCTCTCTCAGCATCATGCCAGAGTTTATAGAACATGTTCATCCCATGAGGTGTACTAATGATGATAACCTTGGTAGATTTACCAGATGAGATAGTAGGATATACAGAACTAAAGAACTGATCAGCGATGTGATTCGGAACGAAAGCGAATTCGTCCAGAAATATAACATTAAACGACATCCCCCGCACAGCACTAGACGAAGTAGAAGCAGCCATGATTTTACTTCCATTCTCCAATTCCAGACTGCCTCGGTTCCATTGGAGGATTCCTTGCTGGAGCCACTTTGGGAGGTTTTCATAAGATAATTGTAGTCGTTGCAGCATCTCACGAGAAGTTGCTGCTTTGTTTGCTAGAATTGCGACATTGACATTCGCTTTAAAAAGAACATACCAAAGAAGATATGAAGTAACGATAGTCGATTTGCCAGTCTGACGAGGTAACTTTGCTATGTTGAATCTGTTGTCATGAAATTTTTCAACCATTTCTGATTGGAAATCATACATGGCAAATGGAATCAAACCCCTATCAAGAGAAACAATCTTGATATAAGTTTGAATAAAATATACGGGATCCTCAGAACATTTGATATACTCTTGAACTTCATCAGGAGTAAAATTTGTGGCAACGTTCGCTTTCTTTAAATTAGGATTACCAAGATACTGTTCCTGATTCGTACTCATTTATTCTGGTCTGTATTCTTGGGACTTATATGAAGGATATACTTCTCCAATAGCAGGTTCAGATTTTTTCTTAAAAAATTTGTTTATCACATCTACTTGATCCTGATACTTAGCAATGATATTTAATTCAGTTTCAATTGCTTCTGTGATATCAGAGTGTTCTCCAATACCTGCAGGATTAGTTAAATACACTTCTACATTTGCTACATGTTTCTGGATGTCTCCTTGTGCATGTGCTAGTAGTGCTCTGATTAATTGTTCTCTCATTTTACTCATTTTGATATTCTTCAGTTGGGATAGTCCACTCAGCATATAATCGTCTGGTGGTCACTCCTTCTATATTTAGGGTTACTTGATTAAGACTCGACCAAAGTCCCAAAGTGTCTCCTAATTTCACGTAGAGTTTCAAAATTTTTCTGTTTAGTGCCACCATCATATTCCCAAGCATAACCTTCCTCAATCATAAGTTCGTTTAGTGAAATATTAGATTCGCCAACGTAGAGCCAACCAAGAAGCCTACCATACTTCCCAACGCCACCCTTAAGTTCTGTTCTAATAGTGAGTTCCTCATCACCTTTAATAGTCTCAGTAAGTTTTTCTTTTAACCAGTTAGTAGCATCTATTCCCAATGCCTTCTCTTCCAAGTCTCTTGTTCTTTTCTCTGGCGTATCAACTCCTGCAATTCTAACTCTTTCTTTCTTGTATAAATCAAAGCCGAGATCGATAGTAACGTCAATAGTATCGCCATCAAGCACCTTGACTATTTTTATCACTCGGAAGTTGTAGCAGCTCTTCCTGCTCGGTGGTGTCATCGCTCCCATTTGGCCAAAATTCATCGTACTTAAATATGTAGTAGATTACTACACCTACTGCTACGAGAAGAATACCAATCATTATATTGATAGACCAAATGATCATCAGACCCAAGCAGATGAAGCAAGTGTTATTGCTAGTGATAAGGAGACACCCATGATGGTGAGTCTACTCATCCACCACATGATCTCATGTTTGTGTTTAGTAATAGTAGTCATAATGTCTCCTTCATTGCATAATCAATAAAATGAGGATGCTCCTTTAATGCAGGGACATCCTCTTTACTGTGCTGTATTGCTTCATACGAGTCTGTAGCGTACTCGCATATTTCTAACTGATGCTGTTCTGCATCGTGATACCCTATGGTATAGTGTGAAAGGGGCATGATCGTTTCAATCCCAACTATTAGTATTTATTATAGCATGTAAGTATTAGTACGCACTTATGTGTGTATTCTACGACACTTTACCACCTGGAAGATATCCTTTAGAATCAGGATCTACTTTCTGCATCCAATTAAATCCACTACCTTCAGGGTAAACATAATTTCCATCATCATCAAACATACCTGAAGTGTCTGCTATCCTTGACTCCTTTGATGGATACTTGGGATACGGTCTTGTCCCTGCTCTCATCTCTTGTCCCTTTCTTCTTCTGATCTGATTACCAGTCTCAGGCATATTAGATTTGTCCAACCAAGCAGTGCCTAACATCTCCTTGATCATCTCTTGTGTATAACCTTTATTCACAAACTTCTCCTATCTGCATTCCATAATCAATCTCTGGTGGAACCACTAGAACATAACCAATACCACAATTAAATACTCTTCTCATTTCCTCCTCTTCTATATCACCTGATTGTTTTATTTTATTAAAGATCTCTGGTCTCTCCCAAGAAGTCCAATCAATATTAGCCTTTAATCCTTTAGGAATAACTCTAGATACATTTTCTTCTAGTCCACCACCAGTGATATGTGCCATACCTACGATAGGATACTCTTGTAATAATACTTCTACTTGTCTTGCATAGATCGTAGTAGGAGTAAGTAACTCAGGAGTATCTGCCCATGATATCTTATGTCTCCATAACATATCATTGATTAAACTATATCCATTACTATGGATACCACTACTAGGTAAACCAATAATTTTATCTCCCTTCTTAATAAGACTACCGTCTATAACTTCACCCTTCTCAACAATACCAGTACAAAAACCAGCAAGATCGATATCATCACCATATGCTTTTGGGGGTGCATGTCTAGGATGTTCAGCAGTCTCTCCTCCCAACAAATCTATACCTGCTATTTGACATCCCTTAAGAATACCTTCTAGTATATCATCCACAATAGGAGTTAACTTACCAGTAGAAATATAATCTAAAAAATATAATGGTTTAGCACCACATGTGATTACATCATTAACACACATGGCAACAAGGTCTTGTCCTATACTTGTCCAAGTACGAGAAACCTTACATATATTAATTTTAGTACCAACACCATCAGCACCAGATACTAAAAGAGGTTCCTCATATCCTGAAGGAACCTGCATCATACCATTAAATCCACCTATAAGAGGTGCTTTTTTCTTTAGTCTTTCAACAAAAGCATTACCTCCATCAATGTCTACATTATATTTCATTTTAAAATTAGCAATCTGATAGGTTGGGGTGTTCGCCTGTAGCATAGTATGCTGCTGCATTTTCACCTGCTGTCTCGCAAGTGTATTGACCTGCACTACCTGTATCCATGTAACTGAAGGATCCACCTCCTCCACCTCCATTATTCATTCCGAGTCCACACCCCATTAAGAGAAGGGGAGTAAGGAGCAATAGTTTTTTCATTTAACCTCTTTGTAATTAATTACTATGTTGCATCTTTTTGGTTGATCACTACAGGTAGTAGAACTATGTGGTTTGGATGTATCAAAGAAGATCATCCTGTTAGCAACACTTTCGATCTTAGTGCCGTCTTCCATCTTAGTATAACCATTACATGTATTCAAACATAGTAATGCACCTTTGTGAGGGTAATCATAGTCAGTATGTGTGAGATGCTCATACACTTGACTTGTAGCAGGAAAGCAATTAACTTTCATCCTAATCATATTGATGTTCGGGAATCCTTTCTGGAAATATTTCCATATTGGTTCATGTAAATATGAAACCCCATCATTACCAAGGTCAGTTGAGACTAGGTTATGTGTGAAGTAATGATTGTAAGTGACATCATCCTCATTAGTGTTGGGTAATGCCACATTCTTCATATGAAACCATGGGAAATTCCAACCTAGAATGAAGTCAGTAAGTTTATTGAATTCATCGATTGGCATCCAATCATCATGTACTTGGAACATATTTTTCAACGATTAAGTAATCTTTTAATTGGAACCTGTCTGATCTTATCTATAACATCAGTCTCAACTCTGTCGGTAATCTTATCAATGATGTTGACATCAAGGTGCATGAATGGTGGAATGATTCCTAGTATCCTAAGAAGTCCATCCACAAATAGTGCAAGTGCAGTGAATCCAAGTATCATACTAATGATAGTTGCTTCTCGGTTATGCTTTGCCATAGATGCTTCATCAATAGCACGTGCCTGAGCAACTGCTATCTCGACTGCGTGTGCAATCATTTTATCAACTTCTTCTTTGGTATAGGTATACCTTCTAATGGTTTCTTCCGTCATACCCCTCAGTCTGTTTATATATCTATTATATCAACCTTGTCAAGTCATCTCTCCACGGAGATGTGTAGATGGGCGTTCCCCCATCTGATTCTTTCTCTCAATATCCAACTGATATAATTTATTCATTATCTCTTGTTTCTTTTCAATATCTTTCAACTTCTGTTGGACTCTCTTGAGATCAGACTCTATAGATCCGTCTGTCATTTAAGTTTTAAAATGCTTCTCCCAAACCTCCCTGCCTAATATCACAGCAAGTTGTTGATTTGAGTAGAACTATTTATACTTTTACTTTACTGTATCTGGGTGACTAACAAGAGAATACCATCCAGTTGCAATATATTTAGTTTGAGTTTTACTGACGACTCCTTTATGTGTGTGAGTAAAATATGCTGGCCAAATGACTAATCTTCCTTCCTTTGCCTCAAGAGTTTTATCATAAGTACTAAAATATGTTCCACCTTCATCAGTAACAGTATTCAAATATATCATCCATGCCATCACCCTGTGTAAAGTAGCTTCGTTGCAATTTTCACAATGTAAGGCATGATAACCATCACCTGGATCATATTTCTGTATATTGTATATATTACAAACATTCCAAGGATCAATGTTATCTACACTAGGGTATGATTCACGATAAACAGGGGTGTATTTAATTAAAGCATCTCTAATAATTATATCTACAAAACTATTATTAGAGAATAAAGTTTTGTAAGAATCCTCTACTTCCCAATCACTCTTAAGTCTTGTATCTATTGTACCACTACCATCTTCAAACATAACTGATCCTCTTTTTACAGGATTAGTTTCAAACCATTTAATTATCTCTTTGCAATTATAAGAAGAAATTGCATTATCATATATTCCAATAAAATCAGGATTAACCATAACGAAAAAAAGTAGTTGTATAATTATCAGTCTTTAGATGCTGCTTTTTTCTTTTTCTCGTCCTGCTTCTTCAAGTAACTCTTAAGTTGATTTAACTTAATTTTACGCATCATCTCAGAACGCTTGCTGATATGTGGAGGATTAGTTTTTTCAATTGCTTTGATTGCCATATCGCCAATACCTTCATCAACAACTAATACTTCTTCTTTCTTACAATCAGGAACTTTCTTACCACCCTTCATTTTGGTACCAGTTGCCTTATAACCTTTCCAACAGGAAGGTTTATCAGGATCCATACCAACATTTTTACGTGCTTGCTTTAGTCCTTCAGATACTCTTTCCAGTCTACCTTCGTTAGTGTGTGCAAATGCTTTTCTCATCGTATCCAATTTTAGATGTGGTGGTAAACTCTTCTCTGCTTCTTTCCTCTTCTTCTCTGCTTTCTTTTTAGCATCACCCATTTTACTATGTTCGATTTCTGGTTGATAACCTTTTCCTTCTTCTACTGAACTAGGTGTTGTATCCTCATGCTCTATCACTTTACCATCTTTATCTTTTTGATGATGTTCTTTAGTTACAGTTGCCTTACCACCTTTACTTTTAATACCATCAGCAAACTTCTTAGCATCCTTCTCATCCTTATATGAGAACTGAGATGGTTTACCCTCTTCACCTTTGTCCTTAGCAAGAACTCTATACGCTTCTTTCCTCAATAACTTACTCAAGAGAGATTTTTTCTTAGTAGGAGACTTGCGTCCATGACGCTTGGCGTAGTCCATGTAGGACTCACCTGGTCTGAGTTTCTTAGAGTCAGACTTTGGTTTAGCAGCATCAGCACGATCTTCACGAGCACGTTGATTTGCACCAGGACCACCCAACTTTTTATCCTTCTCAGGATCAGGATGCCAATGGTCACCCCTTTCAGTAATAGTTGATTTCATGTTATCCATAATGGTATGCTGGTTTGTTGGTTTTACCTAGTTTTCCTTTCCTAACTTTTGTTCCTGAAGTTTCTCCCTGTCCAGAAGGATTTTTTCCTGGTTTTGCCTTGCCTACGTTTATAGACTTAGATGGTTTCTTTGATTCAGTATCATGCAATCTAGCAGGTTTACCTGATTTTTTTGTGATTACTGATTCTTGTCCATGCTTGCGACCCAATCGTCGCATAACTTTACCGAATCTACGCTTACTCATTCCCTTACCTGGAGAGGTTTGGTATGAGACTTCACGTCCAGTGCCTTCACCTGATGAATATTTATATTCCCCAACTCCTTTCTTGTAACCAATGCCCTTTTTCTTGAGATCTTTCTCAAGGTTTTTTCTACTCGATTTGTTTTTCTTTTCATCGGTTCCCCGATCTGCAGAAATATTTCCAGTAGTTTTGGACTTTGCTTTAGAAAGCATCCTTGTAGTAGGATTGCCTTCAACCAAGTTTATGAAATCTTTGTAATACATAACTTTCAGATTATCTTTAATTGCCATTTTATTAGCAGTTTTATGCATGACTTCCTTATCACGTTTGCCATATAACTTAGACCAACGTTGTTTACCCTTCATCATACCTCTAATGTATTTCTTAGCGGTTTGATTAATTGCGGGTGGAATATCAGACTTAAAACCTTCAGCCATTTAACCGCCTACTACTTGAACTTCTTCTACTATCACTGCATTTGTTGCTGCAGTAATTTTAACAGCACGTTGAATTCTTGCCTTAGTACCAGATGACCAAGTGTAATCAGCACTTGCTGAAGAAGAATCCACGTCAGTAGTTAATATGTTATTCATAGTTGAAATTGCAGTAATCTTTTTACCAGCAGTGCCAGCAGAAAGGAAATTACTATCAATTGCTGGAGAAGTAGAGTCATCTATAATCGCAATAAAATCTCCCACAGAGAATGGGTGATTTGCAGATGAATCTTGAATATGCTCACCAACGTAGTAGTCAGCAGTTGAATCATCAATTGCTTTAACTATTTTTGCTTGACCAGGTTTGCCACCCTTGATAAGAATGAATTCATTCTGCACTAGAGTTATTGCAGGACCACCGTTAAAAGAAACAGTAGCAGCACCTGCTGTAGAACCAACTCTATAATATCCTGTTTGTACTGTTTGATATTCAGAAGCACCAGCGGCTACTGAATTCGTACTTAATACATTAAGAACTGTCATGTCTTGTTATTTCGTGTCAGTATTATTTATCTCCTTTTGTTTCTTAATCATTTTTTGTAAATCTGCAGTGCTACCAACAAACATTGTGTTATTAACAGTCGATGGTCCTGACTTTTTATCCTCAGCATCTAACTCCTTCATTTTCTTTTGTAAGTCAATGAGTTTGTCAGCAGTATCTGCTACACTTTTAATTGTTGTCGCAGCAACCTCATAAGCTCTTGGATGATCGCTTGCTCTCGCAACGTCAAGTATTCCATCTACTGCCTCCTGCCCTTTCATCACTAACATATGTAACGCAGCACGAGAAGTCTCATAGTCTTGCTTTACATCACCTTCTTCAGATTTTTTTAATTGTGGTTTTACTTTATCAACATGTTTTTGGAGTTCAGAAGGTTCTGCTCCAAAAGCAGTATCAAGACCATCAAAAGGATTTGTCATGTTATTGTCTCGTCAGCTCCACTTACAGGATTACGTTTCTTCTGATCTGTAAAGTCTTCATCAACAATACCGAATCCAAAATCATCATCAGCATCTGCTGAAATAGGATCTGGTTGAATTGTGTAACGAACTTCTCTTGGTGCAGAAGTTGTATTTGTATCTGTATAGTAATCTGTAATAACTTTTTTGATAGTCTTGGAATCAGTAACAGGACCGTATAGATAAGTTTTTACAGTAAATTGTAAAGTGTAAATGATTGCTCTACGAGTTTGAAAGTTATTTTCATAATCATCTTCATAGTCAACACTGTTTAAAACAACAGGAACATCTTTTGTTTCATCTACATCAGGTACTAACTTTACTGCTAGATTGAAATGTGGTTGAAAGAAAGGAAGGATTTGTTCTAAAATCTGCAGACCATCTTCCTGATTCTTAGAAATGATTGCTAATTCAAATGAGAGATTATAAGGAACAGGCATGAATGCGTTCTTATTCTCATCACCATCCTTAGGAAATTTAATTTTTTGAGTTGGAGAAACTTTTCTCTGTGCATCATATTGAATACCATTAATCTCAAAAGAGATTCTTGGTAAAGTAATCTGCACCCTTTTGTTAGTAGGATCGGGTACCTGATCCAATCTTGCTAAGAATTTTTGCTTTGGACCATATGCCAAAGGAACTTTCTGTACCTCGGTTGAACGACGAAGTTCAATATTGTTGAACAACGTACCAAACGCTACAACGGTTCGTCTAAAAATTTCGTGATATGAATATGTGCCTAACATCAGATTGTAGTGTCAGTAGTGGAACCAATTGAACCGAAGGGATTACCTTCTGTAAAATCTATAATATCGTCATCAGCAGTTTCAAAACCGAAGTTCGCATCAACGCTGTCAGCGGTATTAACGTTATTTAGTGTATTATAGGATGCAGAAGTCCAAGCAGCACCAGAAGTTTGTCCAGTTACAGTTTCTGGAATAGTAAAGATACCAGACCTATTGTACACTTGTAGTTGTCTGTCAGTAGAATTCCATGCTTTAACTTCCGCAGTTACATTGGATGTACCGCCAGCAACTACCTCACCAACTGTAAATGTTCCAGTACCACCAGCAGCAAAGTTGACTGTAATAGCATTAGCAAATGCTGCTTCAATACCATCAATATCTGCAACACCAGTATCGATTGCCTCGTCTGAATACTGGAAGAGTTCACACTGACATTCCCAGACAAAACCTTTTCCTAACTGATAGAATGGTCTTTCTGCCTCAACAAACTGAATCTCAAATAAATGTTTAGTGGCAGGGAACCAAATCAAATCTCCTTCATTAGGACGACCTTCAACATTCAATACTGCATTATCATCTACAGCAGATGTAAACTTTTCTCTAGAGAAAACAAAAGTAGTTTTGTCTTCAATACGAACACCAAACTTACTTAACAATTCTCCTTGTCCTTCCCATCCCTCTACATTATTAACATACGCTCTAACTTGTAATGCTTGTGTAAATCTACTATTCTCAACTTCACCTAGAATAGTGTCTCTGTTGACATAGGTTCTAGGCATGTAGTAGATATCTTGACCGTAGATTTCAATACTCTCTACAATTAAATTTTCTATAAAAGTTTGTTCTTGAGCAGAACCATTTGCTTTTAAAAGACCTGTATGATCTCTAAAAACAAAATCTGACGCTGGAGTATTAGTAAATGCCATATTATCCTATTAAATCCATAGGTGGAATTTCATATGTTTCACGAAGAGTGGTTTCAAGATCCTTCTTAAATGTTGATGCATCCTCAAGGATCTGACGACCATTAAGTGTAACACCACCCAACATTTGAATACCATCATACTTACTTAAGTTACGACCCCACTGTTGTTGGAAGAGTGCTTCCACATAATCTTTTAACCAATTATCATTATACATTCCTGTATACGTTTCAGGATTTTGACGCATTAATACTTCAACTAAAAGAAAATCACCTGGTTGTAATTCGTCCCAATCAAAATCAACATATAGTTTTGCTTGATGTTCATTAAATCTAATCCTACGAGCACCATTATTATTAGTAATCCAATCCAAAGTCTCAAGATATTGAGAAGTCATAAAGTAATGAAGAATCTGACCATGAGTCATTGAGTAAATATCATTCAAGAAAATTTGATATTTAATATTGAAAATGTTTCCAGGAATAACACTAGAAGCACCAATCTGAGTAAACACCCTATTAACACTCATCACATTAGGAGGAAGATCTACATATTCCTTGTTTTCATACCAAGGACCAGAATTAAGTTGATCACTTGATTTTGCAGCTGTGATAATAGCATCAGTTACTTCAATCTTAATCCAAGATTTATAACTACCGTTATAATGATACTCTTGGTAATAATCAATTGCCTCTTCAATAAGATCATCGAGTTGCGTTGTAGCAACGTTGATGTCAATCGTTGGATATCCCAAACGACGAAGAGCATAATCTCTTAGTTCGGTTTTAGTTGCGGGTCTAGTTGCTGACATTGGTTATCAGGAGAATGAAGATATAGTAAGTGTAGTAACATCATTTGCACTGACGACTTCTCCTTTCTTGAAGAATCCGTCAACGTTATCAACAGTAATCTGGTTAGTTCCCAGAGCAGTGACAACACCTGTAGTGCCAGAAGTAGCACCTGTAACAGTTGCTCCAACTTCCATCGTTGTGATATCAGTAAGAGTTAATGTTGCATTTGTTGCAACAGTGGCGATGGCAACTGTACCACCTGCACCACCTGCCTGAACAATAGTAATTGTTTCAGCAGCAGCATATCCAGTACCACCATTATTGATAGTAACGTTGGTGATTGCACCACCAGAAGCGGTGATGTCCACAGTAAGAGATGCAGATCCAGAACCACCTGTTGTAGCAAGAGCAGTTCCAGTAGTATAACCAGATCCACCTGCAAGTGATGCAAGGTTAAGTGTTAACACCTTACCTGCATTAGGGTTGGTAACTGTGACAGTATCAGAAATTAGATAATCAGAACCACCTGCGTTTACTACAGCAGCAGTAATAGCACCACCAACAACAGTAGTATTAACTGTCAAGGAAGAACCTGTACCACCAGTGGTTGCTACACCAGTTCCAGCAGTAAATCCACCGCCACCACCAACACTAACTCCCGTTGTAACAACTGCACCTGGTGTTGGGTCTCCACTAAGTGCTAGTGTAAGTGTAGTTGAAGTTGCAAGGTTGTTGAGCATTGCACTAAGTTGCTCAAACGCATTATCGAGTTTTGTTTGTACTCTTGCTTCAGTGTAGTACTGATTAGTTCCCTCAGAAAGATCGGAGGTAGACTTAGAAGAAAGATCAAGGTTTGCACCAGTTGCAGCAGCAACTCTAACATCAGCACGAGCATCTGTGTAGTAAAGGTTAGTTCCCTCACTAAGATCTCCAGTATCAGCAGCAGCGATACGTGCGTCTGCTCTAGCATCAGTGAAGAATAGATTTGTTGATCCCTCTGTTACATTGTCGGTATCTATGTCTGCTTGAGTAACAGATAGAGTACCACCACTATGAGTAATACCAGTGCCATAGGTGAAGTGAGTACGTGTCCTAGCAGCAGTAGTAAAGAGGTTAGTAGAACCTTCAGTAACGTTATCAGTATTGATATCAGACTGAGTAACAGAAAGAGTGCCACTAGAGTGAGTAATACCAGTTCCATAAGTAAAGTGAGTTCTAGTTCTTGCAGCAGTAGTAAAGAGATTGGTTGAACCTTCTGTTACGTTATCTGTATTAACATCTGCCTGTGTGACTGTTAATGTATAAGTTCCTGCACTATCATCATAGACCTTAGTAATACCAGTTCCAGCAACGATTAGAGCATTAACTCTATCATCAACACGCTCATCTGTATAGTAAAGGTTAGTACCTTCAGCAAGGTCAGCAGTGTCATGGTTAGCAATACTAGATACCGTACCAGTTACGTTACCTACAAGAGCAGCAGTAATTATATTAGCAGCAAAGTCACCAGATGCGTCACGTATGACTAAGTTATTTGCAGCGTTTGTACTTGCAGAAGCAACGTTAATTGTTGTGTTACCAGAAACACCATCAGCATTAGTAAGTGTGATACCAGAGGATGCTGTAACAGCAAGTGTTCTTTGTGCGTATGTATTTGCAGCAGTCCTTACAACGTATCCTGTGCCACTCATCGCTGCTAAAGCAGTAATGTCAGCATCAACATATGTTGTTGTGATTGTTGGAGCAGCACTACCATCTACAGATACAGAACCAGATACAACACCATCAATGGTGAATGTTCTAGCAGTCTTCCATGCATCAGCAGTAGATGCGTTTCCTAAGAATCCAGCACCAGCACCAGCAGCACTAGCAGCAGTGATTTGATTAGCAGCAAAGTCTCCAGATCCATCACGATTAACAACTGTAGATGGTGTATTAGCACTTGCAGTAGTCATACTATCAAGCAAATCAACGTTCAAGTTATTAACTTTAGTAGTTGAAGCAATAGAGAATGGAGCACCAGATGACTTGTTAGAAACAATCTGACCATCAACAGTTAAAGCACCATCGATGTTAGCATCATTATCAACATCAAGTGCAGTACCAGCAGCAGTAAGATTTAAACTACCAGCACGAAGAGCACCATCTGTACCAGCAAGAACCTCTGAAGTATTAGTTGCACTTGTTAGGAATGCGAATTGTGAGGAGGATCTGTCATATCCGAAGAACCCAATTTTCGCAGAGCCGTCGTAATAACGGAATTCAACACCCCTATCCTTACCATCGTTAGAGCCTGGTGCTGTGTCACCACCCACAGTAATGATAGGGTCATCGAGAGTTGTAACCGTAGAATTGACAGTAGTTGTTGTTCCATTGACAGTAAGATTCCCTGTAATTGTGAGGTTAGATTCAGCAGTTACATCACCACCAACATCTAAAGTTCCACGAATATCAGTATTACCATTATCAGTATCAACTGTAAATTTATCATCACCACCAGCAGTTTCAATAGTAAACATCTTATTGTCTGCTTTGATGTTCACATTATCATTACATACCAAAGCACCAGATATATCTGCACTACTATTAAGATCTAAAGCACCAGTTAATTCAGTACCACCATAAACTCTTAATCCTTCACCAATAGCAACGTTCTTACCAATAGCAGCACCACCAGTTAGTTGGAACGCACCATCAGCAGCATAAGAACCAGATAGAGTTTGCTGAGTGTTTCTAGTAATTGTGGTAACACCTGAAACACCTAAGGTATCATTAATCTGTGTTGCATCACCAATAGTAACAGTACCAATGATGTTTGTATTACCGTTATCAGTATCGATACTAAACTTAGTTGTACCAGAACCATTATTAATATTAACTACTTCATTATCACTTTGAACGATTAGAGAATCATTAATAGTTGTCTGACCTGCAACAACTAGAGTTCCGTCAGTTGCAATGTTACCTGAGGAAGATGCGATTGTTGCTTTATCTGTTGTGCCAGATCTGACTGCAAAGTCTGCATCAACATCTACGGTTCCGTTAAATTCAGAGTTACCAGTTACTGTAAGTTGAGCACCAAGAGTTGTATTGTTATCAACGTTAAGAGTTGAATTTAACTCAGTGTGACCATCAGCAGTTAGAGTTCCTTCAATATTAGTGTTACCATTTGAAGCGGTAACTTTAAACTTATCTGTTGTGTTATTTCTAACTGCAAAGTCATTATCAATATCAGTGACACCTTCAATATTAACAGTACCTTGAATTACTGTATTACCATTGTCTGTGTCAACTGTAAATTTATCAGTGCCAGATCCATTTTGAATTGCAAACTCTTCGTTAGCAGCATTGATAATGAGTGTATCATTAATAGTTGTTTGACCTGCAACAACTAAAGTACCTGAAGTATTAACGTTACCAGAAGGACCATCAACACTAAACTTAACTGTATCTCCACTATTTTTCTTACCAACAAATAAACCTTCTCCACTACCAGTAGCACCAATGTGTAGTGTTGTATTAACACCAGCACCACCAAAGACTCTTAAGTTAGAAGTGTTATGGTTTGAATAACTTGGAGTGTATACACCAACAGAACCAGCACGTAGTTTATATCTGACAGATAGGTAGTTTCTTAAACCGTAGTTCTCAGTTGCGTCTTCTTGCTGGTTAAAGTCACCGTTCAGATAGATGTCACCGTTAAACAATACATCCTTATCAAAGTAACCACCACCATCAACTCTTAATGCACCGTAATCACTATTCTGAATTGTATGTGGAGCACCAGATACAATATCAGGATTATCTGTAGACTCAAGATAAACCAAACCAGCTACGTTTAAACTAGAATTGGCATCAATAGCACCAGTAGTAGTTACAATACCACCAAATTCTGCATTACCTGTAGTTGTATGAAGTGTAGTCTTAGTTGTACCACTACCATTCTT
>NHEF01000012.1 GCA_002171615.1 Gammaproteobacteria bacterium TMED78
CTATATTGTGCCATTAGGTTACTATCATTAATGAAACTAATGAAGGAGAAATAAAATAATGGGGTTTCTAGAAGGAAAAAAAGCCTTAGTAATTGGACTAGCGAGTAATCGATCTATAGCTTGGGGAATAGCAAGATCTCTAAAAAAATACGGGGCAGAGCTTGCGTTTAATTATCAAGGAGAAAAGCTTGAATCAAGAGTAAAAACAATGGCATATGAGCTTGAAAGTGAAATAGCTTTTCCTATGGACGTATCAGATGATAGTCAAATAGCTGATTTCTTTAGCAAACTCTCGAATCACTGGAGTAATTTCGACATCTTAATTCATTGTGTAGCCTATGCACCTGCCGATCAACTGGAAGGAAGATACATAGAATCAGTTAATAGAACAGGTTTTTTAATGGCGCATGACATATCTAGCTATAGCTTCTCAGCTTTGGCTAAAATAGCTAAACCTATGATAGAAAATAGAAATGCCGCTCTTCTAACCCTTAGCTACTTGGGAGCTGTAAAAGCGCTTCCAAGCTATAACGTAATGGGCCTAGCTAAAGCTAGTCTAGAAGCATCTACAAGGTTTCTAGCTTTTGATCTAGGCAAAGAAGGAATAAGAGTTAATGCTATTTCTGCTGGGCCTATAAAAACCCTTGCTTCCGCCGGAATAAAAGGAATGAGGAAAATGCTAGAAGTTTCTAAAGATCAATCTCCACTAGGTAAAAATATTACTATTGATGAAGTTGGAAACACTGCGTCTTTTCTGTGCTCCGATCTAGCTTCTGGAATAACGGGTCAAATAGTATATGTGGATGCTGGTTATAGTATTGTAGGCATGAATAAATAATAGATGATAAAATTAAAATGATGGATCTGTGACGTAGTCAGGAATAGATACTTCAGAATCCATTCTTACTAAATCAATATAACCTTCAAACTCTAATAAACTAGACTGTTCTGCTAGCTGAGCATTTAATTGATTTCGCTCTTCTGTAGGAATCGATGAAGCTTGGCCATATCTCACTCCCGATAAATAAATAACAAAAATATCTCCATTATCTAAAGCAACTATTCTTTCAGAGATATTATTTTCTGCTGAATATGGCAGATCAAACAAAGAACTTAAAACTACATTAGGCAATATAGAGCTTTCTCTTCCTACCCAAGACCTTTCTTCCCACTCCCCTCCTAAGCTATTTGCAATAGATTCATAATTACTGTTTTCAGAATTTGCTGATGTCATAAAATCATTAGCAACAGATAAGGCTAAATTTTTTGCCTCTTCTAAAACAAGCTCACTTCTTATTTCCTCTTTAACCGCTTCCAGTGATCTTTGAGAAGATTGATTAAATTGAGTTGTCCTTAAAACTATAACGTGGTCTTCCGATAATTCTATAGGATTGCTATTTATTCCTTGACCAACAATAATCTCGCTAAAGGCTGATCTAGCTACATCAGGACTTGAAACAAAAGGCGTAGAAGACCCACTTCGAGTTAGGCCAAAAAAGGTCTTCAAAGGAATGTTCATTTCATCAGCGACTGTATCTAAATTATCATAGGCATTAAAAGACAAATCTGTAAGCTCTAAAGCCAAATCATAAAATAGCGATTCTCGCTGCTCATTTTGATACTCTACAGAAAGCTGATCCTTAACTTCCTCAAATGTCTGGATCTCTCCAGATCTAACATCATCCAATCTTATAATATGATAACCAAAACTAGTCTGTACTAATTGTGAAATTTGGCCTAATTCCATTTCAAATAAAGCATCCGTAAAACTCGTATCTAGTGAGTTTCTAGTAATCCATCCTAAATAACCTCCATTATCACTAGTTCCATTATCTTGAGAAAATTCTAAAACAAGATCTCCAAAATCCTCACCAGAATCTAATCTAGAAATAACCTCCTCATATATATCGAAGCTATTATCTATACTTGCGTCTAACAATATATGACTAGCCGCTCTCTCTTCTTCTGCAGTAAATCTATATGCCTCATCCTCGTAAAAGGATAATAAAGCCTCTTCACTTACAGAAGGCTCAATAGAAAGATCATTTTTTATTAGCTCTAAATATTCAATATTTACACTCTCTTCAGTAAAAAATTTATCCTTATTATTTTCATAATATTGATCTATATCAATATCACTTATCACAGGGTCGTTTATATAATTATCAACAGAAAATTTAGAATAAGAAATTTCCCTAGTTTGATCATTTAACTCAATATATCTAATAAATTCATCTTGCGTATTAAAACCAGATCCAATAATCGAAGACTGGAGCTCAACCAAATAAAGTTGTTCACGTTGAAGTAATTCAAACTCTGCAGAAGATAGGCCTGAATTTAACAATTGTGATTGATATAGATCTAGAGAAAATTCTCCTCCAACTTGAAAAATTGCCATATTTCTAATTGAATCAACAAGCTTAGAGCTCGAAACAACATATCCTTCAGATTTTATTCTTTGGGATAGCGCTTCTTTTCGAATCAGCTCCTCTAATGAAGAAAGTCTTAACTGAGTTTGAATTTCATCTGTTATTTCTTGTTGAAAAAGTTGCTGATATTCATTTAACTGATTTTGGAAATCTCTCTCAAAATCAACCAGAGAAATCTCTTCACCATTAACTCTTGCAGCATAAGTTGAACCATAGAAATTTAAATCTACACCCCAAAAAATAAAAGTTAAGGCTATTAAGCCAAGAATAAAAATAGCTAGCCATCTTCCTATACCTTCCCTAAATGATTGCAACATAAATAACATCCAAAAAAAAATAATAAAAAGGGCAGAAATACAAAACTACCCTTTTAAATCTGGCGGAGTGGACGGGACTCGAACCCGCGACCCCCGGCGTGACAGGCCGGTATTCTAACCAGCTGAACTACCACTCCGGATGGTTGGTGGGTGCTGAGGGGATCGAACCCCCGACCTACGCCTTGTAAGGGCGCCGCTCTCCCAGCTGAGCTAAGCACCCATCCAGGAAAGACTTATCCAGTTAGTTGGAGTACTAGTTTACGGCTTCTTTAAGTGCCTTTCCAGCTTTAAATCCTGGAACATTTGTTGCAGCTATCTGAATTGTTTCCCCAGTCCTAGGGTTTCTTCCCATACGAGCGGCTCTATGTTTAACCGTAAAAGTGCCGAAACCTACAATAGAAACCTGGTCTCCATCTCTAAGTGAGCTAGAAACGCTACTTACTAAGGCATCCACAGCTCTGCTTGCATCTGCTTTAGAAAGATTTGCTTGGCTAGCAACTGAATCAATTAATTGTGCTTTATTCATTATTACCCCTTATAAAAAGTTTTATATCAATATTAAATATCATTAACGTAAGTTTTATACCAATTGATATTTTATGCTGTCAATTAAAGATTTAAAAATTAGTGCGGCAGGCTAATATTTGGATCGTCTACTATCTCATTCTCAGAACTTGATTCTTTACCTAAACTTTCACTATTTTCTTTGATTTCAGGCAAATGAGTAAGTGATAATTGGAGAACTTCATCTATCCATTTCACAGGAAGTATTGTTAGCTTGTCTTTGATGTTATTCGGTATTTCCGGTAAATCCTTCTTATTTTCAATAGGGATAAGAACTGTATCAATCCCTCCTCTATGAGCGGCAAGAAGCTTCTCTTTTAACCCGCCAATTGGAAGAATTTCTCCTTTTAAAGTAATCTCGCCAGTCATGGCAACATTTGAACGAATAGGGATCTTAGTTAATGCCGAAACTAAAGATGCGCACATTCCAATACCTGCTGATGGCCCATCCTTAGGAGTAGCTCCTTCTGGAACATGAATATGAACATCGATCTCTTGAGAAAAATCATCTTCTAAGCCTAGTGAGCTCGCTCTACTTCTTACTACAGTCATAGCTGCTCTGATAGACTCTTTCATCACATCTCCGAGTTTGCCGGTATTGATTAACTTACCCTTTCCTTTAACTATAGCTGTCTCTATATTTAAAAGCTCTCCACCAACTTCAGTCCAAGCCAAGCCTGTAACTTGACCAATACGATTAGTTTTTTCTGCTAGTCCAAACTTAAAGCGCTTAATTCCAAGAAATTTAGATAAATTTCTCGTATTAATTCTAACTAATTTAGAGCTAATATTTTCTATTACAATCTTCTTAACGACCTTTCTACAAATCTTAGCAATCTCTCTTTCTAAATTTCTTACACCTGCTTCTCTCGAATAATATCTAATAATCTCATAGATAGAAGACTTAGATATCTGTAACTCTGAAGCTTTTAATCCATTTTCTGAAATTTGCTTTGGAACAAGATAATTTTTTGCAATATTTGCTTTTTCATCTTCTGTATAACCAGGAATCCTAATTACCTCCATACGATCTAACAATGGAGCAGGTATATTTAGTGTATTTGCTGTACAAATGAACATTACTTCTGATAAATCATAATCTACCTCTAGGTAGTTATCAGCAAAAGTAGAATTTTGTTCAGGATCAAGCACTTCCAATAAGGCTGAGGATGGATCGCCTCTAAAGTCCATAGACATTTTGTCTACCTCATCAAGTAAAAACAAAGGATTCTTAACTTTAGATTTAGTTATATTTTGAATTATCTTTCCTGGCATTGAGCCAATATAAGTCCTTCGATGACCTCTAATCTCCGCTTCATCCCTTAGGCCTCCGAGAGACATTCTCACAAAGTTTCGATTTGTAGCCTCGGCTATACTCTTTCCGAGAGACGTTTTTCCCACACCAGGAGGACCTACTAGACATAGAATAGGCCCTTTGAGTTTCTTCACCCTATTTTGAACGGCAAGGTACTCTAAAATCCTCTCTTTAACTTGCTCTAAGCCAAAGTGATCTTTATCAAGATTTTTTCTTGCTAGAGAAAGGTCTTTAAAAACTTTAGTTCTTTTTTTCCAAGGAAGCTTAATTAAATATTCAAGATAATTTCTAACAACAGTTGCTTCAGAAGACATTGGAGACATTAATTTTAATTTATTTAACTCATTATTTGCTTTTTCTTTAGCCTCATTTGCCATACCTGACGAATTAATTGCTTTATCTAACTCTGATAAATCATTTTGCCCATCTTCTATTTCTCCTAATTCCTTTTGTATCGCCTTCATTTGTTCATTTAAATAATATTCTCTCTGACTCTTCTCCATTTGATTTTTTACTCTTTTTCTAATCTTTCTTTCTACATTAAGTAAATCAATTTCATTATCAATTAGAGCCAAAATATGTTCTAAACGATTTTTTGTATCAGCTATTTCAAGAATATTCTGTTTGATAGATAGTTTTAGATCTATATGTGCTGCAACTGTATCTGCTAATTTTCCTGGCTCATCAATAGCAGACAGAGAATTTATAATCTCACTAGGTATTTTATTATTTAGCTTAATATAAACTTCAAACCTAGATAAAATTGAGCGCGATAAGGCTTCTATTTCTTTATTGTGAACCTTCACATCAGAAATATGTTCTAATTCTGCTATAAAGAAGTCTTCTTCCTTTAGTGAGCTTATTCTTGCTCTTGATGATCCCTCTACTAACACCTTTATAGTTCCATCAGGTAGTTTAAGTACCTGAAGAATAGAGGCTATAGTACCAAAATGATAGAAATCATCTTTTGCAGGATAATCTATATCAGCATTTTTTTGAGCAACTAAAAAAACCTCTTTATTCGTAAGCATTGCTTTTTCTATTGCAGAAATAGACTTTTCCCTTCCAACAAATAAAGGCATGACCATATGAGGAAAAACTACAACATCTCTTAAAGGGAGAAGAGGGAGAGACTTAGTACTCAAAATAATATCTTGATCTTTATTGTCCATAAAACATAAATAAAAAAATTAACTGATATCATTATATTTGGGTCTAATTCTAGAAACTCAAGAAATTAAGAGCTTTTTTTAACTGATAACACCTGATCATCATTAGCATAAATCACGTATGGCGAATTCTCGCCCAATACAACAGCCTCATCAACCACTACCTTTTCTGCCCCCTTGATAGATGGTAAATCATACATGATGTCGAGTAATGCTCCCTCTAGAATTGTTCTAAGACCTCTGGCACCAGTCTTTCTTGTCATGGCACAATGTGCAACAGCCTGAATAGCGTCATCCCTTATCTCAAGCTGGACGCCCTCCATATCAAACAGCTTTCTATATTGCTTCGACAGAGCATTTTTTGGCTCAATGAGAATCCTTTTTAGAGCAGAAACATCTAACTCCTCGAGAGTAGCTATAATAGGCAATCGTCCAATAAACTCAGGTATTAGACCAAACTTGATAAGATCTTCAGGCTCAACAGATTTAACTATATCACTGTATGTATTAGATTCACTTTTACTTTTAACATCGGCAACAAAGCCTATACCACTCTTTGAACTTCTATTTATTATAATTTTATCTAGTCCAGCAAAAGCTCCACCACAAATAAATAATATATTACTTGTATCAACTTGCAAAAATTCTTGCTGGGGATGCTTTCTACCACCTTGGGGAGGAACTGAAGCAATTGTTCCCTCAATGAGCTTTAATAATGCTTGCTGAACACCTTCACCAGAAACATCTCTAGTAATAGATGGATTTTCAGATTTTCTAGAAATTTTATCAATTTCATCAATGTAGACTATTCCTTTTTGAGCTCTTTCAACATCATAATCACACTGCTGAAGAAGTTTTTGAATAATATTTTCTACATCCTCACCTACATATCCTGCCTCTGTCAAGGTAGTAGCATCGGCAATAGTGAAGGGTACATTAAGAAGTCTAGCAAGTGTCTCTGCCAATAACGTCTTACCACAACCAGTAGGACCAATAAGTAAAATATTGCTCTTGGCTAATTCTATACCATCTTTATCCTTCTTACTCTGTACCTTTAATCTTTTATAGTGATTATAAACAGCAACAGAGAGAACTTTCTTTGCTTGATTCTGATCAATAACATAACCATCAAGTTTATTTTTAATTTCTTGAGGCTTTAATAATATATTTTCTTCATTGACTAAATCATCATTAAGCTCTTCTCGAATAATATCATTACAGAGCTCAACACATTCATCGCAAACAAAAACAGAAGGTCCAGCAATTAGTTTTCTAACTTCATGCTGACTCTTACCACAAAAAGAACAGTATAAGAGCTTTCCATCTCCAGATTGATTAGTGGTATCATCACTCATAAAAAACCTCTATTTATTTAAAATAATAAGTCTAATTTCTTAATATAATATCAGAGTTTTAGCAAAAAATTCTAGCTACAATAATAAATTACTTTTTTGAGCTTTTTATCGTTGATGCAAAATAGTATCTACTAAACCATAATCTACGGCTGACTCTGCATCCATAAAATAATCACGATCACTATCTGTTTCAATTTGAGCAGTAGATTTTCCCGTGTGGTTAGACAATATTTGATTTAACCTTGACCTAAGCTTTAAAACTTCCCTTGCATGTATATCAATATCTGAAGCCTGGCCTTGAAAACCTCCGCTTGGTTGATGAATCATAATCCTAGAATGGGGCAAGCAGTACCTTTTACCCTTTGAACCACCAGCTAAAAGAAGAGAGCCCATACTTGCAGCTTGACCCACACAGATTGTACTCACATCTGGCTTAATAAATTGGACAGTATCATAGATTGAGAGACCAGCAGTAACAATACCTCCAGGAGAGTTAATATATAAATGAATATCTTTACTTGAGTCTTCTGACTCTAGAAAAAGAAGCTGAGCAACAATTAAGTTTGCTACATTATCATCTATAGGACCAACTATAAATATTACACGATCCTTAAGAAGTCTCGAATAAATATCATATGCCCTTTCACCTCTAGATGTTTGCTCGACCACCATTGGTACTAAATTTAATCCCTTAACACTCACTAAAATACCCCTCTTTTAACCTTATTAATAATTGATAATTTCATCTAACTTTACATTTTTTTTACTTACTTTTGCAGTATTTAACAAAAATTCTACAACCTTCTCTTCTAATATTGATGATTCCAATTGAGACATCAATTCACTATTACCTTTATAAATCGACTTAATTTCTTCAGGTTTATCATAATTCATAACTAGACTAGAAATCCTTTCGTCAATCTCTTTTTCTCCTACCTTTATTTCTTGGTCTTCAATAATATGCTGAACAAGCAATCCTAACCTTACTTGACGCTCTGCTATAGCTTTATACTCCTCACCAGATCTAGTATCTTCCTTTTTTTGTTCCTTAGATTGCTCTTTAAGAGACAATATCTGTCTCTCTATCAAAGCATTAGGGATAATTACTTTATTTGATTTAAGTAGCGCCTCAAAAGCCGAATCCTTAGAGAACGATTTTTTTCTTTGCTCTATCTCCTTTTCAGCGTTTTCTTGCAATTGATTTCGAAGAGCTTCTAATCCACCTTCTTTTATACCTATGCTAGAAAAAAAATCTTTATTTAAATCAGGAAGAACTTTCTCTTCAATTTTATGAACATTAATATCAAAAATAGCTTTCTTTTCAGCTAAATCCTTTTGGTGGTAATCCTTAGGAAATCTAACCTCAGATACTTTTCTCTCTTGTGCCGAAACATTCGTAAGAGCATCATCAAAATCTTTAATAACTTGTCCTTCGCCAATCACTATAGGGGCTTTTTCTCCCCTTCCTCCTTCAAACTCAACTTCTTCTATTTTTCCTACAAAGTCTATAGTAACTCTATCTCCTGATTTTGATTTTCTTTGTACTTCAGACCAATCTGCCTTCTGATTTCTGATATTTGTTAACATTTTGTCAATATCAGCTTCTGTGATTTCTGCTTCTAAAGTTTCTATATTTAGTCTCTGTATTGGGTTTAATTTAATTTTAGGGAAGATTTCAAAAGTTGCAGTGTAGCTAAAAAATCCTTTAATATTTTTAGGAGAAACTTCGATATTAGGCTGACCAGCAGGATGAAGACCCTCTTTATCGAGCGCCTCAGAATAAGAAGATGTAATGAAATCAGAGATTGCTTCCTGACGAAACTGCTCACCATACCTTTTTTTAATAATATCTAATGGTACCTTCCCTGGTCGAAAACCACTTAATTTAGCGCCTTTCCTATATTTTTCAATTTTTTTTGAAGTTTCCTGTTGTATTTGCTCATCTGGAAACCTAATGATCATAGAACGCTCTATAGGGCCAGTTTTTTTTACCTTAACCTTAAACGTCTCATTAGCAACCTCTTTCATAACAAACTCCGATCAATTGGTGCGAAAGGAGAGACTCGAACTCTCACGGGTTGCCCCACTGGAACCTAAATCCAGCGCGTCTACCAATTCCGCCACTTTCGCAAAAAAATTAAGCCTTATATCAATTATAACCATAAAAACTATGTTGGGCCGTATAGGAATCGAACCTATAACCAACAGATTAAGAGTCTGCTGCTCTACCTGATTGAGCTAACGGCCCAAAAAGTTTACTTGGGTGGACGATGGGACTTGAACCCACGACGACCAGGATCACAACCTGGGGCTCTACCAACTGAGCTACGCCCACCATAGTAAATCTTAAATCTGTCTGTGGCGCGCTTGGCAGGACTCGAACCTGCAACCCTCGGCTTAGAAGGCCGATGCTCTATCCAGTTGAGCCACAAGCGCAATCCTATAACCACAATCAACAAAATATCAATTATACATGGTCGGGGCAGACGGATTCGAACCGCCGACCCACTGCTCCCAAAGCAGTTGCGCTACCAGGCTGCGCCATGCCCCGAATTAAATTACATTAAACTAATTTATCATCTTATCATAGCTAAGATATTACATTAAACTTATAATGTGTAAGGAGGATTTATGTCTGCCCAAATAATTGATGGGAAAAGTATAGCTAAGCAAATACAAAAAGAAGTTGCTAGTAAAATCATAGAGAGGCTCTCTAAAGGTCTATCTTCACCAGGACTAGCTATGATTGTTATTGGCAATGATAAAGCCTCACAAATATATGTTAAAAATAAACGCTTAGCATGTAAATTTGTGGGAATTAAATCTTATGATTTTGACCTTGAGGAAAATACAAAACAATCACAGTTAATAAATTTAATAGAAAAATTAAATCATGATAAAAATATTCATGGAATATTAGTTCAGTTACCCTTACCAAAGCATATAGATCAAAGTATCGTAATTGAAAAAATTGATCCGAGAAAAGATGTTGATGGGTTTCATCCTTATACTATAGGAAGATTGAGCCAAAGAATGCCATTGCTAAGGCCATGTACACCACACGGTATTATGGTTTTATTAGAAAGGTCAGGTGTTAATTTTTCAGGAAAGCATGCGGTTATTGTTGGTGCTTCAAACCATGTGGGAAGACCGCTGGCACTAGAAATGCTTTTAGCTGGGGCTACAACAACAATTTGTCATCGTTTTACAAAAAACCTCTCTCAATATGTAAAAAAAGCAGATATTCTCTGTGTTGCTGTTGGCAAAGAAAAGCTAGTGTCTGGCGAAATGATAAAAAAAGGGTCCGTGGTTGTCGATGTTGGTATAAATAGATCTGGAGATAATAGTATTGTCGGAGATATAGATTTTGACTCAGTAAAGCAAAGAGCGAGCAAAATAACTCCTGTACCAGGAGGGGTGGGACCAATGACAGTTGCTATATTAATGAAAAATACTTTAGACGCTGCTACTATTTAAGCAAGGTAGGTTAATATGAAAATATTTTATACAATAATTTTAATTCTTTTACCATTTGATATTTATAGCCAAAGTCCTACTCATTCAGACAATATGAAGCCTAGAGTAGAAGTTAGTACTAATGTAGGTAGTTTTATTCTTGAGCTTGATAAAGGAAGAGCGCCTCTTACAGTTGAAAATTTCCTCAAATACGTTAATGAAGATTTTTATTCCGGCACTATCTTTCATAGAGTTGTTCAAGGATTTATAGCTCAGGCTGGTGGTTATGATGAAAATTTAGATGCAAAAGAAGTTGAAGTGAATATTATAAATGAATCTGGTAATGGTCTAAGTAATCTTAGAGGAACAGTTGGTCTCGCAAGACTAAATTCACCCCACTCTGGAAATACACAGTTCTATATTAACCTATCAGATAATCTTGATCTAAATCCAAGGCCTACTCGCTGGGGTTATACTGTTTTTGGAAATGTGGTAAATGGTATGGAAATAATTGATGAAATAGGCCACGTCTCTACATCAGCAAAAGGCAGCTTCGAAAGAAATGTACCTGTAGATTCAATTATCATAGAAAGTATTGAATTGTTGTCTAATTAGTCTTGTCATTGATAAATGCTAAATTTATTTATAGCTGATCTTCATCTAGATACCAATAATCCTCAGGGAATTGATACTTTTATAGAATTTCTTAAAATTAAGGCTACTAAAGCTGATAAATTATATATATTAGGAGATCTTTTTGAAGCCTGGATTGGCGATGAAGACTTAAATCAAAATTATAAAATTATAGCTGAAGCACTATCAGACTTAAGAAAAAAAAATACCCTCTGTTACTTTATGCATGGTAATAGAGATTTTTTAGTTGGTCAGAATTTTTCTGAAATAACTGGATGTCATATATTGCCTGAAGAAGAAATTATTTATATTAATGGAAAAAAAGTGCTTTTAACCCATGGTGATCTTCTGTGTACTGATGATATTGAATATCTTAAATTTAGATCAGAAGTAAGAAATAAAAAATGGAAAGAAAACTTTCTTAATAAAACCTTAAAAGAAAGAAATATAATTGCTAATAAACTTCGTGAAAGTAGTAAAGACGCTATGCAGAGTAAATCAGAAAAAATTATGGATGTGAATGAGAATACTGTCAAAGAGTACATGATGAAACACTCTGTAAGTATCATAGTTCATGGACATACTCACAGGCCAAATATACATAAATATTTAATAAATAACCAAGAATGTTCTAGAGTTGTTTTAGGAGCTTGGCACGATGATCCAAAATATCTTCAGTGGGATAATAGTGGCTATAAACTGGTCTCCCTATAACTCACCAATTATTTTTGCCAAACCATCTTTATCTTTGTCTTCGTTTTCTTCTAGTAAAATCTTAGCATCTCTCATAACTTTTGCAGAATCAGAACGAACTAATTCAAGACTTTCAAGATAGTGCTGAGTAACATCTTCAGTAACATAACTACCAGAAAAGCATGAAGTATCAAAAGTTTTTATATTTGAACTTTTGTGAAGAACAGCCTCTATTAAGTCTTCTAGATCTTGATAAATCAACCAATCTGCACCAATAAAATCCTGAACCTCATCAGTACTCTTATTGCTTGCTATTAATTCCTTAACTGCAGGCATATCAATACCATAAACATTAGGATGCCTTACAGGAGGTGCAGCTGAAGCAAAATAAACATTTGCTGCGCCAGCATCTCTTGCCATACTAACAATTTGTTGTGAGGTTGTTCCTCTAACGATAGAATCATCAACCAATAAAACATTCTTTTTATTAAATTCTAGCTCTATAGCGTTGAGCTTCCTTTTAACAGAAGCTTTTCTCTCAGCTTGACCAGGCATAATAAAAGTTCGTCCGATATATCTATTTTTTATAAATCCTTCTCTATACTTTACTCCTAAAACATGAGCTACCTGAACTGCGGCAGTCCTCGAAGTATCTGGAATAGGAATAACTACATCAATATCATGATTAGGCCTTTCTCTGAGAATCTTCTCAGCTAGCTTTTCTCCCATTCTTAAACGGGATTTATATACTGAAAGGCGATCCATAATCGAATCTGGCCGAGCAAAATAAACATACTCGAAGATACAAGGAGAATATGATTCATTATGATCCAATAATTGACTATATACCTGTGAATCTGAATCAATAAATAATGCTTCTCCCGGTTTAATGTCTCTCTCTACTTCAAAACCAAGTGCATCAAGCGCTACGCTTTCTGAAGCAACCATTCTCTCTAATCCATTCTTAGTTAACCTTTTACCTAAAACGAGAGGTCTTATGCCATTAGGGTCTCTAAACGCAACGATCCCATGACCCACAATCAAAGCTACCACAGCATATCCGCCAGAACATCGTTTATGAACCTTTTTTATAGCTTTTAATATTGCCTCAGGGGTGAGTTGTTTCTTTGATGACTTACTAAGCTCATGAGCAAATATATTAAGCAAAATTTCTGTATCAGAAGTAGTATTTAAATGCCTTCGTTCCTTCTCTGTAACTAATTTTTTTAATTCTAAGGCATTTACTAAATTTCCATTATGAGCTAACCCTATGCCATAAGGAGAGTTCACGTAGAAAGGCTGAGATTCTGTCTGACTTGCACTACCAGCAGTAGGGTATCTTACATGACCTATTCCCATATCTCCTTTTAAACGACTCATATCAGAATCATCGAAAACATCCCTAACTAGGCCATTACTCTTATGTAAATATAAATGACTTTTATCTGCTGTCATAATTCCTGCAGCATCTTGACCTCTATGTTGGAGATTTGTTAAAGCTTCATAAAGAAATTGATTAACTCTTTTTGGTCCAACTATTCCTACAATTCCACACATAATTTTACTATCCTTTAGAAAATTACAAATTATAATCAAATAAATCTAAGTAATATCTTATGCCATCAGCAGCATATTCACCAAATGGTATTAATGTAGATTCTTCCCACCAAGAGTTTTGGTTAATATCAGTATAATCCCCCAATATAACGAATAAACCAAAAATGATAAACCCTCTAGCTATGCCAAATAAAATACCTATAGAATTATTAGATGAAGATAGGCCAATTTTTTTAATAAATATATTTAAAAGCCATGTAAGTAAATTACCTAAAATTATAGTTACCAATATAATTGATAATCTTGAGGCCCAAATTCTTAACTCTGACGGCTCAATCCACGTAAATAAATTTATTAATGCAGGTGTTGAAAATTTCCAAGCTAGCCATATCGCCACTAACCAAATAATAATCGATAAAACTTCTCTTACAAACCCTCTAAAAAATCCAATTAACCCAGAAAAAGAAATTGAAAGTATGATTATTAAATCCAGTAGATTCATAATGGATAACTATTACCTCTCAACTACCTGAGCCTCAAAACCTAATAAAATTAACTGGGCTAATATAGAATCTGCCTCCTCTTCCGATACAGAAGCAACCATAACTCTGTAAAAATAAGTACCCTCATCCTCATAATTCATAATTACGGGATTAAAGCCTCTACTAGCAACCTTTTCTTTTTGGTTTTCTGCGCTATATTGATCCTCATAACTACCCACCTCAACCAACCAATTAGGATTCTGTGATAATGGAGAGCTTCTGTCAGAATCAAGAGTAATTATTTTTAAAGGCATTTCATCATCTTTTTGCTGAAAAGGGATAGGGATAGGGATAGGCCTTGTAAATGAGCTATCAAGCCCTTTACCATCCAGGAAAATAGGTATTAACCATACACCCAAAAGAATAAGTACAGCAGCCCCTGTTAGTCTTTCTTTTAAATGTCTATCCATTTTTCTTGAGAAAGCACCATATTATTAAAATTATTTTTTAAATTATAAACCAAGGATTGTCATTACGGGAGCAACAATTCTAAAAGATCCAAAAATAACTACTAAATCTCCTTTTTTAGCAGTTGGCTCAATCACTGAATAAGCTAAATCAACTGAAGAATGGCTTGATATAGTAATATCAAAATTTGATAAATTTTTAATAATATCTTTACTTGAGCATGATCTATCTCCTTCCAGCGCAACAAAATTCCACTCATCAATATAAGGAATTAGATTTGCTATCGATGACTTTATATCTTTATCTCGTAACATACTAAAAATTGCGATAACTTTACCCTTATTTGGAATGGACTTAAGTTTTTGAGCTAAGATTTTAGTTGAAGCAGGATTATGTGCCACATCAAATAACCAATCGACTCCATTTATATGATATTTATCTATCCTGCCTTTAATTTTTGTTCTAGAAATTCCTTTTTTTATATCAATTTTATTTATAGGTAAAGAATTAGACATAATCTTAGCGGCAGCAATAGAGCCACTAGCATTATCTAATTGAATATCTGCACCAAAACTAGGGTAATCGATCGAATGTATCACATCATTATCAGAGAAATAATCCCAATAATTTTCCTTTCTAGTATAATCAAAACTACTTCCAATCCTATGGAGTACAGCTTTTATATTTTGAGCATACTCCAGAATTGATTTAGGAGGGTTCCTATCTGAAATAACAGAAGGTTTTTTTGGTCTCATCACACCAGCTTTTTCTAATCCAATTGAATCCCTATCATCTCCCAGCCAAGACTGATGGTCCAAATCAATACTTGTAATTAAACTAAGATCATGGTCAATTGAATTTACTACATCCAATCTTCCACCTAGACCAACTTCAAATAACGCAATATCAATATTTTCTATCACAAAATAATATAAAGCAGCAATAAAAGAGTACTCAAAATAAGATAGGCTAACTTCTTTTCTTGCAACATCAATCAAACTAAAAACATTAATTAAATCAGAATCTTTTATCTGCTCTTTGTTGATCCTTATTCTCTCATTAAAGCAACTTATATGTGGAGATGTGAACGAACCTACTTTATACCCTGCTTCAAAATAAATTCCTTCTAGGAAAGCAACAGAAGATCCCTTTCCATTAGTACCAGCAATAACGATAGAAGGAAATTTTTTTTCATCTAA
Organism: Gammaproteobacteria bacterium TMED78; assembly: GCA_002171615.1. GTDB lineage: Bacteria > Pseudomonadota > Gammaproteobacteria > Steroidobacterales > Rariloculaceae > TMED78. Next base: position 15,638 of record NHEF01000012.1, read on the forward strand.
TCCAATATTAGTTAAAGCTTTTTTAGCTCTATCTAAAGTTAAATCAATTTTTGTTGGGTGAAGATTCTCAAGCCAATGAAGCCACTCTTCAACTTTTGAAAATCTAGGCAAAAGTTTCACCAATTAGAAAAATCAATTGGAAATAGTTCTTTTCGTAAGCTTTGATAGTAGAGAGGCAATTTTATCTCTATGATCCCTTCTGTCAATGATTGTATCTAATGCGCCTTTTTCAAGAAGAAATTCAGAGCGTTGAAAGCCTTCTGGTAATTTTTCGCCTACAGTCTGCTCAATTACCCTTGGACCAGCGAAACCTATAAGAGCATTCGGTTCAGCAATATTGATATCCCCAAGCAATGCTAAACTTGCAGAAACGCCACCTGTTGTTGGATCCGTCATTACAGAAATATATGGAAGTCTTGCACGAGATAATGATACTAATGCAGAACTAGTTTTGGCCATTTGAAATAATGAAAATAATGCTTCCTGCATTCTAGCTCCCCCACTTGTACTGAAACAAATAAAAGGTCTATTCTTTTCTATAGCGTAATTTACTCCTCGGACAAATTTCTCCCCGACTACCGATCCCATAGAGCCAGCCATGAAACTAAATTCAAAAGCAGAAACAACTACAGGCAATGACTTAAGTGTAGCAGCTACAACTATCAATGCATCATACTCACCAGAATCTGACTGCGCTTTCTTAATTCTATCCGTATATCTAGTAGAATCTTTAAAATTTAAAGGATCTTTTGACTGTAATTTTTCAGCTATTTCATATATAGAATCAGGATCACAAAAATAATCTAACCTATCTCTTGCACTAATTCTCATATGATGATTGCATTTTATACAAACATATAAATTTCTTTTTAACTCTGCACGATAAAGTTGGGCAGTACAATTTGGACATTTTACCCATAAGCCTTCTGGGACAGACTTCTTCTTTATAACCGTGCTCACCCCTGAGGGCATTAATTTATCAAACCAGCTCATATATCTCTTTAATTTAAAACTCCTTAGATAACTACTAATATTATATGAGTTAATAAATTAATTAAAACAAATAATTTATATTTTGAAAGTTGTTAAAATTAGATACGTATCCTGAAGGAAGGTTATATTTTTTTGGATATCTAATCTTTAAAAGAAATAAGCCTTGTGGTGGCGCAGCCATTGAGCCCATCTTCCTGTCTTGAGATAACAATAAATCATAAAACCATTTAGTATCTGCTTTACCAGTTCCAACATTTACTAATGATCCTACGATATTTCTAACCATATGTTGAAGAAAGGCATTAGCTCTAAATTCTATTGATAAATAATTTGTGTCCTTAGTGAATGAAATTGAGAACATATTCCTCATGGGGCTTATAGATTCGCAACTAGAAGCTCTAAATGATGAAAAATCATTTTCACCTAACAAATAGCTAGCAGCAACTAACATAGCGCTAACATCTAGTTTCTTATTTATAGTCCAGGCCCTATTTCTTAATAAAGCAGATCTTGTCTCTGATTCATGAATAATATATCTATATGACCTATCTAATGCAGACCTCCTTGAATCAAAATCATTATCTATTTCTCTTACCCATAACACAGATATATCTTCTGGTAGATTAGAGTTAATACCTAGCCTCCACCCTCTATTAGTTCTAATTGAATCAGTATCAAAATGAACTACTTGGCCTATAGAATGAACACCTGTATCTGTTCTTCCAGAACCACTCACCTTAACCCTTCTATCAGCAACTAATGAAATAGAATCCTCTAGTACTGACTGCACACTTCTATTATTTTTTTGTGCCTGCCAACCAAAAAAATTAGTACCGTCATATTCTAAACCAAGAGCAATACGCAAATCAGAAATCCTAAAAATTTATAAACTATCGATAAGTTTTTTTGCTACCTTCTTCTGTGATAAATCACCTTCAACTAAAACCTTTTCAAGGACTGCAAGCGCTTTATCTATATCTCCCATATCAATATACGCTTGAGCAAGATCTAGCTGCATGTTAACTCCTGCCTCTAAATCTAATCCTTCATTTTCATTATTTATATTATTACTACTATGGCCTTCACTTACATTTAATTGGCTATGTGAATTAGGCATCATAATATATAAAACTGAAGATAAAAAAAGTCCTATACCAAGGCCAATTAGGAAAAAAGGAGCTAGAATTAGCTCTATTAATAATTCTAGCCTATCAACGTTATCTTTGATCTCTTGATTTAATATAGGATTCATATCTTTATTAGCTAGCTCAGAATTTCTTAACTCATTAATTTCATCAAATTCACTAAGTAAGTCTTGGTAATTTACTTCTAGCTCCTGATAACTAAATTCTAAATTTTTAAATTCTTGCTCTACATAAAAAATATTTTCATTTATTTCATCTAGCTCATTATTTAATACCAGCAATTCCTCTTCAAGAAGGTCCATTTCTTCTAAAAGATCATTATTCTCAACTAAAAATTCTTGTCCTATTTCCTCACTTAATGGAATTAATAATCTAGAACCAATAATTAGATTTGTTATATCGCCTTCAAAAGCATGTAAATTATTTTGATAAATAAGGTTAGCAGTCTGACCAACAGTTAATCCAGTAATTTGATATCTATCAGCTATTGACCATAATGTTTCTCCTCGCTGAACCTCATAATTAGCTAACTCCTGTGAGAGCGAGCCTAAAGATACAAAAAAGATTAAAAATAATATCTTTATAAAAGCTTTATTAATTATTTTTGACATATAAACAATAAAAAAATTACATTACTTGTTCAATAAGCGCTTCAGCAATTTGTATGCTATTAAGTGCAGCACCCTTTCTCACATTATCTGAAACAATCCAAAGATTGATGCCTCTTGGGTGTGAATGATCTTCACGAACCCTTCCTACAAAAACATTATCATTATGCTCAGCATCAATTCTTGGTGTTGGATACTTTTCAGATGCCTTATCATCTATAACCTTTATACCAGGAGCCTTATTTAATAACTCTACTACCTTCTTTACTGATATTTTAGCTTTAGTTTCTAAATGGACTGCCTCTGAATGTCCAAAAAAAACTGGAACCCTCACACAAGTTGGGTTAACTAATATTTTAGAATCTCCTAATATTTTTTTTGTCTCCCAAACCATCTTCATCTCTTCTTTAGTAAAGCCATTTTCTAAAAAAATATCTATCTGTGGTATTACATTAAAAGCAAAAGGTATCTTACTCTCTTTACCATCACTTTCATTATTTTCTAAATAAGCTATGGTCTCTGTCTTTAAAGTATCCATAGCGTTTCTACCAGCTCCTGATAAAGCTTGATAGGTTGATACATTGATCCTTTCAATGCCTACTGACTTATAAATTGGATAAAGAGCAGCTACCATTTGTATAGTAGAACAATTAGGATTTGCGATTATACCTCTAGAGCTATAATCACCTAACCTATCAAGATTACACTCAGGCACAATCAAAGGTACGTCATCTTCATATCTAAAACAGGATGTATTATCAATAACAATTGCTCCTGAGTCAGCAGCTATTGGAGCATAATCTTTAGAAACTGAACTCCCGGCTGAAAAGAAAGCTATATGAGCTTTTCTAAAATCGAACTCTTCGAGTAGCTGTATAGGTATTAAATTTCCTTTGTAAAACAATGTTTTACCAATAGATCGGCTACTAGCTAATAAGTAAATATTATTTATAGGGAAATCTCTTTCATCAAGAATCTTTAAGATTGTCTCTCCAACTAAACCAGAAGCGCCAACGATGGCAATATCATATTTCTTTTTCATTACTAGACCTTAAATAGAAAAATTACTAACTACTTTCAATATCTGGTGTCTCTCTTTTAACATCAGCATTCTGTGCTCTATTTCGTAAAAAGTGATCCATGAGTGTTAATGCAAGCATTGCCTCTGCTATAGGAGTAGCTCTTAAGCCGACACAGGGATCATGACGGCCTGTAGTAACAATATCAGTTTCATCTCCACTTTTACTAACAGTTTTTCCTGGCACTTGTATACTAGAAGTTGGCTTCAAGGCGATACTAACTTCTATATCCTGCCCTGATGAGATTCCTCCCAAAGTGCCTCCTGAAGAATTTTTACTAAATCCATCTGGAGTAAGCTCATCACGATGTTCACTCCCATGTTGCTCAACACATTTAAATCCATCTCCAAACTCTATTCCCTTAACCGCATTAATGCTCATTAAGGCATGAGAAATTGATGCCTCTAATTTATCAAATACTGGCTCACCTAGTCCTGGTGGAACTCCTTGAGCAATAATATTAATTCTTGCGCCAATAGAATCTCCCTTTTTTCTTAAATCAATCATATATTGTTCTAGAACAGGAATCTTATCTGGATCGGCACAAAAAAATGGGTTCTCATTTACTTCCTCTAGCTTAATAGGAGATAAATGATGTGGGCCCAGCTGAGATAAATAGCCAGTAATTTTGATCCCAGCATTCTCGAGTAAATACTTCCTTGCAATTGCACCTGCAGCTACTCTCATTGCAGTCTCTCTAGCAGAAGATCTTCCTCCTCCTCTATAATCCCTAATACCGTATTTTTGTTGATATGTATAATCAGCATGACCAGGTCTAAAAACATTTTTAATCTTCTCGTAGTCTCTAGCTCTTTGATCAACATTTTCAATCATTAATCCAATAGGTGTTCCTGTAGTTATTCCATCAAATACGCCTGATAATATTTTAACTGAGTCAGGTTCTTTTCTTTGTGTGACATGTCGGGATCTACCAGGCCTTCTTCTATCTAGATCAAGCTGAATATCTGATTCTGAAATCATTAGTCCTGGAGGGCATCCATCTACAATACACCCTAAAGCTTTACCATGACTTTCACCAAAAGTAGTCACAGTAAATATTTTTCCAAAGGTATCACCAGCCATATAATAATCCTAAATTAATTTAATTCATTGAGCTAATACTATAACCCAGATCTCAAATATGAGCCATTAAGTAGAAAAATAATCTAATAATTGCTCTTTAGAAACTATTAAAACCCCTTCTCCACCAGAATGGAAATCTAGCCAGGTAACTGGTAGACCATGATAATATTGTTCCAACTCTAGTTGTGACTCCCCAACTTCAATAATTAAGCTTCCTCCGTCTTTGAGATATTTCATAGACTGTTCAAGAATCCTCTTAACAAGAAATAACCCTTTTTCACTAGTCTTTAAAGCTAACTCTGGTTCGTAGTGATATTCTTTAGGCAGTCTTTTAAATGACTCTTCAGAGACATAAGGAGGATTAGAGATGATTAAATCATATTTTCTAAAAATATTTGAATACAAGTTTGATCTAACTAGCTCAATATTATGACAATCATGTAAAATTATATTCTTTTTAGCTAGCAATAATGCATCTTCCGAAATATCCGAAGCATCTATTAATTTCGCGCTACAATATTTACTTATTGCGATCGCTATACAAGCGCTTCCAGTTCCAATCTCAAGCACTTTGCTCTCAGCACTTAATGTTAGCCAGGGAGAAAAAGAATTTTTGATTAGCTCTGCCAGCGGAGAGCGAGGAATTAGTACATTCTGATTAACAATAAATTTTAGTTCGGCAAAAAAAGCCTCACCTAGAATATACGCTAATGGTTTATTACTTGAGACTCTTTCTTCTACAAGATAAAGAACTTTATTAATTAGTTTAATTTCAGGCTTTAAATTCCATTTCTTATCATCCCAGTTCTGTTGACTACGAACTATCCAATAGGACTCATCAGCTGAATTATCGGTACCGTGTCCATAATAAAGATCCTTTGTATTAAGAAAAGCGGTTATAATCTTAACTAGTTCGGAGCTAGAGCTAGCTAAGGATAGAGAATGTCTGAGCTTATTTAGATCCATAAAATTAAATTATAGATCATATATAATTTATTATAAAACTATATAAAAGATAAAAAATGAGCAAAGAAAAATGGAGGCCTTCAGCCTCTGAAAAAGTTATATATATAAGATCTGAATTTCTTAAAAAAATTAGATTTTTTTTTGAAAAAGAAAAAATACTAGAAGTAGAAACTCCTACTTTATTACCTTATGGAGTAACTGATCCTCAAATAGAAAGCATATCTATAGATGAAGGATTGATTGCTAATAATAAATACTATCTTCATACATCTCCTGAATTACATATGAAAAGGATTATTTCTCACTTAAGAAAAGATATTTATCAAATTTGTAAATCATATAGAGCGGATGAATTAGGAAAATGGCATGAACCAGAATTTACATTACTAGAATGGTATAGAATTGGATGGGATGAGCATGATCTTATGAATGAAGTTACTAGTATAATAAAAATGCTATTAAAGCCTTATTTTGAAATACATAAAATACTAAAATTTAAATATGATGACATATTCAAAAAAGTATTAGACTTGGAATTATTAAATAAAGATAATCTTTTAGATGCACTAAAAAAAAATAAAATACCTTACCCAGAAAACTGTACAGAAATACAACTACTGGATCTATCTTTAAATCAAATTATTATCCCTAGTATGGATAAAAATTCAATTATATATATTTATGATTATCCGATAAACCAAAGCTCTCTCGCTAAGGTTGATCTAAACAATAATATAGCAAAAAGATTTGAAGTTTTTATAAATGGAATAGAAATAGGTAATGGATTTAATGAGCTTACGGATGCCAAAGAGCAAAGAAAGCGCTTTGAAAATGATAATAAAAAAAGAAAGGGATTAGATAAAAAAGAACATCTTATCGATGAAGGCTTCTTAAATGCTCTTGATCATAATTTTCCTGAATGCTCAGGTATAGCCCTTGGATTAGATAGAATAATAGCAATAGCTGCTGATCTTAATAATATAAGAGAAGCAGTAACTTTTTCACACTTAGAAAAAGTTTAAATTACTTTACTCTTGAAACGTATTCCCCAGATCTTGTATCTACTTTAATTGTTTCTTCTTGCTCTACAAACAATGGGACTCTAACAGTTACTCCAGTCTCTAGGGTTGCTGGTTTAACGCCACCCTGAGCTGTATCTCCTTTTAAGCCAGGATCAGTTGAAGAGACTTTAAGCTCCACAAAATTTGGAGCAGTAACTAGTAAGGGCTCTCCATTCCAGAGCATAACTAAACAAATATCTTGCTCTTTGATCCACTTCTTAGCATCTGCTAAAGTATTTTCATTAGCAGCATATTGCTCAAAAGTATCTTCAATCATAAAATGCCAGAATTCTCCATCTGAATACAGATATTGCATATTCTGTTCTACGATATCTGCAACTTCGAGAGAATCACCTGATTTAAATGTCTTATCTATTACTCTGCCTGTTTTAAGGTTGCGGATTTTAACTCGATTAAAAGCCTGTCCTTTACCTGGCTTAACAAATTCATTCTCCTCTATAAGATAAGGATCATTATCAATTAATACTTTTAGACCTGACCTAAACTCATTTGTACTATATGACGCCATATTTAATACCTTGATTATTTAAAGTTTATTCACTTATGATAGCGTTAAATTAATTATAAAAAAAATTTATTTTAATTGAGTATGGAAAAAATAGATAACTGGAAACTCTCTATAAAAGATGCTGTTAGAAATTTAGACGATCTTTTAGAAATACTAGAAATAGAAAAGACTGATCTATGGATAAATCCGACAAAAAATAATTTTCCGATTTTAGTACCTAAAAGCTTTATCTCCAGAATGAAAAAAGGCGACCCAGAAGATCCACTTTTACTTCAAGTTTTACCTTCCTCAGAAGAGAATACTATTTCTCCTAACTTATCTGACGATCCCCTTAATGAGTGCTCTCTTTCTAGCAAAGGTATTATAAAAAAATATAGCAGTAGAGATCTCTTAATCACAACTCAAGCCTGTCCTATACATTGTAGATATTGCTTTAGAAAGAATTACCCTTATCAAGAAAATCATTTTATTGATCATCAATCACAAGAAATGATAAATGATCTTCAATCAAGAAAAGAGATAAAAGAGATTATTCTCTCAGGCGGTGACCCACTTAGCCTATCTAATGAAAAAATTTCAAGTTTAATTAACAAATTAGAAAAAATCGAGCATCTATTAACAATCAGAATTCATACACGTTATCCTATTATTATCCCAGAACGAGTAGATGATGAGCTCATTAAAGTCCTAAAATTAACTAGATTGAATATTATAATTGTAACTCATTGTAATCATGCTAATGAAATAGATAAAAAAGTACACAATAAGCTTTTATCCTTGAAAGAGAGTGGTCTTACATTACTTAATCAGTCAGTACTACTTAAGAATATAAATGATAGTATTGGCTCACTTAAAGACCTTAGTTATACACTTTTTAATGCCGGAGTATTACCCTACTATTTGCATCAAATGGATGCTATTAATGGATCAGCACGTTTTATGGTTGATGAAAAGAAAGCTATTAATTTGATAGAACAACTCAAGTCACAAGTTTCTGGTTATCTAGTGCCAAAGCTAGTAAAAGAAATACCGGGCGAATTAAGCAAAACAAGCCTTGCATAAAAAAAGCCCGCTAGACATAAATCCTAGCGGGCTTAATTACTAAGACTAAATTTCTATTACTTAGAAATTATAATCTACATTAATACCAACTTCTCTTGGTGACCTTGGCATCCACCTAAAGTTTCTTCTACCGCCACCAGATACACCTAAATTATTATCATTATTCCATTCAAGACGCTGAGGTTGATCTTCGTTAGATAGATTTCTTCCCCAAAGTTGAACCCGCCAAGCTTCATTGCTAAACGTTAATGAACCATTGTATGTAGTAACTGCTGGCATATAAGCCATATTGAATGAATCACCACTCAACCAAGTTTTATCCTTATAACGAGCATCAAAACGAACTGAATATCTCCAACCTGTATCACCTAAAGCTGCGCGATAAGTTGGTGCAAAGAAGAAAGTACTATTAGGCTGTTCTGGCATTTCTTTNCCATCAACAACATGGCAATTGGTTGGTGCATCAGCAGGTTTNTTATTNNTCTGCTTGTAGTTTTGGAAAGCTACTGGATCACAATATTTCTTATATATTGCCTTTGCTTGTGTAAAGCCTAATCTCATAGAAAGATTATCAGTAACAAACACATTACCTTCAACTTCTAGCCCTGAAAGCTCGCCATCACCAGTATTCATGAAAGTACGTGCAGATTTCATTTGANTTGAGTGAACACCTGCAGCATCCCAGTCACCATTCCAATTTAGAGTAAATGGCTGGATCATTTTTTCCCAGTCCATCACATAGTATGCAGCTGCAAAACTAACCCTTCCGTTAAAAGCATTACCTTTTAAACCAACTTCAAAATTAGATAACGTCTCTTCATCAAAAGTAAGGAATGTTGTCTCGGTCCAATCAACATGACCGGCAGCATTAGCTGCTTGAAGAGCTGTTATTCTGGCAGGCTCCTTAAATACTACGTTTGTACCAGCTGGGTTAGTACCCTTTGAGAACTGAAAGTATGAAGTTAACTCATCATTGATGTCATAATTTAGAGCAACACGAGGAGAAAAGCTTTCTGTAACAAGATTTTGTTTAAATCCCCTTCTAACATCTCGGTTAGTCAGATCATCTCTTTGCTGACGAACCTCTACTGAAAGAGTAGCTCTATCAGTCAAGTCATAGTTGATACTTCCATAAATACCTGTGGCTTTAACATGATCACCGAGAATTTGGTTAGGTACGAAATCATTACCGTTGTTAATTACACTTTCTAGTTGATGATAAACACCACCATATTGTGACCAAACCCAAGCTTCTGAAGAGTTTCTGTACCTTGAAGCACCTACAAGCCATCTAAGTCTTTGATCATCTGGTGAAGTCCAACGAGCCTCAGCAAACCAATCGTTAACATTACCTGGATTAGCCATTGCTGTAACACCTGCAACCATTGTCATACCCATGGCTGTAGTAATTACAGGCGCAACACCTGTATCATCAGAATCATACCAACGTCTCAAATCATCTTTAGAGGTATAGCCAAGGAAGCTGATAGTACTACCATTATCAAAATTAAAATTAACCTGGCCTTGTACTCTCTGACGCTTAACATTAGATCCTGGATCTAATGCACTATAAGTTTCAGCCCACATTTTATCAGTTCCAGTTAAGCCAATTCCTGCATTATGATTACGAGAATAGCCGCCTGTTGGGATTGCTGAAGTACAGTTAAATGCTCCTTCAAGATACTTTTCAACAGCCATACCTGAGCCAAGTGTTTTAGTTGCACACGCTGCTTGTTCATCCTTAGTTATATACCATCTTACTGGAACAGTATCTGTAATCTCCTTATAAACGTGTCTAATATAACCATCAACAGAATCATTATTAGCAGCGAAAGTTAATTTAGTTGTTATATAAGTAGTATCTAATCCGCCCATACGATAGCCATCAGATGTAAACCAATGATCAGGACCTTTGAATTTATCTTTAGCGGCATCAATTGTATAGCCGGTAGAAAAATAATCTCCATCAAAAAGAGGGCCACCAAGTGCAAGATGTATCTTATTTCTCTCTAGGTCACTAGTACCTAATGTAAGCTGAGCTTCGAATTCCTCTCCAGGGTTTCTAGAAACATAGTTAACCGCACCTGCAAAAGTTGAACGACCATAAGCAGTACTTTGTGGTCCTCTTGCTATTTCAACTCGATCAACTCCATAAAATTGTACTCCACCTTGTTGCCCTGAAATTGGAAGACCATCTAAAAAACTAGATATTTTTTGTCGTGATGGCGCTTGAGCAAAAGTATTAACACCTCTCATAGAAGGTCTACTTCCTTGTCTATCTTGAGCTTGTTGCCATTCAATACCTGGGGTACTATCAAAAAGATCAAACATATCGAGGATATTACCTTCCTCTAATTCATTCGCAGTAATAGCAGTAATTGAAACCGGAATATCTGCAAGATTTTCTTCACGCCTTCTAGCTGTAACAACAATTTCTTCTAAAAGTTGAGCGCCCTGAGCATGAACAGTTTTGACAGATAAAATTGAAACAGTTGAAGCTAGTAAAAAAGAAGCTACAGCTGAAAATAGTATATTTCTATACATTTGACCTCCTACCTAAACAAAAAAAATATCTTTGAAAAATTCTAAAGATAATCGCCTACCATTTAATGTTACTTTTTTACCAACAAAATGTCCAATATTATAAAATCTTAATTCAATTCAGTAAAATAATGTTGTTTTTTTATCACAAATTTAGCATTTGGCTTAAAATTTAGTAATATCTATAAAAAAACCCGCTATATCAATATATAGCGGGTTTAATTACTTAAGGCTAAATTTCTATTACTTAGAAATTATAATCCACAGTTACTCCAACTTCCCTTGGCGCTCTATTATACCACCTGAAGTTTCTTCTATTTGCTCCTGAAATAGCAATAACATTATCATTTTGGAAAACAATTTGTCTTGGAGTTTCGTCATCACTTAGATTTCTTCCCCATAATTGAACTCTCCAATTGTCATTACTGAAAGTAAGCGAGCCATTATAATTAATTGTACTAGGGAGCATCATCATGTTGAATGAGTCATTGTAGGTCTCACCTGTATAACGAGCATCAAAACGAACTGAATATCTCCAACCTGTATCGCCTAAAGGAGCGCGGTATGTGGGTGATAAAAACCAAGTGCTATTAGGTTGGTTTTGTATATCATTACCATCAACAACATGACAAGCTGTTGGCGAACTAGCTGGGCCATTACCTACTTGCTTATAAGTTGTAACGGCAACTGGATCACAGAATGTTTTATACTGCGCTTTGGCAGAAGAAAAACCCAATCTCATACTCAAGTTATCAGTAATAAAGGCATTACCTTCAAACTCAAATCCTGAAAGTTCACTATTACCAGTATTCATGAAAGTACGTGCAGATTTCATATTATTTTGAAAATTACCTGCAGCATCCCAGTCACCACTCCAGTTTAGAGAGAATGGCTGAATCATTTTTTCCCAGTCCATCACATAGTAAGCAGCAGAAAAATTAAGTCTGCCACCTAATGTTGTTCCCTTTAAACCGACTTCCATATTTGTAAGCTGTTCTTCATCAAAGGTGATGAAAGTTGTTTCATCCCAGGTAATTGCACCTGCAGCTTTAGCGGTTTGGAGAGACGATATTCTAGTAGGCTCCATAAATACTACGTTTGTACCAGCTGGGTTAGTACCCTTTGAGAACTGAAAGTATGAAGTTAACTCATCATTGATGTCATAATTTAGAGCAACACGAGGAGAAAAGCTTTCTGTAACAAGATTTTGTTTAAATCCCCTTCTAACATCTCGGTTAGTCAGATCATCTCTTTGCTGACGAACCTCTACTGAAAGAGTAGCTCTATCAGTCAAGTCATAGTTGATACTTCCATAAATACCTGTGGCTTTAACATGATCACCGAGAATTTGGTTAGGTACGAAATCATTACCGTTGTTAATTACACTTTCTAGTTGATGATAAACACCACCATATTGTGACCAAACCCAAGCTTCTGAAGAGTTTCTGTACCTTGAAGCACCTACAAGCCATCTAAGTCTTTGATCATCTGGTGAAGTCCAACGAGCCTCAGCAAACCAATCGTTAACATTACCTGGATTAGCCATTGCTGTAACACCTGCAACCATTGTCATACCCATGGCTGTAGTAATTACAGGCGCAACACCTGTATCATCAGAATCATACCAACGTCTCAAATCATCTTTAGAGGTATAGCCAAGGAAGCTGATAGTACTACCATTATCAAAATTAAAATTAACCTGGCCTTGTACTCTCTGACGCTTAACATTAGATCCTGGATCTAATGCACTATAAGTTTCAGCCCACATTTTATCAGTTCCAGTTAAGCCAATTCCTGCATTATGATTACGAGAATAGCCGCCTGTTGGGATTGCTGAAGTACAGTTAAATGCTCCTTCAAGATACTTTTCAACAGCCATACCTGAGCCAAGTGTTTTAGTTGCACACGCTGCTTGTTCATCCTTAGTTATATACCATCTTACTGGAACAGTATCTGTAATCTCCTTATAAACGTGTCTAATATAACCATCAACAGAATCATTATTAGCAGCGAAAGTTAATTTAGTTGTTATATAAGTAGTATCTAATCCGCCCATACGATAGCCATCAGATGTAAACCAATGATCAGGACCTTTGAATTTATCTTTAGCGGCATCAATTGTATAGCCGGTAGAAAAATAATCTCCATCAAAAAGAGGGCCACCAAGTGCAAGATGTATCTTATTTCTCTCTAGGTCACTAGTACCTAATGTAAGCTGAGCTTCGAATTCCTCTCCAGGGTTTCTAGAAACATAGTTAACCGCACCTGCAAAAGTTGAACGACCATAAGCAGTACTTTGTGGTCCTCTTGCTATTTCAACTCGATCAACTCCATAAAATTGTACTCCACCTTGTTGCCCTGAAATTGGAAGACCATCTAAAAAACTAGATATTTTTTGTCGTGATGGCGCTTGAGCAAAAGTATTAACACCTCTCATAGAAGGTCTACTTCCTTGTCTATCTTGAGCTTGTTGCCATTCAA
>NHEF01000013.1 GCA_002171615.1 Gammaproteobacteria bacterium TMED78
ACTCTAGAAATGGGCATACAGAGAGTTATAATTCTAGATAGGGTGTGTTTGTTAAGTTAGTCAGTGATTGATAAGTTATACTTTTCTGAAGCTAGCTTATCTAGTGTATCGAGTATGGAAATCTATTAACTCAATTATAAACTCATCCGCAGCAAGAAATTCGCTATCAGTCATGTCTGGTTGTTCGCCATTCTTATACCATAACGCATATGTTTCTAAATCACTTGAATAACTCTCGTAGTGACTAGAATAAGTTCTAACTTCGACTTGTGGACTCTCGCCAGTAAGGTTAAAGTTCATCTCCCTATACCAGCCATCGCCAATCGGAACAGCTACGCCACGAGGAGTGAGAGGCTGCCCTCCATCCAGACCTGCCTGACCTCGACCTTGGAAATCTGCCAATATTTGATATACCTCATGGCCAAAATTATTCTTGTCGATTCGTAGCGCTTGTCCACGCTGATGACCACTTAGAACCATAAATATTTGGTCAGTATTACTAATAAAATCTCTCCACAACTCTTCAGCACTATTATTACCATCAGGATCTACGAGAGCCAAATCCATGCCCGAGCCAGGTAGTCTTTGACCTTGTGGGTTAAGGTAATCATGAGTCGAAATAATAGTTGGTAATCCAAGATGATCCTTCACTATTTGGCTAGCCCAATTGACAGCATCTTCTCCTGCTTGCATTTCTAATGCAAGATGTAAGAATCTATAGCCACCAGCAGAAAAAATTTGAGCACTGCTACCCCCACATTGATAGCCGTCGATATACCAGTCTTTATCTCTATAAAAGTCTGAATTACTTCCAAAAACACTACAAAAGTTATCGAGGCCACCCACATGAATTTTATAATCCTCCGGCAAGATTTCTAAATTTAAATCAGCACTATCGGCCTGCAGGATTTCCGGCTCTAGGGCAACTGCCCACCATGCATCATAGTCATGATTCCCTGGGGCCACTCCAAACGGGAGGTTAGCATCATCAAGTAAAGTATAGCCTTCAATAGATTTTGGCAGTTCAAAGCTCAGCACCCCATCTGGACGAATCCATCGTTGGAATGCAAATTCTTGGCTTTCAATAGAATCAATGCCTCGAGTAAAATGATCGGCATCCTTATTACTGGTAACATGTTGCCAGACATCCCCAACCGAAGCGACAAAAACTACCTTACCTCCGTTTGAAGTACTCTTACTGGCGATATCACTCATCTGCTGGATAAATATATCACCACTATCAATGGCGAAGCCCTCAGATTTTTGCCGAGTATAGTCAACCGAATTTTGAGTATCTGGGATCATAACTATAGTGAATGATTCATCTGATTCAACCGAAAAATCAGAGGAGCATGCAAACAATGAGCAATAGAGGAATACTGGGATTAGATGATTTATTTTATGAGGCAATTCAATCCTCCTTAAGCAATCAATAAATATAATAACTCATTTTTTTATCAAATAATCTATTTTTACTATTTTAACTTTTGCTTTAAATTTGATAACCTCAAAGGATGAGATGTTTAATTATTTTATTTCTTTCTTTTTTGCTCATCGCCTGTAGTAACGAAGTAGAAGAAACTACACCCTCTGGTAGTGATAGCCCGCCACCATCACTTTTTACAAACCTCAGCACTAATGAGACAAACCTTAAAACTATTAGTATTAATGGTTATGACAGGCATTTTTCTATTACTTTTCCAATTTCATATAATAAAGACTTATCTTATCCTGTTGTTTTATTTTTTCATGGATGTATGTGCCGTTCAGATTTTACAGATGAGTCAATATTGAGTTATTTAAATTGGGAGCAGAGATTAGAATCATATAAAAATGATTTTATTGTAATTAAGATGTCTGCATTCTCAGAAAAAAAACCTCAAACTCCACAACTAGTTGAACAAGGAGGTGCAAGAGGTATGTGGTTTTGGCATGAAGGATTAGAGGATGACCGTGATGACTACCAATTTGTTGATTCCTTAGTAGAGTCGTTACTTTCATCTTCAGAGATTAATATAGACCCTGAGCTTATTTTTGGAGTTGGGCACTCATCAGGAGCAATTTTTTTAATGTCATATGTATTGGGAGGGCCAACTGATTTAGTTGATTTTAGTATTAATGATAACTATTCATTCAAGGCAATTTCAGTAACAGGCGGCTCAACACTACGTAAAGGTATAGTTGATTTTAAAGAAAATACTCCAGAAATACTGCCATCAGTATTACATATCCAGGGAGAGGAAGATGGAGGGCTATGGTTTAATGGACAAGAAACAGGTAAACGTGGAATCAATTTCTTAGAATTCGTATCTGAATCAAATGGAGCAGATATTGTAGATGGGTTACGAGATACTATACACGGCCTTACATATTCTGCATGGGATGAAAATAACCCATCTAGTCCAAGCACTTTGGAAAGATGGGCTAATTATCTAAATCTTAAATATTCTGGTTTTCAAGACCATCCTTTATACTATATTTATAATTTTGAACAAACTAAAGACTTAGAAAACATACTTATTGGAATGAGAATTAAAAATTGTGGTCATCGACTAAGCGTGGATAATTTTCAATCAAATTATTTTAGAATATTCTCATATAATGATAACAGCCAGGAACTGTATTTAAATATGTTATCTCGTGATACTGCTATAAATCTTTGTTAATTCCTTTATACTATCAATAAAATAGAGCATTAAAAAAATGATTAATAACATAGAGCAAATTTTGAGACTGCGTAATTACAATAATACCTATATCAAATTTATTCTAATTATGAGCATCTCGCTATATTCCTTTACAATATTGGGTCATCACTCGGTTGCTGAGTATGATCGTTCGGTTGTACGTGAGCTTGAGGGCGAAATACTTACACTGCACTGGCGTAACCCGCATGTTCGCTTCTCACTGCGCATAGAGAACTCAGATGGTGTAGAAGAAATATGGGATCTGGAAGCACAAAGTGTCAATGGTCAGGATCGCCGTGGTGTACCCCGGGATTTAATGAAAGTTGGTGATAAAATTCTAGCCGCAGGTCATCCATCAACTCGTCAGAAAAACCATATGTTTATGACTAATATCTTGCTATCAACTGGCCTAGAAATAATAACTCAGGAGGCAGGTGATGCTCGTTGGTCAGAAAATACAATTGGAAGCACGCTCGTCGAGCAACGCAATGATGCAACTAAGGAAGCACAGGGAATCTTTCGCGTATGGATGAGAAGAATGCCGCCTGGTCTATTTCCTCGTAATTTACCGCTAACTGAAGCAGCAAATGAGGCACGCGCATCCTGGGATCCAATTATCGACGATGGAATTATGCGCTGTGTAGCTCCAGGAATGCCATTTGCAATGCTTGGTAGAGGCCCTCATCCTATTGATTTTACTGAGCAAAATGGAGATATAGTTATCCGTGCAGAGTATTTTGATATCGTTCGTGTTGTTCACATGGGTGAAACAGGAAATGTCGCAGAGCAACCACTTAGTGAGCTTGGCTACTCAGTTGGGCACTGGGAAAACGATGATCTAGTGGTACGAACTTCACGGATAGATTGGCCATTATTCGATCGCACCGGTGTTCCTCAAAGTCAGTCCTCAGAAATACTTGAACGATTCTCTCTTAGTAATGAGGAGGGTACCGAACTTGCCTACACCATCACTGTCAATGATCCAGAAACATTTACTGAGCCTGTAACTGCGATCTGGACCTGGCAATGGCACCCCGAATTAGAAATCGAACCGTACGAATGTACGATAGAGGCTGATTAACAGTTTATTAATGCCTACTCTGGCAATAACTAGCAACTAGTTACTTTCTAATGAATATTCTTGATAATTTTATTTACTCTAAAGTTTCCAGAGTTTTGAGAATTATGAATTTTTTATTTTTGACTTTTATGATGCCATTTATTTTTACAGCTGAACGCGATGTTAATGAAGTGTGGTGTTTAAATAATGGTGGTAATGATAATTATAGGACTGATGATGACACATATGTTGATTGTCTAACTGATAAATATGCGATAGAAGCAGAGTATGACTACAACTGGAAAGAGGCAATTGGCCAAGCCCTTCATTATGCAGAATCTACAAATAGGAAAGCTGGTATTTTGTTTATTAAAAGAGCTGAGAGTGGAAAAGATTACCATGGGCAAATGATGCGTGTTATTAATAAGTACAAATTACCTATAGAAATATTTGTAGTTGAGGAATAGGAATTTTAGATATTTTTATGGTCTAAGAATTATTTGCTTTACAGTATAAATTAAAAGGTGCAGATAAAGTGTTTTCTGATTAGACTACTGCTAAATTATAATAAATAAAAGTATTTATCTTGGGTAGAGCTATAAAAGAAGACGAATTATGAATAAATTTACACCACTCTTTATTTTCTTTTTAATATTAACTCCAGTTATGGCTCACCATAGTGATGCTGGATATGATTTTAATAGCCTGATTGCATTTGAGGGTGTGGTTAGTAGTTATGTTTTTCGTAATCCACACGTTATGATTTATGTTGAAGATAATGCTAATTCTGACGGTCCTGTTGAATGGGAAATTGAAACTGGCTCTGTTCCGATTATGAGTCGAAGCGGATGGATATCATCCTTACTAAATCCTGGAGATATAGTAACAATTAGAGCGCACCCAGAGAGAAGTGGAAGAAATAGAGCTATCTTAAGCACCTTAGAAACAAAAGATGGTAACTTGTGGTCTCAAATAGAAGGAGATTTAGAGGCAACTGCAACAGCTATCAACCTAGAAGGGGTATGGAAAGGATTATCACATACTAATATAAGGAGACAGTTTTCTGATGCTGCCAAGTTAACACCTGCGGCTATTAAAGCACTAGAGCAATATAATGATCTTACCGATGATCCAAATTTATTGTGCATTCCACATCCAACTCCTTTTACCATAGGAAGTGTAAACTATTTAAGTGGTATTGAAATTTATGATGACCATGTAATTTTACGTAATGAGTTTCTTGATGTTAATCGAATTGTTTACATGGATGGACGAGAGCACCCAAAAGATGAGCAAAGAACTTTTCAGGGACACTCTATTGGTTGGTATGAAGGTGATTCACTAGTTGTAGATACTAGGTTATTTGAAAAGCTTAATTCTGGTAATGGGATTGGAGTTCCT
The DNA here is from genome assembly GCA_002171615.1 of Gammaproteobacteria bacterium TMED78. Classification (GTDB taxonomy): domain Bacteria; phylum Pseudomonadota; class Gammaproteobacteria; order Steroidobacterales; family Rariloculaceae; genus TMED78. The sequence goes on from NHEF01000013.1 coordinate 5,149, forward strand.
TCTGGCCATAACAAGCATGTAGTAGAACGCTATTCTTTAAGTGATGATAGGACAAGATTAATTGTTGATCTATTTTTAGAAGACCCTGAGTTCTTAGAAGAGCCAATCACTGCAACACTTGAAATGCTATTTACTCCCCATCTAAAGTTATATAAATATAACTGTATCACAGAGCATTAATTGCTATGTCCAACTTCAGTGCAAACTAGAATTAGACTTGGCTTAAGTATGTATCTAAAATCATGTTTGATTCATTCAGTGACACTTACCGATTGAATAGTAATAATTTCTAATGGCACGTCTTCATATCCGCGAGAAGAGCCAGTTGTAACAGTAGCTATTTGGTCTACTATATCCATACCTTCAGTTACTTTACCAAATACAGTATAGCCCCAGCCTTGAGAGTTTTCTGCAGTATGATTGAGAAAGTTATTATTTTTATGGTTTATAAAGAATTGACTTGTAGCTGAATGAGGATCATTAGTCCTTGCCATAGACACAGTCCCACGATCATTTTTTAAGCCATTATTTGCCTCATTTTGGATAGGGGCAGTACCACTTGATTTGTTACTCATATCTTCATTTAAACCTCCGCCTTGAATCATAAAGCCATTAATGACTCTATGGAATATAGTCCCCTCATAGAAGCCAGATTTAGCTATTACTTCAAAATTTTCAACAGTAATAGGTGCTTTTTCACTNTCTAATTCTAGATTAATATCTCCAACAGATGTTTTAATTGTTACTTGTATCATACTAGNCTCCTTAAGAGCATGAATGCTAAATATTAGAACTAGAGCAAATAAGATAAGNAGTAATCTATTATTCTTTTTCATAAAATTAGCTTTATATTTAAAAANCTAATTTTATCATTAATCATTTGATTATAAAAAAAACTAAGTTCTATAGATCTGCTNACCNTAAAGANAAAGCTTTAGACACTTTTNANANTTTCTGATAGCTTAAGACTATGAGGNTNGNNNTAATTATATTATTTTCTATACTTNTTANNGCCTGTGGTGNNAGAGATAGCTCATTACCAGAAGNNGCAAAAACTAATATAGCTGATTGGGTATTAACTAACGGTCAAATTTTAACAGTAGATCNANATTTCAGCATAGTTGAAGCTATGGCAATTAAAGATGGTCTAATTCTTGCTACCGGCTCAACAGAAGAGATAATGAAATATGCTAGTGCTGATTCTAAGATTACTAATCTAGAAGGACAAACTNTTGTCCCAGGCCTAATAGATAATCACATGCATTTTGTTCGTGCCACTAAACATTGGTATAGATTTGTCCGTTGGGATGGTATCAAATCTAGAGCAGAGGCTTTAGATATGGTTAAGGAGCGTGCCAGCCAACTTCCTGAAGGTGAATGGNTGATGGTTATGGGCGGTTTTATTTTTGATCAGTTTGAAGATAATTCTGATATTTTTAGTAGAGAGGAGCTAGATGCGGTATTNCCGAATAGACCTCTTTATATACAAGANGGATATAGAAGGGCATTTGTAAATAGTGCTGCCTTAAANGCTGTGGGTATTTCTAATGAAACTNAAGNGCAGGNNGGNNTAATACGTAANGAGCAAGGGNTTCTAACTGGCGAATTNCTNGGTCGNCAGGTTTTCGGCTTAGTNGATAGTCAGATACCAGATCCTNCAGAGNTANTATGGGATAANAGTGTCAAGCAGACGATTGATAGCTTNCTTAGNAAGGGNTTAACAACAGTCTATGATGTAGGTGGTAATACCGTTACTCCAGCTTTCTATGATTCGGTGAGACGTATAGCCGAAGCAGAAGANCTAAANATGCGGGTATATTATTCATTAAACGAACAAAACAGTGCTAGCAGTAGTGCTGAAGAAATTATAATGGAAATGCAAACCAANGCACCAGATATGGANGGTTTGAGATTTGCCCAATTTGGCTATGGTGAAACCGTTTATCGACCAATGCGAGCCAANCCTTTTATTGTTTCAGAAGAAGATAGGACNCATTTCAANAATATCTCTATTGCNGCTGTAGAAAATGGCTGGCAGACGAATGAGCATTCTAGTCGAGAGGTAAAAATTTCTGCNATGCTAGATATATTGGAGGAGGTAGCAATAAGTCATCCGACAATGCTAGATATGCGNTTTACTATAGCTCATACNAATGGAATTCAGGCAGAATCTATAGATCGAGCNAAGGACTTAGGCATGGTATTTGCTGTTCATAGCTCAAGAAGACAATCTTCGCTTACAGCCTCACAAAATCCTGCAAGCCAACCACCNGCAAAGNTTATAAATGATATGGATGGTATTTGGGGGCTGGGCTCAGATGCTACTACAGTAGGNAGCCCAAANCCATTTCACACAATTGGGTGGGTAGTTAGTGGAAGAAATATAGCTGGTGATATAACTCAGCCCTTCACTGTATCAAGAGANGATGCGCTTACAGCNCATACTCTAACNAATGCTTATATCTTATTNCGTGAGGATGATTTAGGAAGCCTAGAGNCNGGAAAACAGGCTGATTTTGTAGTGCTAAATCGTGACTATATGGTTGTGCCAGAAGATGAAATAGAAGAGCTTTATTCTGTTATGACTGTTGTAGAAGGCGAGGTAGTTTACTTAGCTTTAAATAAAGATATAAGATAATTATTTCAAATATTTATAGATCTTTATTAAGTCTAAATATATTATAATTTTATTTCGCTATTCAAAGCTTTGTTTACTATATGAAGGCGATATCTAATAAGATTAGTACTTTNTAGTTAGATATAAGCATGACTTAAAATTATTTTTTAAAATACAATAGGGGAATTAAATTGATAATAATAAGACTATTAATCATTTCTTTTCTAGCTATACTTCCTTTCATTTCAATGCATCAAGTAAACGCCCAGCAAGCTACGGGTGGTGCTTTTGCTATTGAAGAGATTGTTGTAACTGCCAGAAGAAGAGAAGAATCACTTCAGGATACTCCAATAGCGGTTACTGCATTTACTGCTGATGAGATTGATCTGCGTGGCGCTTTGAGTGTTAATGATTTAGCACAGGCAACGCCAAATGTTATGATTGAATCGTCATCTCAAACTAGCGGCTTAACAGCTTCACCAACTATCTTTATGCGTGGTGTTGGTCAATCAGACTTCGTTATTAACACAGACCCTGCGGTCGGTATTTATATTGATGGTGTTTACGTAGCCAGATCAATTGGAAGCATGATGGATCTTGTTGATCTTGAAAGAGCGGAGGTGCTAAGAGGTCCACAGGGAACGCTTTTTGGGAGAAATACTTTAGCAGGAGCAGTTAACCTAGTGACGAAAAGGCCTAATCCTGAAGCTTTTGAATCAAAAGTAAGTCTTTCATTTGGTGAGAACAGTTATGGGAATCTTAGAGCTTCATTTAATCTTCCTATAGAAGCTGTAGATGACTTAGCAGCTAGAGTATCTATCATGCAAAGAAGTAGAGGTGGATACGTTAAGGCTACTAGCTATGATAATCTTTGGNTAGGTGATGATAATACGAGCGCTGTTCGTGCCCAGTTAGAATTTGCACCAGCAGATAGCTTAAGAGTTAATCTTACTGGAGATTGGTCTCATAATAAGGCAGCTCCAGCTCCTTTAGTTCCGGCAGCGCTTTATAGTGCTGATGGTACTGCAACAGGCGAATTTGTTTCTATCTTGATGCAAGGTAACTGGTGGAATGTTGGAACGCCTATGGGTGGTGCATCTTTCTCAGGAGTTGCAGCTTGTGCAACAGCGGAAGGTAGAAATACAAATCCGCTTTGTTATGGAGAAGTGCATAATCCTGGTGTAGATGTTTATGAAACAGGTGCTATTTTCTATGATGTTAATGGCAATAGGGATTATACACCTGAAAATTGGCTAACTACCTATGGTACTGCCTTAACAGTAGAAACAGAAACTTCATTAGGTACATTAAGGTCGATTACAGCTTATCGCGGCTTTAAATCAAGTTTTATGAATGATCATGATTATAGCCCAATTCCTATATTTTCTAATATTAATGATGATTTCCACCAAGATGGAAGATCGCAAGAGATACAGTTGACCGGCCAAGCCATGGATGGCAGGTTGGATTACACAACTGGTATATATCATTTCAAAGAAACAGGTACTGAGGTCGTATCGNTAATTGGTGTAAATGGCGCGTGGGTAACTCAAGGCCGTAAGCAAAACACGAGCTATCATCCAGGTACTGTTTATACCGGAATGAGTGGTATGAACGCAGTACACGATGATGCAGGCGGTTTAAAATTCCAGCGTNTTGTTCGAGACATCGATAATACCTCTAATGCTGTTTTTGCACAGTTAACCTATCATATTTCAGATAGGCTTCACTTAACCGGCGGAGTTAGATCAACAACTGATGATAAAACATTTGATGTAACTATTCATCGGGACTACTGCCCAGCAGATGCAAGCAAGCCTCAACCAGCAGGAGGTCCAACTTCAAATGGAGATGGAAGGATTGAAAGAGATAAAGTTAGGGATGTTTGTGAAGAGGCAGTAGGTTCAGCTTCATGGACACAAACCGATCCTATGCTGAGTTTAGTTTATGATATTAGTGATACTGCTATGATTTATGGTTCTTTTGCTAAAGGGTTCCGTGATGGTGGTTTTGCTAGTCGTTTCCCTGAAGGGATGCCTCAACCTATGCCAGCTTTCGCGCCTGAATATGTAACAAATTATGAGATTGGTGCTAAAGCTGATTTATTTGGCGGCGCCTTAAGATTAAATGGTGCGATATTTAATTCTACCTATGATGATATGCAGGTTAACGCTAGACCTGCAGGATTATTTGCTGGGGGAACAGGTATTGAGAATGTTGGTGTGGGCGTTTTAACTGGTGCTGAACTAGAAGCATTATTGATTGTTAGTGATACTCTACGTATTGATGCTACTGTCGGCCTATTAGATGCAAAGGTTGATTCGCTAGTTGGTAATGCTATGCAATCAGGCAATTACTTGTGGTACGGACCTGGCTATACTGACGCTACTCTATCAACACCATTAGTATCAAAGGCTAACTGTCCTACTACGGTTTGTACTCCACTCGCAGAAGCAGTGCTTCCTTATGCTCCTGAAAATAATTATACGCTTGGTATAACTCACCGTCTTCCTTTAGGTGGAGGTGGTAATATTACTACTCGAATTGATTATATTCATATGGATGCCCAAAGGTTTAAGTTTGAGCCTCATATGTTAATGAGAGAGGACGCTTATAATATTGCTAACTTTAATACCACTTATAACAGTGCAGATGAAGATTGGTCAGTTACATTTGGCGTGAGAAATGCTACGAATGAAGTTTATTCTTCTAATGGCTCTTTTTCTACTGGTAATGGTAATGCAGCCGTTAATCTTAACAGACCAAGAGAGTCTTATGTTAGATACCAACACTATTTTGGTAATTAGTATTTAAGTTAATTTACTTAGGATATATCCGCCCTAGTTTTTTTAATTAGGGCGGATTTTTTATTTTATAACATTAATTTTATTTTCTTGATTTATTTGTTCTACAACGTATCCAATTTCTTTAGCGTTTATGTAGCCATTATTAGCCAAATCATTTAAACAGCCTTCAGCTTGATTTTTAGGAATACCAGCTAGTAGCCCACCAGCTGTTTGTGGATCAAAAAGTAATTTATAACTTGGCAATTGAGCAAGTTTAGAATGATCATTTATATGAGCAGAAAAATTTTCATTCTTATTTTGTAACGTTGAGAATATTTCTTTTGAAATAGCTTCTTCTGCTCCATCAAGTATTGGAATATTTGAGAGATTGATATTAGCTTTTAGTTTTTTTCTTTCAAGCATTTCTAGTAGGTGACCAGCTAGTCCAAAGCCAGTGATGTCTGTGCAAGCAGTGCCACCATGACTCATAATTATATCGACCGCTTTTCTATTTGAAGTCAGCATAGATTCTATTGCTTTGTCTACCCATAGCCCTTTTGCTTTCGCTCTCATATTAGCTGCAAGTATTGTCCCAGTTCCGATAGCCTTGGTTAAAATTAAAGCATCACCTTTATTGAGTTTAGACTTATTTAAGACTTTGTTTTCATCAATTAATCCATTGACAGAGAAACCAAAAATACACTGCTCTCCCTCACTAGTATGACCTCCAATTAATTGAGTATTTTCGTTATTAAAGACGTCAATAGCTCCTAGTAGCATAGACTCAAGTTCTTCAGAGAGTTTTTTTTCAGGCCATAAGGGTAAATTCACAATGGCCATAGCTGATTGAGGCTCAGCACCCATTGCATAAAGATCACTTAAGCAATGATGAGCTGTTATTTTTCCAAATAAGTATGGATCTGACAGCATAGGGGGAAAAAAATCTACAGATATGACAGATAATTTATTTTCAGGCACCCTTATAATTGAAGCATCATCAGGACTTTCTAGTCCTAATATCACATCTTTTCTTGTTCGAATATTTAGATTATGTAGAGATGAATTAAGTATTTCTTTAGTAGCTTTAGCCCCGCATCCACCACATCTAATGTCATCACTAAGTTTTTTTACTTCTTCAGTGAGGAGAATTTGAGGAATCTTTTCATTACTAGTCATACTATTTATAAGAAAATTAGAAAATTTTGCTATAAATTTTTGATCAATATGATTTTTCCAATTCCATACCCATTTTCCTTGAATTGAAAAAGAATATTTAGAGGCAATAGCTTTCTTTTCGCCCATAGAAATGATTGATAAGAAGCTTCTTTGCGGTTTAAATTTCTTTAAATCCTTCTTGAGTAGTGTATTTCTAAGATTTTTACTTAATACGTCTCCCTGTCTTACTGCATAAACGCCTGATTTCTTAAGGTTATACTTATCAATATTTACTATATCGCCGGACCCAAAAATATTGTTTTTAGATATGGAGCGAAGTTGATCATTAACAGCTAAAAAACCTTCATCATCCAAATCTAAGTTTGTTTTTTTAAGCCATTCAGGTCCTGAAGTTCTTGCTACTAAAAAAATATCATCAAAAATGCGTTCTTTATTTTCACTATCAACAATACAATCACCATTTATTTTTTTGATTTCTGTATTAGTTAAAATCTTAATATTATTTTTTTTAAAATGTAATTCAAATTTATGAATTGTTCTTTTTGGAAAATCTTTTAATATCCGATTTTCTTTTGTAAATAAAGTTAATTGATTATTTCTACTTAAAGAGTGCCTCATAGCGGATATAATTTCTACTCCTCCGGCCCCACCTCCTATTAATGCAATCTTTCTTTCGTTTTTAGAATTATTAATTTTACGCTTAATATGTTCCCATTTTGATAAAAATTGGTTGATTGGTTTTACTGTTATTGCTGTATTTCTAATATCATTGATATTTTCATAATTTGAACCAGATCCAGCATTTATTGAAAGTAGATCATAGAATAAAGGAGGACGACCTTCTAATAAGATTTTATTTTTTTCTGGTTCTATTCCTATAACTTTGCTTTTTATGAATCTGCTATTAGCGAAGCTAGTTAATTTTATTAGATCAATATGAGCTTCATCAAAAGTATAGTGACCTGAGATAATTCCTGGCAACATACCTGAATAAAGTGAATATGTATCAGGATTAATTAAAGTTAGTCTAACTCCAGGTATTGGATCCATACCAAAAGATTTTATAACTTTTATATGGCTGTGACCGCCGCCGATTAGTATTAGATCCTTAATAACTTGCCTTTTAGAAAACATTTATACTATTAACTTAAGGTCTGCAAGCTCTTCTAAGACTTCATCCAAAGAGTTCTGTATACTGTCTATATTATTTATATCAGTGTTTTGACTTTCTATCATTTCATTTAAAACAATTTTAAGCGCTTCGATTTGAATAATTTTCCTATCAATATCTTCTATAGGGATGTCATACAGATCATTTTTTACGAGATTAATTTCATTCCTAATAATGTATATTAACCTCCTTGAGGTCTCTAGTATTTCCGGGGTATCTTCAGCAACATAAGATGCTGCAATTCTTAAACCATAAAGATCTACATCATCAATAATCGTTATAGCGCTATCAATTATTCTTCTCGCTTCTCTAGAAAGAGCTGGTTGGTATTCAGGATTATTAACTTTTATTCGCCAATCAGCTCTGAGTTTAATTGATTCTAGATACCATTGGTCAGTTGGTTTAGTAGCTGCAATTAATTCATCAGAATCTACTAAGAAATTATAATTTCCTTCTATAATAGCCTGCCATCCATTTATAACAGCTGCTCCTGATCCTGTAATTTGACTAGCGGCATCTTTTATATAATCTGGAGTATCTGGCTCATTTATTTCGGCTAGCCATGGCTTTATAAGATTAAAGCGAGCTTGATCATTTGTTGGATCAGCTTCTAATGATCTTCTTAGTAGTTCTTGCGATTCTTTTCTTTGTCCTTGTCTGCTAAGGCCTAATGCAATAACTAATAAAGATTGGCTTAGATTTTTTTCTTCTAAAGCGTTTCCTAAATTAACTGCTCTTTTTTTATTACCTAAAATTTCTAATCTTTCTGCAATATAGGAGAACTCTAGTTCAATAGGAAAATTGTTATGAATGAAGCTATTACTTTGAAGTAATGGATCGTAAGGCAAAAACAAATCTTCTAAATCTCTATAATTTAATGCGGTTCCTCTCTCTTGTGCTCGGCTAGATTCGGTCGCCATAAGGTTCATATTGTCTGTTAATAGCTTTGCGCCTTTAGAAAACTCTTTGATATTTTCTTGGTCCATGTTTAGCGCCACTACTAAATCTTCTACAGATCCTATTCCTCTTTCAAGGTAATGAAGTGGATCATCTATTAGAGGCCTACCTGATATACTCATATTGTACTCAGGATTGATTGGTCTTTGAGATCCTAGAAAAAATAAAACTTCAGGTGACCATTGATATACCCTAACATATCTATAGACATCCAGCATAGTTGCACAAAGACTCTTTAAGAGATCCTCGTTTAAGAACTGACTATTCATCCATTGTAGAAAAATACCATCAGTAGTTAGGTGTTCTTTAGCTAAGCTCATAAATTCTCGAGTATATAAATGAGAGGCACCAGCAGTCCAAGGATGTGATGGTTGAGAAACAATAGCATCATATTTTTTTGTGGTTAGGGCAAGTGCGCTTCTAGCATCGTTAGTAATTATATTTACTCGATTATCTTTTAATGGGTCTACAGCTCTTCTGTTACCAATAATTTTGTTTGCTTCAATTACTTTAGGCTCTAGCTCGATAACATCAATATTATTTACGGTAGATGGAACGCCTTCAACTGCAACACCTGCACCAAAACCGATAATAAGCATTTCTGATGTATCAGGTCTTGCTAGTACTGGCATGGTAGCTAAAAGTTGTTGACTATTTTTTGATGGAGGCGCACCTTTTAAGTCTGTTCCAGCTTCAGGTAGTCCATTAGTTCGAAGATTAAAAAAACCATCCTCTTCAAAAACAATAACAGTTGCAGATCTACCTACATCATAGTAAATGATTTCTCCTTCGCTCTTATCAACAATTGGAGATGTTCTTAGAATATTTTCAGGCATACTTGGTCTATAGGCAATTAGAGCAATTAGGAAAATAATGCTGACAGATAAAGTATATGTTTTTTTCTTTTTCAGGATAAAAAGAGAGGCAAATAGTGCAATAAATAGGTTAGCGCTAACTGCTAATTTTATTGCGCCTTCATATTTAAGTAATGGGATTAGGAAAAATCCAGCAATTGCTGCACCAGCTATAGCACCGAAGGTATTCCATGCATATACCCTTGCAGAAGCTTGAGCTGCCACATTCTTATTATCTGCTAACATTCTAACCGCAAGTGGGAAAGTTGCTCCAATAAACAAAGTGGCAGGTAATAGAATAGTAAGGGCTATAAAGATATTATTTGTTAGACCAAAGCTAGAATCAATATAATTAAAGTATTGATATATTAGTATAGATGTAGCGGCGATTAAGCATTGGATATAAATGAAGATCTTCACAGAGCCATCTCTTGTTTTTGAAAATCTTGATGCAATAGCGCTCCCAATCGCTATTCCTGAAAGAAAGCTAGCTAACATAGTTGAGAATGCAGCAACACTTCCTCCGAGGATGTGACCCAGCAATCTGGTCCATAACACCTCATATGTAAAGGTAGCCATTCCAGATAAAAGCATTAAAGGTAGTATCCATCGATAGCTTGTAGTGCTATCAAGTTTAATTTTAATATCAGTTTTTTTAGGACTGGAAATATTATCGTTTGTTTGTGTTTTGATTAAGCTGGCAATTGCAGCTGCTATAAAAAAAACTAAAATATTAATTCCTACTCCTACCCAAATTGTACCCGATAAGCCAAGTAAGGGGAGTAACAGAAATCCTGCTGCCGTTGTTCCACCAATTGCTCCAGCCGTGTTCATGGCATAAAGCATTCCTACTCTAGATCCAATTTGATCTTCACTTTTTACAACATACTTTATTAATAATGGAAGAGTTGCTCCCATACATCCAGTTGGAATAATCAGTACTAGAAAAGCAACTATAAGATAAAACATTGATTGACCAAGACCGCTAGCATCACCTGGCGATAGCTGGTTACCTAAAAAGTTAATATATAGCAAACTTGCTAACCCCATTAAAAGCGGAACGCATAGAGCACTAATGGCTATAGCTGCTTCTAGAATTCCGTAAAATAGAATAGGCCGAGTTATTTTATTAATATATTTACCAGCTATTGCTGCTCCTAAGGCAAGTCCAGCCATATAGGCTGAAAGGATTGTAGCAACAGCTAGTTCCGAGGTTCCAAAAATAACAGAGAATTGCCTCATCCACGCTGTCTGGTATAATAGGGCGGCAAAACCAGATAGAACGAAACAAATAATTACTCCGAAAAAAATAATGTTATTTATATACTTCATGCTCTCTTTTAAGAATGAAACTATCTCTTATCTTATAAGCCTTAAGAAATTAATTAAAGTATCGATTTTATTTTTATTTATTTCACCAGCTTTTTCACAGAACGGCGAGTCATTAAAAGTAGCAGATATTAATAGAACAGAGACACCGCCAGTGATTGATGGCGACATTAACGATGAGGTTTGGGAAAGTGCAACCATTATTAACGATTTTATTCAGATAGACCCTGCCTATCTAACAGAGCCTACTGAAAAGAGCACATTTTATATTACTTATGATAGTGACTTTCTATATGTTGCTGCTAGATTAGAAGACTCTGACCCTAGTGCAATTATTGCTAGAGTAATGACCCACAATACAGGCGTTATTACTGATGATCTCATAGGTGTTCGGCTTGATCCTTTTAATCAAAAAACTTCTGGCTATAGTTTTTGGTTAAATGCAATAGGGACTAGACAAGAATCTATTTTTGATACTAAAACTACCAATAATAGCAACTGGAATGGTATTTGGTATGCTCAATCACAAATAACAGAATGGGGCTGGTCTGCAGAAATGGCCATACCTTTTAAATCTATCAATTTTGATCCTAATAATGCTGATTGGGGCTTCAATTTTGTGAGGTTGATAAGAAGGAAGAATGAAAGGATTGGTTGGAATGAATATGATCGCAACTTTAATTTAGATAGCTTTGGCGTTGTTAAAGGCTTCAATGATATTAATCAAGGTTTAGGTTTAGATATTATTCCTTCTATTTCCTTAAAACAAAATAAGGATTTTGCTAGGAATAAAAATGAAAGCTCAGTAGAGCCATCTGCAGATATTTTTTATAAATTTAACCCTACACTAACGGGTGTATTGACCTTAAATACTGATTTTTCAGATACTGAGGTAGATAATCGACAACTTAATCTCACACGGTTTTCACTTTTTTTTCCTGAAAAAAGAGATTTCTTTTTACAAGATATGGATATCTTTAATTTTGCAAACTATGATCAATGGAATCGTAATGCAAATCCTTTTTTCACACGAAAAATAGGACTAAGTGCGAAGGGGCAGCCCATAGATATTAATTCTGGGATAAAACTCACCGGCAGGTCTGGTCCTTGGAACGTTGGAATTCTTGGTATTCAACAAGATGCTGACGAATCAATTGATAAAACAGATATTTTTGTAGCAAGAGTAATGGCAAATGTCCTAGATGAATCAAATTTAGGTCTACTATTTACTAGTGGTAACCCAAGATCTAATTTAGATAATAAAGTAGCTGGTCTTGATTTCAGATATAGAAATACCTCTATTTTGTCCTCTAAGTTAGTTCATGCAGATTTATGGTACACAGCTTCAGATACTTCTGGAGTGGATAAGGAGCAAGATACGCTAGGCGCAAGTTTTGGGATTCAAGGCGAAGATGGTTTTAGGGGTAAAATAGAGCATGAGGTGGTAGAAAAAAATTATAATCCAGCTTTAGGTTTTGTTAATAGAAAAAATTATAAGAGATTAAGAAGTTGGGCTGGCTACCGTAAAAATTTTAATAATCATCCTTGGTTAAGAAGCGCTGAGATGTTCTGGAGTACGCAAACTCATGATAATAACCAAACTGGTGAGTTAGAGAGTTATTATAATTTTCTAAGACCAATAAGAATAATTACTCGTGCTGGTCATAATTACAGTACAGCTGTTAATAGGAAGACAGAAGTCCTTACTGAATCTTTCGAAGTTTCTAAAGGAGTGATTATACCAGTTGGATCTTATACATATGATGATTGGGAGGTTTCTGCTGATTTTTCTCAAAATAGTGCTTTTTCTCCAATGATAGTCATAAAAGGAGGAGATTTTTTTAATGGAAAAAGAAATGATGTAGAGGCTACACTAAGGTGGAGGCCAAGTAGTAAATTTTCATTATCTAGTAGTTTGAAAAACTACGATGTTGATTTGCCTGCTGGCAATTTTACTACTCGTTTATTTCAATTATCTTCAAACTATAATTTTACCAACAGACTATATCTATACGCTTCGGTGCAGTACGATAATACATCCTCTACCGTTGGTTTAAATACAAGACTGAGATTTAATCGGGAAGCTGGTGAAGACTTTTATATTGTTTTTGATCATAATGCCAATACCTTGGATAGCTTTTCAAGGTTTAACTCTACTTATTCACAGTTTTCACTTAAATATAGTAAGACTTTTAGGTACTAAACAGTTATTCTTTCTTATTAAGCATTTAGCTATTAATTAAGGGAATGAATTATGCATTTTAAATACTCTTTTGTAATTTTTTTAATTTTTTCATTCATTCTTGGGTGTTCTGAAAATATAGATCAGACGCAGGAAGTAACTCAAGATGATCGTCCTAATATTCTTTTTATTGTTGCTGATGATATGGGGTATAGTGATTTAGGTGCTTTTGGAGCTGAAATTTCTACACCTAATCTTGACGCGCTCGCCTTTGAAGGAATGAGATTGACAAACTTTAGAACTGCAACAGCCTGTCTTGCAACTAGAGCAAGAATGATGACTAGTTCTATAGCTGACCATGTTATAGAAGATACTAAGTCAATTTTTGATGGCGTTCTTTACAGAGGAGGAGAGCGAGGTATTGGTGTCAGTGAGAATTGGGCATTACTACCTGAACTATTGCAAGATGCTGGTTATCAAACTTTTGCGGCTGGTAAATGGGATTTAGGTGCTAGAGTAGGACACAATCCTGCAACAAGAGGATTTGATCGCTCATTTGTTAATTCTGGAGCTTCTAATAGTCATTTTAAAGAAGAAATTTATCAGTACCCTTTTTTATATCAAGATGATGGAGAGCTTTTGGCAAATGCTGATCTTCCAGAAGATTTTTATGCAACTGAATATTATACGGATAGAATGATTGATTATATTTCTTCAAGCTCTGATGACTCACCATGGTTTGCTTATGTGCCATATACAGCACCGCACTGGCCATTAGGTTTGCCAGATGATTGGCTAGACCGATATGATGGAAGATACGATGAAGGATATGAAGTACTAAAGCAAGAGCGTTTCGAAAGAGCCTTAGAATTAGGCGTCGTTCCTCCGGGAGGCTCGTTAGATAATTATAAACCTACAGCAGCAGCTTGGGATAGTTTAACGACTGAAACACAAGTAAGGCATATTAGGGCTCAAGAAATATATGCTGGAATGGTTGAATATATGGATATGAGTGCTGGTAGGATTATAGATCTTCTCCATGAGTCAGGTGAAATAGATAATACGGTTATTATGTTTGTTAGCGATCATGGTGCATCAGCTGCTGGTCATGCTTTAGATCCAGAAAATCCACAAGGTAGAAACGCAACAGGAGGCTGGAAAATTTTTGATAATAGTATTGAAAATTTCGGTCGTCCTGGTTCATTTATCGATCATGGCAATGGCTTTGGTGAAGCCGCTACTGTTCCTTTTAAGTTTTTTAAAAGTAGGTTTACAGAAGGAGGCACTAGAGCGGTTGGCTTTATTTATTTTCCAAAATTAATAGATCCAGGAGTTACTAATGAGCTAATGGGCATGGTTGATATACTTCCATCTTTTGTAGATATTGCCGAATCGAAGCATCCTGGTGCTGGTTATTATAAGGATAGAGAAATTAATGATATTTTAGGTTATTCATTTTGGCCATATATCACTGGCCAGGCTGAATATGTAAGATCTTCAGATCAAAGCATTGGTTGGGTTAGTAGTAGGAATAATAGTGGGGCATATATTAAAGGTAATTATAAGATTATTAAGGAAACTGCTCCTGATTTAGATGCTAATAATCTCCATACCGATTGGACGCTAGATGCCTGGAAACTTTTTGATTTAAGTGTCGATCCTGGTGAGCATTTTGATCTAGCTTCTGAAAATCCAGATCTTTTAAATCAACTAGTTGAAGAGTGGACAGATAATTATCTTTTAAGAGAGTATAGAAACCCTTCAAGACTTCTATAAATTAGTATATATTTTTAGGATTTTCTTAATCTACAGATTAAATAAAAAAAGCCTGACATTTTTTGTCAGGCTTTTTCTTTTTCTAGAGCAATAAATTAATTAACAAGTTTAAATCGCTGAACTCTTCTTCCAGAACTTGTTTCAGCTATATAGATATTACCATCATGATCAACGGCGATAGTATGTGCATGTGTAAATGCTCCAGCCTGATGTCCCGGACGACCAAAAGTTGATAATGTCTCTCCTGTTTCGTGATTAAGTATTTCAATTTTTTCCCAACCACCATTAATAACGTACATAAATGTTTGTTCATCATCAGGAGAAAATTCAACATCCCAAGCGGTACCTCTACTATGAGTTTCTGTACCAATATAGAAACTCTTAATATATTCACCCATCTTATTAAAGACCTGCACTCTGTCTCCATATCGATCGCAAACATAAATTTCACCATTATTATTCATCGTAATACAGTGAACTGTCCAAGCAAATGTTCCTGGCTCTCCAACTTCATAATCTACTTCAGATTGCTCACCCCATTGTCTCAGATAGTTACCATTTTCATCGAATACAACAACTCTTCTATTGCCATAGCCATCAGATATATAGATATCTCCATTTTCGGGATCAGTAACTACAGCCGAAGGCCTATTAAGCAGCTCTTGTGATGAGTTTAATGGTTCACCTTCTCGAACTCCTGTACTTGTATCGTAAACCCCTTTAGTACCAATTTGCATTAATAGGTCTCCCTCATAGCTATACTTTTGAGCTACTGAATCACGATTTCCTGCTACCCATATATTATCATCATTATCATAATAACAGGCATGGATTCCAGCTGGTACGACATCAGGATCCCCGAAAGAATGTATCAGGTCACCGTCTTGATTAAATCTCATTATTGGAGGAGCAGGAATAGTTGTTTCTTCCTCTTCTTCGGTAATGTTTCTTCTATCAACGATTGTAATATTATTATTACTATCAACACAAACGCCACCAACTTGAGCATTAATCCATCCTTCTGGTAGCGGCTTAGGGAAGCTTGCATCAAATTCAAATGATGGAGTTTCTTGAGCAATTACGCTTCCTAAATAGAAAGACAGTATAATAGTTATTAAATATTTAGAATGATTCATCACATCTTCTCCTTAAAATCAAGCTTGAGACATTAAGCTTATTATTATCTTTATCTAGATCTAAAGGCTCTAATTGCCTCATTTACAGTATTTCCTAAGCTTTCCTCATTCTCAACAGAGGCGTTATAATCTCTGAGGATTCTTCTAAGAGCATTTTCTGGTATCTCTTCTCCAAAAGATATTTCCTCTGCATCAAGACATTCACGGAAAGCAGCATTAAGCTCTTGATAGGCTCTAACTTCATTTACAGCCGCGATGAGTTCCTCTTCTGTTGCTGTATTACCATCTGGAACTATTGGCAGTGTTGGCATGGCACATCCAGCGCCCATACCCATACCCATACCCATACCCATGCCCATACCAGAATTCTGAGATAGAAGAGCAGAAGTACTCATGGCATAAGCAAGAAAAAAAGTAGTTATTTTAACGATAGTAGAATTCATAATTTGACACCCCATAGATTTTGAATTAGATTTTGCATTCTTTTCGTGTAACAGTATAAACAAATTATTAGTATATATTAAATAGCTAATGGATTTAATTTGAATTAGGGGGGAAAATTAAGGGATGTATTATAAAAACTTCCTACTTTTGTACACTTTAAACCTTTTTTTTAGTATTGATGCTTTTTCTCAGACTATTTTAAGAGCCTCCCATCAGTTTCCAGGTAATTCTAGTGATGTTAGACATGAAATGGTTCAGATGATTGCAGAAGAAGTAGAGCTAGCAAATGTTGATCTTCAAATTAGGGTTTATTCTGGTCAATCCTTATTTAAGGCAGTTGATCAATGGCCTGCTATTGTGCGAGGGCAATTAGATATAACTGCCTTACCTCTAATTTATGCTAGTGGGAGACACCCACAGTTTAATGCCACATTGATGCCTGGTTTAGTAAAAAATCATGAACACGCAAGACGTCTAAATGATTCTGAATTTATGGATTCAATTAGAACCATCATTTATGATGCCGGAGCTATTGTTATTGCTGATGCATGGCTAGCGGGTGGTTTTGTTTCATCACAGGCATGTATTCTTGAACCAGATGATATACAAGGGCAAGTTATTAGAGCAGGAGGAGCGGCTTTTGAAAGAATGTTAGTAGCTGCTGGCGCTTCTATTGCTGCTATGCCTAGTTCTGACATTTATACAGCTATGCAGACCGGCGTTTTGGATGCTGCTAATACAAGTTCAGCAAGTTTTACCTCTTTTAGAATTTTTGAACATACTCAATGCTTAACAGCCCCTGGAAATAATGCTTTATGGTTTATGTATGAACCGGTTTTAGTTTCAAAAAGAAAATGGGAGCGATTGTCTGAAGATCAACAAAATGCATTGCTAATAGCAGGAGAGAAAGCTGAAGATTTCTTTTTTGCAGAGGCACAGCAACTTGATTTAGATATGGAGAAAACCTTTAGCGATGCTGGAGTAGAGGTTGTGCATATGAACTCTGAACAGGCTTCACTTTGGAAAAATATTGCAATTGAAACTTCATATAGGGTGTTTTCAGAAGAGGTTGAAGGCGGTGAAGAATTAATAAGGCAAGCGCTTTCAGTTGAATAGGTATTTGAGTGATTGATAAGCTAATTTCTTTTGTCCACTCTTTATCTAGGCTTTGTGGTACCGTAGCTGCTGGTTTATTGGCAAGCGCTTGTATAATAGTTTGCTATATGGTGTTTGTAAGGTATGGTCTCGGACATTCTACAATTTGGGAATATGAATTTGTTATTTTTGCAGTAGTTTCTGCGACTCTAATAGGTAGTCCATATGTGCTTCTAACTAGAGGCCATGTTAATGTTGATCTTATTCCTCATTTCTTAGATCCTAGGCCAAAGAAATTTTTAGCTTTATTCTCCTCTTCTATGGCCTGTATAGTCTGTATTATTCTATCTTGGGCAAGCTGGTTTTATTTTTATGAGGCATGGATTAATGATTGGAGAACACCATCAATCTGGGCACCTCCACTATGGATACCTATTTTTTCTTTAGGTTTAGGCTTTAGTGTCCTTACTTTACAGTATTTAGTTGATATTATTTCTATTTTTACTAACAGGATAGAGCCTTTTGAAAAACCTCTTACGCCTGAAAATATTCTATGAGCCCTTTAGAAATCGGTAGTTTAATTGCTTTATCAACTGTCATTATATTGGCAACTGGCATTCCAGTGGCTTTTGGTCTTATGTTTGTGTCTATAAGTTTTTTATTGTTCTTTGAGGGATTTTATTCCCTTAATTTTTTAGGAGAGTTATTTTTTTCTGGATTATCAGAGTTTACCTTAATCTCTATTCCAATGTTTATTGCAATGGGCGGAGCAATATCTTCATCTCCAGCGGCAAGTGATCTTTACAGTGCTTTAGATCGATGGTTACACCGTATACCAAGTGGTTTAGCTATCTCTAATTTATTTGCATGTTCAGTCTTTGCAGCTCTTAGCGGTTCATCGCCAGCTACTTGTGCGGCTATTGGAAAAATGGGTATTCCTGAAATGCGAAAAAGAGGCTATCCAGATCAACTTGCAACTGGCTCTATTGCTGCTGGAGGCACTCTTGGTATTTTAATTCCTCCTAGTGTCACAATGATTGTTTATGGAATTTCTACTGGTACTTCTATTGGTCGTTTATTTATAGCAGGAATTGTACCAGGACTTCTTTTGACTTTATTTTTTATGTTTTGGTCTTCTTATTATGCATCAAGGAGTGGAACATTAATTACGTCTAGTAAGAAAAACTACACACTTAAAGAGAAATTAGAATTAGTTCCAAAAGTTGCACCTTTCTTACTTTTAATTCTTGCTATTCTTTTTGTTTTATATGGCGGGGGAGCTACTCCATCTGAGGCAGCGGGGGGAGGGGCAATGATGTGTTTCTTGCTTATTGCGGTAATTTATAAAGTAAGAAATCCTTTTAAAATATGGAAAATATTAAAAGAAAGCTCACGTGAAAGTATTATGATTATGATGATAATAGCTGCTGCTAGTTTGTTTAGTTATACTTTATCTAGTCTCTTTATTACCCAGTCTATCGCTGAGTGGATAGTGGCATTAGAGCTAAATCGTTGGCTTTTATTAATTGCAATTAATATTTTTTTACTTATAGCTGGATTTTTTTTACCGCCAGTTGCAGTTATTGTGATGACTGCCCCAATTTTACTTCCACTTGTTACCCAAGCTGGATTTGATCCTTATTGGTTTGCAGTTATCCTAACAATCAACATGGAGATAGGTCTTATTACTCCTCCAGTTGGTCTAAATTTATATGTGATAAATGGTATTGCGCCTGATATTGATCTTACGAAGATTCTTTTAGGAGCAATTCCTTATGCATTGATCATGGTAATGAGTATTATTTTATTTTCAATTTTTCCAGAAATTGTTACATTTCTTCCCAATTATTTCATGGGGGAAATTTAAAAAGCTATAGTCTTATTGATCTGTAATAACAGCTTCAAAAGCAGAGAAATCTAAGTAGTCTCCAGAGCAGCTGATCTCACTAATTTCCCAATGATCTGGTGCTAAAGTGAAGTGCAATCTTTCAGCTACCCAAGGCTCAGCAAAAACCAAAGGATCTTCCATTAGGATATCAAGAGTCAAATTGAGGGTATCGACCCTAGTCCATGTTTCGGTTACCTTAAGCTGATCACTATGCTGTACACCTGATCTATCAACCCAAGTTCTCTCGTCTATTCCTACAGTTTCGGCAATAAAAGTATAGTCATCAATCCACTCACCAATAGAATTTCCGTTCCATAATGGTGGAGGATCATCAAGATTAGATCTACCATCTGTATATATCCTTCTTACAGTATGATCAAATTCATACAACATGATCATCTCTTTATGGGTATAAAGAATTTGAAAAGGATAGGGATGAAAATAAACTCTTGGAACTCCTGGTGGGTAACACCTAGTTAGAACCGGATCGTTTGTATCGGCTAAAACAAAATCACCAGCATTAGAGTTTCTAGCAATATCATAAAGCCCCTGACCATAATCTGTGAAATTAGGTGGATTAGGAGTAAAAGTAGAGCCACTTATAAAAGTACCCTCGGGTAATAATCTCCTTGGTGTTGGTGTCCAAACGCCTGATAAATCTCTTATTGGTGCATCACCCATAACACGTGGTTGATAGTTTGTTGGTGAGCCAGTTCCAAATTGTGCCATTAATGGCTGGCCAAAAAAAATAAATAAATAAATAAAGATCAGATTAGATAATAGTCTCATAATTTAAGCCTCTAAAAATTAAACTTTGTTACCCCTTACAAGGAAATACAAACCACAAGATAGTAAAAGAGCTTGGAACTCCATACCTTCGTGTCTATAGTCCCAAGCAGAGTTATGGACAACAATGATTGCACCAATCATTGTTGCTATAACAATCAGTCCTCCTAATCTAGTAAGGAAATCTTTAATATTGAAAAGGCTAAAATTTATAAGACCACCAATAATTAAAAGAGGAACAACAGAGAGCTCGCAAAAAGTTATAAAGTATGCAAAGGCTGGCGGAATGCCAAAATTATCAATGATTGCTGGATAAGGTATTTTTCCAGCACCATGAACTAGATAAGTTAGGGCTATGCATATCCTAATAGGCCAGTGTACAATCGGAAAAAGAGAATCTAGTAATTTCATTATAGTACCCCTTAGATAACTTCTATGATTGAGCTATTTTCATATTTTGTTTATATTGATTTTACATGTCTTTTAGAATATTAGACATATGTTTTTTGTAACATTTATATTTATTTTGGAGACCTAGTTAAATGATTTTTAGATTTATTTGTCTTTTTTTAATAACAAACCTTTGTTATTCAGCACCCAATATCTTATTGATCATTGGCGACGATATGGGTAACGAGACACTTGCCTCTTATGGTTTAAATAATGACACTGCAACAACAGCAACCCTTGA
>NHEF01000014.1 GCA_002171615.1 Gammaproteobacteria bacterium TMED78
TGGTTGTTCTCCTTATCCGCTTGTATAATCTATGATTATAGATAATACAATCAGAGAGTGGGTATGTATCATATAGCAGCGCTTTATAAATTCTGCCAATTAGAAAATCCTAGCGAATTAAAAAACGAGTTGCTTGAATTACTTGCTAATAAGAATATCTTGGGCACATTAATTTTAGGGCATGAGGGAATTAATGGAACTATTTCAGGGCCTAAAGAAGATATTTATTTATTCATAAAAGAACTAAGAAAAATTATAGAGTTTGGAGATTTAGATATTAAGTTTTCAAATTCTACAAAAAATCCATTTATAAGATTAAAAATTAAGATCAAGAAGGAGATTGTTACTATAGGTGAAAAGAATTTAAATCCTATTGAATTAAAAGGAGATTATGTTGAGCCTGAAGATTGGAATGCTTTATTAGCTCAAGAAGATGTTTTTCTTATAGATGTAAGAAATAATTATGAGCATAAGATAGGAAAATTTCAGGACTCAGTTAATCCAAAGACTAATAATTTTAGAGAGTTTCCTGAGTGGGTTAAGTCTTTGGGTCTTGATAATGAAGAGAAGAGTAGAAATAAAATTGCTATGTTCTGTACTGGAGGAATTAGATGTGAAAAAGCTTCCTCTTATATGAAAAGAGAAGGTTTTGAAACAGTTTATCAATTAAAGGGCGGCATTTTAAAATATTTAGAAAAGATAGAAGAGAAAAAAAGTTTATGGAAAGGTGAATGCTTTGTTTTTGATGAGAGAGTTTCTGTAAAGCATGATTTATCAGAAGGTAGCTATGATATGTGCCATGCCTGTAGAATGCCTTTAGATTCTTTGGATAAAGAATCAGAATATTATGTTAAGGGGATTAGTTGTTCAAATTGTTATAATACTAAATCTAATGTACAAAAGAAAAGATATGCAAGTAGGCAGTTACAAGTTGATCTTGCAAAGGCAAGAAACGAAGTTCATATTGGACCTAAAAATCTATTAAGTCCAAAATCTATTAAGTAATGATATTAGAAGTTCCTATACTTTATTCATTCAGAAGATGTCCTTATGCAATAAGAGCCAGAATGGCTCTCTCTATAGCTGGAATTCGGTGTGAATTAAGAGAGGTTGTATTAAGCGATAAGCCTAGTGAGTTGATAGATATCTCACCAAAAGCAACTGTTCCGGTTTTGTGCCTTTCAGAAAGAGTAATAGATGAGAGTTTGGATATTATTGAGTGGACCAGATTAAAAGATGATTATTTATTATTACCTAGTGAAAAATTAAATACCCAAACTTTAGAGCTTATAAGTATTTTCGATAATCAATTTAAATTAAATCTTGATAGGTATAAATATCCTAATTTGTCACTAAATCAAGATCCATTAGAAAACAGGGAAGCTTGTTTAGACTTAATTAAGAATGTAGATGAGCTTTTTCTAGCTGAACCATGGCTTTATGGAAAAAATATTAGTCTATTAGATTTAGCTATCCTCCCATTTATTAGACAATTTAGGAATATAGATACAGAATGGTTTGACCAGTTAAATGAAATACCTAATATAAGGAAATGTCTTAACTACTTTATGCAATCTAAAGAATTCTTATCGGTTATGGGAAAGTACGATCAATGGCAGCTAGGAAATACACCTGTTTATTTCCCCCCAAAGTAATTAGCTTTTGCTATAATTTAGTTGTTAATTAAAATATGCTAAAAGGGAGATCAGTTATGAGTTTTATGAAGAAAATATTTCAAGTACTTTCATTAGTTTTTATAAATAGCGTTGCTATAGCTTCCCCCCAGGTAGGTGAAAAAGCCCCAGAATTTAATTTACAAGATCAGAACTCAAATTGGCATACTTTAAAAGATTATGAAGGAAGATGGCTCGTACTTTTCTTTTATCCTAAGGCTGATACACCTGGCTGCACTACTGAAGCTTGTGAATTCAGAGATAATATTTTTGCTTTTGATGATATTGGGGCAAGTATCGTTGGTATAAGTGTTGATAATGTTAAATCCCAGAAAGAGTTTTCTGATAAATATCACTTACCGTTCCCTCTTTTATCAGATGCAAAAAAATCTATAGCGGATACTTATGGTGTTTTGGGCAGTTTTCTTGGAGTAGCTTCGAGACAGTCTTTTATCATTGATCCAAATGGGCTAGTAGCTAAACATTATAATAAAGTTAGTCCAGCGACACATACGGATGAAGTATTGGAAGACCTGAAGTCTATGATGTAGAGATAATTATTTTGTTATTGAGGATATATCCTTACCTGTTAGATCTTGATATATGTGAAGATTAAACTCATTAGCTATAGAGAATAGATGGTCAAAAATATCAGCTTGAATATTTTCGTACATATCCCAGTCGGTTATATTAGTAAAAGCATAGATCTGAAGTGGCATGCCCTTAGACTGATGTTGGAGCTGCCTAACCAGGAGAGTCATGTTGTTATGAATATTAGGATGTTCTCTTAAATAATTATAAACGTAGCTTCTAAACGTCCCTACATTAGTTAATTTTCTGGAATTAAATCTCTCTTCGTTATTAACATTGGCATTATGTTTAGACAGTTCTTTCTCTTTTTCTTCTATGTATTTCTTTAAAAAATTAAATTTTTTGAATTTTTCTATCTCATTACTAGTTAGAAATCTAATAGAATTAATATCAATATTTATATTTCTTTTTATCCTTCTACCCCCAGATTCACTCATACCTCTCCAATTTTTAAAAGAGGTTGTTATCAGCTTATAAGTTGGAATTGAAGTGATGGTTTTATCAAAATTTTGTATTTTTACGGTATGTAAGGAAATATCAATTATGTCCCCATCAGCGTTACTTTCAGGCATTTCTATCCAATCACCAACTCTAACCATATCTAAGCTTGTGAGTTGAATGCTAGCAACTAAAGAAAGAATAGTATCCCTGAACACCAAAATAAGAATTGCGGTCATTGCACCTAAGCCACTGAGCAGTATTACAGGACTTTTATTTAAGATTATTGCAATTACTAGTATCCAACCAATTATAGTAATAATGATTTTTGCGAATTGAAGATACCCAACAAATGATCTTGAGTTAGATGAAGATGTTCTTTCATAGATTATATTAATACAGGTAAGAAGAGTATTGATTGATAATATTACCATTAGTAAGCTAAATGCTAATACAAGGCTTTGAAAGAGAAGTAGATAATTAACCAGCTGAAAATTATTTTCAAGCTGTTCTATTATATAAGG
Organism: Gammaproteobacteria bacterium TMED78; assembly: GCA_002171615.1. Lineage (GTDB taxonomy): Bacteria > Pseudomonadota > Gammaproteobacteria > Steroidobacterales > Rariloculaceae > TMED78. The sequence continues at coordinate 3,227 of NHEF01000014.1, forward strand.
AATAATAAAGTAAATAACTAAAGATGGAATTAGGTAGCTAAGCTTACTAAAAACTCCATTCTCAATTAAGATGTCATCCCAATCAGATTTAGTTTTAGCAAATAATTTATGCATTGATTCTAATAAAATTCTTCTAACAAAAAAATTAGAAATAAAAGCTACTAGGACCATGAATACAATTAGCCCTATAAAAATAGTTAAACCATCGAATAAATTATTCATATCTTCCTTGTTATAATTTACTTCTCATCAATTATAGTATTCTTTAAAATACCAACTCCAGATATATTTACTTCAACCTCATCATTAGGCTTCATCCAAATAGGTGGCTTTCTAACTCTTCCAACCCCTCCCGGTGTTCCTGTTATCAAAATATCCCCAGGATTTAGTGGTGTCCATTCTGAACAATAGCTTATAAGTTGAGGTATAGAGAAGCAAAGATCGCTAACTGGTGCATTTTGCAAAATATTCCCATTCAGCTTAGTTTGTAAATAAAAATTACTCGGATCATTTTGTTCTTCTGTTGTAGTTATGTATGGTCCTATACTTCCACTCTTAAAGAAATTTTTCCCTGGCATCCATTGAATAGTATGGAATTGATAATCTCTTATACTTCCTTCGTTACAACAGCTATATCCAGCAACATACTCCATTGCGGAGGCTTCATTAACATGCCAGGCCCTTTTTCCAATTATTACTGCTAGTTCACCTTCGTAATCAAAATCTGATGAAACTCTTGGTCTAACTAAAGGCTCATTGTGGCCAACGAAACTATCTATAAATCTTGAGAAAAGTACAGGATATTTTGGTATTTCTCTTCCCGTCTCCTTAATATGCCCTAAATAGTTTATACCAACACAAATAATTTTTTCTGCATTTGGTATTGGAGGTAAAAAATCTACATCATCAATTCTATAATCTATAGGATCATTCTCTATTTTTTTTAGTAAATCTATTTTATTTGACTCTAATATTGATTTTAAGTTTGGGTATTTTTTATTTAACTTTGGCCCTGCATCTACAATCCCATTATCGTTAAGTACTCCGAAGCTGTTTTTATTATTTTTTTTAAAACTTAAAATCTTCATAGCAACTCTGATTCTTTCTTAAAAAAATCTATAGCATCTTCAAGGCTCATTACCTCTTGACCATTTATTCCCAGTTTTCTTATTGAGACAGTTTGTTGTTCAATCTCTTTATTTCCTAGAGCTAGAATGATAGGGACTTTAGCTAAACTGTGCTCCCTAACTTTATAGTTAATTTTCTCATTCCTAAGATCTAACTCTACTCTAAAACCTAAATTATCTAATTTATTTTTTATTTCCTCTGCATAACCATTTGCATCAGAAGTGATTGTTGTAATCATAACTTGTAATGGTGAAAGCCAAAAAGGGAGCTTACCAGAATAGTGCTCTAGTAATATCCCAATAAATCTCTCTATGGATCCAAATATAGCCCGATGTATAAGAACAGGATAGTATTTGTTACCATCTTCTCCTACATACGTTACATTTAATCTTTCTGGCAAATTTAAATCAACTTGTAGAGTGCCGCATTGCCAATCTCTACCTATCGCATCTTTTAAGACAAATTCTATTTTTGGGCCATAAAACGCACCTTCTCCAGAGTTGATGGAGTAATCTAATTTTATTGTATCCATTGCCTCTCTGAGAGAGTTTTCAGCCTTATCCCATACTTCATCTTTTCCAACTCTTTTTTCAGGACGATCTGCAAATTTAATGAGTATTTCTTTGAAGCCAAAATGCCTATAGATTTTTAATAATAATTGACAAGCCTCTTTTATTTCTTGAGTTATTTGTTCTTGTGTACAAAAAATATGAGCGTCATCCTGAGTAAATGCCCTTACCCTCATTAGACCATGCAATGCTCCTGATGGTTCATATCTATGCACTTTACCAAACTCTGAAATTTTTAGAGGAAGTTCTCTATAGCTTCTAAGCTTATTTTTAAAAATTTGTATGTTTCCAGGACAATTCATTGGTTTGATTGCAAAGATACGATTATCTTCAGTATGGCTAGTAAACATATTTTCACTAAAGGCTTCCCAGTGACCCGACTTTTCCCACAAACTTCTATCGATAAGTTCAGGAGTGCTCACTTCTTCATAATTTGCTTTAAGCTGTTCCTTTCTCATATATTCGATAAGCTTTTGAAAGAGTGCCCAGCCTTTTTTATGCCAAAATACCGAACCAACTGCTTCTTCCTGAAAATGAAATAAATCCATTTGTTTTCCAAGTTTTCTATGATCCCTTTTTTCAGCCTCCTCAAGCATTAAAAGATATTTGTTTAGTTTTTTTTCATTTGGCCATGCAGTACCATAAATTCTTTGAAGCATTTCATTTTTTGAGTCACCTTTCCAATAGGCCCCAGAAATTTTTGTTAACTTAAATGCACCAATATGCTTTAGAGAGGGGAGATGTGGTCCTCTACATAAATCAATAAAGTCAGTATTTTCTTGTTGATAAATTTGAAAATTATCATTTTGTTCTGAATCATTAATGATATCGACTTTATATTTTTCTGACTTATCTTCAAATAGCTTAGTAGCCTCTTTTTTATTTTTATAAGCTTTACTTATATTTGATCCTGTTGAAATAATTTTTTTCATTTCTTCTTCAATTTTATTTAAGTCTTCGGGAGATAAGGGGCTGGCCAGAAGGAAATCGTAATAAAAGCCATTTTCTATAGTAGGTCCTATGGCTAGTTTAGCGTCAGGAAATAAATTTTTAACTGCACTAGCTAATACTTGAGCTGTTAATGTATGCCTCATTATTTCTAGCCCTTCATCAGTATCGATTGTAATAATAGATATCTCAGCATCATCTTTGATTATGTCAGATAGATCTTTCTGGTTACCATTAACTCTTATTGCTAAAGCGGCCTTTGCCAGGCCAGGACCAATTGAGAGAGCAATATCTTTGCCACTAACTGGATTATCAAAGTTCTTTATTGTTCCATCTATTAATTTAATCTTAGGCATATTGATCGCTCATTTTTTTCTACATTGTAAAAGAATTCTCAGATTATTCCGAATACTAGATATTATAATTCAAGAATCTATAAAAAGATGCGCGATAATATTTTTTGAGCTTAGTTTTTTTAATATTTAAATATTTAAGTCTCAATAAACGCATTTTTTTTATTAAATTATCAAAAAAATAAAATAATAATAATTAATATTTTTATTTTTTAAGTATATAGTATTAAAACTCTTAAAAATCAATAGTTTAAAAAAACTAGTATATTACAATTTTCACGAGATTATTCCTATTTTGAGCTATTTTTATTACTATATCTACCTTAAAAATTATTTAAAAAATGGCTTTGTTTACTACATAGTGTTGACACATTTCGCTATAGATAAGAAAATTACTGGCTTTGTTTGTTAACGGAGGGGTACCCAAGCGGTCAACGGGGGCAGACTGTAAATCTGCTGGCTATGCCTTCGTAGGTTCGAATCCTACCCCCTCCACCATTAGTGGTGGGGGTATGTTTTTGATTTGGTAAGGCGGGTGTAGTTCAAGGGTAGAACCTCAGCCTTCCAAGCTGATGATGGCGGTTCGAGTCCGCTCACCCGCTCCAGTATAGTTTTTTTGTAGTAATTTTTAATAGTAAGTAGAATAGCTAGGTTAAAAAGGAAAAAAGGTGGTAGGCGGGATAATTAGCCTGCCCACATAGCTCAGGGGTAGAGCACTTCCTTGGTAAGGAAGAGGTCACCGGTTCAATTCCGGTTGTGGGCTCCATTTGGAACTCCATATAGATGTAGTTTTTTTGAAGATAATGTAATTGAAGTATTTTTTGAGAGGTATATATAAATGTCCAAGGAAAAATTTGAGCGAAATAAGCCCCATGTCAATGTTGGCACGATAGGCCACGTAGATCATGGAAAGACTACTTTAACTGCAGCTTTGACTAAGTGTATGGCAGATAAGCATGGTGGAGATACTATTGCATTTGATCAGATTGATAAAGCTCCAGAAGAGAAAGCAAGAGGCATTACTATAGCTACTGCTCACGTTGAGTATGAGAGTGATACACGTCATTATGCTCATGTAGATTGTCCAGGCCATGCTGACTATGTAAAGAATATGATTACTGGTGCTGCTCAGATGGATGGAGCAATTTTAGTTTGTTCTGCAGCAGATGGACCTATGCCTCAGACTAGAGAGCATATCCTTTTATCCCGTCAAGTCGGAGTTCCATATATTGTTGTTTTTTTGAATAAGGCAGATATGGTAGATGATGAGGAGCTTCTAGAACTAGTTGAAATGGAAGTTAGGGATTTATTATCAATGTATGAATTTCCAGGAGATGATACTCCAATAGTTACAGGTAGCGCTTTGAAAGCATTAGAGGGAGACACTTCAGATATTGGAGCTCCAGCAATTGAAAAGTTAGTTGAAGCTCTTGATTCTCATATTCCTATACCTGATAGACCAATCGATGGTGATTTCCTGATGCCTATAGAAGATGTTTTTTCTATTTCCGGTCGTGGAACTGTTGTTACAGGTCGTATAGAAAGAGGGGTCGTAAAAGTTAATGAAGAAATAGAGATAGTTGGCATTAAGGATACGGCCACTACAACTTGTACTGGTGTTGAAATGTTCAGAAAATTACTTGATCAAGGACAAGCAGGTGATAATGTAGGCGTTCTCTTAAGGGGAACAGATCGGGAAGAGGTAGAGCGTGGTCAAGTTTTAGCAAAGCCTGGATCTATAAATCCACATACCAAGTTTGAAGCTGAAGTTTATATATTAACTAAAGAGGAGGGTGGAAGACATACTCCTTTTTTCAAAGGCTATAGACCTCAGTTCTATTTTAGAACTACTGATGTGACTGGTGCAGTTGAACTACCAGAGAAGACAGAGATGGTCATGCCTGGTGATAATATTAAAATGAAAGTAGAGCTAATAGCACCTATTGCCATGGAAGATGGATTAAGATTTGCCATCAGGGAAGGCGGAAGAACTGTTGGTGCTGGGGTTGTTGCTAAAATTATAGAATAGAGAGTTTTATATCTAGGATCATTAGAGTCAGATAGAGGCCAGTAGCTCAATTGGCAGAGCGGCGGTCTCCAAAACCGCAGGTTGGGGGTTCGATTCCCTCCTGGCCTGCCAGCTTTAGCTAGGAATATGTCTCTGAGTCTGACGGTATAAATTATTAAAAAAATGGATATTAAACAAAGCGATCAAAATAATTTGATAGAAATAATAAAGCTCTCTGGCGTGTTGGGAGTTTTTTTAGTTGGAATGATTGGTTTCTATTACCTTGAATCAGGTTTGTATAGTGCAATCTTATTACTAATATCTTTTATTTTAGGAATTTTATTATTATTTCAGACAGAAAGAGGGCGGTTATTAAAATCTTTTATAGAAGGCTCTAGAGTTGAGCTAAGAAAGGTAGTTTGGCCAACTAGAGAGGAAACAATTCAGACTACGATAATGGTTTTGATATTTGCAATGATAATGGGGATTTTTTTCTGGCTTTTGGATATGTTTTTACTATGGTTAACAAGATTCCTCACGGGTCAAGGAGTTTAATATTTTGTCCATTCAGTGGTATGTGATTCATGCTTATTCTAATTATGAGTATAAGGTTAGAGATTCTCTACTAGAGAGAATAAAGCGTTTTGGCCTTGAAGATAAGTTTGGCGAGGTATTGGTTCCTACTGAAGAAGTGGTTGAAATGAAAGAAGGTCAAAAAAGAAAAAGTGATCGTAAGTTTTTTCCGGGATATGTATTAGTTCAGATGGAAATGAATGAAGATACTTGGCATGTTGTAAAAGAAATTCCTAAAGTGTTGGGTTTTGTAGGGGGAACGGCTGACCAACCAGCGCCAATTAGTGACAAAGAGGCAGCAAATATTCTTAACAGAGTACAGGAAGGTATTGATAAGCCAAGACCAAAGATTTTATTTGAACAAGGAGAGGTTGTTAGAGTAAAAGAAGGGCCTTTTAATGACTTTAATGGAATTGTTGAGAATGTAAATTATGAGAAGAGTAGGGTAAGAGTTGCTGTGCAAATCTTAGGTAGATCTACTCCCGTAGAGTTAGAGTTTGATCAGGTAGAAAAGGCTTAGCTTCCAATTTTAGGGGTATACAAAGTGGCAAAAAAAATTGATACATATATTAAACTCCAAATACCTGCTGGAAAGGCGAACCCAAGCCCTCCAGTTGGGCCAGCATTAGGACAGCACGGATTAAATATAATGGATTTTTGTAAAGCCTTTAATGAAGAGACTAAGGCTGTTGAGCAGGGGTTGCCGATACCAGTTGTTATTTCAGTTTTTTCTGATAAAAGTTTTACATTTATTACAAAAACTCCTCCAGCATCTGTTCTATTAAAAAAAGCTGCGGGTATAAGCAAAGGAAGCGGTACGCCTAATACAGAAAAAGTTGGTAGCGTTACGAGAAAGCAGATTGAAGATATAGTTAAGGTAAAAGATCCAGATCTGAATGCTATAGATTTAGATGCTGCGGTTAAAATTATAGAAGGTAGTGCTAGAAGTATGGGCTTAGAGGTTAAGTAAATAAATATGGCAAAAAATACAAAGAAAAGAAAACTGATGCTTGAAAAAGTACAAGCTGATAAAGATTACTCATTGGAAGAAGCTTTTGGTTTAGTTAAAGAATTTGCTTTGTCTAAATTTTCAGAATCTATAGATGTGGCTGTCAAATTAGGTATAGATGTAAAAAAATCAGAACAGATGGTGAGAGGCTCAGCTATTCTGCCTCACGGGACAGGTAAAAGTGTGAAGGTTTTAGTTTTTACCCAAGGAGAACAGGCTACTGCTGCTAAAAATGCAGGAGCAGATTATATAGGTATGGATGACCTAGCTGAAGAAGTAAAAAAAGGCGATTTAGATTTCGATATTGTTATAGCAAGTCCTGATGCTATGAAAGTAGTTGGAAAATTAGGACAAATCTTAGGACCGAAAGGTCTGATGCCTAATCCTAAAGTTGGAACTGTTGCCACTGATATTGGCCAGGCAGTCGAAAACGCAAAAGGCGGCCAAGTAAGATACAGAACAGATAAGTCTGGAATCATTCATTGCAGGATAGGATCAAATGAATTTGAAGTAGATGCGCTTAAGGAGAACTTAAATGTTTTACTTGAGGCATTAAGGAAGGCTAAACCTTCTTCTTCAAAAGGTGTATATATGAAGAAAGTTAGCATTTCTTCAACAATGGGACCTGGCATAAGTATTGATAAGGTTTCACTAGGAATTTAGTTTTATATTTTTGATCTCTGATTTATTTGAGATTGAAATTGTAAGGAGGAGGTCAGTTAGTTTATCTGACCATTATCGAAGACCGTAGGCCCTAATTTTTGGGTTAATTGTTTTAACAGCCTACGTAGGTGATGTAATCTTAATCAGTTTTATCTGATAGGGAAGGCATTATCATAATTTTATAATAGCTTTATGTATTTGGAGCGATTGTAATTTTAGGAGAGTTGACAACTTTAATTAAATATTTTTTTAAAGTTTTTATTTTCTCTATTTGGAGTGAAGTATGGCATTAGATCGTCAAACAAAGGAAGCTTTAGTTGCTGAAGTTAGTGAAGTAGCATCTTTAGCTCAGTCAAGTGTGGCTGCAGAGTATAGAGGGTTGTCAGTTGCTGAAATGACAGAGTTAAGATCAGAGGCAAGAAAAACAGGTGTCTATATTAAAGTAATTAAAAATACTTTAGCTAAATTGGCTGTAAAAGGAACTAATTTCGAATGCATGCAAGAAACTTTTAAGGGACCATTGCTATTAGCTTTTTCAAATGAAGATCCTGGAGCATCAGCTCGTGTAATTAGGGAGTTTTCAAAAGATCATGAAAATTTGGTTCCTGTTTCTCTATCTTTCGATGGGCAGCTTTTAGATATAGCTGATCTTAAGCGTTTGGCAGATTTGCCCGATTTAGAAGGGGCAAGATCTATGCTGCTGGGTATTTTGGGGGCACCGATTTCACAATTTGTGAGGATTTTAGCGGAGCCTTCATCAAAAACAGTCAGGATATTACATTCATATAGTCAACAACAATCTTAAAGAAAAATTCTTAGGATTATTATTTATAAAGGAGTATTAAGAAATGGCTTTATCAAATGAAGAACTAATTGAAGAGTTAAGCAATAAGTCAATTATGGAAGTAGTTGATTTAGTTAAGGCTTTAGAGGAAAAATGGGGTGTATCTGCTGCTGCGCCTGTTGCGGCAGCTCCAGCATCTGCTGGAGGAGATGCAGAGGCTTCAGAAGAAAAAACTGAATTCACCGTTACCTTGAAGAGCTTTGGAGATAATAAAGTAGCGGCTATTAAAGCAGTAAGAGCAATAACTAGCTTGGGCCTTAAAGAGGCTAAGGATCTAGTTGAAGGGGCGCCAAGCCCTATCAAGGAAGGTGTAAATAAAGCTGAGTCTGAGGAAATAAAAAAACAATTAGAAGAAGCCGGCGCTACAGTTGAAGTAGCTTAGTTTTTATTTTTCTTAATGACTTATATATTGCTATTTAGATATTTTTAATTGGATTGTCCTGGGTTTTTTTACCTAGGATAGTCTTTTTTTAATCTGAGGAATTACTTAATGAAATACTCATTTACAGAGAAAAAACGAATTAGAAAAACTTTTGGAAGCCTTCCAAGTGTTTTAAATGTTCCTTATCTCCTTTCTACACAAATAGACTCTTACTCTAGTTTTCTTCAAGCGGATATCCCTGATGGTAGCCGAGCTGAAGCAGGATTAGAAGCAGCATTTAAGAGTGTTTTTCCTATTACAAGTTATTCAGGTTCTGCAGCCTTGGAATATGTTTCATATAACTTAGAAGAACCATCTTTTGATGTCAAGGAGTGTCAAGTAAGAGGATTGACTTATGCATCTCCTTTAAAAGTTAAAGTTAGATTAATTATTTACGATAAAGATAATATCAACAATAAAAATAAAGATTTAAAAGTAAAGGATATAAGAGAGCAGGAAGTTTATCTTGGTGAAATACCACTAATGACTCCAAATGGAACCTTTGTAATTAATGGGACAGATAGAGTAATTGTATCTCAGCTTCATAGATCACCAGGTGTTTTTTATGATCACGATAAGGGCAAGTCTCATTCTTCGGGCAAGCTTTTATTTTCAGCTAGGGTAATTCCTTATAGAGGATCATGGTTAGATTTTGAATTTGATGCTAAGGATTGTATTTTTGCCAGGATAGATAGAAGAAGAAAATTACCAGTAAGTATATTTTTGAGGGCTTTAGATTACACAGATCAGGATATACTTAATCTTTTCTTTGAGAATGATAAATATCAGTTAGCAAAGAATAACTTTAAACTTGTTAGAGAGAATCCTGAAAGATTTAGAGGTCAGACTCTTAGTTTTGATTTGAAAATAGGTAGAAAAAAGATTTTAGATAGTGGTCGCAGGGTAGCCTCTAGACATATAAATGAACTTAAAAAATCAAAAGTAAAAGAATATAAGCTAGAGAAAGAGGCCATCGTCGGTGAAATTTTAGCTCATGATATTGTGAATAAAGAAACAGGAGAATTGATTGCCTCATCAAATGATGAGATTACTTTAGATTTGATAGATTTATTAGTTAATTCTGGCATCACTGAAATAGAAACATTGTTTATAAATGATCTTGATAGAGGACCATATATCTCAAATACATTACGTGTGGATACCACGCAGAGTAGGACAGACGCCCTTGTTGAGATTTATAGAATGATGCGACCAGGAGAGCCTCCAACTAATGATGCAGCTGAAAATTTATTTCAAAATCTATTTTTTAATCATGAAAGATATGATCTTTCAGAAGTTGGTAGAATGAAGTTTAATCGTCGAGTAGGTAGGGAAGGTTCCGAAGGCGATACAATTCTCAGTAAAGATGATGTTATCAGCGTTTTAGAAACTCTTATTAATATTCGTAATGGCATTGGAAGTGTTGATGATATTGATCACTTAGGCAATAGGAGAGTTAGAAGCGTTGGAGAGATGACAGAAAATGCTTTTAGAGTGGGATTAGTTAGAGTAGAAAGAGCTGTAAAAGAAAGGCTTGCTTTGGCAGAGGCTGATGGTCTTATGCCACAGGAAATGATAAATGCTAAGCCTGTTTCAGCTGCAGTTAAAGAATTTTTTGGTTCTAGTCAGTTGTCACAGTTCATGGATCAAAATAACCCTCTTTCTGAAATAACTCATAAAAGGAGAATTTCTGCACTTGGTCCTGGTGGCTTGACAAGAGAAAGAGCAGGATTTGAAGTTAGAGATGTTCATCCTACTCATTATGGGAGAGTCTGCCCTATTGAGACTCCAGAAGGACCAAATATTGGTCTTATTAATTCTTTATCAGTATATGCTCGAACAAATGAGTTAGGCTTCCTTGAGACTCCCTATAGAAAAGTAACAAATGGAAAAGTAACAAATAAAATTGAATATTTAAGTGCTATAGATGAAGGACAATATGTTATTGCTCAAGCAAATGCTGAATTAACAGGAAAGGGGGAATTTATAGATGATTTAATTTCTGCACGCCATAAAAATGAGTTTTCTTTAATGCCTGTAGATCAAATTAATTATATGGATGTATCACCAAGACAGACAGTGTCTGTTGCAGCCTCTCTGATTCCATTTTTAGAGCATGATGATGCTAATAGAGCTTTAATGGGATCAAATATGCAACGTCAGGCAGTCCCGACTTTGAGATCTGATACTCCTCTAGTGGGTACCGGAATGGAGAGAGCTGTTGCTATTGATTCTGGTGTGAATGTAATTGCTAAAAGAGGTGGTATTGTAGATAAGGTAGATGCTTCAAGAATAGTGATACGAGTGAATGATGATGAAACAGAAACTGGTGAGTCCGGTGTGGATATTTATAATTTAACTAAATATACACGTTCAAATCAAAATACTTGTATAAACCAAAAACCTTTAGTCAGGTCAGGGGATTCAGTCAGCCCCAATGATGTATTGGCAGATGGACCTTCTACTTCTTTAGGTGAGCTCAGTTTAGGCCAAAATATGCTAGTTGCTTTTATGCCATGGAATGGTTACAACTTCGAAGACTCTATTCTGATCTCAGAGGCGGTCGCCCAAGAAGATAGGTTTACAAGTATACACATTGAGGAGTTGACTTGTATCGCTAGAGATACAAAGCTCGGCTCCGAAGAGGTTACATCTGATATTCCAAATGTTGGGGAGAATGCGCTCTCTAGTCTAGATGAATCTGGTATTGCTTTTATAGGGGCCGAGGTAAAAGGTGGAGATATATTAGTAGGTAAGGTTACGCCAAAAGGAGAAACACAGCTTACCCCTGAAGAAAAGCTACTCAGAGCAATTTTTGGAGAGAAAGCATCTGATGTTAAAGATACATCTTTGAGAGTGCCACCTGGAATAAATGGTTCGGTTATTAATGTAAGGGTTTTTACTAGGGATGGTGTAGATAAAGATGAAAGATCGACAGAAATAGAAAAAACTGAAGTTGAAGCTATAAGAAAAGATTTAGATGATCAGAGTAGGATTATGGAAGAGGATATTTATCAGAGAATAGATTCATTACTTCTGAATAAAATTGCACTGGGGGGTCCTAATGATCTTAAGTCAGATGCAAAAATTACTAAGATTTATCTAGATAGCCTTCCTAATGAAAGAAAGTTAGAAGTAAGACTTAAGAATGATAGTTTAAATAAAAAATTAGAATTATTATCCAAAAGTTTATTAGCACTAAAAAAGAAATTTGAGGATCTTTATAAAGAAAAGGAAGAAAAAATTATTGGAGCTGACGACTTGGCGCCCGGTGTTTTAAAAATGGTAAAGATTTATCTAGCAGTTAAGAGAAGGATTCAGCCTGGTGATAAAATGGCTGGTAGGCATGGTAATAAAGGCGTCATATCCAAGGTTGTGCCTGTAGAAGATATGCCTTTTATGGCTGATGGAACTCCTGTTGATGTTGTCTTAAATCCACTAGGTGTTCCATCTAGAATGAATGTGGGTCAAGTTTTGGAGACGCATTTGGGATGGGCTGCAAAAGGATTGGGAAATAAGATTGAATCTATGATGAAGCAAGAAAGTAATAACGAATTAAAAGGCTTCCTAGATGAGATCTATAATAAATCTGGTGGCCAAAAAGAAGATATAAACAGCTTAACAGAAGAGGAGTTAACTGAATTAGGGAAGAATTTATCTGGAGGAGTTCCAATAGCGACTCCTGTATTTGATGGAGCAAGTGAAGAAGAGATCAAGAGATTACTTGGATTGGCAGATTTACCAGAATCAGGCCAGACTACTTTATATGATGGAAGGACAGGTCGAGCTTTTGATAGACCAGTAACTGTTGGCTACATGTATATGCTAAAATTAAACCATCTAGTAGATGATAAAATGCATGCAAGATCTACTGGACCTTATAGTTTAGTTACTCAACAACCATTAGGCGGTAAAGCTCAGTTTGGTGGACAGCGATTTGGTGAAATGGAGGTTTGGGCTCTGGAAGCATACGGCGCTTCATATACACTTCAGGAGATGTTGACGGTAAAATCTGATGATGTACATGGTCGTACTAAAATGTATAAAAATATTGTTGATGGCTCTCAAGATATTCAAGCTGGAATGCCAGAATCATTTAATGTTCTGGTTAAAGAAATTCGTTCTTTAGGTATTAATATTGAGTTAGAAAAGTCTATCGAAGATTAAACTCTTTGAAAGAATTAATAAATAATTAGGTAGCTATATATGAAAGATTTACTAAAACTTTTTAAACAACAATCTCCTCAAGAGGAGTTCGATGCTATTAGGATCGGACTTGCGTCTCCTGAAATGATCAGATCCTGGTCATTTGGTGAGGTAAAGAAACCAGAAACAATCAATTATAGGACTTTTAAGCCTGAGAGGGATGGCTTATTTTGTGCAAAGATATTTGGGCCAATAAAGGATTATGAATGTCTTTGTGGAAAATACAAAAGATTAAAGCATAGAGGTGTTGTATGTGAAAAGTGTGGAGTAGAAGTAACTCAGACTAAGGTTCGAAGAGAGAGAATGGGCCATATCGAATTAGCTAGTCCGGTAGCTCATATTTGGTTTCTAAAGTCTTTACCTTCTAGAATTGGTTTAATTGTTGATATGACTCTTAGAGAGATAGAGAGAATACTTTATTTTGAGGCTTTTTGTGTAGTTGAACCAGGCATGACTCCCCTTGAGAAGGGACAGTTACTTAATGAAGATGCTTACCTCGAAGCGGTAGAAGAGTATGGAGATGAATTTGAGGCCAAGATGGGAGCTGAGGCAATATATGATATCTTAACTTCTATGGATTTACAGACTGAGGCAGCATCCGTAAGGGAGGATATCTCTAATACAAATTCTGAAACTAAAATAAAAAGACTTTCTAAAAGACTTAAGATAATAGAATCTTTTCTTGATTCTAAAAATAAACCAGGCTGGTTAGTAATGAATGTTCTTCCTGTTTTACCGCCAGACTTAAGACCTCTTGTTCCCTTAGATGGAGGTAGGTTTGCCACATCGGATCTGAATGATCTTTATAGAAGAGTAATAAATAGAAATAATAGATTACGTCGTCTTTTAGAATTAAATGCTCCTGATATTATTGTTAGAAATGAAAAACGAATGCTACAAGAATCAGTAGATGCACTTTTAGATAACGGTAGAAGGGGCAGAGCTATACTAGGAACTAATAGAAGGCCTTTAAAATCTTTGGCTGACATGATTAAGGGAAAGCAAGGTCGTTTCAGGCAGAACTTATTAGGTAAAAGGGTTGATTATTCAGGTCGTTCTGTGATTGTAGTTGGCCCTACGCTTAGGCTATATCAATGTGGCTTACCTAAAAAATTAGCTTTGGAGTTATTTAAGCCTTTTATTTTTGCCAAATTACAATTAAGGGGTGAAATTACAACAATTAAAGCCGCCAAAAGATTAGTGGAAAAGGAAGGGCCAGAGATATGGGATATTCTTGAAGATGTAATTAGAGAGCATCCAGTTTTACTAAATAGAGCTCCAACACTACATAGATTAGGCATACAAGCCTTTGAGCCAGTTTTAATTGAAGGTAAAGCTATACAACTTCACCCACTAGTTTGTACAGCTTTTAATGCAGATTTCGATGGTGATCAGATGGCAGTTCATGTACCTCTTTCCTTGGATGCTCAATTAGAAGCAAGAGCTCTAATGATGTCTAGTAATAATATTCTTTCCCCTGCGAATGGCGAGCCAATTATCGTTCCTTCGCAAGATGTTGTTTTAGGTCTTTATTATATGACTCGGGAAAAAATTAATGCAAAAGGCGAAGGAATGATTTTTTCTTCTACAAAAGAAGTACATAGAGCTTATGAAAACTTTTGTGTAGATCTTCATGCAATTATTAAACTAAGAATTAATGAGCAAGATTCTTCTGAAAATAAATCTTCGATAGTCGAGACTACTGTTGGTAGAGCTTTACTTTATGAAGTGCTTCCTAAGGGGCTATCTTTTGATTTAATTAATCGGTCTATGAATAAGAGAGCTATCTCCAATGTTATAAATTCTTGTTATAGACAGCTAGGTATAAAAAGTACAGTCATCTTTGCTGATCAGTTGATGTATACAGGATTTAATTACGCAACAATAGCAGGTGCTTCATTTGGTGTTGATGATATGGTTGTTCCAGATCAGAAAGATGGAATTCTCGGTGATGCAGAGGCACAAGTAAAGGATATACAAGAGCAGTTTTTGTCTGGACTGGTAACTGATGGTGAAAGATATAATAAAGTAGTTGATATCTGGTCAAGAACTAATGATCAAGTTGCGAAAGTTATGATGGAAAAATTGTCTCTAGAAAAAGTAAAGGATTCAGATGATAAGGAAGTAGATCAGGAATCTTTTAATTCTGTTTATATGATGGCAGATTCAGGAGCAAGAGGCTCTGCTGCACAAATTAGGCAATTAGCAGGAATGAGAGGTCTAATGGCAAAGCCAGATGGGTCAATTATTGAGACACCTATAACTGCAAATTTCAGAGAGGGGCTTAATGTTCTTCAATATTTTATATCTACGCATGGGGCAAGGAAGGGTCTCGCTGATACGGCACTAAAGACAGCAAATTCAGGTTATTTAACTCGAAGATTAGTAGACGTAGCACAAGATTTGGTTGTTTCTGGGCTTGATTGCGGGACTAAAGAAGGCCTGCTCATGAAACCTTTAGTTGAAGAAGGAGATATTGTTGAGCCATTAAGAGAAAAAGTATTAGGTAGGGTTGCAGTTAAAGATATTTTAAAACCCGGCTCTGAAGAAGTATTGTTTGAGTCTGGAAAATTGTTAGATGAAGATGCAGTTAAGATATTAGAGAATAATTCTGTTGATAACGTTTTTGTAAGATCTGCTATTACATGCGAAATGAGGCACGGTGTTTGTGCTTTATGCTATGGAAGAGATTTAGGAAGAGGTGATTTAGTAAATAAGGGAGAGGCTGTAGGAGTTATTGCTGCTCAATCAATTGGCGAACCAGGTACTCAATTGACTATGAGAACTTTTCATATTGGAGGAGCGGCCTCAAGGACAGCGGCTAAAAGTAGCGTTGAAATAAAGAATTCTGGAAGTATTAAGCTTCAAAATTTAAAAACAGTAGTGCACGAGACAGATGGATATTTAGTCTCAACTTCGCGTTCAGGTGAGATATGTGTTCTTGATGACTTTGGTGCTGAGCGAGAAAGATATAAATTACCTTATGGCGCAATAATAACCGTTAAAGATGGTGATAAAGTTAAGTCAGGTCAGGTAGTTGCATCTTGGGACCCTCATACACACCCAATTATTTCTGAAGTGAGTGGTAATATAGAATTTGAAGATTTTATCGATGATGTAACCATTACTTCTCAGTTAGATGAGGTAACTGGTATTACCAGTACAGTAGTACTTGATTCATCAAAAAGAAGTTTAGGTTCTGACTATAAGCCTATTGCAAAGCTAGTAGACAAAAAAGGCAAGACTGTTTTCTTTCCTAATACTGAAATTCCTGCAATATATTCTTTAGCAGCAGGAGCTATCATAAGCAAAGAAAGTAAGTCAAAAATTGTTGTTGGTGATGTTTTGGCCAGATTACCTCAAGAAACGTCAAAGACAAGAGATATAACTGGAGGCTTACCTAGAGTAGCGGATCTTTTTGAAGCAAGAAAGCCAAAAGAATCTGCTATTCTTGCTGAAGCAACAGGTACAGCTAGTTTTGGTAAAGAGACTAAAGGAAAAAGAAGATTAGTAATTACCATGGAGGATGGAGAAACGTCTGAATTATTGATCCCTAAGTTCCGATATCTTAATGTTTTTGAGGGAGAAGGTGTTACTAAGGGGGAGGTTATAGCTGATGGAGAGCCAAATCCTCATGACGTACTTCGTCTACAAGGCATCGAAAGTCTAGCGGATTATCTTATTCACGAGGTTCAGGAGGTATATCGACTCCAAGGTGTAAAAATTAATGACAAGCACATAGAGGTAATAATTAAACAAATGTTAAGAAAGGTAGAAATTACTAAACCTGGGGATAGTAAATATCTAAAAGGAGATCAGCTAGAGAAATCTAGATTGTTAGAGGAGAATGCTAAAATTGTGGCTAGAGGAAAAGAACCAGCAGAATTTGATCCTATTCTTCTTGGGATAACAAAAGCTTCTTTAGCTACAGAGTCTTTTATTTCTGCGGCTTCATTCCAGGAGACAACAAGAGTCTTGACCGAGGCTGCAGTTAAGGGTATCAAAGATGATCTTAGAGGTCTTAAGGAAAATGTAATAGTCGGAAGATTAATTCCTGCAGGTACAGGTTACGCCCATCATGAAGAATCCATTAGGAGTAATGAAGAAATCTTAGCAGAAGAGCTTAAAGAGTTAGATTCTGAATCTCAGGAAAGTAATGAAGAAATCTTAGCAGAAGAGCTTAAAGAGTTAGATTCTAAGTTTCAGGAAAATAGTGAAACGTCTGCGAGTATTGAGAAAGCAAGCGAACAGAGTGATGTTAGAGAGGGAGTGGGAGAAAATTCAGATGAGATTAATTAAAAATAGTAAATTTTTTAATAATTTAGTTGACAGCTTAATGCTGAGAACAATAGAATGCCGCGCTCATCTTCTTTTTATTTAATTTAAAATATTATGGCTACAACGAATCAATTAGTTAAAAGACCAAGGTCTGTTAAGAGGGCAAAGAGTAATGTACCCGCTCTATCTTCATCTCCTCAGAAAAGAGGTGTTTGTACGCGTGTTTATACTACTACTCCTAAGAAACCGAACTCTGCAATGAGAAAAGTAGCCAGAGTTAGGCTTACAAACGGTTTTGAGGTAACTAGCTATATAGGAGGAGAGGGGCATAATCTTCAAGAGCATTCAGTAGTTCTGATTCGTGGAGGAAGGGTGAAAGACCTTCCTGGAGTAAGGTACCATGTAGTTAGAGGAACGCTTGATTGTTCAGGTATTGATAACAGAAGAAACGGTAGATCAAAGTATGGATCTAAGAAACCAAAAAATTAAATAATTAATGAAATAATGTCTAGAAGAAACCAAGCGCCAAAAAGATTAGTCTTACCAGATCCAAAGTATAGTGATGAAAGATTAGCAAAATTTATAAATATGCTAATGCAAAGTGGTAAAAAATCAGTTGCAGAAAAAATTGTTTATGATGCGATAATAAGCATCTCTCAGAAACTAGATAAGGAAGAAGAGCATGGACTTGAAGTCATTGGTAAAGCTCTTGACAATATTAAGCCCTCAGTTGAGGTAAAGTCTAGGAGAGTTGGTGGTGCTACCTATCAGGTGCCAGTTGAAGTTAAGCCAGCTAGAAGGGAGACTCTTGCTATGAGGTGGGTAATCGACGCTGCTAGGAAAAGGTCAGAGAAGACTATGTCACTTCGTTTAGCTAACGAATTATTAGATGCATCTGAGAATAAGGGCACTGCAGTCAAGAAAAGAGAAGATACTCATAAGATGGCTGAAGCTAATAAAGCTTTTGCTCATTATCGTTGGTAGTAAATTAAAGGATTATCAAAGTGGCAAGACAAACACCTATTGAAAGATATAGAAATATTGGAATTATGGCTCATATAGATGCTGGTAAAACAACAACTACCGAGAGGGTTCTTTTTTATACAGGGGTCTCACATAAAATAGGTGAAGTTCATGATGGTGCGGCAACAATGGACTGGATGGAGCAAGAGCAAGAGAGGGGTATAACAATAACTTCAGCCGCTACAACTTGTTTTTGGAAAGGGATGGACCAGTCTCTAGAAGAGCATAGAATAAATATTATAGATACTCCGGGGCACGTCGACTTTACGATAGAGGTAGAAAGAAGCTTAAAGGTTTTAGATGGCGCTGTGGCTGTTTTTTGTGCAGTTGGGGGTGTTGAGCCACAATCAGAAACGGTTTGGCGGCAAGCAAATAAATATAATGTTCCAAGACTTGCATTTGTGAATAAAATGGATAGAGCTGGAGCAGATTTTTTGCGCGTAGTGTCACATATAGAGGAAAGATTAAATGCTATGCCCATAGTTATGCAGTTACCAATAGGAGCTGAAGATAATTTTGAAGGCGTAATTGATTTAGTAAAGATGAAGGCTATTGCCTGGGATGATAGCACCCAAGGGTTAAAATTTAAGGAAGAAGAAATACCTGAATCTATGAGAGAAGATGCAGATGAGTGGCGTGAAAAGCTATTAGAGTCTGCAGCCGAAGGAGATGAGGGTTTATTAGATAAGTATCTTGATGAAGGTAACCTAAGTGAAGAGGATATTAAGAAAGGAATAAGACTTAGATGTTTATCAGGAGAAGTGACCCCAGTTCTTTGTGGCTCTGCATTTAAAAACAAAGGGGTGCAGGCTGTATTAGATGCTGTGATTGATTTTTTACCTTCACCTCCTGAAAGACCAGCCATTAGGGGGATCTTAAGTGATGATTCTGAAGGCGAGAGAGAGTCATCAGATGATGCTCCATTTTCTTCATTGGCTTTCAAAATAGCTACAGATCCATTTGTTGGGAACCTAACTTTTTTCAGAGTTTATTCAGGCGTTCTTTCTTCAGGTGATTTTGTTTATAACCCAATTAAAGATAAAAAAGAAAGAATTGGAAGAATACTTCAAATGCATTCTAATGATCGAGAGGAGATTAAGGAGGTTAGAGCAGGAGATATAGCTGCTGCTGTTGGCCTGAAAGATGTTACTACTGGAGATAGTTTAGTAGACCCAAGTAATTCCATTGTCCTAGAAAGAATGGAGTTTCCAGAACCAGTTATTTCTGTGGCAGTTGAACCAAAAACAAAGAGCGATCAAGAAAAAATGGGAATTGCTCTTAGCAAGCTATCTAAAGAGGACCCATCTTTTAGAGTAAAGACAGATGAAGAAACTGCTCAAACCATTATATCTGGTATGGGTGAATTACATCTAGAAATTATTGTCGATAGAATGAAGAGAGAATTCAGCGTTGAAGCAAATGTAGGTAAGCCTCAAGTTGCTTATAGAGAAACTATAAGGTCTTCTGTTGAACAAGAGGGAAAGTTTGTTCGTCAAAGTGGTGGACGCGGACAGTATGGGCATGTTTGGCTTAGGATAGAGCCACTTCCCGCGGGATCTGGTTATGAATTTTTAAATGAAATCGTCGGTGGTGTAGTTCCAAGAGAATATATTTCTGCTGTGGACAAGGGAATACAAGAACAAATGACAAATGGTGTAATAGCTGGTTATCCAGTAGTTGATTGTAGAGTGGCACTTTATGACGGATCTTATCATGATGTTGATTCAAGCGAAGTTGCATTTAAGATTGCTGCTTCTATGTCATTTAAAGACGGAGCATCTAAAGCCAAGCCAGTTTTGCTAGAGCCTATTATGAGTGTTGAGGTAGTGACGCCAGAGGACTATATGGGCGACGTTAATGGTGATTTAAGCCGAAGAAGAGGAGTTCTACAAGGCTTAGAAGATTCCCCTGCAGGAAAAATAATAAAAGCTGAAGTTCCTCTAGCGGAGATGTTCGGTTATGCTACAGATCTTAGGTCAATGAGCCAAGGAAGGGCAACGTATACTATGGAATTTGATAAGTATGATCATGTCCCAACTAATGTTGCAGATACAGTAATTAAAGATAGAAAATAACATGATCAAATTTTAAGGAAGATATATGACTAACCAAAATATAAGAATTCGCTTGAAAGCTTTTGATCATAGGCTTATTGATAGATCTGCTTCTGAGATTGTTGAGACTGCAAAAAGAACAGGAGCAACAGTAAGAGGGCCGGTTCCTCTACCTACTAAAATTGAAAGGTATACGATACTTACTTCACCTCATGTAAATAAAGATGCTCGTGATCAATATGAGTTGCTAACTCATAAGCGTCTTATGGATATCTTAGATCCAACAGATAAGACTGTTGATGCTTTAATGAGACTTGAGCTGCCAGCTGGGGTCGACGTACAAATTAAGTTGAATTAATAATTTGACCATAAAAATCATTATGTTAGAATTGTTCGCTTGTCTCTGAGTTAAATTCTCGGGCAATATATATTTTAATTACTGGGTAGCTTGATTAGGAGGGGTTACGCTTCTAATAAGTTTTTTTGCCAGATCAGATTTCTGAAATGGCTGAAGCGCTGAAAAAAAAGTGGTCATTTTTTTAGTTTTGGCGCGGATATGAGGGAAAAATAAATGCCTATCGGTCTAGTGGGTCGTAAGTGTGGTATGACTCGAATTTTTACTAAAACGGGAGATTCTATTCCAGTTACTGTTATAGAAGCACTGCCTAATCGTGTCAGTCAAATTAAAACTAATGACACTGATGGCTATGATGCGATTCAGGTAACTTTTGGTAAGAAAAATCCAAATAAATTAACAAAATCTAGTTTAGGTCATTTTAGTAAGTCTGGCATTGAGCCTGGTGAAGGCCTATGGGAATTTAGGTTAGAGACAAATAATGAAAAAGAGATAGAGCTAGGTTCAGATTTAAAGGTCGATATTTTTGAGAGTGGAGAAAAGATAGATGTTACTGGGACATCTAAAGGAAAGGGCTTTGCAGGTGGAGTTAAGAGACATAACTTTAAAACGCAAGACGCTACTCATGGAAATTCTTTGGCTCATAGAGCTCCAGGATCAATTGGTCAGAATCAAACCCCTGGAAGAGGATTTAAGGGAAAAAAGATGGCTGGACAAATGGGGAATGTTCGTCGGACAGTATCAAATTTAGAAATTATAAAAATTGATAAAGAAAAAAATTTACTAATGATTAAAGGCGGCGTCCCTGGAGCACCTGGAGGCTATTTGTTAGTCCGCTCTTCGCAGAGAGGTAAGGTATCATGAAGCTCAATGTAGAAGGAGCCAAGCAGTCAAGTTTTAATTTAGCGGATTCAACTTTTGGGATACCCTATAATGAGCCATTAATTCATCAAGTTGTAACTTCGTATTTATCAACAGCACGTTCTGGTACTAAAGCTCAGAAAACTCGATCAGAGGTTAGTGGCGGAGGGGCAAAGCCATGGAATCAAAAAGGTACAGGTAGAGCTAGAGCTGGAACTATTAGAAGCCCTATTTTTACTGGTGGTGGACAAATATTTGCAGCTAAGCCAAGAAGTTTCGCAAAAAAAGTAAATAGAAAAATGTACCGTAATGCCATGAAGTCAGTCCTCTCAGAGCTTATTAGACAGGATAGGCTGACAGTTTTTCAAGATTTTAATTTGCTAGAGCCAAAGACAAAATTATTAAAAAATAAATTAGATTCTTTAGGCTTAAGTAATGTTTTGATTGTTGTAGAGGCCCTAGATAAAAATCTTTTACTTGCTTCTAGAAACCTTATTAATGTAAATGTTTTAGAGACTAATTCTATTGATATTGTAAGCTTAATTGGTCACGAGAAAGTTGTTATAACTCTGCCTGCAATAAAACTGCTAGAGGAGAAGCTTTCATGAGCTCAACAATGCGTCAGGAGTACCTATTTAAGATAATTGATGTTCCTCATATTTCAGAGAAATCTTCATTCATTTCTGAAAAAAGCAATCAGGTTGTATTTAAGGTTAATCCGACTGCCACTAAAAAAGAAATTAAAGAAGCGGTTGAAATGTATTTTGAGGTTAAAGTAGAAAATGTGACTGTTATGAATATGAAAGGTAAGGAAAGAAGGCATGGCCAAACAAAAGGGAGGCTTAAGTCATGGAAGAAAGCCTACGTTAAGCTTTCTAAAGATGACAGTATTGATTTTAGTTCTAGTGCATAGTTTTTATTTATTAGGTGAACAATGGCTTTAAGAAAATCTAAACCAACATCTCCAGGCTCACGATTTGTGATTAAGCCAATAAGAGATGATTTATATAAGGGAAAACCTCACTCACCTCTAGTTACGTCTAAATCAAGTACTGGAGGAAGAAATAGTAGTGGGAGAATAACTACAAGACATAAAGGGGGCGGTCATAAAAGAAATCTTCGTGCTATCGACTTCAAAAGAGATAAGGATAGCATCCCCGGAAAGGTTGAGAGGATTGAATATGATCCTAATAGAAGCGCTAATATAGCCCTTATTCTTTATGCTGATGGAGAAAGGAGATATATACTTGCTCCAAAAAATACAAAGCCAGGTGATAGTATTCAGTCAGGCTTAGGATCACCTATTAAGCCAGGTAATTCTTTGCCTTTAAAGAATATACCAGTTGGGACACTTATCCATTGTGTAGAAATGAAACCTGGCAAAGGAGGCCAAATTGCTAGGAGTGCTGGCGGTTCCGCACAGTTAGTTGCTAGGGAAGGAAGTTATGCAACCATAAGGCTAAAGTCAGGAGAAATGAGGAAGATTCATATTGATTGTAAAGGAACAGTTGGTGAAGTAGGGAATTATGAACATAATCTTGTAAAACTAGGAAAGGCAGGTGCTAATAGATGGAGAGGTGTTCGACCTACTGTAAGAGGAGTTGCTATGAATCCTATCGATCATCCTCACGGCGGTGGAGAGGGTAGAACTTCAGGAGGTAGGCATCCAGTTTCACCATGGGGCGTCCCATCCAAAGGGTTCAAGACTAGAAGCAATAAAAGAACAACTAATATGATAGTAAGAAATAGAAATAAAAAGTAATAGGAAAACTTTATGCCGAGATCACTTAAGAAAGGACCATTTGTAGATAATCACCTTATGATAAAGGTAGATAGAGCTGTGGCTAGCAATGATAGGAAGCCTATTAAGACATGGTCAAGGCGATCAATGGTAGTGCCTGAAATGGTTGGACTTACTATATCTGTACATAATGGAAGGCAGCATGTCCCCGTCCTGATTTCAGAAAATATGGTGGGTCATAAGTTAGGCGAGTTCGCTGTAACTAGAACTTTTAGAGGCCATTCTGGCGATAGAAAGGCTAAGTAGGTTTGGGTGATCTTATGGAAACTAAAGCAACTTTAAGATATGCCAAGATCTCACCACAAAAATGTAGGTTAGTGGCTGATCAAATAAGAGGTAAGTCAGTTTCTCATGCACTTGATGTTCTGAAATTTAGCTCAAAAAAAGCATCACATTTAATTTTAAAAATTTTAGAGTCAGCAATAGCAAATGCAGAAAATAATAATGGAGCGGATATTGACGATTTGACAGTTTCTTCAGTTATGGTTGGGGATGCTCCTTCTTTCACAAGATTTAGGGCTCGTGCTAAAGGCCGAGGTAATCAAATAATCAAAAGAAATAGCCATATTACGGTAAGAGTTTCTAGTAAGGAATAATTATGGGACAAAAAGTTCATCCAGTAGGAATTAGATTAGGCATAACTAAAGATTGGTCATCTAGATGGTATGCGTCATCTAAAGATTTCCCTAATTTTGTTTACCAAGATCACAAAATTAGAGAGTTTCTTAAACAGAAATTAAAAGATGCCTCTGTGAGTAAGATACAAATTGATAGACCTGCTAATAAAGCAAATATAACTATTTATACAGCTAGACCAGGTATCGTTATAGGAAAAAAAGGAGAGGATATAGAGAGCCTCCGAATAAAGGTAGCAGAATTTTTAGGGATGGTTTTGCCAGATGTAAGATTAAATATTGCAGAAATAAGAAAACCAGAGATAGACGCACAATTAGTTGCCGAAGGAATAGCTCAGCAATTAGAAAAACGAATTCAGTATAGAAGAGCTATGAAAAGAGCAGTTACAAATACAATGAGGATAGGTGCAGGCGGCATAAAAGTAAGAGTTTCAGGAAGGCTGAATGGGGCTGAAATTGCTAGATCTGAGTGGTATAGAGAAGGCAGGATTCCGCTTCATACTTTTAGAGCTAATATTGATTATGGTCTAGCAGAGGCAAAAACTACTTACGGCATTATCGGTGTTAAGGTTTGGATTTTTAATGGTGAGGTTTTTGACTCTTCTGAATTAGATACAAATGTAAGTAAAGTTTCAACTAATCTTAAGGCCGAGTGAGATGCTACAACCAAAAAGAACAAAATTTAGAAAACAGCATAAGGGGAGAAATAGAGGTCTCGCCCAAAGAGCTAATAGCATAGATTTTGGTGAATATGGTCTCAAAGCTGTTACTAGGGGCCGATTAACTTCTCGACAGATTGAGGCAGCCAGAAGGGCAATGACTCGTCATATCAAAAGAGGAGGGAAAATTTGGATAAGAGTTTTTCCTGATAAACCAATTACAAAGAAGCCTTTGGAGGTTAGACAAGGTAAAGGTAAGGGTAATGTTGAATACTGGGTAGCACTGATTCAGCCTGGAAGCATTCTCTATGAAATGTCAGGGGTAGACGAAGTAGTAGCGAGAGAGGCTTTAGATAGAGCTGCAGCAAAGCTACCAGTAGAAACCATTTTTGTTGCGAGGCATGCATCATAATGAAAATAAATGAATTAAGAGATATGAAAGATATATTGCTTGAGAAAGAATTGCTCAAGCTAAGAAAAGAGCAATTTGAGCTTAGAGTACAGTCAGCATCTGGTCAGGGATCAAAACCAAATCTTTTTGGAAAAATAAGAAAAGATATAGCTAGAATTAAGACTATACAAAAGGAGCGTAAAATTTTATTGAAGGATGGAAAGGGTTAGTTTTATGCAAGAACAAGAGACTACTGAAAATATTATTGCTCCTGAGCATGATAAAGATAGAAAAATTTCTTCTAGAACTTTATCAGGTAAGGTTATTAGTAATGCTTCAGATAAGGGGGTGTCAGTAGCAATAGAAAGGCTAATAAAGCATCCTGTTTATAGAAAATTTATCAAGAGAACAACAAAAGTTTTAGCACATGATCCTGATAATTCATGTGATGTTGGAGACTTTGTTTCTATTAAAGAAATTAAACCAGTTTCTAAACATAAATCTTGGCAAGTTGTAGAAGTTTTAAAGTCAGTTAGTACTAAATAAATTTAATTAAAGGTTTTTACTTATGATTCAAACAGAAACTATATTAAATGCAGCTGATAATAGTGGAGCTAGAAGAGTGATGTGTATAAAGGTACTCGGAGGCTCAAAGAGAAGATATGCTTCTATTGGAGATATTATTAAAGTAGCCGTAAAAGACGCTATTCCTAGGGGGAGAGTTAAAAAAGGGGAAATTTATAACGCCGTAGTAGTAAGAACAAGCTTTGGTGTTAGAAGGTCAGATGGCTCTTTAATTCGCTTTGATAAAAATGCAGCAGTTTTGCTTAATGCTCGACATGAGCCAGTAGGTACAAGAATTTTTGGCCCCGTAACCCGTGAGCTAAGATCTAGTAAGTTTATGAAAATTATTTCTTTGGCACCCGAAGTTTTATAGGATTGGTTATGAATAAAATTAGACAAGGCGATGAAGTTGTCGTTACAACTGGAAAAGATAAAGGACAACGTGGTCAAGTTGCTAGAGTCTTGGATGGAGATAGAGTGATTATTGAGGGAATAAATCTAGTTAAAAAGCATCAAAAGCCAAATCCAAATGCTGGTGTTGCAGGTGGTATTATCGAGAAAGAAATGTCAATTGATATTTCTAATGTAATGCTTTATAACGCTTCAACAGAAAAACCAGATAGAGTCGGAATTCGAACTTTAGAAGATGGTAAAAAAGTTCGTTTTTTTAAATCAAATGATGAAGTTTTGGATAGCTAGATGACTAGATTAAAAGAATTTTATCTTAAAGAGATAGTGCCTAGCTTAATGGAAAAATTAAGTTTA
Source organism: Gammaproteobacteria bacterium TMED78 (assembly GCA_002171615.1). Lineage (GTDB taxonomy): Bacteria > Pseudomonadota > Gammaproteobacteria > Steroidobacterales > Rariloculaceae > TMED78. The sequence continues at coordinate 29,335 of NHEF01000014.1, forward strand.
AAAAATCCAATGGCTGTTCCTCGTATAGATAAAGTTACCTTAAATATGGGTGTAGGAGAGGCTTTAAATGATAGGAAGGTCCTAGAGCAAGCTACAAATGAATTAAAATTGATTTCAGGTAGACAGCCTATTTTATGTAAGGCACGGATAAGTGTCGCAACTTTTAAGTTAAGAGCAGGCTTTCCTATTGGTTGTAAAGTAACATTAAGAAGAGATGTTATGTACGAATTTTTAGATCGTTTAATTAATATAACTATCCCAAGGTTTAGAGATTTTAGAGGGCTTAGTCCAAAGTCTTTCGATGGTTATGGTAATTATAATATAGGAGTTAAGGAGCAGATTGTTTTTCCAGAGATTGATTTTGATAAAGTTAGCTCTGTGAGAGGTCTAGATATTGCTATTACAACTTCTGCTAGAGATGATAATGAGGGAAGAATGCTTTTAGATGCATTCCAGTTTCCAATTAAGAAATAATTGAGGCAATAAATGGCAAAAAAATCAATGATAGAACGCGAGATTAAAAGAGTAGCTTTGGCAAAAAAATATTCTTCTAAAAGGGCTAATTATAAAAAAATAATTTTAGATGTAAATTCAACTGATGAGGAGAAGCATGATGCCCAAATTAAATTGCAATCTTTACCTAGAGACTCAAGTCCAAGTAGACAAAGGAATAGATGTTCAATTACAGGTAGGCCTCACGGTTATACAAGAAAATTTGGTTTAGCTAGAAATAAACTGAGAGAGGGAACAATGAAAGGCGAGATACCAGGTTTATCTAAGGCAAGTTGGTGATTCAAAGGGAGATTAACTCATGAGTATGACTGATCCAATTTCTGATATGTTAACTAGGATTAGAAATGGGCAAATAGCAAGGAAGATTTCTGTAACTATGCCTTCATCTAATGTGAAAGTTGCTATTGCTAATGTCTTAGAGAAAGAAGGCTATATAGATTCAATAAAGGTGGAAAGTGTAAGTAATAACAAATCTTCTTTGGAGATAGTTCTTAAGTATCATGAAGGAATTCCAGTGATAGAAAAAATACAGCGTGCTAGTAGGCCGGGGTTGAGATATTTTTCTAACGTTACAGATTTGCCAAATGTTCAAGGCGGGCTTGGAGTAGCTATTGTGTCAACTTCAAGTGGCGTTATGAGCGATAGAGAGGCAAGAGATAAAGGCCATGGTGGAGAGATACTATGTTTTGTTTCTTAAGAAAAGAAGTAAGAGGATTAGTGATTTATGTCTAGATTAGCTAAGGTTCCTATAGATGTTGTTAAGGGTGTTGAGGTTACTACTAGTGGCTCAAATATAAGCTTGAAGGGGCCAAAAGGAATCCTTTCTATGGATTATCACCCAGAATTAAATGTTACTGTAGTAGAAGATCAAATTAAGATTGAGCTTAAATCTAATAGTAAATTTGCTAAATCTATATCAGGAACTACATCAGCACTAATCAAGAATATGATGTTAGGAGTGACGGAAGGCTTTGAAAAAAAATTACAGCTAGTTGGAGTTGGCTATAGAGCGAGTGCCCAAGGCCAGAAAGTTAATTTAAGCTTAGGATTTTCTCACCCTGTTGTTTATGAGGCACCAGATGGAGTGATTGTAGAGACTCCTTCTCAGACTGAAATAACCGTTAAGGGCATTGATAGACAGAAAGTAGGGCAGGTGGCCGCTGAAATTAGAAGATATAGACCTCCAGAGCCATATAAAGGTAAAGGAGTTAGGTATGCTGATGAACAAATTATTCTTAAGGAAGTTAAGAAACAATAGGTTATAGCTATGAATAAAAAAGACACAAGAAAAAGAAGAGCAAGAAAGACAAGGGCTAGAATAAAAGGATTGGGTATCTTTTCTTTATCTGTTCATAGAACATCTAAGCATATTTATGCTCAGATAATTTCTTCAGACGGAGCTAGCATTGTGGCTACTGCTTCAACGGTTAGTCAAGCAATTAAGAAGGAGCTTACTTCAACTTCTAATAAAGAGGCCGCTGCTTTAGTTGGCAAACTAATTGCTGAAAGGGGTAAATCTAAGGGCGTGGAGAAGGTTGCTTTTGATAGGTCAGGATTTAAATATCATGGTCGTGTTAAAGCTCTAGCAGAAGCTGCAAGAGAAGCAGGCTTAAATTTTTAGTTTTTTTGAGGTTAATAATAAATGGCAAAAATAGAGGAATTCCAAGAGAAGCTCGTATCAGTAAACCGAGTATCAAAGGTTGTCAAAGGAGGAAGGCAGTTTGGCTTTACTGCTTTAACTGTTGTAGGTGATGGCGAAGGAAAAATCGGTTACGGATATGGTAAGGCGAGAGAACTCCCTTTGGCTATCCAAAAAGCAATGCAATCTGCAAGGAGTAGCGTTCAGAGTGTTAACTTAAAGGAGTCTACACTTCAATATAATTTGAGAGGGAAACATGGGGCAACCAATGTTTTTATGAAACCTGCATCTGAAGGAACAGGTATTATTGCTGGAGGTGCAATGAGGGCAGTTTTCGAGTGCGCAGGAGTAAAGAATGTATTGGCAAAAAGTTATGGTTCAAGAAATCCAATTAATGTAGTTAAAGCTACTGTAGGCGCTCTAATCAAAATGAGATCACCTGAAGAAATAGCACAAAAGCGTGGTAAATCAGTTAAAGAGATTTCTGGGTAGGATAAAAATATGAGTATTTCTGACAAAAGATTAAAAGTTACTTTAGTTAAAAGAAAGTTTGGAAGAGCTCCAGGGCATCTTCAGTGTCTTTTAGGCTTAGGCTTAAAAAAAATACATCAGTCTGTCGAAATCAAAGATACTCCAGAGAATAGAGGAATGATCAATAAAGTATCATATCTCTTAAAGGTTGAGGTCATATAGATGAAGTTGAATACATTAAAGCCTGCACTTGGCAGTAGAAGAAAGTCTAAGAGAGTCGGGAGAGGCCATTCTGCTGGGCAGGGTAAAACTGCTGGAAGAGGAATGAAAGGGCAGAAATCAAGATCTGGTGGTTTTAGTAAAGTAGGATTTGAGGGAGGGCAAATGCCTTTACAAAGAAGACTACCTAAAATTGGTTTCTATTCAAGAGGGGCGTATTTAAAAGAAGAAGTTAGGCTACATGAACTATCTTTAGTTGAAAAAGGTGATATTAATTTAGAAAGTTTAAAAAATGCAAAGTTGATTTCAGCAAAAACAAAGCAAGTAAAGATAATACTTTCTGGCAAGCTAGATAAGGTAGTAACAGTAGATAAAGAGATTAAAGTAACAGCAGGAGCAAGGAAGGCAATTGAGGATCTAGGCGGGAAAGTCGATCTGGAGGCTAATGATGGCTAAATCAAATCCGGTTAATCCAGCTACTATGCTAGGAGAGGCATCAAGATTTACCGAGCTTCGCCAGAGAGTATTTTTTCTTTTAGGCGCTCTTGTCGTTTATAGAATAGGGACGTTTATTCCAGTTCCTGGAATAGATCCTTTAGCTCTAGAACAATTTTTTGAGCAGCAATCAGGGACAATATTAAGTATGTTTAACATGTTCTCGGGCGGCGCTTTGTCAAGACTTTCGTTATTTGCTCTGGGCATTATGCCCTATATTTCTGCTTCAATTATTATGCAGATGGCTACTCATGTTGTTCCTAGCTTAGGACAGATTCGTAAGGAAGGTGAGTCAGGAAGAAGAAAGATTACTCAGTACACAAGATATGGAACTGTAATTTTATGCTCTTTTCAATCTGTAGCTGCAGCTACCGCTCTTCAAAATCAAAATGTCGTAATTAATCCAGGCACTAGTTTTATACTAACTGCGGCGGTAACTTTAGTAACTGGAACGATGTTTTTGATGTGGCTAGGCGAACAAATAACAGAAAGAGGTATTGGAAATGGTATTTCAATGATTATCTTAGCAAGTATAATTTCAGGTTTGCCATCTGCTATAGGAGGAACTCTAGAGCTTGTTGGTACAGGAGGGATGAATCAGGCCATGCCTTTCGTTCTTGGTATTTTATTTCTAGGAGTAACTTTCTTTGTTGTTTATATGGAGAGAGCTCAAAGACGAATTACTGTAAATTATGCTAAACGTCAGCAGGGCAGAAGAATGTATGCTGGCCAAACATCCCATTTGCCATTTAAAATAAATATGTCCGGTGTAATTCCCCCTATTTTTGCTTCTAGTCTTATTCTTTTTCCGGCTACTATTGCTAGCTGGTTTGGCACTAGCCAGTCTGTCTCCTGGCTTCAATTAGTTGCTGCTAGATTATCACCTGGCCAGCCTCTTTATATTGCTATCTATGCCGGATTAATTATGTTCTTTTGTTTTTTTTATACTGCTTTGGTTTTTAATGCGAAGGAAACAGCTGATAATCTAAAGAAGTCAGGAGCCTTTATTCCAGGTGTAAGGCCAGGACAACAGACTGCAGATTATATTGATAAGGTTTTAACTAAGTTAACCTTCTGGGGGGCTATCTATATAACAGCTGTTTGCTTGCTTCCAGAGTTTATGATTTTAAATTTTAATATTCCTTTTTATTTTGGAGGTACATCTTTATTGATTATTGTAGTTGTAACAATGGATTTTATGTCACAACTCCAGGCACATATGATGAGTCATCAATATGAAGGATTACTAAAAAAAGCTAATCTTCATGGCATGAGATAATTTTGGATAGGATATGAAAGTTAGAGCTTCAGTAAAAAAAATATGTAGGAATTGTAAAATTATTCGCCGAAAGGGCGTTCTAAGGGTTATATGTACTACAGATAAAAGACATAAACAAAGACAAGGATGAGGTAGAGGAATGGCACGGATAGCAGGTATTAATATTCCTGAAAATAAACAGGTATTTATAGCTTTGACTCATATTTTTGGTATTGGTGTAAATAGAGCACGATTGACCTGTAAAATTGCAGAGCTTGATCCAACTATTAAAGTTAAAGATCTGAGCGAAGGTGAGGTTTCTAAGCTTAGAGATATTATTGCCAAGTTTCCAGTTGAAGGTGATCTTAGGCGTGAAACAGCATTGAATATCAAGAGATTATTAGATTTAGGGTGCTATAGAGGTATTAGACATAGAAGAGGTCTGCCTTTAAATGGACAAAGGACAAAGACAAATGCGAGAACAAGAAAGGGTCCAAGACGTCCGGTTAGGAAATAGTTATTTTAGTATTTTGTTAAGGAGAAAATATGGCTCAACAGCCTACGAGTGTTAAGAAAAAAGGAAATAGACAGGTATTGGATGCTATAGCACATATCCATGCTTCTTTTAATAATACGATTATTACTATTTCTGATCGTCAAGGAAATGTTCTTTCTTGGGCTACAGCTGGTGGTTGTGGTTTTAGGGGATCAAGAAAAAGTACACCATTTGCAGCCCAGGTAGCTTCTGAGAAAGCAGGTAATGCAGCTAAAGATTATGGTGTCAAAAATTTAGAGGTAAGAGTAAAAGGGCCAGGCCCTGGAAGAGAGTCGGCCGTAAGAGCTTTGAGTGTAGCTGGCTTTAAGGTAACTAAAATAGATGATGTTACTCCTATTCCTCATAATGGTTGTCGTCCTTCTAAGAGACGACGTGTATAACTAAAAGGATATAAAGATATGGCAAGATATACAGGTCCAAAAAGTAAACTGTCTAGAAGAGAGGGCACTGATTTATTTCTTAATAGTGGTATAAGGCCTCTTGAGACAAAGTGTAAAATTGATGTTCCGCCAGGAGGTCAAGGTAAAAGGAGGGCTAGGCTATCAGATTATGGCCTACAACTTCGTGAGAAACAAAAATTAAGAAGAATGTATGGCATTCTTGAAAGACAGTTTAGAAATTATTATAAAAAAGCTGCTAGAGGAAGAGGGTCTACTGGTGAGAATCTTCTAAGAATGCTTGAATCTAGACTCGATAATGTAGTCTATAGGATGGGCTTTGCTTCAACTAGAGCAGAAGCACGACAATTAGTTAGCCATAAAGGTATAAAGGTAAATGAGGGTATAGTTAACATCCCCTCATACCAGCTTAAGGCTGGTGATAAAATTTCAATAAGAGATAGGGCTAAAACCCAAATGAGAATAAAGGCCGCGCTAGACATTGCCTCTCAGGTAGGTATGCCAGATTGGGTTGAGGTAGATGATAAGAAGATGGAAGGTACTTTGAGGTCGTTGCCTGAGAGAGAAGAGATTCTCCCTGATATCAACGAAAATTTAGTCGTTGAGCTTTATTCTAAGTAAATAAAAAAAGGAAAATGAAATGGAACAATTAGCAAATGAGTTTTTGAGACCTAAGGGAGTTAAGGTCCAGTCTTTTGAAGAGAATCACGCAAAGGTTGTTATAGAACCTTTCGAGAGAGGTTTTGGACATACGCTAGGTAATGCTTTAAGGAGAGTTCTTTTGTCTTCTTTGCCTGGAGCCGCAATTGTAGAAGTTGAAATTGAGGGTGCTCTCCATGAGTATACGACTATTCAAGGAGTTAATGAGGACTTAGTAGATATACTTCTAAACTTAAAGGATGTTGCAATAAAGATGGATTCTAAAAAGACAGTAGATTTAAAGCTTAGCAAGAAAGGCCCAGGCAAGGTAACAGCTGGAGATATCATCTGTGATCATGATCTAGAGATAATGAATCCTGAACATGTAATAGCTAATCTTACAGAAGAAGGTGAGATTAATGCAATTTTAAAAATTGATCATGGAAGAGGATATAGACCAGCTAAAAAAGAGCCTTATGATGATGAGGCTACTGCTCAGATAGGAAGGCTTCAACTAGATGCAACATTCAGTCCTATTAAGAAAGTGACATACAATGTCGAAAGTGCAAGGGTGGAACAAAGAACTGATCTTGATAAGTTAATAGTAGATATAGAAACAGATGGAACTATTGATCCAGAGGATGCGATAAGAAGAGCTGGAAGTATACTGAAGGGCCAGCTTGATGTTTTTGTTGATCTTGAGACAGAAGATGAAACAAGTTTAGAAGAGGAAGAGGTTTTCATAGAGCCAGCTTTATTGAGACCAGTTGATGAGCTGGAGTTAACAGTTAGATCAGCCAATTGTTTAAAAGCTGAACAGATTAATTATATTGGTGATCTTGTTCAGAGAACGGAAGTAGAGCTATTAAGGACCCCAAATCTTGGTAAGAAATCTTTAACTGAGATTAAAGAGGTTCTTTCAAAGCACGGCTTAACTTTGGGTATGATGTTAGAAAACTGGCCTCCTGCTGATCTTTACAAAGATACAGTTATGGCACCTCCAACTTCTCTTTAGTAAATTTGGATTGAGATAAAAAATGCGCCATAGAAAATCAGGAAGGAGACTAGGAAGAAATTCATCTCATAGGAAGGCCATGTATAGAAATATGGTATCTTCTCTTATCGAGTATGAAACAATTAAAACTACTTTACCTAAGGCTAAAGAACTAAGAAGAGTTATCGAGCCTTTGATCACTATGGCAAAACAGGATGGAGTCTCAAGACGAAGACTTGTTTTCTCAAGACTAAGAGATCAGAAGGCAGTAGGTAAGTTATTTAATGAATTAGGACCAAGATATAAAGATAGACCTGGTGGATATCTTAGAATCTTAAAAATGGGGATTAGATCTGGTGATGCAGCCCCAATGGCTTTGGTACAGCTATTAGATCAACCAGAGGATTTACCAATATAAAAGATTTTCTAGCAAATGGAAGTAATGGGATGGTAGCAACTAGTCATCCTATAGCAACAGAAGTAGCTTTAAATATTCTAAAAAGATCTGGTAGTGCTGTCGATGCTGCGATAGCAGCAAATGCCATTCTTGGCTTAATGGAGCCTACTGGAGCTGGTATTGGCGGCGATCTATTTGCAATAGTTTGGGATGCTAAATCATCAAAGATGCATGGTCTAAATGCTAGTGGAAAATCACCTAAATTACTTACTCTAGAAAAATTATCATCTCTAGGTTTAAAGAAAATGCCTACTGATGGATTTATACCAATTACAGTTCCTGGCACTGTTGATGGCTGGTTCACGTTACATGATAAATTTGGGAAGTTAGACTTTAATGAAATCTTAGAGCCTTCAATTTATTTTGGAAAAAATGGATTTTACTTAACAGAAGTAATTTCAAGCGAATGGGACCTAGAGCTAAATAGGTTAGGTAATTTTCCTAGATTCAAATCTACATATGCTCCCGGAGGTTTTAAGCCTAAATTAGGAGCTTTTTTTAAAAATCCGATGCTTTCCAATACCTATGACCTTATTGCTAAAAATGGCAGGGATATCTTTTATGAGGGTTTCTTAGCAGATAAGATAGATAATTTCATGCGGAGGAATGGAGGATATTTAAGAAAAGATGATTTGTCTAGTCATAGATCAGAGTGGGTTGATCCAATCTCTACAAGCTATAAAGGTTACGATATATGGGAGTTACCACCAAATAGTCAAGGGCTAACTGTTTTACAGATCTTAAATTTACTTGAAAATTTTAAGCTAGATAATATAAGTTGGGGGTCAGCCGAACATATACATCTTATGGTAGAAGCAAAGAAGATAGCATTTGAAGATAGAGCTTTTTATTATTCAGATCCAGAGTTCTCAAATATTCCAATAAAGCATTTAATTTCAAAAAAATACTCATTATCTAGGGCTGATCTAATAGATTTAAATAAGGCATCTAGATCACTTAGATATGGAGATCCAGAGCAATTATCGAAGGGAGATACTGTATTTTTAACAGTTGCAGATAGAAATGGCAATATGGTCTCTTTAATTCAAAGTAATTTTAGAGGTATGGGTTCAGGTATTATTCCAGATGATTTAGGATTTGTTTTTCATAATAGAGGAGAGTTATTTAATTTGAATAGAGGCCATTCAAATGTTTATTCTGACTCAAAGAGACCTTTCCACACAATTATTCCTGCTTTTGTTACTAAAGATAACGAGCCTTATATGAGTTTTGGAGTTATGGGAGCTGATATGCAACCACAGGGCCAGGTTCAAATCCTTACTAATCACATAGATTTTGGGATGGATATTCAGAAAGCAGGTGATATGCCAAGATTCCGCCATGAAGGATCTAGTAGTCCGACAGGGCACAAAATGACTGATGGAGGAAATATTATTTTAGAACCTGGTTTTGATGATAAAGTTGTGAACTCTCTCAAAAAGATGGGGCATAATGTATCTTTTAACAAAAGAGGCGGACCATTATTTGGTGGTTATCAGGCAATACTTTTAGATCAAAATAAAAAAATGTACTATGGTGCTTCTGAATCTAGAAAAGATGGTTATGCCAAAGGCTATTAGAAGTGAAGGATAAAATTTTAACAGGAGTAACAACAACAGGTGTTCCGCATCTAGGGAATTATGTTGGAGCTATGTTACCTGCTATAAAGGCTAGCAAGTATGAAAATACAGAAAGTTTTTTTCTTATAGCTGATTATCACTCTTTAGTGAAAAATAAAGAAGCTAAAAAAATTAAAGATTCGACCTTAGAAATAGCCGCTAGCTGGCTGGCTGTCGGCCTTGATGATAATAGCTTATTTTACCGTCAGTCTGATATACCTGAGATAATGGAGCTTAATTGGATATTATCTTGCTCAACAGCTAAAGGGCTGATGAATAGGGCTCATGCATATAAATCGCTTATTAACCAAAATCAAGATTTAGATGATAGAGACGTAGATAAGGGTATAAATATGGGGCTATATTGTTATCCAATTTTAATGGCTGCAGATATTTTAATTTTTAATGCTAACAAGATTCCTGTTGGCAAGGACCAGTTGCAGCATATTGAGATGACAAGGGATATAGCAAATAGATTTAATTATCATTATGGTGATATTTTTGAATTACCTCAGGCTATCCTAGGCGATCAAAATTCAATTATTCCTGGTATTGATGGTAGAAAAATGTCTAAAAGTTACAGTAATACAATACCCCTATTTATTGATGAGAAGAGATTAAAAAAACTTGTAATGAGAATTAAGACTGACTCTAAAGAGCCTGGAGAACCTAAGGATTATTCATCTAGTAATCTTTTTTCTATTTTCAAATCTTTCGCAAGGCAAGAAGAGGTTAGTGATTATAAGGAAAAATTTAAAAATGGGATTTCATGGGGGGATGCAAAAAATATATTATTTGATCATCTCAATGATCATCTTAAGGGCTATAGAGAAAATTATAATAAGATTATTAGAGATAAAGGATGTATTGAAAATATTCTTAAAGAAGGCTCTATTAAAGCTAGAGAGATTAGTACTAAAAATTTAGAAAAAATAAGATCGGCTATAGGGATAAAAAAAATATCTTAAGAATCTTTAATAATTTTTTTTAAGTGTTTTCCAGTGTGAGATTTTTTATTTGTAATGATTTTTTCAGGCGTGCCAGACGCAACTACTGATCCTCCTTCATCTCCGCCCTCAGGCCCTAGGTCAATAATCCAGTCGGCTGTTTTAATTACTTCAAGATTATGTTCAATTATGATTATAGTATTTCCTTTATCTCGCAATTTATATAAGACTTGAAGAAGTTGAGATATATCATGTATATGAAGTCCTGTAGTTGGCTCATCTAACAAGTATAGTGTAGAGCCAATATCTCTTTTAGATAGTTCTTTTGCTAGTTTTATTCTTTGGGCCTCCCCACCAGATAATGTAGTAGCATTTTGTCCAAGCTTGATATAAGTTAAGCCTACATCTCCTAAGGTTTTTAAGCGCTTATAAACCTGAGGAATATTTTTAAAAAAAACTAAGGCATCCTCGACAGTTAAGTCTAAGACTTCAGAGATATTTTTCCCCTTATAATTAACTTCTAGAGTTTCTCTATTATATCTTTTCCCTTCACAAGAATCACATGACACATAAACATTTGGAAGGAAATGCATCTCTACTTTTATGACCCCATCCCCTTGACAAATTTCACACCTACCTCCTTTTACGTTAAAGCTAAATCGCCCAGGCTTATAGCCTCTAGATCTAGACTCTTTAGTTAATGAAAATAAATCTCTTATCTGTGTAAAAATACCAGTATATGTGGCTGGGTTAGATCTTGGTGTCCTTCCTATAGGGCTTTGGCTTATATCAATAACTCTTTGTATTTTTTCTAGACCAGCACAGCTCTGAAAAGGCGCAGTGTTGTAATTATTTTTATTAATTTTGTTTGAGGCTAATTTATAAAGAGTTTCGTTCACTAATGTGCTTTTTCCTGATCCAGATACACCAGTTATACATGTCATTAAACCAATCGGTAATTCAACGTCTATATTTTTGAGGTTATTTCCTGTAGCGCCTTTAATCTTAATTAAATTATTTTTATCAAACTTATTTCTAGTTAATGGTTTTCTTATTTTTAACTTTCCTGAAATGTATTTACCTGTAAGAGAATTATTATTTTTTTTAATTTCATTAACATCACCAATAGCAACTATATTTCCACCATGTATTCCAGCTCCAGGACCGATATCTACAATATAGTCAGCAGACATAATAGTATCAATATCATGTTCTACAATAAAAATACTATTACCTAAGTCTCTAAGCCTAAAGAGAGTTTCAAGTAATTTTTTATGATCTCTAGGATGAAGACCAATTGATGGTTCATCAAGAATATACATTACTCCGACAAGGCCTGATCCAACTTGGCTAGCCAACCTAATTCGTTGGGCCTCACCACCCGACAAAGTTTCAGCACTTCTATCTAGAGTTAGATAGCCCAATCCTACATCAAATAAAAATTTTAGCCTATCATTGATTTCTTTAATTATTTTTTCGGCTATAAGATTTCTCCATCCTTTTATTTTTAAGGAATTAAAGAAACTTATAGCTTGTGTTATAGAGAGCTTAGTAACATCTGGAAGTATTAGATCATTTATATATACACTCCTAGCTGACTCATTCAGTCTAGTTCCAGTACAAGAATTACAAGAATCAATTTTTTGAAATTTAGCTAACTCTTCTCTAACTCTAAAAGATTCTGTTTCCTTATATCTTCTTTGCATATTAGGAATGATGCCCTCAAAGACATGTTTTTTATAAACACTCTCACCATTATCAGAAGAATAAGAGAATTCAATAATTTCATTATTACTACCATATAAAATAATATCTTTTATCTTCTTAGACAGATTTTTAAAGGGTTTATCAATATTAAAAGAATAATGTTTAGCAAGAGATAGAAACAAATCATAAGCATAAGAATTTTTTTTGTCCCACCCTCTTATCGCACCACCGGAAAGAGATATATCTTGATTTTTTACTACAAGAACAGGATCAAATAATCTTCTTATGCCTAGACCGTCACAATACTGGCATGCCCCGAAAGGACTATTAAATGAAAATAATCTAGGTTCGAGCTCAGCTATGCTAAAACTACATTGAGGACAAGAAAATTTATTTGAAAATATTAACTCTTTATTCCCTTTTTTATTTACTACCAAAATTTTAGCAATACCACTTGCTAGATCTAAAGCTGTTTCAAAAGACTCAGTAAGCCTTAATTTTATTCCCTCTTTTATTTTTAGCCTATCAACAATCACCTCTATAGTATTTTTCTGGTGAAGCTTAAGCTTAGGCATAGAATCAAAATCAACTATTTCATTATTAATCCTAGCCCTTATGAATCCTTTTATCTTTAATTCAGAAATTATATTTTCATGCTCACCTTTTTTGCTATTTATTATAGGAGCTAATAGGATTATTTCAGAGTTTTTTTCTAGCTTTAAAACAGTATCTACCATTTCTGAGACATTTTGAGCTTCAAGTTTTCGTTTTCTATGGGTAGGGCAATATGGGATACCAGCCCTAGCAAACAATAATCTTAGGTAATCATATATTTCCGTTATAGTACCAACTGTTGATCTAGGATTATGAGAGGTTGATTTTTGTTCAATTGAGATTGCCGGCGATAGGCCTTCTATATGGTCAACATCTGGCTTTTCCATAATTGAAAGAAATTGTCTAGCATAAGTTGAAAGTGACTCTACATACCTTCTTTGACCTTCAGCATAAAGAGTATCAAAGGCAAGAGAAGATTTTCCTGATCCAGATAATCCTGTAATAACAACAATTTTATCTCTAGGTAATGTTACATCAATATTTTTGAGATTATGAGTCCTAGCACCCCTTATCTTTATTTGATGTTTTAGTTGAAAATTATTCATATATAATTAGAAATTTGTGTGCCTTTAATTTAAGCTAAAGCTTATAATTATATAACAATTAAAATATATATTAATGCTTTTAAGAATAAGGAGATTTTATGGCTAGAGGTATAAATAAAGTAATACTAGTTGGGACTCTTGGTGCTGATCCAAAAACTTCAGCCATGCCTAGTGGGAGCGCTGTTACGAATTTAAGTATAGCAACAAATGAGTCTTGGAAAGATAAAGAAACAGGAGAGCAACAAGATAGAACCGAGTGGCATAGAATTGCTTTTTTTAATAGACTGGCTGAAATTGCTGCTGAGTATTTGAAGAAGGGATCTCAAATATATATTGAGGGCAAGCTTAGAACAAGAAAGTGGCAAGATAAAGATGGAAATGATAGATGGACTACAGAGATCATTGCCAATGAGCTTCAGATGCTAGGAGGAAGATCTTCAAACGTTGGAGAAATGCCTGAAGACCAAGCTGAGCAGGATAGCGTAGAATCTTCAAAATCTTCTTCCTCTGAAGATTTCAACGACGATATACCTTTCTAAATATATGCCAGATAACTTCGTTTATATAAAAACATTTGGTTGTCAGATGAATGTATATGATTCTGAGAAAATGAATGATATCTTGGAAGAAAGTCTGCAAATTAGCAAAACGGATAAACCTGAGAATGCAGATATCTTAATTCTAAATACTTGCTCTATTAGAGAAAAGGCCCAGGAAAAAGTATTTCACCAATTGGGAAGGTGGAAGGCTCAAAAACAACTTAATCCAAAAACAATTATAGGAGTTGGTGGTTGTGTAGCTAGTCAAGAGGGGAAAGCTATTTTAAAAAGAGCGCCTTATGTTGATTTAGTTTTCGGGCCTCAGACTATTCACCGATTGCCACAGATGATAAAAAAAATAAGATCTGGCTATTCTAATGTTGTGGACATTAGCTTTCCTGCAATGGAGAAATTTGATCAAATACCTGAGCCAAGTAAAAGCTCTAGTTCTGCTTTTTTAACTATTATGGAAGGTTGTAGCAAGTACTGTACTTATTGTATTGTCCCATTTACACGCGGAGAAGAGGTAAGTAGACCTTCTAATGATATTTTATCTGAGGCTAATAGACTGGCTGAAATAGGAGTAAAAGAGATAAATTTATTAGGGCAAAATGTTAATGCGTATCGTAGTTATGACAGTAGCCATAAGTTAATTGATTTATCTAAGTTGATTAGAATGGTTGCAAAGATTGATGGTATTGATAGGTTACGATTTACTACATCTCATCCAGTGCAGTTTAGAGACTCATTAATTGATACTTATGCAGAAGTTCCTGAGTTGGCGAATCATTTACATTTACCTATTCAGAGTGGATCTGATCGTATCTTAAAGCTTATGAAGAGAGGACATACTGTTTCAGGATACAAATCAAAGATAAACAGACTGAGAAAGGTTAGGCCCGGTATTTCTATTTCCTCTGATTTCATAGTTGGCTTTCCAGGAGAGCAAGAGTCTGACTTTAATCAGACTATAGACTTAATATATGAAATAGGTTTTGATCATTCATTCAGTTTTATTTATAGCCCAAGACCAGGAACTCCTGCAGCTGAGATCAAAGACGAAATTTCAAGAGGAGATAAGCTAGCTAGATTAAAAATATTGCAAGATTTAATTAATTCTCAATCAAAAGAGATTAGTCAAGATATGGTAGGCTCCACTCAAAAAGTTTTAGTGGAAAGGCTATCAAAAAAATCAGAAAATGAACTATCTGGTAGAACAGAAAATAATAGATGGGTTAATTTTCAGGGCAATCATAGGCTTATAGGATCATTTACTGATGTATTGATTGTTGAATCACTCTCTAATTGTTTGAGAGGAAGAGTAGTTGTCGACTCTGATAAATCAGTAGCCTAGTTAGGCACTCAACGTGAAACCTATTTCTTTTAATTTAGAGCTAGATGATCATCAACATATGATGAATTTATGTGGTGAGTTAGATAAAAACTTAGAACAAATAAAGAAACAGCTTGATATTGAGATAAAATATAGAGGAAATCATTTTCAGTTAATAGGTAGCGAGGAAGAGATGATGATAGGCAAAAAAATCCTAGAATCTCTTTTCAATCTTTCAAAGAAAGGGGAGTTAGATCTAGAGCAAGTGCACATGACTATTCAAGAGTTCAAGAATCAAGATTATAGGATTAAATTAGATGAGGATAAGCCGGTTACTTTCCATACAAGAAGAAGAGATATTAATGTTAGAGGCGCCAACCAGAGGCTTTATGGCACTGCATTAAGAGAAAGGGACTTAGTATTTGGCGTAGGCCCCGCAGGTACTGGCAAAACTTATCTTGCAGTTGCCGCTGGTGTAGAGGCGTTAGATTCAGATCTGGTTAGACGTCTTATCCTAGTTAGACCAGCTGTAGAGGCAGGCGAAAAATTGGGATTTCTGCCTGGTGATATGATACAAAAAATAGATCCTTATTTACGACCTATTTATGATGCGTTATATGAAATGCTTGGCTTTGAGCATACTACGCGCCTTATCGATAAAAATATTATTGAAGTTGCTCCTCTAGCCTTCATGAGAGGAAGAACTTTAAATGAGTCATATGTGATATTAGATGAAGCTCAAAATACTACTAAAGAGCAGATGAAAATGTTCTTAACTAGAATGGGATACGGATCAAGGACGGTAGTTACTGGAGATATAACACAGATTGATTTAGAGAAAGGACAGGAATCAGGACTTAAACATGCTATCAAGATAATGAATAATATAGAGGAGGCAAGCTTTATTCATTTCAATATAGACGATGTTGTTAGGCACCCATTAGTGAGAAAAATTTTGAGAGCATATTCAGAATCAGAAAAGAGAAAAACTAAAAATTAAATTGAGCTTATGAATAATTTAGATCTGGAGGTTATTATACAAAACAATTCTTTGTCTGATTATATCCCAAGTATAAAAAAAATTAGTTCATGGCTGGGACATATACCTGATAGGATGATTGATAAATATGTAACTATTAGAATTGTGGATGAATTAGAGTCAAAAGACATTAATTTACGCTATAGGAAAATAGATAGAGCTACAAATGTTTTAGCTTTTCCTTCTGGGAATATGGCTTTAGTTGAGATAGAGGAGGCTTTACCGTTAGGAGATCTAGTTATTTGTGCTCCTTTGTTGGAAAAAGAAGCAATAAGTGAAAATAAGACTTTAGATTCGCATTGGGCTCATATTCTTATACATGGAATTTTACATTTGATTGGATATGATCATGAACAGCCTTTAAAGGCTGATATAATGGAAGATTTGGAGAGCAGGATTTTACTAGAAATAGGTTTCGACGATCCTTATTCTTAATACTAGTTTTTTATGGGTGAAATATGTTAAATAATTCTAAAGGTATGAATTTAAAATCAAAGCTATTTTCATGGCTTAAAAGCTCTATTCGAAACAAAAGTG
The DNA here is from genome assembly GCA_002171615.1 of Gammaproteobacteria bacterium TMED78. Taxonomy (GTDB): domain Bacteria; phylum Pseudomonadota; class Gammaproteobacteria; order Steroidobacterales; family Rariloculaceae; genus TMED78. The sequence continues at coordinate 45,855 of NHEF01000014.1, forward strand.
ATATTGTTTCTTTACTAGATGATTCTAGAAAAAAAAATCTATTAGATATTGATGAATATGCAATGATTAAGGGAGTTCTTGAAGTATCGGAAAAGGATGTAGGGGATATAATGATCCCTAGATCTCATATGGTGGTTCTTGAGTTAGATGATACTCCTAGTCATCTCTTGGAAAAAATCATAAATTCTGGACACTCTAGGTTTCCTGTTATTGGTGAAGATAGGGATGAGGTAGTCGGTATATTTCTTGCTAAAGATATATTAAAAAATTTTACAAAAGGTAACGATACTAAGAAGATACAGATTATCGATTTGTTAAGAACTCCTATTTTTATTCCTGAAAGTAAAAGATTAGATACTCTTTTGTCACAGTTTAGAGAGAGTCGTAATCATATGGCAATTGTTGTAGATGAGTATGGTGGGGTAGCTGGACTAGCGACAATTGAGGATGTTTTAGAGCAAATAGTGGGCGATATAGATGATGAATATGATTCTAAAGAAGATGAAAGTATTTTTGATAATGGAAATGGAAAATATATTGTGAAAGCGCTTACACGCTTAGAGGACTTTAACGAATACTTTAAAAGTTCATTGGAGGAAGAGGATTACGATACTGTTGGGGGCTTAATAATAAATAAGCTGGGCCGGTTACCTCATGTAGGAGAATCACTCAATTTTAGAGGATTCAGATTTAAGATTATTAAATCTGATAAAAGAAGAGTATTAACTTTAGAAGTTAGCTTAGGAAACAAGACAGAATAGATTAATTGATGAATTTTTTTTTTCAGTATAAGTATATTATAGCCTTAGTTGCAGGCTCTATCTTACCTTTTTCATTTGCCCCATTTAATTTTTTTTTGATATCTCCGATTAGTTTATCAATTTTATTTTTATTGTGGATTAGAAGTGAGCAAATAGTAGCATTTAGACTCGGTTTTATTTTTGGATTTGCAAGTTTTTCTATCGGTCTATATTGGCTGTATATTAGTATTCATCATTTTGGTGGAGTAAATGAGTTATTCAGCCTTTTCTTATTATTTTGTTTAATTAGTATTTTATCTTTTTATATTGGATTTATTGGTTGGTTTTGTAAAAAATTCTTTAGAGTAAGTGATCATATTTATTTATTATTTATATTTCCATTAGGGTGGACATTAGTTGAATGGTTAAGAGGATGGTTATTTTCAGGTTTTGGATGGCTATCATTAGGTTATAGCCAATCAGATTCATGGATAATGAGTTTAGCTCCGGTTGGTGGGTTACATTTAATGAGTCTATCAGTGCTTATTACTGCAGGAGGCCTTTCAGTATTTTTAATAGGAGGTAATAAATATAGACTTATATCTGTTCTATCTCTAGCCTCTATTTGGGGGACCGCTTTTTTTTTGGAAGGGTACCAATGGACTAAGCCTAGTGGTTCGACTTATTCAGTCTCAATAGTGCAAGGGTCTATTTCGCAAGATTTGAAGTGGAGGTCAGATTATTTGGCTCCTACTCTTGATTTATATCGTGATCTTATTTTCCAAAGTGGAGATAGTTCTTTAATTATCCTACCAGAAGTAGCCCTTCCCATACCTTATGAGCAGGCAAAAGAATATCTTGATGAATTAAAATCTTGGTCTAAAGAAAATGACAGCTTAATTATGTTAGGTATTTTAAAAAGAAATTATAGTGATAATAATTATTTTAACGCCTTAGTTTCTTTAGATGACCAAGAGAGCTTCTATGCAAAAAAACATATTGTGCCTTTTGGCGAGTATATGCCTTTGCCTGATTTTGCGAAGTTATGGGTGAGAAAGCTTAACCTACCATATAGTGAATTATCTAAAGGGCCATCAAAACAAGAACCTATTTTTTTTAAAAACGAAAAGGCGGCAATAAGTATATGCTATGAAGATGTTTTTGGTGCGGAACAATTACACTATTTTCCAGAATCAACATTTTTAATAAATCTAACAAATGATGCTTGGTTTGGTGATTCTATAGCTCCTCATCAACATCTACAGATATCTAAAGTAAGAGCTGCTGAAGTAGGAAGATTTATTTTGAGATCCGCTAATACTGGTATCTCAGCTATAATAAATCAAGAGGGAGAGGTTATTAATTTTTCACCACAATTTGAGCCATATATTTTGAAGGGGGAGTTTTCTGGGTTTGAAGGGATGACATTTTTTTCCTATGTAGGAAATAAATTAGTAATTACCTTAAGTTTTTTATTTTTAATATTTTTTTATTTTGCTACAAAATTTAATATCCGATTAGGAACATAAATTATTTTTTCTATTTTTTTGTCTTTTAGGTTTAGCTGTATATTTTTATTTGCTTTAGATATTTTTATGATATCTTCCTTAGTAGCTTCCTTTTTTACTTCAATATTTCCTCTTAGCTTTCCATTTATCTGTATAGCAATATTAACTGAATCCTTTATTAATAAGGTAGCATCTAGTTTAGGCCATTCTTCGTAGGCAAGAGTAATTTTGCTACCAAGTATTTCCCAAATCTCTTCGCAAAGATGAGGTGCAAATGGAGAAAGCAAAAGAATGAATTCTTTTGCAATACTTAAGGGTACGTAATCCCACTTTTGTGCCGCATTAATAAATTCCATTAGAGAAGAAATTGCAGTGTTGAATTTAAATTCTTCTAAGTCATTGGTAACTTTATTAATAGTGACATGCAATTGCTGTAATTGTAATTTCTTTGGTTCTAATTTTTTTATAGAAGGAGATATGTTTCCATTGTCGGTAAATAGTCTCCAGACTTTATTTAAAAATCTAAATGTACCTTCTACTCCTCTTGTATTCCAAGGTTTTACTTGCTCTAGAGGACCCATAAACATTTCATAAAGCCTAAATGCATCTGCTCCGTATTTAGAAATAATATTATCAGGATTAATAACATTACCGCGACTTTTGCTCATTTTAAATGCTCTAGATTCAACAATAATTTCTTCATCAGACTTTAAAAAAAACTGATCACCTTTTTTTATAACTTCATCAGATGTAATTTTTTTATTTATCAATTGATCATTATTTCGTAAGTCTTTATTCTTTTCTACAAATTCTAAAGATACAGGTTCATCATTTTTGTTTATATATAATATAAATTCAAATTCCCCTAAAATAATTCCTTGATGTATTAATTTTTTAAATGGTTCAGGAGTTGAAACGATCTTTGCATCATATAAAACTCTATGCCAAAAACGAGCATATAGTAGATGAAGGACAGCGTGCTCTGATCCGCCTATATATAAATCAACAGGCATCCAGTATTTTTCAATCTTAGGATCTACTAATGATAATTTATTAAATGGGTCAATATATCTTAGGAAGTACCAGCAAGAACCTGCCCACTGAGGCATAGTATTTGTCTCTCTCATGGCTTTTTCTTTTGTTACCGGGTCAGTTGTATTTATCCAATCTTTTGCATTAGAGAGGGGCCCTTCAGGAGAACCACTTGGTTTAAAATTTTTTATATTAGGTAGAATTACAGGTAGATATTTTTCAGGTAATATTTTTGGCTTATCTTTTACATAAATTATCGGAAATGGCTCCCCCCAATATCTTTGTCTAGAAAATAGCCAGTCTCTAATTTTATAATTTATTTTTCCTTTACCATAATTATTTTCTTCTAACCAGCTGACTATTTTTTTCTTTGATTCGGCTATATTTAGTCCATTTAGGAAGTCACTATTTATTGAAATTCCTTCTCCATTATATGCTTCTCCTAAAAAATCTTCGGGAGGTTCCACAGTCCTAGTAATAGGTAATTTATATTTTTTTGCAAACTCCCAATCTCTTTGATCTTCTCCTGGAACTGCCATTATTGCTCCAGTACCATATTGGGCTAGGACGTAATCAGCTATCCATATTGGAATTTCCTTTTTATTTGCAGGATTTATAGCATAGCTTCCAGTAAACACTCCTGTTTTTATTTTTTGAAGATCAGCTCTTTCTAGATCACTTTTTCTTTTTGATTGCTCTATATATTTACTGACTTCATTTTTTTTAGTGTTAGTAGTAAGTTCGTTAACTAGATCATTTTCTGGCGCTAAAACTAAATATGTAGCACCAAATATAGTATCAGGTCTAGTAGTAAATATGTCTATTGGAGTATTTTTTTCAGATTTACTGGTAAGAAAATAGATTTCTGCTCCTTCACTTTTTCCAATCCAGTTCTTTTGCATTTCTTTTGTACTCTCAGGCCAGTCTAGCTTATCCAGCCCATTTAAAAGCTTTTCAGCATAATCAGTGATTTTTAAAACCCATTGCTTAAGAGGTTTTCTAGTGCATTGAAAATTTCCTACTTCTGAATAACCATCAATTACTTCCTCATTAGCTAAGGTTGTACCTAATTCTTCACACCACCATACTGGAGACTCTTGTTGGTATGCCAATCCGCGATCAAAAAGTAATTTAAATATCCATTGAGTCCATTTGTAGTAAGAAGGATCAGTAGTATTAATCTCTCTATCCCAGTCATATGAAAACCCTAGGGATTTAAGCTGTCTGCGGAAATTACTTATATTTTTTTCTGTAGTGAGCTTAGGGTGAGTTCCCGTTTTGATTGCATATTGTTCTGCTGGTAGCCCAAAAGCATCCCAACCAATTGGGTGAAGAACATTGAAACCTTTCATTCTTTTATATCTAGATACAATATCAGAAGCAGTATAACCCTCAGGGTGGCCAACATGAAGGCCTTCACCACTAGGGTATGGAAACATATCTAAGGCATAGAATTTTGGCTTTTTTTCATCTATTTTATCTGGCAAATGGAAGGTTTTTTTATCTTCCCAGATCTTTTGCCATTTGGATTCTATAGTTTTATGAGGGTATAGAGACATATTTATAATTATTCATAATATTTTATTTTTTATCCAATTTAAGTTACAAATTTAACTAAGATATTATAATAATCTAAGTTGATTAATTAAAGTTAATAGATAGAGTATAGGTTTTAGCACCCTCTTGGAGAAGAATTTTGTTGATATTTTTAAAAAATATTTTTTATACTACGTTTTTTTTATCAATTATTTCTTATTTTCTTGCTAGTTGTGGATTTAAAGTTGAGGGATTGTATTCTGATCAACAGATAGGCCTTTCTACTTTTATTCAAACTAATGACACCTCTTCATATTTATACAATAGTTTAAATGAAATATTTTTTAGAAACTCTTCTCTATTAGTCTCAAATCTTAGTTCATCCGAAGCTGTTTTGACAATAGTCGATGATTTTTCAGATCAAAGAATGCTGTCAGTCTCAGCAGGAAATATTCCTAGAGAATATGAGGTATTTTATTCAATTACATATTCATATAGAACTGGAGATAAACTAATAATACCAGAAGAAACTATTTTTTTGAGTGAAAGTTATACATTTGATGAAAGATTTGTTTTGGGGAAGGATAGAGAGAAGGAAAGCTTAATTGCTAAACTGAGTGATGATCTTGCTAGGCAGGTTTATTCGAGGATTCTAATAAATATAAAATCAAATAACACTCCTAGTTTATAAAAAAATTAAAATATTTTTAAAGCTTGGTAGGATTTGGTGCATCTCCATATACTTTTTTAGGGTCAAAAATCTTCTTTTTTTCCGTGAAAGTAAGGTTTTCTTTTTCACCATCATCACCAAGTGTAACCTTTCGATAGAAACAAGATTTATAGCCAACATGACAGCTTGCCCCACCCTTTACTTCTACTTTTATCCATAAGCAGTCTTGATCATCATCAATCAGAAGCTCTTTAACAGATTGAACAAAGCCACTAGTTGCTCCTTTATGCCATATTACTTGTCTACTTCTGCTAAAGTAATGAGCCTCTTTTTTTCTTATTGTTAGCAATAGGGCTTCATCATTCATATAGCCTTGCATGAGCAATTCTCCAGAAAAATAATCTGTAGTAACTACTGGGATTAAGCCCTTATTATCAAATTTTGGAGCTAATTCTATGCCCTCTTCAACCTGCTCAATGCTATTCCTTTGTTTAAATTTATTTGTCATATTACCTATAAATCCTGTTATTATGTTAGTAGTACGATTTTAAGATTACATACTTCTGGTGTCACTATATATTCATAATACATTAACAGGTTCTAGAGAAATATTTCAGCCAATTATTCCTGGCAGGGTAAAAATGTATGTCTGCGGTCCTACCGTTTATAACTTTGCTCATATTGGTAATGCTAGACCCGCAGTCGTTTTTGATATTTTGGCGCGCTTATTAAGGGAATCCTATAAACTAACCTATGTTCGTAACGTAACTGACGTCGATGATAAAATCAATGCAGCGGCTAAAGCTCAGAATATAGAAATAAAAAATCTTACTTCGAAGTTTCTAGATGCGTATCATCAAGATATGTCTGCATTGGGCGTTTTAGAGCCGGATATAGAGCCTAGAGTTACAGAGCATATTGACGAAATAAAAGTATTTATAGAGAAGCTTATTAAAATGGGTAACGCTTACGAAGCAAAAAATCATATCATGTTTGATGTTTCTAGTTTTGGTGATTATGGAGTCTTGTCAGGAAGAGATAGGAAGCAATTATTAGCTGGGGCAAGGGTTGAGGTTGCGTCATATAAGAAAGACCCAGCTGATTTTATTTTATGGAAGCCTTCTAAGTTAGATGAGATAGGATGGGATAGTGCTTGGGGCAGAGGTAGACCAGGATGGCATATCGAATGCTCAGTAATGGTTGAGACTCATTTAGGGAAAATAATAGATATTCATGGGGGTGGCCAGGATTTAATTTTTCCACATCATGAAAATGAGTTAGCACAAAGCTCTTGTTCTTTAAAGGAAATATCTCACTGTAGATATTGGATGCATAACGGTTTAGTAAATTTCGGTAAGGGCAAGATGTCTAAATCAGATGGTAATATTTTACTTGTAAATGATTTGTTGAAAAAGTTTCCTGGGGAGGTAATTAGACTAGCTTTACTCACTTCTCATTATCGTCAGCCACTCGAATGGACGCCAGATATTTTAGATGATGCGCAAAAAAAACTAGATAAACTATATGGAGCTCTTCGTACTTCTGGCATCAAAGGAAAGTATAGTTCTAATAAGATTGATCCTCCTAGATCTATTCTAAGAGCCTTAAATGATGATCTAAATGTACCAGCGGCTATAGTAGAGTTATTTACATTGGCAAAGGGTTTAAATAGTGAAAAGGATCAAGATTCTAGATTGAGAAAGGCTGATCAATTTAGATCAGGAGCAAGTCTTTTAGGGCTATTATCTGCAGATCCTGAAAAATGGTTTACTGAAAACTCAGGCAGAGTGATACAGATTGACTCAAAAGAGATAGACTTACTTATTAAGAAAAGAGAAAGGATGAGAAAAGATGGTCTTTATGAAGAAGCTGATACAATAAGAGCTAAGCTTGAGTCATCAAATATTTTATTAGAGGATAGTCCTCAAGGGGTAAAATGGAGAAGAAAAAGATAAATATTTTAGTAACAAGAATTCCAATAATGCTACCTATAGCTCTAATCTCTATATATCAGTATGCAATTTCTCCTCTATTTGGAGGCAACTGTAGATTTAATCCAACTTGTTCAAGTTACGCAAAGGATGCATTTATAAAGTTTGGGCTAATAAATGGTTTGTTTTGTGCTTTGAAAAGGGTTTTCAGGTGCCATCCTTGGGGCAGCTCTGGTTATGATCCGGTAAAAGAAGAGAGCAGTAAAAATTCTTACAATGAGTTTTAATTCCTACAATGTCTATTGATAGTAGCATATTAGAGTATATTTGTTGTCCAATTACAAAGCAGTCTCTAGATATTATCCCAAATGATTTATTGAATAAAATTAACAAACTAGTAGAGAAGAATGAAGTTTATAGGAATGATGGGGATAAAGTTGATCAAGCATTAATTAATGCTTTAATTACTAAAGACCATCTAATTGTATATCCAATATATAATGATTTCCCAGTATTGATTGAAGATTATGCTATTTTTATGAAAAAAATAAAATAAGCTTATGAGACTCAATTTAGAAAAATTAAATCAATCTTTAGATAAGGGTCTTTCCCAAGTCTATTTAGTTGGTGGAAGTGAACATTTGCTAACTATTAATGCAATTGATCAAATAAGAAGTTTAGCTAATAAAAATGGATTTTTAGAGAGAGATGTTTATACAGTTATTCCAAGATTTGATTGGGCAGTAATAGAGGCTGATTTAAACAATTTATCCTTATTTTCTAGTAAAAAAATTATTGAGATAAGGATTAATTCTGAGTCGATTGGTAGGAGTGGTTCTAAAGCAATAAAAAACTTATTAGAAAAATTGAACGAAGATATACTGTTATTAGTAAGCTCAGATAAGATTGACTTAAAATTATCTTGGGTTAAGGATATTGACTTATTAGGAACAATTATTCAGATATGGCCTGTAGCGATTAAGGATTTACCAAATTGGTTAAAATCTTATGCTAAAAAACTAAATTTAATTTTAACTGATGAAGCTTCTCAATTACTGGCAGAAAGAGTAGAGGGTAATTTATTGGCAGCTGACCAAGAATTAAAAAAAATTTTTTTACTAGGGGAAAATAACATAATTGATGAGGAAGCAGTGATTCAGTCTGTATCTAATAACTCAAAGTACAATATTTTTGCCTTATCAGAGGCTATTCTTTTAGGAAATAGAAAAAGAACTTTTTCTATTTTGGAAAATTTAAAATTAGAAGGAATGCAGCCGGTACAAATTTTATGGATCTTGACTAGTGATATAATTAAAATTATCAGATTAAAGATTTCTATGATTAAAGGTAAGCCCTCTGATTCTATTTTTTTTAGACTTGGGGTAATGAAAAGAAATATTCCTCTGTTTAGACTAGCACTGAGTAGGTATAGCTTTAAAGATCTTAAAAATTTATTACATAGGGCATATCATGTTGATAAAGTGGTGAAGGGAGCAAGCAGAGGCCATTCTTGGTGTGAAATTACGCAGCTTATCTTATCTACTTTCAATAAAGATTTATATTAATCTATAAAAAATTTAAATATATGAAAAATATAGGAATTTTAGGGGGAACTTTTGATCCAATTCATTATGGCCATCTTAGGATAGCTATTGAGGTTAAGCATTTACTATCATTAAGCGAAGTTAGATTGGTACCTTCAGCAAATCCCCCTACTTTAGGCAAGCCATCATCTCTGATTACACCAGCAAATTATAGGCTTAAAATGGTAAAAGTAGCTTTGGAAAATCAAAATGATCTTGTTTTAGATGACAGAGAGTTTACTCATAGTTTTCTTAAGCAGCTACAAGGCCCAAATTCTGATGCACCTATTTTTTCTTTTCATACACTGAAGACAATAAGAGAAGAAAATGAATTAGCATCAATTTGTTTTATTTTAGGCATGGATGTTTTTAGTCTTTTTCATACATGGCACAAGAGTGAAGAAATTTTAAAAATTGCTAATTTAATTATAGTTCCCAGATGGGGACAACAAACCCTTATCTCAGATGATTCTGTTATATCTTATTGGAAAAATTACATGACAAAAGATATAAGTAAAATAAAGAATAATACCTGTGGTTACATATATACGGCACCTATAGGTCGTTTGGATATTTCTTCTAGTATGATTAGGGATCATTTTAAAAATGGAATTAATCCAAAGTATCTATTGCCTGAAGACGTATTAGATTTAATCCTAAACTCAAAATATTATAAATAAATTAATATTAATAGCTTATGAAATATATTGATAAATTAGGTATAGTTCTTCAATCTTTAGAAGAGATGAAGGCTGATAATGTCTCTTATTTTGATGTTAAAAAAATAACTACCATAACTGACTTTATGATTATCGCCTCTGGTAGGTCTGAAACTCACACAAAAGCCATAGCTAGAAATTTAATTGATTTTTGCAAGAAAAATAAATTAATGGCTATGAGTATTGAGGGAGAGGATTCAGGAGAATGGGTATGTATTGATTTTGTAGATATTGTAGTACATATAATGATGCCAAAAATAAGAGATTTTTATTCTATAGAGGATCTTTGGGATATTTCAACAAGCCAAAATTCAAATTAAAATCATATGTCAGAAATTTTTATTTTTTCAGTTTCTAATCGACAGCCAGATTGGATTAATGATGGTTTTAATAATTATGTTAATAGAATGAAATCTAGTTATTTAATTAAATTTCTAGATATACCTATGATAACTAGATCAAAGAATATGAATCCAGCTGTAGCGACAAAGAAGGAAGGGGAGCTTATATTAAAAAAAATACCTATTAGTGCATTTGTAGTAGCGTTAGATATATCAGGAGGTGCATTCAGTTCAGAATTATTAGCTAAGAAGTTAATTTCTTGGTCTGAATCAAGGACTATATGTTTCCTTATAGGCGGACCAGAAGGGCTCTCTAAAGCTTGTTTATCAAGGGCTAATGAGAGATGGTCCCTATCTTCATTAACTTTCCCCCATGGCCTTGTAAGGATTTTGGTTATAGAATCATTGTATCGAGCACATAGCATTAACATAGGTCACCCATATCATAGGACTTAATCTTATATTATGAAAAAATTAAAATATTTAGTCCCCTTAATTTGTTTTGTAGGCCTATCAATTTTTTTGCTTTATAGGGTAGTTAATTATTTCCCAGATTATCAGAATGAGGCTCGGGTATGGTTTGATCAAGAAATGAATCTTGATCTTAATTTTAGTAGTTCAAGAATTTCTTGGGGGATTTTAGGACCTATAGTAGTTTTTGAAAATGCTACTATTACAACAAAAGATAGCTTTTCTTTAATTTCAGAAAGCGAGATCAGTTTTGCTTTAAGTTTTAAATCTTTTGTAATTGATAGATTACTAAAGATTAAAACTATCTTTATAGATGGAGCAAACTTTTCTATTATTAGATCCATAGATGGCGAGTTACAGTTATTAGAATACTCTTATTACGAAGATAGCATAATAAATATAAATCAGGATAATATTTCGCTATTTGAAATTATTTTTACTAATTCTAGTATTTCTATTAAGGATGAATTATCTAATTCTAGTTGGGAGATATTTGGGGATAGATTTAAGTTAGTAGTTGAAAATAATAATATTCACCTCGAGGCAATAGCTATATTATCCTCTCAATTAAATAGTAGGATCGATGTTTCAATAGATGGCGAAATTTTTTCAAGAGACAATACTAGTGAAAGATATTGGAGTTTTTTTGCACAACTTAGAGATATAGACTTAAGTATTTTTTCAAATTTTTATCCTCAAAATAAAGGATTGCCTATTTCAGGTTTAGGTAACTTGTCTCTTTGGCTAGATCTAAATGGTGGACAGGTTGCTCTAGGGACGGCAAATCTTGAGCTAAATAATGTCATTTTTCCCTCTCATGAAAATGTCAAAGAGAATATATTTTATGAGTCATTTTCTCTCACTATGGAGTGGGCTAAGGAGGTTAATGGATGGTTCTTGGCTTTATCAAATTTTGATATTAATAACATAGAATATACTTGGCCAAATGATTCATTTATAAATATAAATTTAGAAGAGATTGATACTGTAGGGACTTTTATTGAGATAGATTCTCAACTTATACGACTTGATGATCTTTTACCATTATCAAATTTATTTGCTGATTCAGATTTCAGTAAACTTTATAATGAATATTCTCCCTCTGGTAATACCTCAACTTTCAATATGTCTTGGCTAGTAAATGAGAATGCCCCTGATTATTTAATGTCAGGATCATTCGAAAATTTTTCAGTCAATCAAGTCGATGATTTTTTTGGTGTGAATAACTTTACTGGAAGAATTAGAGTGAGTCCAAGTAATGGCCAGATAAATTTACTATCCGATGATATGACAATACATTGGCCTTCTCATTTTAAAAATGAAGTACTTATTAATAAAGCTACTGGATTATTGGTTTGGAGAAAATCATCAGATGGCTATCGTATACTGAGCGATAATTTAGAGCTTTATTTTCCAGGAGTATTTAGTAAATCAAACTTAGAAATTACACTACCAATCAACAATAGTTCACCTTATATTGATTTAGAATTAAATATCCATGATTCTGATTTAAAAAAAATTATGGATATTTTACCTAATTATTTATATTCAAATAATTTTATAAGTTCATTCGATAGCATATTTTCGTCTTTTTTCTTAAATGAGCTAAGTCTTATTTATAATGGAGATTTACAAAAAAATATTTTAAATAGTGTATATGATGATTTTCATTTAAGTGCTGATTTTGATGGCGGCTTAATTAATTTTTTTGATAATTCATTTAGGCTTAGCGATATAGAGGGTGAGATTGATATTGAGGAAAATGAAATAGATTTACTTGCTAAAGCTAAGTTTAATAATATTGATATTAATAATATAAACGGAACTATAGAGTTTTCTAAAGGGAGATTTTATTCAGAAAATTTAAGTATGGAGGCATTAGATCAGCTAATTGATTTCTCAATTTCTTCCTATAGTGATGACTCGGGATCCAATTTTGACTCAAGCATACTCTTACCTGCTAACTTCTTCTTAGAAAATAGAGGAATCTCTTTTCTTAGTTATATTAAAGGGCACCCATTAATTAATATTAATTTTAATTTACCAGTTGGGCTAGAAAAGGAGAGTTTAAGAAATTACAAGATGAATATTAGTTCAAACCTATCTAATACCTATCTGAATTTTCCAGAACCATTCAGCAAAGGCTCAGATGAAATTAGAGAATTCGATTCTGATTTTACCTTTAATAAAGAAGGTAGGTTAGAGGTTCAAGGCTATTATGATGATAATAGATTTGCTCTAAGTTTTTGGAGCGATGAAAATGGATTTACATTTAGAAGGGGTGCTATAAATTTAGATGGATCATATCCATTAATGCCCTCGCAAAATAGCCTCGCCATTTTAGGAGATGTTGATTTTTTAAATTTTGATGACTGGATTAGTCTTTATAGAAAAAATAATTTAGGATCAAATTCTGTAAATATCCCAATAGATATTAAATTGCAGATAGGTAAATTAAGTCTTTTTGGGCAAGAGATAGAAGAAGCAAGTCTAGAAGCCATTAGAAATCAAGAGAATTGGAGAATATATTTTGAAAGCGAACCTATCAATGGTCAGGTTTTAGTTCATCATGATCCAGTAATGATTAACAAAGTAGATATAGATTTGGAAAATTTATTTTGGGAGCTAGGAGAGTCAAGAGAATTAGATCCAAGCGTTTTTCCTAGTAGTAAAATAAAAGTTAATAATTTTATTATTGCTGGTAGGAAGTTTGGTAATTTATCTGCTCAGGTTTCATCAGTTCCTTCGGGTATAAATTTAACTTCATTTATTACTAATTCTAGTAGTTTTAAGTCCGAAGGAAGTGGTAGTTGGATAAAAGATTATAATGGACATTTTTCAAATCTATCTTTTAGCTTGAATAGTAATGATGTATCTTCAACACTAAATAATTTTTCGATTGATGAGCTAATTATATCAAAAGAGATGCAGTTAGAAGCTAACCTTTCTTGGCCAGGAAAGCCTTTATCAATTTTAAATTCTGATCAGATAAATGGCGAGCTTTCCTTATCTCTAGATGAAGGAACTGTTCTTGATATTGATCCAGGAGCAACAAGGATGGTAGGCCTATTTAGTATAATTGCTCTTCCTCGAAGATTAGCACTTGATTTTAGCGATGTTTTCAACGCAGGATTAGCATTTGATCAAATTTCTGGTAATTTTATTTTAGATGAAGGAAATGCATATACTGATAATTTAAAGCTAGCAGGACCGGTTGTAGATATAGGAATTATTGGTAGAACGGGATTGTTCGATAGAGATTATCAACAGCAAGCTGTTGTTACATCTGAGCCAGGAAATTTATTACCCACAATGGGATTTTTGGCTGGGCCAGGAGTAGGAACGGCAATGCTAATTTTTTCTCAGATATTTAAAGAACCATTAAGTGGGATAGGAACGGCTTCATATTGCCTATCAGGTTCATGGGAAGATCCATTAATTGAGAGACTTACCTTCGAAGAAGGTACTGATAAAGATTTCTGTGCTGATTTACTACCTGAACAGATCTAATTATTTTTTAGGCAGTTCTACTTCTAGAACTTTTTTAGTTTGTTCTGCTCTGAATGATTGAAGAGATTTTTCTATTTCTGGATATTTACTGCTAAGTATAGCTGCAGCAAAAAGAGCAGCATTAGTTGCACCAGCGTTGCCAATAGCTAATGTTGCGACGGGAATACCTGCTGGCATTTGAACCATTGATAATAGTGAATCCATACCACCCAATGATTTAGTTAAAATAGGCACTCCTAGAACTGGAATAATTGTTTTAGCTGCAATAACTCCAGGCAGGGCAGCAGCTCCTCCTGCACCTGCTATAATAACTTCAACACCTCTATCAGAAGCTGAGGAAGAGTATTTTTCAAGCTCATCAGGGGCCCTATGGGCAGAGATGACTCTTGTTTCATAAGAAATCCCAAGAAGATCTAATGTATCAGTGGATCGTGACATGGTATCCCAGTCTGAAGCCGATCCCATAATTATTCCAACTAAATTATCCATAATTTATATTGTACAATACTTATATAAATGTTTTTAAGGGTTTTTCTAGAATTTTATCTCTTTTTTACTATCAAGACCTCTTTAGAGGAAAAAATGGGTATAGGGAGGAACGATTTAAGGTATTGTATAACCCTTAATAATATTAAATAAAATAAGGCCTTAAAACGAGCTATAAGGCGTTTAAAGAATTATATATAATCAGCCTGTTAATTTATTTAGAGCTTCAAAATATTTTTCTGATGTTTTTTTGACAATATCTTCAGGAATTTTTGGACCTGGAGGCTCTTTATTCCAACTTAAGGTTTCTAAATAATCCCTAATATATTGTTTATCAAAGCTTTTAGGTGATGAGCCTAATTTATACGAACTTACTGGCCAAAATCTCGAAGAGTCTGGAGTAAATAATTCATCAATTAAGAATAAATTGTCATCATTATCTAGACCAAACTCAAATTTAGTATCTGCTAGAATAATATCTTTTTCGAGAGCATATTTGGACGCACTAGAATAAAGATTTAAGGATATCTCTTTTACCTTCTCTGTGAGTTCCTTTCCAATTAACTCAAAGACATCCTGGCTTGATATGTTTTCATCATGAGCGCCAACTTCAGCTTTAGTGCTTGGAGTAAAAATTGGCTCATCTAGTTTTTGTGCCATTTTTAAATTTTTGGGTAGTGTTATGCCACTTACCTTATTGGTATCACAGTAATCTTTCCAGCCAGAGCCAATTAAATATCCTCGAACTACCGACTCAATAGGAAGTGGCCTAAGCTTTTTTACTATAATTGCTCTATCTTTAATAATTTCAAGCTCAGAAGCAGAGATGTTTATTTCGTTTAAATTTCGGTTTGTTAAATGATTAGGTACAATTTCAGAAAGTTTATCGAACCAGAAATTTGATATCGATGTTAGAGCTATGCCCTTCCCAGGAATGGGGTTATTCAGTATTACATCGAATGCAGATATTCTATCAGAGGTAACTATTAATAAATGATTATCATCTATATTATAAATATCTCTAACTTTACCTCTTCCTAAAAGCTCAAGATTTTTTAAATCTGATTCAAATAGAGGTTCAATATCTTTATTTAATTCGTTCATAATAAAATTTTCCATTCGTATAAAAATATAATAACTTATTAAATGAATTAAAAAAATTTTTTTTTATGATTTATAATAATTTATTTCAAGCTTGAGATATTTTATGAAATGGTCTGGTAAAGTTTTTGGAGGAATTTTTGGTTATTTGATTGCTGGACCAATTGGTTCAGTATTTGGTTTTTTTCTAGGCCATCAATTTGATAAAGGGCCCTATAGGCTAAATATAAATAGTTTTAATACTTCAAAAATTAGCTATATTTTTTTTAAAAGAACTTTCAATTTGATGGGGTATATTGCCAAATCAGATGGGTATATTTCTGAAAAAGAGATAAATGTAGCTAGGCGTGTTATGCATAGAATGTCCTTAACGCCTATTCAAGTTGAACAAGCAATTCAATTTTATACAGAAGGTAAAGATCAAAGCTTTATTTGGAAAGAAGCTATTGAATCTCTTTATCAAGAGCTAAGTAGGCATCCTGATCTAATTCGAGCGTTTGTTGAAACACAGATGCAAGCAGCTTATTTATCTGAAGATTTTGGATCTAAAAAAAGAGAGTTAATATGGCAGATCGCTAGAACTCTAATGATGAGTAAGGCAGAGTTTGCTCAGATAGAGGCTCTAATCTATTCTCACAATTTTAGCGACGAGATTAAAAATAATTCAAAAAAACAGCTAGATACAGCATATAAGATTTTAGGATTAAGCTTAAATGCTACAAATAAAGATATAAAATTAGCCTATAGACGCTTAATGAATCAGCATCATCCTGATAAACTAGTAGCTAGAGGCCTTCCTAAGTCTATGATCCGAGAAGCAGAAGAAAAAACTCAGGAAATTAGATCAGCTTACGAAAAGATAAAAAAAAATAGAATGTTTAAATAATTTTATATTATATATGATATTTTTCTTAAGGCTTCACCACCAAAGGACATTAGCTTAGAAACTAAAAATGGCATTTTAGATCCGCCCATTTCTCTCGCATCAGAGCCATGAGCTTCTTCATCTTCTTCCATTTTTCTTAGAACAGCTTTACTTCTTGAGTCATCCTTAGGCATTCTCTCTAAGTGATTTTTAATATGATTACCGACTTGTTCTTCTGTTTCTGCTATAAAGCCTAAACTAAATTTATCGCTATTCATTCCTACAATTAATCCTATAGAGAAACTTCCAAGGTACCAAAAGGGATTAAAAATACTTTCTGAGCCATTTAACTCTTCTATTCTTTTTGCACACCATGCCAAATGATCTTTTTCTTCATTAGCAGCCTCTTCAAGATGAGATTTAGTTTCTTCAGATCTGGAGAATAACATTTGCCCATTGTAAAGAGCCTGCGCGGCAATTTCCCCAGAATGATTAACTCTCATTAAACAGCGACTTTTTTTTAAACTTTCTTTATCTAGGTTCAGATTTGGAATATTTTCTGCTGGATAAGGCCTAGTACTATCTTTGGTATTAAGGAGGGTATCTAAGGCCTTATCTATAGCAAATACAACTTTATCTTCTAGATCAAATAATCTCATTGACTATATTATAACTAAAAATTGATGTATTAATCTTAATTATTTTCTTGCAAGGCTAGTACTAGACTAGTAGTATTTCGTCTCTTTATTATTCTATTATTATTTATCGCTATGAAGACATTTTCGGCTAAACCGCAAGAAGTTAGGAAAGATTGGTTTTTAGTAGATGCACAGGGCAAAACTCTTGGGCGCTTATCTACGGCTATTGCACATAGATTACGCGGAAAGCACAAGCCAGAATATACACCCCATGTTGATACTGGTGATTATATAGTTGTTATTAACGCCGAGAAAATATCTGTAAGTGGTAATAAATTGAAGAATAAATTATATCATAGGCATACAGGATACGTTGGCAATCTTAAGACTGAGTCTTTGGAGAAACTTCTTAAGCGCTCTCCTGAGACAGTTCTTGAGTCAGCTGTTAAAGGCATGCTTCCAAAAAATACCTTAGGAAGGGAGATGTTTAAAAAGCTCAAAGTAGTTATAGGAAAAGACCATCCTTATGTTTCGCAACAACCAATTTCTTTGGATATCTGAGTTATGGCTGAGAATTATTATTATGGTACTGGTAGACGCAAAACTTCTGTCGCAAGAGTTATCTTAAAGCCTGGTGTGGGTAAAATTATTATTAATGGAAGCCCACTAGATCGTTACTTTTCAAGAGAAACAGCAAGGATGATTCTAAAGCAGCCTTTGCATTTAACTCAGCTAGATAATAAGTTTGATATTAACGTAAGAGTCTTAGGGGGAGGAACTACTGGTCAGGCAGGAGCTATAAGGCACGGTATTACAAGGGCTCTTATGGTTTACGATGAGTCATTAAGACAACCTTTGCGTAAAGCTGGTTTTGTAACAAGAGATGCAAGAGAGGTTGAGAGAAAGAAGGTTGGTTTAAGGAAAGCTAGAAAAGCGACACAGTTTTCTAAGAGATAAATCTTATTTGTTTAAAATTTTTACTTTTTCTTCATCAGCAATAATAAGCATATCCGCAGTTCTATTTGCAAATAGCCCAACTGTGACTACCCCTGGTATTTGATTTATTTTATTCTCTAGCTCTTTTGGGCTATTAATTTCTAAGTTATATATATCCAGAATCTCATTTCCATTATCTGTTACAAAATTTTCCCTCCAGATAGGTTGTCCTCCTAATATTACTATTTTTCGTGCAATAAATGATCTAGCCATTGGGATGACTTCAATAGGAAGAGGAAATTTTCCTAATTTTGTAACTATTTTTGATTTATCAATAATGCATATAAATTTTTTTGAAGCTTGGGCAATAATTTTTTCTCTTGTTAGAGCGCCTCCACCACCTTTAATAAGCTCCAAATAATTATTAGCTTCATCCGCACCATCTATATAGAGATCTATGTCTCCAGCAAAGTTTAAATCACATACTTCTAAACCAACCCTTTCCAATTTTTTTGAAGAGCTAGTTGAGCTTGAAACTATTTTGGTAAATCTTTTGTTTGAGGAAGGGAGTGCCTCAATTAGGAAATCAACCGTACTGCCAGTGCCAATACCTAAGCTAGAACCATCTTGGATATAATTAATGGCCTCTAAAGCAGCCCTTTTTTTCATTTTATCTTTATTCATTTCTTAATTAATAGTATTAAAAAAAAGTGCCCGCACATGGCGGGCACTTAATCTAGTTAGCCAAAAGAGATAAATTACTTCCTTCTAGCCTTCTTCTTGGCTACTTTCTTTTTAGCTACTTTCTTTTTAGCCTTCTTCTTGGCTACTTTCTTTTTAGCCTTCTTCTTGGCTACTTTCTTTTTAGCTACTTTCTTTTTAGCCTTCTTCTTGGCTACTTTCTTTTTAGCTACTTTACGCTTTACTGCTTTGCGCTTTATTGAAGCCTTTTTCTTAGCAGCTTTTTTCCTTGTTTTTTTTGCCATTAGTAGATCTCCATAGTGGGATTAACCGCGATTGAGTATAAACAAAAGTTATATTTTTTTGCAATAAAATTGTTACAAGTATTTATTTAAAAAAAAAATAATTAATTAACATTTAAAATAAAAACATTGTGCTATTTATTTTTCAACATTTTTTTCTAATATTTTCTTTTTATTGGATCAATTTATAAAAAAACGGATAAAAAAAAGATATTATCAAATTCATTTTTCTATTAATTTTTAATTTTCAATTTTTAATTTTCTTCTATTTTTTTTATTTATAAAAACTTTTTACTTAAAGTTATATACATTTGTTTCTGTAACTATTTTAAAAAGATTTATATCCCAAGCATCTTTTTTAGCTAGATAGATTTGTTGTTTTTCTAGACCTACACCTAAAAGCTTAGGTTTAAACCATTTGTATCTTAATCTCAAGAAGTGAAAGTATTTATCATAGTAACCACCCCCCATCCCAAGCCTAGTCCCAGTTTTATCGAATCCTAGTAACGGCGTTATTACTAAATCTAACCTTCTAGGGTCGATTATTTTTCCACTTATAGGCTCCATAATTCCATATAAGTTCGAAGTTAATTTCGTTTTTTTATTAATCGAAACAAATACCATTTCTTTTTTATTATTTATTTTAGGAACAAAAATTTTTTTTCTTCTTAATATAGCATCAGTAAAAATTTTTGATGTAGAAATTTCATTTTCGTTTGCTATATAGATAGCCAAGAATTTTGATCTTGTATAGCAAGGAAGTTTTATAATTTTTTTGAAAATATTTACTTCATATCTTTTTTTATCGCATTTAGACTCTTTTTTGCGCAAATTTTTGAGACTTTTTCTTAACTTTTTCTTAGATTCCATAAGATAACCAATATAAAACGATGCTCCCCGCAAAAGCCGTTGTGATTTTATGCTCTCAGGCCTGAGCAGAAGGTGGGATAAGTCGTGATAGTTTAAGGCTACCTATTTTAGAATAGGCATGCTCATGACTAATTCACAGAACATAATCCCAATATTTAAACTTAAGGGCCGAGAGACTGTATCAACCAACATCGTACAATGCAGGGGCACCAGAAATAAATTAAATACTAAGTTGCTTGTTAGTAGTTAGAGCGTTATCTAAAGATTTAGACATAGAATCAATTCCTTTTTCTACAATATTGTTTAACTTTCTTTGCTCATCGCTCTTTTTAATTAACTCATTGGCTAAATTTAATGCAGCCATTACTGCAACTCTATCTAAACCAACAACTTTGCCACTATCTCTTATTTCTTTCATCTTATTATTTATAAGCTCTGCTGATGCTAGAAGATCAGATTTTTCTTCTTTTGGACAGGAAACTTTATATTCCTTCTCTAGAATTCTGATACTTACTTGCTCGGGAAAATTATTCATTAGGCTTGCTCCATTGCTTTAAGTCTAGATATCATTGCTTCAACTCTAACTCTTACTTGGTCATTTTTTTGCAACAAATTAGCCCTATCTTCAATCAATTTATTTTGCTGTTGTTTTAAAGAAAGGTTTTCTTCTTTTAGTTTGTCGCAAACAGCAAGCAATTCATCTAGCTTTTTACCTACATCCTTAAGTTTTAGATCCATATTTTGGTTGTTATTATTGCTTTCCATATTCAAACTATAGAGCTCAAGTACTCTTATGGTCAATAGGCTTTTACTATTATTTATTAATTAGGAATAATTTTTTAGCGATGAAAGATACTAAAATTAATTTTAAATCAATTAAAGACGCTTTAAATCTTTATGAAATTTCTGTTTCACCCTCAGAACTTCATGGGTTTTTATGTGGAATTATGACTTCAGGCGCAAGATTATCATCTGATAAATCTTTAATTGCCTCCTTTCTTGGTTCAAAAAAGATAGGAAAGAAAGATCCTGAAGAAATGTTTATTTTTCTTGAGAAAAAGCTTCTAGCTATTTTTTATAGTGATGAAATGAGTTTTGAGCCCATAATATCCCCAGAAGAAGTATCTTTTATGATAAGGACAGATGATCTTTCTTTGTGGTGTAGCTCTTATCTTTATGGCTTAGGTATTGGCGGAATTGAACTTAATAGCGCTGAAAATATACTAAATTCAAATACTGAAGAAATAGTCAATGATTTAGTTGAGATTAGTAAGGCATGCATAGGGGAGAATGAAAAACTTGATAATAGGGAAGTTGGCTTTAGCTTCCAGGAAGTTTTTGAATATGTCAGAGTTTCCGTTCAAGTATTATTTGAGAGTTTTAATAAAAATTAATTTTTCACCCTAATCAATTTTTATATTATAAAATATGTTATGGATAAAAAAGAATTTTTAGGCCGAAGAAAAAGTTTGATGGATATTATTGGTAAGGGGGGTTTAGCAATATTATCTGCTGCTCCTGAAAAAGTAAGAAGTAGGGACACTTTTTATGATTACAGACAAGATAGTGATTTTTACTATTTAACTGGGTTTGAAGAGCCTGACTCTGTAGCGGTTCTAATACCAGATAGACTAGAAGGCGAATTTATTCTTTTTTGTCGAGAGAAAGATCAGCTCAAGGAAGTCTGGGATGGCGCAAGAGAGGGTAATGAGGGGGCAGTAAGAAACTTTGGTGCTGATGACTCTTTTCCTATTTCAGATATAGCTGATATTTTACCTGGGCTTATAGAGCAGAGTGAGCGTGTCTATTTTTCTATGGGCGATCAGAAGGATTTTGATCAAAATTTAATGGGCTGGATACATGACTTACATTCAGGTAGGCATGGCCATAGAGGCCCAACAGAAATTATAGATTTAGGACATGTTTTGCACGAAATGCGCCTCTTTAAGAGCAAGAAAGAAATAAACTTGATGAAAAAGTCTGCAAAGATAGCACTGGACGCACATTCAAAGGCGATGAGTATTTGTAAGCCAGGACTTTTCGAGTATGAGATAGAAGCTGAGTTTTTAAGAGAGTTTAAAAGGAGAGGAGCAGACTGCTCATATCCTCCTATAGTAGCTTCTGGAAATAATGCATGCGTTCTTCACTATACTGATAATTCTTCTGTTTTAAATGACGGCGATTTAATTTTAATTGATGCAGGATGTGAGTATCAATTTTATGCTTCTGATATAACAAGAACATTTCCAATTAATGGAATTTTTTCTGAACCACAAAGGGAGATCTACGAAATTGTCTATTCAGCTAATCAGGAGGCTATTAAAAAAGTAAAGGCTGGCAATCATTGGGACGACCCTCATAATATTGCTGTAAAAGAAATAACTAAAGGCCTAAAGTCTTTAGGTATTATAAGTGGTAGCTTGAAATCTTTAATTAAAGAGAAAGCTTATCATCAATTTTTTATGCATAAGACGGGTCACTGGTTAGGAATTGATGTACATGATGTAGGAGACTACAAGGTAGCTGATAAGTGGAGATTGCTTGAGCCTGGAATGGTAACAACGGTTGAGCCAGGTATTTATATATCCAATAGCTCTAAAGGCGTTAAGAAACACTGGAAAGGCATTGGCATAAGAATAGAGGATGATGTTTGTGTTACCAAGAATGCGAATATTGTATTTTCTCAATCTCTTCCATCACAAGCTGAAGATATTGAAAACTTTATGAGATCCTTTCATTGAAAAATAAATTTGATTGCGATGTAGTTATTGTAGGTGGAGGGCTAGTAGGATCTACTTTAGCGTATACGCTTAGTAAGTTATCTTTAAAAATTATTCTTATTGAAAATGCTGATCCTGAGAATCTAGAGCAACCCGGTTTTGATAGCCGCTCAACAGCAATATCTAAAGGAAGTCAGAAAATTTTATCTGGCATTGGTATTTGGGAAGCAATAGAAGATAAAACTGAGTCAATTAATTCAATACATATATCTGAACAAAAACATTTTGGTATTTCTAGGATTTTATCATCTGAAGAGGGAGTGGGTGCTTTGGGATATACAGTAGAAAGTAGATTTCTAGGAAAAACTCTTTGGGATAAAATTAAACAAGTTGATAATGTGAATTTTTTTGCGCCAGCAAGCCTAATTGATGCTAGTTTTAATAATAATTATGCTGAAGTTTCTATAAAATCTAAAGATTATAAGAAAGTACTTAAGACGAAAGTAGTTATAGCTGCGGATGGAGTTAATTCTAGAGTTAGAGAAATATTAAAAATTGATTATAAGAAGGATTTTTATTCACAAAGAGCGATTGTCGCTAATTGTAGAACCGAGTTACCTCATTGTGGCCAAGCTTTTGAGAGATTTTCTCCAAGTGGCCCCTTAGCTATGTTGCCTCTTAGTGATGAGAGAGTTGGTATTGTCTGGACTCTTCCTGAGAAAAAGGCGGAAGAGTTTTTAAATCTAGAAGATCAATTTTTTATAAGTAAATTGCAAGAGAGTTTTGGACGGCGTCTAGGTGAAATTAAAAAAATAGGAAAGCGTTTTTCTTACCCGTTATTTCGAATGAGGTCATCAAAGATTATCGATAAGAGGTCAGTTATTATTGGAAGTGCTGCTGTTCATCTTCACCCAGTTGCAGCTCAAGGCTTTAATTTAGCACTTAGAGATATTGCTTCTTTAGCAGAGATTTTTAGTGAAAGTAAAAATAATGATATTGGATCAGAAATAGTTTTAAATTATTATCAAAGATGGAGAAAAAACGATCAGTCTAAAGTATCCTTTCTGACGCATAGCTTGATAAAAATATTTGGTCTTGAGTCAAGGATATTAAGCTTTATGAGGGGAATTTCTTTAATTGGGTTTGACATTCTTCCTGGTACAAAAAAAATTTTTTCTAGGCACATGATGGGATTATCTGGGAAGATGAGTAGACTAGCTAGAGGGCTACCATTAGTTGACGATAATAATAAATTATAATATTTTGGCAGATGAAGCACTCGAATAGAATTGATGTAGTTATTATTGGGGCCGGGATAGCTGGGTTAGTGTTAGCAGCTCTTCTAGCAAAGCACTCAGAAAATCTTAGGATAAAAATTCTTGAGTCAAATAAGTCTTCTATTACTTGGAGTAAGAGCATATTTGACAAAAGGGTATATGCTATTTCAAGATCATCTCAAGTAGTTTTTGATTACCTTGGTATATGGCAAGATATTATTTCTAGAAGAATAAGCCCATACAGGAAGATGCAGATTTTTAATGATAGTGAGTCAAGAATTAATTTTGGTACTTTAAATTTTGAAAGCTCTGAGATTGGTGAGCCAGATCTGGGAAATATAGTAGAGGACTCCCTAATTAAAGAAAGGTTATTTAATTTGTTAGAGCGACTAGGGAATGTATCTATAGACTTTAATCAGAAGATAGAGCTTATAGAAAATAAGGATAAATATATTGAAATTAGTACTTCTTCTGGAGATAAGTTTAGGTCAGGCTTATTAGTAGGGGCTGATGGAGTAAATTCTTCAGTTAGAAGTTTGTCCTCTATAGCTATAAAAAGACACTTATTTGATCAGTACTCAATAGTGACAAATATTATTACTGAAAAACCACATAATGAAACAGCTTATCAATTCTTCTTAGAAAATGGACCTCTTGCTTTCTTACCTCTAAAAGATAATAGAGTCTCTATAGTCTTATCAACAAGTAAAGAACAAGCGATACATCTTTATGAATCTAGTGAGAAATATTTCTGCAAGTTATTAACTGGATTCAGTAATAAATTGCTTGGTAATGTTTTGTCTTGCGATTCAAAAAAATATTTTCCATTATGTTCTTTTAATGCTAAAAGATATTTTGTAAATAGAACCGTCTTAGTGGGTGACGCTGCTCACTCTGTTCATCCATTAGCCGGTCAAGGAATCAATATGGGGATTACAGATGTAGTAATTTTATCTAGCATTCTAAAAAAATCTCTTTCTGCAGGATTAGATATTGGAGAATTGAGAATTTTGAGAGAATACCAAAGAGAATCAAGATCCAATAACATAAAATACATTTTTGCTATAAATTCTTTGTACGATATTTTTAAGCAATCATCAAATAGATCTAAACTTATTAAATCTTTAGGAATGTTTACTTTAAATCGTTCTAGTTACGCAAAGAATATACTTATGAGTATGGCTTTAGGAAATAGAAGGGATGCTAAATTTAATTTTTTTTAATTACTTAGTAGAGTCTATTTAAAAGTTACGTTATGATTATATTTCAATTATTTGAATTGTCGGAGAGCCTTCACGTACGTGAAGCGCCGAAGGCGCAATAACCGCTAGGAAACGCTCAGGCAAAAGGACGACAATTCAGAATTGGCTCTGGAGAGCGGTCTAAATTGAGACCCACCGAAGGTGATACGTGTTTTTGACACTCAATCTCTCAGGTAATAGGACAGAGGAGCGGTTAGTCGAGAGGCTATCGTTTTTCTTATTACTTGGTGTATTTGATGGATAAAATAAATAAAACATACCTGTATTCTCAACATCAAAAATTAGGCGCTAAAATGCTTAATTTTGGTGGTTGGCATATGCCATTAGTTTATAGCTCTCAAATAGAAGAACATCATTCCGTTAGAAATAATTCAGGAATTTTTGATGTTTCTCATATGGGTATTATAGATCTAATAGGAGATAGGACGAATGATTTTCTCAGACTTCTTTTAGCAAATGATGTAAAGAAATTAGATAAATTAAATAAAGACTTTCTTGCCTTGTATTCATGTATGTTGAACCTTGATGGGGGAATAATAGATGACTTAATTGTATATCGGTTGAGCAAAGATAGATATCGATTAGTACTTAATGCTAGTAGATTTGATAGAGATTTACAGTGGATCAAGCAAAATATTTTTGATGATATAGAAATAGTTTTACGAAATGACCTATCTATGCTTGCTATTCAAGGCCCAGAAGCTGAGGTACATTTAGGAGGTTATTTTAATATAAATGATAGATTACATAGTCTTAGAAAGTTTAATGCTTTTGAATTAGATGAGGTTTTCATTGCTAGAACTGGCTATACAGGAGAGGATGGCTTTGAGATTATGATCCCGAATGAGAATGCTCAAAAGGTATGGACTGATTTAAACAATTATGGTGTCAAAAGCTGTGGATTGGGATCTAGAGATACTCTTCGTCTAGAGGCAGGATTAAATTTATATGGCCAAGAAATGGATGAAACAGTAAATCCTTTTGAGTCGGCACTTGCCTGGACTTTAGATTTTTCTTCAGAGAGGAACTTTTTAGGAAAGAAGGCTTTACAGAGTAGCTCAAATTCTGTTGTAAAAAGGAAGCTTGTTGGTGCAATTCTCGAAGGACAAGGAGTATTAAGAAATGGCTATACTGTTTATACAGATAAAGGAGAGGGAGAGATTACTAGTGGATCATTTTCTCCAACAATGAGCCGTTCTATTGGCTTTGCTAGAGTACCTAGTGATGCTGAAGGGAAATGTAAAGTTAGCATAAGAAACAATAAAAGAGATATTGTTCTTGTCAAGCCACCATTTGTTAGGAATGGCAAGATAATAATAGATAGAAATTAGTTGGAATAATTAAGGAGATTCTAATGAGTGATATACCTGAAGACCTAAAATATACTAAAGATCATGAGTGGATCAAAACAGAAGAAGATGGACTATTTACTGTTGGAATAACAGATCATGCTCAAGAAGCTTTAGGTGATTTAGTTTTTATTGAGTTGCCAGAAGTTGAAAGTAATCTTCCTTCTGGTCAGACATGTTCGGTAGTTGAATCTGTTAAGGCAGCATCTGATGTTTATATCCCTCTGTCTGGAAAGATTGTAGAGGTTAATAATTTACTTTCAGATTCACCTGAGCTAGTTAATCAAGATCCATATGGGGATGGTTGGTTATTTAGGCTAAAAGCAAGCTCATCGGTAGAGCTTGATGATATGTTGGATAGTGATAGTTACGCTGAGCTACTAGATGAAGGATAGATCAAAAAATTTTTCAGGAAGACATATAGGCCTTACAGATAAGGAGATAGGAGAGTCGCTTCAAGCTCTTGGTTATAAAGATATGGATCATTTTTTAGTTGATTTACTGCCTAAGTCAATTTCTAATTTTGATAGCTTAAAATTACCTGAGCCTCTTGATGAGGTATCGGCTTTAAGTGCTCTTGAAACAATATCAAAGAAAAATAAAGTTTTTCAAACATTTATAGGACAGGGTTTTTACAACTGCAATGTACCCGCCGTAATCAAGCGAAATGTTTTTGAAAATCCAGCCTGGTATACTTCATATACTCCTTATCAACCAGAAATTTCCCAAGGCCGCTTAGAGGCTTTAATGAATTACCAAACTATGATTTCTGATTTAACAGGAATGGATATTTCAAATGCTTCTTTGTTAGACGAGCCTACCGCTGCCGCAGAAGCGATGATGTTAGCAAATAGAGTGTCTAGCTCTAAATCAGATTTATTTTTTGTTCATGAGAATAGCTTCCCCCAAACTATTGCAATAATTAAATCGAGAGCAAAGCCCTTAGGGATTGATATTGAAGTTGGTATAGAGATGGATCCTAAAAAAGAATATTTTGGATGTTATTATCAGTATCCTGGTAATGACGGCTCTATAGACGAGTTGTTAAACGTTGCTAAATTAACTGCAAAACAAAAAGGCCTATTTATTGTAGGTTCTGATTTATTAGCATTGACTATTATGAAGCCACCAGGTGAGTTTGGAGCTGATATAGTAGTTGGTTCATCTCAGCGATTCGGTGTTCCAATGGGATTTGGTGGGCCTCATGCAGGATTTATAGCTGTTAAAGATAAATATAAAAGATCTTTACCTGGAAGATTAATAGGATTAACTAAAGATCAACAGGGAAGACATTGCTATAGATTGGCTCTTCAAACAAGAGAGCAACATATAAGAAGAGAAAAAGCTACAAGTAATATCTGCACAGCTCAAGCACTATTAGCTATTATGTCTAGTTTTTATGCAATTTATCATGGTCCTAAGGGATTGAGAGACATTGCAACAAGAGTGAATTCGCTTACTATAAATTTAGCAAATAAATTAATTACTAAAGGCTTAGAGATAAAAACAAAGAGTTTTTTCGATACTCTTGTGGTTAGAGTAGAAGATGCAAAAAATGTTCATGAGCTAGCTAAAGAATATGAAATAAATTTGCGCCATATTTCTCATGAACTTATAGGGATAAGTTTAGATGAAACTACCACTGAGGATGATTTAGAAATTATTCTTAAGCTCTTTGAAAATGGGAAATCAAGTACTAGCCTTATAAATAAGAGTTGGACAAAAGAATTTAATCGTATAACTAAATTTTTGACACATGAAGTATTTAACTCTCATCACACTGAAACACAGATATTGAGATATATTAGAAGGCTATCTGATAAAGATATTGCTCTTGACAGATCTATGATTCCACTTGGCTCTTGTACCATGAAATTAAATGCTACTAGTGAAATGATACCAGTAGGTTGGGATGCCTTTTCTAATATTCATCCTTATGCTCCAGAAGAACAAGCTAAGGGATATTTAGAAATTATAAATAATTTAGAAGACTGGTTATCACAGTTAACAGGTTATAAAGCTATTTCTCTTCAGCCTAATGCTGGTTCACAAGGGGAATATGCTGGTTTACTTGCAATTGATAGTTATCATAAGGCTAATAATGATTTTTTAAGGGATATTTGTCTTATACCAGAGTCAGCACATGGCACTAATCCTGCTTCAGCGAAAATGGTAGGCTATGAAGTTGTCATAGTTACTTGTA
Source organism: Gammaproteobacteria bacterium TMED78 (assembly GCA_002171615.1). Classification (GTDB taxonomy): domain Bacteria; phylum Pseudomonadota; class Gammaproteobacteria; order Steroidobacterales; family Rariloculaceae; genus TMED78. The sequence goes on from NHEF01000014.1 coordinate 74,586, forward strand.
ATGAAAATGGTGATATTGATTTAGGGGATTTAGAAGAAAAAGTTAAAGTATATGGAGAAAATATAGCTGCAATGATGATAACCTATCCCTCAACTCATGGGGTTTTTGAAGAAAACGTCAAACAAGTTTGTGATTTGATCCATAGTTGCGGTGGTTTAGTTTATATTGATGGAGCAAACTTTAATGCTATGTTAGGCATGTGTTATCCAGGGCAATTTGGTGGTGACGTATCTCATTTAAATCTACATAAGACTTTTTGTATTCCTCATGGCGGTGGTGGACCAGGTGTTGGCCCAATTGGTGTCGTTGATAAGTTGACTCAGTACCTTCCAAGCGATCCTCTTGCTAATTATGACTCAGGCTATTCAATTTCTGGTTCAAAATTTGGAAGTGCTAGTATTCTTCCAATAAGCTGGATGTTTATCAGGATGATGGGTGAAAAATCACTTAGAAAGGCTTCTCAAGTCGCAATAATTAATACTAATTTAATAGTTAACAAACTTAAAGATCACTTTAAGATTCTTTATACCGGTGAGAGTGGGTTGGTGGCACATGAGTGCATTCTTGATGTGAGAATATTTAAGAATTCTTGTGGTATTGAGGCTGAAGATATTGCAAAACGACTTATAGACTATGGATTTCATGCGCCAACAATGTCATGGCCAGTAGCTGGTACCTTAATGATTGAGCCAACAGAAAGTGAATCTTTAGATGAAATAAACCGTTTTTGTAATGCTATGATCAATATAAGAAAAGAGATTCGTAATGTTGAGGATGGCAAGGTACCTAGAGATGATAATCTGTTAAAAAATGCTCCCCATAGCGTGGACACTCTCGTTGGAGAATGGAAATATCCATATTCTAGAGAAGAAGCTTATTATCCGAATGATCAAGCTAAAGATAATAAATACTGGCCTCCTATAGGAAGAGTAGATAATATCTATGGGGACCGAAATTTAGTTTGTTCTTGTCCTAGTATTAAAGATCTCAAGTAAAGAAAAATGAAGAAAACCTGTATTTTATTATTTATATTATCTTTTTCAACAGCTTTGCATTCTCAGAATAATGTTTGGAACGAAATTCTAGAGAAAACTTCTTCGAGTGTAGTTTCTATTGAAATTGATATAGTTAGGTCTTTTGATACTGAAAGGAATCAATCAAGCCAAGCTACTGGCTTTATTGTTGATGCAGATAAAGGCATTATTCTGACAAATAGGCATGTGGTAACAACAGGTCCAATTAGAGCTCGTGCTATTTTTTTTAATCAAGAAAAAATTGAATTGACGCCTTTATATAGAGATCCTATTCATGATTTTGGATTTTTTAAATATGATCCGAATCAACTTGGTTTTACTAGTCCAGAAGGATTAAGCTTTTCTTCTGTTCCTTTAGAAGTTGGGGAGGAGATTCGTGTCTTAGGAAATGATGCAGGCGAGCAGCTGTCGATTTTAGCAGGAACTATAGCAAAATTAGATAGGCAGGCACCTGACTATGGAAGAGGTAACTATAACGACTTTAATACTTTTTATTACCAGGCCGCCTCAAGCACTTCTGGAGGCTCTTCTGGCGCTCCAGTGATAAATATTAGAGGAGAAGTGGTCGCATTAAATGCTGGGGCAAATTCTCAGTCTGCTTCTAGTTTCTTCTTGCCACTTAATCAAATAAAGAGTGCCCTAGAGCAAATAAAGAATAATTTACTTGTTACAAGAGGAACATTGCTAACTGAATTTATTTATACACCTTTTGTTGAATTAAGAAGGCTTGGGCTACCAAGCTATGCGGAAGAAATATCAAAAAGTTTTTTCCCTAGTCAGACAGGATTATTAATGGTTAGTAGAATATTGCCAGGATCAGATGCCGCCTCGTTACTAATGCCAGGAGATATTTTATACAAAATTGATGGAGATATAGTTACTTCTTTTGAGCCACTAAGCCTAGTACTTGACAAAAGAGTAAATGAAAAAATTGAGGTAGAGTTATTTAGAAATGGAAAGTTAGAGAAAAAAACTATTTCTGTTACAGACCTTCATTCAATAACACCAGATAGCTATATTGAGTATGGCGGCGGAATCTTCCATAACTTATCTTATCAGCAGGCTCGCCACTATAATCTACCAATTAATGGTATTTATGTAGCTGATCCAGGGTATATTCTTGGCTCAGCAGCAATACCGAGAAGAAGTGTAATTTTTGAGATAAATAACATAAAAGTAAGTGATCTAGAGACTTTTAAGGATATTATGGTACAAATACCTGCTAGAGCAAAAATAGTTGTTCGTTTTATTCAAATAGATAGCCCAAGAGTTGAAAGACAAAGAATAGTATCTAATATTGAAAATTGGTTTCCCTCAAGATTTTGTATGAGAGATAGTCTTTCAGAACTGTGGCCATGTGAAAACATTTTTTTCCGTGAATCAGAATCAAGTTTGGCTATTGAAGCCCCTTCTTTTTCTTTGCCTGCGAGCAATGATTATCTTGATGAGATTAATAAATCTCTAGTACTTGTTAATTTTGATATGCCATATTTGGTTTCTGGAGTTTCAGATAGGCATTATTATGGGACAGGCCTGATAGTTGATAAAGAAAGCGGCTTAGTTGTCGTTGATAGAAATACTGTGCCGGTTAGCATAGGAGATGTCAGAATCACTTTTGGGGGTTCGATAGAAGTGCCGGGGGAGGTGAGCTATATTCATCCACTTCATAATTTAGCTATTGTTTCATATGATCCAGATCTTTTAGACGATTCATCAATTAAAAATGCGAAATTATTATCGTTAAATCTTAACCCAAGAGATGAGGTTACTGTTGTTGGGCTAAAGGCTGATCATCAATTATTTTCACAATCTAGTGAAGTGGCATCAACTGATTCTATAAATTTACCAAATTCAATGTCATTTAGATTTATAGATTCAAATTTAGATGGAGTTAATCTTGTTAACGGACCTAATGATTTTGATGGTGTAATTCTTAATGATGACGGCTCAGTTATTGCTCTCTGGTCAAGTTTTGCCTTTTCATCTGGTAGAGAGATGTCACAAAAAAATATAGGTATTCCTATAGATTTAGTCGAAGATATGATTTATAGATACAAAGAAGGCCTACCTATCAGGTCATTAGATGTAAATTGGAGGTATATGCCGTTATCTGCTGCAAGAAAATTTGGAGTGCCGGATGAATGGATAGAAAGATATGAAAGAGTTAATACAAAGACTCGAAGAATGCTTACCGTTGCAGGAGCTGTATCAGGCTCTCCTGTTGGAACTTTATTTGATGAGGGAGATATATTATTAAGCATTAATAATGAGCCTATAAGCTCATATAGGAGCGCTGAGGTTGCTTCTCAAAAAGATAATATTGAAATAGCTCTATTTAGAAGAGGAGAAATAGTATCTTTAGATATTGATAGTGGTTTTTTATTGCCTGGGAGTAATATTGGTCATGTATTTAATTGGGCTGGAGCTCTGATACAAGACCCCCATAGGCCTCTTTCGTTACAAACACCTATGGACAAAAAAGGCGTTTATATTTCTTCTATTAGTTATGGCTCACCTGCAAATAGATTTAGGCTTTTTGCTGGCAGAAAAATAATCGCTCTTAATGGCCAAGAAATTTCTAATTTAGAACATTTTGTAAAGATTGTTGAAGATTTGGATACTAATATTCCTATTAGGCTCAATACCGTTAATTGGAATGGTCAATCACAAGTTATAACTTTAGATTTAGATGAGTATTTTTGGCCTAGCTATGGTTTAATTAGAAATGACGGAACGTGGAGTCGTTATTATTTAAATTAAGCTGATCGTTAAGTAATATTTTTTATTTTGATAAATTATCCAGAAATTTCACCAATAGCTATAGAGATCGGTCCTTTGCAGGTTAGATGGTATGGTCTTATGTATTTGGGAGGCTTTCTAATTGCTTGGCTAGGACTTAGGATGAGATCAAAAAATCCAGGTAGTCCCATTTCACCTTCAATGGTTGATGATCTTCTATTTTTAATTGCTCTTGGAGTCATTATTGGCGGCAGACTAGGCTACATAATATTTTATAGCTTTAATTCAGTATTTTCTGACCCTCTTGTTATATTTAGAGTTTGGGAAGGCGGAATGTCATTCCATGGAGGCTTAATTGGTGTTGCGGTAGCAATGATCTTTTTTGCTAAAAAGATAAATAAACCTATTTTTTCTATTTCAGATTTTGTCTCACCATGGGTACCTCCTGGATTAGGTTTAGGAAGAATTGGAAATTTTATTAATGGAGAGCTATGGGGCTCACCAACTAGTGCAGATGCAATTTGGGCGGTAAGTGTTAGAGGCGTACCAAGACATCCTTCACAAATTTATGAGGCATTCCTAGAGGGAATAGTCCTTTTTATTATTTTATGGCATTTCTCGTCTAAGCCTAGACCTCTTGGAGTAATCACAGGCGCTTTTCTATTTTTTTATGGTCTATTTAGAGTTATTGTGGAATTTGTTAGGTTGCCTGATTTGCATCTGAATCCTCAGGCAGGGGGGTATATAGCTTTTGGTTGGGTAACGATGGGACAGCTCCTTTCTTTGCCAATGATTATATCTGGAGTTATATTGTGTTTACTTGCCTACAAACAGAAAAAATAGGGTAAAAGAATTTATATGAAACAGTATTTAAACCTTCTAAAAGAAGTTAAAGAAAAAGGCTCTGAAAAATCTGATCGAACTGGTACCGGTACTTTAAGTACTTTTGGGCACCAATTACGATGTGATCTTGGAGCTGGATTCCCCTTGCTAACGACTAAAAAAATACACTTTAAGTCAATAGTTTATGAGTTATTATGGTTTTTGAGTGGCGATACTAATATCAATTTTTTGAAGGAAAATAAAGTAAAAATTTGGGATGAATGGGCAGATGAAAAGGGAGATCTAGGGCCAGTTTATGGAGCACAATGGCGGTCTTGGCCAACTCCAGATGGCAAAAGCATAGATCAAGTTAAAAATGCTTTAGATCTGATAAATAATAATCCTGACTCGAGACGTATTATTATTAGTGCTTGGAATGTTGGAGATTTAAGCAAGATGGCGCTTGCACCATGTCATGCACTGTTCCAATTTTATGTTTCAGATAGAAGGCTTTCGTGTCAGTTATATCAGCGAAGTGCTGATGTTTTCTTAGGCGTTCCTTTTAATATCGCTTCTTACTCATTACTTTTAATAATGTTTGCTCAACAATTAGATCTAGAGCCCGGTGATATGGTATGGACTGGCGGCGATTGTCATATTTATAAAAACCATCTTAAACAGGTTGATCTGCAACTTTCTAGAGATACACTTCCTTTACCAATCTTAAAAATAAATCGTAAACCAAACTCTATCTTTGATTATAGGTATGAAGATTTTGAACTTAAAGATTATCAAGCTCATGACCATATTCCTGGGAAGGTTTCTATTTAAAGCAATAAAGAGTTTTATTTCAAGCCATTGCATTTTATTTTTATTGGGTTGCCTTTTGGATGGACTGGTAAAGCAGTTAAGTATCTTCCCCAAACGCAACCAGTATCAATGGAGCTTATATTTTTTTGGTTAACTAGGCCTAAAGAAGACCAGTGACCAAAAATGATATGAGTATCTTTAGATGGTCTATTTGGAAAATTAAACCAAGGGATCAGAGTGTCCGGTTGCATCCCCGGGGGGCATTTGTAGTCAAAGCTAAGACTACCGTTATTGTTACAAAATCTCATCCTTGTTAATGCATTAATAATATATCTATTTTTTTGGTTTTGATCTAATTTATCTGACCAGCTTATTGGTTCATTTCCAAATAAATTTTTCAGAATTTCTTTCCAGGTAGATCCTTTTAAACCATTACAGACTAGTTCTGCTTCAAGAAAAGCTTTGTTTATAGTCCATTTAGGTGGGATGCCAGCATGTACAAGAACTTTATTAAGCTGCTTATCCCAGTGGATTAGGGGGAGACCTCTTAACCAATTAGTAATAAGCTCCCTATCTGGTGATTGAATAATATTGTCAAAAGAGTCTTTGGTATTTAGTTTTGTTATTTCTGCTAGAACTGATAATAAGTAAAGATCGTGATTTCCTAGTACCGCCTTAACATTATCCTTTAAGCTAATAATTTTTTTTATAACCTTTAGTGAATTTTTTCCCCTATTTACTAGATCACCAACTAACCATAACTGGTCATGATTTAGATCAAAATTAATTTTTTCTAAAATATCATCAAATGGTTTCGAGCAACCATGTATATCTCCAATAGCATATATTGTCATGATTTAATTTAACTCCAAGGCTTATAACTTTATATTTTTTTCATTTATTTAGCTCATATAAATAGTTTGATAGTTTTACAAAAGAGCTTACTTCTAAATTCTCAGGCCTCAGCTTAGGATCAATGTCAACTGATATGAAGTCTTTTTCTTCCATTATATTTTTTAAAGATCTACCTAAAGTTTTTCTTCTCATTGAAAAAACAAATTTAACTAAATATTCAAAGTTATTTAAATTATAGATGTTATATTTATTTTTTCTTGAAATATTTAATTTGATAAATGTAGACCAAATTTTTGGAATAGGCTTAAAACTATTTGGACTAACATTGAAACAAGCTATCTTTTCGCAAAATATAGAAATCATTATTGATAATCTACCATATTTTTTTGTACCTGGACTTGCTACAATTCTATCAACCACTTCTTTTTGTAGCATAAAGTGCATATCTTTTATCAGAGATCTTTGCTTCAGTAGGTGGAAAATTAATGGGGTAGATATATTATAGGGTAAGTTACCTACCACTCTTAAGAGATGCTTTTTCTCTGTTATTTTTTTTAAATCAAACTTTAAAGCATCTTGATTAAATAAATTTAAATTATTTTTTGCTTTAGTGCAAAGAAATTTGATCATTCTTTCATCTATTTCAACTACATTAAGTTCACTGACCTTTTCTTGCAAAGGGAGCGTAATCGAACCTGTACCTCCACCAATTTCCAAAAAGGTATCATTAATTTCTGGCTGTAGAGTATCAAGTATTTTATTTACAATATTTTGATCAACTAAAAAATTCTGACCAAATTTTTTTTTTGCACTTAAGATCATTAGAGTGAATCTAGTATTGTTGATATCTGATTTATAGCATATACCAAGCTATTTATTTTAGCTTTACCAGTTCCAGCAAGCTCGAGTGCAGTTCCATGATCTACCGAAGCTCTTGTGATTGGTAGCCCTAGACTGATATTAACTATATTACCAAAAGACAAAGCCTTTATAACTGGTAACCCTTGGTCATGGTACATAGCTAAAAAAGCATCATATTTATCAATCATTTTGGGATTAAATGCAGTATCTGCTGGAAATGGACCATCGAGAAAGTAGCCTTTGCTTTTAAACTCAGAAATGATTGGTTTGATAGAAATAAGCTCTTCTTTTCCTAAATAGCCATTCTCTCCAGCATGAGGATTTAGTCCAATGACAGCTATTTTTGGGTTATTAATAAAAAATATTTTGTTTAAGTCCCTAAATATTGTGCTTATTATAATCCTTAATTTTTTTTCACTTATATTTTTCGTAACTTGATTTAGAGGTATATGATCAGTGGCTAAAGCAACTCTTAGCTTATCTGAAGCTAACATCATGACTGGATTAGCTACTCCACATAAATTCGCTATATAGTCAGTATGGCCATTAAATTTAATACCATAATCATTAATTATACTTTTTTGTATTGGGCAATTTATCATTCCAATTTTTTTGTTTCTTTTACAAGAATGAGTAGCTAAATCGATCATGTTTAATACATATTTAGAATTATTTTTATTCAAGATCCCAGCAATAACTTTTTCTTTTACTGGCACGTGTAAAATTTGTAATTCATTTTTTCTATGTATCTCTACATGATCAATTTCTTTAATATTTTTTATTTTTATTTTTAAAGATAGTAATTTTATTCTTGATTGGATTACATCATGATCACACAATACAACTATCCTTTTATTGATATTTTCATTAGCTAGAAAAGCACAAATATCTGGACCAATACCTGCTGGCTCTCCAGATGTAAGGATAATTATTGAATCTGTAGATTTCAAGGCTTACAAAATATGAAAAAATTATATCTTATTATCAACGAAAGCCTCGTCTCGAATTCTCCTAAGCCAAAGTTCTAGCTCTTCTTCAGCTTTACTGCCTCTTATTTGATCAACACAGCTTCTTTCTTTTAATTCTTCTGTGTTGTTGTACCTCCGTGTATCAGTGATTTCAACAATATGCCAACCGTACCTTGTTTTAAAAGGCTGGCTTATTTCGTTATGATTAAGTTGATTAAGCTGCTCATCAAATTCTGGAACAAATATACCTGGCTCTACCCAGCCAAGGTCTCCACCTTCAGCTGCTGATGCATTATCCTCAGAAAGAGCTTGGGCAAGCGTTGAAAAATCATCACCATTAATTATTTGATTTCTGATTTCAGTTATTTTTTGTTGGGTTGCGTCATCATCTAAAATTTCGTTAGGTTGAATTAAGATATGTCTAGCTCTAATTTGATCAATAATTACTTCTGTTACACCTCTAGCTTCATTTAATTTTACTATGTGAAACCCACTAGCACTTTGGATTGGTTGAGAGTACTCTTCCTCTTCCATATTTATAACATCTTCATTAAATAAAGTTGGTAATTGTGAGCCCTTTCTCCAGCCCAGAGAGCCACCATCTAGGGCATTCTGTCCATCTGAGTAAGTGATAGCAAGTTGGGAGAAATCGATTCCATCTTCTATACTTTTATATATCTCATCTATTTTATTCTGTGCATTAGTCATATCAGCTTGAGAGGGGTTAGAGGGAAGAGAGATTAATATTTGAGATACGTTATAGTCAGTTTCTTCAGCTAGAGATACAGAGCTTTTTTGGAGACAAAGCCCAATTTCTCTAGGAGAAACTATGATTCTTGCAAATACATCTCTTTGCTGTAGTTGCTCTATTATCATTCTTTGTCTAGTCTCTTCTCTATAGGCATTATAGTTTATCCCTTGTAATAATAATGCTTCTGGTAAAGAGTCTAGAGATAGTCCTAAATCTTCAGCAAAGCTACTAAGTGTTAGATTGACCATCTCATCGTTAACTCTAATTCCAAACCTTTCAGCTCTTTGTAGTTGTATTTCTTGAAGTATTAATTGTTCTAGGACCTGCTCTTCTAAAATTGACAAAGGAGGCATTGGAGCAATCTGTTCAGGAGGAAGGCTTTCTTGTGATAGTTTGATATTTTCTATAACTATATCTATTCTATTATTAAGCTCACTCCTAAGAACTACTCCTTCATCTACAATTGCAATAACACCATCAAGCATCTCACCTACGCCACCTAATTCTCTTGTTTGAGAATAAGAGGGGTTGGTAAAAGTAAATATATATAAACCAAACAGTATTAAAATTCTTTTTTTCAATGCACTAAAATCTTTCTAAATAGTTTCTAACGCCAAGAATACCACGATTGAGTGCACCTAAAGAAGAGCTTCCGTTATTTGTAATACCTTTAAGTTGAAACTGTATAGAAATAGAGCTATCAAATTCACTATTTCTACCACTAATATATCTTCGGCCAACCAATCTTGTACGCCAACAGCAAGACTCATACTCTAGACCTACAAATTGGTCTAATGTTTGTTTTTCAAGGAATGAGTGGCTATAAAGCCCAATAAATTTCCACTGTGAATTAATTGGTAGTATAGCGATAATATCACCTTGCTCAAGTAATTCCTGTCTAGATCTATATGATATTTGAATAAGGCTATCATCTTTTAGTAAATATTGAAAATTTGCCTCTATCCGCTCATTTTTTTTATGATCACTCCCTTTACTGTAGCCTAGATTGACTTTCCAACTATCATCAAGATTGAAAGATAATTGACCTACTAGATCGGAGCTCCCCTTTTTGTTGGGGGATTCCTCAATTAAACCAACCTTTTGATCTTCAAGGTATTTTGTTTGGCCTAAGGTAGCAGTAACCTTCTCTTCTCCAGAGCTACTTTCAATTATTCTAGTTGTAGCTCCAAAGCTTATTTGTCTAGTGTTTGCGATCCTATCAATACCAAGATATTGCCTCCTATTAAATAATTGGACTAAACTGTAATCTGGAATAATGGTATCGAATATCGGAAAGTTTGTTTGATCAATATATGGTATATAAGTCATCAAGAGTCTGGGCTCAAGAGTTTGATAATATTTAGCCCCTTTGAGTGACCTACTTAAGTTTATTCCCATATCAAAACTAGATATAGGAATGGTTCTAGAGTGTTTTTTATTTGATGTATTTTTCAAGTCATAATTAGTATGGTCTAACTCTATCCTAGGGTTAAAATATACCCCTTTTTTCCTTAAGGTAATTCCAATTTCTTGATTGCTATTAAATCTCCATCCTAAAGGAGTACCCTCTTTTACAAAATTGACTAACTCATTAGCAGTCTTTAAGGAAAAGAAACTCTTTCTCCATTGACCACCAAGCTTTATTTGAGGCTTATAATCATAAGGTTTGTAAGAATCAAGTATATAAGAGTTAATAGTCTGATAGTTTTGAAATTTTGTAGAGAAAAATAAATTTTTAGATTTATAGTTTATTAAAATATTTCTTTTAAGATGTGTCTGACTTGCTGAAATTTGATTGTTTGAAAGATCTTCAAAATACATATCATCAGATATATTTGCTATATCAGCAGCAATAAACCAATTGCTCCATAAATTAGATTTATGACTAAAAGTTATGAATTTTCTATCTTTTTTTAATATTTTATCTCTTGCCAGGTATTCTAAATTAAGTTTTCCTTCACCTATATTTGTAAGGTATCTAAATTCATTATTAAGCTGTAAGCCTCTTTTACTCATATATCTCGATTCAGTGGTTAGGTCATAATTTTCAGCTAAATTAAAATAATAGGGAATAGATATATCAGTTCCTGTTCGGCCTCTTTCAGCGAAATTAGGAATAAGAATACCACTTTTCCTTTTATTGCTAATTGGAAAATTAAAATAAGGAGAGTATAGAATTGGAATCCCTTTAAATCTAAAAGTTATATTCCTCGCATCGCCAAATCCTTCTTCAACGTCTAGATTAATGCTTCTAGCATTAATGTTCCAATCATCGTCTCCAGCAGGACAGGTAGTAAAATCTGCATCAGATAGAATTATATTTTGGTTGCTACTTATTTTAATATTCTGTGCATTAGCTCTCGCAGTACCTTCTTTCAATTGAAATCCAGAATTACGAAAATTAATTTCTTCTTGATCAGTATTTATTTCTGCAACTTCACCAAACACAAGGATATCAGGATCTTGATAACTAACAGATCCAATAGCCTCTACTTTTTTTTCCTTATCATTATATGCAGCTTGACTTGCTGAGAGTATTTTATTTTCATATCTAAATTCTACTTTATCAAGAAATTCTAATTTCTCACTATTAGATAAATCAATTTCACCAACAATTATTTGAATTTTTTCAGGATCAGTATCAAGATCGTTTTCTTCAGTGATTTCTCTACTAATATCATAAACTTTATGAATACATGAGAGATCTTCTGCCATCAATATAATGGGTAGAAAAAATAATAACAAAAAATTTAAAATTTCTTTATTTAACACTTAGATAAAAAATATCATATTTATACTTATAATTTAACTTTTATAATTTTCTAGGTTATGCTCAGATTATATTATATATAGTTTTGTAGATGTAACTAGAGGAAAAAATATGAGTTTAGCAGATAATAAATGTATTCCATGTGAGGGCGGAGTTCCACCGCTTGATGATATGAGAGCAAAAGATTTATTGATGGAGCTTCATAAAGATTGGTTATTAAATGACCTGGGACATCTTGAGAGATCAATCAAGCTTAATGATTTTGATCAGTCTATAAAAATAGCTAATGAGGTAGCTAAAATAGCTAATGAAGAGAATCATCATCCTGACCTTTTCGTAAGCTGGGGCTTATGTAAGATAGAGATTTGGACACACAAAATAGACGGCTTGACTGAAAGTGATTTTTTTTTAGCGGCCAAAGTTGATAGGAGTATTGTATGAAAATTGATAAAAAAATAGCAAGAAGAAGTTTTTTGGCAGCCTCTTCTTTTTTTGGAATATCTCTTTTTAATAATAGATCAAGTTCTCAGGACTCACCAGAGCCTAATTTATTTAATCAGGAACTAGGAGATGAGTTAAGGGTTAGACGAGTTGTAACTGGGCATCATTCCGATGGAAGATCACGTGTTGATATTGATGAGATAAATACAGAAACGCTTTCAAGAAGAGAAGGACATCAAAGTGCAACTATTTGGTCAACAGGTGTATTTCCTGCAGATAATCAAGTTGAAGAAGATGGCTCAAAGCGGTCTCTTGCAACGTCTGATCCTAATGGAACTGTTTTTAGAATAGGAAAATATGATCCTGGAGTAGCCCCTAGAAATCATAGAACAGAATCAATTGATTATGCAGTTGTTTTATCAGGAGAAATCCATATGGGCCTTGATGATGGGGTGGTTCATCTCAGGCAAGGGGATGTTTTAGTGCAAAAAGGAACTATGCATAATTGGGAGAATAGGGGGAATATACCTTGCGTAATTGCTTTTATTCTATGTGCCGCTAAACCATTAGTTTTTGGCGGAGAGGTTATTAGTGCTGAAGGGTAAGGCATTAAGAAATAGGAGTAAGTATGATTATAAAATATATATTTTTTTCTCTCTCTATAGTAGTAGCGTTTAGCCCTATTAATGCCCAAGATTGGGGTCCAAGATCTTTAGAAGAGTTAAAACTAGAGACAATAAGAAGAGCTGGTAATAATCTTAATCCTATTACTGGTGTTACTTTAGAAGATGCTCATAAAGCTATGTCTAATTTCACTAGACCAGATAAGGATCTATGGGCCTCGGTTTGGATGGAGAATGGCGATAAATATATGGAGATTGCTACCAGCACAAGATCTTCCGAGAAGTTGCTAGAGCTTTATTATAATGCGTGGAGAAATTATAACGTTGGCAGATGGCCAACAGAAAAGCACTCTGATGGAAAGAGATTGTCTTATGAGAAAGGTTTAGATGCATTTTTAAAATATGGCAAACTCATAAGCCCATCATTAGAAAGAGTGGTAATACCTTTTGAGAATTCAGAAATTATTGCCTACTTAAGGATTCCTTATAGCAATAAGCCAGTTCCTCTAATCTTTGCATTGAATGGCCTTGATTCTAGGAAAGAAGATATCATTGCTGGGACAGATAATTATATTAAGAACGGAGTAGCTGTTTTTGCAATGGATATGCCTGGTACTGGAGAGTCGCCAGTTCTAATAGATATTGGCTCAGAAAGAATTTTTTCTGTTGCCTTAGATTATCTAGCAACAAGAGAAGAGATTGATTCAGAAAACATTGCAGTCCAAGGGAGAAGTTGGAGTGGGTATTGGGCCGCTATACTAGCTTATACCGAAAAAGAAAGAATTAAAGGCTCAGCCGTTCATGGAGTTCAAGTCCATGGATATTTTCAGCCTGATTGGCAAAAAACGGCATTGTTGAGTGAGGAATATTTATTTGATTTATTTCCAGCTAGATCAGTAGTTTACAATATAGACAACATGATAGATTTCCTTGCGTATGGACCTAGACTATCTTTGGTTGAGAGGGGTTTTATAGATCAGTCTTCAGCTCCAATGCTCTTAGTTAATGGACATCAAGATTCTCAACAGCCAATTTCTGACCTCTATTTATTGATGCAGCATGGTGACCCTAAAGAGGCGTGGATAAATCCTGTTGGCGGTCATCTTGGACGTTCTGAGTTCTGGAGTATGAGGAAGATACTTAATGAAGTTGTAGAACCTTGGCTTATGAGAAAGGTTGGCGTTGAGCCAATTAGATAATTACAAGTATGTAATATGTTTAAAGAAATTCCTACTATTGATCTAAGTAGCTATTTTTCTGATAGTAAAAATACTTTAGAAGTTTTGGCTCAAGAAATTTCGTTCATACAGGAAAATATTGGATTCTACGTAATTACTAATCATGGTATTCCAAGAAGTATAATTGATAAAGCTTATTATGAGCTTAAGAATTTTTTTAATCTGCCACTTGAGGAAAAATTAGCATTAAGAATTAATGAAAAATCATCAGGCTATATTCCTGCTAAATCTACTATTTATGTGACCTCAAAATATAACAAAAATACAAAACCTGATTTAAATGAAACTCTTACTTTAGCAAGAGAGAGAGAATCTAATGATATGTACTTAAAAAAAAACCTTCGCTTTGTAGGTCCAAATCAATGGCCTTCTAGTTTAGAGGATTTTAAAGTTGCAATGTTAGACTACCAGCAGCAACTTGCTAGGCTTGCATTAAGCTTATTACCACTCTATGCTAGAGCGCTTGGCTTAAGTAAGGATTATTTTTCTAAATATTTCACTAATCCTTTATGGTGGACAAGAAATTCCTATTATCCTGCTATTGATCCAGAAGAGAATCAGTTCGGAATTTCACCACATTCTGATCATAGCTTTATGACTCTTTTACCAATGTCAGATGTTCCGGGTCTTCAGGTTCTTTCTAAAGAAGGAGACTGGATACCAGTTGAGCCAGTCAATAATGGAATAGTTGTAAATACAGGGGAGTTTTTAAATAGATGGTCTAATGGGAAGTTCTTGGCCACTCCTCATAGGGTAATCCCTCCTAATAAAGATAGGTATTCAATGGCTATGTTTTTTAATCCTAATCCAGATACTATGGCAATTCCTCTTTCAACTTGCGTCAGTAAGGAAAACCCATCTAAGTTTGAGCCTATTTCAGTATATGATTATATGTGTTGGTATATTGATAGCAATTATAAGGTTGGCGGTGGTGGTAAACAGAATTAAATAAGACTTGGTGGTGATGGGTGGACTTGAACCACCGACCTGCGGGTTATGAGTCCGCCGCTCTGACCGCCTGAGCTACATCACCAACTATTTGTAATTATAAACTAGTAATCATTTTTTTGCGTTGTTACATTAATAGCATAATGAGAAAAAAACAATCAATACTTGTTTCTACTGAGAATGGAGGCTTAGGTAATAGGCTAAAATCTTGGGTATCAGTAATGCGAATGACCGATCAAGCTTTAGTTTATTGGGAAACAAATAACTCAATGCCTGCAAATTTCTCTGAATTGTTTACCAATGAATGCGAAGTTAAGGCTCTATCTAAGGAGATGGCTACCCATAAATCATGGCTTTTATCGATTTTGCCAGAAGATGAGAAACTACTACCATATATGTTTTCAGCAGTTTGTTCTCCTACCCATCCTTTAATCCGCGGAATAGGAAAGGCGTATTGGCGGTTGTCAAAAAAAAATGATGATAAATATAGATACATGATATTTCCAAAAACTCATTCAAAAAAAATGGTAAGACCGGATGCTCGTCATATTGACATGGAATATGAAAGAATACCTCTGTATTTTAAAGAACTATATTCAAAGCTATTTCAAAAAATACAAGTTAATGAGGTTATAAAAAATATTTCTGACTCATGGTCTAGAGAAAATATTGAAGAAAATACAGTTGGTATACAGATAAGAACTTGGAGAGATTATCCATATAGGCATAATAAGTATTATAAACCTTCTATTAAAAGACTAATTAAGCTTATAGAAAAAGAGGCTAATTGTAAGTTTCTAGTTGTTAGTGATAATGATGAGGTAGTCGATTTTCTAATCAGCATGTTCGGCAAAGATAGGATATTATCATTTCCAAGAAAGACATCTCGCTCAGATAGCTGGAACTCTATTAGTGGGATTAAAGAAGATTTGATTGATATGCTAATTTTATCGAAGACAAATAAAATATTTGCGAGCTATCTTAGTACATTTAGTGAATGTGCATGGTGGATTGGAGGAGCAAAGGCAACAGTCACCGTCTTTTAGTTTTTGTACCAACACTTGGGTAAAGTAAGTGTCCTTCTTTTTGTGAGATTATCTCTATCTAGCTTATGAGGAAAGTTTTTTTCAGGGAACTTTTTCTTAAACCTATCGTTTCTTAAGAAAGTAAATTCTGCCACTCTCGGTATTTCTAAATTCTTAAATTTTATTGAACCACAATGATTATTTGGGTGAATATGGACTACAGTATGAGTTTGTAGTATTTTCTTAAATGCTTTTGAGGCCAGGTTATAGAATGGTTTATTTAGTAATTCATGGAGATAATGAAACTCAATAATAATGATTCTAAATTGCGAGAGTATTTTTGAAGAAGTGCTAGTAATCACCTCAAACTCTTCTCCTTCTATATCCATTTGTAATATAAGGTCATTTTTGTAGTTAGGTATTTTAGTCTTAACCCATTCATCAAGGGTAAGGCAGTTATTATTAGAAATGCTACTAATGAATTTTTTTGTAAAGTTAAAATTATTATGTTTTTGTTTAGTTTCATCTACTGAATAATCAGCTAAAAATATGTTTATACCTAAGTTAGCTAAATCAAGTTCAAATCCTGATTCATTAGATACACCAGGCGAGAAAGCATATCTTATATCTTGTAAATCATTTGGTATTAAGTAGCCACCATCACCTTCAGGTCCGAGCCTAATCAATTCAATACCAGAATTAAACGGCTTAAGAGTTGAGATGAAATTTTCCAATTCATTATGATCAGTTCTATGGACAATATCTATCCCTAAATAATGAATAAATCTAAGTAATAGGTCTTTAATATATTTATTTCTCAAAATTTATCCCTTCCCGTAAATTTTTATATAAATTCTCTTGTAAATATTTACCTTCATTAATACCTCTTAAGTAGTAACTAGGTAAACCAAACCCTTGTTTTTTTCTATCTAGAATTTGATTTGATAAAGTATCTCTATAGGCTTCTTTAAAAATACCTTTGGGTTGATTTTTGTAGTATCTAATATTTTCTGGCATAGAGAAAGAAAACTCAATTATATCTCTAGACAATAGAGGAACTCTTGCTTCTAAAGAGACTGCCATAGTCGTTCTATCAACTTTTGTAAGTATCATACCTGGTAAATATGTATGAAAATCAAGAAATTGCAGTCTAGTTTTTATGGGTAGGTTTTTATCCCAAAAAGCCTTATAAAACCACCAATCATCATAGTCTTCAGGAACTCCTAACTCTTTTGCATAAGTTAATTTAGATGATTTCGTCATTCCCGACATAACTATAGACCATAAATTCAAGTCTTTATTAAAAATCATCTCAAGGTTTGTCATCAATTTATTAATAAGTTTTTCATGATTAAAAACTTTTTTTATTTTATTTGTCATATTATTAAAATTTTTTCCTAAGGAAGGAAATTTATTATAGCGAATATATCTAGGATAAGTTCTGTAACCTCCAAAAATCTCATCGCCTCCATCGCCTGTCAAAACGACTTTTACATTTTCTCTAGCTAATTTAGATACTAAAAAAGTTGGCACGGCAGATTCATCAGCAAATGGTTCATCAAACCATTTATTTAAGCTAGGCAAGAGATTTATTGTATTTTTTTGGGATAGTATTTTTTCATGATGTTTCGTTCTAAACTGCTGTGCTACTATTCTTGAGTATTTAGTTTCTGATACTTTATCTGATTCAAATCCTATTGAAAAAGTTGAGATATTTTTTTCTAATGAGGAGCCTACGGCTGTTACGATGCTTGAGTCAACTCCTCCAGATAAGAAAAAACCAAGTGGAACATCGGAAATCATTTGGTCACTAATTGAGCTAGTTATTAAATGCCTTAGCTCTTCACAATAGTCTTCTATATTTCTTTTTTTTCTATTTACCTCACATTGTAGATGCCAATATTTCTTAGGCGTAGTTATTCTATTATTAGAAGGATCAAACTCAATAAAATGAGCTGGAGGGAGCTTATAGCAATTTTTATATAAAGTTTTAGGATCAGGTATATATTTATATCCTAGAAAATCATATAAAGCAGTATTGTCTATTTGTAAGTTTTCATTTTCTAGTAGAGCCTCTAGGCCTTTTAATTCAGATGAAAATGCAAATTTTGACCCGTTATAATAATAATATAATGGTTTTATACCTGGCCTATCTCTATAAAGCTTAAGTTTGCTAATTTTTTCGTCCCATATAGCTATAGCAAACATACCATCTAAATAGCTAATAAAATTATCTTTCCATTCAGAATAGGCATTTAAAATAACTTCTGTATCAGAATTTGTATAAAATTTTTGACCAAGAGATTCAAGCTGCTTTCTGATTTTTTGGTATCCATATATCTCACCATTAAAAACTAACCATATAGAACGGTCTTTGGAATACATTGGTTGGTTAGCTTTTATACTAAGATCAATAATAGAAAGCCGTCTAAAACCAACTTTTACCTTACCATCTAAAGAAAGCTTATCTGCATCAGGACCTCTATGACTAATAGTGTTGAGTGCCGATCTATAATCCCAATTAGCTTCAGTACCACCTAAAAAACCACACACTTTTTATCCTTTCCATATACCTTAAATGCTTAATTCTATATATTAAATATAAAAATTTCATTTATTCAATTAATAATTATATAAACTTATAAATCTTTTTTTATGTATTATTAGCTTTATGTTTAAATTAACGCATATAAATGTATCAAGAGGTTATAGGGGGGGAGAGCGCCAGACTGAACTTCTTGTTAGAGAATTAGATAGTTTTCCTATAAAGCAGACTCTAGTTGCTAGAAAGAATCAACCGCTATCAAGAAGATTAAATGATCTAGATATCAATATTATTGAAAATAATGGAGACCCTTTTTCAGTATTTTTCGCTTCAAGAAATTCTGATTTGATACATTGCCATGAAGGAAGAAGTCCATATGGAGCATATTTAACTAAATTTTTTTTAAATAAGCCCTACATAGTAACTAGAAGAGTTGATAATCCAATAAGATCTAATATCTTTTCTCATGGAGTTTATAGAGGTGCATCTTCTGTGGTTTGTGTTGCTAATAAAGTTGCTAGCATAGTTAATAATTATGATAGTAATGTCAGAACAGAGGTAGTTCATAGTTGTGGTAGTGATTTATTTGTTAATAAAGATAATGTTATAAAAATTAGAAATAAGCACATAGAAAAATTTTTAGTTGGCCATGTTGGGGCCTTAGATAATAACCAAAAGAGGCAAGAATATCTTATAAGCATAGCAAGAGATATTAGTAATGATTTTCCAGACATACATTTTTTATTTGTTGGAGGAGGAGATGATGAATCTTACTTAAGAGATCTCTCAAGTGGTTTAAAAAATATAACTTTTACTGGATTTGTAGATAATGTTGGAGATTATTTAGCTGCTTTTGATTTATTCGTCTTGCCTTCAAGAAGAGAGGGAGTAGGAAGTATACTTATAGATGCTATGCAAAAATCGCTACCTATAATAGCTTCAGATGTAGGCGGCGTTTCTGAAATAATTAAAGATGGAATAAACGGTTTTTTAGTAAAAGAAGGAGATATAGAAGATATAAAGAAAAAAATTATTTTATTAAAAGAAAATAAGAAAATTAGATCTGATATGGGTAAAAGAGGAAAAAAATTATCAGAAAAAATGCATTCTAAAGATATGTGCTCTAAGTATATTAATATATATAGTAAAGCTAATACAAAGACTAAGTTTCCAAAAGTTAGTGAATGAAAAAGTAAATCTGTATTAATTTAAAAATAAAAGAATATCACTTATATTTTTTATAGTCTTGATTTTAAACATTAAATCTAAAGTGGATTATATCTCCATCATTAACTTTATATTCTTTCCCCTCTAACCTTAATTTTCCAGCTTCTTTTGCCCCAGCTTCACCATTCAGAGTTATGAAATCTTCATAGCTAATTACCTCTGCCTTTATGAAACCCTTTTGGAAGTCTGTGTGAATTATCCCTGCAGCATCAAAAGCGCTCGAATTTTTTTTTATAGCCCAAGCTTTTGTTTCTTTAGGGCCAGCTGTATAAAAAGTTTGTAAGCCAAGGAGATCATAAGCGGTCCTGATCATCTTACTAAGCCCCGATTCTTCTATCCCTAATTCTTTCATTAGAGCTTCTCTGTCATTAGAATCAAGCTGAGCTAGTTCTGATTCTAATCTTGCACAAATTTTAATTTTATTTAAATTTAATCCTTCACCTATAGCTACACTAATGGATTTGAAATTATCTGGAGATATTTCTTCATTAGTATTTTGAACATACATCATTGGTTTGGCTGTTATAAGATTTAGCTGCTTTATTAATAAAAGATCTTCATCTATAAATTTTATATTTCTTATAGGGGTTTCTTTTTCTAATTGACAGAGCAGTTCTTGCAATAATTTATACCATTTTGTCGCCTCTTTGTTACCAGATTTAATTTTTTTTTCTGCTTTGATTAATGATTTATTTACTGAATCGATATCAGCAAGCAATAGCTCAGTATTAATTGTTTCAATATCATTATTCGGATTAATTTCTCCAGATACATGCGAAATATTTTTATCACTAAAATACCTAACTAAATGAATAATAGCGTCTGTTTCTCTTATGTGAGATAGAAATTTATTTCCCAACCCTTCACCTTCTGATGCCCCAGAGACGAGGCCGGCAATATCTACAAACTCTATATATGTAGGTATTAAATTATTAGATTTAACTATTTCTGATATTTTATTAAGCCTTAAATCAGGAACCTGGACGATTCCAATATTAGGATCTATAGTGCAGAATGGATAGTTTTCTGCTGGGATTGAAGACTCAGTAAGAGCATTAAAAAGAGTAGACTTACCTACATTAGGTAAACCAACTATTCCACATTTTATATTCAAGTAAGCTTAACCATATTTGGTAACATATTATCCCTAATTCTTGTTATGTAGTTTATTAATTGCATAATCAGAGCCTTTTGTAAGAAAGCAATGTAAGATTGAGACTGAGAATTCTATAGTACTGTTAATAGAAGATATTTCTTCGTCATTCATCTTGCCAAGGACATGATTAGTGACTTTATCTTTATCATTATTACCTGGATGGCCGATTCCTAATCTTAATCTCCAAAAATCTTTACCTACTTGATTGATAATATCTCTAACACCATTATGGCCACCATGGCCACCAGAGAATTTTAATTTAGATATGCCTATTGGAAGATCTAAATCATCATGAACAATTAAAATATTTTCTGGTTTAATTTTATAGTAGGATGCTACTGAAAAGACAGATTTTCCACTATTATTCATGTAATTTAGAGGCTTCAGTAAAAAAATTTTTCTTGATTCAATATAAATATCTGTAATCTCTCCTTCAAATCTTTTTTCTAGTAATAAATTTTTATTAAAGGCTTTTGATAGGTAGTTGGTAAAGTTAAATCCAACATTGTGTCTAGTATTTGAATATTCTTCTTCAGGATTCCCTAGTCCAGCGATTAGACTAATAAATTCTTTCATATTACTATTTTATCGTATATTTATTCTGATGAAGTTTCATCATCTGGTGTACCTTCGTCAGCAGGAGATTCGCTATCATCAGTTTCTTGGACTACATCATCTTCGATAATTTCCTCTTCTTCTCTTCTTGGAGGATTGATTGAGACAACGGCATTATTTTGTTCAATCATAATTGTGTTTAGCTCCACCCCCTCAGGTAACTTAAGGTCACTAATATATAAAGACTGATTAAGCTCTAGATTAGAAAGATCAATTTCTAGATATTCAGGAAGATTTTTCGGTAAGCATGATACTTCTATATCATTAAGGAGTTTTGAAATTTCACCACCTTGCATTTTTACACCTATTGCAACATCTTCTCCAAGGAAGCGAATAGGAACATTAAGAGATATTTTCTGGTCTTCTAAAATTCTTTGGAAATCCATATGAAGAATTTTTCTTTTAACAGGATGTCGATGTACATTTTTAACTACTACGGATTCCGAAGTATTATCTAGATTAAGCTTTAGTATACTTGTATAAAAGGCATCATTTTCCATTTGGTTGATTAATTGATCATGGTTTAGAGATATTGTTTTCGGATCTGCACCGCCTCCATAAATTACTCCTGGCACAGAGCCTTTTCCTCGTATTCGCCTGCTATTTCCTTTTCCGGTAGCATTACGCGATTTTATAGTTAGCTCAAAACTAGTTTCAGTATTCATTAATAACTCCTTTTAGGCGCCGAATGATAACAGAGTTAGTTAGTCTAGGTACAGAGAACTTACTGATTCTCCATCCGATATTCTTCTAATTGTTTCAGCCAGAAGCTCTGCAACGCTCAATTGCTTAATTTTACTACAATTGCTAGCTTCTTTTGTAAGCGGAATAGTATCTGTAACCACCAGCTCATCTAATGGAGAGGACTGGATTTTTTCAATAGCGCTACCAGAAAGGACGGGATGTGTAATATAAGCAACTACTTTTTTCGCACCTTTTTCCTTCAATACTTTACTTGCTTCACATAAAGTACCTGCTGTATCAATAAGATCATCAACCATAACACAGGTTTTTCCCTTAACCTCTCCAATAATATTCATCACTTGTGTCGTATTAGCTTTTGGCCTTCTCTTATCAATTATTGCCAGACCAGCGTCATCTAGCCTTTTAGCTAGAGCTCTTGCACGGACTACGCCACCAATATCAGGTGAGACTACAACAATATCTTCATATTTTTGTTTCCATACATCACCCAATAAAACTGGTGATGCGTAAACATTATCAACTGGGATGTCAAAAAATCCCTGTATTTGATCAGCATGGAGATCGAGTGTGAGTAATCTATTGATCCCTGAGCTAGCAATTAGATTAGCTACTAATTTAGCTGTTATTGGTACTCTACTAGCCCGAGGTCTTCTATCTTGTCTAGCAAATCCAAAATATGGAATAACAGCAGTTATTCTATTCGGAGAGGCTCTTTGGCATGCGTCTGCAATAACTAATAACTCCATTAAATTATCATTACCAGGAGGGCAGGTAGGCTGAATTATAAATATATCTCTTCCCCTAATATTTTCCATAATCTCAAGATTAACCTCTCCATCGCTGAAGCGATCAACAAGAATTTTTCCAATTGGTAAGTGGAGGTTTTTAGCAATACTTTCTGCTAACTTTTTATGAGCATTACCTGAGAAAATAGTTATTAATTCAGTATTCAATATTAACTCCCATTAGCTTATTGGTTATGGCTGGGGTGGCAGGATTCGAACCTGCGCATGACGGGATCAAAACCCGTTGCCTTACCGCTTGGCTACACCCCATTTTTAATAAAATAATCTTCATTATTAACTATATTTTAATCTTCTTATCGGAAAAAGTTAATAAATATTAGGGCCGGAAGCTATCAATTCGTAATTTAATCTCATAATTATCATTAGTTAAGTTAATTTCCTTAGGTATTAAAACCTTACCAGTCAATTGATAGCTTTCATAGTTTACCGCCCAAGATCTTTGGTTTAATTTACTAATATAGCCTTCTTCAGCTGTAATTATTTTGGAAGGGTAGTTAGGATCTTCTAGTCCTATTAACCAAAAATTGAAGCTTTCATAAACTTTAGCCCAAAAAAAAGCTTCTTGTGTTTGAAGATTATTATTATCAATTCTAGTAATTCTATTATCATCATGTAAGTAAATACCTTCATTTGAGATACTTAACTTAATTGAATTTATCCCAAAAGGACCAAACATATATAAATTGATATCGTCTCCTAATTTCTCCCAAGAAAAGCTTGATCCTATATTTAGATTACTATTTTTTATAAGGAGTCTTCCATTTATTGTCCAATTATCTAATGAGCTCAGATATTTTTTTTTATCAAGAATAGAATTAGTATCATCAGTAGTTTTTATGCTTATACAGGAGGCTAATAATAAGCTAATAATTAAGATGTACTTCATTTAAGTATAGTATTTTTTATTTTTTCTAAATCTTGGTTTTCAGGGTTTTTAATTAATTCTCTATCTAGAAGCTCCAATGCTTTTTCTTGGAACCCATTTCTCCAGTAGGCTATAACTAAATGAGCCGAAACTTCTGGATCTGGAAGTAAGCTATATGCTTTCTCAAGATATGGTAATGCCTCTTCATAGTCTCCTAAATTAAATAGAACCCAACCCATGCTATCTAGAAACGCTGGATTATTTGGCTCTGCTATTAATGCTTCCTCTATATAGACCAACGCTTGCTTATGATCATTTAGTTTATTTGTTAATAGATAACCTGTTGCATTTAATATATTAGGGTTATTAGGATTTTTATTTAATAAATATTCGTATGCGTTATAAGATTTTTTATAATCACCATTTTCTTGATATAAGTTAGCTAAAGAATAAGATAAAGATATATCTTCGTTATAAGTTTCTAATCCTTCATTTAAAGTTTTTTCTGCATCATCATATTTTTTATTTTTTATATGTTCTTGTGATACTGCTAAGTATAGATCTATATGAAGTAATTTTAATTTTTTACTATTAGAATCTAAACTAAGAGCATGGCTTATTTCACTAAAGGCTTCTTCATAATTACTTATTAAAAATAGTATATTAATTTTTTTCTTAAGCATTTCATTGGTATATGATGGATTTGAGGCTCCAAACTCACTCAAGTGAGTTATCGCACCATCTGTATCATTGAGCATTTCAAGTAGTATATCTGCAACCCTGAATTGAGACTCAACTGCATATTGTCCAGAAGTCACTCTAGAATAGAATCTCATAGCTTCTAATATATTTTCTCTATTTTCTGCTATACGAGCTAAAAAATAGTTTGATTCTTCCTTATAGTTATTTAATGACCTCAATATAATGAAGCTTTCCCTAGATGCATCGTAATCTTCTAATGATAGCTTAAATAAGGCTAACGTTCTTCTGGCCTCATGAAAATTAGGATACTCACTTATTATCTGAGAAAGGAGACTATCTGCCTCTTCATTTTTAAGAGCTGTAATTAATAGCTTTATATGCTCAAGTTTTATCTCAGGATCATAGTATTGAAAATAAAGACTCTCTGTTATTGAAAGTGCTTTTTCTTCTTGCTGATTATAAAAAAGAGTTTTAGCATGCAAAAGTTTGATCTCTACCCATTCTGGTTTAAGGGCACTAATTTTTTCAAAATATTCATCTGCCAGATCTAGCTGGCTATTTTGAATCGCTAATCTTGCTAAACCATAATAATAACCAGCAGAGGCGGGATTAATTTTTTGACCTAATAAATTTATCTGTGAGATCCACTCATCTTCTGTAAGCTCAGAAATTAGTAAGTCGATAATCATTACATATGTTTCATCTACTTTTTCAGCTCTTTCAATTAATTTTATAAAATCTTCTATAGCTCTATCTTTTTCTCCTAAGAACAGTTTAAAAAAACCTAGATATTGATATACCTGCGGATCATTTGGTGTGAGTAACTGCCATTTTTGAGCGGAACTAAGCCCCATTTCATATAAATTCAATTCTCTTAGTAGTTCTGTGGTATATGCTGCAATTTCTGGATCATCTGAAATAAGGGTAGCGTTTAAGTAGTATTCTGCTGATTCGTAATATCTTTGCTCTTCTCTAGCAATTTCTGCTCTTAATAGATAAGTATCTAAATTTACCCTTTGATTTATCTTTTTGGGTACCATTGAGCATGAACAAGCAATAAGGTAGATGGAGATAAGTAATGTAACTTTAGTAAATTTATTCATATCTATATACTTAACCATAAATATTGAAGTGTAATCAAGTGAAGCAATCTATTCGAGAAAAACTTACCCATCTGTTAGAAAAATTTGATGAGATTAGTCATCAACTAGCTAGCCCTTCTATAATTTCAGATATGGATAGGTTTAGAGAGCTTTCTAAAGAGTATGCTGCTTTAGAGGATCCAGTAAAGGATTTTAAGGCATATACGCAGTGTGAGGATGAAATTCATGAAGCTAGGCTTATGGCTGATAGTGATGATAAAGAGCTTCAAGAACTTGGAGAAGAGGAGCTAGCTATACTTTTAGAAAGGAAAACAATTTGCGAAGAATCACTAAAAAAACATTTAATACCTATTGATCCCGATGATAATGCAAATCTATATTTAGAAATTAGAGCAGGAGCTGGCGGAGATGAGGCAGCTATCTTTGCTGGAGATCTATTTAGAATGTATACAAGATATGCGGAACAAAAAAAATGGAAAGTTGAAGTTTTGAGTATTAGTGAAGGTGATCATGGGGGGTACAAAGAGATTATTTCTAGGCTAGTTGGAGATGGTGCCTACTCAAAATTAAAATTTGAATCCGGGGCTCATCGTGTTCAGAGAATACCAGAGACTGAATCACAAGGAAGAATTCATACATCGGCATGTACAATAGCTGTATTGCCAGAGTCTGAGGATATAGAGGATATAGAAATTAATACTTCAGATTTGAGAGTAGATACTTATAGAGCTTCAGGTGCTGGGGGTCAGCATGTAAATAAGACAGACTCAGCTGTTAGGTTAACTCATATACCTTCTGGAATAGTTGTAGAGTGTCAGGATGAAAGATCTCAGCATAAAAATCGCGCAAGGGCATTATCATTATTAAAGGTGCGATTGAGAGACGAGGAGTTGGCAAAAAGAAGGACAGAGACCGAAGAGAAAAGAAGAAGCCTTGTTGGGAGAGGAGATCGCTCCGAAAGAATTAGGAGTTACAACTTTCCAGAAGGAAGGGTTACAGATCACCGGATAGATTTAAAAATATATAAATTAAATGAAATACTTGAAGGAGGTTTAGATCTATTGATAGAGCCTCTAGTTAACGAGCATCAAGCTGATCAATTATCAGCTATTGAGTAAATTTTTAAGAAGCTAAAATATAAATTGAAACATAATTATAAAAATTTAAGATTATGGGGATATGAATTCCTTAAGAACTTTAGCTCCTCGCCTATGCTAGATAGCGAATTACTTCTCTCTATATCAGAGGACTGTAATAGGTCAGATATTATTGCTCATTCTGATAAGGTAGTCAGTGATATTGATTATCAGAGATATAAAAATTTATTATCCTTAAGAAGGAATGGTTTCCCAATACATTATCTTATAGGAAAGAAAGAATTTTTTTCTATTGATTTTTTTGTTTCATCAAATACTTTAATACCAAGACCTGAAACAGAGCTTTTAGTTGATACTGCTCTATCATTATTCGGTAAGAATGAAAAAATAAATATATTAGAGTTAGGAACAGGGTGTGGGGCTATAGCACTTACATTAAAAAAAAATAGACCAATGTTTTCTGTAACTGCTACAGATAAGAGTATTAAGGCTTTAGATATGGCTAAGATTAATGCTGATAAATTAGGCCTAGAAGTCAATTTTGTTGTTTCAGATTGGTTTAAAAAAGTTAAATATAATAACTATGATCTGATTATTTCAAATCCTCCATATGTTGAAGAAAGGGCTCTAGAATTTAATAATAATTTAAAATATGAGCCTAGATTGGCACTATATGGCGGGAAGACTGGTCTTAATTCATTAAATTTAATTATTTCAGAGGCTATTTTTCATCTAAATAGCGGAGGCTATCTGGTTCTCGAGCATGGAGCGGAGCAGGCTAAAAAAGTTATAGAGTTTGCACTAGAAAATAAATATATTTCTTGTCAGAGCCTGAAGGACATGAATAATAAGGATAGATGCTTAATAGCTCAGAGGTCAATATGAATAATAGATATTCTAGACATATATCTCTAAAAGAAGTAGGTGATCAAGGGCAGGATAGATTATTAAAAAAAACTATTTTTATATTAGGTTTAGGTGGAATTGGTTCCCCAGCTGCACTTTATCTAGCTAGTAGTGGGATTGGGAGGTTAGTTTTAAATGATTTTGATCTAATCGATGAGTCTAACCTTTCAAGACAAATACTATTTAATGAAAGTGATCTAGGTAATCTAAAAGTTGATGTGGTCAAGAAAAAACTAAATGCAATAAATAGTAATTTGAAAGTTGATACTATAGATGAGAAGCTCTCCGTAAACGAGTATTCAAAAATAATTTCAAAAACTTCATTTGTTTTAGATTGTAGTGATAATTTTGAAACTAGGCTTTCTATTTCTCAGGCGGCTTATGAAAGTAATATTCCAATTATTCATGGTTCAGCTATTCGTTTTGAAGGGCAATTAGTAGTTTTTCTTAATAATGGAAAGGGCCCTTGTTACTCTTGTGTGTATAGTGATAATGAGTGGTTAGAAAATTGTCAAGGTAATGGAGTTTTATCGACAGTACCAGGCTTAATAGGATTAATGATGACATCAGAATTACTAAAAATTATTTTTGGTATTAAGTCACAGCTAGTAAATATACTTTTACTTTGGGACCTCAAAGATAATACCTGGAAGAAATTAAATATAAAGCCTAATCCTAATTGTAAAATTTGTTCTAGATGCTAATTTCTTTAAATTATTTATAGCTAAGAATAGGTGCAAGCCATTTTTCAGCTTTATCTAGCCCCCATCCTTTTCTATTAGCATAGTCTTGTGTTTGATCTTTATTTATTTTACCAACAGAGAAATAATGTGAATCCGGATGAGAAATGTACCATCCGCTTACTGATGCAGTAGGAAGCATTGCAAAGTTCTCGGTTAATTTTATCCCTGTATTTTGCTCTACATCAATCAATGACCATAGAGATTTTTTTTCTGTATGATCAGGGCATGCTGGATAACCAGGTGCAGGTCTTATGCCTTTATAATCTTCATTAATAAGATCAGCATTACAAAGTTTTTCAGCATAACTATAGCCCCATATTTCTTTTCTAACCTTCTGATGTAGAGCTTCAGCAAAAGCTTCAGCCAGCCTGTCTGCCAATGCTTTTAATAGTATATTTGAGTAATCGTCATGATTTTTTTGAAAATTATCTGAATAACTATCTATATTTAGACCAGTAGTAACTGCGAATGCTCCAATATAGTCTTCTGCAGTATTTTTTGGAGCTATATAGTCTGATAGACACTCATTATATTGATTTTTATTTTTAATTTTTTGTTGCCTAAGGCAAAAAATTATTTGTTTTATTTTTGTTCTAGAGCAATCAGTATATATTTCAATATCATCTTCTTTTGAATTAGCGGCAAATAAACCAGTAACACCAATAGGAGTTAGCCATTTTTCTGAAATGATCTTTTCTAGTAGTTTATTAGCATCAGAAAAAAGTGCATTAGCTGCATCTGCTGTTGATTTATTAGTTAGAATTTCAGGGTATGTACCTTTAAAGCTCCATGCATTAAAAAAAGGCATCCAATCTATATATTTTGCAATATAATCTAGTGAGAAATTATCAATTACTTTTATTCCTAGCGAATTTGGTTTAAAAGGTTTATTTTTTTTCCAATTAATTTTAACAGCATTGTTTCTTGCATCTAGTATTGGTATAGAGGAATCTTTTTTATTCCTTTTTTTATGGCGCGCCTTTCTTAATAAATGATTATTATCATTCTCTTCTATGAATGATAATTTATTTTTACCCAAAAGATTTTGAGCTATAGAAACTGATTTCGAGGCATCTTTTACATAGACTACTGGCCCACTATAATTAGGATATATTTTTACGCTTGTATGTGCTGGGGATGTTGTTGCGCCTCCAATTAAAAGAGGTAGAGATAAATTCCTTCTTTCCATTTCACTTGCAACGTAAGTCATTTCTTCAAGAGATGGTGTAATCAGGCCAGAAAGGCCAATTAAATCTGCATTTATCTCTAGGGCCTTATCAATTATTTTTTCAGCAGGGACCATTACACCCATATCAATTACTTCAAAATTATTGCACTGTAATACTACTGAAACAATATTTTTTCCAATATCATGGACATCACCCTTTACGGTAGCAATAACTAGTTTTGATTTAGATTTTACACTTCCTTTTTCATCTTCAATAAAAGGCACTAAATGAGCTACAGCTTTTTTCATTACTCGGGCAGATTTTACTACTTGTGGTAGAAACATTTTACCACTGCCAAATAGATCACCGACAATATTCATTCCATCCATAAGAGGCCCTTCTATTACATCGAGAGGCCTAGATGAATCTTTTCGGGCATTTTCAGTATCTTCAACAATAAATTTATCTATCCCATGAACAAGCGCATATTCAAGTCTTTTGTTTATAGATAATTTTCTCCATTCTTCTAGATTTTTTTTTGGCTGCTTTTTTTTATTTTCACCAAAATTTTCAGCTAGGCTTATAAGATCCTCAGTTGCGTTCTTAGATTTATTTAAGATAACATTTTCTATTGTTTTTTTAATGGTTAGAGGTATTGTTTTATATACTACTAGTTGACCTGGGTTAACAATACCCATATCCATTCCAGCATTTACAGCATGGTATAAAAAAACAGAATGGATAGCTTCTCTTATGGCGTTATTCCCTCTGAATGAAAAAGAAATATTACTTACCCCTCCACTAGTGAGACTCCTAGGGAACCTTTTTTTTATTTCTCTTATAGCTTCAATAAATGACTTGCCATAAGAATTATGCTCCTCTATTCCAGTTGCAACAGCAAATATATTTGGATCAAAAATAATGTCTTCTGGCTCAATATTTATTTTTTTTGTAAGTAAGTTATAAGATTTTTCGCAAATTTCAATCTTCCTTTCAATAGTATCTGCTTGTCCTTTCTCATCAAATGCCATTACAACCATTGATGCTCCAAATTTTTTTATTTCTTCTGCTTGTTGAAGGAAAATTTCCTCTCCTTCCTTAAGACTTATAGAGTTAACAATGCATTTACCTTGAATGCATTTTAATCCAGATAAAATTACGCTCCATTTTGATGAATCAATCATAATTGGTACTTTTGAAATATCTGGCTCAGATGCTACTAGCTTAAGAAAGTGCTCCATAGCAAATTCAGAATCGAGCATCCCTTCATCCATATTAATATCTATTATTTGAGCACCATTTATAACTTGATCCCTTGCAACTGATAGTGCTTCATCATAATTTTCTTCTTTAATTAATTTTCTAAATTTAGCCGAACCAGTAATATTTGTTCTTTCCCCAATATTTATAAATAAGCTATCTTTATCTACATTTAAACTTTCTAAACCAGAAAATCGATTTATGCTTTTCCTTTTAGTTAGTTTTCGTGGCTTTATTTTTTTTGCATTATCAGCTATTTTTTTTATATGTTCAGGAGTCGTTCCACAACATCCCCCAACTAGATTGATCCAATTATTATTCATATATTCATTAAGAGTGTTGGACATATCTTCAGGTGTATCGTCATATCCGCCAAATTCATTAGGAAGACCCGCATTAGGGTGAATACTAGTATATGTTTCTGATAAATAAGATAATTCTTTTATATATGGACGAAGCTCTTCTGCCCCAAGAGCACAATTTAGTCCAATCAAAAGAGGTTTGGCATGTCTTACTGAATTATAAAAAGCTTCTAATGTTTGTCCTGAGAGCGTTCTGCCTGAAGCATCTGTAATAGTGCCAGAAATCATTATAGGTATATCTATTTTTTTTTGTTCTAAAACACTTTTAATTGTGTAAATAGCAGCCTTAGCATTTAAAGTATCAAAAATAGTTTCGACCATAAAAATATCAATACCACCATCAATTAATCCTTCACATGCTATGGTGTATGTTTCAATAAGTTCATCAAAACTTATATTCCTTTCGCTAGGATCATTGACGTTAGGTGATATTGAGCAGGTTTTATTAGTAGGTCCAATTACACCTGCTACAAATCTAGGAATGTTATCTTTTTTAGAGATAATATTAGCCGCTTCTTTAGCAAGCTCTGCTGATTTAAAATTAAGTTCCCTTACATATTTTTCCATCCCATAGTCTAATTGGGCAGGAATACTAGAATTAAATGTATTAGTAGATATGATATCTGCACCAGCCTCTAAATATTTTAAATGCACTTCTTTGATTAATTTAGGGGATGTTAAGCTAAGTAGATCAATATTTCCCTTCAAAGGTTTGTTATGGTTTTTAAATCTTTGTCCTCTAAAATCATCTTCATTTAGTTTGTTTTCTTGTATAACAGTACCCATGGCGCCATCTTTTATTAAGATGCGCTTGTCGAGTAAAGATTTTATAATTTTATATTTTGAAGACATAAATAATTATTTAAATAAAGTCTATGTATTATTTTATTCCTCCAAAATTTTTGAAATTAGTTCGGATTTATTTAGTGTGTAAAAGTGGCAATTTTTAACACCAGCTTTACTTAATAATTCAATTTGCTTTTTACAGTAGTCAATTGATATATTTTTTTTTGTTTCATTATCTATTTTTTTATCTAAAAATTTTTCAAATAAATATTTAGGAACTGAGACACCACATTTTTCTGAAAAATTTAACATACTATCAAAATTATTTATAGGAAGTATGCCTGGGATAATTTCAGCTTCTATACCAGAATTTTTACATCTATCTCTAAATCTGAGATAAATATCCACGTCGAAAAAAAATTGAGTAATAGCTCGACTAGCTCCGGCGTCAATCTTTTTTTTCAAATAATCTATATCTTCTTCTGCATTCTTTGCTTCTGGATGAACTTCAGGATAAGCTGCTACTGAAATATTAAAACTATTTAAGTTCGAAATAAGGTCTACTAACTCAACAGCATGACTAAATTCATTACCTCTCTTCATAGAAGTATCATATTTTGGCAAATCTCCTCTTAGGGCAACAATATCTCTTATACCTTGATCCCAATAGCTATTAATTATAGTAATTAGTTTTTCTTTATTACTACCAACACATGTAAGATGAGGCGCACATACTAAGCTAGTTTCCTCAGCTATTTTTTTTACAATATTATGAGTTCTATCTCTAGTTGAGCCGTCAGCTCCATAAGTTACAGAGACAAATTTGGGTAAAAATACTGATAGTTCTGACAAACAACCTAATAATCTTTTGTTCATATTTTGATCTTTAGGAGGAAAAAACTCGAAAGATAATCCAATCATAATTTATTAGCCTAACTTTTTTTTAAGTAATTGATTAACCTTTTTCGGATTAACTTTTCCTTCCGCTGCTTGCATTGCCTTTCCAACAAAAAAACCAATAATTTTTTGGTTTCCATTTTTATATTGCTCTACTTGTTCTGGAAAATTTTTAACTATATCATCGATAATTTTGGTTATTATATTATCATCTGATATTAGTTTATAACCATTTTTCTCAATTATGCTTTCAATAGGTTCTTTTGAGCCCCAAGCAAGATGAAGCACTTCTTTTGCTAAGTTAGAAGATAATTCATCTTCTTCAATAAGATCAAGAATCTTTGCAAAATCCTCTGTAGATATTTTACATTCTTTTATACCTATATTTTTAGTATTAAGCATAGAAAGTAATTCGCCTTGTATCCAGTTAGAAATTAATTTAGCTTTAGCTGATTTTGTTTTTTTAAATACACCCTCAAAAAAATTAGCTATATCTATATTTGAGGTTAAAACTTCTGAATCATATTCAGAAAAATCATATTCAGAAATAAATCTCAAATATTTCTGTTCTGGCAGTTCAGGTAAGTTTTCTTTTATTTTATTAATCAATTCGTCATCTATTGTTATTGGGAGCAAATCGGGGTCTGGGAAGTACCTGTAGTCATTTGCTTCTTCCTTACTTCTCATAGAGCGTGTTTCATTTTTTATATCATCGTATAGTCTTGTTTCTTGATTAATTATTTGACCATTTTCTATTAGTTCAATTTGCCTTTCTGCTTCAAGCTCTATCGCTTTCTCTACAAATCTGAATGAATTTAAGTTTTTTATCTCTGTTCTAGTTCCAAGTTTTTTATCACCTTTCTCTCTAATAGACACATTTGCATCACAGCGAAAGGATCCTTCTTGCATATTTCCATCTGATATCCCTAGATAACATACTAATTTATGAATTTTTCTCATATATGCACCGGCCTCAATAGCAGATCTAATATCTGGCTCTGATACTATTTCTAAAAGAGGTGTGCCAGCTCTATTCAAATCTACTCCACTCGCTTCGTCAAAGCTTTGATGTAGAGATTTACCTGCATCTTCTTCTAAATGTGCTCTAGTAATTTTAATGTTTTTAGTAGTCGAGTTAATCTCTATATCAATATTTCCGTCGTAAACAATTGGATGTTCATATTGAGATATTTGATATCCCTTTGGGAGATCTGGATAAAAGTAATTTTTTCTAGCAAAAATAGAATTTGGAGAAATTTTGCAATTAGTAGCTAGACCAAATTTTATTGCCATTATTAATGCTTCTTTATTAAATACTGGAAGGACTCCGGGGTAGCCTAAGTCAATAATAGAGGCTTGTGTATTTGGAGGGGCTCCATATTTTGTTGAAGCTCCAGAGAACAGCTTGCTCTTAGTAGCTAATTGAGTATGAATTTCTAAACCTATTACTATTTCCCAGTTCATAAATTTTTCCCTATAAAAATTCGGCGGGTAAATGTGTATGCCAGTTTGTTTCCTTCTGAAAATGGTGACCAATTTTAAGTATTAGATCTTCTTTTAGATAAGGACCAATCAACTGCATTCCTATGGGCAATCCTGAAGAAAAGCCGCAAGGAATTGATAGCGCTGGAAGGCCTGCTAGATTCGCCCCAATAGTATAAATATCATTTAGATACATTTGGATAGGATCATCCATTTTTTGACCAATTTTAAATGCAGGGGTTGGTGTTGTAGGGCCAATTATTATATCTACTTCTTTAAAAGCATTAACAAAGCTCTGGCTAATTAATTTTCTAACTTTCTGAGCTTGTAAATAATATGCATCATAATATCCAGCCGATAAAACATATGTTCCGATAATAATTCTTCTCTTTACTTCATCACCGAATCCTTTGCTTCTTGATAACTTGTAAAGCTCGTTAAGATTTTGTGTATTTTTTTCTCTATATCCATATCTAACTCCATCAAATCTAGATAGGTTTGATGAGGCTTCAGCAGGAGCTACTACATAGTAGGATGGTACAGATAGGTCTATATGCTTAAGATCAAGGTTTATAATCTTTGCGCCTAATTTTTCAATTATTTTGATAGCCTCCATTACTAAATTTGAGCTTTCTGAATCAAGACCACTATCAAAAAAATTATTAGGTATGCCAATTCTGATTTTATCCCAAGAAGTATTTATTTCCTTTGAAAAATTAGGGACAGGAGCCATGAGAGAAGTAGAGTCTTTTTTATCAAAGCCTGATATTGTTTCTAGCATTAGAGCGCTATCTTCTACTGTCTGGGTTAAAGTTCCACCTTGATCAAGGCTAGAGGCAAAAGCAATCATTCCGTACCTCGAAACTCTCCCATAAGTTGGTTTGATTCCAGTCACCCCACAAAAGGCTGCAGGTTGTCTTATTGAGCCGCCTGTATCTGATCCAGTTGCACCACAAACTAGTCTTGCTGCGATAGCAGCTGCTGATCCCCCAGACGAGCCACCAGGAACATTTTCAATATTCCATGGATTATGAACTGGACCATAAAAGCTAGTTTCATTTGATGAGCCCATAGCAAATTCATCCATATTGGTTTTTCCAATACAAACAGCTCCTGCTTCTTTTAGCCTCTTTACAATAGTTGCATCGTAAGGAGATATGAAATTATCAAGCATTTTAGAGCCACAGCTAGTTTTAATTCCTTTGGTACAGAAAATATCTTTATGTGCTATTGGTATACCAGTAAGGAATGTATTAGCTCCTTTTTTTATCAAGACATCTGCTTCTTTTGCTTCAGCTAAGGCTCTTTCTTCATCAATCGTAATGAATGAATTTATTTTACTATCATAAAGTCTAACTCTTTTTAAAAACTCCTTGGTTAGTTCAACAGAGGAAATTTTTTTTAATGTTAGTTCTGAAGAGAGCTGCTTAATGGTCTTCTGATGCATAAGTTATTTCTACTCAACAAATTTAGGTACGATATAGTGAGAGTTTTTTATTTCCGGAGCACTTCTTTCTATTTCTTTAATTTGATTTTTCTCAGTTATATCATCTTTTCTTAGGATTTGTTTTTGATCTAACGGGTGCGCCATAGGCTCAACTCCTTTTACGTTAACTGTGTTAAGTTCATCAACTAACTTTATAATATTTTTTAGCTTTAGCTCAAAATCTTCAAAATCTTCTTCCGATATATCTATTTTTGATAATTCAGCCATTTTTTTTAAATCTTTCTCTTGAATTGACATTATCTTAGGATCCTAGATTAATTATTTTTTGTATTTTACTATACACTTAGCTTGCCCATTGTCCTACCCATTGTTAAAGTTACAATTATCATATATGTATAAGGTTATGGCAAAATGTTAAAGCGTATTCTAGGACACTTTTCAGAAGATCTCTCTATTGATCTTGGGACAGCAAACACACTTATTTACTTGAGATCTAAGGGTATGGTTCTAGATGAGCCTTCGGTAGTTGCTATTAGACAGGATAATGGCCGCTCCGGTGGGAAGTCTTTAGAGGCGGTTGGCGCAGAGGCGAAGGTTATGTTAGGGCGCACACCAGGTAATATTACCGCTATTAGACCCTTAAAAGACGGAGTGATAGCTGATTTCAGCGTAACAGAAAAAATGTTGCAACACTTTATTAAAAAAGCCTATGGTCAGCGTTATTTTAGACCAAGCCCAAGAGTTTTAGTATGTGTTCCTTATGGCTCTACACAAGTAGAAAGGAGAGCTATAAGAGAATCTGCTCAAGGAGCGGGAGCAAGAAAGGTTTACTTAGTAGAAGAGCCTATGGCAGCAGCGGTTGGCGCAGGCCTTCCTGTTCATGAGGCGAGGGGATCTATGGTCATTGATATTGGTGGTGGAACTTCTGAGATAGCAGTAATATCACTTAATGGAATAGTTTATGCTGAGTCAGTCAGAATAGGAGGAGATCGTTTTGATGAAGCAATCATGAGCTATGTTAGAAGAAATTACGGAATTCTTATTGGTGAGGCTACAGCGGAAAGGATAAAAAAAGAGGTTGGTACTGCCTTTCCAAGAGAAGAGGTCAAGGAAATCGTTGTAAAGGGTAGAAATCTAGCTGAAGGTATACCAAAATCTTTTAGCTTAAACAGTAATGAGATTCTAGAAGCACTTCAAGATCCACTTTTGGGCATTGTATCCGCAACTAAAACTGCTTTAGAGCAAACTCCTCCTGAGCTTGGCTCGGATGTAGCAGATAGAGGCTTGGTCCTTACTGGAGGAGGCGCCTTGCTTCATAATCTTGATAAGCTTCTTTCAGAAGAGACCGGTGTTCCAGTAATAATTGCAGATGAGCCATTAACCTGTGTAGCAAGAGGTGGAGGAAGAATTCTTGAGTTGTTAGATGATTATGGACCAGGTACTTTTGCTCTTGATTAGTTAGTTTGGTTTTATATGTTTAATTATTTTTTTAGAGATAAAGATAGCTCTAGACATACTTTAGGGTATAAGTTTTTTCTCTCTACCATTATATGTATATTTTTAATGTTTGTTGACTATAGGTTTGATCATCTCAATACGTTTCGTCAAACGATCTCATCACTTTTATATCCAATACAATTAGCAGTAAACTATCCCCTGCAGAAAATAGTTGATATTAATTATTGGCTAACTGATCATTCTGAATTAGTTCAGGAAAATAAAACCTTAAGAGCAGAAAGGCTTTTGAATAATATCGCACTTCAGCGATTAGAATCTATAGAGTCAGAAAATAATCGTTTACGCTCTCTTCTTCAAACTAGCCAAAGATTGAAAGAAAGAATATTAGTAGCAGAGACGCTAAAGGTTGATTTAGATCCTTATAGGCAAAGATTTCTAGTTAATCATGGCCTTAACGATGAGGTCTATCTTGGGCAAGCCGTAATAGATTCTCAAGGTATTGTTGGTCAAGTTATTAGGGTGAATGCATACACTTCAGAAATTTTATTAATAAGTGATTTAGATCATGCAATACCTGTTTCATTAGATCGAACAGGTTTGAGAACAATTGCTGTTGGGACAGGAGATAGCTCTAGACTCTTTTTACCATATTTAACTAGTTCAGCAGATATTGAAATTGGTGACTTAGTTGTCACTTCTGGCTTAGGGGGTATTTTTCCATCTGGCTACCCTGTTGGTTATATTAGTAGTATATCTTTTGAGACCGAAAGATCTTTTGCAAATATTTTACTTACACCAGCAGCTCAGCTGGATAGGGATACAGAGGTTGTTTTAATTTGGCCATCAATGGATAGAGACCTATAGTGGTGAAACGAAATTTTCTTATACCTTCTTTGTTTTTAGTTGCTATTTTTTTGTCAATACTACCTTTTCCAGCAACTTTAAAGAGCTTCCTGCCCGAATGGGTTCCTTTATTAGTGTTATTTTTTTCAGTAATGAATCCTGAAAGGGTAAGTATTTTTTTAGCATTAATATTAGGACTAATTTTAGACTCCCTATCCGGTTCACTTCTTGGTCAGCATGCTTTAGCTTTAGTAATAGTTTTCTCTATTTGTATAAAATTTCACTTGATTGTTAGGGTCTTTCCTATTTGGCAATTAAATACATTTATTATACTTATGCTTATTATCTACGAATTTATTCTTTTTTGGATTGATGGAGCGGTAGGAAATAATGTACCAATAGCAGAGAGGATTTTTCCTATAATTTCTAGTATTCTAGTATGGCCTGTAATATTGAGATGGCTTCCAGCATTGAAAGATGATGCTGGCAATAGAGAATAGAAGATGAAGCCGATATTATTCAAAGATAACTGGAAAGAAAATAAATTATTTCAATCTAGATTAATTGTTTCTTTAGTCATAGCTATTTCCCTTTTTTTAGTTTTAGTAACACAGCTATATCAGTTACAGATTGTAAATTACCAAGAGTTTTCAGATTTATCTCAGGGTAATAGGCTAAAGCTAAAGTCTTTAGCGCCAACTAGAGGATTAATTAAAGATCGTAATGGTATTATACTTGCAGAAAATGTACCTAATTGGGAGTTAGTTATTATTCCTGAGGAGGTAGATGATCTAAATTTTACCCTTAATAGGCTTATAGCTTTAAAATTACTTGATGTTCCAAATATAGATAATTTAGAAAAATTAATTTCTTCCCATAGGCAGTTTGAGACAGTTGTATTATCAAATTTAACAGATGAGCAGGTAGCAATATTTGCTTCTAGAAGACATCAATTCTCAGGAGTAGGCTTTAGAGAAGGGCTAAAAAGATACTACCCTTATAATGAATTAGCATCACATGCAATAGGCTATGTTTCTTCAATTTCTATTGAGGATTTAGAGTATATAGACAAAAGTGAATATGTTGCTACTTCTGTAATAGGAAAAACAGGAATAGAGAGAAGTTTTGAGAATGAATTATTTGGCTTTTCTGGTTACCATCATGAGATTGTCAATGCACAAGGGAGAGTTTTTTATCCTGACTCAGGTTTTAATGAAATTTCTTTAGTTCGGTCATTTGATACAAGACTTGCTCACAAATTACCAGAATCAGGAAAAAATATAATTATTTCAATAGACTCAGAGCTTCAAAAGGTGGCTGAAAAAGCTATGGATGGATTTAGGGGTGCTGTAGTAGTTTTAGATACAAATAATGGAGATATTCTTTCTATGGTAAGCTCTCCTTCATATGATTTAAATTTATTATCAGATGGTATAAGTAGAGCAGATTTTCTAAGTTTAAGTGAGAATCAAGCAAAGCCTCTTTTCAATAGAGCTCTATCCGGTTTGTATCCTCCAGGTTCGATAGTTAAGCCCTTTATAGGCTTAGGAGCTTTAGAGCACGATGTAGTTAATGCGGGCTCTAGATCAGTATGTTTAGGTCATTTTACTCTTCCTAATCAAACTCATAGATATAGAGACTGGAAAATTACTGGACATGGTCCCGTTAATCTTACTCAGGCTATAGCAGAATCTTGCGATGTTTATTTTTATGAGTTGGCTGTAAATATTGGTATAGAAGGCATTAATGATTATCTTGAGTCGTTTGGCTTCGGAGAAAAATTAGGAGTCAATTTTTCTAGCGAATCCGAAGGTATTGTTCCTTCAAGAAAGTGGAAAGAGGAAAATTTTAGAAACCCTGAAGATAAAATATGGTATCCAGGAGAAACTGTAATTACGGGTATAGGACAAGGATTTACTTTGACTACTCCAATGCAGATTGCATTTGCAAACTCTTTAATTGCTAATCAGGGAATAGGCTTTAGACCAAGAATGGTTATAGGATATGAGGATAGCAGAAATGGAAGAATAGAATTAATTGAAAATGATTCAATTATTAACTTAGATATCAAAAAAGAAAATTGGGATATTATTCGTGAAGCAATGAAAGATGTTGTAGCAGATGAAAGAGGAACTGGGTTTTCAGTTTTAAGGGATATTGACTATTCAATTGCTGGCAAAACAGGAACAGTTCAAGTTTTTTCTATTGGCCAGGATGAGTTTTATGAAGAAGAAAATATAGATGAGAGTCTTAGAGATCATGGTATTTTTATGGCTTTTGCTCCATATGAAAAACCTGAGATTTCAATAGCGGTTGTTATAGAGAATATGGGAAGTAGCTCTGTAACTGCTGTGCCAGTTGCAAAGCAAATTCTAGATTTTTATTTTAATAATAGAAGATCAATAAATTGAAAGTTAAAATTTTTAATGATTTTAATATAGTAATGGATAAGACTATATTATTGACATCTTTATTAATTGCTTCTTACGGATTTGTTGTTCTTTATAGTGCTGTTGATGGTAATGATTTTTTGATATATAGACAAGGAATTAGATTAGGGGTAGCATTTTTCTGTTTCTTTTTGTTTGCTCAGATCCCTCCAACCTATTTTAAAATTTTTACTCCTTGGGTTTTTGGATTTTCTATTACTTTATTAGTTCTGGTTATGTTTTCAGGTATCGTTGGTCAAGGAGCACAAAGATGGCTAAATTTAGGCCTGATTACTTTTCAGCCCTCCGAGCTTTTAAAAATATTCGTACCTATGATGATTGCTTGGTACATGCACGATAAGCATCTTCCTCCGAGGAAAAATGAAATTATTATAATAATATTTATTATTTTAGTTCCTACCTGTTTGATTGGTTTCCAGCCTGATTTAGGAACAGCGGCTTTAGTTTTCTTTTCTGGAGCTTTAACGTTATTGTTAACAGGGATAAGTGTTAAGATTATACTTTTCTTAAATGCTATTGTAATTAGCACAGTTCCGATACTTTGGTATTTTATGCTAGATTATCAAAGAGCACGGGTAATTACTTTCTTTAATCCAGGCAGCGACCCTCTTGGTTCAGGTTATAATATTATTCAATCAAAAATAGCTCTAGGATCTGGTGGATTATTTGGAAAGGGGTGGATGAATGGCTCTCAAAGTCATCTAGATTTTCTTCCTGAGCAGTCAACAGATTTTATTTTTGCAGTTGCAGGAGAAGAGTTTGGATTTTTGGGCTTGTTACTTTTATTATTTATGTATTTGGTTCTTTTAGGAAGGGGTATTTGGATTGCATCTCAGGCTAGCGGGACATTCAATAGATTATTATCAGGTGCTTTAAGTCTTACTTTTTTCTTTTATGTTTTTGTTAATGCAGGGATGGTTTGTGGAATATTACCAGTTGTTGGCGTTACTTTACCATTAATTAGCGCTGGGGGTACCTCTATGTTAGCATTAATGATCACTTTAGGAATGATTGTCTCTGTTCATAAGCATAAAAATTTATTAACCTAACTCAATGCTAAAAAAAATAAAATATTTTTCTTTATTAGGGTTGTTATTTTTTTCTATTACTTGTTTTTCACAAGAGTTAGATTTGAATATTATCAATGAGTCAAAAAATAATTTTATAACTTTTATGGTAGAAAACCATACATTTGATAGAGATAGTCTCGAGAATTTATTTGATAATACAGAAATCCTCTATGGAGTTCTAGAGTCTATCTCTAATCCAGCAGAAAGAGTTATTCCTTGGTATGAGTACAAGGATATCTTTCTTACAGATAGAAGGATTGAATTAGGT
Organism: Gammaproteobacteria bacterium TMED78; assembly: GCA_002171615.1. Taxonomy (GTDB): domain Bacteria; phylum Pseudomonadota; class Gammaproteobacteria; order Steroidobacterales; family Rariloculaceae; genus TMED78. The sequence continues at coordinate 116,433 of NHEF01000014.1, forward strand.
GTAGAATTCTGGATAAATAATTATGATCTAGTTTCATCAATATCTGAAGAATATGGTATTGCTGCAGAGATTATAGTTTCTATTTTAGGAATTGAAACTTATTATGGTAGGTATACAGGAAATTATTCTGTCCTAGATTCTTTATATACATTGGCTTTTGCTTATCCACCAAGATCTCAATTTTTTTTAAGAGAGTTAGAAAATTTTTTATTACTTACCAGAGAAGAGGGTATAGATCCTTTTTTGATTAATGGATCTTATGCTGGTGCAATGGGGAATAGCCAGTTTATATCTTCTAGCTATAGAGCCTATGCTGTTGATGGAGATGGAGATGGAAAGAGGGACCTATGGAAAAGTTGGCCAGATATAATTTCTAGCATATGTAATTACTTTTTGATCCATGGATGGAAAAAGGACGCACCTATTTTACAGAGAGCATCCTTTCCTGATGCTATAGATGTTGAAATAGAAGGAAACTCAATAAACTTAAATCATACTATTGGGTCTCTCATTGCTAAAGGATTTGTATTTTCGTCTGATTTGGCCTTAGATTCTCCAGCTACCTCAGTTGTCCTTAATGGTGAAGAAGGGGTTGAGTATTGGGTTGGTTTTAATAACTTTTACGTTATAACTCGCTATAATCGAAGTGAAAAGTATGCTATGGCGGCCTATCAACTTGCTGAACAAATAAGATATAATTTTGAATTAACAACTAATAAACAATAAAAATTTTAAGGAGCCATACAAAAATGTTCCAAATGCTAATATTTTTTTCTTTTCTTATTTCAGGATTAGCTTATTCTGCTGATTTTCCCGTACCATCGCCTCCACAAGTTGGTGCTTCTAGTTATATCATTCTTGATGCTTCAAGTGGCAAGGTAATTATTGAGTCAAATTCTACTGAGAGAGTTGAACCGGCTAGTATTACTAAATTGATGACTGCGTATGTTGTTTTTAATGAGTTAAGAAGTGGTCAGATATCTTTAGAGGATGAGGTTTTAATTAGTGAGAAAGCTTGGAGAACTGAAGGCTCTAGGATGTTTATTGAAGTAGATACATATGTATCAGTGATAAATCTATTAAAGGGCATGATAATACAATCTGGAAATGATGCTAGCGTTGCATTAGCAGAATATGTAGGAGGTTCTGAGGAGATATTTGCTGATCTAATGAATCAATATGCCTCTATTTTAGGTATGAGCGATAGTCAATTTAGAAATTCTACTGGCCTGCCTGCTGATAATCACTATGTGTCAACTAAAGATGTAGCGATATTATCACAGGCTCTGATTAGAGAGTTTCCTGAGTACTATAGTTGGTATTCAGAAAGAGAGTTCGCATTTAATGACATTAATCAATACAACCGCAATCTCCTATTATGGAGAGATGATTCGGTCGACGGCTTGAAAACAGGATATACAGAAAAAGCAGGCTATTGTTTAGTGAGCTCAGCTAAAAGATCTGATATGAGGTTAATATCTGTTGTTATGGGTATGGATTCAGCAGAGTCTAGAGCTGAAGCAAGCCAATCTCTTTTAAACTTTGGATTCCGTTTTTATGAAACACATAAGCTTTATAGTCGAGATGAGGAAGTGGTTTTAGCAAGAGTATGGGGTGGTGAGCCTAAAGAAGTTCAGCTAGGAGTTGATCAGGACGTTTTCATTACAGTCCCCAGAGGGAGCTATGATTCACTTTCAGCTTTTATGAATTACAATCAAGAGCTTCAGGCGCCTATAGAAAAAGATTTAATTGTGGGGGAGGTGAATATAAGTTTAGATGGTAATGACCTAGTAACCTTTCCCTTAAAAACTTTATTTCCTGTTTATGAAGCAACCATTTGGGAGAGAATAAAGGATCAATTCTATCTCTGGACAAACTAATAAGAACGTCATGTCAAAAGATCAGATTTTAGAATTTCCATGTGATATTCCCATAAAAGTAATTGGACAAAAAGTAGATAATTTTAAATCTGACGTTTTGGCAATAATTTATGCTTTTTGTAATGAATCAGAAGTAAGTATTTTGAGTGAGAACTCTAGTAGATCTAGTAAATATATTAGCCTCACTATAAATGTTAAAGCAACTGATAGAAAACATATTGATAATATATATATTGCATTATCTGCCTCAAAAAAAATTAAAATGGTTTTGTGAAAAAATTAACTTTTAGATATTTGGGCAAGCAGCCACTTTATAAAGTTTGGCAAGAGATGAAATATTTTACTCATAATAGAAACTTTAAAACAAATGACGAAGTTTGGTTCGCTGAGCATCCTCCAGTTTACACAATGGGAATGAATTCAAATGAATCACATATTTTAGAAAAAAGTGAAATTCCAATTTTAAATCTAGATAGAGGAGGTCAGGTTACGTATCACGGCCCTGGACAATTAATTGTTTATATGATGTTTGATTTAAAAAGATTAAAAATTGGTATTCGTGATTATGTAATATCAATTGAGAAAATAATTATAGAGACAGTTAAGTATTTTGGAGTAGATGCTATAGGCAAAAGGTCAGCACCTGGTGTATATGTAGGAGGAAGGAAAATAGCTGCAATAGGACTAAAAGTTAAAAAAAACTGCTCTTATCATGGCTTTTCGTTAAATATTGATATGGATACTAAGCCTTTTAATATAATTAATCCTTGCGGCTATGAAGGATTAGAAGTTACACAGCTTAAGGATTTGTGTGGTGTAAGTGATTTAGAGTTAGTTTCAAGTAAGGTCAAGAGCAATATAAACTTAATATTTAATGATATAGCCAATGGAAGATAAAGATATAGGCGCAGCCAGTGTAGATGGAGTTATTAGTAGTTTAGGAAACGCTAAAATTTCTGTAATGGATAGAGGTTTTTTATATGGAGACTCAATTTATGAGGTAATTAGAACCTTTGATGGCACCCCGTTATTTTTTGATGAGCACTGGAATAGATTTAAAAATTCTGCAAAATTAGTTAATTTAAAACTAAGTTTTTCAAAACAAGAATTGCTTGTTGAAATCAGGAAAATTTTTGATGAGGTTAAACTACCAAAAGGTATTGATTTTTATATAAGATATATAGTGACTAGAGGGCAAGGACCTATAGATTTATTTCCCCATTCTAATCTTAATCAAAGCCTAATAGTGATAGTTAAAAAAATGAGATCCTGGGAAGAAGTTTTTTATCGTAGAGGAATAAAATTAGCCGTGCCTCAGATTAAAAGAAATTCAATAAATACCCTAGATCCTAATATTAAAGGAGGCAACTATCTTAATAATATACTAGGTTTGATGAGTTCAAGAGAGTTAGGTGCTGATGATTGTTTGATGCTCAATGAAGGTGGACATATAACTGAATCTTCAAGTAGTAATATATTTTTTGTAATTAAAAATAATTTAGTAACTCCATCAAAATCTAGTGGGAATTTAAACGGACTTACGAAATGTGCTGTACAAGAAATATGTAAAAATAAAGGAATAGAAAATTCTGAAATATATATAGATCTTAATATGATAGATCAAGCTAATGAATGTTTTATTACTAGCTCAACTAGAGGAATTATGCCAGTAGCATCAATTATACTGTCAAATGGTAAAGTAATTAAATTTCCTGATGGCGGAGGAAAATATACTAGGAAGTTAATTTCTTATTATGAGGACTATTTAAATAACTACGTTGCTAGCAATAAAGATTTTCTATTATATAAAAAGCTTTGAATGAGAGTAGAAATTATTATAATGAATAATCAGTTTCTTTGCGCCCGTAGCTCAGCTGGATAGAGTACCTGGCTACGAACCAGGCGGTCGGGAGTTCGAATCTCTCCGGGCGCGCCATAAATTAATTTAGAGGTTTCTATGCAAAAACTTATTTTAATATTTTTTTTAATTAACTTACCTTTTTCTGTTTTTTCTCAGAATGAAAATTCTGGTATCTATTGGATAGATTCTGATGGCTCTGCTGCAACTTTGATTGTTACTCCAGGTGGCACATCTATTTTAGCTGATGCCTCTTGGGATAGAGAGCCTTATCTTGAGCGTATTCTTGAGGTCATCGAGCTTGCAGGCGTTACTCAAATAGATTATATGATAGCAACACATTTTCATGGCGATCATAGTGGTGGCATTTTACCATTATCAAAGGTTGTACCTATTTGTGAATTTATTGATTATGGGGATAGTGCTTATAAAGATCTTGATCGTGGCAGAGATAACTGGAATAACTATCTTGCTGCTATTGACCATAGTATTTCGACTGCCGGTTTTTGCGGCCAAGCTGGTGGAAAAAGAACTTCGGTTAGACCAGGGGATATGCTGCCATTAAGTGATGGGTCTAGCCTAACTATTGTGGCTAGCGATAAATTAGTTTTACCAAATCCATTGATATCTACTGAGTATAATCAATTATGTGACAATGCTATACCTGGCTTAGATCCTTGGATAGGTAGAGATCCCGCTCACGGCGAAGATCCAAGAAGTATAGGGTATGTCTTCTCAGTTGGTGATTTTCAGTTTCTTGATACAACAGACATAAGTTGGAATGGCTTACACAATCTTGCTTGTCCATTAAATTTAGTTGGTAAAATAGATTTATTACAGTTGCCTCACCATGGTAACGATGTAGCTCCTCAGTTGATCCATGCGATAGAGCCCGTTGCATCTGTTTCAAATGGAGGGCCTACTAAAGGAGGTAGTGCTGAGGGATATGAAGTAATTTCTTCTAGTCCGGGAATCCAAGGCGTTTGGCAATTACACAGATCGATCAATAATGATGATCAGCACAATACTGAAAATGAGAAAATTGCTAATGATTCAGAATTAGAACAGCATGGAAACTGGATCAAGGCTATCGTTAGTAGTGATGGAAAGTCATTTCAGATAACTAACTCTAGAAATGGGCATACAGAGAGTTATAATTCTAGATAGGGTGTGTTTGTTAAGTTAGTCAGTGATTGATAAGTTATACTTTTCTGAAGCTAGCTTAAGTCTATTGCCTTCTTCTTGAATGTATTCAAAGAATTCATTTGGACTATTACTTGGCGATATGCTCATTCCTAATTTTTCTATTTCTTCTTTTACTTGTGAATCTTGCAATGTTCGATTAATGGCTATATAAATTTCTTCAATCCTTTTTTCTGATATATCGGCTGGTGCAAATATTCCTGCCCATGAGCCATGCGGAAAGCTAGATAAATTGTATTCCAGCATGGTAGGCACATTAGGGAATATTTCAATCCTTAATGGGTGAGCTACAAGCAAGGGTATGGCATCACCATCATTAACTAAAGGTGCTACGTAGGGAGAGGTGGTCATTGCTAGATCTATATTTTTTTCTCTAATAGCTTTCATTACATTAGCAGAGCCTCTTAAGGATTCATCTAGAAGAAGATTCAGACCGAGTTCATTTATTAGACCGGCGAACTCAAGCCTATGAATACTAGTTGGAGCGATATAAGAATATTTTAGTGCTTCATCATTATTTCTAGAATAATCAATTAGTTGGTCAATAGTATTTATCCCAAGGCCAGATCTAATAATCAAAACATCTGGTGTAGAAGTAGTTCTAGATATAGGTCTAGTATCAATTGATGGATCAAATTTAAAATTAGGTGAAATGTTTGGAAGAAGTGAAACAACTCCAATTGTTGAAATATAGATAAAATTTTCATTACCTCTTTCATTGATTATCTCAAGAGCAGAAGAGGATCCACTTCCAAACTTTATATTGATATTTTGGTCTAATTCTTCAGCAAGCTTGTCTTTCATTATCTTAATCGTTTTACTTGAAGAGCCCGTTTCTGCAAAGGTGGTGAGAATTGTTAATGTCTCATCAGCCTGTATAAAGCTACTAGTTAAAAAAATAAAAGAAAGAAATAATAAGAAAGTTTTTATTTTAATCATCATTTAGAGACCCAATATTTATTGTTAGTGACAAACATTGTTAGATAATCCAATATTAAAAGCACCTATTCCCTTATTTGTTGCTTTTATATATTTTACTTGTTTATTTTCTAAATTTATCGCTCCAATATATGGGCTATCTTTAAAAGGAATGTAAGCTGTCTTTCCATCGTGCGAGCCTAGTGATGTTAGTGGGGTATATTTAAATTCACCTTGAGCAACAATAGACTTTTTTACATTATCATAGATATAGTAATTTTTGTTTTCTGAGCTAGCTAAAAGATTCATTCTATCAAATCTACCAACTGTAATAAGATTAATTTTCTGACCTATGATTGTATCCTCATATTTTTCAAAATACTGTTGATCTACAGAAATAAATCTCCCTGTTTCTTGATCTATCATATATAAAAAGATACCTTCTGGTGTTGTGTAAGGCCTTATAGGATTTTTTCCTACTTCGAAAGTCTGAAAAACTATTTTTGAAAAAGTATTTAGAGCAAACACTTCTCCTGACATAAGATTTGAAAAGTAAATATTCCTTCCATCAAGGCTACGAGATGGAGAAGAAAGATCAATAATATTTTGATCTTTAATAATAGGTATTTCAAATATTTTTCTAGTATTAACATTAAGAATACCGATTGATCCATTTTCATTATTTGTATAGAAAATTTCGTTTTCATTTGGATCAAACAAAACATCTTTTGTAGGAGGAAAGTCTTCAATATAAAAAATTATATCAGCTGCGTAAGGAGAGAATAAGACAAATCCACCTTTATGGTTATCTGAGAAAGCAATCTTTGTACCAGTTGTATCAAGTACCATGTTTCTAGGTGATATAGGCAAAGCAATTTCTTTTACTAGTTTTTTAGATTTAAGGTCATAAACAGATACGAGATTTTTTTCTATATTAGTATATATCAGTATTGGCGCATAAGGAGTAGATAGTAAGCTATCTATATGATTGTTAGTTTCAATTTCATATACTACTATCTCTTCATTTAAATTAATTACATCAATAATGTTTTCTTCATTGTCAGCTGCAAACATAAGTGCTCTAGGATTTGATATATCAACCTGACTAAAAGCAGATAAAGAGTAAAAAAGAATAAATAAAAAGAAATAAATACGCATTTTATGTTAGACCTAGATAGGGATAAATTAAATCACTAACAGTATGGAAATTATCTGTGATTAGTATTAATCCAAAAGTTATAATGATAATCATGCTCAAAATGCTCAGATATCTAGAGTTTTGGCTTAGAAATGAGATAATAGTTTTAGACTTAGAAATATAAAGAGCTGATAATAAAAAAGGCACAGCTACTCCGACAGCAAAAGCCAGCATAATTCCAGCACCAATTAGAGCGCTTCCTATTGCACCAACATATACAATTAGTGTTGCAACAATAGCGCCACCAAAACAAGCTGTACACCCGAGAGCATATCCCATTGAAGCAATAATAGCTGCTAAGGAATCTTTATTCGAAAGCTCCTTTATTTTTTCAGAGCCTTTTATAGAACAAGTTAAATTCTGTCTACCTCTAATTCCTACCCATAGACCAAGAAAAATTACTATCATGCCTGATATTATTGAAACTAATCTACTATATTCAGCAAATAAAAGTTGAGCCTGATTTCCAATTGCTCCAATCACTGCTCCAGCAATTGCGTAGAGAAGAACAAAGCCTATAACAAAAAATATAGCTATATTTAAGACTTTCTTTCTAATTATTGGAGATGTAAAGCTAGAGTTATTTTGACTACTAGGTATAGTTGAGAATCCAGCTATAACCCCACTAAAAACAATTACTAATTGTAATAAGCAAGGCGTTAGTACTGAAGACAGCAAGCCAGCTCCAAGTGCAAGCATAGCAATAGGAGTGATATAAGAATTAGTTTTTATTTCTGGGGGGATAGAGTAAGGAAGATCCCAGCTTGCTACAAATGTCATATCTTTTTCACTTCCAAGGTAAGGATTTGAAATATAGAGTCTAATTCTATCAGATGAAGATAGGTCAATTATTTCTCCATCATCTGTAATTTTAGGAAAACTAAAGATACTCATTCTATGATGCTCAACATTTCTGGGGCCTTCTTCAAAGTTTGGTAGATATGTTTTTTCTCCTATATGCAAAACTGCTTTCGGTAGTTGGGTCGGTAACTCTCCTCTATGTATAGTTTCGTTTAAGAAAAATATAATATTTTTATCAGGCCTAAGCTCAGAAATAATATTAGCTCTATCAACAAATTGAAAATATTCGCTACTAGCTAAAGTAGCGGTAATTTCTATATCTGAAGTATTTATCAACTGTCTTGTAAGATATAATGAAATATTCCCGGCCCTTATATTTCTAGATTCATTGCCAACATTTTGCATTAATTGAGGGCCTTGGAAGAAATATGGCATAGCAAGCCATGAGCAGGCAATAAGAAGGCTAGTTAAGACAAGCAAGCCTAATTTAAATGGATTATTTTTATTTATAGTACTCATGAAATTACAGTTTATTTATTCTATCAATTAGCTCACTTGAGCTAGTATTGAAGGGTACAATATCTAATAGTTCTCCAGATGGAGTGATAATATAAATATTTGAGGTATGTTGAACAGTATAGTTATTTTGAGTCTTTGTTATCGCATAACTAATATTAAAATTATTTGCTACTTTATTTATTTCTTCAAAACTACCACTAAGCCCAATCATGTTTTCACCAAAATTAGAAGCATATTTATGAGTTATCTGAGGAGTGTCTCTTTCGCTATCTACACTTATAAAAATTCCTGTTGCATCTATTTCCAGAGAATTAATTGTATTTCCGATATTAAAAGCCATCATTGGGCAAACATTAGGGCAGTTTGTAAACCCAAAGCCAATAAAAATAAATTGACCAAAGAAATCTCTTACACTAATTTTGTTACCATTATGATCAGATAATTCAAAATCAATTTTAATTTCTTCAAAAATATTTCCTAATGAAGTATTTTCGATAGGATTGTGATTATGTACTTCATTATGTTGAGCTAATGAAATAGGATTTACGAGAACAAGAAAAGCGATAAGAAAGTTTTTTGTATTCATTGCTTTAGTAGTTTAGAGAAATTCCCTTTTGAGGATTTATCCCCCCGTGAAAATTACCTTGATCTCTTACAACTAAAGATTCTCCAGATTCATTATAATAAACCCATATCATTCCATGGGCATCACCATTCTGTGGCATATCTATAATTTCAATAGTTTCTTTAGTGTCTACATCATAAACTGTCAATTTCCCTTCTCCATTACTCGTAGACCACATTTCTTTACCATTTGGTGAAAGCAAGACATGATCTACCTTGTAAGTTCCATAAAGAGTTTCAGTTGCATGGCCAGATTCAGTATCCATAACTGTAATAGTTCGGCCTAGGTGATGAGCTCCCTCACCCTTATCAGCTACCCAAAGTTCTGTTTCATCAGCATTTAAACTTGCTCCATATGGGCCTATACCGGTTCCATTGCACCAGGCAACTTCACCTGTATTTGCATCATGCTTACATGCTTGTGAGTTCCCTGAGACAACATAAACAAATTCATTTTTTGAATCAATTACTGCCCAATTAGGTCGATATCCCGGAACGGGAAACTCAAGAACAACTTCCCAGGTATCTGCATCAATTTTAGCAACCCAGAAATTTCTCATTGCTACTAACTCACCTTGATAAAGGGATACGAGTCCAACCATTCCACTTGAGCGTCCTGGAGCATATCCTGTTGGTTCCATTAGTGCATATATATATTTATGATCATTATCTGGCCAAACTGTATAGACCATTCCACCCATATCTATATCTTTTATGGCCCCAACTACCTCATCAGTCTCATGATCATAAATAATTACTGCTGGACCCCCGGGGTCACGATGAAACATATCGAATAACATCTTACCTCTAAAAACTTGTCCATGATGAAGTCTCGCTCCAATAGTAATTTGAGAAATTGGCTGAAGTGTTAAAGCATCAACTTTTACCATTGTTTGAGCACCACTTGGATCAGGAGTGCCATCGATACCTGGTTCCCTTGGTCCAGTAAAGTAGGCATATTTGCCGTCAGGAGACATCGCTGATGTGTGAACTGTAGCTCTCAGCGCTTCTGGAAATTCATAGCTAGCAATAACTTCAAGAGACTCTGCGTCTCCTACAACTAATTGGTTACTTTTTGGGCTTACGTATCCATCATATAAAATAGAGGGCGAGCTATTTGTTCCAACATTCTCGTAAAAGTATGTACGATCATTTTCTGGGAAAAACTTTTGTTCTCCTGGTTCAAAAGTTGCAACTACTCTCGAATCATATTGAGTTAATACGCTTCCTACTTTTGATCTCCTCTCCCAGTTATTAGCAAATGATTCAAAAGTTTCAATTGCTTCAATCTGATCATCTCTAGCAGATCTAGGGAAAACTTGTTCATTAGCTTCAGATCCTTTAACAGCCGCTAAGTCTTGTCTCCACCCATTTGCTATGTCTATTGCATCATCAAGCGGGAGATTGGCCAGTGTCCTGATATACATTGACATTGCCACAAGATCCTCATCAGAAGGATCCATTTCTGTTCTAATTACATCCATCAACGCATTGCTTTGTAATTGGAAATATATTTCAGATGGAGAAGGTCCAAATAACAAAGTTGGGCCTACTAAGCCTTCGCCGCTTTGAGCATGACATACCCAGCAGCCTATGTCAGAATCAAATAGCATTTTACCTCTCTGTACCAACTGATCTATAGATGATTCATTAGAACTTATTAAACCACTTTCTTGTTGGTGTTGTGACAAGACAGGATTACCAAGGAAAGAGGCAGACAAGAGAATGAAGGACACTAAAGGTAAATTTTTCATTGAATATGTTTCCTATTTAATTTTCTATAAGTACTATATTATATTTAAAATTGCTACATTAATTGAGTTATTTTTAAGTTTTCTGCAAATATTTCAAAATTGGGGAATTCTGTGAAAAAAGTTTATCTAGCTGGCCATGAGGGAATGGTAGGTTCTGCTATACTGAGATCTATTAGAAATAGAGATATTTTTGATATTGTCACTGCTACTCATAAAGAGCTTGATTTAACCAATCAGTTAGACACTAGATCATTTATTAATAAGCATAAGCCTGATCTAATAATTATTTCAGCTGCAAAGGTGGGCGGAATAGTTGCTAATAGTTTATATCCAGCTGATTTTTTGTATATAAATATTTTAATACAGTCTAACTTAATTCAATCAGCTTTCTCTGAGGGGGTTAGCAAATTATTATTTTTGGGGAGTAGTTGTATCTACCCAAAATTTTCTTTACAACCTATTAAAGAAGAGTATCTTTTATCTGGGAAATTAGAGCCAACAAATGAGCCTTATGCAATTGCTAAAATATCTGGTTTAAAGCTTTGTGAAGCTTTTAATATTCAACACGATACTGATTATAGATCGTTAATGCCAACTAATTTATATGGCCCTAGTGATACTTATCATGATCAAGATAGCCATGTTATTCCTGCTTTAATAAAAAGGTTTCATGAGGCAAAATTAAGAAAGACTGAAAAAGTATCAGTCTGGGGCTCTGGAAGCCCTAAAAGAGAGTTTTTGTATGTCGACGATCTAGCAAATGCATGTATTGATATAATTAATATTGATAAAGCTGATTATTGGAAGAAGGTACCCAAGATTAACTCACATATAAATATAGGCACTGGCGAAGATATTAGTATTAAAGATTTATCTAAAAAGATTGCAAGTACAGTTAACTATAAGGGAAAGATAGATTTTGATGAAAGCAAGCCGGATGGAACCCCTAGGAAACTACTAAATATTGATATGATGAAATCTTTTGGAATTAGACCAAAGGTTTTATTAGATAATGGCCTAAATTATACTTACCAAGATTATTTAAAAAATTATCTGAAATAATAAAGTAAATGATATAATTAACTTATATATGAGTAACAATCTATCCTACAATTCTAAAGTTGAAGCTGCTACGAGTCATATTTATGATCAGCTTAAAGATATCATTCCTGAAGTAGAGTGGCCTGTTCATGCGCCATATATTGCTATGATCAATCAGTTAAAGAGTGATCATAACGCAATTATTTTAGCTCATAATTATCAAACACCTGAGATATACCATGGAGTAGCAGATTATTCGGGAGATTCATTAGGACTCGCAGTAGAGGCAAGTAAAACTAATGCAGATATTATTATTTTATGCGGTGTTCATTTTATGGCAGAGACAGCAAAGATAATTAATCCAGAAAAAAAAGTTCTAATACCTGATCTTCTAGCAGGTTGTTCTTTAGCTAGCTCAATTACTGGTGATGATGTTAGGCTTTTGAAGGAGAGACATCCTGGTGTTCCAGTTGTTTCTTATGTTAACACAAGTGCAGATGTAAAGGCTGAAACTGATGTTTGCTGTACGTCAGGTAATGCGGTTAAAGTTGTTGAGTCTCTAGATACAAATAAAGTTATTTTTTTGCCTGATAATTACTTAGGTAAATATGTGGCTCAGCAAACAGAGAAAGAGTTGGTTCTTTGGGAAGGGACATGCGAAGTGCATGAAAGGTTTACTGGTAAAGAGCTTTTGGATTATAGGAAAAGTATTCCAGGCATAGAAATTATTGCTCACCCAGAGTGTCCCCCAGATGTTTTAGCTGAGGCAGATTTTGTAGGATCAACTTCTGGAATGATAAACTATGTTGATAAACATAGACCAAAAAAAATTGTCATGATTACTGAATGCTCGATGAGTGATAATGTTGCTGTTGAGTTTCCTGATACTAATTTTATTAGGCCTTGCAACCTTTGTCCCCATATGAAGAGGATTACTTTGCCTAAGATATTAAATTGTCTTCAAAATTTTGAATTTGAAATTAAAATTGATGATGATATATCTTCTAAGGCTTACAGTTCTGTGAAAAGAATGATTGAAATTACCTAATTGTGTATATGGATATCAGGAGTTCAGATTCTACTGTTGTTGTTGGTGCCGGGATAGCTGGCTTAAGTACAGCTCTTCGATTGGCTGATGAAGGCCATGAAGTAACAATACTTACAAAAAATAAACTATATAAAACAACAAGCTATTATGCACAGGGTGGTATCGCAGCTGTTATAGATTCTAAAGATTCTTTTGATTCTCATCATTCTGACACTTTAGAGGCAGGAGCTGGACTTTGTGATTCTGAAACAGTAAAAAAGGTGATCCAAGAAGGCCCAGAGTGTATTAAATGGCTTGAAGATAATGGTGTTAAATTTACTAAGAATGAAGGAGATAGAAAGTTACATTTAATGCAAGAGGGAGGTCATAGTCAGAGAAGGATAGTACATGCTGATGATGCCACTGGAATTGCGGTTATGAGTATTCTTTCTGAGAGGATTCGTAAGCATCAAAAAATCACTCTTATAGAGGATTGCTTTGTTGTGGATCTTATAACAACTAAACAATTCTCTAAAAATGAAAAAAATAGATGTGCAGGTATAAGATTTTTTAAAGTAGATGAAACCGAGATAAATATTTTATGGGCAAATGCAGTAGTTCTTGCAACAGGAGGAGCTTCAGCAATCTATTCACACTCCACAAATAAATCAACAGGTGATGGTATTGCAATGGCTTGGCATGCTGGTTGTAGTATTTCAAATATGGAGTTTATTCAGTTTCATCCAACTTGCTTACACTATCCAAATGCTCCACCTATTCTTATAAGTGAGGCATTGAGAGGAGAGGGAGGTAGATTAGTTTTGCCTAATGGTTCTTCATTTATGCAGAATTATGATGCTAGAGGTGATCTAGCCCCAAGAGACATAGTTTCAAGATCAATTAAATCTGAGATGTTATTAAATAATACTGATCACATCTATATTGATATTAGTCATCAACCACCTGAAGATGTTAAAAGAAGTTTCCCAAATATATTTAGACTTTGTTTAGATTATGGCTTAAATATAACTAAAGAGGCAATTCCAGTCACACCAGCCGCTCATTATACCTGTGGTGGCGTCACAGCTGATAAATATGGACAAACTGATTTACAGTGTTTATATGCAGTTGGTGAATGTAGCTTTACTGGTTTACACGGGGCAAATAGACTTGCTAGTAATTCACTATTGGAGGCCCTTTCATTTTCTAAGGCAGTTAGTAACCAGATAAGAGTTAAGTCTAAGGAAAGTTTTTTAAAATCATTTCCTCAGCCTAAAAATGATCTAAACATAGAAAATTCTATTTTTTCAGATTTTCTTGAGAAAAAAACTTCTGAACTTAGAGAGCTAATGTGGGAAAATGTTGGTATTGTTAGGTCACAACAGTCTTTGTTAACTGCATCTTCTTTACTAAACAGCATAGATAAAGAAATATCTAAATATTGTTTGTCAGGAGTTATAAATAAGGGCGTACTTGAGGCCACTAATATGATTACTGTTTCAAGATTAATCATTAATTCTGCAAAGAAAAGACAAGAAAGTAGAGGCGGCCACTATAATACTGATTTTCCATCAGCAAAGAAAGAAGCTTACGATACTGCTTTATTTCCTAAATAGTTTTTGTTAAATTTGAATTTATTTCTAGAGGTATAATATCCATGACAAGAAAGAAGTCTACTGATTTTCATCCTGAAGTACTTAAGTTGTTTGATGGCTACGTCCATGGCGTATTAAGTAGAAGAGATTTTCTCGATAGAGCTGCTGCTTATACTGTAGGTGGTGTAACTTCAGCTGCACTTCTGAAAAGCTTAAGTCCTGATTTTGCTATGGGGCAACAAATTAATCCTGATGATAGTCGTTTAAGTACTTCCTATGAAACATTTGAATCACCTAGTGGCTATGGAGCAATTCGTGGTTACATGGCAAAACCTCAGCAATCAAATGATCAGCTTCCTGGAATCATTGTTATTCATGAAAATAGAGGACTAAACCCTCATATTGAGGATATAACAAGACGATTAGGATTAGAGGGGTATATCGCTTTCGCACCAGATGGTCTTTCACCTGTAGGTGGTTATCCAGGTGATGAGGATAGCGCAAGAGCATTATTTGCAGATTTAGATCGCTCAAAAATTCTTCAAGACTTTATTTCTTCGGTGAGTTTTCTTCAGTCTCATGATAACTGTAATGGAAACGTTGGTTGTATAGGTTTTTGCTTTGGGGGTTCGATTTCGAACTTGCTCGCAATTAATGTTCCAAGTTTACTAGCTGCTGTTCCTTTTTATGGCACTTCTCCTTCACCAGATGAGGTTGATAATATTAATGCATCCATACAGTTCCATTTTGCCAGTTTAGACGAGAGGATTAATTCTGGCTGGCCCCCTTCTAAGGACGCTTTAGATTCAGCAGGGAAATCTTATGAGTACTATTTTTATGAAGAGGCACAGCATGGCTTTAATAATGATACTACACCCAGGTATGATGAGGCTTCAGCAAATTTAGCTTGGCAAAGATCTTTAGCCTTTTTTGATGCTCATTTGAGGTAAGTATCTATTTTATTAGATTAAGTAAATCTTTAGCTCTTTTAACTACTGGAATATCTATTACTTGATCCTTTAAGGAAGTAGATCCTCTTCCTTTTTTTTCTGCTTTTTCATATGTAGCAACTATCTCTCTTGCTTCTAATATTTCTTTTTTAGATGGGAGAAATGCTTTATTAATGGTTTTGATTTGATTAGGGTGAATAGCAAATTTACCTCTAAATCCAATTTCTTTAGATTTCTGACAATCTATTTTTAGTTTTTTGTTATCTTTGAATTTAAAAAAAGGAGTATCAAGAGCAATTATTTTTGCCGCTTTTGCCGAAATAGAAATAATATTTTTTGCATATTGAATTTCAGAATTATCTTCAAGTCTATTAATTCCCATATCGTGTGTAAAATCTTCAGCACCAAAAGCCACACCAGATATTCTCTTACTGCAACTACAAATATCATAGCTATTTACGATAGCTTCAGCATTTTCTAACCAAGGAATAATTTTAATATTACCAATAGCAAGTTTATTTTTTATCTCAAGCTTAGATAATATTTGTTCTAGTTTCTCTATATCTTGAGGTTTTCTTATTTTTCCTATTGATATAGCTGTTATATGAGGGCCAATAATTGCTTCTATATCATATTTAACAAATTCCGTATTAAGTGAATTAACTCTAGGAATAATCGGTATTTTCTTTTGAGCAAGCTTTGGTATGAAATCACTTATTAGATCTCTTGCATTAGATTTTTCCTTATCAGGAACAGAATCTTCCATATCCGGGACAAATGCGTCGGGAGAGAATGAGGCTGCTTTAAGAAGCATATTTTCCTTATTACCAGGAATAAATAAAAGACTTCTATACATTACTCAGGCGAAAGATCTTCTAATACATAAGTACTTATATTATTAATATCTTCGGTACTTAAGGACAGTCCAAATCCAGGCATTGCATTTAATCCATTTGTTACCTGGTTAATAATGACTCTTAGATCTACTGCATTGGCTAGTGTTGTTCCTCCACCATGTCCACCAGAGCCATCAGTGCCGTGACAAAAAGCACAAACACCATCGTAAAGTATTTTGCCTTTATTTTTATCAGTAATAATTTCAATTTGCGATGATGTATTTGGCGTAACTAAATTTTGTTGATTAGTAGCCATAGATTCTTCTTGTTGGTTTACTTGTTCTAGGGCTCCATCAAGAGAAAAGAGCCAAACACTATCACCTCTTTTTGATCCCATAAAAAGATTTCCAGCAGAGTAGGCAACTAAGTATTGTTTTCCATTATGCTCGAACGTACTTGTAGGAGCATTCATGCCTGCTCCAGTTTGAAATTCCCAAAGCAATGAACCATCTGAAGAATCTAGAGCAGTCAATCTTCCATCATTTCTTCCAAGAAAAACTATATCTCCAGCTGTAGAAAGAAAGCCACTATAGCATGGATCCCTAAGTCTTTGGCGCCATACAATTTTATTAGTTCGCATATCCATAGCAGCAATAATTCCTGATCTTTGAAATGGAACTCCACCGAACCTTCCTCCTAAAAACCTCTCTCCGCTGACAAAAGGTAAATCTTCCCCTTCATATCCACCTCTAAAAAAAGACATATGATCAGTTGCGCAAACATACATTAATCCAGTCCTTGGATCATATGCACTTGGTGGCCAGTTAGCACCTCCATCATCTCCAGGGGCCATAACCTTTCCTTCTTCCATGAAGGGTGTAAATATTTTCCCTTGGTTGACAAGTGGCGGGTATCCTTCAGGTGCAATTTCGACTTTTTGAGGAACAAAGGCGTCACCTATCGGAAAGGGTTGAGTTAATGAGGTTGCTTGTCTTGGTTCTTGCATTACATGTTTTTCTTCAATGCCTATCAAGGGCGTACCGTCTTCTCGGTTTAGAATATAAAACCAACCTGTTTTACTTGCTTCTGCAAGCGCCTTATGAGTTTCTCCATCGATTTCTATATCAAATAAAACTACAGGATTAGGTGAGTCATAGTCCCATATATCATGATGAACCTGCTGAAAATGCCATTTATATTTTCCCGTACTTGCTTCTATAGCAACTATAGAGACAGAAAAAAGATTATCACCTGGTCTTACAATTCCATTGAAATCAGGAGCGGCATTACCAGTAGAAAAGTAAATTAAATCTAACTCGGGATCAACTGCAGGCGTTTGCCAGACTGGCGCTCCTCCATAAAGATAGACATCACTATCTTGTGGCCATGTATCATGACCAAACTCTCCAGGTCCAGGTATTGTATAAAATGTCCATTCTAAGGAACCATCATTAGCATTATATGCTTTAACTCTTCCTCTAGTTCCAAATTCCCCACCAGCAAATCCAGTAATAACTAACCCATCATAATATAAAGGAGCGCTAGTGATAGTAAATCCTTCTTGCCAATCCTCTGCTTGGATATCCCAGACAATACTACCGTTTTTTTGATCTAAGGCTATTAATTTTCCATCTAACTGCCCTACATATATTTTTCCATCTCCAAGCCCTACTCCTCTACTGGTCCATCCACAACAAATAGTCGTAGGTACTTCTGGATCAATAGAATTTTCAAGATGAGCCTCATATACCCAAATGATTTCTCCTGTTTCTACGCTAATAGCAAAAACATCATCATTCCCCGTTATGATATATATTACTCCATCATAGATTAGTGGTTGAGCCTCACCTGAATATTTAGCTCCAAGGCCAGAGCCGTTTAATCTAGTTCTCCAAACACCCTTAAGTTCAGAAACATTAGATTTATTTATTTGATTTAAGGGGGAAAACCTTTGGTTATAGACGTTACCTCCATTTGTGATCCAATTATCTCTTGGCAATTCAACAAGCTCTTCATTAGTAAATGGAGGAGAAGGAGTAATCTCTTGAGCAAATGCTGAGCTAAAGCAGATTAGGGTTATAACTATTAAGGAAAGCTGAATTCGTAATATCGAATTTATTAAAATATTAATATTCATAGCTTCTCACTTCTTTACTGCATATTAAAAACTTGTTGTTAAGATATCTTATTTATTAATTACTTTTATAGTTATTAATGAGGCTATTCCTAAAAAGGCAAAGCCTAGTAATAGTGGAATTACGGTTCCATTGTATAGCTGTCCAATTGATGCGCCAAGTATTAATGCGATTAAGGTTGTGCATGAGCCAATTATTGCTGAAGCAGTTCCTGCTATATGGCCCAAAGGCTCTATTGCTAAAGTATTGAAATTACTAAAAATTCCGCCTATACAAAAAAAAGTTATTAAGCCCCAAGTCATGAATGACCATAATGGAGGAGTGCCCAAGTGATATATAGAAAAGAATAAGAAGATTAATGAAGTCAGGCTAAGAATTTGAAGAGCTTTCCAGCAGATAAGACGCATTCCATATTGAACTACTATTTGTGAATTAGTATATGATGATGCGCCAATCGATAATGCTAAAATACCGAAATAGATAGGGAAGCTTATACCAAGGTTGTATTGAATTTGTAGAATTTGCTGCACTGAATTTAAATAACCCATAAACGCACCAAAAATAAAACCACTAGTTATTGTGTAGCATAAAGTTGTTTTTTGTTTAAAACACTCTATAAAAGATTTTAAAAAGAACTTTAAAGATATAGTACCTCTTTTAGAGAGAGGCAAAGTTTCTGGCTGTCTAAGGAATAGCCAACAGAAAGCTAAAATGGCTAGACTAAGGAGTAAGGTAAAAATTGTTCTCCAGTCTGTAAAGTATAATATTAGCTGACCAATTGTAGGGGCTAGGACTGGAACAAGTATAAAAATGGACATAACAAATGATAATATTTTTGCCATTTGTCTGCCCGTGTATTGATCTCTTACTAGTGCTAAACTTAAAACTCTCGGAGCCGCAGCCCCAAAGCCCTGCAGAACTCTTCCAGTTAACATTATCATATAGTTTGTAGCAATCATCGATAAGATTGAACCTAAGATAAAAATAGTAAGTCCTATATACATAGGTTTTTTTCTTCCAATAGCATCGGAAATAGGTCCGAAGATTAGCTGGCCTAATGCAAAACCTAGAAATAAAAATGAAATAATCAATTGATTGTCATTTCTGTTATTTGTGCCTAGATCTTCACCAATGATTGATAACGCTGGAAGCATAGAATCAATTGAAAGCGCAACAAGTGATTGAAGCAAGGCCATGAGTACTACAAATTCGACCAGTTTTATTTTTTTATTAGGTATGATTTATCCTTTTAAATATTTATAAATAATAAAATACTCATTGTTAGGCCAATAAATATTACTATAGATCTTATTATATTTTGACTTAAGTTTTGTGCTAGTCTTGCCCCAAAATACCCACCTAATGATGTAAATATAATCATGATCATAGATATTTCCCATCTGATAAAATCCGCATAAGCGAAAGCTACTACTGATGTAAGAGTAACAACAAGTGCAATAACTGATTTAATAGCAATGATTTCATGAATTTTATTTTTTTTATTTAAAGAAAGGATTGAAATTAAAGCTATTCCAAGCCCTCCATTAAAAAAACCACCATAAGTGCTGACAATGATAAGACCTATGTTTTGTAGACCTAAACCTATTTTATTATTTACAATTTTTTTGTTTATTCTAGGGCTAATTATAAATAATATAGTAGTGATTAGTAGTAGCCATGGAGCAAGATTACTAAAAGTATTTTCTGGTGTATTAATCAGAACATATGAGCCTAAAATAGCAGATATTGATGTAATTATTATTAAGATTGTAATACGGGAAAAATTAACTTCTACTAAAATTTTTTTATAACCAAGTAGTGCACCTAAGTGACCTGGAATTACGGCAGCAACATTAGTTGTATGAGCATAAATAGGTGGAATACCAATAAATATAAGAGCAGGAAAAGAAATTAAAGTTCCGCCTCCAGCTATAGCATTCAATGCTCCTGCAAAAATAGAAGCCAAGGCTATTATCGGTAAATTTTCTAGAGTAATATATTCCAAGCTCAAACCAAAATAGAGAATAATTGATAAAGTGTCACAAAGTATTTAATATCTATTTTATCTTAATATTGTTTTTTTTATCCAAAAATTTAAATAAAGGTCAGTTGTGTTAGAAAATTTAAAACCTATATCTAAGGACGCAATTCTCGGAATTATGGCTCTATTTAGAGATGATAATAATGATGAGAAGATTGATCTCAGTGTAGGTGTTTACCAGAATCAAGAGGGTGTTACGCCTGTATTAAGTAGTGTTAAAAAAGCAGAATCTCAGCTAATTGAGGATCAGAAAACAAAAAGTTATGTCTCAATAGCAGGAAATTCTATTTTTAATTCTAGTATTCAGAACCTAATCTTTGGAAAGGATCATGATGCTATTCAGTCTGGCAGGGTATCCACTATTCAGACACCTGGAGGGAGTGGTGGCTTATGTATCGCAGCACATTTAATTTTAAGATCTAATAGAAAAACTAAGGTCTGGCTTAGTAATCCTTCTTGGCCAAATCACTATCCTTTGCTTAAGTTAGCTGGTTTAAGCCTAGAGCAGTATCCATATTATAATTATCAAAATCATTCAATTGATTTTATTTCACTGCTATCAGCTGTAGAAAAAATGAATCAAGGCGATTTAATTTTATTGCATGGCTGTTGCCATAATCCTAGTGGTTCTGACTTTTCTATGGAGCAGTGGAAGGAGTTAGGATATCTCTTAAAAAAGAAAAAAGTTATTCCCTTTATTGATTTAGCCTATTTAGGTTTAGGAGATGGTATTGACAAGGATGCTTTTGGAGTGAGATTTATGGCAGAGATTCTTCCAGAGCTAATAGTTGTCTCCTCTTGCTCAAAAAATTTTGGTTTATACAGGGAGAGGGTAGGCGCTGTAAGTGTTGTTTCAGAAAATAAAGATATAGCAGATTTAACCTTGGCTAATATTTCAAATTTAGCTAGAGGGATTTACTCTATGCCTCCAGATCATGGAGCGGCAATAGTTGGTCATATCTTAACAAATCAAGATCTACATGATTTATGGGAAGCAGAAGTAAAACAAATAAGAGATAGACTTAATTCTATTAGGGCTCTTTTTGTAAAAAAAATGAAGGAAAATAATGCTTCTCAGGATTTTTCATTTATAGGTAGTGAGAAAGGCATGTTTTCTTTTCTAGGCATTGATAAAGACCAAATTATAAGATTGAGAGAGGAATTTCATATATATATGGTTGAGTCAGGTAGAGTGAATTTAGCTGGCGTGAATGAAATTAATGTAGACAGAGTAACTAAATCTATAATAAAGGTGCTCTAATTTTTAAATTTATAAGATATGAGGTGAAAAATGAGTATTAATAAATTAGCCAAAAAAAATCTAGTCACCCTTTTTTTTCTATTCGGATTTTCTATAAATATTTCAGCTGAAACTGTTGCTTTAATTGGCACTGGATCAGTTTCAAGCGCTCTGGGTCCTAAAATTGCCAATCTCGGTCATAAGGTTATTTACGGTTCAAGAAATCCTCAAAGCGATTCTGTTAAGTTATTAGTTGAGAAAACAGGGCCTAATTCTTCAGCTACTTCACAAAATTTAGCAGTACAAGATGCGCAGATTGTAATTATTGCTGTTCCATGGGATGTTGCTGAAGAAGTAGTAAGGAATTTAGGTGATTTATCTGGAAAAATAATTATTGATCCAATAAATCCTAGAATAATGTCTGATGATGGGTTTGTAGATTACCCTTCGAATATGTCAATATCAGAGAAAATACAAAATATAGCTCCAGAGGCTAAGGTAGTAAAGGCATTCAATACTTTAGGAGCAGATACTATGGCAAATCCAGATTTAGTTAAATACCCAATTACAATTCCAGTTGTTGGTAATGATCGTTCTGCAAAATTAACGGTGATGGCGCTAATAAAAGCCTTAGGTTTTAATTCTGTAGATTTAGGACCAATAAGATTTGCTCATATTGTTGAAGGTTTTTATTTATTAAGAGCAAATGCCAGATTATACGGCCAGTATTTTGAGTGGTACCTTTTTCCTACAACTACAAGAGAGCAGTATTCCGGACCAAATAATGTTAAGTTCTAAATTTTATTTAAATTAGAGACATTCCTTCAACTGATACTGATTTAATGAGTGCATAGACCTCTTGCCCTTTTTTTAGAGATAGGTCTTCGTATGATTTTTTTGTTATCTTTGCTTTTATGTATTTCTTATTTATTTTCAGATTTATTTCAACTAAAAATTCTTCCAGGTTATTTATCGATTCTATCTCTGCTTTCAGTACATTTCTTATACTAAGTCCTTTAGGAAAAATAGTAGATATAGCTACATCTTTTGAATTTATATTTAATCTTATTTTCTTGCCGTTATCTAAATTTAATTTAGGTATAGAGATAAATTGACCTGATAAATCTATTTTCGATATATCTTCGTTATGACTAATTATTTTTCCCTCAATTAATGTACTTGATTCATTATTTTCATTAGATAAAGAGATTCCTGGGCCTGATATTTTATTAATAGAGGTAATTTTTCCACTAGACATCGTAATAACTTTATCTGCCAATCTAGTAACTTCTTCTATATTATGAGTAACATATATTATGGGAATACCATACTCACTGGGTATTCTTTCAATATAGGGAATGATGTCTTTTCTTCTTTTTATGTCTATTGATGAAAGTGGCTCATCCATAAGCATCACTACTGGCTTCCTTATGGTTGCTCTGGCGATAGCTACTCTTTGTTTTTCACCAGAAGATAGTGTTAAAGGATGTCTATCTAAAAGACTTTCTAATTCAAGTATTCTGATAATTTCATCTAGATCGAATGAGTGGTTATTTAGAGCTCTTTTTTTTGCAAATAATAAATTATCCTTTACTGACATATTATTAAATAGTCTAGAGTCTTGAAAAACATAACCAACATCCCTCAAGTGAGGCTTAATAAATAAAGGAGAATCTTGCCAAATAGTATTATCTACTTTTATTAACCCTTTAGATTTTATTTCAAGACCAGATATACATCTGAGTAGTGAAGTTTTACCAGCACCATTAGGCCCCAAAATTAAATTAATTTTACTTAGCTGTATTTCTTCATTAACTAATAAGGAAAAGTTTCCCAACTGAAGGTTTATATCAAGTACCATTTTAATCATTTATCTGTACCTATTTAGTGGAATCTTCCTATTCATGGTATATACCGTTAATAGAATAACGAATGAAAATATTAGAAGTCCGAGAGATAAGATATGAGCTTGTTGATAATTCAAAGTTTCTACATTCTCATAAATAGCTATAGATATAACCTTTGTTGATCCAGGTATATTTCCACCTACCATCAAAACTACTCCAAATTCTCCAAGTGTATGAGCAAAAACTAACACTGCAGCAGTTATGTAGCCTCTAATCGACAGAGGGGAGGCTATATTAAAAAAGGTGTCAATAGGAGATGCCCCTAATAAAGATGCTGATTCAAGAGTCTTTTTACCTAATGATTCAAACGAGTTTTGTATAGGTTGAACTGCGAATGGAAGAGAATAGATTATAGAAGCTATTACGAGTCCAGTGAAAGAGAAAGTTAATGAGGATCCAGTGATATCAATCCAAAAACTTCCTATTTTTCCAGCAGGGCCTAATATTATTAAGAGATAGAATCCTAGAACTGTAGGAGGTAGAACTAGAGGCATTGCTACAAGTGCTTCAATAAAAGGCTTAATTTTAGATGAAGAATTAGCGAGCCACCAAGCTAAAGGTGCTCCTATTAATAAAAGAATAGTCGTCGTTATAAACGCAAGCTTTATACTTATCCAAACCGGTTCTAATTCATAAATCATAATCTATTTAGTAGTGTAACCAAATTTTTCAATAATATTTTTAGCTTTTTCAGATCTTAAGTAATCCATTAAGCTGTTTGCTAGTTTCTTGTCTTTTGAGTTTCTTAGGAGAACAACATCTTGAAAAATTGGATTATGGAGATCATCAGGTACTAAAAAAAAATTTGTAATATCTTTTTCTAGAATTTTAGATAGTGATACTATCCCGACTTTCGCATTACCTGTTGAAACCATTGTGAAAGCATGATTTATATTTTCACCATGAGCTATTCTTCCTTCCCATTCATCATAGAAGTCTAAATTATTTAAAAAATTATAAGAGGCTTTACCATATGGCGCAGTTGCAGGATTTGCAACAGCCATGAATTTAATTTCTTTATCACCCAATAGATCATATAAATCATTATAGGAAAACTTATTAATAGTAAAAATAGCCAACCTTCCTATAGCAATAGTAAATTGAGAATCCTTTATACCTAGATTATTTTCAACTAGAATATTTGGCCTTAATTGATCTGCTGAGATAAATATATCGTATGGTGCACCATTAACTATTTGTGCGTAAAGCTTGCCACTAGACCCGCTTATAATATTAACGCCTTCTTCTCCAAATTCCTCTACTATCCTTTCAATAGCAGGCCTAAAGTTGGACGCAACTGCTACATAAATTTCCTCACACAGTAGTTTTTTTGTAGCTAGAGGCTGAAGAAGAAGAAAAAATAAAATATATGTTATGTTTTTCACTTTTATATTATTACTCTAACTAGATTAATATTCATTATATTGATCATTTTTTTTAAATTGTAGTACAATGTAGTAAAGGAAGGTTGATGAAACTTGATGAAAAAATAATTAGATCAGTAAAAGCTACTGATAAAAGGAAGCAGTTAGCTGACGGTGGCGGTCTTTATTTAGAGGTAATGCCAACTGGAAAAAAATTTTGGAGACAAAATTATAGGTATGAAGGAAAGGCAAGGACTCTAACGCATGGATTGTATCCAGATATCTCTATTAGTATTGCTAGAAGAAAAAGAGAAGAAGTTAAGTATTTATTATTAAAAAATTTAGACCCAGCTGAAAATATTAGTGATAGATACGAACAAGATATAGAGTTTTTAGAAACCCAGTTTTTATATAAACACCAAAATAAAAGAAAAATAATTATTGCGATTACAGGCGCTTCTGGTTCTATTTATGGAATTAAAGCTCTTAAAGAGCTCAAAAATGATAGTAGTATTGAAACTCATCTTATTGTTTCAAGCTCTGGTTATTTAAATATTATTTCAGAACTAGGTATTAAAAAGAGTGCTCTAAAAAAATTGGCAGATGTAGTCCATTCTGAGAAAGATGTAGGCGCTTCAATAGCTAGTGGTTCTTTTAAAACTTCTGGGATGATTATTGCGCCGTGCTCAATGAAATCATTAGCTGCAATTGCTAATGGTTATGCAGATAATCTTATTTCTAGAGCAGCAGATGTTACTCTTAAGGAGAGAAGAAAGCTATTACTAGTAGTAAGAGAAACACCTTTTAACTTAGCTCATCTAAAGAATATGACCAGTGTTACTCAAATGGGCGGGTTAATTTTTCCTCCTGTACCATCTTTTTATGCAAAATTAAATAATCTCGATGAGATGGTTGACCAAACTGTTGGAAGAATCTTAGACTATTTTGATATAGATACTGAGTTATTGAGAAGATGGGAAGGGATAAAGAATATAGAGTAATTTAATATCTTTAGATATCTTATTAATTTTATAAGATAGATGATCCTTATCTTCCTGATTTATATAAATATTAACTAGTTACTTATTATATTTTGAAGGGCATTAAAATAAGCCTTAAATTTATTCAACTTTTCTTTTTTAGATCTTTTGTGATTTGACCGCTCTTCTAGGCTTCAATATCAGCATATTTTATTTTGTACTTATGAGGTCTAAAAATTCTGATCTAGTTTTTGGGTCAGTTCTAAATTTTCCTAGTAGTTGATTTGTTACCATGGAAACTCCTGTTTTATGAACGCCTCTTGTAGTCATACATTGATGAACCCCCTCTATAACAACTCCTACACCTTTGGGTTTTAATACGTCTTGTATTGAATGTGCTATTTGAGAGGTCATTTTTTCTTGTACTTGTAGCCTTTTAGAAAACACATCAACTACTCTAGCGAGCTTACTGATACCTACAACTTTTTTATCTGGAAGGTAACCTACGTGCGCTTTTCCTATAAATGGAGCCATATGATGCTCACAATGAGATTCAAAGCTAATATTTTTTAAAACTACCATTTCATCATAGCCGTCAGTTTCATAAAAAACTCTTTCTAGATAATCAATCGGATCGCTTTCATATCCTGAAAACCAATCTCCGTAGGCTTTTATGACTCTTCCTGGTGTATCAAGCAGTCCTTCTCTATTAGGGTCATCTCCTATCCAAGAGAGTAATGTCTTTACAGCATCCTGCGCTTCTTTTTTAGTAGGGCGGTCCACATTTTTTCCTTTTAACATTATGATTTTGAAGTTACATTATATATCTTATTAACTATTTTTTTAGTAAATTTAAAAGAAATGACTATCAAAAATATTATAGAAACATTCGATATCTGGAAAGAGAAAGAAAATCCAGTGGTCTTAGCTACTGTTTATGAGACATCTGGCTCTACATACTCCAAGGCAGGGCAGAGAATAATTATTAACTCAGAAGGTGACTATCAAGGTCTTGTTAGCGGGGGATGTTTAGAGGGGGATATAGCAGAAAGGTCAAATTCAGTAATTAAAGAAAATAAAACCGAAGTTATAACTTATGATATGAGAGATGATGCTGATGATATTTTTGGATTAGGTGTTGGTTGTAACGGGCTATTAAGAATTATATTACAGTCCTTAACCCCAGAAAAAAATTATGAGCCGCTAAATACAATCAATAAAGTTTTATATCAAGAGAGCAGAGGTCATGATGGCTTAGTTAAACTTCTAACCATTATTAATTCTAGTAAAAAAGGATTTTTTCCAGGAGATAATCTAATACTAGATAAAAATTCAGAAATTTTATACTCGTCTTTTTCTGAGCATTCAAAAGAAAAGTATTTAATTGAACATGAAGAATTTCTACTAGAAGAAAAAAGTATTCTTAAGAATAGCAACTCGAATGAGATTTCAGTTTTGTGTACCCCGCTTGTACCAATTCCAAAATTATTAATTTTAGGAGCTGGTCTTGACTCTTTGCCTATTATTGATATGGCATCAATATTAGGATGGCGTACAACAGTAGTAGATCATAGACCAGCTTATTTTGAAAAAAATAATTTTAGTAATGCAGAGGAAATATTATTGTTATCAAGCCCTAAAGAATTATCGAAAAAGTGTAAACTAGGATTATTTGATGCAGTAGTAGTAATGAGTCACCATTTAGAGAGCGACCGGATATATTTAGATCAGCTTAAGGATATACAATTATCGTATTTAGGAGTACTAGGACCATCTGATCGTAAAAATCGCTTAATTGAATCTATCGATAAAGGTAAAGATAATTTAAAGAATAAGTTAAAAGGGCCTGTAGGCTTATCTATTGGGGCAAATTCTCCAGAGACTATCGCTCTTTCTTTGTTAGCTGAGATTTATACTAAGATAAATTAATTAATTTACCACCTATATAGATCAGCACTATAGCCTTTTTTAAATATCTTAGGTTCTTTTTTTAGTTCAGCAAAACCATCTGTATTTGCCAAAGAAATAAAGTCTCCTGAAGTATTAGTAGTAACCGGACTTCCTTTTATTACACCATTTTTATCTATATTAGTTATTACTGGAACAAAATAAGTTAAATTTGGAGAAAAAACTACATTCTTTTTTAGAACTATTTTTTCAGGATGGAAAGGTTTAGTGCTAAGGGCATAATTTAAAGCAGGTATAATAAATCTATTCATGCAGACCATAGTTGATACTGGATTACCTGGAAGGGCAAATATTGGTTTAGATTCTTTACTCATTCCAAACCACATTGGTCTTCCTGGGCGTTGGCTAATTCCATGAAAAACTAGATTTACTTTTAATTCTTTTAATATTCCAGGGACAAAATCGTATCTTCCCATAGATACCCCTCCTGTGAGAATTATCATGTCATGGGTGCTATGTAACTTTATGATTTTCTCTAAAATTTTTTTACGCTTATCTTTAATGATGTATCTTGAGACCTTACCAATTCTTCTAGCTGAAATACTTGCTTCTATTGCTCTATCATTAGCAGATCGTATTTGGAAAGAATTAGTTTTATCAGCTACTTCTACTAATTCATCGCCATTTGAAATAATTGCTATTTTTGGAATTTTTGCAACTGATAACTTGTTGTATCCTGCACTAGCTAGAATTGCTATTTCTGGTGATTTTAGAAAAATTCCTTTCTCTAGAACTTTTTTTCCTGACCTTATGTCCGATCCCTTTTTATGCGTGAACTGCCCTTTACGTAGAGATATATTACCTAATATTTCTAATCTATTACCATTTCTTTGTGTCCTCTCAATAGGCACAACAGTATCTGCATTATCCGGTAAAACTGCACCAGTCATTACTTCAATCGACTCTCCTGCATTTTTCAACTTTAAGGCTTTTCTTCCTGCTGGCTGACTTCCTTTAATCTCAAAAGATTTTAAACCTCTTTTCCAGTCGTTATAAGATATTGCAAATCCATCCATAGTTACCCTATCGTAAGGAGGATAATCTCTATCGATAAAGATATCTTCTCTTAGAGCTAATCCAATTGCACTATTTAGGCTTACCTTTTCGGCGGCTAAAAATTCAATATTTTCTAGAATTAATCTTTCTGCTTTAGCTACACTGATCATTATTATTAGTTTATTTAATAAATACTCTCATAATTTGTTGCCACAATGCGTTATTTTCGCTATGTTGGTTAACCTTTTTTATAAAAATAACATTTAATTTGATTAAGATAAATAGGAGCTTATTGTGTTAGGAGATAATAAAAAAATCAATGAAATTAAAAATGCCCCTGTTAACGGCTGTATGAATATTGGAGAAAGAGTTTTATTTAAGGGTAATGTTTTAAATGCAATATCAGTTAATATTGATGGTAGTTTTGAAGGAAAAATCGAAACCTCACATTTCATTTTAGGTAAAGAGGGATTTTTTAAAGGAGACATTACCGCTAATACTGCAAATATAAAAGGCACTATTGATGGAACTATAACGGTTAAAGATAAGCTAAGCATTTCTGGAGAAGCGTCAATTAAGGGAAGTGTCATTTATAAGTCTATTTCTATTTCTGATAAAGCAAAAATTGAAGGTACCTTAAAAATATACAAAGGATCAGATAATATCATTATTAAAGATGATCCGATTCTAGCAACAGAGAATACAAAAAGTGCAAAAACTAGAGTAGAGCCAAAAAAAGTTGCTATGTAGTTTTTTATTATGCACCCTGTTAGTCTAATTTGTATAACTCTCACCATTCTTTTTTTTGGTATACAATCATCTTTTGCTCAATACACTTTAGACTCTAGAACTATAATTGGCTCTGGTAATGAATTTCTTTCTGCTGCCTCATTTGCAATTACTATGGGCCAATATGATGAAGGAATAAGATTAACCCACCTTGGTTTATCTAGATATCGTCCAAATCAGAATGATAAAGCAGCAGCTCTTTCAAATTTATGTGCAGCTCATGCAGCAAAAGGAGAGCCAGATACAGCGATACCTTTCTGTGATGAGTCAATGGGATTGAACCAAAGGAATTGGAGAGCTTTTATAAATAGAGCATATTCTTTCTATTTAAAAAATATGCTTTCTGAGGCAACAAGCGATCTAGATTTTGCTGCCTCATTGAATCCTGATGCAAGGCAGGTTATTCAGCTTAGAGGGATGATAAATGAAAGAGGTTTGCTCCCTAGGGTCATAATGGAGGATCACCAATAAATAAGATAAATCTTTCTTATTTTTTTATTTTGCTAATATTATTTTCATCTTCTTTATCTGCACAAAGAAGTGGATCAAATAGCATTAAGCTTCTTGATCCGATAGGAACATGGGACTGTATAGTCTATGGAGCTCCTGCTCTGGGAGATGAGAATTATATTTTTAGTTTCTCTAATGATTATTCTATTATGGCTTCAAAGAATATAGTTAATGAAGATAGAGTTTGGCAAAATATTTCTCCATGGGAAGTAAATGATACTGAAATTTTATTTTCTGACCAAAGAATGGGAAGAAATTTTAGAGGAAATCTCACCCGTTTTAATTTAGGAGGTGATTGGAGAACATCTAACTCAGTTGGGGGCTGGTGGTGTACAAGATCTGACGAAGAAGTTGACCGTAAGGTCTATAATGATATTAGTAGTTTTCAAGGAAGAGTTATTGTGCCTCTTATTCCTGAAATAATTATTACACCAGCATATCCTAGGCAAGCACATAGAGAAGCCTTGGAGGGAAGTGCTGTGATATGTTTTGAGGTTTTGCCAAATGGCGAGATCTATAATCCAGAGTTTCTTGAGCTATCTGACGAGATATTTAGAGCATCAAGTTTAGATGCCCTCATGAGTACAAAGTTCAAGCCTTGGGGACATTTAGTTGAATTAGAAAGAAGACCGGCATGTAGGAGTTATCTTTATAGACTTGATTACGCATACTAAATGAATTATGAATTTATTATTTCTAGCCATGGATTGATTTCATTCAAAAAATCATTGTACGAATTAAGTATTTCCTCAAAGAGAGGATCGTTATTAGATAATTCTTCTAAAATAATCTCAGTATGCTTATTAAGCTCTGTCAGCACATCGTTAGGAAATTTCTTTATGATTACGTTATGTTCAGTTTTAAGAGTGTTTAATGCCTGTTGATTACGCATAGTAAATTCTGCTAACAAGTAGCTATTTTCAGATAAGCAGGCAATCTCAATTATTTTTTGGAGATCTTTGGGTAAGGAGTAAAAAGCCTCGTTAGAGACTATTAATTCAAGTTGACCTGATGGTTCTTGCCAACCAGGATAATAGTAGTATTTAGCTACTTGCTGAAGTCCCAGCGCCATATCATTGTAAGGCCCAACCCATTCTGTAGCGTCAATTGCGCCAGTTTGTAGTGATGTAAAGATCTCCGAAGCCGGAAGATTAACTGGTAATACACCTACTTTTTGCATTACTTCTCCACCTAGACCAGGTATGCGCATTTTTAGACCAACTAAATCATCTGAAGAGTTTATTTCTCTATTAAACCAGCCACCCATCTGTTGCCCTGTGTTTCCCGCAGGAAAGGGTATAACACCCATAGCTGAGTAAGCCTTTCTCCATAGCCTTAAGCCATCTGAATGAAAAAGCCAAGCATTAAAAATATCTGAAGTCATGCCAAAAGGTATTCCTCCATATATTAAAGATGAAGGTATTTTACCTCTCCAGTAAACAGGAGCCGTATGGGCAATCTGAATTGTACTTCTGGAGACAGCATCTAAAACTTCGAATGCAGGTACTAATTCACCTGCTGAAAATATTTCAATTTGTATACGCCCGCCAGATAGCTCTTCAATAGTTCTAGCTAAGCGATTTGCTGAAACACCATGCCCAGGAAAATTAGGAGGCCAAGAAGTAGCCATTCTCCACCTAAATATTTCACTTTTTGGTAAAGATATTGAATCTTGATCATTCTTTGAGCAAGCAGCAATTGATCCTAGCCCGCCATAATATATAAAAGATCTTCTATCCATAGGACTATTTTGCCTAGTATTATAAAATTACTCTAGTAGAGAGTTATATTTATACTTATTTATATTTGTTTTATAGTAATACTTATATTCTTAGAAGTATCAAATTATGGATAAAAAACTTAAAAGAGGGACAAATTTTATACATCAAATTGTTTCAGTTGATGTAGATAAAAACTTGAATGATGGAAAAGTGCAAACTCGCTTTCCTCCTGAGCCAAATGGTTACTTACATATTGGTCATGCTAAAGCTCTGAGCTTATCTTTTGATATTGCTTCTGAGTTTGAGGGCAGTTGTTTCCTTCGTTTTGACGATACCAATCCTGAGAAAGAGGAAGAAAAGTATATAGATGCCATTAAGGAAGACGTTCTTTGGCTTGGCTACTCTTGGGATAAGCTTACTTATACATCGGATTATTTTTCTAGATTGTATGATTTTGCTAAGCAGTTAATTTTAGACAATAAGGCTTATGTTGATAGCTTAAGCGCAGATAAGATTAAAGAATATCGAGGTACTTTAACCCTACCTGGTAAAGATAGTCCTTATAAGAATCGTTCTATAGAGGAAAATGCCAATCTCTTTGAAGGTATGGCTAATGGTATTTTCGAAGAAGGGGAGCATGTGTTAAGAGCAAAAATTGATATGTCTTCAGCAAATATTAATCTTAGGGATCCCATCTTGTACCGAATAAAAAAGATTTCTCATCAAAGAACTAATCAAGATTGGTGTATATATCCAATGTATGATTTTGCACATACATTTTCAGATTTGATTGAGGGTATTTCACACTCGTTATGCAGTTTAGAGTTTGAAGATCATAAACCTTTATATGAATGGTTTTTAGATCAAATTCCTATTAAAAATCGCCCTAAGCAAATTGAGTTCTCTAGACTAAATTTAATGTATACAGTTATGAGTAAAAGAAAACTGAAGACCTTAGTTGATTCTGGGCAAGTCAATGGTTGGGATGATCCAAGGATGCCCACAATATCTGGAATGAGAAGGCGAGGCTATACGCCTAATTCAATTAGAGATTTTATATATAGGATAGGTGTTACTAAGAAAGATAATACTATACAGCTAAGTAGCCTAGAAAATTGTGTTAGAGAGGATCTAGATGCTAAAAGTGAGAGACGGTTTGCTATATTAAGACCATTAAAGATTACTTTAGAGAACTATTCTGAAGATAAAGAAGAAGTACTTTTAGCACCTAATCATCCTAGCGATGAATCCCTCGGGACGAGAGAGATTATTTTCTCTAGGGAGATATATATTGAAGAGGATGACTTTATGGAGAATCCCCATAGCAAATTTTTTAGATTATCAATTAATTCAGAAGTAAGACTAAAGTATGGTTATATTATTAAGTGCAATAAAGTTATAAAAAATGAAAAGGGTAAGATTATTGAATTAGTTTGTTCCTATGATCCTGATACTAAAAGTGGATCAAGTGGCTCAAAGAGGAAGGTTAAAGGCACAATACACTGGATTTCATCAAAACATGCTATAAAAGCAGAAGTAGATTTATATGATAGATTGTTCAAAGAGCCTTTTCCTGAGGTAAATAACTCTAATCTTTCTCAGTGTATTAATCCTGACTCTCTTGAAGTAATTAATAATGCTTTTCTGGAGCCATCGCTCGCTAGCGCAAAACCAGATCAGACCTTTCAGTTTGAGCGTTTAGGATTTTTTAAAATTGATATTAATAACAATAAAGAGAAGTTAGTTTTTTTAAGAATATTAAGTCTTAGGGACACTTGGTCCAAGATTGAGAAGCAATCGCTATAAGTTTATGTAGAAAAATTTTTATAGATATATAATATAATTTTCAGAATACATTCAGATGATTAATTTTTATGAAAAATAATATTTCTAGTTTCAGCAAAATAGGTCAGATAACTGATAAATTCTCCAGACCACTTAGAGATCTTAGGATATCAGTAATTGATCGCTGTAATTTTAGATGTCCATACTGTATGCCATCTGATAAGTATGGTAAAAATCATCAGTTTATGCCAAAGAAAGATTGGCTATCAGCTGGAGAAATAAAGAGAATTGCTCAATTGTTTATGCAGTTGGGAGTCGAAAAGGTAAGATTAACTGGTGGTGAACCTCTCTTGAGGAAAGATATTTTAGATATTGTTTCTAATCTAAGCTCTCTACCAAATCTAAATGATCTTGCTTTAACTACAAATGGCTCTTTTTTGGCAGATAAGGCTAAAGATCTCAAGGCTTTAGGTTTGGATAGAATAACTATTAGTTTAGATTCAATTGATAAAGGTATTTTTAGAGAGATGTCTGGAGGGAAGGGCAATCTAGATAATGTATTGAATGGGATTGAAGTTGCAAGAAAAGTTGGTTTAGGTCCAATTAAGTTGAATGTAGTTATCCAAAAAGAAGTAAATGATAGCTCAGTGCTTGATTTGCTAGATTATTTTAGAGGCACTGGTGTCATAGTAAGATTTATAGAGTTTATGGACGTTGGAACTCTAAATAATTGGAAGCTTGACCATGTAGTCTCATCAGCTGATTTATTAGAGATTATTTCTAGAAAGTGGAAGCTTGTTCCAGTAAAAAAGAATTATTTTGGTGAAGTAGCCCGAAGATATTCTTATCAGGATGGCCAAGGAGAGATTGGATTCATATCTTCTGTTTCAAAGCCTTTTTGTGGGGATTGTAATCGAGCGAGAATATCAGCAGATGGCACAATTTATACATGTTTATTTGCCTCAAAAGGTATGAATATAAGAAATTTTATGAGAAGCGGCTCAACTGATAATGATTTAATGAATATTCTCCAAAAGCAATGGAGAGAGAGAGTTGATAGATATAGCGAGCTTAGAAAAGATGTTGTAAAAAAGAAAAAATTATCACGTATTGAAATGTATACAATGGGTGGTTAGTGTTAAATCATATTGACAAAAAAAATAAACCATCAATGGTCAATATTGGTTCTAAAGATGTAACTAAGAGGAGCGCTATAGCAAGCGCTTCTATTATTTTTCCTAAAAGTATAAATTTTAAATCTAAAGAACTCATCACAAAAAAAGGCCCTGTTATTGATACTGCAATAATAGCCGGAGTAATGGCAGCTAAAAAAACTCATGATTTAATACCTTTTTGCCATCCAGTGCAGATCGATAAATGTGATATAACTATTGAATGGGTTTCTGACTTAGAGATATTAATTAAATGTAGTGTCTCTTCTACATATAAGACTGGAGTAGAGATGGAGGCATTAACCGGAGCTTCAGTATCTGCATTAACAGTATATGACATGTGTAAAGCTTTATCTCATGAAATATTAATTAAAGATATTAAGCTTTTATCTAAGTCAGGTGGAAAAAGTAATTACCAGAGTGCTAATGATTAAAGTAAGGGTAGAATATTTTGCTACATTTAAAGAGCAATCAGGATGTGATTTTGAAGAAATCGCAACAGAATTAAAATCAGTTATGCAGTTATTTGAATTTATTTCAAAAAAATATAATTTTTCTGATAGTGTAAAAAATTGTAAAGTAGCAATTAACGGAAATTTAGTTGATTGGAGCTCCAATATAAGCAAGGGTGATACTATATTTTTTTTCCCTCCAGTGGCAGGCGGATGATATTTAAAATAGTAAAAAGTAAAATTAATATTGTTTCATTGAGTAAGAGTATGCAACTAAATTCAGCCGGAGCTTACGTTTCTTTTGAAGGCTGGATTAGAGATCATAATGATGATAAAAAAGTAAAAGCACTACATTATGAATCTGAAGAATCAATAGCTAATAATGAGGGATTAAGGATTATTCAAGAGGCCTCGAGTAAGTTTAGTATATCTAGTGCAAAAAGCCAGCATAGAGTAGGAGACCTTAAGATAGGTGATTGTGCTGTCTGGGTAGGAGTTACAGCTGATCATAGAGCTGATGCGTTTAAGGCGTGTTGCTATATTATTGATGAGCTAAAAGAAAGATTGCCTATTTGGAAGAAGGAGCTTTATTCTGATTTATCATCTAGTTGGATAAACTCAGATAATTCAAAGAAGTAGCTATAAAATACTATTTATTGAAAGAAATTTTTTCTGATCTTCCTTAGTGTCAATATCAATTGCAGCTTCAGGTATTGAGATTAGCTTTAAATATTTTTTTTTGGATTTTATTATTTGTTTAGCTCCTTTGTCTTCTTTTGTAAGGTTTAATAAATAAAAAAATTTCTTTGGTAAGATTATTGGTATTCCAAAAGTATTATTATAGCTAGCAGCTATAATATTATTTTTATTCATCTTCCAGGACGAAATTAATTTAAAGATATGGCTCTTATTTATAAATGGCTGATCGCAAGACAGTATGAGTATAGCCTTTGCTTTAGAGTTGATATTTTTTCTCCCAATTTTAAGGGACTCTGCAATACCTTCCTTCCATTTTTTATTGTAGATGATTTTATAATTAGACTGTAACCTATTAAGGGCTAATCTTATTTTTGAGGCATTTGAACCAATAACGATTATCGTCTTGTTCTGTGTTATAGAATTAGAAACAGATAGTGATCTCGCAATAAAAGATTGAGATTTATATTTTAATAACTGTTTAGGGAAGCCTAATCTTTTTGAGCATCCTGCTGCTAATAAAATAGGGTAAATATCAGAATTATTTTTTTTTCTATTTTGATACATTTATATATCTGTTAACTTCCACTTAGCTGTAAATATATTTATTATTATCCCAAAAGCTACTGCCACTGTTAATGCTATTGAGATATTTGTGAGTTTAGCTATTTGTCCCCAAATTGCACTTCCAAGTGCCCAGCTACCCATAAAGCTACTCAGATACAATGACATTCCTCTAGCTCTTACCCATGCCGGGAGTGATAGTTGTGCTGAAACATGTAAGGTAGAGACAGCGCACATCCATGATATTCCAGAAAAAAACATAATA
Organism: Gammaproteobacteria bacterium TMED78; assembly: GCA_002171615.1. Classification (GTDB taxonomy): domain Bacteria; phylum Pseudomonadota; class Gammaproteobacteria; order Steroidobacterales; family Rariloculaceae; genus TMED78. The sequence continues at coordinate 153,222 of NHEF01000014.1, forward strand.
ATTGCAAGCGGAAATATTGAGCGGATATAAGCTAGGCCAAGTAATGAAATACTTGTGACTATTATACTAAATATCAGGATATTATTATTTTTATAACGCGCCCTAAAGTTTGTTAATGAAATACCAGCAATAACTGCGCCGATTCCCATGCTAGTAACTAAGAAACTATAAGACTGTGGCCCAGCATTCATCTCCTCTCTAACTATTAATGGTAGGAAGGTTAAAATAGCGCTCCCCACAGAAAAAAATGCGATCGTCCTAATCATTACTATTATTAGTTGCTTTGAATTTTTTAGAAAGCTAAAGCCTGAAAATAGTGCTTCTATAAAGCCTTCTTTAGATTTGTTATCTATACTATTTGAATTATCATAATTGAAAATCACAACAAAAATAGCAATAAAGCTAATACCATTTAGTATAAAAACTAAACCTGGGCCACTAATGGCTATTAATATACCGGCTATAGCGGGACCAAGCGCTCTAGTTATATTCATCGCAATACTATTAAGTGTTACTGCCTCTACTAGTTGATTTTTTGGAACTAGATCAGGTGTTAGTGCTGTAAATGCAGGTAGAATCATTGCTGTACCCATACCTAGTGCAAATGTAAATAAAATTAATAAAAATGGTGTTGTGTCACCAAAGATAGTAATAGCTCCAATTATTACAGCAAAGATGATCATCCAGCTAATAGCCAGAAGTAAATAGATGCGCCTATCAACAATATCCGCTAGTACTCCGGCAGGTATGGTTAGGATAAAGCCAGGAAGAACAACTGATACCTGGATCAAAGAGACCAAGAAAGGATCTGTTGAGAGATCTGTCATTAACCATCCTGCGCCTATGTTATGCATCCAAGTACCTAAATTTGATACTAAGTTAGCAATCCATATATTACGGAATATTTTAATTTTTAAAGGTGCTAGGCTATTTTTTTGAGTAATATTTATTGCTTTTTCCACAAGAAAAATAATTAGATATAGGTTAATTGCATAATCATGCCATAAAATGAAATAATATTATGACATCGCTATTTTTACGTTAATTGATTTATTAATAAACTAAAAAAATGACAAAAAAAAGTAAAAAAAATTTCCTTCCGTTAAGTATAGCATTACTTACGATTTCTGATACGAGAAATTTAGAAGATGATAATTCAGGCATTGCTTTAGCCTATTTAATTAAAGAGTCAGGTCATAATTTAATTGATCGAAGCTTAGTTAGGGACAATCTTTACCAAATTAGATCAGTTATTTCTCAATGGATATTTTCTAAAAAAGTTAATGCTATTATTACTACAGGGGGTACTGGCATAACAGGAAAAGATGGTACTCCTGAGGCTATTGAGATCCTACTAGATAAAAAAATAGATGGTTTTGGAGAATTGTTTAGAAATATTTCTTTCAAAGAGATTGGTACATCAAGCTTACAGTCAAGGGCTATAGCTGGTGTTGCTAATAGTACTTTTATTTTTTGTCTACCTGGCTCAACTAATGCCTGCAAAACCGCCTGGGAAAAAATCATTTCATTCCAGCTTGACTCAAGAACATCACCATGTAATTTAACTGATCTAATTCCAAGACTTAATGAATAAATTTCCTTTTTTATTTTTTCTAGATTAAAATAAATTAACCGAGGGGTGGCATATGTCTGAGATTTTAGTTTTTCTAATTACCCTTTGAACCTGATCTAGTTAGTACTAGCGAAGGGACGGAAGAGATTAGCACATTCTCGGTATACTTTACTAAGGAGTGTGTATTTATGAAGTTTTTAAAAATATTTTTTTATACATTGGCTTTAACTTACAGTTTTGAGCTATTTTCCCAAGAATATCCCTTAGAAGAGATAATTGTTTCTGCTGATTTCATGGAATCACAATCTAAGGATATTGCTACAAGCATCCATGTAGTTAACGATAAGGCAATTGATAGGTTAGGTATTCAGCACTTTGAGGATTTATTATTAGAAATACCTAATTTAAATTGGTCGGGTGAAACTTCTAGACCAAGATATTTTCAAATTAGAGGTATAGGTGAAAGAGAGCAATACCAGGGCGCTCCTAACCCATCAGTTGGTTTTATTTTTGATGGTATTGATTTTAGTGGAATAGGTATGGTGGCGACTCTTTTTGACCTTGATCAAATAGAGGTACTCAGAGGCCCGCAAGCTTCTAGATATGGTGCTAATGCATTAGCTGGATTAATAAATGTTAGCTCAAAAGAACCTTCTGATCAGTTTGAGTTTGAAAGTAGAGCCCAGCTTGGAAATGATGATACTAAGGCATTAGGTTTCGCTTTTGGCGGCCCAGTAAATTCTAATCTAAAATATAGATTAGTTGCACATAAATATGATAATGACGGATTTAGAAAAAATATTTTTTTAAATGTGACTAATACGAATAAGAGAGATGAGCTTACCTCAAGGTTAAAGATTAATTGGAAGCCAAATAATAGCTTAGATTTTAATTTGACTACTATTTTAGTAAATTTAGATAATGGTTATGATGCATGGGTTAATGATAATAGCTTTAAAACTATTTCTGATAAGCCAGGTAAGGATTCACAAAAATCAAAGGCTACAAATCTAAAGATAAGTTGGCTAGGTCATGACTATTATGAGTTTCAAAGTCTTAGTAACTACTCAAATTCTGATATAGAAGTTAGCTACGATGCCGATTGGGGGAATGACGCTTTCTGGAAAACTAGCTATGATTATAACTCTTTGACGAATAGAAATAGGAAATCGATTAGCCAAGAAATTAGATTATTGCCTAGGCTTGGTTCCGAGTCATTTTTTTTTAATAGGCCATCTGAGAATATAATAGGCCTATATTTTATCAATACGAAAGAGTCTAATCATAATGTGGAATATGTTAGTGGATCTTCATATAAAGACTTAGATAGTAATTATGATGCAAAAAATTTAGCATTTTATTTGCAGAATAGCTTACAGGTAAATCAGAATCTTACTTTTTCTACAAACTATAGAGTAGAAAAAAGATTAGCAAAATATAAGGATAATACTCTTCTAAATTTTGATCCAGAAGAAACAATGTGGGGTGGTGGAATTTCTCTTAATTATATTATTTCTGAGGATGCTAATATTTATCTTTCCTATTTAAAAGGCTATAAGGCAGGAGGATTTAACATTGGGACTTCTGTTCCAGAGAATAGAAAAGTGTTTAAGAAGGAAAATTTGTATAGCCTTGAAAGCGGAGTTAAAGGTAGTTTTTTTAATAATAAGCTAAGTGGGAGTTTATCATTATTTATATCTTCTAGAAGAGATCAGCAAGTAAGTACATCTTTACAGCTAGATCCTAATGATCCACTTTCTTATATTTTTTTTACTGACAATGCAGCCAAGGGGTTTAATAGAGGCATTGAGACTCAAATGATTTGGCATATAAGTGAATATTTAGAGGTTGATACTAATATTAGTTTTTTAGATACAGAATATAGACAATTTGACCATCCCACAGTCTCTATTAGTGGAAGAGATCAAGCTCATGCTCCAAAACACCAGTATTCAATAGGTTTTAATTATGAAGCTCCTAATGGATTTTTTGGCAGGTTAGGGTTTTCAGGTCGAAGCGAGTTCTATTTTGATGATAGTCATAACTTAAAATCAAATCCTTATGACCTCATTAATTTGAAACTAGGGTACCAAAAAGATAATTGGAGCTATTCTTTATGGGCTAGAAATTTACTTAATAAGAGATATTCTGTAAGAGGATTTTTCTTTGCAAATGATCCTAATGATCCTACTTGGTCTCCTCAACTATTTACTCGTTTGGGTGATCCTAGGCATGTAGGATTAACTATTGATTATAGCTTTTAATCTTTAAAAATTATGTGTATTACAACTGAGGAATTGGCAATAGAAGAAATACTGATATTTTTGGATAATTAATATTATGGGAATAGTTTCTGGATTTAATTTGTATGAATTTTTAGGTATGGTTCTAGCTATATTCTATTTAATTCTAGCCATAAGACAAAATATCTTATGCTGGTATGCTGCTTTTATCAGCTCAGCTATATATTTATTCGTTTTTTATCAAGCTAATCTTTATATGGAAGCTCTTCTGCAATTATTTTATGCAATGGTAGCTATTTATGGTTGGAGGCAGTGGAAATATAACGAGAAAAATGAAGATAAAAAAATAAGTACATTAGATTATAAAACTCATTTTTTACTAATATTATTAATTTTAATGTTAACTTTAATAGTAGGTTTTTATATTAATAATTTTCAGGAAGAATTGCCTTATTTAGATTCATTTACTACTATTGCCGCAATTTTTACTACCTTTATGGTTGCAAAAAAGATATTAGAGAATTGGATCTATTGGGCAATCATTGACACCATATCAATATATATATATTTTCAAAAAGAGCTATATTTAACAACTTTTTTATTTCTTTTTTATTTGGTATTAGTTTTTATTGGATATAGATCTTGGAAGAAAAGCTGGAAGCTTCAGTTAATTAAATGAAAAATAAGGAAATAAATATAAGCTCCCCAGTTAATAGTTATCTATTTAAAAATAAATTTTTACATAAAAATTCAATTGTCATTCCAATAAGTAAGGGTATTATCAATAACACTTATTTGATAAGTAGCGGCAATAATAAATATATCGTTAAATTAGAAAGAAAAGAAAAAATTGGTCAGACTATAAGTTTAAAAAAACAAACAGATCTCATTATCTATCTAAGTAATCATGAGATTACTCCTAAACTAATTAGCTTTAATGAGGAGCTCTCTATTCTAATGCTAGAGTATAAGGAGAATTTTTTTAGGAAGCCAAAACTAGAAATGAGTAAAGTAAAAAATATAGAAAAAGTCATACATATTTTAAAGAAATTACATAAACTAGAATTTAATTTACCTGAACTAAAATTAACAAAAGTTGCTAAAAATTATATTAAAAATATTGGAGGTATTGATAAATTAGATCAAGAAAAAAAACAATGGAGCGAATATATGTTCTCATTAGCAGATATTTTTGATAAAAAGTTTGAACCTAATTCTTTATGTCATAATGACTTAATACCAGAAAATATTATATATAATAGAAGTATTTGGTTAGTTGATTTCGAATTTTCTGTAATATCAGATCCAGTTCTTGACTTAGCAGGTTTAGCTGCAATGAATAATTATAATACTAAGCAAATTGAGTTTCTTCTAGGCTCTTATTACGGAAGAAAAATCCCATATCCCATAAAATTATTTAAGGATTTGATCCTCCTTTTAAAGCTGATTACCTATTTCTGGGGTCTTTCTTATTCAGTAAATATTAAGAGTATAATCCAACCTTCTTTTGCTAGTCATATGAAAAAAATGATAAAGTAGTTTCAATTCTGGTTTGTAATATTAATGAAAAAAATTACTTTTATAGGTTTGGGTGTAATGGGCTTCTCTATGGCCGGTTGGCTCCATCGTTCTGGTTTTGATGTAGTAGTCTTTAATAGGACTAAAAGCAAAGCAGAAGAATGGTGCAAAAAGTATGGTGGATATTTAGCAGACAATATTGAAGAGGCCGTTAAAAATTCTGATGCTGTACTTACTTGTTTAGGTAAAGATTCGGATCTAAAAGAAATAGTTTTATCTGATCAAGGCATTATTAAGCATATGAAAAAAAATGCTTTTTATATAGACCACACTACTGCTTCAGCAAATATAGCAAAAGAAATATATTCTTATGCAAAAAATAATAATATAAATTTCTATGATGCTCCAGTTTCAGGTGGCCAAGCTGGTGCTGAAAATGGAGCTTTAACAATAATGGTTGGCGGAGATAAAAAAAATTTTTCCCCAGTAAATTTATTACTAAAGTCTTATGCTAAAAAAATACGTCTGATGGGGAGATCGGGATCAGGTCAGTTAGCAAAGATGGCAAATCAAATTGCTATCGCTGGAGTAATACAGGGTCTTTCAGAGGCCCTTGCATTTTCTAAGAATGCTGGTCTTGATACTGAAATTCTGATTGAGGTGATTAGTCAAGGAGCTGCTCAATCTTGGCAAATGGATAATAGGTGGAAAACTATGATTGACGGTAAATTTGATTTTGGTTTTGCGGTAGAGTGGATGAGGAAGGATTTAAAGATTTGCTTTGATGAAGCTAGTCGTAATGGCTCAGAGTTACCAATAGCTCATCTTATAGATAAGTATTATAAAGAGATAGAAAAAATGGGCGGTGAAAGATGGGACACATCGAGTCTTATTTCAAGACTTAACTCAGATATTAGTAGTGAAAAATGATTCAAGATATTAATAAAGCTGAGAGAGGAGAGAAGTTAAGTAAGCTTGTCGATCTAGAATTAAAATCTAAGAATATTTTTATAGGTAAGAGCCATTATTATGGCTCAAAACGTGTTTTTGGTGGACGTGTCCTTTGTCAAGCTCTAGCAGCTGCAAGTAAAACAGTTTCTGACCGCTCAGTTCATTCATTGCATGCATATTTTTTAAGGCCTGGTAATCCAAAATTACCTATAGAGTATGAGGTTGAAATATCTAGAGATGGTGGAAGTTTCAGCAGTAGAAGGATTAAGGCATCACAAAAAAATAAAACTCTTTTAAATATGTCCGCATCTTTTCATTTGAATGAAAGTGGTAAAGAGCACCAATCTCTTATGCCAGATGTGGATCACTATGAAGATCTGATTAATCTAGAGGAGCTATCAAAGAGGGATATTTTTAAAAATTTACCAGATAATTATTTTAAATTTATGATTGATAACTTTCCTTTTGAAATTAGACCAGTTAGTCCTAGCGATATAATTTCAAGGAATCCAGTAGAGCCAATAAGACAGGTGTGGATTAAGCATAAAGATAAAATTTCTAGCCTTCAAGATATTCATACTTGTTTGCTATCCTATTTATCTGATTTTTTTTTATTGGGAACGGCAAATCTTCCCTATGCAGTTTTATCTAATAATTTGAAATTACAAATGGCAAGTCTTGATCATTCTATTTGGTTCCATCGCCCATGCAGAGTGGACAAATGGTTATTATACTCTATGGAAAGTCCAAATCTATCAAGCTCAAGAGGTTTTTCTACGGGCCAATTTTTTGATAATGAGGGAGCTTTAATTGCATCAGTAGCACAAGAGGGGCTCATTAGGTTTATATAAAATACTAAGCTATTTATTAATTAGATTTTTCTTATAAAATTTACTTCTTGCTATATAGTTTTTAGCATTCCATTTTATATGCTCTAACTCTTCTTCAGAGATTTTTCTAATTATTTTTGCTGGTGCCCCCACTATAAGTGAATTATCTGGAAAAATTTTATTTTCAGTTATCAGGCTATTTGCACCTACTAGACAATTATTGCCAATTGAAGCATTGCTTAAGATAGTTGTACCCATACCTATCAAAGTATCGGATCCAATCTTACATCCATGGATTGTAGCTGAGTGTCCAATACTAATATTATCTCCTAATCTTACTGGTGACCCCTCATCAACATGAAGAACGGAATTATCTTGTATATTACATCCATCACCAATTGTAATCTCATCATTATCTGCTCTAATTACAACATTAAACCAGATACTAATATTGCTACCTAGAGAAACTTTTCCAATTACCGCTGAGTTAGGAGCAATAAAAAAATTATCATCTTTTATCGTGACTTTATGCTCCCCAAGATCATATATCATTTTTTCACTCCGTCTATTTTTTTGATTGTTGGGCAACTTCTTTGGTTGCTTCAGAAATTAATTTTTTATTTCCTAGATATTCAACACTTATAGGGCTAATATTTTTATCTAATTTATAATACCTTGGTACCCCTGTAGGAATATTAAATTCAGAGATTTCTTTATCAGAAATATTTTCTATAATTTTTGCTAAAGCTCTCAAACTATTTCCATGAGCAGTAATAATGATATTTTTACCTAGATTAAGCTCTGGAAGGATTGAGGTATTCCAACATTCTTTAACTCTTGAGAGTGTTTCTTTTAGGGATTCTGATCCAGGCAGTAGTGATCGATCTATTTGGTTATATTTAACATTATTTAAGGGATGTCTTGGGTCATCTTTAGACATTTTAGGAGGAGCAATATCAAAGCTTCTTCTCCAAATATTCACTTGATTCTCGCCATATTTTTCTGTTGTTTCTAATTTGTTAAGTCCTTGAAGCGAACCATAATGCCTTTCATTTAGCATCCATTCATTCTTTATAGGAATATGATCTAATTCCATTTCTTTTAGTATATAAAAAAGAGTATGTATTGCCCTTGACAGTACTGAAGTGAAGGCTAAATTGAACTTAAGTTTTCTATCTTTTAGGAGCTTTCCTGCATTCCTTGCCTCTTCTATACCCTTTTCAGTTAAATCAATATCATGCCATCCTGTAAAAAGATTTTTACTGTTCCATTCACTCTGGCCATGTCTTATTAAAACTAGATCGCCAATTATCTTTTCCATATTTATTCCTTAAGATTATTGTCTAAATGGCTTCGATAAATAATCATAACTCTGCATTTCATGAAGCCTACTAACTGTTCTTTTAAATTCTGCTTTTAGTTTACTTCCATCATATAATTTTTCTATTTTTGCTTCAGCCGAAATTATAACTTTAATCTTTCTATCATAGAATTCATCTATTAATGCTATAAATCTCCTTGCTTGATTTTCATATTCTTGAGTAAAGATCGGGATATCTGAAATAATTACTGTTTTATAGCATTTTGCTATTTCAATATAATCGTTTTGACTTCTTGGACCATCACAAATATTTTTGAAATCAAACCAAATAACTGAGTCAGAGACTTTTTTAGTATTTATATCCCTTCCATTTATATTTATTTTATTGTTAATTTGGATTGTATTTGTTGCCAACTTACTAAAGTAGTTATTAAGTGTAATATTATTTTCTTCATTAATTGGGTACTGGTAAGTATTAGCTTTTTCTAAGAAATTTAATCTATAGTCATACTTAGATTCAATAAGTACAGTTTTAGTATATTTTTTAATTTGAACTATTGCCGGAAGAAAGCTTTTCCTCTGAAGACCATTTAAATATAAGTTATCTGGTTTAATATTAGATGTTATTATTAAAATCATTTTCTTAGCGAATAGTTTTTTAAAGAGGTTTCCGAGTATCATTGCGTCTGCTATATCTGATACGGAAAATTCATCAAAACAAATCACTTTATTTTTCTTTAATAAATTTTCTGCTACTAGATCAAGCGGATTTTTTTTATTCTTGAAACGATTAAGATCATTATGAACTAATGCCATAAATCTATGAAAATGTAATCGTAATTTTTTTTTAATAGGTAAGGTATCGAAGAAGATATCCATAAGTAATGTTTTTCCTCTTCCAACATCTCCATAAAGATATAACCCCTTAATAGACTTAGTATTAAAAATTCTTGAAATTCGATTAGTATTTTGGGTTTCTACTATTTGTTTATAGCATTTATTAAGGCTCTTTATCGCTTCTTCTTGAGCTAGATCCTTTACTATTAATCCCTTATCGATCTTATTTTGGTAATTTTCTAATGGAGTTATCATATTTCTAACTCTTTTAAGTTTTTAAAAAATACTAATACTTCTGGATTTGCTATTGAATCTATATTTTTAATAGTACGACCATGAATAAGTTCTTTAATAGCAATTTCAACTATTTTACCATTAATTGTTTTAGGTAGCTCTGGACAAGCTATAATTTTTGAAGGAACATGTCTGGGAGACGCATTTTTTTTTAATTTTTTACATATAGTGTTTTTTAAATCAGTAGTCAATAAGTGACCTTGTCTTAGGTGAATGAATAGTATTATTCTAGTATCGTTTGCCCATTCCTGACCTACTGCTAGACATTCATTGACTTCTTTAAATTTTTCTACAATTCTATATATTTCAGAGGTTCCAATTCTTACTCCTCCTGGATTTAAAATAGAGTCTGATCTCCCATGGATAATAATACCACCATTATCTGTAAGCTCAGCATAATCACCCTGATACCATTGATTATGAAATTTAGAGAAATAAGTTTTAAGATATTCTCTATTATTTCTATCTCCCCAGAAGCCAATAGGCATAGATGGGAATGGAGATCTACAAACTAACTCACCTTTTTTATTTTTTATAGAAACACCTTTTTCATCAACAACATCAACATCCATTCCTAGTGATATGCATTGAAGTTCGCCCTTATAAACTGGGAGCAAAGGATTACCAATTCCAAAGCAGGCTATAATATCAGTTCCACCACATATTGAAGAAAGTCTCAAATCTTTTTTAATTGATTTATAAACATAATCAAAGCTTGATGGAGCTAAAGGAGAGCCAGTAGATAATATACTCTCAAGAGAAGTTAAATTATTGGATTTTTTTGGAATATAGTTCTCTTTTTCTAAGGCAGATAGATATTTAGCACTTGTACCAAATATTTTTATATTTTCCTGATCAATGATTTCCCAGAGTCTACTTGTATTAGGATAGAATGGTGACCCATCAAATAGCAATATAGTAGCGTTAGAGGCAAGCCCACTTACCAACCAATTCCACATCATCCAACCACATGTTGTATAAAAAAAAATAATATCTTTAGGATTAATATCACAATGAAGTACATGCTCTTTTTTATGTTGTAGTAATGTACCGCCTACAGAATGAACAATGCATTTAGGTATACCTGTAGTTCCAGATGAAAATAAAATAAATAGAGGGTCAGAAAATTTAAGTTTTGTAAAAACTAGCTTTCCAGAATTAGTGATAGCTTCATTATAGGAGGTTATTTTATTTTTGGTTTTTATATTTATTTCTTTTGATATAAGAGGAATAACTATTAAGTTTTTTATACTTCTAACATTTTTGTCTATAGTTTTAATTTTTTCTTTTATATCAAATTGTTTTCCATTATAAAAATAACCATCTACAGAAATTAATATTTTAGGTTTTATTTGTTTAAATCTATCTATTATTCCATCAGCTCCAAAATCAGGTGAGCATGAGGACCATATAGCACCAATAGATGAAGTTGAGAGCATAGCAATTACAGATTCTTCTGAATTAGTGACTATAGATGCAACCCTATCTCCTTTTTTTATACCTAGGTCTTTAAGCGTCTGTGAAAAACTAGCAACTTTTTTCTTTAATGTTCTCCAGTCTATTCTTCTAACATCACCATTTTCATTATAAGATACAATAGCAGTATGGTTAAAATTATTATTGAGTAAGTTTTCAGCATAATTTAGCGAGGCAGATTCAAACCATTTTGTTTCGAATAAATATTTACCTTTTGTGATGATATTTTTTGGCTCAGAGAATGCTTTTATTTTTAAAAAATTCCATAATACTGACCAAAAGTGGCTAGGCTCTTCTATGCTCCATTCAAGTAAGCCTTTATAATTGTTAATTTTTATAAAATTTTTATTTAGGTTTAAAAAATTAGCCATATTAGATGCATTTGATTTTTTCTTATTTGGAGTCCAGATAGGCTTATTCATTATTTTTTCCTAGATCGGGCTCATCTAGAATATTAAGCATTAATTTTCTTGATATGTTTAAAATATCCTTAGTCTTTTCAAACTCCGCTGCTTTTATTGGATCACAAATATTGATTGAAATATTTCCCATTATTGGTAGCCACATACCAGATGATAATTTCTTTCTAGCTCCAATTATTACAACCGGTATTACTGGAATGTTAGCTTTTTTTGCTGCTGCAAATGCACCTGAATGAAATCTTTTTAAGCCTGGTTGTTGTGAAAAAGTACCCTCAGGAAATACAGCTAAAGAATCACCTGAATTAGCAGACTTAAAAAGGTGACGCATTGTTCTATTTTTTTCTAAGCTATTCTCCCTTTTTACAAATTCAGATCCAATAAGTTTTAACATCAGTCCTATTAGAGGGACTTCAGACATTTCGGCTTTGATCAGAAATGTAAATTTGGCAGGAAGAATAGCTTTTAAAATAATACCATCAAGGTAGCTAGAATGATTTGCAACTACTACACATTGTTCGTCAGGAAGTCTATGTTTACTTATGAAATCTATTGATGTTCCTGATAAAAAAAGAAAGACTCTAGCGGCTAAGCTAGTTAATTTTCTCCTAATTTTTTTGTAAGGGAGGATAATAAGCAAAACTAGCAGTATTAAAAATACAAAAGTTAAGACTAGCCAAGAATATAGGCCATAAATAGTATTTAAAAAATATAGTAAGTTTAGTTTTTTCAATAGCTTTTTATATTGTATTTAGAATTAGCAATAATATAGCTTTATTATTTTTCTTTCTATATATACATTTGTATATTAGGAGATAGATAATAAATGAAGATAATAAAGTCTACTTATGGATAAAGTCTACTTATGGATAGTAAAAAAAATAACAAAAAATGAAAAGAAAAGCTATTCTGTTCGAAAATGATAAAGATATTATAGAACGTTTCCTTGATGCTATTTGGATGGAAAGAGGATTGTCTGAGAATACGTTAAGTGCATATAGAGCTGACTTAATTATCCTTATAAGACACCTATTTAAAAGAAAGATATATTTGATTGATGTCGATAAAAGTGACTTATTAGAATATCTTTCTGAGGAGCTTAGTAAAGGAAATCGACCAAAGTCTTCAGCTAGAAAAATTTCAACTTTCCGACAGTTTTTTAGATATCTTCTAAGAGAAAAATTAATTAAGGAAGACCCTACTTTACAGATAGATATGCCAAAAATAGGCAGGTACTTACCAGAAACTTTAACAGAAAAAGAAGTAGTGGCTCTTCTGAATCAACCAGATCTCGAGAATCCTTTAGGCTCAAGAGATAAGGCTATGCTTGAGTTATTATATGCTACTGGAATTAGAGTCTCCGAATTGACCAATTTACAAGTAATTCAAGTAAACTTCAATCAACAAACCATTAGAATTATGGGCAAAGGAGACAGGGAAAGACTTGTGCCAATTGGAGATGAATCGGTTATTTGGCTTAAGAAATTTATTGATTCAGATCGATTAAGAGTTTTAAATGGCCGTCAATCAGATTATCTTTTCCCAACAAGATCTAGCAAAAGTATGACTAGACAGGCTTTTTGGCATGTAATTAAGAGATATGCAAAATTAGCTGGTATAAATAAAAGACTATCTCCACATACTTTGCGTCACGCTTTTGCAACTCATTTGCTCAATCATGGAGCAGATTTAAGAATAGTCCAGCTTTTATTAGGGCATAGCGATATTTCAACCACTCAAATATATACACATATAGCAAAAGAGCGAATGAAGGACCTTCACTCTAAGCATCATCCAAGGGGCTAGTTTGAATTTTACCTCTCTATATGCCAATATTAATGGGTGATCATATAGGAGACACATTAATGTTTTGGTTTAAGCCAATTCTTTTCTTAGCATTTTTTTTTAATTCTTCCTTCGCTCAAGAGCAAGTTTCATTATCTAAGGAAGAGATAGCAAACTTATTTCCTGAGATTGACGTTTCTTCTGTTTCAGATAGTCCAATTAGCGGTATTTATGAAGTAGCGGTTAATTCTTCGGTTGCTTATATTACTCATGATGGCCGGTACGTTTTTCAGGGGGAGTTATTTGATCTTCATTTTAATATGAATTTAACCGAGACTAAAAGAGAAATGGTGAGAAGTGATTTGATATCAGCCGTTAATCAGGATCAGGCTATTATCTTTTCTCCAGCCATGGAAAAGATAAAGCACACAATAACTATTTTTACTGATTTAGACTGTGGTTATTGCCGTAAATTTCATGAAGAGATAAACGAAGTAAATGATTTAGGAATAAAGGTTCAATATTTATTTTATCCGAGGACTGGTCCAGATACTGATTCGTGGTACAAGGCTGAAAAAGTATGGTGTTCGGGTACTGCAGAGAGAAATATGCTACTAACAAAAGCAAAGCTTGGGGAGAGCTTACAACTAGAATCCTGCGATAGATCACCAGTATCTAATCATTATCAACTTGGTAGAAAGATTGGTGTAATGGGTACGCCAGCTATTTATTCGTCATCTGGTGCACATCTTGGCGGTTATTTATCTCCAGTGGAGTTAATTACAAAATTAGAGACACTATCTTATGATTAATTTTTTTCTTAAATTTTTTATGTTTATTTTTTTGATGGGTTATTTTACTGGAGTTTCATTTTCTCATCATTCAGCTGCAGCATTTTATGATCTTGAGAATATGGTTGATATGGAGGGGCAGATAGTTTCATTTGATTGGAGAAATCCACATGTATTTCTTCAAGTAGCAATAAATAATTCTGATGGAGAAGAAGTTATTTGGGAAATGGAATCTGGTTCAATTAACACTCTTCAAAGATATGGTATAGATAGAGAAGATATAAAAATTGGTGAAAAAGTAAATATTGTAGGTGCACTATCAAGGCACGGGTTAGATGAGATGCTAGCGATAACTATTTCTTCAGAATCAATGGGTCTCGTTGCAGTTCACCCAAATATTGCTAAAAGATTTCTTTCTAGTGTGGAAGATCTAGAATCTTTAGCTTTCTCTTCGGAGGCCAAAGATAGCGCTGAAGAGAGCGCTAGAGGAATTTTTAAAGTCTGGACACCTGAAAGGAGGCCTAATACTAATTCTGGGAATATAAGCTGGCCATTAACTCCAGCCGCTCAACTATCTCAAGCTTCTTGGAACCCATTAATAGATGATCCAGCACTCAAGTGCATTCCTCCCGGACTTCCTGCTGCTATGGACAATCCTTATCCAGTAGAATTTAGAGAAGAAGATGGCGCTATAGTTATGTATTTAGAGGAGTGGGATGGAAGAAGAGTTTTTAACTTAGATCAGCCCTTTCCTATCAGTGAGGAGTATAGCAGTATGGGATATTCTTTAGCTAGCTGGGCCGAGAACACACTTTTAGTTAAAACAACGAAAATAAATTATCCTTTTTTTGATGATAGAGGAACACCATTAAGTCTTGATGCCGAGATTTTAGAAGAATTTACTCTTAGTTCAGATGAAAGTAATTTAGAATGGGTAGCAACTATTATTGATCCTGTTAACTTTACCGAACCAGTAATTCTAGAAGGCAATTGGATCTGGTTAGCTGGAGAATCTGTTGAGCCTTACAATTGTACTTTGTAGACTTGATAATTTTTTATATGAGGAAATAACATGAAAAGCTTTTTAATAATATTTTTTTTATCATTCATTATCCCTTCCTTAGCTTATTCACAATCCAACACTTCGGTTGAACCATTTAAGCTAGGTACATTTAGCATTGATGGCAACAATACTTTAGGTATTGTACTTAGAGATGAGTTTGTTATTGATCTTAATGCTGCCGATAATGCAATAAAGACTGGTTATGGCATTATTATGCCTAATGATATGAGATCATTAATTGAGAGATATGATCATGGTTTAAAAGATGTTATTTATGCAATAGTGAGAAGTGTCATTCAGGAAGAAATGCTTGAAAATGATTCGTTGGACTTCATATATAATGTTGAAGATATAAAGACTCTAGCCCCTATAATGCCAGGAAAGATGCTCAATGCGGCAGTGAACTTTTATAGTCATGTTGAGGAGGCCAATACGCCTGAAGGCCAAAGATTGGCAGCAGAGAGGAGGAGGGAGAATAGAGGTATTCCCTACCTATTTCTTAAGCCTATTGAGGGTGCAGTAATCGGTCAAGGAGACGCAGTTATCATCCCTTGGGGAAGAGATCGTATTGATTGGGAAGTTGAATTAGCAATTGTTATTGGTAGAGAAGCTAAGTATGTTTCTGCAGATAATGCTGCTGATTATATTTTTGGTTATATGGTAAGTTTAGATATTTCAGATCGAGGTGGGCGACCACCTAATTCTCGACCCGGATCAGATTGGTTTATAGGTAAAGGGCACGATACTTTTGCTCCTCTAGGCCCATGGATCGTCCCTAAAGAGTTTTATGGTGATCCAATGACAAGATTAGAGCAGGTTTTAGAGATAGATGGCCAGGTTATGCAAAGAGCAGGTCCAGGTGACATGATACACTCAATATACGAGCTTATTGAGTATGGTTCATCAATTATTACTCTCTACCCTGGCGATGTAATAAATAATGGGACTTCTGGTGGTACTGGAGCTGGTACATATTTGCGAGGAGAAACAAGATATTTACAACCAGGTCAAACTATAGAAGCTAGCATAGATGGGATAGGTACACTCGTATTGCCAGTAGAGGGAGAATCTGAACCATCCCAGAGAACAGGTTCATATCTGCCTCCTGTAAGTAGCTATATAGATTAGATTGTGTTTTTTATCTTGGTGCCGGGAGAGAGACTTGAACTCTCACTCTGTTGCCAGAACCGGATTTTGAGTCCGGCGCGTCTACCATTTCGCCATCCCGGCATATTCAAATTGTATTTTATCTTAATTGTAATCTAAAAATCACTAATGAAGCTTAAAGAATTTGATTATAAACTTCCAGTTGAGTTGATAGCTCAAGAGCCAATAAGCAAAAGGACTAGTAGTAGGCTTTTAGTGCTTGATGGAAATAGTGGGCACTATCAAGATAAAAAATTTATAGATTTAATTGATATTTTAAGGCCTAGCGATCTTATCATTTTTAATGATACAAAGGTTATTAAGGCTAGGCTATATGGCAGTAAAGAGACTGGGGGAAGAGTAGAGCTATTAGTTGAGAGAGTTGTTTCTAATCATCTAGTTCGATGCCAAATAAAATTTAGTGGAAACCTTAGCGTAGGTTCAAAATTAATATTATCTTCAAATGAAATAGCTACAATCATTGAAAGGCATGATGGTATATTTTTTTTAAGTTTTGATTGTAATGCATATTTATTTATAGATAAGTTTGGCTCAATCCCACTTCCTCCTTATATTAAAAGAAAACCACATAAAGAAGATGCTATAAGATATCAAACAGTTTATGCTAGAAATCAAGGCGCTATTGCGGCGCCTACCGCAGGATTGCATTTTACTAAAGAGTACTTAAGCCTTCTTGCTGAAAATGGAATAGAATATGATTTTTTAACATTACATGTTGGAGCAGGCACTTTTTCTCCGATTAGGAGTGAAAACATTCTCGAACATAAGCTTCATGAAGAGAGAGTGATTATTTCTGATAATTTATGTAAAAAAATTATTGAGACTAAAAATAATAATGGAAGAATTATCGCCATTGGTACTACTTGTTTAAGGGCTCTTGAAAGCGCTTTAGCTTCTGGGTATGTTAAGGGATTCGATAATAAAACTAATTTATTTATTTATCCTGGTTATAAATTTAAAATAGTTGATGCAATGCTCACTAATTTTCATTTACCCAAGTCATCTTTATTATTATTAGTCTCAGCCTTTGCTGGAAAAGAAAATATTCTTTCGGCATATAAGTATGCAATTCAGAAGAAATATCGATTTTTTAGTTACGGAGATGCTATGTTTATTACTTTAAAAAATAGTTAATTATTGACTATGAGATTCGAGCTTTTACACTCTCACAAAAATTCTAGATTAGGTAGATTAGTTTTTAATAGAGGTACTATTGATACACCAGCATTTATGCCAGTTGGTACCTATGGAAGCGTGAAGACAATGTCTTCTGAGGAGTTAAATGGAATTGGCTATGAGATAATTTTAAGTAATACTTTTCATTTAATGCTTAGACCTGGAATGGAGGTAATAAGATCTCACCAAGGGCTTCATGACTTTATGAACTGGAAGCGTCCAATATTAACCGATTCTGGTGGCTTTCAGGTATATAGTTTAAAATCTTTGACAAAAATTGATGAAGAGGGTGTAGAGTTTAGATCACCAGTAAATGGTGACCTGATAAAGCTTACACCAGAATTATCAATTTCAATTCAACATGATTTATCTTCTGATATTGTTATGGTTTTTGATGAGTGTACACCTTATCCAGTTTCAGAGAAGCATGCATTATCATCTATGGAGTTATCTTTAAGATGGGCCAAAAGAAGTATGGAATCTTTTAAAGCCTTAAAAAAAGATCAACAAAGCGACTCTTCTTTATTTGGGATAATCCAGGGAGGTGTATATCCTAAATTGAGAGCCAAATGTTGCGAAGCTTTGAAAAAAATTGATTTTGATGGGTATGCTTTGGGTGGTTTGGCGGTTGGTGAGACTGAAGAAGAAAGAATTAGAACATTGGAGGCTATAGGACCATATTTGCCAATTGATAAGCCTCGATATCTCATGGGAGTAGGTACACCAATGGATATAATGAAGTCCGTTTTGCTAGGAATAGATATGTTTGACTGTGTTATACCTACTAGGCACGCAAGGAATGGACAGTTATTTACAAGCGAAGGAAGAATTAATTTGAAGAACAGTCGTTATAGGATGGACAAAAGTCCAGTAGATGAAAAATGTCTATGTATTACATGTCAAAATTATACAAGGTCATATTTAAGTCACTTGCATAGATGTAATGAGATACTAGGTGCGCATTTATCGACTATCCATAATTTGCAATTCTACTACTCTTTAATGGCTGAGATTAGGCAGGCTATAAGCAAGGATTCTCTTGATAAATTGGTCGAAGAGTATCTAAGTCAAGGCAAAATTGATTAGATTTTATGAAGTATTAAATTGAATCTATTGAATCTGTGACATAATATGCATCTTGGTGTTAATAATATATATATAATAATATGGATTTTTTTATAAATAGTGCTTTTGCTCAAGGAGCTCAAGAGCCAAATCTTTTTACGAGCTTTTTACCTTTAATCATAATCTTTGCCCTTTTTTATTTTTTATTAATTAGGCCTCAAAATAAAAGACAAAAAGAGCATCGTCAGATGATAGATTCATTAAAGGTAGGTCAAGAGGTTGTTACTAGCGGTGGTGTTTTAGGAGAGGTCAAGGATGTTGGAGATCTTTGGGTAACGCTAGAGATAGGTGATAAGAATTCAATTAAAGTGCAAAAAAACACTATAGCAACATTAATGCCTAAAGATACTATTAAGAACGCTTAATTAGAAAGATCAAGTTATGAATCGATATCCTCTTTGGAAAAATATTTTAGTTTTATTAGTTGTGAGTCTTGGCGTTATTTTTGCTTTGCCCAATATTTATGGAGATGATCCAGCGCTTCAAATTACTACAGAAGATGGAAGTCCTATTTCTGTTTCTACTTTAGATTCAGTACAAGATGCATTGGAAGAGAATGAAATTAATTTTTTAGCTTCAGCTATAGAAAGTGACGCGATTATAGTTAGGTTCCAAAACGTAGAATCACAGTTGTCAGCAGTTAGAGTTTTATCAGAATATTTACCTTATCATGTGGTAGCTCTTACTCTTGCTCCTAGAACCCCTGCTCTTCTTAAATATTTTGGCTTACAGCCAATGAGCTTGGGTTTAGATCTTAGAGGGGGTGTTCATTTTTTATATCAAGTTGATCTTGATACGGCAATAAATCAATATTTAACTAACTTTGAAGCAGATTTAAGGACTGATTTGAGAGAGGCAGGAATCAGAAACAGGATTAGAATTAATCAGGATCAAATAGAGATTCCAATTATAGAAGATAGTCAATATGATTTAGCAGGAGAGGTAATTCGAAGATTAGATCCTTCTCTAGTTGTTACCACAGAAGACTTTGGAGAAGATAGGGGGTATTTAGTTTCACTTTCTAATACTCAGATTACCCAGCGGCAAAATTTTGCTATCCAGCAGAATACTATTACTCTAAGAAATAGAGTAAACGAATTAGGTGTAGCTGAGCCAATTGTTCAAAGACAAGGGCTTAATAGGATAGTTGTTCAATTGCCAGGTGTGCAAGATCCATCTCAGGCAGAAAGAATATTGGGAGCAACAGCTACTTTAGAATTTAGATTAGTTGATTTTGAGAATGATGCTTTCGCTGCTGATTCAAGTGGACGCGTGCCGCTTAATTCAATTTTAAGGCTTAGAGAGGATGGCTCTCCTGTTTTACTAAGAAGAGATGTGATTGTATCGGGCGATCAATTGACTGATGCTAGTTTTGCTTATTCTCAAGGTGTACCAGCTGTATCAGTAAGGCTAAACAATCAAGGTGCAACTAGAATGTTAGAAACAACACAGGCAAATCTTAATAGACCTATGGCTGTTCTATATATAGAAGAGAAACCTGAGATTGTTAACCAAGATGGCGAAGAAATAATTATAAATACTAGAGAAGAGACTGTTATTAATACTGCTACAATACGCGGTGTTTTTTCAAGTAATTTCCAGATTACTGGGGTAACTCCCTTTGAAGGTCAGGATTTAGCTTTATTACTTAGAGCTGGAGCTCTAGCTACTCCGATAATAAAAGTTGAGGAGAGAACTATTGGTCCTAGTCTTGGACAAGATAATATTGATAAAGGAAAAGCTGCTGTAATAATAGGATTACTATTAGTTGTATTTTTTATGTCTATCTACTATAGAGTTTTTGGAGTAGTGGCCAATATAGCTCTTCTATTGAATCTAGTGCTTATCATTGCGCTTTTATCATTATTGCAAGCATCATTGACTTTACCTGGTATTGCTGGAATTGTTTTAACTGTTGGTATGGCCGTAGATGCCAATGTATTAATTTTTGAGAGAATAAAAGAAGAGATTGCAAATAAAAACTCTCCGCAAGCTAGCATAAGAGCTGGTTACGAGAAAGCTTTTTCAACTATCGCGGATGCAAATATTACAACTCTTATTGCTGCATTAGTACTTTTTTCATTTGGTACAGGACCTATTAAAGGTTTTGCTGTAACCCTTGCTTTAGGAATTATTACTTCTATGTTTACAGCTATTATTGGAACTAGGGCCTTGGTAAATTTAATTTACGGATATAGATCACCTAAATCTTTATCTATAGGCAGCTTGAGAAGATATGCAAAATAATCAAATAAAAATTAATTTTTTGTCTATTCGCAAACTTACATCTATAGTTTCATTAGCTTTAATAACTATATCTATTTTTTCTATATTCTTTAAGGGTTTAAATCTAGGTATAGATTTTACTGGCGGTCTTTTATTAGAAGTCAGTTATGACCAACAAGCTGATCTTGCTGAAATTAGATCAGCTTTGATTAATGGTGGTTTTGAGACTCCGCTTGTACAGAGCTTTGGAACAGCTTCTGATGTTTTAATAAGGTTATCACCACAGGCTCAAGATGGAGGAGTAGTTAGAGATCAGGCTCTAGAATTACTTTCTTCTCAGGACTCATCTGTTCAGCTAAGGCGTATAGAATTTGTTGGACCACAGGTTGGCGAGGACCTTACGGAGCAGGGCGGTATATCGATGCTTATTGCTTTAATTCTTATTTTTATTTATGTCATGCTTCGATTTAGATGGAAATTTGCAGCAGGCACAATTTCTGCTCTTTTCCATGATTGTATTATAGTTCTGGGAGCTTTCTCTTTATTTGGACTAAGCTTTGATTTAACTGTTTTGGCGGCAATACTTGCAACAATAGGATATTCTTTGAATGATACGATAGTAGTATTCGATCGTATAAGAGAAAATTTTAGAGTTATGAGGAGAGAGACTCCAATTAATATAATTAATTTTTCACTTAATCAAATTATTGGCCGAACAATTATCACTAGCTTAACTACTATGATTGTTTTATTTGCTTTATTTATTCTTGGAGGCGAGTCTGTATCAGGTTTTGCTAGAGCTCTAATTATAGGAGTATTTGTTGGTACCTATTCTTCCATATATATTGCTAGTACTTCTATCTTAGCCTTAAATATTACTGTAGAGGATCTCTTACCTCCCAAGAGAGAAGAAGAAGAAGATACCCCATAGAGTTTTTAAGTCTAGATAGTAATTTTTTCCAGAAGCTCACTGTGTATTTTAGGGTTGCCAGCTAAAATATTTCCATTTTCTAAGTAATCACTTTCACCAATGAGGTTTGTTATTATTCCACCTGCTTCTTTTATGATTAGTGCTCCTGCTGCTACATCCCATTTCCTAAGGCCAAATTCCCAAAAGCCGTCTACTCTTCCGCATGCTACATAGCATAAGTCTAAAGCTGCAGATCCGGGACGCCTTATTCCAGATGTGCTTTGAATAACATTTTTAAGCGTTTTTAAGTATTCATCTAGCTTATCTTTATTACTTCTGTAGGGAAATCCTGTTGCTATAAGTGAATTTTTAAGACTATTTGTTTTACTGACTCTAATCTTATGACCATCTAATTGAGAGCCCTGTCCTTTTGAGGCACTAAAGATTTCTTGACGGAGTGGATCATACACGACGCCATGCTCAAGCTCATCATCCCTTGTTACGGCAATAGAGACACAAAAAACTGGAAATCCATGAATAAAATTAGTAGTCCCATCAATTGGATCAATTATCCATTGATATTCATTATCTCCTTGTTTTCCAAATTCTTCTCCTAGAATAGAATGATCTGGGAAGTGCTCATGGATTATATTGATAATTGTTTTTTCTGCGATCTTATCAATTTCAGTAACATATTCATTATTACTTTTTTCACTAACACTAAGAGTTTCAAGATGATTAAGCTGTCTAATCATAATCTCTCCAGCTTCTCTAGCAGCTCTGATTGCTATATTTACCATTCCATGCATAATCTATACTCTCTAGTGTTAATATCTAATTTTATAACAGAAGAATAAAATACTCTTTAATTATTTTTAATTATGAAATCTATTCGGATCATCTTAGTAGAAACGTCCCATCCTGGTAATGTAGGTGCTTCTGCTAGGGCCATGAAAACTATGGAGCAAGAAGAGCTTTATTTAGTTAATCCAAAGAATTTTCCATCTTCAGAAGCAATTGCAATGGCTTCTGGCGCTGATGATGTTTTACAAAATGCAGTTATTACCTCGACTCTTGAAGATGCTTTAACTGGTTGTAATTATGTTATAGGTGCTACCTCTAGAAGTAGAAGCCTTGGCTGGCCAACATTAGAGCCTCGTGAGTGCGTGGAGATGATTTCTAAAAAAATAGCCTCAAGCAAAGTAGCAGTTATTTTTGGACCAGAACATTCTGGTTTAAATAATGAGGATCTATCTCGTTGTAATTCAGTAATTAATATACCTTCTAATAAGTTATTTTCTTCTCTAAATCTAGCAATGGCTGTCCAGATAATCTGTTATGAATTAAAAATATATGTTGATAGAAAGAATACACCAAAAGGTATAGATTCTAGCAACCTTGCAACTTCAGAAGAACTAGAGGGGTTCCATAAGCATTTAGAAGGCCTATTAGAGCACTCAGGATTTATGAAAAAGGAAAGATCAAAGCAGTTAAAATTAAGACTCAGGCGTTTATTTAATAGAGTGATACTTAAGAAACAGGAGATAAATATTTTACGTGGTATATTGGTGTCTTTAGATGCAAGAAATAAGTTAAAAAAATGAAAGAAGTTTATTTAGACTATGCAGCAACAACACCAGTGGATCCAAGAGTTGCTGATGTAATGAATGCCTGCTTAAGATTAGATGGTAATTTTGCTAATCCTTCATCTTCTCACCAATATGGTAAAGAGGCACATGCTATTATCGAGAAAGCTAGAAAAGAAGTTGCTAGAAAAATCATTAGTGACCCTAATAGAATTTATTTTACATCAGGTGCAACTGAGTCAAATAATATTGCAATTAAGGGGATAGTTAAAAAAGGAGATCATATAATCACTTCATTAACAGAGCACAAAGCTGTTTTGGATACAGTAAATTTTCTAGAAAAAAATGGTATTGATGTAACTTATTTGAAGTGTGATTCGAAAGGGATTATAGACCCTTTAGAGGTTAAAAAGCATATAAAAAATAGTACTCGTCTTGTTTCAATTATGCATGTAAATAATGAAATAGGGGTGGAGCAAGATATAAGAGAAATTGCGAAGTATTGTAACGAAAGTGAGGTTTTATTTCATGTAGATGCAGCACAATCAGCAGGTAAAGTTTTATTGAACCTTAAAGATTGGAATATTGATCTAGCATCAATAACCGCTCATAAGTGCTATGGACCTAAAGGTATCGGGGCAATATACGTGAAGGAAGGAATTAGGGTTAATGGTTTATTTCACGGAGGTGACCAGGAGCATGGTTTGAGACCAGGTACTTTGCCTACTCATCAAATAGCCGGGATGGGTAAGGCTTATGAGCTTCTGAATGTAAAAGAAGAGTCTAAGAGGCTCAAAAAAATTAAAAATAAGTTATGGGAAGGCCTTAATAAGATTTCGGAAATAAGGCTAAATGGAGACCTTGAAAAAAGCTCCCCTCATGTTCTAAATATTACCTTCTTAGGAGTTGAGGGAGAGAGCCTTCGTTTAGCAATTTCTGATATTGCTATCTCAGCCGGATCTGCTTGTAATTCTGAATCAACTGAATCTTCTCATGTTTTAAGCATTTTAGGACTTAGCGAAACATTAGCGAATAGCTCTATTCGTTTTAGTTTTGGGAGATTTACTAAATTTAGTGAAATTGATTATGTTATTGAAAGGATAAAGTTTGAAGTTAATAGACTAAGGAGTATTATGGGAAAAACTCCTAAATGGTGTCGGAGCTGACCTTAAAAGCTAAATATTTTGAATTATGATTTATAGTAGAGAAGTAATAAATGGATTCAAATTACTAGAGAAGGCGCCTAGCATATCTGATAAAAATGAGTTTTTCTTTGAGGCAGAATCTGAGGATCGTTCGTTAGGCGTATGGGTTAAATGCCAAATGTTAATTGAAAAAGAAATAATTAAAGAAGTAAATTTTTTTATATTTGGGTGCCCAGATACTTTAGTAAGTGCTAATAAAATTAAATCAATTATTCAAAATCAGGCTATACATGATGTAAAATACATAGATATGCTTGGTATAAGAAAAAATTTGAATATTCCTGTAGAAAAAATGGGTAAAATATTAGTTATTGAAAATGCTTTTCAAGAGTGTTTGAAAGTATTTTTTTTAAAAAGATAATTTAGGAAAACTATGGCTATTTCTTTAACTACTGATGCGGCTAAAAGAGTAAAGTCCTATATTGAGAGAAGAGGACAGGGCCTAGGTTTGCGTTTAGGCGTAAGAAAAACAGGCTGTTCTGGTTTTGCCTACTTGATTGACTATGCAGATAAAATTAATTCAGATGATGTCATTTTTAAGGATCGCGGGATAAGTATTTTTATTGATAAAGATGCTTTAAAAATGATAGATGGAACTGAAATAGATTTTGTGAAACATGGTATAAACGAAGCGTTTAAATTTCGTAATCCTAATATAAAGGGAGAGTGCGGTTGCGGAGAAAGCTTTAATATTTAAATATTATTTATTATAGGTGATATATGCAGGAATCTACTTTATCAATTATTAAACCAGATGGTGTTGAAAAAAACCTTATTGGGCAAATATATAAAAGATTTGAAGATAGTGGTTTAAGAATATTAGCAGCAAGAATGATACACTTAACTAAGGAAGATGCAGAAGGTTTTTATGGAATACATTCAGGTAAGCCTTTTTTCTCGGATTTAGTAAGTTATATGACTTCTGGCCCAGTAATGGTTCAGGTTCTTTTTGGAGAAGATGCAATAAGTAAAAATCGAGAAATTATGGGAGCCACTAATCCTAAAGATGCAGAGAAAGGGACTATAAGAAGTGATTTTGCAGAGTCTATAGAAAGAAATATTGTACATGGCTCGGATGGACCTGAGACAGCAAACTCAGAAATAAGTTTTTTCTTTAAAAGAGAAGAAATTTGTCTTCCGACTATCTAAAAAAAATATACTACTCTTCTAAAGATAAGATTAATCTTATTGGCTTAGATTATGAGCAGCTGGTAGATTCCCTTTCTTTTTTTGGAGAAAAGAAATATAGAGCTAATCAGATTATGTCTTGGCTGTATCAGAAAAACGTTTACGATATTGATTGCATGAGCAATATAAGTCTTTCTTTTAGACAGAAGCTTAAAGAATTTTTTTTTATTAACCTTCCTTTAGTCAAGTCTATGATGAAATCTAAAGATGGGACTATTAAATGGATTATCGATGTTGGTTCTAAGCAATCTATAGAGTCAGTGTTTATTCCGGAACTAGATAGAGGAACGCTTTGTGTTTCTTCCCAGGCAGGTTGTGCACTGGATTGCGCCTTCTGTAGCACTGGAAGTCAAGGCTTTAATAGAAATCTAAAATCAAGTGAGATTCTTGGCCAGGTTTTGCTTGCTAAGAGCTTAATTGGTAAAGAGAAAAAAATAACTAATATTGTTTTCATGGGCATGGGGGAGCCATTAGCAAATTATAAAAATATTTTACCAGTAACAAAATTACTAGTAGATGATAGAGCTTTTGGACTTTCAAGAAGAAAAGTAACAATAAGTACTTCTGGTATTGTTCCTCAGATTAAAAAATTATCTAAAGATTGTAATGTAGCATTAGCTGTTTCACTCCATTCTGCAAATAATAGCGTAAGAGATAAAATAGTTCCTATAAATAAAATTCATCCTATTGAGGAGCTTTTAGAAGCTTGTTGGCTTTATGCAGATTCTACAACCTCAAGACAGATTACCTTTGAGTATGTAATGTTAGATGGAGTAAATGACTCAAAAAAGGAAGCCAAATCTCTTGTTAAGCTTTTGCAAAATAGACCTGCTAAGATAAATCTTATACCATTCAATAGTTTTCCTGGCACAAGATTTAGGTGTTCAGAAAAAAAAGTTATAAATCAGTTCTATAGTGAACTCAGATCAGCTGGCATAATTGCAACAATAAGAAAAACTAGGGGAGATGATATAGATGCTGCTTGTGGACAACTATCAGGGGAGGTTAATGATCTTATTAGTAGAAGACTCAGTAATAGGCCTTTTCGACAAGATAGATACTCTAGTAGATAATTGATGGTAAAAGGATATGGCAAAAAATGATATTTCTTCAAAATCTAGTAGTTCTAATACTATTGGAAGTATCTTAAAGAAAGCTAGAATAAAGAGAGAAACTAGCCTTGAGGATATTTCAACTTCTCTCAATATTGAGATAGAAAACCTTAGACAAATAGAAGAGGATAATTTTGAGTATTTTTCAGCTCCAGTTTTCTCCAAAGGCTACATTAGGAGCTATGCTTTAGAGTTAGGCTTAGAGCCTGAGCTTTTATTAGAGAAGTATCTAGAGCAAGTAGGTTCAGATAAGCCGCCAAATTTAATTAGCGCTAATAGAATACCTTCCTTATTAACCTATCCAAGAATTAATCTTAATTATGCAATTATTACTACTGCTACCTTGCTATTTATTTTATTAGTAGTTTATACACTTCCATTTAACCAAGATGATCATATTCAATCTGTTAGCTCGATTAGCACACCTACAGTTGAAATAGAGGGTTTGAGTAGTAATGAATTTTCTTATAATGATGGGCTACAACTTGAGACTTTAGACAGCACTAATGAATCTAATCAAGATATAGCTCAGGGTGTTGAGCAAGAGCTTACCTCTTTAGTCGCTGAGGATAATAATACTAGTGCTTTAGTAGGAGAATTAGAGATTCTCGAAAGTTCCATAAGTACTCAAGAGTCAAATAACTCTATAGTTGATATAGAGATCCTTTATCTAGAGGACTGTTGGGTAGAGGTGTATGATGGAAATAATAGACGTCTTCTTTATTATTTGGGAAGGGAAGGCGAAGAAATTAGGCTAGAAGCAATACCGCCTGTATCTTTCTTGCTTGGAAATTATGAAGGAGTAAAAGTGCTTATTGATAAAATTACTTATTTTATACCTGGTGACGCAAGAAGAGGTGATATTGCACAATTTTCAGTTCTTAATGAAGTAAAAGAGTAAAATGGAAAAGATATTGCAACCAATACGAGGGATGAGCGACATACTAGCCAATGACATACCTATTTGGAGTAGAGTAGAGAAAGTCTGCAAAGAAATATTTAAGCAGTATGGTTATCAAGAAATTAGAATACCTATTGTAGAGAAAGCAGATTTATATGAACGTTCAATTGGACAATCTACCGACATTATTGAGAAGGAGATGTATATATTTAAAGACAGAAATGGAGATAGTCTTGCCCTTAGACCTGAAGCAACCGCAGGAGTTATTAGGGCTGGGTTAAGTAATGGAATATTTCATAATACCCAACAGAAACTTTGGTGTTCTGGACCAATGTTTAGACACGAGAGGCCACAAAAAGGACGATATAGGCAGTTCAATCAAGTAAGCGTTGAAGCGGTGGGCTTTCCTAGTGCTGAGATAGATGCAGAATTAATAGCTATCTCCTCTAGACTTTGGAAAAAACTAAAACTTGAAAGCCCTTTTCTCGAAATAAATTCTCTAGGATCATTCGAAGATAGGAAGCTTTACCGTAAGGATTTATTATCTTTTTTAAGTGCTCATAAAAATATAATGGATGATGAAACTTTATCTAGATTAGCTAAGAATCCTTTAAGAATATTAGATAGTAAAAATCCTGAAATTATAGATATTATTAAAAATGCTCCAAGATTAATTGATTATCTTGGCGAGACTTCGAAAAATCATTTTCAAAAACTTAAAGATTTATTAGACCAGATAAATATAAAATATTCTTTGAATGTAAATCTTGTTAGAGGATTGGATTATTATTCAAAAACAGTTTTTGAATGGAAAACAAATAAATTAGGATCACAGGACGCAATTTGTTCAGGTGGAAGATATGATGATCTAGTAGAACAATTAGGTGGAAGTGCTACTCCTGCTGTTGGATGGGCGCTTGGCATTGAGAGGGTAGTTAATTTAATTAAAGAGGAATCAATAGACGTAAGAGAAGATTATCCTGATATATATTTAGCTATGGTAGGAGATCGTGCTCAAAACTATGGTTTTATTTTATCAGAATTATTAAGAGAAAAGATACCAACATTAAGACTATCTGTTGATTATCTTTTTGGTAGCTTAAAGTCACAATTAAGGAGAGCAGATAAAAGCTTTTCTCGTATTGCGTTAATTATTGGTGATAATGAAATAGATCAAGGCGTAATTAGTGTTAAAATGCTAAGAGAAAAGACCGAGCAATTTGAACTCACAGAAGATAGGCTTGTGTCATGGCTTAAAAGTGAGGCATTATTTTTTAAGAAATAATTTTATAGAGAGGGTTATTTATTTTGGACGATTTTTTATCAGAGCAGGAACAGATAGATAGGGTTAGAGGCTGGCTAAGGTCTAATATCTTGCCAATAATTGGGGGAGTAGTCCTTGGCTTAGGTGTTCTTTTTGGTTGGGAGAGATTTGATAATTACAAGGCTGATCAGTCAATTGAGGCATCTACTCTTTATCAAGAGTTATCACTTTATGTTTTATCTGATAACGATGCTGAAGCAATTAGTATTTTTGAACAATTGAGAGATACTTATGGTTCAAGTCCATATACAGATCAAGCAGCACTTCTTGTTGCTGTTATGTATTTAAATAATCAGAACTATAGGGGATCAATAGATTCATTGGAATATGTTATCGATAACGCTTCTGATGAATATCTTTCTATTATAGCTAGGTTTAGGTTGGCTAGAGTTTTTATGGAGCAGGGTCAGTTTGAGGATGCTGAGGCATTATTAGATGAAGAGATATCGGGTGAGCTTGTAGGGCGGCTTAATGAATTGCGAGGTGATGTATATTCCGCTTTGAATAATATAGAGGCGGCTAGATTTGCATACACAGAAGCTTTAGCTAGTGATAGCCAATTGATAAATAGATCATTGATACAGATGAAGATGAATGATTTAGATATTAATATAAATTAAGGCCAAGATAGTATTCAATAGGATTATATTTTTATGAAATTTAGTTTAATTATCTTTTTTTATACTATTTTACTTAGTGGATGTTCTTTTTTTGCCAACGATGAAGAAGACCCTGTAGAGCCGCCAGCAGAATTAATAGATATCGATCAAGAGCTAGATATTAATAGAGTTTGGAGAACTAAAATTGGAAGTGGATCTTCTCGTTTACGCTTAGGGCTATCTCCATCTTCTGATGGAGATAATGTCTATGCAGGATCTTATGATGGTAGTATTTTAGCATTTGATATTAGAGAAGGCAGAAGAGTTTGGTCTAGAAATACAGACTATTCTTTATCTGCTGGACCGGCCTATCTAAATAATATATTAGCTTTCGGAACTAGTGATGGAGATTTGGTCTTATTTGATTCTGATAGTGGTGAAGAGCTATGGAAAAAGAATATTGGTAGTGAAATATTAGCTTCTCCAGTAATGCAAAATAATATTATAGCAGTTAAAACGGTTGATGGAAGGATTAGAGGATACTCAAGTTTAGATGGAAGGGAGCTATGGTCTATCCAACAAAATATTCCTGCACTTACAATTAGAGGAAATACAAAGCCAATTATTTCAGGTACTTATATTGTTGCTGGGTTTGATAATGGGAGGCTTGGTGCTTACGAGCTATTAAGTGGTGATACAGCTTGGGAAGTCCAGGTTATTTCTCCTTCAGGATCTACTGAAATTGATAGATTAGTGGATATGAGTGCAGGACTTCAGATTGTTAGTGGTTTTGTCTTTGCTGCTGGTTATAATGGAAGAGCTGTTGCTGTTGACCTTCAGACTGGACAGCTAATTTGGCAGCAAGAGGTATCAAGCTTAACAGGATTAGGTGTAGATTTTAGCTCTTTATATTTGACTGATGAGTTTAGTAATATTTTTGCACTAGATAGAAGCAGTGGAGCTATTATTTGGCAGCAGAATGTATTTAGGTTAAGAGACTTAACAGCTCCTATCCCTTATTTAGGAAATTTAGTAGTTGGCGATTTAGAGGGTTTTATTCATTGGATTGATTCTAGGGACGGAAGAGTTATAGCAAGAGACAGAGTGGCAAATGAATCTATAGTTTCTTCACCGTTAGTAGTTGGCGATAGAATTATTGTTCAGTCTGAGGGGGGCACCTTAGCGGCTTATTCTATTAGTTCAGCAAACTAGGATATAAAACTATGTTACCCGCAATTGCTTTGGTGGGAAGGCCTAATGTAGGAAAGTCTACCATCTTTAACCAATTAACACATTCAAGAAATGCCCTTGTAGCTGATTATCCTGGACTTACTAGAGATAGAAGGTATGGGATTGCTTCACATAATAAAAAAAAATTTATAATTATTGATACTGGAGGCTTGGTAGATGATAGCGATAGCCAGTTATCTCAACTGGCTAAAGAGCAAACTAATATTGCTATCCAAGAGAGTAATATAATTATACTTGTAGTTGATCTTAAGGAAGGCTTAACTTCAAAGGATCAAGAGATAGCAAAAAATCTAAGGAAGTTAGGAAAACCTGTATTTATTGCAGTAAATAAATCTGAAGGAGAGGATCCTAGTATTGCCGAATCAGAATTTTTTAGTCTAGCTTTAGGGACGCCAGTAAGTATTACTGCGATTAATGGAAAAAGGATTAGTGTCCTACTAGATCATATTATTGCTGAATCAAATATAAGCTTTGATCAAGACGAAGAAATACCAAGTGGACCGCATATTGCAGTAGTTGGCAGGCCAAATGTTGGAAAGTCAACTTTGATAAATAGATTGATTGGCGAGAAAAGGTTATTGACCTCAAATGAGCCGGGAACGACTAGAGATAGCATCCTAGTACCATGCCAGAGAGGAAAGAATAATTTTATTCTAGTTGATACTGCCGGCATTAGAAGGAGATCTAAAGTAAATGAGAAGATAGAGAAGTTTAGTATAGTTCAGAGTTTAAACGCTATTGAAGATTCCGCTGTTGTTATTTTTCTCATAGATGCTCAAGAGAGCATTACTGATCAAGATTTACACCTTATTGGTTTAGTAATAGAAAGAGGTAGGGCTTTAACTATCGGAGTAAATAAATGGGATAATTTAGATCCTATAAAGAAGAGGCAAGTTAGTTCTGATATAACGAGAAAGTTAAGCTTTGCTGGTTTTTCGGACATTAATAATATTTCAGCGCTTCATGGTAGCGGCATTGATTCAGTTATAGCTTCAGCTTTAAGAGCTTATGATGATTCTAACAAGGAATTTAAAACATCTTTTCTGAATGAAATTTTATATAAAGCGCAGACTATACATCAACCTCCCTTAGTTGCTGGTAGAAGAATACGTCTTAGTTATGCTCATCAAGGAGGAAGGAGGCCCCAGATAATTATTATTCATGGCAATAGGGTTAATCTGCTTCCTAGTCATTATAGACGTTTTCTTAATAATTTCTTTTGTAAGTGTCTCAGAATAAAAGGTGCACCAATAAGGATTGAGTTTAAAACTGGTCATAATCCCTATGCAGGTAAAAAAAATATATTAACTAAAAAACAGCTTATTAAAAGAAAAAGAATAATTCGTCATAAAAAATAATTAGATAATTAAGAAAAAATAACTATTGTTATAACAATAAGTTACAATTATTGTAATTTAAATATTAAAATATCCTTTTAGGTTTGTGTTATGTCTGAAAATAAAATCTATTTCACCTTAGATGAGGATTTCCAAATGCATCGTGGGGGTTTTTTGTTAAATCCAACTATTGCATATGAAACATGGGGTGAGCTTAATAATCAGAAAGATAATGCTGTTTTTATTTTTACAGGCCTTTCGCCCTCTTCCCATGCAGCATCTTCAAAAAAAGACCCAAGAGAGGGTTGGTGGGAAGGTATTATTGGTCCTAAGAAAAGTATTGATACAGAAAAATTCTTTGTTATATGTATGAATTCATTGGGTAGTTGCTTTGGTTCAACAGGACCCTCTTCAGTCAATCCAAAAACTAATGATAAATATAGAATGACTTTTCCTATTTTGTCATTAGAGGATATAGCAAGAGCTGGTATGAAATTAATAAATCATCTTCAAATAGAATCACTTCATACGAATGTAGGGCCATCAATTGGCGGAATGTCTTCGATAGCATTTGAATTACTATTTCCAGGATTTACAAAAAATCTCATTCTCATTTCAACAGGACCTCATTCAATATCTTTTACTATTGCTTTACGATCACTTCAAAGAGAGATGATATATTCTGATCCAGAATGGAATAATGGTAATTATCATGACTCACAACTTCCCTTAAAAGGGATGAAATTAGCTAGAAAGCTAGGAATGATGACATATAGATCTTCAGATGAGTGGTTAGAGAGATTTTCAAGAGAAAAAATTAGTAAAACGAGTATCAATAGCATCCTATCTCCGAGTTTTCAAATAGAATCATATCTTGATCATAATGCAGACAAGTTTACATCTAGCTTCGATCCAAATGCTTATTTATATTTATCTAAGGCAAGTGATTTATTTGATGCTTGTGATTATGGTAACTCGCTTGATGATTCAATAAATAAAATTAGTGCTAGTAGAGTTGGTATTATTGGGGTTAAATCAGATTTTCTATTTCCTGTCTATCAGCAACGACAATTGGTAGATATTTTTAAAAGGTCAGGAAAGTTAGTTGAATATTTAGAACTTAATTCTATTCAAGGCCATGATTCTTTTTTAGTTGATATAGATAAATTTAGTTCAGCTATAAAATCTTTTTTTAAAATATTTTAATTCTTAATCTTTTTAACTTTTGCAGTGATTTCTCCTTTTGATAAAATAAGGTTAATATCTGACCCAATAGATAAATGATTAGAATTAGTGACTATTGTATTATCTTTCGTAGAAGAAACAATTGCATATCCTCTATCTAAAGTTGCTAGAGGGCTGACAGTTTTCAAAGTTTTTTCTGCTAATTTTATTCTTGTAGATTTTTTATTTAGTATTTCTAATATAGATTTATGTAAACTATTGTTAATCCATTTAAAATTTTCTTTGAGCCTAAGTATATTTTTTTTTGGACTTATATTTTTTAAATTCGATATAGCCTTGTCAATCCTTCTTAAGTTTATTTCAAGCTTATTTAATATGCCAACCCTAGAACGATTTTCAAGATCATCTATTCTTTGAGAGAATTGCCTTATTTGGTATCCTGGATAGCCCCTTTTTAATCTATGAACAAGATTCGAGTAGAAAGTATTTATCATGTTTAATTTTATTTTAATAATTTTTGATAATATTTTAGATTGATTATTTATAAAATGGATAAGATCTTTAGATTCTGGGGTAATTAATTCTGCTGCTCCAGATGGAGTTGGAGCCCTTTTATCAGCTACAAAATCAGCAATAGTAGAATCTACTTCATGACCAACTCCTACGATAATCGGAATATTTATTTTTGCAATAGCTCTAGCGACAACCTCTTCGTTAAATGACCAGAGATCTTCTATTGATCCACCGCCTCTTGTGAGAATTAGTACATCACACTCTTTTCTGGAATCAGCAGTTTCTAATGCCCCAACTATTTCGTTGATAGAATCTTTTCCTTGTACTGAGGTAGGGTAAATAATTATAGGTATAAGAGGAAACCTTCTTTTTAGAATTGATAATACGTCTTTAATTGCTGCTCCGGTAGGAGAGGTGATAATGCCTATTTTATTAGGAATTATAGGAAATTTCTTTTTTTTCTCCTCATCAAATAAGCCTTCTGCATTTAATCTTTTCTTTAATTCCTCATATTTTTTTCTTAATAGGCCTTCTCCTGATTCTTCAATATGATCAACAATAACTTGGAACTCTCCTCTAACTTCATAGAGACTGATCTTTCCCCTAACTAATATTTGCATACCGTCTTCTAAAGGAAAGCTAATTGATCTAGAATTTTGTCTAAACATAGCGCAACGAACTTGAGAATTTGAATCTTTTAAGCTCCAGTAAAAGTGTCCGGAGGAAGGAGTTGCTAAATTCGAAATCTCTCCTTCTATCCAGATCTCATTAAATTTTTTTTCAAGTAGTTGCCTAGCTTTTCTATTAAGTGAAGAAACTGTATATATTTCTTGATCAATAGACTTAGAAGTACCATTTATAGTTTCTTTATCCATATTGTTAGTATACATAACATAATTAGTTTATCTTTAAATTACGAAAAAAATTAAAAAAAAGTTAATTCCTTAATGCATTATTCGAAATAGATTAGTAGAATATAATCTTTGGAGTAGCTTATGCGAATAGTTCACGAAGCATTAACGTTTGATGACGTTCTCTTACAACCCTCTTATTCTGATATTATGCCTCGCGAGGTAGATCTTACTTCCCAACTTACTAGAGAGCTAAGATTAAATATCCCAATCATATCATCAGCAATGGATACTGTAACCGAGTCAAGGTTAGCTATAACCTTAGCACAAGAAGGTGGAATAGGAATTATCCATAAAAATATGCCTCCTGAGAGGCAAGCCCAAGAAGTTTCTTTAGTGAAAAAGTACGAAAGTGGCATCATAGCTGATCCTATTACTGTTTCTCCTGATTTATCTATAGAAGAGGTTATTGATGTAACCAGGAAGAATAATATTTCCGGTGTTCCAGTTGTTAAAGGAAAGGACTTACTTGGGATTGTAACTAATAGAGATCTTCGTTTTGAGACACAATATATGGCCCCAGTATCATCGGTCATGACACCTAAGGAAAGATTAGTTACAGTAAAAGAGGGCGCAGGGAGTGAAGAGGTCTTGACTCTACTGCATAAGCATAGAATAGAAAAAGTTCTTGTAGTCGATCAAAAGTTTCAACTGAAAGGTATGATTACCGCTAAAGATTTTCAGAAAGCTACAGATTTTCCTTTAGCTAGTAAGGATTCATCAGGAGCCTTAAGAGTTGGAGCTGCTGTTGGGACTGGCGTTGATACAGATCAACGTGTTAATTTTTTAGTAGAGGCTGGTGTAGATGTTATAACTATTGATACCGCTCATGCACATACTTTAAGTGTTGCTCAAACAATTAAGAGAGTTAAGAGTGATTATCCTGACTTACAGTTAATTGTTGGGAATATTGTTACAGCAGATGCGGCAAAAGCTTTGGTTAAATCAGGTGCAGATGCAGTAAAAGTAGGCATTGGTCCTGGCTCTATTTGTACTACAAGAGTAATTGCAGGAGTAGGAGTTCCACAAATAACCGCAGTGGCTGATGTTGCTAAGGCTATTTCTAAGTCTGGAGTACCAGTTATATCTGATGGTGGCATTCGTTATTCTGGTGATATTGCTAAAGCGCTAGTTGCAGGAGGGCATACAGTAATGATTGGAAGTCTATTTGCAGGAACAGAAGAATCACCTGGTGAGGTTGAATTATTTCAAGGACGATCATATAAGTCGTATCGTGGAATGGGATCTTTAGGCGCTATGTCTAGCAGATTTGGTTCTTCAGATAGATACTTCCAAGACCCAAGTGAGGAGTTAGAAAAGCTTGTTCCAGAGGGTATTGAAGGAAGAGTACCATACAAGGGGAGCTTAAAAAATATTGTGATACAGCTTATAGGAGGCTTACAGGCTGCTATGGGATATACTGGATGTCATAATATCGATGAACTTCGTATTAAACCTTCTTTTGTCAAAATTACTCATGCAGGTAAAAGAGAGAGCCATGTTCACGATGTCAGTATTACGAAAGAAGCGCCAAATTACCGTTCGGAGTAAATAATTAAAGATATTAATCAGAACAAGTCGCCTGATAGCTCTAGGATTTTAATTCTTGATTATGGCTCACAATATACTCAGCTAATTGCACGAAGAGTCAGAGAATCTGGTGTTTATAGTGAAATTTATTCTTGTGATGTTGAGATAGATAAAATAAAAGACTATAACCCTTCGGGTATAATTCTTTCTGGTGGGCCAGAATCTATAGTTGATAAAAACTCTCCCGAGATACCTGATATTGTTTTAAAGCTCGAAGTACCTATTCTTGGTATTTGTTATGGAATGCAAGCTATGGCAGGTAAATTGGGTGGTAAAGTATCAAAAAGCTCATTTAGGGAATTTGGCTACCAAGAAGTAAATTTAGTTCAAGACTGTCCTTTATTAAAAAATCTGGAAACTAATAAATCAGCAATTAAAACCTGGACTAGTCATGGCGATAGAGTAGAGAGTATCCCAGAAAATTTTTCTATATTTGCCTCATCATCTAATGCACCTATTGCTGGTATGATGGATTTAGAAAAAAAATATTTTGGGCTTCAATTTCATCCTGAGGTTACTCATACAGAATTTGGGAAAGAAATAATTGAAAACTTTGTTAATGATATTTGTAGATGCCCAAAAATATGGTTAGCTGAAAATATTATCAAAGATCATATTGAAAAAATAAAAAGAACTGTAGGCTCTGAAAAGGTATTA
This sequence comes from Gammaproteobacteria bacterium TMED78, assembly GCA_002171615.1. GTDB lineage: Bacteria > Pseudomonadota > Gammaproteobacteria > Steroidobacterales > Rariloculaceae > TMED78. The sequence goes on from NHEF01000014.1 coordinate 190,286, forward strand.
CTTGGTTTATCTGGAGGGGTTGACTCGTCTGTTGTCGCGGTTTTGCTGAATGAAGCTATTGGCGATCAATTAACTTGTGTTTTTGTTGATAATGGCCTATTACGATTAAATGAAGGTGATGCGGTTGTAGATATGTTTAATAAAAATTTAGGTGTTAAGGTTATTAGAGTAGATGCACAGGATAAATTTTTCACTGCATTATCAGGCGTAGATGATCCTGAGCAAAAAAGAAAAATTATTGGTAAAACCTTTATAGACGTCTTTAATCGTGAAGCATCTAAAATTAAAAATGTTCATTGGCTTGCGCAAGGTACTATTTATCCTGATGTTATTGAGTCTGCTGATAGCTCAACTGGTAAAGCTCATGTAATTAAGTCACACCATAATGTAGGTGGTCTACCTAAAGATATGAAATTAAAATTAATAGAGCCTCTAAGAAACCTCTTTAAAGATGAAGTACGTAAAATTGGGATCGAGTTAGGACTTAATCAAAAAATAGTAAATCGCCATCCTTTCCCCGGACCGGGACTAGGCGTAAGAATTTTAGGTGAAGTACATAAAGAATATGCTGATATTTTAAGAAAAGCAGACGCTGTTTTTATAGAAGAATTAGAGAGGCAAGGCCTTTATGATCAGGTCAGCCAGGCATTTGCAGTTTTTTTACCAGTGAGATCAGTTGGGGTTATGGGTGATGGACGATCTTATGACTATGTGATTGCATTAAGAGCGGTTGAGACAGTTGATTTTATGACTGCAAAATGGTCAAAGCTACCCTTTGAATTTTTAGATTATGTTTCTACTAGGATTATGAATGAGGTATCAGGAGTATCTAGAGTAACTTATGATATCTCAAGTAAGCCTCCATCAACTATTGAGTGGGAATAAGAGTATGGAGAACCTATTTTCTTATGGAACTTTAAGACAGAAAAATGTTCAGAGAGAAACTTTTGGTCGTACTCTTGAAGGGTTTAAAGATACCCTTTTAGGATACTCCCTTAAGGATATAGAGATTATAGATAAGCTTGTTCTTAAGGCTAGTAAAAAAAAATTTCATCCTATCCTTGTTTTACTAATAATAAAAAAGATAAAGTAGATGGAACTGTATTTAAAATTACTTCAGCTGAACTTTTAAAGGCTGATAGTTATGAGGTTGATGATTATATGAGGGTAGAAGTAATATTAAGATCAGGTATAAGTAGTTGGGTTTATATTAGTAAAAATGATTAGAGAATTATCAAATTTTAATGTTTTTTTGTTTGTATTTTTTATGTTTAATAGTGCTATGGCATACGAAGAATTAAATTATGAAGTTGTTTATCAAGCAGAATCATACGAGATAAGATTTTATGATGAGAGGCTTGTTATTCAGACAAAATATATAAATGAAAATAATGGCTTTATGAAGTTATTTGATTATATTTCTGGATCAAATAATAAATCTATTAAAATAGATATGACTTCACCTGTTACCCAATCTAATAATGGCAGTGAGACGGTAATGCAATTCTATTTACCTAGTCAACTTGATAAGTCTAATATACCTATTCCCAAAGATGATAATGTAGAGATTCTAAACCTTGAATCGGGTTATTTTGCAGTTATAAGATATTCTGGTCGAGCATCTGATAAAAATTTTTATAGACATTCAGATATATTAAAAAATGAGCTTATAAATGATAATATTAGTCCTATTGGGGCACCAATTAAGGCAACTTTTAATGGACCTTTCACTCTTCCTTTTTTAAGAAGAAATGAGGCAATGTACATAGTAAATTGGGAAGAATAATGAGTAAAATAGTAATATATCATAATCCTAGATGTAGTAAGTCTCGAAGTGCTTTACAGCTACTTAAAGAGAAAAATTTAGATCCTGAAGTTTTTCTTTATTTAGAAGAAGTTTTAAGTCGAGCGCAAATTAAAAGCTTGATTGAAAAGCTTAATATCCCTATCAGAGACATGTTAAGAAAAGGTGAAGAGGACTATAAGAAGAATAATTTAAATGATGAAAATATTAGTGATGAAAAGCTGATAAATTTTATGATTAAGTTTCCAAAAATAATAGAGCGACCTATTATCATTAAAGGAAATAAGGCTATTATTGGGCGTCCACCTGAGAATATTTTTGAGTTGATTTAATTACGAATGAGTTTCTCTGAATCTTTCAAGCCTATGCTTACACCAAAAGAGATGCTACAGAAAGGTATCTTCGGCGGTACTTATTTTTATGAATTAATTGATTATAGAGAGTTTCCTAAAGAATGGTTTGATGGGCTAAATAAAGATTATTATTGCTCTGCTAGATATAATAAAGAAATTAATTTTTTTAGAATAAGGTCAGGTCAAAATCAACAAGAGTGGGAAGAAAAAGGATGGATACATAAAGATGACCCAAGGGGTTGGTTTGAATGGTACTGTAAATTTTATCTAGGTCGTAGACATGAGGACGACCATAGGCAGATAAAAAGATGGTTAGCTTTTTGTGGTCCTAATGGGCGATGGCGTAATATCATTTATAAAAAAATTCAACTAGCTGGTTGTGATGTAGATTGTAGTATGCAGGTTAGTAAAAGGATTCAACAATCTCTTTTACATTGGTCTTATATTGTGAATATTGAAGACTATCAAATATGGAAGCAAAAATAATAAAAATAATATTTACTTTCTTTTTAGCATCTCTTGTTTGTTCTTGTAGTTTAAACAGTAGACATTTTCTTACTTTAGATGATTTGTTAAGAGGAGATTTTTTAGATTTTCAGCACAATAATATTACTAGGGAATATATTATTCATATACCTGATGAATTGCCTAAAAATCCACCGATGGTTTTAATGTTGCATCATTACTATGGTAGGGCAGAGCAAGTGATGTGGTATCTACAAATGAATGAAATTGCTGAATTAAATAAATTTATTGTAGTCTATCCTCAGGGCTTAAGAGATGATTATGGTGTTCTTCATTGGAATTCAGGAACAACTGCTAGTCAGGTAGATGATATTGGGTATCTTGAAGAACTAACTAAGTTTATTCAATTTAAATATTCAATTAATCCAGATAGAACATTTATTGGGGGTATATCTAATGGGGGCTTTATGGCCTATAAAATTGCTTGTGAAAAAACTGAAATGTTCAAAGCCATGGCCTCTGTGATTGGAACAATGAGTAAATATTCATGGGATAGCTGCTCTCCGTCACAGCCAATCTCAGTACTCCAGATATCAAGCTTAGATGATGATGTTGTTCCTATAAATGGTATTGAGCAGAATGAGTGGGGATGGGGAGGAGCGCCAGAAATGGATATTATAATTAATTTTTGGAAAGATTTTAATCAAGCTAATGATGGATACCAAGCTAATATTAATGATTTTACTCAGGGTTTTTATTATAAAGGTGGTATAAATAACTCACAGGTCTGGTATTACAAAGTTGACGAACTTGGACATGATTTACCAAAAGAGAATAAACATGGTATAAATGTTGCAGATAAGCTTTGGGAGTTTTTTAGTCAATTTTAGAGGAGGTTTTTATGAAAAGTAAAAGTATAGGAATCTTAACCGTTATTATTGTTTTGGTAGTTTTTTTTAATTGGTACTCAAATAACTTAATACAAGCACAGTCCCCTTTAACTTATACTTTTGACCCTACTTGGCCAAAAGCACTTCCTAATAATTGGAAGATGGGTGGTGTTACTGGTCTTGCAGTAGATAACAATGATAATGTTTGGGTTTATAACCGTCCTAATGATCTTACTTCTATTGAATTGCATGCTGAAGTAAATAATTTAACTGATAATGGGCCTCAGCCCCTTGCATTGTGTTGTGTTAGGCCTCCTTCAATGATTATGTTTAATAGAGAAGGAGTTGTGATTCAGAGCTTTGATGCCCCTCAAGGCCATGGAATGGATGTTGATAATGAAGGTTTTGTTTATCTAGGGCAAGATACCGTAAGAAAGTACGACCCAGTTCAGGGCGCTCTTGTTGCAGAGGTTAAGCGAACACCAGAAAGAGAAAATGGAGGAAGAGTTGGCTTACCAATTAATCAAGAGAGAACTCTTGGTATTGGCGGCAGAGGCCCAGTTGCTAATTTTATAAGAGTAGCTGGAGAAGAAGAAACATCTCCTGATCCTGACGTTGAAGCTATGGAGATTGCTAGAGTTAGGGCTTTTCGAGAAAAATACCCCCCAGAAACTCCAATGATAGTGGGTGGTATAGAGGAAATTAGAATAATTGAGTCTGATAATGAAATGTATGTTGCTGATAACTATCTTGGTGGCCGAGTGCTAGTTTTTGCTTTAGATACATTTAATTTTAAGCGGGGATGGGGTGCTTATGGTAAGCCATTATCTGAGATAAGTATTGATGATAGTGATCACTATTATGAGCCTAATGGAGAAATGCCAATAGATTTTGCAGGACATTTGACTATCAATGTCTCTAATGATGGTCTTGTTTATGCTGCAGATAGAAATGCTAATCGGATTCATGTTACTACAAAGGATGGAGAATTTTTAAAGGAATTTGTCCTGATGCCTAGTACAGGCGTAGGAGGGTCTACTGGAGGAGTTGCTTTTTCTCCAGATCCAGAACAAAAGTACCTTTATATATCAGACTTAACAAACAATAGAATTTGGTTTTTACTAAGAGCTACTGGTGAATTGGTTCAACAAATGGGTCATATGGGCGAGAATGGAGGACAGTTTTTTGGACTACATATGATTGATGTTGATTCAGAGGGAAATATTTATACTGGTGAGGTTTTTCAAGGCGAGAGAGCTCAAAGATTTGTTCCATCTAACTCTTTAAAGGGAGAGTTATTATTACAACTTGAAGATATTTGATGGATATATTGTGATTTTAATTGGTACAGAGTTTCAGATAAAGGTTTGGAATGAAATAATTAATATTCCTATAGGTCAAACTAGATCCTACAAGGATATAGCAGTTGCTATTGGATCTCCTAAGTCTGCGAGAGCTGTGGCAAATGCTTGTGGAAAAAATCCTTTATCATCAGTTATACCTTGCCATAGAGTTGTTTGTTCTGATGGGTCTCTAGGGGGGTATAGTTTAAAGGGTGGAATTAGTAAAAAAAAATCTTTATTAATGAAGGAAAAGTGCAAGTAGATCTAATGAAAGAGGCTTTTAGTTATGCTAAAAAGTCAATGCAACTAGGTGAGGTTCCAGTTGGGGCAATTTTAGTTGATTCAGATAAAAAAATTATTGCTGGTTCTGGGAATTCTATGATTAGCTCTTCTGATCCAACAGCTCATGCAGAAATTAATGTACTTAGGTTAGCTGGAAAGATTTTAAAAAATTATAGATTACTTGATACAACCTTGTATGTGACATTAGAGCCATGCTCAATGTGTGCAAGTGCTCTAGTACATGCAAGAGTTTCAAAAATTATTTATGGCACTTCAGATAAAATAGCTGGTGCTTGCGGCTCTGTTTTTAATTTAGTAAATAACAAAAACTTAAATCACTCTATAGAGGTTCATTCTGGGGTATTAGAAGATGAGTGTAGAAAAATACTTAAAACTTTTTTTAGCGCTCGACGTTAAGGTGCCTCATTACTTACTAGAAGGTCTTTAACAGGGATCAACTCTTTTTCATTAGCGGTAAGCCATTTTAGAGTATTATAATATTTTTTAATATTTGCTACGTAATTTACTGGCTCTTCTCCCCTCGCGTATCCCCTAGAGGTATATTTAAACCAATTTGAATCACTGAGTAATGGGAGGTGTTTTTTTACATCATTCCATGAATCTGGGTTCATATCTTGTGACTCTGTAATAATTCTTGCATCTTCTAAGTGCCCCAGTCCTACATTATATGCTGCTAGAGCAAACCATGTTCTATCAGGATCACTAATTCTTTTAGGAAGCCTATTTATTAAATGATCATAATATTTAGATCCCCCGATAATACTTTCTTCTGGGTTGATTCTATTATTTATACCCATCATTTTCGCAGTATCTAGAGTTAGCATCATTAATCCCCTAACTCCAGTAGGAGATACAGCTCTATAATTCCAATGTGATTCCTGATAAGACAGGGCAGCCAGAAGCATCCAGTCTAAATTTTCATATTTTTTTGCTTCACGCTCAAACAGATCTCTATATTTTGGTAATCTTTCTTTATAATGATTTAAGAAAACTCGAGAGTCAAAATAATTAAATTCTTTTTCTGGTATAAAATAATACTTATCTAAAATTTTATTTAATTTCCCTGAATTATTTATAGTATTAAAATAGTCAGAAATACTATTACTCAGAGAAAGATCTTTTGTTTTAGGGAGGACCCAAGCAATAGGCATTTTATCTCCTATTGAGAAAGCCACTTCAGTTTCTGGATAAGCAAGTTGAATTGAGCTAAATGCATTTGAGCCTACAATTGTATAATCTAATTTACCATCAGTAATTTTCTGAAGAAGTGCTTCTGTACTTGAGTAGTGGCCTTCCTGCCATTTTAAATTAGGATATTTTAATTTATTATCTTCAAGTAGTTGAACATATGCTGAACCAGCGAGTATCTCTAGCCTTCCCTCAGATAGATCATCTAATGATCTTGGCCTTGATGTATTACGTTTAAATACTACTTGATGATTAGTTTGAAAATATGGAACGCTGAACTGAATTATCTGATTATGAAGATTATTGACTGTTAAATTAGCAGCTCCCACATGGGCTTGACCATTGGTTATATCTGAAAAAATTGTATTAAAATTTTCTGATGTAGATATGTCTAGCTCGACTCCAATATAGTCTGCGTATCCCTTAGCTAATTCATATTCTATTCCATAAAAGTTTCCACTATATTCATAAAAAGTAGATGGAGTATTGGTGGTCACAACCTTAAATAGACCAGAATTAATTATATTTTGGAGTAAAGTAGGAGGGGGAGGGGTAACGTTCGAGCAAGTCGATAAGAAGCATAACACAGCTAATCCTATTAAACGGTTCAGACTGTTCCCCTACTTTAAGAAGTAAATGCTATTATACTAGAATTAGACTAATAGTTGTCACTAGATTTTAGTTATAAATTTAATAAATGGCTTACCTTAGCTATTTTTTAATAAATCTTTAAGTGTAAAGTTATACTATTTTTCGCAGAATTAAAGGAGGTTATATTGTATGAGTTATAAATATTTACAAATTTTATCGAGTATTTTATTTCTTTTTCTTCTTAGCTGTACGCAAGGCATGGATCAAAATATGGAAACAAATCAAAACGCACCTCTCTCAGCTATAGGTGAGCCAATTCAGATAATTATGGGTGGTTATGGACCATCCACAACTGGTTTTAGTTTAGCTTTAAAACAAGTAGGAGATCGCTTAGAAGCAAGATTTGGTGATCAAGTAGAAATAAAGTATGTCTATAATATTATGGATTTAGGCTACCCAGCTTCAGATATACTATGGTTAGTTGAAAATGGCCTTATTACTATTGGTTATCAATCTAGTAGCTATATGTCAGCTAAAGTTCCAGAATTAGGTATAGCTGATTTACCTTTTATTTTTTCAAATACAGAAGAAGCTAGGGAAGCTGTAGATGGTGCTTTTGGCGATATGATGGCAGAAAGCTTAGAAGCAAAAATGAATTACCGAATTCTAGGCTTCTTTGAGAATGGTTTTAGGCATATCTCTAATAGAGTGAGACCAGTCAGTCTGCCAAGTGACCTCTCTGGTTTAAATATTAGGGTTTTGCCAAGTGAGGTACACAAAAGGACATTTGAGCTTTTAGGAGCTGAACCTGAAATTATGGACCTAACTCAAGTTATAGCTCGGGTTAAAGCTGGAGAAATAGATGCGCAGGAGAACCCTTTTGCAAATACTGTAACTTATGGTGTTCATAATTTTCATAAATTTCATACTGAGACAAATCATTTTTATATTTCAAGACCAATATTTGCTCACCAACAGTCATTCGATGCTTGGCCAAAAGAATTACAAGATGAGATTCGTTTAGCTTTTAATGATGCTGTAGTTTTTCAAAGAGATCTTCATATACAAGAAGAGATAGACTCAGAGACAGCCATAGAAGAGGCTGGGGGCTCAATAATTAGAATATCAGAGTCTGAGAAACAAGCATTTATTGATGCTGTAGCTCCAATTTATGAAGAAGCTAGGTCTAAATATAGCCAGGAATTATTAAGTCTAGTTGGAATTGAGTAATGAACTTATTCTAAGCGAATACTATAGACCTGCTAAGCTATCATGTAATGATTTTTTATCATATGTTGGCGAGAAAAAAATTCTATATGCAAAAAAGTTATAACTAATGGCACTAAAGTTACAAAATGTAATAATATTCAATGATATCATCCTGCTTCTTAATAATTATATAACAAATGGAGAATAACATTGAAGCTAGAAACTCAATGCATACATGCTGGTTCAGCGCCTGATAGCGCTACTAATTCTAGAGCGATTCCTATCTACAGGACTGCTGCCTTTCAGTTTAATAATACTGAGCATGCAGCTAATCTTTTTGCTTTAAAAGAGTTAGGTAATATTTATTCAAGATTAATGAATCCAACGCAGGACGCTCTTGAACAAAGAGTGGCAGCACTTGAAGGAGGAGCAGCAGCGCTGGCTCTAGCCTCTGGCACAGCAGCAATATTTAATTCTATAAATAATATTTGTCAGGCTGGTGATGAAATCGTTTCAGCTGATAATCTCTATGGCGGAACATTTACTATGTTTAATGATATTCTGCCGAAATTTGGTATAAAGACTAATTTTGTAGATCCAAATGTTCCTGAAAATTTTGCATCTGCAATTACTCCTAATACAAAGGCTCTATTCTGTGAAACTTTATCAAATCCTGCTTGTGATATTGCCGATATTGAGGCAATTTCTGATATTGCAAAGGCACACGGCATTCCATTAATTGTTGATGCAACTTTTACAACTCCTGTTCTCCAGCGCTCAATAGATTTTGGTGCTAATATAGTGGTTAATTCATTAACTAAATGGATGGGAGGATCAGGCACAGGCATTGGTGGGATAGTGATTGATTCTGGAAAATTTAATTGGAAGGGAGATAAGTTTCCATTGATGAATGAACCAGAATCTAGTTACCATGGGGTTCGTTGGGCACATGATTTGCCAGATATGCTAGCACCTGTTGCTTATGCTATTAGGATGCGTGTTATTCCTTTGAGAAATCTTGGTGCTTGTATTTCTCCTGATAATGCATGGATTTTTGCTCAAGGCTTAGAAACACTTCCTCTTAGAATGCAAAAGCATTGTGAAAATGCTAAAGCAGTTGCGGAATACCTTAAGGATAATAAGCAAGTTGAATGGGTAAGATTTCCAGGATTACCTGATGATCCATCCCATGCTTTGAATGAAAAATACTTAAGTGGCCTTGGTGGACCAATGGTGGTTTTTGGAATAAAAGGTGGACTTGAGGCAGGTAAGAGCTTCATTGAGGGAGTTAGTATGTTTAGCCATTTAGCTAATGTAGGAGATGCAAAGAGCTTAGCTATTCATCCAGCTACTACTACTCATTCACAACTAACCCCTGATCAACAAGGAGATGCCGGTATTTCTCCCGAGTTAGTAAGATTATCAGTTGGTATTGAGCATATTGATGATATTATTGAGGATATAGATAAAGGTCTTGCTGCTGCGAAATAAGTACTGCAAGAGCATCAATGTTTCAATATAGCTGAGGGTTAATTATGACGCATAGCGTTACCTCTTTTCCTCAATTTGTTTTGGAGGATGGAACTGTACTATCAGATCCTCCAGTTGCCTATAAAACATGGGGCAAGTTAAATAATAGCGCAGATAATGCTGTTATTATTTGTCATGCTTTAACTGGTGACTGCAATGCTGATAGCTGGTGGTCTCACTTGGTTGGTCCAGGTAAATCGATAGATACAAATAAATTTTTCGTAGTATGTGCAAATACTATTGCATCACCCTATGGAACCGTTTCTCCAATAACAACAAACCCTGAAACAGGCTCTAAATACGGTAAAAATTTTCCTATTTCTTCGATTAGGGATACTGTAAATTTACACAAAAAGCTTTTAGATAAGTTAGGTGTAAAAGGCGTAGCTTTTTGTATTGGTGGGTCTATGGGGGGAATGCAGGCTTTAGAGTGGTCTTTCTTCGAGGACTTTGTTAAAGGTTTAATTATTATTGGCACTAGTGGAAGACACTCTGCTTGGTGCATAGCTTGGAGCGAGACACAAAGGCAAGCAATTTATAAGGATCCAAACTGGAAAGATGGAAGCTATTCTTCTGATTCAGGCCCAGATGCTGGTCTTGCAATAGCGAGGATGATAGCTATGATTTCTTATCGTTCATTTGAATCTTTTGGCAAAAGGTTTGGTAGAGAGAAGGCCAAGCAAGGAAGCGATCAATTATTTTCAGTTGAAACTTACTTGCATCACCATGGAGATAAATTAGTAGATCGTTTTGATGCCAATTGCTATGTTAGACTAACACAGTCGATGGATAAGCATGATATTTCAAGAGAAAGAGGAAACTATTTCGATGTATTATCCCAGATCAAACAACCGGCACTTATTGTAGGTATAGATACAGATATTTTATATCCTTTGTCTGAGCAAAAAGAATTGGCAGATCATATGCCAAATGCTACGCTGGAAAGACTTTCATATCATCATGGCCATGACTCTTTTTTGATAGAGCTTGAGAATGTTAACGATAAGATAAGTAAGTGGATTGAAAAAAAATTACCGTATAAGTTTTAATAAATTAATTTTTTGAGTTATAGTTCAGCCTACGAGGTCTAGTAGGATTATTTTTGTATAAGATTTTTGGAATTTTTTCTATTTTTTTTCTAGCAAGTTGTGCTACAGCGCCCCCTTCTTCTCCGAATAATTTGTGTGGAATCTTTGATGAGTATCCTCGTTGGTATCGAGCTTCTGTAGCTACTGAAGAGAAATGGGGGTTACTCCCAGAAGTTGGTTTGAGTTTTATTTTTAGGGAATCAAGTTTTCAATCTGATGCTAAGCCTCCTAGATATTATTTTCTTGGTTTTATTCCTTGGGGTAGGACTTCTAGTGCTTATGGCTATGCACAAATTACAGATCAAGCATGGCAGGATTACACTGACGATACAGGCTCTAGTTGGTTTAAGCGAAGAAATGATTTTGAAGATGCGATGGATTTTATTGGTTGGTACAACGATAGAACTAATAGAGTTCTAGGGATCAATAAAAATGATGCATATAATCTTTATCTGGTTTATTACGAGGGATTAGGTGGCTATCGCACTGGTAATTGGCGAACTAATGAAGATGTAAAAAGATATGCTAGAGAGGTTCAAGAAAGGACTGCTTATTATGGAGAACAACTATCAAGTTGTCGAAGTAGCTTAAAGTCTTATCCTTGGCAGATTTTTTAGTTAAGAATCTAAAAAAATTAAATTATATATTTAAGAAACACAATTAAAGACTTGAACTTCATTTTCTGGATACCATAACCAATGTTTATTTTCTTCTGAGCCTAATACAATAGAGGTTGTAAGGTTTATTGGATCGTTGACATGCATCCTATAATCTAGACGACTTCCATCTTCTACTAAAGTAAAATATTCGATCATTTCAGCTTGATCACTTAAAGGAATACCACCCCTATTTAAATAACCCCAATTTACATTTGATGTTTCAACTATAAGTACTCTTCCTTCCCATCTTCCATAAGATTTTCCTAGTAGGGTTTTCTCTTCATTAGAAGAATCTTTATTCTCAGTCATAATAATTTTACGGATAGTGTTATACTCTTCTAGATGAATAGAAATATTTCCGTCATTTAATTGTAAAATTTCCATTGGATAAGGCTGCTCCATAATAGTAGGCATACCTTTTGATCTACAATTAGCAGTTATATCATCAATAATAGGATCAAAATTATTAAGTGATTTTCTTGCACTTTGAGTTAAGGGATATTCAGTTAGCCATAGACCGGTACCAGCAGTAATAGCAGTGCTCCATACTCTAAAGATACCTTTTTCAGGTGCTGAGCTATCACCAGGCCTTTCTAATTGAGATAATCCAATTATGGACTGATTTTGAAAAACTGTAGTAGAAACATTTTCGAGAACAATTTCAGAGCCATCAGGCAAGAGTATATTTCTGACGTATATTTCATTAGTACCAGCCCTATGAGGATTACCAGCAACACTTATTTCATCACCTATTTTAATAAAATCGCTTGATATTTTTCTTCTTCTTAGCGTACTTAATGATGTAATTTCTACATCCCAAATTTGAGCTCTACCATCATCGCTAACCGTTTCAATGGCAAAATGAACATGTGGGTTTCTCCATGAAACATCAACTACTCTTCCCTCTAATATTAATTGAATGTCCTGATCAAAGATACCTACAACTGCATGGTGAGAGAGTAAGTTAGGAGAAAAGAGGAGTATAATTATTTTAAAACAAAGTTTTTTCATAATAAGATTCTCAAAAAAAACCACCTACAGATGATAATAGTAGGTGGTTTTTATTTCTATAAAAATTAAAGGAATTAGAAATTCTTCCTCATATTAATTCCCCAAGTTCTTGGCTCTCTTGGGTATGTTCCTAATTTACCATCCTGCAAAGGGGCATCAAAAACAGTACCATGCCAGAATGTATTAGTAGCATTTCTAACCCATAACATGTAATCAATACCAGATGGCGTTGAAAGCATCGCCCTTAAGTTAACTAGGGCAACGTCTTGTTGTAATGCTAGAGGATCATTATTATTATGCATCATCATATCGGAATAATTACTAAACTCTGCCCCTAGAGTAATATTTGTTCCATCAGAATAGTTATAATGTTTAGCAACATTCAAAACACTAAAAAGTTTTGATACACCACCAACTCTTCCACCAGATCTATTACAATAACCATCTGTGGCAAAATCAGTAGCATCTGGTTGAATACCTGAATGGAAAATACTTGCTATTTGACAGTTACCTTTTGCAAAATCTTTAAAACTTGCATCTGTGTAAGCCATAGCCAAAGATACAGTTAATGAATCACTTGGAAGCCACATCATTTCTATTTCTGCTCCATTTACTTCTACTTTACCCGCACTTTGTAAGTTAAATGCAGTACCAGTAAAAGTATTTGTTTGTAGACCTTTAACACTCATATCATAGAGAGCAATATTAAGTCTCATATTGGCAAAATCTTTCTTCATACCAACTTCCCAAGTTTCAGTTTCCTCTGCACCAAAAGATGTATCAAAACCAGTATCTATACGATCGGTATTGGTTCCACCCGCTTTATATCCGGTGCTGAAAGAACCGTAATACATAGTTTGATCATTAGGTGTAAAAGTTAAACCAATATCACCTGTAGTTTTATTATCATCAAAATTAGTTTGAATCATGTCTCTTGGGCAAAGCCTAGGTGAGACAGAGCAATTAGCCCAGCCTGGCAAAAACAAGACATTTAAAGCAGGAATATATGGCACAGGGTCCATTGCTGCATAAACTGAGTTATAAGTACCAGTTGCTGGGTTAGTTGCAGCACCTGCCATTCCCCCAGCCGCTTTTATAGCTTGTGCACCTAATATGCCTGCAGCTGCTTTAATTGCATCTATATTTACCATTGATTTATGCGGAGTATACATAGTTTCAGAAAATTCACTAATCATGCTTTTGTGTTCAGTCGTATTTCTTATTCCGAAGTTAAAAGTTATCTCATCACTTAAATCTAAATCTATTTTTGCAAATATTGCATGATTTCTATGATCTTGATAGGCAAAATCCTGAATTACATTGCCTGGAACCATATGGGCCGCTAGAGAAGTAGGAAGTGATAGAGAGTAAGCAGCATTCGCAAAACCAAGGACTCCAGGACTTACTCCAGCTATTAGTGCTCCTAATACATCTGGAGAAACGCCTTTAGTATAAGGACCAATCCCAGTACCTTGTGATAAGTAGTCTTCACTATTAAATGTTTGGTCAGAGAAGTAAGCACCTAAAATATAATTAAATCCATCATCTCTATTACTAGCTAATCTAAACTCTTGAGCAAAACTAGATTGTTTAGCGCCATAAGTTCTATTTGCTATATTTGCACTTGTGAAATCAACATCAAAAGTATCATTAGTAGTGAACTCTCGGTAACCTGATAAGGAGGTAAATGTGTGGTAATCCATTTCGTTTATTACCTCAATTGATATTCCTCTATCAATAGCTATTGACTTAGGAAGCTGATCAAAACCCATTTCTAGATTTGAAGCAGTACCAGTTTCAAAAACCAATCCTCCTAGTGCTTTTACAATTGCATCAGTTCCAGGTATTGCAGCACCACCCGCAGCTGTTCTGTTTTGAGCTTTCAAACTATCTACCAGTCCTACAACAGCGCAACAATTTTCTTCTATGCTAGAATGATCTAGTATAGTTCTAACTGATAAAGAGTCAGTAGGAGTATAAAGAAATTGTTGTCTTATGCCAGATCTACCTCTATCAGAAACAAACTCACCTTGTTGGTTAGTAACTTTACCCCATCCATCTCTGGCAGTTCCAAAGTAAGTAGTTCTTGATGCAACATTATCTGAAAGACTAGCGTTAAAAGCACCACTTAAAGTTTGTAAATTATAGTCACCAAAAGATAGCTGCATAAAACCATTTTGTTCGTGAGAAGGAGCAACTGTTCTAAGAAGTACAGCACCTGATGAGCTATTTTTACCAAATAGCGTTCCCTGGGGGCCTCTTAAAACTTCTACTGCCTCAATATCAACCAATTCATTTATCATAGAGCTTTGTCTTGATCGATAAACGCCATCTACATAAAGACCCACTGATGATTCTAGGCCAAAGTTTTGTGCACCGGTACCCACACCTCTAATGGTAAAATTACCAGTGCTAGAGCTTTGGTTACCACTGATGATAAGACTTGGAGCACTAAGCTGAAGGTCGTAAACATCCTTGATTGCATTTTCATTTAAAAAATCTCCAGTAAAAGCGGATACTGCTAACGGAACATCCTGAAGATTTTGTTCTCTTTTTTGAGCAGTAACAATAATCTCTTCTAACATTTGAGCCTGAATTGTTGTTGAGGCAAATGAAAACAGAATAGAAATTATGATAAAGCTAAATTTCTTAAATAAGAATTCTTTTAAAAATGACATTAATATCTCCCCTAAGAATCTATATTATATTAATCAATAGTTATTATTAATGATGTATGATTGATGAATATTAAGCTTTTCTTTATTTTTTAGCGAGATTTTAAAATTTTTTTTTGTTGTTTTAAAGCAAAAATAGATAAATTTTATCTAAAAAATTGAGTCAATATATAGATTTATGTGCTTTTTATGAGTGAAGCAAAGAAATAGCCAATAAAAATAGCCACAAGGCAAAAAATAACTGAAAATATGATATTTCCGAACATATTTAGCCATTCCCCGTTTTTCAAAAGTTGAAAGCTTTCTAAACTAAATGCGGAAAAAGTTGTATACCCGCCACAAAAACCTATCATTAGTAAAGCTCGTAAATCATTCGATAGAATTTTTTGATCAAGTTGAGCGAAGTAGGCAAGACATCCTATCAAAAAACAGCCCAGTACATTAACTAGAATTGTACCCCAAGGAATCATCGTTAGTAGTATTTTGTCAAGAAAGCTAGAGCACCAATGACGAGCTATACCTCCTAGCGCACTCCCTATACCTATCAAAAGATAAGAATTCAATCTGTCTCCTGAATTTTAATTAATTTTATTTATTACTTTATTATTAAATCTTATTAATATAGTAACTGCAACTTTAAGTATAATTCTATTTTTATAAATATAGGCTAGATGTTTAATGATTAAAGAAACTTTATCTAATTATTCCGAATTAGTTTATATCTTAAAAATGATTGTAGGCCAGTCTTTCATTTTGACAAAGATTTCTGAGATAAAGCCTTATTCGCAAGGTATTAGGTTTGGTTCTGGAGGGGCCTTAGCTGTTATTAAGCCAGGAACTTTATTGGAGATTTGGAAAGTAGTTGAAGCTTGTAATGAAGCAGGTACTGCAATTATTATGCAAGCAGCAAATACTGGTTTAACCGGCGGATCAACTCCTGATGGAAATAATTATGATCGTCCTGTTGTAATTATTAATACTATGCGGATGAGTCAGATTCATTTGATTGATAGTGCTAATCAAGTTGTTGCTTTTCCTGGAAGTACCTTATTTGATTTAGAAGAGAGGCTGGCAAAGTATGGTCGTCAAACACATTCTGTAATTGGCTCTTCATGTATAGGAGCTTCTATTATTGGGGGTGTTTGTAATAATTCTGGAGGCGCCCTAGTTCAGCGGGGTCCGGCATATACTGAGCTTTCGTTATTTGCTCACATTGATGAAGCCCGAAAATTATCATTGGTTAATAATCTAGGTATTAACCTAGGAGATACTACAGAAGAAATACTAACTAACCTTGAGCAAAAAAATTATACTGAAGAGGACATAAAGCCCTCAAAAAAAATTGCTTCGGATAATGAATATCAACAGATTGTTAGAGATATCAATTCTAGTAGGCCAGCAAGGTACAATAATGATCCTCGACTATTACATGAAGCATCAGGCTGTGCTGGAAAGTTAGTTGTTTTTGCTGTTCGCCTAGATACTTTTCCTAAAGCAATAAATGAGAGGGTTTTTTATATTGGCACAAATACTCCAAAAGTAATGACCAAAATTCGACATGATATATTATCGACTTTTAAAAATTTGCCTGTTTCCGGAGAGTATTTTGATAGTCAATGCTATGACGTTAGTAAAAAATATGGAAAAGATATATTCTTAGTAATTAATAAGCTTGGCTCAAAAATTATTCCAAGGCTTTTTTCTTTTAAGCGGTATGTAGATCGCATTGCTAACCATTTTTTTTTCTTACCCAATAAGCTTTCTGATCACTTGATGCAATTTTTAAGTTATTTATGGCCTAATCATTTACCTAAACGTATGGAAATTTTTCGAAGTCATTATCAGCTACACTTCATTTTAGAAACTAATAATGAGGGAGTAGATGAGGCTCAGGCTTATTTAAATAATTTTTTTAAAGAAAACGAGGGTAATTTTTTTGTTTGTAGTGACGAAGAGGCGAAAAAAGCAACTCTTCATCGTTTTGTAATAGGAGGAGCTATTAATCGTTATTATTTAACCCAAGGTTCAAAAAGTGGAAAAATGATTTCAATTGATGTTGCTTTAAGGCGAGATGAAAAGAATTGGGCACAGAAAGTTCCATCTAGTGTTAATGATAAGATATCTGAGAAATTTTCATATGGCCATTTTTTCTGCCATGTTTTGCATGAGATCTATATCACAAAAAAAGATGTTAACCACGTGAGTACAAAAAAACAAATTCTGGATTTTTTTGACTCTAGAGGGGCGGAGTATCCTGCAGAGCATAATGTAGGTCATGAATATATCGCGAAAGATAGTCTAAAGACCTTTTATAAAGAATGTGATCCGACCAATACTTTTAATCCAGGTATTGGCAAGACTAGCAAATTTAGGAACTGGTCATAGTATTTTTTTAATACGTTCTATTATGATAAGATTCATATTATTTTTTTAGTTTCATTATTTTAAAATATGAGCTCAAAAGCAATTTACAAAATCATTTTTATGAACCAAGGCAAAGTTTTTGAAATTTATGCTAGAAGTGTAAGTCATGGAGGCATGCTGGGATTTATAGAAATAGAGGAGCTTATATTTGGAACTCGCTCTAGTGTAGTAGTTGACCCTTCAGAAGAGAAGATTCAATCTGAATTTTCTGGTGTAAATAGAACTTATATTCCAATGCATTCTGTCGTTAGGATTGATGAAGTTGAGAAGCAAGGAACAAGCAAGGTAACTAATGCTGAAAGCGGTAATGTAGCTCAATTCCCAATGCCAATGTATACCCCTTCTAGTGATGGAGGAAAGGGCAGTTCTGGAGATAAGTAAAATTTTTAATCAAGTCATTATTTATTTTCTAATCAGCGACTTGGCATGCTGAAATATTTAGGCCCATTAGCAGAGACCTCTTTTCGCAAAAAGAAATTAATTTCACTAATACAATCAATATATCCTGAGATCATTAGTTTTGAAGCCCGCTATATCCATTATATTGATATTCAGTCAACACTAGATAAGAATCAAGAAAAAATATTAAGTGCTTTATTAAGCTATGGTGATTTATCTGAAGAAGAGCATAATGAATCATTTAAATTTTTTGTTATACCTAGGATAGGAACAGTATCTCCCTGGGCGTCAAAGGCTACAGATATCGCAAAAATTTGTAGACTGCCTATAAATAGAGTAGAGAGAGGAAGATTATATTCAATTATATCTTCATGCCCACTTAAAGCTAATGAATTGGCTCAATTATCCCCATTTTTTTATGATCGAATGACGGAATCTCTATTAACTTCTGAGCCTAGTGAAGAACAGCTTTTCAAAAACAATACACCAAAAGATTTAGAAGTTATCAATTTATTAGAAAAGGGAAAATTAGCATTAGTTGAGAAAAATAAATCACTGTCATTAGCCTTGTCTGACGAGGAAATTAATTATTTATATAAAGGCTTTAAGGATCTTGATAAAGATCCAACAGATGTTGAATTAATGATGTTTGCTCAAGCAAATTCTGAGCATTGCAGGCATAAGGTTTTTAATGCGGATTGGATTATTGACTCTAAACAATCGAATAAGAGTTTATTTCAAATGATTAAAAATACATATGAAAATTCATCTAGGGGCGTTCTATCGGCTTATCATGATAATGCTGCTGTAATTGCTGGACCAAAAATAGATCTATTTTATGCTAACCCTAAAAATAATATATATAGCTTTAAGACCGGCAAGGCCAATTTAGTTATTAAAGTAGAAACTCATAATCACCCGACTGCAATCTCACCTTTTCCAGGTGCCTCTACAGGATCGGGTGGTGAGATAAGAGATGAAGGCGCTACTGGAAGGGGAGCAAAGCCAAAAGTAGGACTGACTGGTTTTACTGTTTCACATTTGGAAATAGATGATTGGTTACAAACTTGGGAAGATGATTTACCAGGCTATCCAAATAGAATTGTTTCTGCCCTACAGATCATGTTGGATGCGCCTATTGGTGCGGCACAATTTAATAATGAATTTGGGAGGCCAAATCTACTTGGTTATTTTAGAACCTGTCTTATTAGAGATAATGGTAGCTGGAGAGGTTACCATAAACCAATAATGCTAGCTGGTGGTCTGGGTAACATTTTAGAAGAGAATATTGCGAAAAAAGAATTATCTACTACTGCTAAGTTAGTTGTATTGGGAGGCCCATCAATGTTGATTGGTCTAGGTGGTGGGGCAGCTTCTTCATTACGAAGCGGATCAAGTGACGAAGAGCTAGACTTTGCATCTGTTCAAAGAGGTAATCCTGAAATGCAAAGAAGAGCTCAAGAAGTGATCAATGCATGTTGGACTTTAGGTTCTGATAATCCAATTCTTTCTATTCATGATATCGGGGCTGGTGGACTTTGCAATGCTATTCCAGAGATTATCCATCAATCAGGTAGAGGAGCAATAGTTAAGCTTAGAACGATTCCAAATGATGAAATAGGTATGTCGCCTATGGAGCTATGGTGCAATGAATCTCAAGAAAGATATGTTTTAGCTATTGAGGAAGATGATGTTGATAATTTTGTTTCTGTATGTAAAAGAGAGAGATGTCCATATGCAATTATTGGAGAGTTGACAGAAGAAGAAGACTTAAGAGTTATTGATGATTATCTTGAAAACGATTCAGTCTCAATGCCTATGGACTTACTTTTTGGTAAACCACCCAAGGTAGTGAAACAGATTGTTAGCTATGAAAAAAATATTATCTATGAAGATTTTTCTAAAATTACACTTTCAGATGCTATTGATCAGGTTATAAAGTTTCCTGCTGTCTCTGATAAATCTTTTCTAATTCATATAGGGGATAGAACAGTTGGAGGATTATCATCAAGAGATCAGCTTATCGGTCCTTGGCAAGTGCCAGTAAGTGACGTAGCTGTTACAAGCTCATCATTTAATTGCTATCAAGGAGAGGCTATGGCTATGGGCGAGAGAACGCCTATTGCTATAAAGAATGCACCAGCATCAGCAAGACTTGCTATTGCGGAATCAATAACAAATATTTCCTCTGCAGATGTAGTTGATCTTACTGATATAAAATTATCTGCCAATTGGATGGCCGCTTCAGGTAATTCTAAAGATGATTATGATTTATTTAAGATGGTGGAGGCTATAGGAGAGGAGCTATGTCCCAGTCTAGATATTACAATTCCTGTTGGTAAAGATTCTATGAGTATGGTAACTGAATGGAAAAATAAAGATAAAGATAAGCTAGTAGCTTCTCCAGTTTCTCTTATTATTTCTTCTTTTGCCCCAGTGCAAGATGTAAGAAAGACTTTGACTCCTGAGTTAAAAAATCAAGATCAGACTTCTCTAATTTTCATTGATTTATCAAATGGTAATAAAAGGATGGGCGGTTCTTGTTTGTCTCAATCATATTCTTTTTTTGGAGACGATGCTCCTGATTTAGAATCTCCTAAAATTATAAAGAATTTTTTTGATTGCCAAAGAGAATTAAGAGAGTTTGATTATTTGCTTGCATACCATGATAGATCAGATGGTGGCCTCTTCGCCTGTTTATCTGAAATGGCATTTGCCTCTAGGTTAGGATTAGTAATAGATATACCAAAAAATGAAAAAGATATTGTTAGATACCTTTTTAACGAAGAGTTAGGTGTGGTAATACAGATAAAAGACAAAAACCTCAGCTCAGTAGGTAAAATATTAAAGAAATATAATCTTAATGCTCAAGTAATTGCAAAAATTTATAAACATAAGGAGATTTTGGTAAAGCATAGGAATGAAATTATCTATAAAGAAGATATTATGAGTTTGCATAAAAAGTGGTCAGAATTATCTTATAGGATGCAGCGCTTAAGAGATAATCCAGAGTGTGCAGATGAAGCCTATAGCTTGCTTTCGAAAAAAGATGATCCAGGATTAAGCGTAAAATTAACTTTTACAGCACCTACTTTTCCATCAGTAAAAAAGAATATTCGTCCTAAAATTGCAATTTTAAGAGAGCAGGGGGTAAATAGCCATCTTGAAATGGCCGCAGCTTTTGATAGAGCAGGATTTGAATGTCATGATGTTCATATGAGTGATTTATTTAGTGGAGAGGTAACACTGAATCAATATAAAGGATTAGCTGCTTGTGGTGGGTTTTCTTATGGTGACGTTTTAGGAGCTGGTGAAGGCTGGGCTAAATCAATTTTATATAACTCTTCTGTAAGGGATATGTTCGAATGTTTTTTTAATAGAAATGATATTTTTGCTTTAGGTGTATGTAATGGATGCCAAATGATAGCTTCTTTAAAAGACATAGTTCCAGGTTCTCAAGCATGGCCAAAATTT
Organism: Gammaproteobacteria bacterium TMED78; assembly: GCA_002171615.1. Classification (GTDB taxonomy): domain Bacteria; phylum Pseudomonadota; class Gammaproteobacteria; order Steroidobacterales; family Rariloculaceae; genus TMED78. Next base: position 211,692 of record NHEF01000014.1, read on the forward strand.
GTTAGAAATCGATCTGACCAGTTTGAAGCTCGTTTTTCTTTAGTTAAAATTGAACAGAGCAAATCTTTATTTTTCAATGATATGTCAGGATCGATTTTACCTATAGTTACTTCACATGGAGAAGGGAAAGCGTTTTTTTCCTCTGAGGGAGATTTAAAATCAATACATCTTAATTCTTCAGCAATTAGGTATGTTGATAATTTTGGTAATGTTGCTAAAAAATATCCCGCTAATCCCAATGGTTCGCCATATGGTATTGCTGGCCTGACAAACGATGATGGAAGAGTGACAATTATGATGCCACATCCAGAAAGAGTATTTAGAACAGTGCAAAATTCTTGGCATCCTTCTGGATGGCATGAAAACTCTCCATGGCAAAAGCTCTTCGCTAATGCTTATGATTGGGTTTCTTCTTAGTTTTCCTGCTAAATTTCTAAGTTATAATTTAGTTAACTAATTTATATATTAGAAGTTTAAGTGATTATATATTTTTATATTTAATTCTTTTCGGATTATCAATAATTCCTCCTTTTCTTTTTTTAAGATCTTCAAAATACTCTTCATAATTACCCTCAAAGAAGAAGACCTCACTTTCACCCTCAAAAGCTATAATATGCGTAGCTATCCTATCTAGACACCATCGGTCATGTGAAATTACTACCGCACATCCTGGGAAACTTAATAATGCTTCTTCAAGGGCTCTTAATGTTTCCACATCTAAATCATTTGTCGGCTCATCTAAAAATAATACATTACCTCCACTTTTTAGCACTTTAGCAAGATGTACTCTATTCCTCTCTCCTCCTGATAGTTCACCAATCTTTTTTTGTTGATCTGATCCCTTGAAATTAAATTTACCAACATATGCTCTTGATTGAGTTTCATATGAACCAATGGTTATTATGTCTTGGTTATCTGATATTTCTTCCCAGATTGTTTTAGTATCATCTAAAGATTGTCTTGATTGATCCACATAGGATGCACTTACTGTTTTGCCAGTTTCTATTTCACCTGAATCAACCTTTTCCATCCCTAAGAGAATTTTAAAAAGAGTAGTTTTTCCTGAACCATTAGGCCCGATAACTCCTACAATTCCTCCTGGCGGGAGACTGAAAGATAGATTTTGGAATAATAACTTTTTACCGAAAGATTTTTTTATAGAATTAGCATTTATCACAAGGTCACCAAGACGAGGGCCTGGCGGTATATAAATTTCATTAGTTTCATTCCTTGCTTGAAATTCTTTTGAGTTTAATTCATCGAATCTTTGGATTCTTGCTTTCGCTTTTGATTGACGAGCTTTAGGACTTGATCTAACCCATTCAAGTTCTTTCTTAATTGTCTTCTGATGAGCAATCTCTTTTTTTTCCTCCATTTTTAGTCTATTTTCTTTTTGTTCTAGCCAAGAAGTGTAGTTGCCTTCCCAAGGTATTCCGTATCCTCTATCTAGCTCAAGTATCCAACCTGCAACATTGTCCAAGAAGTAACGATCATGAGTTACGGCCATTACGGTTCCTTTATATTCATCTAGAAATCTTTCTAGCCAAGCAACAGATTCTGCATCTAAATGATTAGTTGGTTCATCTAATAGCAGAACATCAGGCTGTGATAAAAGAAGCCTACAAAGTGCTATCCTTCTTCTTTCACCTCCAGATAATTTAGTTACATCTGCATCCCAGGGAGGAAGTCTTAAGGCATCAGATGCTTTTTCTAACTTTCTCTCTATCTCCCATCCACCAAGTGAATCGATTGTATCTTGAAGCTTTCCTTGCTTTTCTAACAATAAGTTCATTTTTTCTTCATCCATTGGCTCTGCAAATTCTTCACTTATTTGATTGAATTCATTAATTAGCTTGATTAGCTCATGAACACCTTCTTCAACATTTTCTTTGACATTTTTTTTGGGATCAAGCTCTGGCTCTTGAGGGAGAAACCCTATCTTGATATTAGCTTGTGGGCGCGCTTCTCCATCAAACTCTTTATCTACTCCAGCAATAATTCTCAAAAGAGTAGACTTTCCAGAGCCATTTAAGCCTAGAATACCAATTTTAGCACCAGGGAAGAAACTTAAGCTGATATCACGTAAAATATGTTTATTAGGGGGTACTAACTTCGATAACTGGTTTGTAGTATAAATGTACTGTGCCATATGTTGCAGTCCTTAATTTTTGTTAATATTTTAATTATATTTTAGGGTGAATGAGATGTTTGATAAAGAATACCGTATAAAGGGTTTTGATGACCAGTTATATAGAGCAATTAAAGATGAAGAAAAAAGACAGGAAGAGCACATTGAGCTCATTGCCTCAGAAAATTATGCTAGTCCAAGAGTGCTCGAAGCTCAAGGCTCTGTCTTAACAAATAAATATGCTGAGGGATATCCAGGAAGAAGATACTATGGAGGATGTGAATTTGTTGATATTGCAGAAGAGCTAGCAATCGAAAGAGCAAAGAAGTTGTTTGATGCTCCTTACGCTAATGTTCAACCACATTCTGGTTCTCAAGCAAATGCAGCTATATACCTTGCTATGATGAATCCTGGTGATACTCTTTTAGGAATGGACCTTTCTCATGGTGGGCATCTCACTCACGGAGCAAAAGTAAATTTTTCAGGCAAGATTTTTAATCCTATTCATTATGGCATTACTGATGAGGAAGGTGAGATAGACTATGATAATGTCGAGAGACTTGCTCAAGAGCATAAGCCGAAGGTTATTATTGCTGGTTTTTCTGCATATTCAAGAGTTGTAGATTGGCAGCGTTTTAGAGAAATAGCAGATAGTATAGATGCCTTTCTTCACGTAGATATGGCACATATTGCGGGCTTAGTGGCAACAGGTCTTTACCCCAGTCCAGTTAATATAGCTGATGTTACAACAACTACGACTCATAAAACTCTTCGAGGCCCAAGAGGAGGGATGATTTTTGCTAGAGAGAATCCAGAACTTTTTAAGAAATTTAATTCACTTGTATTCCCAGGAACGCAAGGAGGCCCTTTAATGCATGTGATAGCAGCTAAAGCTGTCGCCTTAGCAGAGGCTTTAGAGCCTAGCTTTAAGGACTATCAAGTCCAAGTCTTAAATAATTCTAGATGTATGGCAAAAGTAATGATTGAAAGAGGTTATAAAGTTATTTCTGGTGGAACTGATAATCACCTAATTCTAGTGGATCTTATTAAGCAGGGAGTGACAGGTCAGGATGCTGAAAACGCATTAAGTGAAGCAAATATTACTGTAAATAAAAATACAGTTCCAAATGATCCTCGCCCTCCAAGAGTTACTAGCGGCTTAAGGATAGGGACCCCTGCTATTACTACTAGAGGCTTTAAAGAAGAAGAGACTGAGATATTAACACACTGGATAGCAGATATTATTGACTGTTTGAGTGTTGATGATAATGCTCAAGGTACAATAGATTCTGTTAAAAAGAAGGCAGAGGATATTTGTAATAGTTTTCCTGTGTATAGTTTTTGATTCATTAATGGATGGGAGTTTTTTTTGCGTTGCCCTTTTTGTAATAATAGCGAAACAAAAGTAATAGATTCACGTCTAGCCTCTGAAGGCCGACAAGTAAGAAGACGACGAGAATGTTTGTCTTGCTCAGAAAGATTCACCTCTTTTGAAGTTCCTACTCTAGTTATGCCAAATGTAATTAAACGCGATGCTACTAGAGAACCATTTGATGAAAATAAGTTACGCTCAGGTATATTAAAGTCGCTTGAAAAAAGACCAGTTAACAGTGAAGAAATTGAAAAAAGTATCGTTAAGATTCTTCATCGTATTCAAACGCTAGGCGAGAGAGAGATTACTGCAAAGCTTCTTGGCGATATGGTAATGGAAGAGCTTCATACCCTTGATGCTGTTGCTTATGTTCGTTTTGCATCTGTTTATAGGAGCTTTCAAGATATCACTGAATTTCAAGCTGAAATCCAAAAACTACAAAAGATGTCAGTCTCCCCAGTAGATAAAGAGCAGATATCTATTTTTGATAAAGAAAATAAGTAGATGAATAAAAGATCTGATTATAGCTTTATTAATCAAGCTCTTGATCTAGCTAGGTTAGGGCTTTTTACCACTGATCCAAATCCTAGGGTAGGGAGCTTAGTTGTTAAAGATGATCAAGTTATTGGTAAGGGATATCATAGAGTATCCGGTGGTCCACATGCTGAAATATTTGCTCTTGAGGAGGCAAAAGACAGTGCATTAGGAGCTACCCTTTATGTGACTCTAGAGCCATGTTGTTTTAAAGGGAAGACTGGTTCTTGTACTAAAGCAATAATTCAATCAGGTATAAAAAAAGTTGTATGCTCTATCGAAGATCCTAATCCAAGGGTTTCAGGTAAAGGAATAAGCGAGTTGAGGGAAGCTGGCATTGTTGTCGATGTAGGTATATTAGCCGATCAATCAAAAGAGCTTAATAAGGGGTTTTTTAATAGGATGGTATCGGATAGGCCATTTATTAGGAGCAAGTTAGCTATTAGTTTAGATGGTAAAATATCTTTAAATAATGGAAACAGCAAATGGATTACTGGAGATACTTCAAGACTAGACGTTCATCAGTGGCGTGCACGTTCTAGCGCAATTATGACTGGAAGCTCAACAATATTAATTGATGATCCATCATTGAATGCAAGGCTAGATGACTCAGTCGAAATAAAACAACCCATAAGAGTTATTTTAGATTCGAATATTACAATACCAAAGACGGCAAAATGTTTATCTATACCGGGTGATATAATCATTTTTACAAATAAAAAAAATTTAAATAATATCTCAAAAGAAATAATGGATAGAGTTCAGATGGAGCTAGTAGATGGAGTTAATCACTGTGATATATCTAGCGTTTTAAGCAGGCTTTCAGAGCTAAAGATTAACGAAGTAATGGTTGAGGCAGGTTCTATTTTGAATGGGGCTCTTTTAAAGTCAGGCTTGGTTGATGAGTTGATAATTTATGTCTCCCCAAAGATAATTGGTTCCTCAGGTACTGATATGTTTGCTTTACCAGAGATTAAAGATTTACAGGATAGGCATAGCTTTTCTTTTGATGGAGTTAAAAAGCTTGATAAAGATATTTGCCTAACCTTGAGGAAGGAGATAGATGTTTAGCGGTATAGTCCAGGGGATAGCAGAGGTTGTCAGCATTAAAGGTAGTGATAATGATAAGCAGATTAGCTTTACCTTTCCTAAAGATTTTGCATTAACTAATGGAGATAGTATTTCTATCAATGGAGTTTGTTTGACAGTAGTAAGCATAAAAAAATCTATTTTCACTGTAGATATCTCAGGTGAGACAAATAAAATAACAACTTTCTCCCATATTTCAATTGGAGATAAAGTAAATATTGAGCCTTCTCTGAAGCTAGGAGACTCTATAAGCGGACATTTTCTATCAGGCCATGTAGATGGAGTTGTTCAAATAAAAAGTATAGAATCTTCAGGTAATTCAATGGTGGTTAGTTTTAATATTCCTCCAGAACTAAAGCCTTTTATAACTAGGAAGGGTTCAGTAGGAATTGATGGCGTAAGCTTGACAGTTAATTCAGTTAATGAGGAATGCTTTAATCTAAATATAATTCCTTATACTAAGGAAAATACAATTATTGGTAACTACTCTCTAAGCGATTTGGTAAATATTGAGATTGATATTATTGCAAGGTATATAGAGAAACAGCTAGTTTATAAATTAGATAGTTTAAGTCATAAAAAGGTAATTAAATAAAATGGTTACAACTGTTAAATCAAAAAGTTCTTTGTCAGGCTTAAATAATATTACTGATATTATTGATGATCTCCGTAAAGGAAAAATGGTTATCATCTTAGATGATGAGGATAGAGAGAATGAGGGTGATTTGGTCATGGCATCCACTAAGGTTTCTGCTGACGATATTAATTTTATGACTCATTATGCAAGGGGCTTAATATGTCTTACTTTGACTAGATCCCGATGCGAACAATTGAGACTCCCACTTATGGTTTCAAATAATAGTAATAATTTAGCAACTAATTTCACAGTTTCTGTTGAGGCAGCAAAGGGGATAACTACAGGAATATCGGCACATGATAGAGCTAGAACGGTTAGGGCTGCGGTTGCACCGAATGCTAGACCAGAAGACCTCAGGCAACCAGGACATATCTTTCCTGTTATGTCACAACCCGGAGGAGTATTAACTCGTGCTGGCCATACTGAGGCAGGGTGTGATTTGGTAAGATTAGCAGGCCTTGAGCCTTCAGCTGTTATTGTTGAAATTCTAAATAATGACGGGACTATGGCTAGGAGAGATGATCTTATTTCTTTCGCTAAAAAATATCATCTTAAAATTGGAACAATAGCTGATCTAATTAGTTATAGACTTAAAAATGAACAATCTGTCGAAGAGATAGCGGAGCTAGATATTAAAACCAAGTTTGGTAAATTCAGAATGGTTTCATTTGAGGATCATGTCAATAGATCAGTTCACCTAGCTCTTATTAAAGGTAAGATTAATTCTTCTTCCTCAGTTATGGTAAGAGTTCATTTGCAGAATACCCTAAGTGATGTGGTGGGGATTGAGGATCAGAGACTTGGTTGGCCACTAAATGATGTAATGAAAAAAATTTCTAAAGAGGAGAGTGGCGTAATTGTTATACTTCGACAAGAGGAAGAGCCAAAGGAGTTAATAGAATTTATGTCTTCGTTAAAAAAAACTGATGAGGGTATTTTTCAGGAACAGGGCGGTACTAGAGAGCTTAGACAATATGGAATAGGAGCTCAGATATTAAGGCATTTAGGTGTTAAACGCATGAGGGTACTTAGCTCTCCTAAGCAGATGCATGGTTTATCAGGTTTTGGTTTAGAAGTAGAAGAGTATATCTCTTCTAGATAAAGCTTAAAAAAGGTAGTTTGATGGAAAAGAAAATTAAAATTATTAGTGGCCAATTTGACAAAAGAGGACTCCGTATTGGGATAGTCGCATCTAAGTTTAATGATTTTATTGTAGATAAACTTTTATCTGGTGCTATTGAGTCTCTTGTATCTCATGGCGTAGAACTAAATGATATTCAAGTTATTAAGGTCCCAGGAGCTTTTGAAATTCCTGTGACTTTAAAAAAATTAGCTATTTCTAAACGTTTTGATGGCCTGATCGCCCTTGGTTGTATTATAAGGGGGGATACAGCGCATTTTGATTATGTTGCTACAGAAGCAAGCTCAGGAATTGCATCAGTAATGAAAGAATCTCTTATTCCTATTGGCTTTGGGTTGTTGACAGTTGATAATGTAGAGCAAGCAATTAAAAGAGCTGGTAGTAAATCTGGTAATAAAGGAATAGAAGCTGCAATCACTACACTAGAGATGATATCAATCCTAAGAGAGCTAGATAGTTATTGACTTATTTAAGTCTTAAGAGATAAAGCGTTGGCTGAAAAGAGAAGTAATAAAAACCATTTAAGAAAATCAGCAAGAGAGCTTTTAGTTAAGGCTGTTTATCAGTGGATAATTACTGATGGTAATTCTGATGATCTGCTGTATCAATACAAGCAAGATCCTGACTATAAAAAAGTTGATAAAAAGTATTTTGATGATTTATTTACTTCGATAATTAAAGATCAAGAATATTTAAACAATCTTATAAATAAGAATTCTAGTCGTGATGTTAGAAATATAGATATGGTTGGCAAGGCTATACTATTTATTGGAATAGAAGAGCTAAAGATTAAGAAAGATGTTCCTTTAAGAGTAGTTATTAATGAGGCTATAGAGTTAGCGAAGAAATATGGCGCAGAAGAGTCTTATAAATTTATTAATGCTGTTTTAGATAAAGTTAATCTTAGAGAAGAAAAATCTTGATTTGGTAATCACCTGAATGGACATTAATGAGTTCGAAATAATTAGTAAATATTTTACTAAGATAAATACAGATAAAAGTATTTTAGTTGGTATTGGTGATGATGCAGCTATTGTAAATTCTAATGGCTCTCTAGCGATAACTACTGATACTCTTATAGAGAGTATTCATTTTCCAAAAAATACACCTGCTGAAATATTTGGCTCAAGATCTCTAGCTGTAAATCTTAGTGATCTTGCTTCTATGGGAGCCTTGCCAAAGTGGTGTACTATGTCTCTCTCAATGCCAAATATTTCTGAGGAGTGGATTAAAGGATTTTCTAAAGGTTTTTTCAAGCTAGCTAATCAATATAATCTAAGCCTCATTGGTGGTGATATTACTAGAGGAAATCTGAGTGCTACATTACAATTAATTGGTACCCTTAATCGCAAGCCATTTTTAAGGAGTGGTGGCATTGTAAGTGATGATATTTATATTACAGGTAGTGTTGGGGATGCAGCAGCGGGCTTAAGTTTGATAAATAAAAAAAATATATTATCTGACGAGATTTCGCAATTTTTAATTAATCGATTTTATTATCCTTCTCCGCGAATTGACGAGTGCCAAAAGATTTCACCATTTATTAATTCGGCCATAGATATTTCTGATGGTCTCTTATCAGATCTTGGGCACTTATGTGAAGCAAGTAAATGTGGCGCTATCATTAAGATTGAATCACTTCCATTATCTAAACAAATTATTACGACTTTTCCTTTCAATGAGGCTATAGATTTTGCACTTAGTGGAGGAGATGACTATGAAATATGCTTTTCTGCCTCTAAATCAAATAGAAAACTTTTAGATATTTTGTCAAAAAAGTCTGGAATCGCTATAACTAGAATTGGCCAGCTAGTAACTGGCGATCAGATAAGTATTTTCCATGAGGACCTTCCTTATAATTATAAAAATCATGGGTATAGACACTTTTAAGAAATAAGTATGAGATAGTAAAATTTTATTTAAAAGTCTAAGATTTTTATTAATTCTTAGTCTATTAGTCCATAGAGAAAATTAGAAAGATACTTGGAGTAATTTTTGATGATTTTATAAGATTATTATTTAATTTAGCGACTTGAGATTTTATTCTTTAATTATCTAAATTAAATTTTTCTAAATCTTCGTTATTAGTTTTCTTAATTAATATTTCTACTTTTTGCTCTGCCTCTTTTAATGATTTTTGACATTCTCTTGTTAGCTTTATTCCTCTTTCAAATTCTTTTAATGCCTCAGCTAAAGGCAATTCATCAGTTTCAAGATGTTTTACAATTGACTCTAAATCTTCTAAAGAGTGCTCTAAATTTTTAACTTTATTATCTTCCATAGCTCTAAATATATAATTAATTAAAGTCTAGCTTAGATCAATTTTACAGTATTTGGCAAATTAGAATTAATTAATTTAGCAATTTCATTAATTATCATGACTCTAGGAAAGGTTTTTCTAAATACTAGTCTTATAGTTCTTGTTGCTTCAGGTGAGTGAAGTTTTCTGACTATTATCCCCATATCTGTAGTCCATGCAGATTGGATTGATAATGCCGGAACTAAAGTATAGCCCTCACCAGCAGAAACTAGATTAATCAAGGTCTCTAAGCTAGTTGCTCTAGTATCGAATCTTCTTGAGGATGCTTTTTCGTTGAAACAAAAGCTAAGAGCCTGATCTCTTAGGCAGTGGCCATCATTAAGGAGTAGTATTTTTTCTGGATCAAGATCTTGAGCCGAAACCTCTTGTAATCTTTCAAGAGGATCAGCGCTTGAGAATGCTATCCAAAAAGGTTCGTCAAAAAGCTTTATTTCATTGAGCGTATCTGGAGGGGTAGTTGTTAAAAAAGCAGCATCTAACTTACTTTTATTAAGCTGATCAATAAGTGATTCTGTCATATCTTCAACAAAATAGAGGTTTGTAATTTTATTGAATTTTTTTAGTTGTTTTAAGAATCTTGGAAGTAGATATGGACCGAGCGTTGGAATGATCCCAATTTTTAGAGGAGATTCCCATGGATTTTTTGATGATTGCGCTAATTCTGATATTTCTTCAGATTCTCTAATAATATTCCTAGCTTTTTCTATAATTTTTTCTCCAATTTCTGTAATTCTTATTGATTGGGTAGTTCTTTCAAACAATATAATTCCCAACCTTTTTTCAAGTTTTTTTATTTGTCCACTTAGTGTTGGCTGTGTGACATTACATACTTGAGCAGCCTTATTAAAGCTACCAGTATCTTTCACAGCTGTAATATATCTTAGATCTTTAATGTTCATATAATTTTTTAATGAAAATGATAATTATTACCATTTAAAGGTAGTACTTTAATAGATTATACCTATAAATAGTATCGAATTAAACGAATTGTTTTTCCAGTAAATTAATTCAGAATTCACCTATGATCAATTTTCGGAGATTATTATGGAACTAAAAGGCTCTTCTACAGAAAAAAATTTAAAGGATGCTTTTGCTGGTGAATCACAGGCTAATAGAAGATATTTATATTTCGCTTCTAAGGCGGATGTTGAAGGCTACAATGACGTAGCAACAGTTTTTAGATCTACAGCTGAAGGCGAGACAGGTCATGCCCATGGGCATCTTGAATATCTTGAAGCTGTTGGTGATCCAGCAACAGGTAAACCAATAGGATCAACTGCTAATAATCTCGAAGCTGCTGTTGCTGGTGAAACTCATGAGTATACTGATATGTATCCAGGAATGGCTAGGACAGCTAGAGATGAGGGCTTTGAGGAAATTGCTGATTGGTTCGAGACTTTAGCTAAGGCTGAAAGATCTCATGCAAATAGATTTCAAAAAGCATTAGACAGTCTCGATGACTAGTTAGCATAGTTTATTTTTTAATAAATTTTTTATGAGTTCTTTAAAGAATCCTCCTAGAGAAGGCAGTTTAGATGCACCTACTCGCAATCCTATAAATTGGGAGGAGGAGGAATTCTTTAATGAGGCAAGCCTCACAGATGAATTAGATAGGATTTTTGATATATGTCATGGATGTAGGAGGTGTTTCAATTTATGTAATTCATTTCCAACTTTATTTGATGCAATAGATGATTCTGACACAGGTGAAGTTGACTCAGTTCCGAAAGAAGTGTATTGGGATGTTGTAGATAATTGTTATCTTTGTGATATGTGTTACATGTCAAAATGCCCTTATGTTCCTCCTCATGAATGGGCTGTTGATTTTCCTCATCTGATGCTTAGAGCTAAGTCAAAGAAGTTTAAAGAAGGAAAAACTAAATATAGAGATAAGATACTTTCTTCAACAGATATGGTAGGAAAGTTTGCTGGTATTCCTATTATAAAGGAATCAGTAAATAGCTTTAACAAATCTAAACTTGGAAGAAAGATTCTCCAGTCATCACTTGGTGTTCACGAGAAGGCGCCTGTTCCAAAATATCATTCTGATACTGCCCAAAAAAAACTTGTTAAGAAAATTGAGCAATCTAAGATTCGAGGTGAAGAATCAATTACAACAAAAGGTAGGATAGTTTTATTTACAACTTGTTATGGTAACTATAACCACCCAAAGATGGTTGAGGATTTAGTGTCAGTTTTTCAGCATAACTCTATTGAATTAAAACTAGTAGATAAAGAGGTATGCTGTGGTATGCCCAAGTTAGAATTAGGAGATTTAGAGTCAGTAAAGCGAATGAAGGATAAGAATATAGATAAGCTTTATAATTTAATAGAAGAGGGGTGGGATATAACAGCACCTATTCCGTCTTGTGTTTTGATGTTTAAGCAAGAGTTACCACTTTTGTTTCCCAAGGATGAGAAGGTTTTAGCGGTTTCAAAAGCTTTTTATGATCCATTTGAGTATTTAATGCTTAGGCATAAAGCTGGAATGCTAGTTACTGATTTTGAAAATAGCTTAGGTAAGATAAGTTACCAAGTTCCATGCCATTTAAGAGTTCAAAATATTGGTCTTAAAACTAGAGATTTACTTGAACTAGTTCCAGATACTTCTGTAGATGCAATAGAGAGGTGTTCCGGTCACGATGGAACCTATGCTGTTAAAAAGGAGTTTAATGAAGCCTCAAGGAAGATAGCAAAACCAGTAGTCAGAAGAGTTTCTAATTCAGATTCTGATGAATTTATAAGTGATTGCCCAATGGCAGCTGAGCAAATAGCATCTATTGATAAGGAGATAGAACCAAAACACCCAATTCAACTTTTAAGACATGCTTACGGGATTTAATATAATGAAAAAACTAACACCAAAAAATTTAATGAGTTTAGAGGAATATCATAATTGTAGAAATAATTTTAGAAGAGAAGTTTTAGAACATAAGAAAAATAGGAAAGTATCAATTGGTGTTGATGCTACTCTATATTTTGAAGATAATTTGACAATAAAATATCAAGTACAAGAAGTTCTGCGAATAGAAAAAGTTTTTGAGCTAGATGCGATTGAAGAGGAATTAAGTGCCTATAATCCACTTATACCTGATGGAACTAACCTAAAGGCTACTTTTATGATTGAAATACCTGATGTTGATGAAAGACGAAAAAAATTATCCCAGTTTATTGGCATCGAAGATCGTGTTTATGCGTTAATTGAGGATGAAAAAATTTTTGCAATTCCGGATGAAGATCTTGAAAGAAGCGATGAAGAAAAAACTTCTGCTGTCCATTTTTTAAGATTTGAGTTTGATAAAAATACTTTATCCTTGATAAAAAATGGCGCGGCTATAGCTTTTGGCATAGATCATCCCAACTATGAATTCCAAAATAAGACCATCCCACTGTCAGTCCATGAGTCACTAACGCAAGATTTAGATTAGATATCTTCTTTATTTAATTTTTAGTTTGTTTTTTCTTCTTGGGCTAATCAGCTATTTTGATTAAAATCAAATAATGAGTAAGAATTACCTCGCAACTGATATTGAAGTTTTAACTGGGTTAGATCCTGTCCGTAGACGGCCAGGTATGTATACCGATACTACTCGCCCTAATCATCTAGCTCATGAGGTTATTGATAATAGTGTGGATGAAGCTATCGAAGGCCATGCAAAATCAATAAAGGTAAGGATATATAAAGATGGATCACTTGAGGTTGCTGATGATGGTAGAGGAATGCCAGTAGATATGCATCCGAAAGAAAAAATATCAGGTGTTGAGTTAATTTTGACCAAGTTACATGCCGGCGCTAAATTTTCTGAAAATAATTATCAATTTTCTGGAGGACTTCACGGTGTTGGAGTTTCTGTTGTCAATGCCTTATCAAAAAATTTAGAGATTTGGGTAAAAAGAGGTGGCAAAGAGCATAACCAGAGCTATGTTAATGGCAAGCCTCGAGGTAAGCTGGAAGTCATTGGTAAAATTGGAAAAAACAACACCGGTACAGCTATTCGATTTTGGCCTAATCCAGATTATTTTGACAACTCTTCATTTTCTTTGAGTAATTTAAAACACAATTTAAGAGCCAAAGCAGTTTTATGTCCTGGACTAAATGTTTCTTTAAAATCAGAGAGCCCAGAGTTTAATGAAAGTTGGATTTATCAAGCAGGTCTTAAAGATTATTTAAATGAATCTTTAAAAGAATCTATATGTTTGCCTCAAGAACCCATATCAGGTTCATTTACAGGAAAGAGAGAAACAGCTGAGTGGTCCTTGGTATGGCATAAAGAGGGGCAAGGCTTAGTAAGTGAGAGCTATGTTAATTTAATTCCAACACTCCAGGGAGGAACACATGTCAATGGCTTAAGGACTGGTGTCACGGAGGCCATAAGAGATTTTTGTGATGTTAAAAGTTTATTACCTAGAGGGTTAAAAATATCTCCAGAAGATGTTTGGGAGGGCGTTTCTTTTGTTCTTTCAGTGAAGATGATAGATCCTCAGTTTTCAGGGCAAACAAAAGAAAGATTAAGCTCAAGAGAATGTGCTAGTTTTATGACAAATATCACTAAGGAATCTTTTGCCTTATGGTTAAATCAAAACCAAATATCAGGAGAGGAGATAGCTCAATTAGTGATTGAGAGAGCACAAGTTAGAGTTAAGAATAGTAAGAAGGTTACTAGGAAGAAGATAACTTCAGGTCCCGCATTACCTGGAAAGTTATCAGATTGTTCAAGCCAAGACGCAAAGTTTACTGAATTATTCTTAGTTGAGGGAGATTCTGCAGGTGGATCTGCCAAGCAAGCAAGAAATAGAGAAAACCAAGCAGTTATGCCATTGAGAGGTAAAATTCTTAATACTTGGGAGCTTGACTCAAATAGTATTTTAAGCTCCCAAGAAGTTCATGATATTAGTGTAGCCTTAGGCGTTGATCCAGGCTCGAGTAAATTAAATAATCTTAGATATCATAAAATTTGTGTTCTAGCAGATGCTGATTCAGATGGTTTACATATAGCTACTCTTTTATGCGCGCTTTTTCTAAAACATTTTAAGCCCCTTGTTTCTAATGGTCATATATATATAGCTATGCCACCCCTGTATAGAATTGATATAGGCAAAGAAGTTTTTTATGCTTTGGATAATGCAGAAAGAGCTATGATTTTAGATCGCATAGATGCTGAGGGAAAGAAAGGTAAGCTATCTGTTACTAGATTTAAGGGATTGGGCGAAATGAATCCATTACAACTAAGAGAAACAACAATGGCTCCTGATACTAGAAGACTTATCCAGCTGACTATTGATGATACCGGCGAAGAGCAAAAAATAATTGATATGTTGCTTGCAAAGAAGAGGGCGGCAGATAGAAGAGCATGGCTTGAGGAAAAAGGGAATCTAGCCAATACATGATTGTTAAAATATAGGTAGAGATGATAATGAAAGAGCAAGAGCTAAATTTTGAAGGTATAGAACAAGTTCCAATTTCAGCTTTTACTGAGAAGGCTTACATGGATTATTCGATGTATGTTGTTCTTGATAGAGCTCTTCCATTTATAGGGGATGGACTTAAGCCGGTTCAAAGAAGGATCATTTTTGCCATGAGTGGCTTAGGCTTATCTTTTTCATCTAAACCGAAAAAATCAGCAAGAACCATAGGTGATGTAATAGGCAAATTTCATCCACACGGAGACTCAGCTAGTTATGAGGCTATGGTTAATATGGCACAGCCTTTTGGTTACAGGTATCCAATTATTGATGGTCATGGAAATTGGGGCTCGCAAGATGATCCTAAGTCATTTGCAGCTATGAGGTATACAGAGGCAAGATTAGCTAAATATGCTCAAACTTTATTAGAAGAGATTAATCTTGGAACTGTAGAGTGGGGTCAAAATTTTGATGGTACTTTACAAGAGCCAAAAACTTTACCTTCTAAGTTACCTAATTTACTTTTAAATGGAGTGAGTGGAATTGCTGTGGGTATGTCAACCGACATACCTCCTCACAATTTAAGAGAAGTTAATTCTGCTCTAATTAGACTTATTGATAATCCAGATATGACTACAGGCCAGATATTAAAAAATATAAAAGGTCCTGATTTTCCATCTGGTGGTGAGATTATTTCTTCTAAAAAAGAATTATTAGATATCTATAAGAAGGGATCAGGTATTTTAAGGGTAAGGGCCAAGTATCAAATCTATGAGAATGAGATTATTATCACAGAGCTGCCTCATCAAATCTCTGGAGCAAAGATTCTCGAGCAAATTGCCGCACAAATGAGAGCTAAAAAACTACCTATGCTAGATGATTTGAGAGATGAGTCAGATCATGAATCTCCAACAAGGCTAGTACTATCTCCAAAATCGAATAGAGTTGATTTGGCTTTATTAATGAACCATCTTTTTGCTACAACAGATTTAGAGAAGTCTGTAAGAATGAATTTTAATATTATTGGTATTGATGGAAAGCCTAAAGTTTTTAGTTTAAAAGCACTCCTAGAAGAGTGGCTAGTATTCAGAACTACAACAGTTAAAAATAGAATAGGGAATAGATTAGAGCAGGTAACAGAAAGATTACATATATTAGAAGGACTATTGATTGCTTATTTGAATATAGATGAAGTAATAGCAATTATTAGAAAAGAAGATGAGCCAAAAGAAAAATTAATTAAACGTTTTAAAATTACTGAAATTCAAGCTAATTCTATACTCGACTTAAAATTAAGATTCTTAGCAAAATTAGAAGAAATAAAGATAAAAACGGAAATACAAGAGTTAAGTGATGAAAGATTACAATTGGAAAAGATTCTAGAATCAAAGTTAAAAATTAATACACTAATTAAAGATGAGTTAATTAGTTTGGCTGAATTACACGGTGATAATAGAAGAACAGAGCTTATAGAGCGAGAAGCAGCACAAGCAATAGATGAATCTAAACTTGTTTCAAATGAGCCAGTAACCATAATTTTATCTAAGAATGGCTTGGTAAGGTCAGCGAAAGGTCATGACGTAGATTTAGATAAATTAACCTATAGACAAAATGATAGCTTTCTATCAAGCGCATTAGGTAGGAGTAATCAAATTGTAGTTTTTATGGATAATAAAGGAAAGGCATATAGCATACTCTCGCATAAACTACCTTCTGCAAGGGGGCAAGGAGAGCCAATTGCAAGTCGCTTTAAGTTGGAAGATGGGGCGTCATTTAAATCTATGTTCTTTGGAAAAGAAACTGATAAGTGGTTAGTTACCTCCTCTGCTGGATACGGCTTTATTATTTCACTTAATTCTCTTTACTCTAGAAATAAATCTGGAAAGGCTATACTGAATCTCCCAAAAAACTCTGAGGTCATTCCAGCAAAGCCTATTGGGGAGAAGGGTAAATATATTGCTGCTGTATCTAGCGATGGCAGGCTTTTGTTATTTGAAATTGAAGATTTCCCTGAATTGAGTAGAGGTAAAGGGAATAAAATTTTATCCCTACCTAAAAAGACTAACGCATATATGACTAGTGTTTGTGCTCTATCTAAAGAAGATTCTTTAATTGTTGTTTCTGGTGATAGAAAGAAGATTATTAAACCAGCTGAACTTTCTAATTTTATAGGGAAAAGGGGTCAGAGAGGTAATCTTGTTGGCAGAAACTGGAAAAAAATAGATACATTAATACCTAAGAGTTAAGTTTTTTTTTAAAACTTTAAAAAAAAGCTTTTATTATTGTCGATAAGGAAGTACGATCGATCAAAATATCACTAATCTATTTTAAATCTAACATTTCTAAATTATTTATTTTATTATTTTTATTAATGAAAAAGGAGGTTCAAGTGCATAAAAATATATTTTTTTCGGCAGTTGTCTCAGCATTATTAGTTTCAATTGCTTCATTTTCATCAATTACTACTGTTCATGCTCAGGGCGCTCAACTTTTAGAAGAAATTGTTGTTACAGCTAGAAGGCGTGAGGAAAATCTCTCAGATATTCCGGTTTCAATTACTGCTATTAGTGCAGATGTATTACAAGAAGCCAATGTTTTGGATATGTATGACTTATTTGAGAACACGCCGGGTGTTGAATGGCAACAAGCTCAAGATAGACAAGGTAGTAGACCCTCTATGAGAGGTGTTAATACTTTTGCTCAAGCGCCATCAAGACAGAAAATTTCTTCTTTCTTAGATGGATTGCCTGTTTCAGGGCAACAAGGTGGCATACAATTTTATGGAGTTGATAGAGTTGAAGTACTTCGTGGACCACAAAGTACAGCTTTTGGGCGTTCAACTTTTGCAGGCGCCATTAATTATGTTTCTAGAAATCCTGGAGAGGAATTAGAAACATCTATTACGATGGGTACTAGTAATCTTAAAAGAAATAAAACTGTGCTTTCAGCTTCTGGCCCTATAACTAGCAATAATGTTTTAGATCTAGGCTTTACTTTTGATTTTGCTAAAGATAGTTTTAAAGGTAAAGATGAATGGTTCTCAAGTGATGGATATCGTCTGGGTGGAACGGACACTACTTATATGACTACTAAGATAACATTCAACTCTAATAATGAAAAAGTTGATGGTTATATTAGACATATTTACAAGGAAATTGATGATGATTCACCTTTAATTCAAGCTCTTGACCCTGCTGCGAGAACCGCCTGTTCAAATATTCAAGTTGGTTCAGGCATGGCTATCGAACAGTATTTCAAGGGTACATTTAATTGTCCTATGCCTAAATCATTCGCTGGCGGCTACCCACGTAATCATCATCCTCAAAATGACTTTACAGAGGGTACTAATCAGTATTATTGGGCTAAAGTTTATGATGCTGCAGAACCATCATCTAGAATTAAGAGAAATAGAATGCAAGGCCAAGTCAATTTTAATTTTGACAATGGTAGTACTATCAGTTTACTAGGTTATACCTCTAAAGATGATTTAAGACGTTGGATGGATTCAGATAATACTGCAGTTATACCAACGATTACTACAGCGATGGGAATGACCATGGTTTCAGGAGTAACCTCAATGGCTAACCCAGCTAATGTTAATGATTGGTTTGCTGAGGCTCGTTGGACTTCACCAGATGATCAAAGACTTAGATGGCTTGTAGGTGCTTCAAGGTACAGAAACTCTTCAGAAGCTTGGGTT
>NHEF01000015.1 GCA_002171615.1 Gammaproteobacteria bacterium TMED78
CCACTCATCATCTTCCATATCCATCTGAGTTATGATGCCAACGATGGCTAAGATAGCAGCAAGGACAGCACCAGCACCCCAGACTTGTTTCTCTATACTACGAATTCTTTGATTAAGATCTTCCTTATCTTTATTATTAAAAACTTCCAAATCTTTTTCAACCGCATCAATACGTGATTTAAGAACAGCAATCTCGCTATCTTGTGTTGCTTGCTTCTCGTGGTAAGCAGAAAGTTGTGAGTTATCAATCATGATACTTTATTATTAGTTGTGGCATTTGGATTATCTTTCAAAAATTCTGTATATCTAAATCCAGATCCTTCAGGGTAAATATATTTTCCATCCTCATCAAAGTTAGGACCAGTCTTCTTTGTTTTATATACAGGAAATGGTCTCTTACCATCCCTCATCTCTTGTCCTTTCCTCCTTCTCATTACATTACCAGATTCACCTGGAGGATCAGGCATAGAAGTACCAAGCATTTCCTTGATCATATCTGGAGTATATCCGTTAGGGGTGCTCATCGTTGTGGTGTTACTTGTCTATAGTTTAAAGGTGGTGAATCCTTCTTACCAGATACTCCACCAGTCTTAGGTGGGAATGCATCCTTGAGTTGAAGATACAACTCTTCAGCAACCACCTGTCTTATTTGTTCTATTTGCTCAGACTGTCTTCGCTCTGGACCACCAGTTTGTTGGTCAACGACATGATTGCCACCGACAAACGCACCAGTACCTAGCACGGTCACTGCCGTGCCAGTAGAAGCAATCTTTTGCAAATCCATTAGAAACCGCCAGGAATAGGAAGACCCAATCCAGCAGCAGGAGGTGTAGATGCTTGATTAGTAGGAGCTGCAAGATCAGGAGCACCTATAGGTAAAGCACCTCCACCTAGAGATCCACCCATACCACCCATGACAGACTCAACTGCTGCATCTTTGATGTCATCAATGATTGCATCCTTGTTTACAAAGACGTATGTTCCTACACCTATGATACCAGCGAGTGTTACTCCTGATACTACACTAATTGCATTAGCAATATCGTTAAACTTAAATTTCATGACTCTATAGTTTGTAAGGTTTTTCATCAGTATCGGATACACCAATTATTTTAAGAGGTGCTTGCTCAATTCTGATTGTCTGAGTAGGTCCAGCTTTCGCTATGATCGCCTCAATATCTTTAGCAGTAACAGGGGGAGCTCCACCATTACCGTTACCATTACCGTTACCATTCATCTTCATAGTACCATCACCCTTCTTAGAAGCCGTCTGGATTCCGAAGCTAGCTAAAACCCCAGTGAACACCGAAGCTATGAATGTTGGATCAATTTTCTGTTGTGGTATACCTGGTATAGAAACGTAGTTCAAAGTCAAAATTCCACCGCTCCAGGCAAGGACCGTAATTCTGACAGCTGTGGAGATGATGGCGGCTTGTTCCTCGGCATCTGGTAGAATAGCATCCTTTAGTTTACCTAACGGACCTTTCTTCTTCTCCTCTTCTTCTTTCACTTCCGTTACTTCTTCTTCAGCCATATATCTATTGTAACTGTTCTATATATAATCCTTAACCTTCACTTACAGGTTGCTTCTTCTTACCAATATTGTACTTAGACTCAAGAGTCCAGTCACCCTTATCCTTATACGAAATAACTTTTATCTGACTTAAAGGTGCAGCATCAGAGATTCTATCAACATCAGATATCTCAACTAAACCCCAATCACTCAGTAGTTGTATGATTCTATTCCTACGTTGCACATCATTTAAAGAAAGATTTGCTCTCTTACCATCTAGAGCAAACAGTTCTTTAAAATGTACTATGTAATACGATCCTTTCTTATGGAGTATATGACAAGATTGAAATAACTTCCTTTCTTTTTTAGAAGCAACTCCAATTCTAGTTAATGTCTCACGGACTTTTAGAAAATCATCAGGTTCCTTTAAAGTCACCTGCACCATATCTTCCTTAGACCAACTAAGTTCTTCGCTCATTTCTTTCCTCCCCTATTCAGTTTGTTTGTAATAAAAGTAATTTGATCAGGAGTCAGAATGCTAAGAGCTTGTCTAGCCTTTTCATTACTATAACCATAGTATTGTTTGACAACTTCCAAGTCATTCATCTTCTGTTTTTTGCCCCAAGGTGAAAACCTTTTACGAGACCTCACTATATGTATATAAAAATCATACTGAAGTTGCTTATCTAATGCTGAATACTGATTCATCTCATTGGCATACATGATAGTATCCATATGGTGAGACATACATTTATTAATTACATAAGGGGAGTAATTCTTTTCCCAACCAGGATCATCTCCCATGAGATATTCCTTACTATAGTTGAGACTATTCAAATAATCCTTAAGAGGATATCGATCATCATATGCCATAGTTGGTTAATACCAATTCCTTTCTTCCTTGCTGATCCTTCATATAATCACCTACAGATCTCATAGTATATGTGTGATCATACTCATGTGCATTCCATTCTTTAAAACGACTCTTGACTAACTGAGAAGCATTATAAGATATCATTTGATGACTAGTAAATCCATCACATTCTTTAGAGAATGCATCATGATCAAAATACTTATGCATCTCACCCTTCTTACCATATAAATTTGTTCCTATCTCATAAGGTGGATCTAGGTATATAAATGAATCCTTCTCATCACTCAACATCCTTTCATAAGTCAAATTGGTTATAGTCCAATCCTCTATTAACTCTTGATAACTAGGTAACTTATCGATTCCTCTAATTGAAAAGTTGGACTGTGATGCTTGGGCACTGAATGACGAGGACTCAGTAAGACCACTAAAGCTGCACTTNTTGATAACNTAAAAATAGACAGCACGATCTCTGGGCGTAGCCTCCTTGTCAAGATTTTCTTTGCATTCCAGAAAAAGGTATCTGGCTCTATCTGTGGAATCATGTCTCTCTTTGAGGGCACGTAAGTCTTTCGCAATTTCATCTCCATCATCCTGTAATTGTTGCCAGAAGTTAACTAGCGGTTCATAAAGATCATTAACCCATATTTCTAAATGAGGAAAGGTCTTTGTCATGTACAAAGCAACAGATCCACCTCCAAGAAAAGGTTCACGATACTCTTTATACTTACCCATGTCTGGTAAGAACTGTGCCATCTTTGTAATAGCACGTGACTTACCTCCAGGATATCGAAGAGGTGTTTTCAAAGATTTCATAATGTAAAGTTGTTGATTGCCGTTGGTAAAATACCATACTCAGAACGTTGTATACGTTTGGTTAAAGTTTTTACCGTATCATCTTTTTCAATAGGGACTTTTCCCTGCAGCAGTATTCTACCAGAATCTAACTCTTCTGTCACTATATGGACAGTNCATCCTGTAACATCATCTCCACTTTCCAATGCTTGCTCTACAGCATCAATGCCTTTATACTTGGGAAGTAAAGATGGATGCACATTAATAATTCTTTCTGGGAATGAGTTAATAAAATTGGGTGATAAGATCCTCATGTATCCTGCAAGCACAACAAGTTGCACACGCCATACTTTTAAGAGATCAATCATCCTCTCTTCATCTTTATGTGGTATGTGACAATGTGGGACACCAAACTTTTCTGCCACNTTTATAGCACCACAATCTTTTTTGTTGTGTATCATCAACACAACCTCATGCTTATTACAAGTGCGTAGAATGTTCTCGAAGTTGGTGCCCTTACCAGAGCACATAACACCTATTCTCATAGAATTAACTTACCTGTATTTGGAGTAACAATGGATGGTTTATTAAACATTGTATTATACTGTGTTACTAAACTTGGGACAGCTTCTGTAATATACATTACATTTCTTTTGTTGATTTCAAGTTCATGAATATCAGGATCTTGTAATGGAGCCCAAGGAGCAAACCCAATTTGAGTGCCATCTTCACCTGCTGGCATAGCAATGATTGCATCTGCAATTACAATAGTATCTTCCTTCTCCTCATTCAACTCACAGATAACATTTTCACCGCTAGTGAAACGTATGTTTTTTACAGTCATTTTAATCTTTAGAAATAAATTGGTTGGTCTCTGGAAACCAGAGAATATCTAGGTCACTATTATAGAATGTTTTCTCTGCATCCGCAAGTGTTTCAACTAACGGTTCACCAGCTAAATTAAAACTAGTGTTTAATAAAACTCCATAACCTGTATGACTACTTATACTACGAAGCAAACGATATAAATGATGCTTATAATCTATAGTTTGAATCCGACACGTTTGGTCAACATGAGTTACACCATAAAGAAATGGATCTCTTACCGTAACACTTCTTGTCATATACTTATAATTTTTCTCATTAATTTCATGCATACCCATATTAAATAAGTATGGTGCTTCATAATCTAAAACCATTGCTGCAAAAGGTCTATACCATTCTCTCTTTTTAATCTTATTAACAATCTCCTTAGCATCAGGATTGTAAGGATTGAACAAAATAGATCTATTACCNAATGCTCTTGGACCTGCTTCTGCTTGTTTATGAAACACTGCAACTGATTTATNATTGCATANACTATCTACAATAAAATCTAANTCACATGTTTTATATTCTTTAGGTATAGGATATTCCTTACCATGAAACATGGTATCTTTAAAATCAAATGGATCTTCAGATTTAGTTAATTCATGATGTAAATATAAAGCAGCACCTATAGAATTGCCTGTATCATCAGCAAGTGGTTCAAAGAAAAAATTATACCAAGGAAATCTTTCTGTCAAATATTGATTAGCAACTACATTCAATCCATACCCACCAGTAATACAAACGTTTTTTATATTCAAATGATCAAACTTTTCAATAATATCACCAACAGCTTCCTGAGTTTCTGATTGAACTTGATAAGCATAATCTGCATATATGTGATAATTATCTTCATTTAAATCACTTGTTGTTCTTGAGTGCAGTTCTTTATTAACTACAGTATGATGTTTACCTGGAATACTACCCCACATATAATCTTTATGCACTGTAGTAAATTTTTCTTTTATAGGAATGCCATCTTCAAATAACGATGGAGTAAGTTTATTTCTACCATATGATGCCAACCCCATAGTCTTACCACTCTCTAATGGATGCTGATCTATTAAAGCAGTTGCTGATTCATAAACCGCAGTGATATTATATTTTTCATCAATTCGATTTGATAAATTTTGATACACTGTAGTGAATGTATTTGGATATCGACAACAAAAAACAGTCTCACTCTCAGTACCTTCCTCTATAGTAGATCCTTTTCTATCAATAACTACAGTCAAAGCTTCTTTAAACCCACTACTATAAAATGCTAAACTAGCATGACACAAGTGATGATATTTTTTTACATCTATTACCTCTGCAGAAGGAAACAACCTTTTACAAATTTCTGGTACACATTGATCATCAGCTTCCCCAACAATATAATCCATAGTATCACCAAACTCCTCATAGATCTTATAAAGACCTAATATACAAGGAGACTCCCTTTTAACACCATTTAATCTTTCTTCTTTATAAAATCTAAGAACATTACCATCCTCCAATAAACATACAGATGCATCATGATGAGTTGTCTGTCCTAGAATTCTCATTCGTATCCTGTTTGACCATTTTGACCTCTCATTTTAGGTATGTAATCATACCCTGAGAGAAATGTTGTTACTAATGCTGTCCTAAATCCTTTCTTAGGTATCTTCATATAATGTGGATTACCAGGAAAAATTATAGCATCATCCTCTTCTGGATAATACTCCTCATCATTTCCTTCACCATCACCAACTATAACCTGACCACCTTCACCTTCTTTATGTCCTGTAAAATAAATTAACAAATTCTCATGGGGAAATACATGATCAGTATGAACAGGACTATATTGATTCTTTAGATCTTGTGCATAAGTCATATTCAAATTCATCCTAAAAATAAGATTAGGATGTATATCATTATATTCTAATATCTCTCTTACTACATTCCATGCATGATTTGTATACTCACACATGATTTTAGGTATTGGTGCTATCTCATTTGCATATGGTCTCAATACAAATGGATGTGTAAAATATGCTGGATGAGAACCTTCAGCATAATTTTCTTTTGCATGACCCCATAAAAAATTATCACGTGATATCAATTCTTTAAAATCAATATACGTTTGAGTAATAGGATTTTTTAATACTTTAATCATAATACAGGATACTCTTCGTTGCGTATGAATTCAGTTTTCTTAGTCTTAAAGTCTTCCATCAATCTCATGACCTGAACCCTATCAAGTCCAGCAAGATTTATACAGTTCTCTAAGCAACGATAGATACATTCTCTATCGCTTATGGGTGGAGAGATTTCCCACCCATCCTTGTCATAGTATTTCTTACCCTTAGTGACTTGTGCCTCAACGTAAGCAGCATCAAACTTATCTTCTGGATTAGTATAACTATGTTTCTTAGTCATGCGTCAAACAAAGCATGTTTAGATGTGCCAGCATTATCATTGGATATATTTCCTATACCAGTCTCTTCAGTNTCNTCTAANTCATAACTCCAATCTTCTATCACAGTATTNGNAAGCATCCTATCAGACAGAAGATCCATCTCTTCTCTTGCTATCTCTTCACTCTCTGCATCAAACCAAAAGTCTATTGCTTTACCAATCCTCAACAAATGTGGTTGAAGACTAGGAGCAACCAAATGTATATTTTTCATGACTGCATTACCAGCAGCATCAGATACAGACCCTCTTAGTCTGACAAATACTAGTGCTTTAAATCTCATATTCTATACCTCCCTCCTTCATCAGTATCTGGTGCTTCTGCCTCATCTTTAATATAGCAAGGGACACCAGAAGGATCTAACCATTTGGTATACTCAAAGTCTTCCATAGCTTGACTCAACTGCATTCCATTATCACATAGATACATGTCCTTATATCTCTTAGTGTAATAATCTTGTTTCTGAATACGAAAATCAGGTTTACCATTTTCTAGAGTACCGTTCTCAACGTAACGATAAGGAAATCTTTCAAGTAGTACCATCATTTTACTTCAACAGATTGAAGATCTTCAAGGAGTACGTCCATTAGTATATCATAATCTTCTAATGGTTCACCTGTAAATTGTATAGACTGCTCTCTTTCGTAATACTTCCTAACCTTTTTATATAACTTTGGGTTCTTTACATCAAGGAACAGTTCCTTATTAGCAGCAGCACGAAGTGTCTGCAGATCTTTTCTAAACTTTGAAGTAAGCGTCATTGCTCTTGTGTGTTTACAAGGTTAGTATACTACTCCCCCAAACAAAAGTCAAGCTTTGTCATTTATTGTAAGATCTATTACCAAAGCAAACCATATCACACCCAAAATCATTATAAGAAGAACTCTTAGTGAACTAGGTGAGATGTCAATCATCTTCCAAACAACCTTTCTAGTGGTACTTGCCGTATCTTATGCATAACATCCATCTCAACTCTATCAGTAACTTTCTCAATGATATTCACATCAAGATGCATGAATGGTGGAATGATTCCTAGAATCCTAAGAAGACCATCCACAAATAATGCAAGTGCAGTGAATCCAAGTATCATACTAATGATAGTTGCTTCCCTATTATGCTTTGCCATCGATGCTTCATCGATTCTCCGTGCCTCTTCTACAGCCTCTGCTACCATAGCATCTACTTCTGCTTTGGTATAACAAAGTTGTTTGATGGTTTCTTCTGTCATCGAACCTCGAAGTTTAATTTGCGTACTTTTCGTTTTCGTCGCTGTTCTTGCCATTGTAGATCTTGTGATGTGAATCCGTCTTGTTCTGTTTTATTATTTACAACTACAACACTATTTAAGTCAACTGCGGTGAATGTATCACCAGTAACAGTTGTCATGTTAGGACATCCACAACTATGTGGACTCTTTACCTCAGTTCCACATAGTTTGCATCTTACTACAATCATCTTTACCCCCAATTAAAACTCTACTCTGCTATACTCTCCGCATAGTCTATATCAAACTGCTTTAATCCTGCGTCAGTCAGGATGTGGTTATACATACCCTCAAAAACTTTTGGTGGCATGGTAACTATATTAGCACCATATTGAAATGCTTTTGCTGCGTCCCTTACGTTTCTAAGAGATGCTGCTAATACCTGAGTGGTGAGTATATGCTTAGTATATACATCTGCTATATCTTTCACTAAGCACAAACCACCAAATGAATTGTCATCCACTCTACCAACGAATGGTGATACATATGCAGCACCTGCCTTTGATGCAAGCAGTGCCTGTGCTACAGAAAATATCAATGTAACATTCACTTTGATATTGTTGTTTGCCAACTCTCTACAAGCTAGCAGTCCATCTCTAGTACAAGGAACTTTAATAGTTGCAACCTTACCAAACTTTTTATGAAGTCTCTTACCTTCAGAGATCATATTCTCTGCATTACCAATAACTTCCATGCTGATATCAGTCAACCCAATATCTTTGAACTCTTGATACACATCCTCATGCTTTCTACCACTCTTACGAATAAGAGTTGGGTTAGTTGTTAGACCATCAATAAGTCCAGTCTTAAAATGTTTACGAACGACATCTGTTTCAGCAGTGTCTAAAAAGATTTTCATTGGTCCCCAACTCATAATTGTTCTTTTGTGTCTATTATATAGAAATTACTCTTCTAGGTCAAGAGATATGATCTCTACATTATCTTCATCTTCTAACTCTATCCAATCCTCAAACTCTGCGTAAATTGCCATCTTATCTCCTACCAATTCAGATTCTTCTATCTTATCTGTAGCCCATCTACTGACATGAGCAACGATGTCTTCAGTCGTTTTTTCCATAATAGTCTTTCCTGAAGTATCTGGAGAGGATGTTGCTATTATAGTACTTTGGTGTTCCATCGTCAAGTTGCTCTGTAAGAACTCCGTGGGCAAAGAGCTGTCGGGTTTCTTCAAAGTTTGTTTTTCCTTTTGTAGTATGTAAAGATAGGATAGTTCGACTAAAATTTTCTCTGCCCACCTTTCCAATCTCTTCTTTAAGCTCAGGACAAGACCCATAATACTTCTTCCAATCAGATTCAGATTTTACTTTGCGTTTTTTGCCCTTGGGAGTTCTAAACTGCCAAAAGTACTTACGTCCAATGTATTGTCTTCCGTTAGTATTATTTATGATGTGGTATACAAATCCGTAATATTCATTAATATCAGTAGATTCAAATACTTTTTCATTATATCTCCAAGGATTCTCATACTTAATAGTCATACTCGTCAAGGACTTCCAATGCATTATTTAGAATGCGTTGGGCAGCACCTCTTTG
>NHEF01000016.1 GCA_002171615.1 Gammaproteobacteria bacterium TMED78
TCTCGAGCGCAAAATAATAGTCGCTTGTTTATAGGCAGTGTATAGAGGGAATTTTTCCCGGCATAGCATAAGGGCCGCATCAAAATCATTCTTCCTCCTCATTTCTGAAACTAATTGCAGCCAGCTAACCGTCTTTATGGGAGCCTTTTTATCAACCTTATTAATTTTTCTGTGGATTTTTGCCCCTTTCAGAGGGGGATTAAGGTTTGATTTGCCTAGTGGTGGAAGTGGCAATGATCTTTTTATTTCGCGGTCGCGTTGAGTCAATTGATGTCGATGCAATAGGAAACTTGTCATCCCGACAGCCGTGATAAATAGAAGTAAGAAGAAGGCGTCCATGTGAATTAATCAGTACTAGCTCAGGTTTACACATCTTATGACTATAGGCATTTTGGTATCATTATATTTTAACCTTGACTGACGGGTCCAAGCTTTTTAGAATGCGCGGCGTCCAACAGTTACATTGATCAATCAGACTGTGTCCCGTTCGTCTAGAGGCCTAGGACACCGGGTTTTCATCCCGGCAACAGGGGTTCGAAACCCCTACGGGACGCCAATTTTTGTTCAATAAAATCAGATGCTTAAAAAAACAGGGTAAAAATGAAGGACAATCTGAGGAGAATGGTTGTTTGATTAGAGCGCGTGTTGAGTTCCTTGACTTCAGTCGTCTCGGGTCTCCTGCTCATTTACCGTTTCGCTAATCCAATCAACAAAATACGGATGCTCGACGAGGCCATTGGTATTCAGAGTATAAGTGAGTCCGTTAAGATCTCTTTCCACCCTAGCTTGAATCACATCACTACTCATCAAGTTAGTAACAACTAGTACTCGTCGATCATGAGCCGTATTCTCCTCTATAATCTTTCTGAGACGTTTTACATTGTCGGCCCTAACCTCTGGTGAAGCGTCATCTTGTAAGCTTAAAGGTATGACGTCATAAAAGTGTCCCTTCCGTTGCACGTGCTCTAATATATTCGTCATTAATTTAAGCTGTTTAGAATTATCCACTGGATCAATCGGTCCATGAGCTACAAGGATAACGGTTTCCTCAGCAGGGTTCGTACTAACCTGCATGGCGAAATCGTAAACGATTTCGCGAGCNAAGTGGTGGTCGTTTATAGTCGACAGGAATTTAATATTGTCTGACTTTATTTGCGATATATCAGCAAAAGAGTAGTTTTCCTCAAGATCGAACGCATATCTCCACTGCCCTATAAGTGTGTTGTAAGGGCTTTCACTTAAAGGGACCACGTATACCCTTTCAACACCTTCTTGCTGAATTTCTTGTAAGGCGCAAGAAATATGGTCTGATGTCATCATACTCATACCATAAGCAATACTCGTGGAATGCTGCTGAGCAAGTGGCCTCATGCTCTCATACAGGAGTTGGTCGCCAGGACCATTAACACCATGCGCTAAGATCAATACGCCGACCTTTGATGGAACTATAGGTTTATCATGCTTCCAGTAGTAGTTGTTACCCATAGAGCGCATGATCNTAGTAATCTCGCGGTCTGTATACTCGCTCAGCGTTGGGAGAGACCGCCTAATCTCCGGAAAGCGTTGTCTCATGCTCTCTTCTGCCATCGGGAATATAGCTTTGCCAAATTTATCTATGGTCGGGCAGTCGGTTTGTGAGTAAATCATCATGGGGCTTAAAATTATAAGCAAAAGTGAAAGATTAATTAATCGTTTACTCACAGTGCGTTTCATAGAGATCANTTATAAACCTTCAAGATAACCATCCAATCGATCTTGAGCCATCATGAAAGAAGCCTTGGTTTCAACTGCAACCTCTTTCACTGAGTTGAGGTTTGTCTCTGGGTTACCCACGGTTATCACCCCTACCATTGCCATCATGAGATGGGGGGTGCATTGATATACGTATGTTCCTTCCTCGGTAAAAGTGATTGTAATTTCTTGACTCATCCCGCTGTCCCAGGATTCAGCACCAGTCGGAATCATGCCTGCGATGGAAGCAGAATTATGACCAGGGTTGGAAGGTTTAAAAGTTACCGTATCTCCTACAGCAATCTGTAAAGTGCTGGGTTCAAATACCATAACACCATCGGTCCCTTGATTAAGCATCTGAACTTCGAAGGTTTCGCTATGAGTAAGAGCAGATATGGATAGGGCGATAATGAAAGTAACTATGGACGGAAAATGTTTCACAGGAGGACTCCAAGTTTAAGTTTTAAATGAGAATTGTTATCATTCTCATTTGAGTTTATACTAAATTNNATNTCTTGCACACATATACTGAATTAAAGATGAGATCAGATTACTTTCAGAGAGCTATTTTTGTTTTATCAGCTGTAATTTATGTGACATCGTCTAATTCGGATTCTTTACACAATAAATTACCTTCAGCACCTGACTTGGATAATCTTGAGCTAAATAAAACAAGAGAGCTATCTAAAGGGTCGGCCATATCAAAGGATTACCGAATTTTCGACTCGATTGGCAACGTGTCAACCCTCGAAGAGCTCATTACTGAAATAAGCAATTCTGACGTTACTTTTCTGGGCGAGACTCACACAGACGCCGTTGCACACGATCTGGAGGCTTTGTTGTTAGAAAAGTCTTGGGATGACAAGCAATCACTGTCGCTTGAAATGTTTGAGAGTGATGTTCAATTTGTTCTTGACGAATATATGGAAGGCCTTATAACTGAGGAGCATTTTTTGAAGAGTGCTCGAATTTGGGAGAATTATGAGTCTGACTACCGAGAATTGATTGAATTTAGCAAAGAAAAAGGTGTGCCAGTAATTGCCGCTAATGCTCCTCGGAGGTACATAAATCTGGTACGTAGGTTGGGGAAGGGCACGCTTTTTTCGTTATCTGAGGAAGGTAAGCAATTTCTGCCACCCCTTCCATATCCCGACGCTAGTCCTGAATATGAGAATAAATTTAGAGCAATTATGTTGGCCCATCAATCTATAATAAGTCGGGCTTCTGTGGATCAAGAGCCAACCAACCTGCACGAAGATAGAGATTTGAATCAGACTGAGTCGGCGATTGAGGAATCTAATGGCCCTTATGGGGAAGCTTTTGAGCGAATGCTAGAGGCGCAAAATCTCTGGGACGCAAGTATGGCATGGTCAATTGCTTCACATCTTAAGAGGAACCCAGGAAATAGGATAATCCATGTCAACGGTAGTTTTCATACAGACTTTTCGCTGGGGATTCCAGAGCACCTAAAAAACTACCTTCCTAGCCTAAATTTACTTACGGTTACTATGGTGCCTAGCTTAGAGTACCCAAATTTCAAAAAATCAATGGAAGGTTTAGGGGATTACATAATAATAACAGATGGTACGCTTGGGCCCAGTCACTAGCGGCTGTCCTGTCTGAGTGCGCTGAATGGTTCCAAATCCCAAGGGGATACCACTTCTTATTTCCGTTAAATCAAACTTAAAAAAATAAGATCTAATTTGATGTTAAACTGAGGTTGAGTTTGTTTGATTAGCGTGCAAATTAAGTCCCTTGACATTATTTCTGAGATAAAAATCAATGCTACTGTAGAAAGTTGCGCGCCAATTGAAGATTGTATGTGGAAAAAAGGTGAGTCCTTTGACGCGAATAGGATTTTTTAATAGATCCGACCGGGCAGTATTGCAAGTGATGAGTTATTATTGTTGGTCCAATTAATGATGTTTATCTTCAGCTGCCTGCAATAGTAACTGTAGTTCAGCCTATCGACTCTACTAAAGCTTGCACTAAGGTGTTTGTTCTCTCTTCACCAAATACGTCTTCATCCATTTTTATTGGAGCGTAACCGAAAGATACGTTATTTTTTCGATCTGCAATTGATAAGGATCCACCCCAGCCAGTCCAGTAGCAGGTATCTTCATTTTGGAAATACCCCATCCATGAGTCGTTCTTTATTGGTAATCCAAATCCAATACCCCATCTGAGCATCCTATCAAGGACCAAATCATGACCGATGATTTGTTCTTCAAATACATTATCGATTATTGAGGGAGAAAGAATATTATGCCCATTAGCAGCACCGTTATTGGCAATTAAAGCCATGCATTCGGCTATTGATCGACCATTGCCGTGCCCTCCAGCTGCACCTATCTCCGCCTGACGCCATTCACTCTCTAGCGCGCAGGATGGAGTCATTGCTCCGTTCGCCATAGTTTTCTTGGCTACCGAACCCTCTTCCATTTCATCCGCAAAAGTGGCGGTGCTTGGGTCTCCTGGCATATAGATTTCCGCGACTCTAGGAAAATCTTCAGGATCTAACCCGATATGAAAATCCGACCCTAAGGGAGTTGCGATTTCTTTCTTAAAGAAATTACCCAAAGATTCTCCGGTAATCCTTCTTATAATTTCTCCAACTAAAAAGCCTACGGTTATTGAGTGGTAACCCACTGCGGAGCCAGGCTCCCACATTGGGGCTTGCTCTGCCAATAAATCCACCACTTTTCCCCAGTTATAGTAGTCTTTGTAGCTAATTGGCCTTTCCCAGCCCGACAAGCCGGAAGAATGGCTCATAATATGACTCACAAGCACATTGTCTTTGCCATTTGCCGCGAACTCCGGCCAATATTCTGCTACTGGGGCACGTAAATCCAATTCTTTCCTGTCGGCAAGTATTAGCGCGCAAAGCGAGGTCATATTCTTTGTGCTTGACCAAACATTGACGATTGTATCTTCTGCCCAAGGATGTGTCTGCGCAGCGTCCTTGTATCCACCCCAAAGGTCTACAACAATCTCTCCCTCAACGGTGATACAAAGTGAAGAGCCGACGTCGAGATTTTTCTTAAAATTTGTTTCATATGCTTCTCTTACTCGGCTGAAGCGAGGATCGGAGAATCCATCGATATTCATAGGAAGCTCACCTTATTATCGATCAAAATTGATAGTTTCTTCATGACCATAATATACTAGATTCAAAAGAAACCTCATAATAATTGTAACGTAACGGAGAAATTTATGAGTAATATTCAGTTAATAGAAAAAGTATATGAAAGATTTTCTGCTGGTGATATGGATGGCTGGGCTTCACTGCATACATCGGACTTTGAGTTTAAATATCTCGGCAATCTGCCATTCTCAGGGACATTTATTGGACCACAAACTGCTATTGATGAATGCTTCTCGCTTATCCCTAAATACTTAGAAAATTTTCTTGTGGCACCTATTCGCATGTTTGAATGCGAAGGTAGAGTATTTGTTCATATACATATGACCGCTACAAATCTAGATACAGAGACGATGCACATGTTTGTTGTGGAAGAGGGGCGAGTACGGAAATTTCAAGGATTTGACAATACTGGGCTCATGATTGAGGCATTTGTTACTAATTAACAATTAATTCCCTATACCTATTTAATTTGAGAATCAGATTGGTTGGATTAGTTTAAGTCCAAGAAGTGTCGAGGGCACTATTTCGTTTGATTGAGTTATAAAGCTTTATTGTGTTTAGTTCTCGATTAATTCATTAGAAAAGCGAAACTATCCAGCAGGTCTAGTGGATCCTCCATCTGGGCCTGCAAGTGCAGTAGGCCTTCGAACAGATCACTGAGCTTCTCTNTATATTGAGGATTGTCAGAAAGGTCATTCATCTCCAATGGATCGGCNGTTAAATCGAACAACANTACNTCNCGATTACGCGGATACAGGANGAGTTTNAAGCCGTCTTTNCGGATCATACGTTGAGTATCCATGTAAGCTCCGTAAACTCCGTCCGNTAATGGGAGCTCGNTTGNNACCCCGTTTGCCAGGTCGAGNAAGCTATTGAANTCCACATAGTCCGGNTTTTGAATTCCAGCAAGTGCCANGCTGGTAGCCATTATGTCCTGGAGATAGATATCNCTACTGACTTCTTTNCCAGGAGGCAGATCGGGGCCAACGGCAAGTAGAGGCACATGAATGCTATGGTCGAACATGTTCTGTTTTCCGAGCAAACCGTGTTGACCCACGGACAATCCATTATCGCCAGTAAAGAAGATGTAGGTGTTATCCATTAACCCTCTTTCTTCCAGTGATTGCAGGATGAGACCTATCTGGGCATCCAGATGGGATATGATTCCGTAGTATTCGCGTATATGCGTTCTGATGGCATAAGGTGTGCGCGGTACTGGCCCGAGCATCTCATCTCGCATTACCCGAAGGTCGCCCATTTCATCCAGATAGGGATATTCGGGTAACCAGTTTTCCGGTAGCGGAATGTCTTCCAGTGAATAGAGNTCNAGAAATTCNNNTGGTGATTGTCGCGAGTCGTGTGGTGCATTAAAAGCTAGGTAGAGGAAGAACGGATCTTCAGACTTGCTGGCAGTATCTATAAAGTTTACTGCATCCGCTCTTTGTACCTCACTCCAGTGGGTTCCATCTGTCCAGAAACCATTATGAGCAGGATCCGATGCAGTCCAGGAATTATCCGCTTCTGAGAGTGGTCGGTTATAACCGGGTGGCAGTAAGGCGTAGAAATCATCGCCATTGGCATAGGCTTCCCTAACCCGGTCATAAAGCCCGGGAGTCCCAGTGAGATGATCAGGCGGCATGCCGCCGGGATTGATATTGACCGTGTCTCCGAAGACTTGCTCAGGGTCTGCTTGGATATGCCATTTTCCTGTCGCAAATGTGTTGTAGCCAGCATTACTCATGAGCCTTCCCCATGTTTGGCTATGGGCCGTAGTGTCATTTTCTCCCCACCGTCGATTGATATCGTTGGCCCTCCAGATGGAACGTCCTGAGATAAGCATGGAGCGGGATGCGATACATATGGCGCCGTTCCATCCTCCCATGTTAAATGCATTGCTGAAGTTCACTCCTTGTGCCACCAGTCTGTCTAGGTTTGGTGTCTGGATGATCTCATTGCCCAGGGCGCTGATTGCCCAATAGGCGAAATCATCAGCATAGAGAAATACGATATTGGGTTTTGCATTGGTTTGTGCCGCTGCATTACTGACAACAGAAAAGCAGAGTAGAGCGATTGTTGTTATTAGCTTATGTGTCAGTAGTCTTAACATAGTTGATTCCCTTCGCAGGAGATAAGCATCTGCGTTAAATAGAAAGAAGGTATTCGACCCCGGTTTGCGATAATCCCACTAGGTCTAGATTCGTTGAATTGATGCTATGTTCTGCTACCGACATCGCTAACTGACTTGCTGTAGTTGCGCCAGAGTCAATTAAGACCCCATATGCGTCAAGAACATTTTGAGGCGCTTCTGCACCGGCGGCATTCTTATAGAGGAGTTCAACAACAGTTGCGCCAGTAGGGTTGGGTCCTAGAATAGCGTTGACTGCTAAATCCATTAGTTGCTGATAGGACATTCCGGCGTCTAGAAGTTTTAAGCCTTCTCCAAGATAGCTTTTATTCGTTGCTGCATCTTTCCCTAAGAGTGCTCCGAGTAGTTTAATTGTTTTACCAGCATTGCCATCAAGGTCGTATGCAAAGCTTTTGTCTAAAAAAGCTATTCTTTCAATATCAGTTGCTGAGTATTTGGTTGAACTAAGTTTTTCTGCTATGTCCCATGTTTTTTGTGAGGTGTCTACAGAATAATCCGTTGACTTTTTGGGTAGGGTTAGGACGTCAACATCTGAGCTTCCGGAAATTTTAGTAAAAGGAGCGAACGCGGATAGTCCTGCGTTTTTACCTTCGGCGAGATAGTGTTTCAACCCTGAGGAGTAGGTGCCGGATGTTATTGCTTCCGAGACAATAGAGTGAGTATTTAGATAGTATTTCTCATTGAAGCCAGGCTCTCCAAGAGAAGCTGAAACTGCATAGTTAGGGCCGGTGCCGAGAGGTTTATTAAACTCATGAAGGTAAAAAATGTTAGTGGACTCCGTCTTTGCGATATTCTGAATTTGATTCATGGAAACAAATTCCATTAATCCATCGTCATCAAAGTCGTGAAAAATAGCTGGTCTGTTAGCTTTCATAGACCCGATCTTATTAGTAGGCACTTCAAGTACTTCAAATTGTCCCTTACCATCATTGAGATATAAGAGGGGGTTGTTGTTGGATACCCTATAAGTAGCGAGGTCGATGTGACCGTCGTTATTAATATCAGCTAATTGAGCATATAGCGCATGAGCTTGTCTATCTCCGTAGGCATTCAGCTTACTGTATCTAGGTATCAGCTCAGTAACGTCAAAGAAATTACCAGCCCCATCATTGAGCAGGATTTGCCAGTAATCTCCCCCATAGTAAGGTTCTTGTCTAACATACTGAATCGCCAAATCTAGGTGACCATCGTGATCGAAGTCTGAGCTTAATATTTTGAGTGCTTGCTGATTTGAGGTCCCATAAATAGAGGGGGGAATCTTTTTACGCGAGTCATATGTGAATGAACCATTATCATTAATAAAGACATGCGAAGATGTTGATGATGTGCTTGTGTCACCATTAGAGCCCCAACCAACTATAAGATCATCATACCCATCTTGGTTGACGTCGATTAACAATTGGCTAAGAAGATTATTATACCCTCTAGAGCCATCATCATTAGGCCAATCCACACCAATTAACTGTTGGAATTTATCTCTACTTAATTCAAATACCCCATCTAGGTTTTGTGTAAGTTGAAATCCACCTTCGGATCCGCCTGTGCCTACCCAGACATCATCGAGNCCGTCACCAGTGATATCACCAACGGCAAAACTATGCGCGTTTATGGCNANGGGAAAACCAGGAATAGCTTCGGGAGTACTGGGGAAAACTGACTCTATATTTATTGACGATTTTGTGGGTGAAATTAAAACCAACTCAGACGGAAATTTTGCAGGGTCATTCTTATAGCCATTTCTGGCAGCGACCTCTCTTGTGTCTATATTTGATGTGAGATACAACTCGTCGGTTGTTGAATTGATTTTAATCGGCTCGACTTCAACAGCGCTGGTGGTGATAGGCATTTTTTTGTTGGCTTCTAGGTCAAACTGCAGGGTGGCACCATCGGAAATGAAGGCGATAAAAGGAGTGGTGGTGTCCTCTCCGGTTGCGTATCCCTTCATAATTGGAAGAACAACATCTTGCTTGTCGTCTTCATTAAGATCAATTAAAACCGCTACTTGAATTTCCCAATCGAGGAGGCCAGGAGGTATCGTTTTTTTAGCGTAGGTACGGCCATCTGGGTCAATGGAGTTATCGGAAAATCGATGGATTTCGTTCTTTAAGAAGCCAGCAATTGGGCTAGTAAACATAGTGCTTGAATACTCAACCCGAGTAAGATATTCATCATAAGATTCACCTATCATGCTGTCTTTTCGAAATTGAAGGGTTTCGACGCCGGATAGCGTCGATTCTGCCCCCGTCTTAATGTTTTTTACGATGACTGAATCGTTGTCGTAATTAAAATCGAAATCGGTGTAATCCGAATCATAAAATATTACAAGATCATTTCCCCCACTTAAATCGATGACGTTATTTCCTGCCCAAACGAAAACAATTTCGTCTAAATTCGATCCTATAACCATCGCATCTACTGGGTTTAGGGTATCGCTCGGGAGCTGGACTGTAGTAACTCCCGCTAGTTCATCGCGAAATCCGAACCCATCTAAAGCGAATCCTTCTTTCAGATTTACGGTAGGGCTCTTAGGCGATCTCCAGAGCGCGTAGCGGACATCAATGCCAGAAATTATATCATTGCTAGGCCCGCC
>NHEF01000017.1 GCA_002171615.1 Gammaproteobacteria bacterium TMED78
CAGAAGTTCTCACCGGCAAGTGGAACTGTAAGTATGAACAAGGTAGCTAAAAGATTAGATACATTCTTGGATTTAGCATTTGATAATGATGGGAATAAAGTATCAGAAAACATAATCCCAACACCAAGTAAGAAAGCTTGTAAATGGTGTGAATTTAGAAAAACAGAACATTGTAGTGTGGGAGTGTAATGAAAGTAGCTATAGTTGGTAGTCGTAGATATGAGAATAAAAAGAAGATTAAAGACTTTGTATTCAAACTTAAAGAACAATACGGAACAGATACAATTATAGTTAGTGGTGGATGTAAGACTGGTGCTGATAAATATGCTAAGAAATATGCATTAGAACTTGGATTACAATACGAGGAGTATCCACCATTCCACGAAGTACATAATTTATACTGTACAATGCCATCATCAAGATATGGTAAAGATTTTAATATGAAAAACTTTTTTGCAAGAAATAAGATTATAGCTGGAACATCAGATTTCATCGTAGCATTTATTCCAGAGGGAGTAGAAGCTAATGGTACAAAGAATGTTTTAG
This sequence comes from Gammaproteobacteria bacterium TMED78, assembly GCA_002171615.1. GTDB lineage: Bacteria > Pseudomonadota > Gammaproteobacteria > Steroidobacterales > Rariloculaceae > TMED78. The sequence continues at coordinate 547 of NHEF01000017.1, forward strand.
AATACGCAAAAAAATTAAATAAAAAAAGAATAATTATTTCATAGTTTTTTTATATATCTATATATTTATATATGTAAATACGATGGAGAAATAATATGAAAAATACAAAACTAACATCTGTAAAAATATTAGACTCATTATATGAGAAATTCAAATTGAACACAGTCAATACTAAAATGACTTTACAAAAACTAACAAATCGTTCAGTTGATAAATTTTTACAAGATAAAAAATACAGAGAAGAAATTGAAACATACGATAATTTAAATGTAAGTGGAAGCAACTTTTAATTAGGAGAAAATAGGTTATGAAGAAGAAAAAGATTCTACTCTTGTCAGATGACTTGAGAATGCATAGTGGAATAGCTACTCAATCAAAAGAATTTGTAATGGGTACGATTGACAAATATGATTGGTGTCAATTAGCTGGAGCTGTAAAACATCCTGAAGAAGGTAAAATTATAGATATGAGTGAAGCTGCAAAAGTTGAGTATAATGTTGAAGACGCTTATTTGAAATTATATCCAATATCAGGATATGGTAATCCAAATTTATTAAGACAAGTATTAAGTATAGAAAAACCAGATGCTATCGTACATTTCACCGACCCAAGATTTTGGATTTGGTTATATAATATGGAACACGAAGTAAGACAAAACATTCCTATTATGTATTACAACATTTGGGATGATATTCCAGACCCATTATGGAATACCAATTATTACAGAAGTTCAGATATGTTAATGTCAATATCAAAACAAACTTATGGTATTAATAAAAGAATATTGTCTAAATATGGTTATGAAGATTGGCAATTAGATTATGTTCCTCACGGAATAACTGATAAAAGAATCTATAAATTAGAAGACAAAGGTGATACAAAATTCAGAGAGTTTGAACAAAAACACGGATTAGATAAATATAAATTTAAAATATTATTTTTAAATCGTAACATTAGAAGAAAATCACCTGCTGATGTAGCATTAGCTTACAAACATATGATGGATAAANTNACACCTGAACAAAGAAAAGAATGTGTATTTGTATGGCACGCAACACCAAGTGATGATAATGGAACTGATATGAGAGCAGTGTGTAAAACTTTATTACCTGATTATCCAGTAATATTCACACATGATAATCATCCAACTGGAGCTTTCAATGATGAAGAGATGAATTTTATATTTAACTCTTGTGATGTTTATATCAATATGGCTTCTAATGAAGGATTTGGTTTAGGTAGTTGTGAGATGTTACACACTGGTGGTTGTATTGTAGTTAATGTAACTGGTGGATTACAAGACCAATGTGGATTCAAAAATGAAAAAGGTGAATATCTAACTGCTGATGATTATGTAGAGTTAAAATCTAATCACAGAGGTGAATATAAAGAACATGGAGAATGGGTTAAACCTGTATTTCCATCAAATATAAGTTGTCAAGGTTCACCATTAACACCATATATATTTGATGATAGATGTTCATTTGAAGACGCTGGTGAATCACTATTGGAATGGTATAAAGCTGGTCCTGAAGAACGAGAAAGATGTGGTGAGTTGGGAAGAGAGTTTGTAAACAATGATGGTAGAATGACTTCAAAACATTTATCAGAATCATTTATTAAAAATATTGATACCACTTTAGAAAAATGGAAACCAAGAGAAAAATATACATTGGAGGTTGTGTAATGAAAAAATTAATGTTAATATGTGCACCTGTTTCATCGAGAAGTGGGTATGGAGACCACGCTAGAGATTTAGTTAGGTCATTTTTAAAACACGACAAGTACGATTTGAGAATATTTGATGTACCATGGGGTGAAACACCAAGAGATGCTTTAAATCCAATTGATGATTCTAATATAATCAATCATATATTAAAAGAACCAAATGTAGAAAGACAACCTGATGTGTATGTTGATATTAGAATACCAAATGAATTTCAAACTCATGGTAAAGTAAACATTGGTATAACTGCTGGTATTGAAACAACAGCTGTTTCAAATGCTTGGATTGAAGGATGTAATAAAATGGATTTAATAATAGTTCCATCAGAACATTCTAAAAAAGGATTTGTTGATGCTCTTTATGAAAAAATGCAAACATTACCAGATGGACAACAACAAAAGATTGGTGAGTTAAAATTAGAAAAACCAATTGAAGCTTTATTTGAGGGTGTTGATTTAGATGTTTATAAACCACTTGATAATTCATCATTGGATTTAGTTGATGATATAAAAGAAGACTTTTGTTTCTTACACGTTGGATTGTGGGGTCAGGGTGGATATGGTGAAGATAGAAAAGATATTGCAAAATTAGTAAAAATATTTTATGAATCATTTGCAAATAAAAAAGAAAAACCTGCATTAATTCTAAAAAGTTGTGGAGCTACATTTTCAATATTAGATAGAGAAGCATGTTTAGAAAAAATAAATGAAATTAAATCTCGTTTTCCTAAAGATTGGGATTTACCAAATGTTTATTTACTACATGGTTCTTTATCTACTGAAGAAATGAATAAATTATACAATCATCCAAAAGTAAAATCATTTGTATCATTGACACATGGTGAAGGATTTGGTAGGCCTTTACTTGAAGCTACGATGACTGGATTACCTGTAATCGCTAGTGCTTGGAGTGGACAAATGGATTTCTTATCAGATACAAATTCTTTATTATTGGGTGGTGAACTGAAACAAGTTCCAAAATCACAAGTATGGAAAGATATAATTATAGAAGAAGCACAGTGGTTTGATGTAAATGAAACACAAACTTATAAAGCTTTGAATTATTGCTTTAAGAATTATGATGAAGTCAAAAATAGAGCATTAGATTTAATGAAAGTAAATAGAGATAAATTCACATTAGATAAAATGACAGAAAAACTTGATAAAATTACAACACCATACATTGATAAAGTTCCAACTGAGGTTGGTTTGAAATTACCAAAATTAACAAAAGTAAAAAATTCAGAATCACCAAAGATGGAATTACCAATTTTAAAAAANGTAACAAGTGAGGTGACAGTATGAAAGACATAATAAGTAATTGTTTTTTATGTGGGGAACATTCCTTACATGTGGCTGGTACGGAAGAAGCTCAAGTAATGCAGTGTATTAGTTGTGGTTATGTAACTTCTACTAAATATATCGGAACAAGGGAAACCAATGAAGAGTTTCAAAAACTTGGTGAGGATATGAAGAATTGGGCTAAAGAAGAAAACGGACATATTTGGATTCCAAGCATAATGACTTTACCAATTGGTATGTTATATCCTGTAAATATAAAGAAAGAAATGAAATGGAGTTTTGCTCCGATGGTTGAAATACCTGAAGGAGAGAGAAAAGACTATCCAAATCCACAAGGTGACTTTTACGAGAAAAAAATAGATACAGATAATCCAACAATTTTTGATGAGTTTATACTCGCGATGTCTTATGTGAATAAACTAATGAAAAGTGNAAGTNAATAATGGCNGTAAGAAAAGTAAATCATAGTCGTAGGATTCGTTCNAANANANCNACANNANTATCNAAAGTTGNNTTTGGNNANATNATAGAGTTTAANTANNNTGCTAAAGATNTTTANGANAAAANACCAATGGTATTTGTTTTATCTAAAAAAGATAAAGTCTTAAATGCTATCAATATAAGTTATCTTAAAGAATATATTATAGAGCAGTTACTTGAAGAGACTAATCCTAAAAAATTAAAAAGTTGGTCATTATATGATAAAGCGTATAGAACATATAAAATATCAGATATAAAAATGGTTAAATTAATTGAGTATGAAACATTAATTGAGAGAAAAATAAGGTTACAAGAAAAAAAGTTAAATGAAAATTAGTTATAGTATTTTAACTCATAACGAAGACAAATCATTACAGAAGTTATTAGAGTTCTTAGTCAAACATAAAGACGAAGAAGATGAGATAGTAATTCTTGATGATTATTCAGACAATCCAAAAACAATAGAGATATTAGATGTAATGACATCCATGCACGAAATGACTTTTGAACAAAGACATTTATTAAAAGATTATGGTGGACAGAAAAACTATTTAAAAAATATGTGTACTGGTGATTACATTTTTAATCTTGATGCAGATGAATTACCACACAAACAATTAATGAAAAACATTAAACCAATATTAGAATCAAATCCAACAATAGATTTATATTGGGTGCCAAGAGTAAATACGGTTGATGGTATCACACAAGAACATATTGACAAATGGGGTTGGCAAGTAAATGAAAAAGGTTGGATAAACTTTCCTGATTATCAAGGAAGAATTTGGAGAAATCGTCCAAATATATTATGGAAGAATAAAGTACATGAAGTCTTAATAGGTTATCAAGAACATACTTTTCTTCCAGCAGAGGAACAATATTCATTCTATCATCCAAAAACAATTGATAGACAAGAGAAACAAAATAAATTTTATAATACAATATGATATTTTACAGAATATTAGATAATAAATTATATCATGTTAAAGAGGTTAGTAGATTAGGTTTTAAAACTACAGATAGACTTCAAATACCAGATGATTATCTTGATAACCAAAAATTCATGATATTTAGGACAGCTTGGGGAATAGGTGATTGGGGAATCATATCATCAATGCCAAGATTACTAAAACAAAAATATCCAAATTGTAAAGTTTATGTTCCATCAAAAAATTTAATAAAAAATATGTTTGGTGTTGATACCAATGTTGTTGAAACTATATTTAAAAATAATCCATACATTGATTGTTTTAAAGATTATGTCTTAGGGGAAGTGTTTCATGACCATTATAGAATTTATGATGAAAATAATTTAGATACACCATTAGTTGAACAAATATTAAAATTTTGGCAGTTTGATAAACAAGAATATGAAGATTCACAACCTGAATTATATTGGACAGATGAAGAAAAGAAATTTGGAGACAATATAATAAAAGAATATGTTGGTGATGGGAAGTTTGGTTCTCTTTTAGTATCAGATAGATTTGGTACTCAACGGGGAGAATATGATGAGGAAACATATAAAAATGAAAAAAATAAAATTCAAGGATTTTTAGCTTCTCAACAAATACCTATTTTTTATTACACATACAAATCATTAGATGAATTACCATTTAAAATAAAATCATCTTTTGATATGAGAAACATAGATTTGAGAATACAATTATACATCAAGTCAAAAGCTAAATTCAATATATCAAATCAATGTGGTACAAATCAATTAATGGCTAGATATTCTGATAGTTATGAAGTTCAAAGACAATTTCCAATAGAACATAATTTTGTAAAAGGTGAAACTTATTTATGAAAAAAGTAATTTATACAACCATATTCGGTGGTTATGATAATTTAGTAGAACCACATTATAAACCAGAGGGTTGGGATTTTATATGTTTTACAGATGTAGATTTAAAATCAGATACTTGGAAGATTGTAAAAAAACCATTAGTTTATACAGATAACACAAGAACAGCAAAAAGATTCAAAGTTTTACCACATGAATATTTAGATAAATATGATTATAGTATTTTTATAGATGGTAATATGACAATTAGAAACAATCCAGATGATTTGATAGATAAATATTTATCAAACTCTAATGTGGCTTTTTTCGACCACTCTCAAAATATTTTAGATTCAAACAATTGTGCTTATAAAGAAGCCGATTATATATTTTATTTAGGACAAAAAAATAATGGTAACTATAAAGATAATCCTGTATTAATTCAAAATCAAATGAACAGATATAAAAAAGAAAAGTATCCTGAAAATAATGGGTTAATTACAGGTATGGTTATATTAAGAAAACATAATAAAACTGATTGTAAAAAAGTTATGAGTAAATGGTGGGAAGAAATAAAATATAACAGTAAAAGAGACCAATTAAGTTTTAACTATTCTGCTTGGAAAACTGGAGTAAAGTTTAATTATATGGATGGTGACTCAAGAGATAACAAGTATTTTATTAGTTTAGGAAAGCATACAGGTAAAAACAAAAAAGATAATGGTTTGAAATATGAACCAATAAGTCTTGATTATTTTTTAAGGATGGAACTTCAAAAAGGTGGTGGTGGTAAAGAAATGGTTACTAACAACCACACTTTAAACACCATAGAAGATGTTGTAAACTACTACTCTGATGTAAATAATTTAGAAGAACAGAAATCTAAATTGAATCCAAGTAATTGGCAGTACTTTAATTGTATGACTGCTGGTTTTAAAAAGGATGTTGGAGACCATCACGAGTTGGGTTGGGATAATATGACAGAAGAATATTATTCTAATTTAAAAGATATGTCTGATGATGAAATAGAAAAGTTTTTAAAAGAAAATCCAGTTGAATTTGACAATGGATTTATCAGACATAGTTATCACAGAGCTTGTGCTATGATTGGTAGATTAATCAATGGTGATAAATATATTCCATTTTATATGAAAAAAAAACAGATTTATAATGAACCAAGAAAAAAAGATGGTATTCAGAGAAGATTTCCCTTGTTTAATCGCATAAAATGTCTTAAATTAGTAGATGAGTTAAAAATACCAAGAGGTGAATTTACTATATGTCAAAGTGGTATTTTAGCTTTAATGGGTATAAGAGAAAATGATGACTTAGATATAATAATATCATCAGAAGCTAGGAAACAATTATTTAATGATAATCAACAATTTATGAGATTTAACGGAGTGGAAATATTTGAAACAAATAAATCTAAATTTATGTATTTTGATGCACAAGGTGATGATGATTTAATTGATAATTATTCTTTTCAAGTTGATGGATATAATTTTTTAGAACCAAGATTTTATTTTAGTAGAAAAAACAAAAAAACAGAAAAAGATTTTAAAGATTGGAATGGAATAAGAGAATTTTTTGAAAGAGAAAATCATAAAGGTTACCCATTCAATAAATTATCAGATGAACAATTAGGAAAACAATTTGTATGAAAAATATAGTATTTATACCTAATATAGATTTAGGAAATGGTAGAAATAATTCATATCATTACTCCATTAAAAGTTGGAAACATTGGTGTGAAAAAAATAATTGTGAATTACTTGTCTGGGAAGATTTATTATATCCAATAGATTATATGAAAATAACTTGGCAGAGATATTATGTATTTGATATATTAGAGGCTAATGATATTGATTACAATCAGATATTGATGGTTGATGCTGATACAATCATTCATCCTGATTGTCCAAACTTTTTTGAATTGACAGACAACAAGTATTGTGGTGTGATGAATGAGGGTGATTATGAATGGGTGTTAAGAAGTGTTCGTGGCTTTGGTGATGAATTATTTGAGGGTAAAAGAATAAAGCCGTGGAATTATATTAATGGTGGATTTCAGATACTCAACAAAACTCACAAAGACTTTTATAAAAAAGTAATAGAATATTACAAAGGTAATAGTGATAAAATTATAGACACGATAGCTAAATTAAAAACAGCAACAGACCAAACCATCATCAATTTTTTATTAGTTGAGAACAATATAGATGTAAAAATATTACCAGATTGTTATAATCTGGTTGACTTATATAGGAAAAATTTACTATATTTAGATAGTAATCATTGGTGGACAGATGAATTACATTTTTTAGAAGCTGGATGGGTTTATCATTTTAATGCAATACCACCTAATTCTATGAATAGAGATACTAACTATTGGATAGAAAGAACATACAAGGAATTATATGAGTAAAATAGCATTTTTTAGTGAATCAGGTTTTGATGGTAAGATACCAAGAGATTTTGATAATATGAGAACAGAGTATGCTTGGTATGTTGGACTTGATGCTACACATCACAACATTGAGTCAATACAAAGTTTAGATAATGATATGTATGATTTAGGGATTGTAATAATACCTAAAACAAAAATAGATTATCTAATGGTATATCCTTTAATTGAACAAATGAAAAGAGTTTGTAAAAAAATAGGAACTATGCAAGAAGGTCCTCATTGGTATTTCCAAGACTATCCATTACATCAACAGATATGGTTCTACAACATATTAATGGAGATGGATGTAATATTTGCACACAATCAAATTGATGTGGAATACTACAAAGGATTAACAGGAAAAGAAAATGTATTTCAGAATAAATCATTAATGATTGAAGATAAAATAACACCACATATTATTAATACGGATGCACGAGACGGCGTGATAATAGGTGGTAATATGGTTAGGTGGTATGGTGG
>NHEF01000018.1 GCA_002171615.1 Gammaproteobacteria bacterium TMED78
AATTTAACTGATGCAAGAAGTTGGGGAGTGTATCATGCAAGTTTAGGTGCAACACAAGGAATTGATTTAGATGGAACAGGAGCTGCAGGTTCAGCTTCAACTTATTGGAATAACACAGCACCAACAACAAGTGTTTTTAGTATAGGGACTGCTAATAATACAGGTGCAGCTCAAACTTATGTAGCTTACTGCTTTGCAGAAAAAACTGGGTTTAGTAAATTTATGGGTTGGAGTGGAAATGGTGAAACTGATGGTACATTTTTATATACTGGTTTTAAACCAGCATTCTTTATGTATAAGGTGGCTACAGGAACTACAGGTGGTTGGGGAATGTTAGATAATAAAAGAGATACTATTAATCCAGTAGATAATACTTTATCTGCAAATTCTAATAGTGCTCAGGCTGATGACCATGATGTAGATTTTCTTTCAAACGGATTAAAAATAAGAAGTGCTGGTGGAAATATAAATATGTCAGGAGCAACTTATATTGGAATGGCATTTGCAGAAGCACCATTAGTAGGAAGTAATAATGTACCATGTACAGCAAGGTAATTAAATTATGACAAAAGCAAGAGATCTAGCAAACTTTGTATCAGGAACTAATAGTGCAATCACTACTACACAGATAGATGATGATGCAGTAACTAATGCTAAGATAGCAAACGAATCTATTACGATAAATGGTTCGGCAGTTAATCTTGGTGGATCTGTTACAGTTGGTGAAACAAAACCAACAATCTCTAGCATAAGTCCAAGTGTTATTGAGAACACACAAACATCTGTTACAATAGCTGGAACAAACTTTGTATCTGTTCCAACAGTAGAAGCTATAAATTCAACAGGTGCTATCGTTAGAGCTGATGAAGTTTCTTTTACATCTTCAACATCTATTGTAGCAAAATTTACTTTACCTATTGATGGAACATATTTTGTAAGAGTTGAGAATAATGATGGTAATGCTGTAAGATCATCTTCTGCATTATTAACTGTTTCAGATGCTCCAGCTTGGACTACTTCTGCTGGATCGCTTGGAAGTAATGCTGCTGGTAGTTCAGTTTCATACACAGTAGCTGCAACTAATGCTACTAGCTTTGCAGTACAATCAGGTTCATTACCAGGAAGTGTATCTTTAAATACTTCTACTGGTGCNATTACAGGAACTGAAAGTGGAGCAACAAGTGAAACAACTTACAGCTTTACAATTAGAGCTACTGATGCNCAAGGTCAAACGGCAGACAGAGCTTTCAGTATAACAATAACAGTAGGAATTAATAACTCAGGATTTATAACATAGGATAATATTATGGGAGTCTCATTAACAAGAACAGCAGGAACACCAACAAGCAAAAAGAAATTTACTTTTTCTCTTTGGTATAAAAAACCAATGGTAAGAGATCATGGTTCAACAACAAGTGATATGTGTTTTTTTAATAGTGCNGCAAGTAATGATAACAGATTAACTTTTTATATTAATCAAGAAAATTCACCTTATGACCAATTAAGACTTNNTGGAAGAAATGGTGGCTCATCAGTTTTAGATTTAAGAACAACTACAGAATTAGAAGATATTGCATCTTGGTATCATATTGTAGCAAAAGTAGATACAACGCAATCAACAAATACAAATAGAGCTAAACTTTATATAAATGGTGTAGAACAACCATTAGATACAAATAGTTATCCAAACCAAGATGTTGAATTAGAAATACAACATACTCCATATCTTTTAAGTTATAGTGGGTCAGGTAATTATGTACAAGGTACTGTATCTCATTTTCACTATTGTGATGGCTATGCTTATGATGCGTCATCTTTTGGAGAATTTAATGCTACTTCAGGAATTTGGACNCCAAAAACTGCACCATCAGTAACTTATGGAACTAATGGTTTCTTTTTAAAATTTGACAATAGTGGTGCTATGGGTACAGACAGNTCAGGTCAATCAAACACATTANCAGTTTCAGGAACATTNTTACAAGTTCAAGATACTCCTACAAATCTTTTTGCTACATTGAATAATTTAGATTGTTCAAGTATGGCTGAAAATGCTACTTTTAGTCATAATAATTTAACTGTTCAAGCTGCTGGTTCAAATTATAGACCTTTTGGTTCTACTATTGGAGTTAATAAAGGTAAATGGTATGCAGAATTTAAAACTAATACAGCAAACAATGATAATGTTGTAGGTATTTTTAGTAATTATGGAACTGCTAATGGAGATTGGACAGGAAAAACAGCACATAATTATGCTTGGTATAATACAACAGTATCAGGAGATGCAGGTAATCTTTGGAGTAATAATGCTAGAGTTCAAAATGCGATTGGCACTTACACAACTAATGATATAATATCTGTTGCAATAGATTGTGATAACAATAAATTGTATTTAGCAAAAAATGGAACTTATGTATCTAGTCAAAATCCATCAACTGGAGCAAATGGATTTACTATAACAGACCCATTNGAAACTCCTGCTGGATGTTATTTTTTCTGTGCATTAGATTGGGGTGGAACTAGAACACTTTGGAATTGTAATTTTGGTTTAGGATATTTTGGAACTTCGGCTGTGGCAAGTGCAAACGCAGACGCAAATGGTCATGGTGCTATGGAATATGCAGTACCTACAGGATTTTATACACTTTGCACAAAAAATTTAAAGGAGTTTGGATAATATGGCATTCATTAGTTTTCAACCAAAAGATTATTTTAAGACTAAACTATATACAGGTAGTGGTTCAGCACAAGCATTGACAGGAGTTGGTTTTACACCTGATTGGGTTTGGACTAAAAACAGAAGTTATGCTGACAATCATAAAATAGTTGATAAAGTAAGATGGGTAAGTTCTAGTAATTCTTCTCAACTATCAAGTAGTACAGCTAATGCTGCTGGTACACAAGGAATTATTANTTCTTTTGATGCAGATGGTTATACTTTATCTACAGGAGATAGAGGTTGGAATTCATCTAATGGAGATAATTTTGTATCTTGGAATTGGAAAGCAGNTAATTCAACAGGTTCATCAAATACAGATGGNTCTATAACTTCAACAGTTTCAACAACTGCTTCTACAGGTTTTTCAATAGTTAAATTTACAGGAACAGGTGCTAACGCAACAGTAGGACATGGGTTAAGTACAGCCCCTAGAATGATTATGATAAAAAATTGTTCTCAAAGTGCTAATTGGATAGTTTATCATAAATCTTTAACATCGGCAACTTATAGAATTTCTTTAGATACAACTAGCACAGAAGCTAGTGATTCTACTGCTTTCAATAGTACAGCTCCAACAAGTTCTGTATTTTCTGTTGGAACAAGTTTTAGAAGTAATGGAAGTGGTAACACTTTAATTGCTTATTGTTTTGCTGACACAAATGGTTTTATTAAATGTGGAAAATATATGGGAAATTCTACAACCAATGGTGCGTTTGCTTATACTGGTTTCAAACCAGCTTTTGTTCTTTTAAAAGGAATAAATATTTCTACAAGCTATGGAGAATGGAGTATATTTGATAATAAAAGACCAACTGTAAACTCAGTTTCTTATGACATTAATCCTATGAGTACTGTCTTATGGTCAAACACATCTAATACTGAATCAGAAATAGGTTCTGCTGAAAAAATCCAATTTCATTCTAATGGATTTAAAATGAAAGCTAATGATGCAAGAACAAATAGTGGTAATGAGGGTTATTTATATTTAGCTATGGCTGCTGAACCTTTCGTAGCATCAAATGGCGATATAGCTACGGCAAGATAATGGCTAATGTTTATAAGAACGCAGGTTTTAATTTAAGTACAACAAATTTAACAACTGTATATACTTGTCCTACTGATAGAACAGCTATCATCAAAAGCATACAAATAAACAACGATCATAGTGGTGCAATACAAACTGAAATATCTGTTACAGATACATCTGCATCTGCTTCTTTTAAAATCTATCATAAGGACATAGCAGCCGACACTACAGATAATGGTGTAGTAGCTCCGCTTGTTTTAGAGAGTGGGGATATAGTTAAGATACAAGTTGATACTGCTAACAAAATTGAAGGCATGATAAGCTATTTGGAGATATTTGACGAAAAAAGTGCTTAACAATAGTGTTTTATTAGTGTATTTATGGAATTAGTTAGAATACCTATCAAAGAACTTGATAAAGTTTGGGGTCTAGTTGAAAAAGATGTTAGAGATGCCTTACATTATTCAAGTCAACTTACTGATTCAGAATTTGTTTTACAGACTGCAAAGGATGGTAAATTTCAAATCTGGGTTTTGTGGGATAAGTCTAAAGCAACATCAGTAGAAAAATATTTTGGTGTTGTAGTTACAGAACTTATAAAAAGAAAGTTAGGTAAAGTTTGTCATATCTATATTATGACTGGCAGACAAAGACATAAGTGGCAATACTTAGTCAAAGACATTGAGAAGTTTGCAAAAGATGAAGAATGTCAAATGATGGAGTTNATTGCTAGACCAGGTTGGCAAAAANTTTTAAACAATTATGGGTATNAAAGAACNCATGTTGTGTTAGAAAANAAAATAAAACAAGAGGAGAAAAAATGAGTTTTGGCGGAGGCGGTTCATCATCAGCAGGAGCAGGTACAGGAACACAANCAGTNCAACCTTANNCAGCAGCACAACCAGCATTAAATCAAATTATTTCAGAAGCAGGTCANATTTANGGATCAGGAGTTGGTGAATATGTAGCTCCAACACAACAAACNTTAACAGGTCTTGCTGGACAAGAAACATTAGGAACTGCTGCNCAACAACANTTANCTNNTACNTTNNCTGGTGCTTNTGCAAATCCATATTTAAATCCATTAATACAAAGAGCTGCTGGTGATGTTTATACATCAGTTGCACAACAATTTTCAGGAGCTGGAAGAACACCTNNANNTCCTATGNCTCAACAACAAGTAGCAACACANGTTGCACAACAAGCTTTACCTTTTGCTTTTCAAGCAGCAGAAGCTGAAAGAGGAAGACAATTACAAGTTGCTAGACAAACACCAACATTAGTTCAAACAGGACAACAGCTTGAACAATTACAAAGACAAGCTCAATTATCTCCATTTCAAAACTTACAACAATATGCTGGTATTGTTTCACCTTTAGCTTCAGGTTTTCCAACAACATCAACTCAACAACAATTCACACCCAATCCATTTACAACAGGTTTAGGTGGTGCTGCCATTGGTTATGGTTTAGGCGGTGCATCTGGTGCAATACTTGGTGGACTAGGTGGAGTATTAGGAGGATTATTATAATGAAAAAATTACAAAAAATTTATTATGATTTTGATGTCTATATCCAAAAACACCCTTCAAAGTTTTTAATTGGATTATTCATTCTTTTTGTCATAGCAATCATATTATAAGGAGCTAACATGAGTTCAGGTTCAGGTTCTGATTCTAGCGGTTCAGACAGATCAACAGCAGACGTAGAATCAGGTTTAGCAACAGAATCTATTATGGATTATTCTGTAGCTGAAGGTGGAGCTGGTGGCGATCAAGAAGCTTATAATGAAATTATGGAAAGTGCTGCGGCTTCAAGAGAATCTGATGCTGCTGCTTTAACTAGAGAAACTCAAAATTTAAAAGATTACGAAACACAAGCTTATCAAAATGTAAGTGCTGTTGCTGTTCCAACTTTTGAACAAGGCACAGGTAAATTTACAGGTGTTAGAACTGAAGGCGAAGGTATTGTATCTGGTTTAGAATATAATACAGCAAACATTAAAGGTTATTTATTAGACTCAACAATATCAGATAAAGCTAAAGTTGATATGCTTAATCAATTACAAGGTATAGCAAATTCAAAATATGATACTGGTAAACCTAATGTTGATAGAGAAGCTAAATCTTATATACAAGAAAATTTAGAAACAACATTGGATAATATAAGAGAAGATGCTTTTTATAATCAATATACAGACAAAATAGATGCAGATGCAGCTACTTATGTTGACACATTTAGAGATCAGCCTTTGGAAACATTTGCAAAATCAGGTTTTTCTTTAACAGGACTTGTGGTAAGATCAGCAAAAGATGCTTATAAAAACGACCAAGCATTAAAAACTTTAGGATATGATGGTAGAAGATTATCACCAGACTATGCACAAACAGGTGGAGTTTTAACAACAGAAGATTATCTTAAGGGTCAGACATTAGATAGTGATGCTATTAATCAAGCAATACCANNATTACCAGGATTGATTAGTGGCGAAGCATTACCAACATCTGTGTTTCAAACATTCTTTGGTAATGTTGGACAAGCAGGGTCTGATATATTAAACAGATATGATACAGCTAAACAAAATATAAATTTAACTGTATCTGCTCCTAATGTAAGTCCATCTTATGGAATATTTACAGAAGCAAGAAGACAAGGATTAATATAATGGCATTAATAGATTTATACAGAAGATATATGTACGGACAACCTCCATCAGGAACATCAGATGTTATGACGGATCAAGGTACTAGAGGGTTAATAGGACAAGGTGGTGAGATGGGTGGTGGATTATTAAACACATTTGAACAACCTGATACACAAAATTTATACGATATAGCTTCAAATCCATTTGTAGGTATTGGTGCTTCATTATTTTCAAGAGGTCAAAGAGGACAAACACCTGGTATGGCTGCTGGTGATTCTGTTATGCAAGGTATGAAGTTTTCTGAAACTGCTGCAAGATTAGGAACAGCTCAAAAAAAAAGAAAATTAATAAAAGAATATGCAGACAAAGTTCCTCCTGAAGATAAAGAAATATTTGAAATTGCTCCAGAGCTTTACATACAAACTAAATTAAAAACAAAATTAGAAAAACCTACTTTAAGCAGAGAGGTTTTAGCGGTTTACAATAAAATGAAAGGTTTAACTGGTGAAGCTTTTGATACAGCTTATGAAAATTTATCTAAAGCAGAAAAATCTCTTTACAAAAATAAAATAGAAGGCAATACAAATGCTATTGATGAACTCATTAAGTCAGGTATAGAATCACAAAATACAGCAGTAGTATTAGATTCAATGCCTGATGAAAAACTTCTTAAATCAAATCAGCTATATCAAATTAAAGATAAATTTTATAGATGGGATGGACAGAATATGATTCCTGTTCCAGCTCCAAAATAATGAAAAATGGCTACATTAGAAGAATTATTTCCTGANAAAAAAAAAGAAAAGGGAGTATCTCTAAATAGTTTGTTTTCTGAAGATAAAGAAGAAAAAGGTGTATCTTTAAAAAGTTTATTTTCTGAAGATAAAAAAGAAGAAACAGATGTTTTAAAAGGTTCTGTTATTGATGGTGGTAATGATTATAAAAAAGTTCAAGATGAATTTAAATATTCAGCATGGAAAGATTTTAAAGAACAAGTTATAAAAAGAACTTATGGTGGTTCTGCTAGAGATTTAGCTCAAGGTACGATTGATTTTACTAATTATGTTGCAAAAAAATTACCTAATGTAGAGGAAAATATTATTGATCTTAAATTACCTACAATAGAAGAACCTGATTATTTTGGTGGCAGTTTATCAAGAGACCTCTTAGGTTTTGCTGTAGGGTTTAAAGGTGTGGATAAAGCAGGTGATTTATTAAAAATTCCAAAATTTAAAAACAAAGTTTTAAGATCAATACAAGTTTTAAGTAAAGGTGGTTTGGCAGAGCAAGTTTCTTTTTCTCCTTACGAAAAAAGATTATCAAATTTAGTAGAGTCATCTCCAACATTTAGAAATCCATTAACTAATTATTTACAAGCTGTAGGCACAGACAGCGAAGATGCTGCTAGAGCAAAAATGTTTGCTGAGGGTGCTTTACTTGGTATTCCTTTTGAAGTTTTAGCAAACATTACCAAAGGAGCTGATAATGTTAAAATTAGTGCTGGTGCTAAATTAAATGAAAAAACAGTTTTAGATAATATCAAAGTTTTATCAAGAGAAAATCAAGATAAAATTTATGAATCAAAAAATAAATTAAAAACATTAGATACTATTGCTGAGGAAAAATATAAACAAACACAAAGCATAAAAGATACACTTGGAACAAAAAAAACATTAGAAGGTGTAGATGTTCCACCTGCTATAACAAGACCTGCTTTGAAAAAATCTGTAACTGAACCAGTTGAAAAAGCATCATTAGAAATTTTAAAAGAAGGTAAAGTTGTAAGAAATCCTAATTTAAAAATTAATGAACAAATAGCTGATTTAATTTATACAGGCAGAGTTGCTGATGATACATTTATTAAAATATTAAATAAATATAAAGTAACAGATAAAGACTTTGCCAAATTTTTTTCTTATAATGCTTCTGATGCTGGTCGTACTTTACAATCTTTATCGGTAATACAAAGACAGCTTAATAAATTAGCAAAAGTTCCAGGTGCAGATAAACAATTTAAAGAAATGATTTTAAAAGAAAGTGATCTTTTAGATACAGCAGGAGGATTTTGGAGAAGGTTAGATAATATTCGTAGAGGTCTTATGGTTACACAGTTAGCAACTGCTGTAAGAAACTTTGAATCACAAGTAACTAGAGGTGGTTTAAATGTAATGCAAAAAGGTCTTGATGCTGGTATGCAAAATTTAGCAAAAAAAATAAATCCAAATTTAAAAATAACTCAATTTGCTGATCCCTTAGAATCACTCAAAGGAATGGGAAATATTTTTAGACAATTTAGACCTAAAAATTTTAAGATAGTAAAAAAAGAAACAGATAAAATTCTTTCATCTTTTCCTAAAGAACAAGATAGATTGTTTTTAAGATTTAGTAATGATGTTGTTGCAAGAGGTTTTAAAGAAGCTGCAAAAGGTGGTATATTAGATAAAACAGAAGCTGCTGTGCAGTTGTTGAATGTTGTAAATAAAGGTCAAGAATTTATTACAAGGAGAGCTATATTTCAATCTTCACTTGCTGAAAGAATTGCATCAAATAAACAATTTTATAAAGGAAAAGATTTAAGACAAATAATTCAAAACAATAAAACATTAACCATTAGAAAAGAAGATATAGCAGGTGCTGTAGATGATGCTCTTGAGGTAACATTTGCTAAAAATTTTGATAAGTATGGTGGTGGGTATGAACAATTTGCTAATGCTTTTATAAATCTTGTAAATAAAATTCCTTTTACAGGTTCTTTACTTCTACCTTTTCCAAGATTTTTAATGAACTCAGTAAAATTTCATATAGATTTTAGTCCGCTTGGTTTGTTAAATTTTTTAAGCAAAGGTGAAAGATTAGCTTTAAAAGCAGGAGATACATCTAAAATAAGTAGAGCTGTATTAGGAACAGGAATGTTAAGTCTTGCTTACTGGATGAGAAGTCAACCTTATGCAGGAGAAAAGTGGTATGAATTTAATGTTGGAAATAGAACTATTGATACAAGAGCATTAAATCCATTTGCTTCTTATTTGTTTGTTGCTGACTTAGTTAAAAGAAAACAAGATGGAACACTAAGAAATATAGGTTTAAAAGATTTTGCTGCTGCTTTTTTAGGTATAAGAGCTGGTACTGGTTTATATTTAGTAGATAGAATTGTTCAAGCAACTACTGGTCAAAATCCTAAAATAAAATTAGGAGAAGAATTGGAAAAATTTGCTGGAAAATTATTATCAGGTTTTGCTGTTCCTTTACAAACATGGACAGATTTAGCTGGTTCATTTTTTCCAGAAATGACTGTTGTAAAAGATATATCTAAAGACCCTTTTGTGGGTGAATTTAAAAAAAGAATACCAGTTCCAAATGATTATCCTCCATTAACATCTTCAACATCCATTGAGTACAACGATCAAGGCATACCAGTTCCAAGAATACTTAGAAGGGAATCACCTGGTGTAAGACAGTTTACTGGAATTACATTTCAAGCTCCTAAAAATTCTGCTGAAAAAGAGTTTGACAGATTACAATTTACAAGAAATGAAATTTTTAAAAGCACAAGAATACCTGAATTAGATNNAGCATTAAAAAAAATAATAGCACCTAAAATTGCTNTAGGTATNTCTGTTCTTGTTGATTCTCCTTACTATCANNNATTAAANGAAGAAACAAANGTTATTGTTTTAAAANAANCTTTANCANANATNAAAAAAGATGCTTCTGAAAAAATAAAAAGAGACACTGATTTAGCTCCTTACTTGATGAGATATGAGATAGAAAAATTATCAAAAGATGAGAGAAGACTTCTTGATAGTTATTTAGGTAAAGAATATCTTGACACTATGATAAAAGAATTTGGCGGTAAAAGATGAAATCACAATCACAAAAAAATTCAGAAGAAATAATTAAAATTCAAGGTGAGTTAAAAGTTATCCATGAGAAAATAACTAATATTAGAGACAATCATCTTGCACACCTTGATTCAAAAGTAGGTACAATCTATAAACTTCTATGGGTAGCTGTAACAATAAGTCTAAGTGGTCTAATAAACTTAGTCGTAAATCTTCTGTCTTAAAAGGCAAACAATCATCCATCAAAGGAACTGTTGGAGAATATGATACTATAGCAAAGCTTACTAAAGCTGGTTATTATGTAGCAAAAAGTTGTGACCCTACCTGTCCTTTTGATATTGTGATTGTAGATAAAAATGGTAAAATACAACTTTTAGATATTAAGACAATTACATATCGTAAAAGAGCTAAAGGTAAAATATTAAAGAATAAACCTAAAGGTTCTTATAAAATACATAGAACACCAACTAGGGAGCAAAAGAAATTAGGTATAANACTTTTGATGATTAACTATGAAGATTAACGAAGGCACAAAAGTAAGCACAGACCTTAAAACAATTTTATCTATTGTTGCAGGAGTTGCTATTGGTGTGTGGGTTTACTTTGGTATAGAAGAAAGACTTAATAGATTAGAAACAGCAGATACATTATTTCAAGCTGATCTTCTTAAAAAAGCAGAACAAGAACCTAAGAACTTAGAGATGTATATGCTTATTGAACACCTTGCTGGTCAGATAGAAAGCATAGAAAAAGAAATAGACGCATCAAGATACAATAAAGTAAACATAGATCATCTTAAAGAACAGATAGATATGTTGCAGAAAAAAATGAATGGTCACTAAATGGAAACTGTTATTGCATTATTGATGTTTTTAGGTGAACCTGCTGTATTAAAAGAACATACACTTATGCCTACTGTTTCTAAGTGTTTAGAAAAAAAAAGAATTGCAAATAGAAATAGTGGTGCAAGAGTAAGTTATGTTTGCACCAAAGTAAAAGCAGAAGTAAAAGATGGTAAAATAATAAGTATATCAAAAAGTTAATTATGATTAAAATTAAAAAAAACAAAAGTAAATTAGATTGGTTTAAAAAAAATATAGTTATAGTTCATGTAGTAGGAGCTATACTAGCTGGTACATTTACATCTGTTAGATATGTTTTAACTATGACAGATACTATTCAAGTTAATAAAGAAATATTAACACAAGTAACTAAAGACTTAGAGATACAAAAAGAAATGGTCAATGATATAAAACAAAGATTGGCTAGAGCAGAAGCTACATGGGATATGGCAGAAAATATTTTTCAACAATTAGCAGATCAAGTGAGGCAACATGAATACGATATTAAAGACCTTAATCGTTAATCTATTATGGATTGCATTTTTTTTATGTGTGGCAATATCAGCACAAGCTAGAAACGAATATTTAAATGATGGTGCTTATGCTTGTGAAAAAGGTTATTGGGAAACATACTCAGAAGTTAGACAAAACGAATACAAGTCAGGGTCTAGTGCTGAATCACAAAATCAAATGTTAGGTTTTAGATTTCGTATGCCTTTCGGCACAGTCTGTGATGATGAATATATTGCTGAACAGAAGAAGAAACAAAAATTAAAGACCCAACTTGAACTTGTAAAAGAATGTAAAAGAGTTCCTAGAATTAATCCACCACCAGTAGAGTTTGCTGAATTAATTAATATGTGTTTAAAGTTAGGTGTTACATCTACAACATATTCTGATGATAGACCTGATGCAAGTATCAGCTATTGGACTGTATTAAAAGATGGTTGGAAAAAAGAAAATCCTAATAGACCTGTATTTGAAGGTAAATAAAATGAACTATAAACCATTACCATTTTATTTAACTATAAAAAAATCTAACATACATGGATTGGGTTTACATAGTCTTGCAGAGATACCTAAAGATACAACAATAGGTATGACACACATAGAGATTGATAATGATATTATAAGAACTCCTTTAGGAGGTTGGATTAATCATTCTGAAGATTCTAATTGTGTTAAAAAAAAACATAACAATAGATGGTTTTTAAAAACAAACAAAGATATTAAAGCAGATCAAGAACTAACATTAACTTATGTCCTCTATAAACCATAAAAAAAGGAGTAAATTACTATGGGTTTTATCAAAAAATTGTGGAAGAAATATCTTGATTGGTTATTCAAAGACTTTTATAAATAGACTATGTGGTTAAATATTGCATCTAAATTAGTGCCAGGCATTATTAAAACAGGTATGTCTATTGCTTCTAATAGAAGAAGAACCAAAGAATTAGAATCAGTTGCTGAACTTAAGTTAGCTGAGAAAATGGCTAATGGTGAAGTTGAGTTTAAGAAAGCTGTCATTGATTCACATAGAAATGATTGGAAAGATGAATTTTGTCTTATCCTTATTTCAATTCCCCTGCTTTTACTTGCTTGGTCTGTATTTAGTGATGACCCTGATATACAAGCGAAGATAGATATTTTCTTTAATAAATTTTCTAACCTTCCAATGTTCTATCAAGCTCTTGTGGTAGGTGCTTTCAGTACAATACTAGGTATAAAAGGTGTATCTACTTTTAAGAAAAAATAAATAAAATCAAAACTTATGTCCGACACAAGTAGAGAGATTATTAATGAGTATAAAGATCAAGTCCGAATACTCAAACAACAAGTTGATGAACTTGAGGATCAGAATAAAAGCAAAGATTCTGCTAACAAGAGGTGTTTGCAAAAGCTAGAATATGCTAATGAAGACTTAGAAAAATCAAATAAAAAATTAAAAGAATTAGAGGACAAATTAACCGATATGAAGAAAACAAATAAAATGTTATTGGAACACCCATGAAGGTAGCTTTAGTAATGATAATGTGTAGTCAAATAGCTGGTGATTGTATGAAGCCACATTTCATAGGTCATTTTAATAATTTATATGATTGTTTAATTGGTGGATATACTGAAGCTATTGAAAAAACTGAAGAAATAGGTAAAAAAGAGATAATTAAACATGAGATTATAGTAAAGTTTAATTGTTACTATGATACAAAAACTTTAGAAAAAGGAGCATAATGCAATTATCAAAACATTTTAGTCTTGAAGAAATGATTAAGTCATCAACAGCTTTAAGAATGGGAATAGATAATATCCCCAACGAAGAACAGATAGAAAACCTAAAGGCGATATGTGAGAACATATTAGAACCATTAAGAGAATATTATGAGTCCAGACCTATAACTATTACATCTGGATTTCGCAGTCCTGAATTATCAGAGGCGATTAAATCTTCAAGGCAATCTCAACATTGTAAAGGAGAAGCTTGTGATTTTGAAATAGCAGGATTTGATAACAGACAGGTTGCATCACACATAAAAAACAACTTTGACTTCGATCAACTTATAAGCGAATACTATATAAAGGATGTACCTGATAGTGGTTGGATTCATGTATCTTACAAAAAATTTGATAACAGAAAAGAATCATTAATTAAAAATAAAGGCGAAGGATATATAGAATGGCGATAGATAAATCTAGTATGAAGTGTAATAGTCCTAAACGTCAAGTGTCTGGTGGTAAAAAATTTGTAGTCAAAGCCTGTAAAGGTGGTAGAGAAAAGATTATTAGATATGGAGATGCTAATATGAAAATTCGTAAATCAAATTCAGCAGCTAGAAAGAGCTTTAGAGCAAGACATAAATGTGCTACAGCTAAAGATGTCTTCAGTGCAAGGTACTGGAGCTGTAAAAACTGGTAATAAAAAGGAGAAACCATGTACAATAAAAAAATGAAGAAGAAAAATAAAAAGAAAAAAAACAAAAAAAAGAAAAAATACTAGGTGAAGCTTAATGATTAAGCTGGGTTGTTGGAGGGAATAACAAAGGAGATAATATGCCAAAAGGTAAAAATAAAAAATATAGTAAGAAACAAATGAAGATAGCAAAAATGGCAGCACCATTTGATAAAATAACTGGTGCAGACTTTGCTATGCTTAAGAAAAAAAGAAAGAAAAAAGTATGAAGAAAACAGTAAAAGCACCTAGAGGATTTCACTGGATGAAAAAAAAAGGTGGCTATAAACTTATGAAGGGTGCTTATAAACCCCACAAAGGTGCTGTAAAATCTGCATCATTTATGGTACAAAAGCAACATAGAGGATGAAGAAAGCATTATTAGATGCGTTAGAAAAAAAGTATGAGGCAGAGATAGCAGAAGCAGATGCAACTGTTCATATATATCTCAACAATAGTGTTGGCATTGGTGAACATCCCCAGCATATAACAGAGTTAGATAAACTCATTATTAAAATAGCTGATGCCGAAGATAAATTAAAAATATTAAAGGAGTTTCAATAATGGCAAAACTATGTCCAGCAGGTAAAGCTGCCGCCAAAAGAAAGTTTAAAGTATATCCTAGTGCATACGCAAATATGTGGGCTAGTAAATATTGTAAAGGTAAAGTTGGTAAAAAGAAATCTAAGAAAAGAAGATGAGTTTAAGAAAGTGGACATCTGAAAAGTGGGTTGATATTGCCAATAGAAGAAAAGATGGTTCATATCCACCATGTGGTAGAAGTAAAGGTGAGAAAAGAAGAAACTATCCTAAATGTTTGCCTATAGCAAAAGTAAGATCAATGTCTGCCAGTCAAAGAGCTGCTGCTGTATCAAGAAAAAAGAAAGCTGAAAGAAGAACAAGAAAAGGTAAAAAACCAAATTATGCTAAGACGTAAAAAGACTTGGAACAGAAAAAAAAACATTATTAGAAATGTTGGTCTTTGCAAATACTGCAATCAAATGATTGTTTCTGATGAATCTTTTGTAATGTTTATGGGTGGAATACCTGCTCATTATGCTTGTATGAAAAAGGATGATGAGGAGAGACAATTAGAGATTGAACCTAAGAAAGAAACCTAATATAGTTTAGGTGCATACCTTGAGTTAAGGGTGTACCTTGTTCTTAGGACACCCCTAACTCCCATTAATTAAATTATTTTTTCTAACTTTTCTATAATCACTTGATCTTCAACTGCTTGTGGATCAGGATAATACTTTGCATTTTTTACCTGATTACCTCTATGCAGTTCTGGTGGATTATCTTTGTAAGCAATATTACTTACACCTTTAACAATATCAAATCCTTCAAAGAAATAAGACACTGGAACTTTCAAAGCTAATGATAAATACAATAGCTTTGGTGATGACACAGCATTAGTTCCTTTCTCATATTTTTGAATTTGTTGAAAGCTTGTAGGTAGATGATTTCCAAGATCAGTTTGAGTCATCTCTAACTCAATTCTTCTTCTTCTTATTTTCTTACCTATATGCTGACTGATGATTGTTTCTTTACTATCTTGACATTTTGCCATAGCGATAGTTCTCCTTTCTTCTAGTTTGCCTTTTTTGTTTTTAGAATTTCTCTCTAGCTTGAAATTCTAATTTGTTTATTTTGCTCAGATAAAATTTGATTACTGATTACAGCAATCTGATTTTTCTTTTTCTGTACAAGAGCTTTAGCTTTCTGCATTACCCTAACTGCTCTCTCCAGTCTTTCCTGAGCTTCCCTTACCCTCTTTGGATCGTAGTCCATGTTTATCCTCCAACTTAATGTTAGACTTCAAGAACCTCTTATTAACAACTTTAACAACAGGTTCTCCTATTGCGTCTTTGTTATCAACAGCATCTTGAACACTGTTGAATTTTTCTTCAACAACTACCACAACTTCATAAGTTGATAACTTATTACAACTCATAGTAATTATTGACTTTAAATTTACTATTTTTAATTGATTTTGTCAAATGATACTTTCTCATAAAGACATCCATCTCTTTGACCAAACCAAGCTTAACAGCATTTTTCATGAGAATACCAATCCTTTGTTTAGATAAATTTAAAGCTTCTCCAATTTCAATTAGTCTAGGATAAGCTTGTTCCTTTTTATGGTACTCTATCATAAAATCAATAATTTGTTTGATTTTTGGACTATAAAATACTTTATTTCCCATTCTCATCTTTCTCTATTTGCTTCACCATATCATCTAATAGATCACAATAACCTTTGATGTCCGCAAATGTGTCAGGTTTATGAAGTGTTGATTTACTACCATCTTCTATGGTTCTTGTAAGTTTTAACACAATCATAAGTTGAGGTACAATAGTTATAGGTACTTTTAACTTTTGCTTATTAACAACCTCCAACACTGACTTTATAAACTTTGCTATAATGTAAGCATTACTTTCAAAGTCTCCATATTCTTTTTGTTTTCTTTTTAATAATTCTTTTGTCAATTTAGTTCCTATATCAATCCATTTGATATTGTCGTCTTTGCCCATTGTCCATCCTTTGTTTTACAATAATACATAAATATTCTTTTGTTTTTATACATAACTCCATCATCATAACTAATGCTTGTATGTTTTTCTAAAGCATCTTGGCAAGTCGTAAAGTCTTTTACTTTTATTTTGTAAAAGTCATAGCTTGTTGCAGATGTTGCGAAGAACAAATACAAGAAAAAAGTTTTCATAAGAAGGGTGCTGAATGTTTTTTTTACGTAAACCTTAGGGAGGAAAAATGACCCAGCACCCCTACTACAAGTTATACTTTTGGTTTTCTAACTTGTAATTTATGAACTTCTTTACCATCATCTTTACGATTGATGTATTCTGTTAAGTTTATTTGTTCACCTTTTTTGTAGTCTCTATCTACTTTAAATGAACCCCAGAATTTATCAGGGTTTTCATTATCCCTGTTCATATATCCTGTTCCTTCTTTTAGTACGAAATCACCCATGTTATCTCCTATTTGTTTTGAGTTTTGTTAGCTTATTTTCACAGACTATAAGTCTTTTACCTATTTCGCTTTTGATAAAATCATCATAATCATTTTTATTGTCTGATTTAAATTCCATTATCAATTTTTTGGTAGTGGTTAAATCAGGTTTCTCAGATGATAAATGAACCTCAATAGCTTCAATTTTATTATCTAAAGAAATCTTTTTTTTTGTCGTAGTTAAGTTGTTTTTTTTATATAATGGTTGTGCATTATAACCATCCTCATTATCTTTTGCTTCTATCTCATCATCTTTCATGCCTGTTCTTAAATTTAAGGCATTTAAAAAAGCATACTTTCTTGCATAAGACATACAATTTCCTGAACCATATTTATCTGTCTTTGCAATAGCATGAGTTTCAATTTCTATAAAAGATTTTGGATTATCTACATCTACAATAGTCATCTTACAAGTAGTTTGAACAAACATATCTTGTATGTTGAAATCTTTATAAGTGCAGTATGGATATAAACCATTTTTATTTAAGACCTCCATAGCCACAGCTTGTACTGCGTCATGCTCTAATGGATTAAAATTCATTCCACCTTTTTTTTCTGTCTTCTTAACCATTCTTGCTTCTTCTGAAGCAGATTTTAATTTTTGATAAATATTTTTAGTCAAATTGTTCCTTCCTTTCCTTTTGCATTACCAATGATTTCTTCTTTTTCTTTTTGTTTTTCATCATCATAAACTTCTTTAGCTTTATCCTTGATTAGCTTTTCAAGAACTCTACTGTTTATAATTCTTTTTATGTCTTCTGGTGATATACCATCACAAACTATCATAGAACTCCTCTAGTTTTTGTATGTCTTCATCTTGTATAGTGTTAAGTATAGGATTGTTTTCTCTATTTCTTATTTCAGACCAATCAATCCCAATTATCATGGCTAACTTTTTTATATCTCCATCTGCCATTCTTAACATTTCTTGTCTTCTAATATTGATCTGAATGTATTTTTCAAAGAAGTATTTTAATCCTGCTGGACTTAACTCATAACAATTATCTTGATTAAATATGGTGTAGTTTTCTTCATCAGCATAAACTAAGTGAGGTTTATAATTTGGTAATGACTTTGAATATACTGCTGTTTGTATGCAGTGTGTAAATTGTGGTGATCTAATTTTTTGAGACTTTCTCCATTTCCAAGTAGAATTACCTTTTTTATCTTTATATTTATATACTGAACCAAATCTATTTTTATGTTCAGATAGTTTTTGTAAAAATTCA
Source organism: Gammaproteobacteria bacterium TMED78 (assembly GCA_002171615.1). Lineage (GTDB taxonomy): Bacteria > Pseudomonadota > Gammaproteobacteria > Steroidobacterales > Rariloculaceae > TMED78. The sequence continues at coordinate 18,281 of NHEF01000018.1, forward strand.
GAGGCACAATCTACATATAATTCTGTTTCTATACCTAGATGTTTGCTAAAATATTTTTCATCATACCACTCACTAAAAAATAATTCACAATTCCATTTATCAAGATGTGCGTTATTAGATATTTCTATAAGTGCATTGATATGATTTTGCACATATTGAATAATTCTTTCTTTTATAAAATTAGCTTTTGCTTTTTCTTTTTCACTTAAATCAATTTCAATTATTGATTTATTAAAATCTTGCTGCACATCTTCTATCTTCATTTTCTTTTGTATAATTTGTTGAAAATAATGGTGTACTTTTGTCCCAGCATGAAAACTAATGCTTGGTTTCTGTTTTTTGAATTTTGCGTAAAGAGAAAAAGGATATTTTAAAAACCAAACCCAATCACTTAAAGCTGATTGACTTGCTGATATGGTTGCTTTCTTGAAATCCCCTTTAATCCAAGCTTCATCTATAAACCTTTCTGGCATAGACAACTTATTTACTATTTATATTAAGATGTCAATAAGTATTTGCAATTAGTTTTAGAATGGTTATAAGTTATATACAAGATATTGTTATGACAATTAAGGGTTGCACTATATATGGATTATCCAACTATTGAATTGAAGTGGGAAGAAATATTATCTTCTGCTATTACTGGACTTTTGCGACAGACAGAAAGCATGAGACAGAATATAAGCTGGGGTCATGGAGCTAATTTTGATATTTATAAGCAGTGGGGTATGACAGTATCAGGTTCTATATGTGAACAAGCACTTGCAAAAAAAATGGACAGCTACTTTACACATTCAGTTAATAATTTTAAAGGTTCTGATTTACATATTGACGGAAAGAGCATACAAGTTAGATCGCAACTTATGACAAAAAAAACCAACAATCTTATCATAAGACAAGGGTACAAAGAAAGTGATTATTATTTTTTAGTTGGTGATGATACTCC
>NHEF01000001.1 GCA_002171615.1 Gammaproteobacteria bacterium TMED78
AAGCACATCTAAAATTAGCTCTATTAAGTTCAGACCAAAAAGTTATAAAAGTAGTTCTTCCTTATATTCCTAAACATCCAGGTATTTGGAATAAAGTGCCCTCAAACATATGGAATGAATTTATTTTAAATTGTGATCTTAATCTCTTTCCCATCATTGCTGAGGAAATTAACAATAGTAAGCTTGAGTTTTATACTCTTGGCTCGGAATTAAGAGAAATCATCAAATCAAATGTAACTAATGACAATACTATTTCACATTTAGATTACAAACGGTTAAGTGAAATAAGCCAACTATATTTATTAAACTATTGCAATAAATATAAATGGGATAGATCTAATGAAACAAAAGATATAATAAGTAAAGCTATAGAATTAAGTTCTTTATATTTTGATTTTAATAACTCAGAAAGTAAATGGAATAAAATCCTCAAAAATATTGATTTATCCGTTCTACTTTACTCTTATATAAGTATATTTAAAAATGATTCTATCAAAGAAGCTAATTTGAGTTTGATTTCTAATATCATTTTCAACTCAGTATCTGATGACAATGAAGAATTAATTAAATTAGCTAAGGTTTGCTTTGAGAATAGTGATGAATCTATAAATCAATTAGGTTGGGAATTCTTCAAGCTAGCAGCAGATAAGAACTATATCGAGAATCAATTGTTAGATTGGCTCAAGCGCAAAGACGAATCGGAATTACTTCCAGACCAATGGTCTCAAGTAAGATTAAAACTTGTATTAAGCTTCTTAGAAAAGAGCAATAGTTTACAAGAAAATATTTCAGAACTTTTAACTGATACTACTTGGAAATTTAATGATGATGAAAAAACTTGGCTTATTTCAAGAATTCCAGAATTAAAATTTGTTGCTTGGAATCAGCTTGATCAGAACCATTTGAATAATCTCAAAAATGTGCTATTAAGCGATACAGATTTTGTCAAATCAGTTGGAGATTCATTAGACCCAGAACAAATCAAAGAAACTACTCCGGAACAACAAGCACTTTTAATTCGGTATCTTAATTTAAAGCCAACCAGAATAAGAAGTGATCGAACATTCGCGATTAGCTTGGTTGCTATCCCGAACCCATCTCTACAAAAGATCGTATTAAGTCAAATAATCAACTCTAACGAATTTGAAAACTTCTGGCTAGCTATTGGAGAATTAGGCTTACCGATACCATTGCAGGAGGTAAGAAACTTTTTAGAATCAGTTTCGGATCCAAATCAATTCACTAAATATGTAATTACCTGTATTGATAGCATGGTCTCTCCATTAAGAGATCTGGGACTTGAACTCCTTGAGAAAGAACGTCATCGTATTGATCAGAATTTTATAGCTAAAGCTTTAGTTTATTCAGATGATTCAAAAGTTCAAGTTAGAGCAGTAAAGGAGATACTTATGAATAAATGGGAAGAAAATTCTTCTATAGCATTATTTGATCGTCGTATATTAATTACTCGACGAAAAAATCGTCGTGCTAAAGAAATGATAAAAAATCGGCTATGTTTAAACAATAAGATTATGAGTAAGGAATTGCTAACTCCAGAAAGAAAAGAAGCACTACTAGATTTAGCTAAAGGTTCTAATTTACGTGACCAAGAATGGGCACTTAAGACAATTGCATTGCTAACTTGTCAAGGAGTTGAGTTTAATGATATTCAAGTCAGCAATGTGTCACCAAGGAAAGACTAATGCCTACTTATCAAGGTCTCTACACTAAATCAGTAGCTAAATCAACATCACAAAACAGTGACATCACATTTGGTACAGATGTTGCACAATCACCTGTTTTTCTAAGTGCAGATATTATTCCTAGCCATTCATTTGCCCGTTTAATGCTGGCATTAGGACAAGTAGTAAAAATGCAAGATAATGTATTTGAACGAGATCATACAGCTTATCAAAAATGGGTCAAAGGAGAATACATAAAAGAACTTCCACAATATCAACTAGACGCAGCAGAAAAACTTCCGAGTTTATTGACCAAAAAAGAAAACTTAGAAAAAGAAAAAATTGAAATACAAAAGATAATCAACAAATTTCATAGTGCTAAAAATGTTACTAAGGAAACTCGAGCGTTTTGGAAGTGGCTTTATAACCACAACCGTGAGGCATGGATAATTCTTGATCCCATAGTAAGCGTTCAATCCGATGCGACTTTTTTTGAAGCATTTTCTAAAGACGAGTCAACTTATGCAAGAGTACTTTTACCTCATCACGTCACACGAACTAAAAGGAAGCCATCGCTTGGAACTACAAATATTGACTTTAGTATTCCTTTAGAAAAAGAACTGGCACGTACAAGAGAATATAGACCACTACATCTAACTGTTGGTTCTGATTCTGTTGGTATTGATACTGGCATTTCCTCAACAGTCGAAAAAAAAATAGACTTACCTGAATCATGGGTCAAAGGTTTAGTTGAAGTACAAGCATCTTTATCTCTAGCACCAATCCAAATTGATCTCTCATCTTCAGCTCTCGCAGATGTTATAGCAAGATTGGATTCGGAACGAGAAAAGCATGGTCCAAGATCCTTGATCTTTGATCTCGTTCCTGGTGAACCACCTCAAATCATAGTAGAGCCATGGAATGATGTTTTTACGGTTTCAGATATGCCATATCAAGGTTCAGAAAACAAAAAAATAAAAGTTTGGGGGAGAAGAAGACTTAGAGTTATAAAAGATTTATTACCATTGACACCTAAAGTAAATGTAAGACTAATTGACTCAGGGATGCCTTCATTTTGGAGTTTAGAAATAGATGAAATAACATTAACAATTGGTCTTTCTGGATGGACATCACAAGACTGGGCTGGTCGAGCACGTTTTTCCGCTATCATTCCTGCATCTGAAGCTCCAATTGAAACGATTTCAAAAGCGGCGGATCTTTTAAAGGATAATGGATCTTTATCGGTAGATGAACTATCGACTTTATTGAATTCCAGTCCAATTGAGTCAAGACGTATTTTACAGCGGTTATGTCTGGCTGGCTCTGCAATGTTCGACCCTGATCCAGGCATTTATCGATGGAGGCAACTATTTCCGAATCTCAACCTCAAATCAACCAACGAAGCTGGAACAGAAGAAAGAAAGGGTATTCAAATATTTAAAGAGAATGCTATTGAAATCATGTCTGATGAAATAGCGAAAGACAGTAGAAGTATTAATGGCAAAGTAGACTATAATGGCAAGATCAATCACCCATCCCTCAAAATTGACTCAGATAATAGAGTTAAACTTGCCCAATGCGATTGTTCTTATTTTCGATATAATAAGCTAAAATTCGGACCTTGTAGACATATTGTCGCTCTTAGCTTGATGGGGGGTAAATAGAATGAGTAAGGAAGAGAGAAGTATCAATCAGAATTGGCGAAAAAGACTTGATGAGATTGGACAAGCAGCATATGAATTTGAGGAAATGTCTCGACTTGGTTTTCTGAGCAAAAAAAAGATAGCAAAAATGATAGAAGCCAGTGGAATTTCTTTAGAGGAATACGAACAAGCAAAATCAAAGTTATCTGATATTTCAAATTTCATAAGAGAAACTAATGAAGACATAGAGTCTATTGACTCAGTTGAAGTAGCTCTTGAAAAAATACGTTCCGATAGGATTAAACGCGTAAAGCAAAAGAATGAAGATCGCAAACAAAAAAAAGAATTACAACGCAAAGAGCATTTAAAATTGGCTTATGAACAGCGAATTAATTCTCCAACTTTTCTAGGTAGAGACGTATCTAATAGACTTGATTTTACAGGGGGTAATACAGAGAAACTTGAGCAAAGCGGATTACCCGTGATCACAACTTTTGCAGAATTATCATCAACGTTAGAAACAACCCCAAATAATCTACAGTGGTTAACTTATGAAAGAGACTCTCAAAAAATTGACCACTATACGAGATTCGAAATCCCTAAGAAATCAGGTGGATCTCGCCTAATATCCAGTCCGAAACCAGCTTTAAGAAATGCTCAAAAATGGATTCTAGGATCTATATTAAATAAGCTTGATATTCACTCAGCAGCGACAGCTTTTAGGCCTGGTAAATCAATATTGGACAATGCAAAATTGCATGCCAATTCAAAAGTAGTTTTAAGATTAGATCTTAAAGATTTCTTTCCTTCAATCACCTTCATACGCATAAGAGGCCTATTTGAGTCCCTAGGATATAATCCTGGAATATCTACGGTATTTAGTCTTTTATGTACCGATAGTCCTAGAATAATTTTAAAATATCATGGAGAAACTCACTTTGTAAAAGTAGGTACCCGAAACCTTCCTCAAGGAGCATGTACCTCTCCATCATTGGCTAATTTAATCGCCAATAAGCTAGATCGTCGCCTACAGAAATATACAGAAAAAATAGGATGGCTATACTCAAGATATGCTGATGACCTTGTCTTCTCAAGCAATGCCGAAGAAATGCCAGCATATCGCCTAGTCAAAGCTGTTTCAAAGATCGTTGTAAGTGAGGGTTTTAGAATCAATAGGCATAAAACTAATATAATGAGACATCCTCATCGCCAAATAGTAACAGGATTAGTTGTCAATAAAGATGTTAGAATTAGTAGAAATGATTTGCGTAAGTTCCGAGCTTTTCTACATCATTGTGAAACTAAAGGTCTAGAATCTGTATCTAAAGACATCGGTAAAGATGCAATTGCTGTAGCTCGCGGATATTTATCTTATATCAATATGATTTCACCAGAATTAGCTAAAACAATGTCTTCAAAACACTTATGGATTTCAAAATAATATAGTCTTCTTACCTCTCCATAAATCTAAAGGCGGTAGACAGGGTAATAGAACAGCACGAAAAAGAAGCTTTAAAACCTTTTTCATTTAGACATCACTACGCAAAACAAACTCACGTTGTTGAATTCCCTGTCGCAAATATTGCCTCTAATATGGGGCACACAGTTGAAGTCCATCTCCATAATTACGCAAGCTTTACAGCTGATCGAACAACTGAGTTATGTGAAGTGAATAATTAATTTGTAACCATTTTTGCTGTGGGGGAGTTGTATATCTAAGGAAAAACTAAATTGAATACAAAATTAAAGTCATCTACAAATTTGACCATATACGTTAATTTCCTGTGAAGGTATATCTTCAACGAGAGGAGAAAACTTATATCTTTCAAAAATATTATCTTTAAAGAAGCTCCAGCCCTCAGGCATATTATTTTGAAACCCTGAGTCCTTAATAGAATTATTTTCATCAGTTGTGAGAATAACTATGTAGTCAGTCCAATTAAGGATTTTTGCCACCATGTCTTCGTCATAGCGATATTTAATTATCTCCGCTGAAATTCTATTTGATGGAACTGGATGTTCATATGTAAAACCATTTTTTTTAGATTTCAAACCACGCCTCAATCCCTTTGTATTCAAAAAGCCATTCAACTCTAAATGTCTATGAGCTTTCGTCGTAATTAAGTATTTATTTTTAGAAAGGCTAAACTTGGCGACATAATTCAAAACGCCATATCGAATTGTGTGATCCATATAATATTCATCAAAATCATCAATGCGTATAATTGCATTGATGACATTAAAAATTTTAGTTTGCAATGGATTCATAATTAACTTCTCTTTTAAGATCAAACAGGGCGGGCAGATCCACAACGATAAGCACCAGGCATTTCAGCATCAAAAATTTTATTCGCCTCATGCTGATAAGTAGCATTGACTCTTTTGAAAAAATATTTGCCTCCTACCTTTGTCAATTTGTATCTAATTTCCCAAGTTCTCATAATTCAACGCTTTTTATTTTTATATATGGTATCTTATTTTTAAGGAGTTTACTCCGTTCATCCCGAGTATTGACGCTAATCCTTCAGGGGATTGTCAGTCACCAACCTGCCGCTCGTTCCTGCTAGGCAAGGTGGTCAAACCTGGAACCCAAGAGGGTTGATGAGCAGGAACGCTACCGACAGTTTTAATGACAATTAATCAAAGTCGAGGCACGTATGTGTCACGATATTTAGCGAATTTACGCATAGAGCGGGATCTAAAACCCGGTCAACTTGCTTCTATCCTGCAAGCAAAAAACATCTCAAAGATTGGAAGCCTAATAAGACAATTTGAGCTTAACGGCGAAATCACTTCTTATTGGATGGAAAAATTAATCAGTGAATTAAATCCTGATAAGAAGGCATTAGAAAAATGTATTGCTCTTGATAAAACAAATTATCTCAAAGAACTTGAGAATCAGAAACTAAAATGGGAGGAATGGGCTAGTAAATCGATTGAACCATATCTAACAATTCGCTATATGCCAGCTGTGTATGGGACACGGGATATTCCAAAAGCATTTACATCCCTAAGGGAAGATGCTGAATGGTGGGCAGCAAAAGAAATAAAACGTTTTAGGAGTAATGGTTATTTAAATTGGACAAGAAAAGAACAAACTTTCTTTAAAAAAGACGGTACTATTTCTAGTCGGCACAGGGCTACCTTTGAATCACCGCCAGCAAGTGCTTGGATGCAAGTTTCAGGAAGTTCTATAAAATTTCTACTTCAAGAGGACTTTACGCCAACAACTAAGAGTCAAACAATTACGGAGGAAAGACCATGAATAAGAAAGAAAAGAGACTAAAAAAGACTATTAATGATGCTGTCAATCATTCCCTTGAAAGAATGAAAGTACTAACACCTGAGGATCGTTGCCAACTATTCATGGAAGTAGGTGAATGGATTTTTAATAATCTTGATCTTGATGATGAATTGATAGTTCCCCAATTTAAAATAGAGGGAAAAACTATAGAAAAAAAATAATGCCTACTGAGCTCTCATACTTATAAGAGACTTACAGGTTGCCTTGCCGAATCCATGATTCGGCAAAGTCGATTTACCTGCATAACGCCTTCAACAGTACCCGTAATCCCTGTAGCCAGTTTTGGGGATCCCACAACGATAGAGAGACATTGTGCACGGCTAATTGCAACATTTAGACGATCTGGATCCAAAACAAATCCAATTCCTCTTGGGGCATTATCTGCATCGCTTGCCGTTAGAGAATGAATTGAGATAGGAGCTTCTTGTCCTTGAAAACGGTCGACAGTACCTATTCGAGCTTTACCAGAGAGACGATGTTCTAGTTGATTTACTTGCAAGTTATAGGGAGCCGTAATCAATATCTCATTAGGACTAATAATGCCTGAAATTACAGAGGTCCCTTCGTTGTTTTGTTGAACTACTTGATATGAGCAACCAAGTAATTCATTTAGCAATTGCTCAATTCGATCTATTTCTTCCTCGCTTTCACTTGAATTAGAAGAATGCTCCACTGGTTCAAAAGACAATCCTTGTTGTGAACCTTCCCAAAGGACCTTGTTCTCCGATTTAGATATACATGACTGCAGTGCACCTTGATAAAAAAGATCAGAAACAACTGATGTCAAAGCAGGAGGCATGCGCCAACTTGTTGCTAAGAACAAACCTCGATCAGACGGCACTACTTTCTCTTTTCCCATGACATATTCCAAGCAACTCAAACCACTATCTCCAGGATGTTTTGCACGATTTGGTTGTGATAACTGGTTTTGATCACCAACAAGCAAGATATTGCGAGCACAATGACTCATATATAGAAGATTACTTAAAGAGACCTGCCCAGCTTCATCAACAACTAAAAGATCATAAGGTTCCTCACCAAAGCGTTCCTTCACCAAACCAAAGACAGTGGCGCCAAGAACGTTAGGTTCACAATTAAGCGCATTTTCACGAAGAGCCTGAACTTTTGTTCCACTAAGAGATCGCTGATCACTCTTTTCACTTGTACCACTACTTAATTTAACAACAAAGGGATTAGTCGCTATTGACTCTGCCTTTTTTTGTACACGCTTAAGTAGATTATTAATCGCTTCATGAGTTTGGGAACTGACTGCTACTCGTTTACCTTTATCTACCAATCTGGCAATGAGTTCTCCTGTAACAGTTGTTTTTCCAGTTCCCGGAGGACCTTGCAATGAAAGAGTAATTCCTTCAGCTGATGACAAAAACTCAGTCAAAGAACTTGCTGTCTCTTCTGGGTTTGATCTGATTTTTTTATTGAGATGTATCAATTCAGGTATTGATCTTTTCTCTAGTAGATGAACAATTGCCTCTGGCAATTTTTTCCTTTCATCAACCCACCCTTGTGCCTGTCTAACCAAATCAGGAAGCATCCGTTTATAAATCTGCTTTGGCAAAGGAATTAAATCGCAATATTTTGGAAGTGAACTAATACCAAGATCTTCTAAAGCTTTTTTCTTCTTATCACTAACTTTAAGGATGATATTTGGTGGATCATTCTCATCAAACTCCCCTACCAGATCAAGACTTTTTTTATCACTTCTCTTACCTTTTTTTTCTATAACATTTTTCGGAATAAATTTATCCCCTTTCTTCAACAACTCAGCCAATGCAAAGTGCATTTTTATGCCAGGTTTTGTCGATAGCTTTAAAGGTTGATCTGGTGAAAACTTATAGATATGGCCTTGACTCCTTTTAATAGGTTTCTCGCCTATTTTCTCTGCATTAGCAATGATTTCTGTATCATCATATTTCTCAGAGGAAGTCTTGGCATCTTTCCGATCAAAAAATTCCCACCATTCAACTTTTCCCTCCCTTTCATGAAAATCAATCAAATCTGAGAGAAGCTTTTGATGCTTATAACTCAAGCCATAAGAACCTTTAGCTAATGGATCCTTCAACGGATCTGGAATCTTCTTCCTTAATGCTTGGGCTGCAACTTCTAACTCTCTCTCGAAATTCGTTTTGGCATCCTCATCCTTTGATTTTCCCCACTTATTAGTACGAAAAGCAAGATTCAGAAGCTCATGCTTTTCAACTAAAAAATTATGCAGCTCCTCAGTCGACTCACAATCTTTTTTGTTGTAGTCCTCTAAATCCTTAAGGATCTTATTCTCAGAAATTAAAGTACTAGCCTTTTTCTCCTCTCTTAACTTTTGCCATTCTGCATATTGCACAACTGAATCTGCTGCCGTACTAATTTCTTCATTCCTAAAATCTTCTAGATAAAGCTTCTCTACTTTTTTGATCGAATAACTTGGAGCTCCAAGAAGTAAACCATTACGAACAATAGGGAACAGATCTACAAATAATTCTTCTCTTAACCATTGATCCCACCTGTTTTTATGAATGCCATATGTTGTCGCCAGTCGACCTAATGCTGTCTTCTCATAGCTTGCATAATGATAGACATGCAGATCGGGATAATCAACACGTCGATTTTTTACCCATTTAATAAATTCATCAAAAGCTTTCTTCTCTTCAATTGGTTCATGTGCCCACCAGGCTTTGAATTGCCTTTCTCCCTTCTTATCTAAATAACAAGCTCCAAATAGATACTCAAGCTTGTCACCTGTAAGGGGATTTGGATAACCCTCCATATCAAACCAAACATCTCCTTCATTACCCTTAGGCAACATTGCAAAGCCTTTTTCTTGTTCATCTTTGCCTCTGACCTGAAATGCTGGCCGACCGTCTGGTTGAGAAGAACATGTCTGAATAGCCGCTTGTTCTTTTAATCGAACAAACATTTTTTCATCTAGCTTGCTTATTAGCTGATTCCTTGATGCTTTCGCTAGTTCGTCAATGGTAGTAATTCCAGCAGCAATCAACTTGTTTCTTTGACTTTGTCTCATGCCAGCAACAAGAATTAAATCACCTTTCTTCACAAGTTCTTCTTCTATAAAAGAAGACCAATGCCCATGATCACCAGGAGAATGTTCGGGTTGTTGATTCTCATCAAAAGCATCTAAGAATTTACGATATCGATCACGAAGACGTCTATACCACATCCAGAAATCATCAACTCGATATCCATCAGGTTCTTTCTCGAATTCCCCCCCCCCTAAATAAAGCTTAAAATGCTGAGGTCTATGTCCTAGGATAGGCTCAAGCAACTCGCAATATGCACAAGCCTGTACTAAATAAA
>NHEF01000002.1 GCA_002171615.1 Gammaproteobacteria bacterium TMED78
GTAGGCTCCCTATCTTCCAGCGTTCTTTAGTTGCCTGGGTCTTGCCGTTAAAACTGTAATCGTTGTCAACAAATTTCATAAGTTAGGCTCTTCTTTAACTAAGGTTAGGCGTTGTTGAACTGTTGGTTCAGGAATAGAAGAACCATCAGGTAACCAATCATAGAAATGAGTTAATCGACCGATACTATTTTCTTTAGGCTTGTACTCGACGATGCGTCCGTAAATGGGAGGTCGTCTTGCTTTGTCTCTTTGATATCCATCAGATTGTTTATAGACTCTGTCTCCTACTTTAAAGAGCGGTCCTTTACGTTTGTATTCTTTGGGCATCGGTTAGATAAGCGTAGGTTTTTGCTGGTGGAGTTGACCAATCAATCCAAGAATCGATTTTCATATTGCTGATCTTAAATTCTTTTCCGTCGTATCGTTTATAGATATCTTCAGAAGCAAGTCCTAACTCGGATAAACGAGAAAGGAACTTGCTCCAAGCATCTGGTTTATCGTATGCGACTAAATCTAAGATCATTTCTCCTTCACAGGAGACGCGGAAGTAATAGTTAGGAGAACTTGAGTCTGTCTTCTGGGGCATAGTTTCTTTCGAGTCTTTTCAGTTTCTTTACTGCTGAGTCAATTTCTGGTTGTATTTCTCTGCAGGTTCTATCGTTAATTACACCATTCTCTATCTTAAGTAATAGAGCAGATATTTCCTCTGGGAGAAGACCCGCATAGTAAAGGAACCGAGGCTCGTCAAGAGTTGCAATGTCTGCAAGGAGTTCTGTTGCTGCTGGCATTTGTTTGTAAAAAGTCGAAGTTTTTAGTGGAGATTATCCTTAGCGTCGGGATCCATATAACCCCAATCGCAATGAAGGATGTTGAGCTGGTAAAACTTAGCTCGGTTTTCAATGTCAGATTTAAGTTGTTTCATAAAGAAAGCAACGTATGAATCATCACTTTGACATTGGCTGTCATCAGCTTCTATGAGGCAAGCAAATGAAATGACTCTCTTGGATTCTGTATTCAAGTCAGACATGGTGGATCTGCAGTGAAAGAGGATGGTTTATTCATGAAGTAGTAACAAGCATTTTTATCTGCTTTCTGGTACTTCTTAATTAGTTCGCAAGCTTCTTTGAAGTAAAGACAAGAAGCAACAGTGGCGATGCTACTTTTATCTGGTTTTTCTAAGAAGCGTTTAAGTATATAGATCTTTTGAGGAGATCTCATATCATTCATAAATCTTGCTCCATTGCGTGATAGGAATCTAATGTTGCTGGATAAGGAGGCTTGGGAGGCCAGTCATTTTTATGTTCAATAAGAGTTACCTTATTGAGACTGACCCAAGGCTTTCGGCCTCTGAAAGTAATTGAGAACCTGTAAGCTTTCCAAGATGTCATAGACCATAACGTTGATTTAGCTTGAGCCGCAGCTCCTCGTCTAACGGAGGATGATAGAACATCTTTTCTGCTTGCTCAAGAGCATATGCCTTTATACGAAAGCAGAGTTCTTCAAGCTTGGCAAGCTCTGAAGGAGGTAGGTCATGTTCGCTTTTAGCAAAGAGAACCCAGCCGCTTTCTTCTCCTTTGTTGTACATGTCCCATTTCGGTTTGTAATGTTTCGTGACACATCGTCTTTCGCCGAATGATGTCTTAGTGCAATGATGAAAGGAAAGATAAGGGACTAGATCTATAGCTCTAGAGGCATAAGCATGTGGTCCGTACTTGGATCGTTTCATGAGTACTCTTTAAGTGGTTCGTGATTGATCTCAGTGATAACACTAGTTTCGAATTCCTCTGCACTGTCATACCTTTTGTGGTAAGTGACTGCTTTAGACATCCAATGAGCTGAGTTACTGGCATCGTCAATACTAGAATCGCCTTCTTCTAACTGAGTTAAAGCCTCTTTCATTTGTGATTGAGAAGCAAAATCGAGGAATCCATCTTGAACGATGCTGTACGTAAGCCTGAAAGTTTTCTTCATGAGACAGACTCCACTAAATCTTGGTCAATTGGTAGACCACCACTGGTCTGACCAGATCTGATGTAAGCAGTAACTGCAATCTTCTGTGCATCCATTGCTCTTGGAGATTCTTTGACTCCTAATGCAAACTGAATTGCATGTTGAGCATTGGTTAGCTGAGCAATGTTATGCATCAGTGTGGTATCTAGTTGAAAGTGTTCTGCTAGTAAAGCAATAGACTTGGCGTCTGTTTTGTACAGAAGCATGCCACGACCGTCTTTGGTGTAGCAATTTTGTACAGATGATTTGGTTTTAGGAGGCACGGCAGAGTAACTAATAGGTGGAGTTTCGATGATGTTGTCTGGGTCACCCCATCCCTCTTCAGGAGGAACTGAGCTGGCAGTAGAAGAAGCAGGTGCTATTTCTTCAGGCTCCCAAACGTGTCCTTGATAATGGTCATGCCATTCAGTTTCGGATTTCTTGAAGATTTTTCCTAGAACAGCCATGTCTGTGATGATGTCAGGAATCAAGATGATAATTTTCTTGTCTGGATCATTTCTATGAACTTCTGGGTCGAAAACTCGAACAAACTTGAGCTTGTCTTTACGACCGTCAGTAGTTCTGGAGGCAGGGTAAGCCTTGCTGACTATTTGAAAATGATCGCTGGGAACTAATGGACTCCTTGGTGGGAGCAGTTTTTCTGTAGATAGCATCAGCTTTGATGTGAAAGTGAGCGGAAAGGAGAACGTCGACAATAAATTGACATTCTTTGATGGGTAAGATCCAGTACGTTCCAAGATCTTTGACAGATCCAGGGAAGTGAGAACCTAAGTGACAGATAGAAGACAAGGCTGCCTTCGCTTCAGCCTTAGCAGGCGTCAGGAAAAAGCAGCCATGTCGTTGAGATGTAGTCACAAAGAAGTCAACGGGTCGACTTGGAGTGACAAGCACCGAGTTACTTTTGTAAGTCGTTAGCTTCTTTAGTGTCTTCTGTAATGACTTCCTTCATATTTGAAGTCAGGTCATCAACCGACTTAATTTCTTCTAGGTTGACTGTCTTTGAACTGTCGCCGAAATCAAATGTAACTTTAGGCATGATAAAAACTCTTGGATGTAATGGTTTTAAGGAACCCCGAAGGGTTCCAATGTGTAGCTATTAAGCTGGTTGAGGCATTAAGTCAGGACTTAATGTTTTTTGGTCGGTAACATAGTCAACTGCTTTGCGTTTCTCCTCAAGAGACATCTTATGGACATCTTTAGTGAGCTGTTCAGCAGCACGTTGTCTAGCGGTCAACTTATAGATGGCTTTGCCATACTTAAGCATTAGACCGTAAGTCTTAGTACCTGTCTTTTCGTTGATGACCACGTCATAAGGGTCTTCAACTCCTATTAGGTCTAGTAAATGTTCAGACTTGAATCCAAGTTCGACACCAGATTCTCTACGGGCTTTACCCGCATGTCTATTGGTGACAAACATGAGTCTGAATCTAGACCAGTTATTACCGACTAAGTAGTCAGCTTCTAATGGTCCCAGTTCTGCGTGACCGCATGGGATGACGTCAGTGAGTGTGCTCATAAGCAACAGGTAGGGTTTGAAACGAAGCAAGCCTTTCATGCTATGTTTTTGCACAGTTGATAAAGGCCTGTACTACTAACATTTAGAATGCGTATATTGCATGTATTGATAGGTCTGACATGGCTGGTAAGTTCGGAATGTTAGGAGATTGGGGCGGTCAATTGCAGCGTGGGCAAAAACATATGCATGGAAAGCATATACAGTCATTGAAAGATAGAGGAGATTGGAGGATTAAAGGAGTAATCTCTCAAGCTCAAGCAGCAGATACTGAAGATAAGAGAGAGTTGATATCTAATATTCTTGAAAGCACATTAGGTCGTAAAGGCTTCCAGCGTAAAACCTTTGGAGGCAAAGTTATGCCTGGTTTCAGTGCGGAAGCTTTAAAGCCTATTGATTACACTCCTGAGATGAAACTCAGGGATAAGGACGCTATCAAGATGATGGCAACTAGCGAGGTTGGTTCTAAAAAATACCAGAGAGGATCGGAGACCTTACAACAATCTCTTGGAGAAATGAAAAAGCGTGTAGGTCCAGGACCTAAAGCTTTTGTTGAAGGTGTATTAGCTGGTACTGATCAATTGGATCGTGTAGCACAAGTTACTGGTGGTGGTGCTCTTATATATGGTGGAGCTCAAGCTTTATCAGCTTTAACTCAGCAGATAGAGGCCGTCCTTGAATACCAGAAGGAAGGAGATGAAACCAAACAGTCTAGGTCTTAATTATGAGTAGATATAGTGGAGATCTCTTTGATATAGACCTAAACGAAGAGATTAGTGAACCTGATCTTAGAAGTAAGATGCGTTTCAGGGTGGATAAGATGATCCCTAGCTTTGATCAAGCATTTAATGAAATGGCTCCTGAGAATAGTGAGCCAATGTATAGTCAAAGTGGATCATACCAACCTGAAGTAGCTTACGGAGCTTAGATGTCGCATTCGTAGGAGACGTCTCTGGAATACATAGCGTCTTCCGCCGCATCTAGTTCTATCTGATTCTGATCTTCTACCCATACCCAGTAGGCTTTTCGGGTGAGATCTTTATTGATAGCTGATTTCCATCGGTCAGTAGTGTAAACAGGATGTTGTCCCCACTCACCGTATTGGGAAATCAATTGATGGATAGGATTAATTGGCATCAGAGGCTGTCCGAATGACTTTATCGAGGTGTAATTGATGGTCTTGAACATAGCAAGCGATCCCACTAAGAAGGTTTGTGAATTGTTTCTTAGTGTGTTGAGCTTGTTTCAGCTCTTCTCCAGCAAATACGTATTTATCACTGAATCGTACCGCATAATGCTCAGGTTTCAACTCGATTCTGTTTAAACAGTGGAAGACTATATCTAGAGCTTTGTCTAGGTCGTCCCATTTAGCGAGTTGAGCTTTTGCTTCAGCTGGTGTTAGTGAAGGGAGAGGACATTCGTCCAACTTCCCTTTAATTGGTTTGAAGAGGAGTCGTTGTAACTCCTCCTCTGATTTGTTGGCGGTAGAAATGATGGTCATACATCCTTCTCCGTCATATTGTTGACCATAAAGTCAAAGTCCTTGTCAGATTTCTCTTGGTTGTAGAAATCTTGTAGTGCTGCTTCCCGTTCATCGATGTCAATCAATTCGCCAGGAAGATTTTTGAATTCTTTGATCATGATTATTCAAGGAGAGAATCAGGTCCACCTTCCTCCCAGAGTCTTTCTCTCTCAGCCTTAATATCTGGAGAGCACTGTTCGAAAGGTGTATTGGACTGAGTGAGTTCATGTTCTTCATCACTGAGAACATAGTCTTCTTCATAGACATTGGTCACTGTGTGAGTACCAATCTGAAGAGTTTTATGGGGATTAATGTTCATCTTCTGGGATGTCGATGATGTTTGGCTCTCCCCAAGCAGGTTCAGGGCAAGTAATACTTGGCTCAGTGGAACAAGCATTGTATTCGTCAGTAGTAGTAATCACTTGCATTAAGTCATCGAAACGAGGACCTAATACATGAGGTTGTTTACTCATTAGAGCTTTAATGAAACTAGAAGAAGGATCTTCTCCTTTAGCAACTAAAAGGACAGCCAGAGTATGAGCTATACCAGCCAGATCTGGACTGCCATGCTGAACCAAGATCGAAGCAATCTCTTTGGTCTGATCGAGCGTCAGAGGAAGGACTATATCGCCTTTCTTCAGAGCTCTTTCAGCTGAATTCATAATTGCCAGAGTGAAATGATCGGGATTCATGTGGTTTGAAGCCATTTTGCACAGTTGATAGAGGACACTAAAAAAGCCCCGAAGGGGCTAGTGTCAAGAACGAATGGGTATGTACTGATGCCCACGACTGATTTCACTGGCATAAATCAATTTGAAAGATTTATATGGTGAAACCGATGGCATGGTATTACCTGAATGGTTGTCTCCATAGATCGTATAGAAAGCAGAAAGAGCACGAGCAAACTTAATTGCTTGTGGAAAGGACTTAAAGAGACGCCTTGATCGACGTGCTCCGTAGTGAACTACGTACATTATTTAGATCTACTCAATAGAGATGATGTAACGAAACTCGTATTGGCCGCCCAACATAGCTGCATTAGCAGGTAGTTCGGGTAGAGGAAGTGGTTCAGAGTTGTCTGATTCCTTTGCAAATATAAGTTCATCATCATAATCGGCATTACCACCATCTAGGCTGATCCATTTATCTTCAATACGATTGTCATCCTTTGCTGGACCTAGGTTTATATCTAGGAGCTCGGGATTGAGGAATCGAAAGTATGGAAATGTTAACTGGGTAGGTTTAGCCCATGTATACCAATGAAGAATTCCTGGACATCTCGGATTGAATTTAAAGAATAAGTCTCGGATGTCCTTATGTGGGTCTACAACTTCGGGAGGAAATACGTTACTCATCTCATCTAAAACTTCTCCTAAGAAGAAGAATTTAGGCTTAAGAGTATATTTGTTGAAGGTGATGGTTTCTGTTTCCATGCTGACCTGTTGATATAGGACAAGAGAAAAGCCCACTCAGTCGCAACCAAGTGGGCATAAAGTATCTATTGTTTACGGTCTAAGCGATCAAAAGCAGTGACTACCTTAGATGGTGGAAATCCAAATCCCTTACGGGTTCTTGTATTACCATTCTCATCTAGTAATGGCTCGTAACCTGAAGTGCCGTCTTCACGGGTCACCTTACGAGTTATAGGTACGTCAGTAACTTCTGATCTCTTCGCAGACCATTTCCAGTAGAGCCTGACAACAATGTGTTCGTTATTCTGAGCAAGCTCGAACAACTCGGATCCAATAGTAGATCCAGTCTTGTCGTCATCCCAAGCTGTGAACCAAGTTTCTTGGACAACAACTTTCTCAAATGTGCCGTCGCCTAAAGCGATGTCGGCAGATTGAACAACAGGGAGTTTAAAGCCATTAGGAACTACATCTCCTGATTTATATGTCATCTTAAGGACTTTATTAACCAGCCCAACAGTCATGTTATTGGCGTTGGTTCTGGTTGAATCAACATCAGACTCTACGAGCTTAGCTTCCGCAGACTCACGAAGCTTGTCCTGCCAAGGCAAGACTAAATCTTTGATGAGCATTGGCTTGTTAATACTGTTGAGTTCGGAATAGGTGTAGTCCAACTTAGTGGCATTTTCCATGTGGAATAAACCAGCCTTTCGACTGGGCGAGATTTTGCACAGCTGATGCTGTACACCAGAAAAGTCCCACCCCGCAAGCGGAGTGAGACATCGGGTATTCAGTTAAGTTCAATAAACGTCTTATAAAGACGCCTACTGAGATGAATAGGACCTCTCAACAACTCCTTAACCTCATATATGACGGTTTGGAATTTGTTAGACAGGTCTCGTTTGTAATCTGCCCACGTAAAGTCACGAGTTTCGAGGCTTAAGGCATTAAGATCATCGGCTAACCGGCTGACCTGTGATTTTAAAATCCGAACGTCGGCTTGTAATGTCACTCTCTCTGTCCATAGTTCGTCTCGAGACCAAGTTTTACCAGTGTCTGGATTGATCTCGGTGAACTTCTTAGATTTGCTAATCATTTTGCACAGTTGATAGTTGACACCACAAAATCCCTACTCCGACTGTGCAACGAAGCAGGGATAGTATTGAGGCCCTATTCTGATAACACCGATAGGTAGCGGTGATGACCAGTCACGCTGTTGTGTTTTACATCTGCTATGTCACGACAGACAAGCTTCGTTTAACCTCCAGCTCGAGGTGATATCTCGTTTTTGCACAGTTGATATAGCTCAGCAGAAAAGCCCCTAACTTCAAAACGAAGCAGGGGCTGTGAGTTAAGCTATCTTTCTAGCGTTTCTCAAGTCGACGTAATCAACTCGTTGGCTACCAACCAAATGCCTGAGCAGGTCATACTCGGCAAGAGCTTGGATGGTATCGCTGTGATATTGGAGAGGTTGATCATCCATGAAGATCATGATTGGTTGGGTTTCCATTTTGCACAGGTGATATGGGACACTAAAAAAGCCCCTAACTCCGAATCGGAGTAGGGGCGTTGGTGTTAGGTCCAGAAGAAACCTTCGGATAACTTGATAATCTCTTCTATAGGGAGAGGTTTGATGTAAAACTGCCTCATTTCACACCAATTAGAAGATATCAGCAAATTAGCCATCATATCGGGGTCGTGGGTTTCACCACAGATGCGGTCTCCTTCATCTAAGTAATTGAGATTGAACTTACCCCAACCGAAGGTGTGGAATTCGTCAAGCCTTTCGACATCTGAGTTATGGAATAGACAATGCCATTCGTAACGGAGATCGACAGGATATTCCATGCCATTGTGATCCTCGGTTCTACCTTTGTTCTGCTCTTCGAATACCTTATATAGGTTGTCCTTCACCTCCAAGAATTTGGTGGTTCCAGGTAAGACTTCTATAAGTTGTTCGACCTTGCGGGTATCTTTAGTTAGAGGATAAAGACGAGTTCCCATTTTGCACAGTTGATATAGGACACTAAAAAAGCCCTACCGCATTCGAAAACGCAGCAGGGCATTGGGATTAGGACTTAGCAGCAGCCGCAGCTTCTAACTCTGCTTGGTAATTGAGGGCGGCTTCACGCCTCTCATCACGCTTCTGCTGCTCTGCTAGATACTTCTCGAAGGTAGCACCTAGGCCTTTAGCAGCTCCAGCTTGGGTTTGACGCATCTTCTCGATAATGATCTCATCGATAGGACGTCCCTCCAACTTGGATTTGGCAGATAGACAGGCTGACCGAGCAACCTTAAAGCGCAACAGTTGAGAAAACATTTTGCACAGTTGATATAGAACACCACAAAAGCCCCCGAAGGGGCTCGCGGCTTGAGCGTTAGCGTCCAACGTAGTAACCTTCGTCACTACAGAATTGGATAAGAGCTTTATGCTCAGGTAGGTCTGAAGCTTGAAGGTACTCTGCGCTTGAGCATTGCAAAGCAACCTTCGCATCTAAACCTTGAACGGAGGCAATAACATTGTTAACTATCATGCTTACGCCAAATACGATGATGACGTTGCGTAGTGTAGTTGTCATTTTGCACAGTTGATATGGAACACCAGAAAAGCCCCCACCTCGTGAAAACGAAGCAGGGGCGTGGTCTAGAAAGGTAGTATGTCCTCTCCTAATTGATTCGTGGCAGCTAACTGATAGCTTTCATCCATCTCCTCGGGACTTAGGTTCCCCCAGATTGCAGATCTTTGAGCCGTAGTCATAGAGGCGTATGGATCATGTCTCCAAGTTTCAGTCTTAAACTGTTCTTCGCTACATGTTCTAGGTAGGCCGACATCGAAGTAACCGGCTGCTCGGCTGACCTGCCAACTTCCTCTCGCCTTTCGGTTCAAGTCATCGATGGTCATATCTCTGTA
>NHEF01000003.1 GCA_002171615.1 Gammaproteobacteria bacterium TMED78
CTGGGGCTGTAGCCGGTCCCAAGGGTATGGCTGTTCGCCATTTAAAGTGGTACGCGAGCTGGGTTTAGAACGTCGTGAGACAGTTCGGTCCCTATCTGCCGTGGGCGCTGGAGACTTGAAGGGAGCTGCTCCTAGTACGAGAGGACCGGAGTGGACGTACCTCTGGTGTTCCGGTTGTCACGCCAGTGGCATTGCCGGGTAGCTATGTACGGAAGGGATAACCGCTGAAAGCATCTAAGCGGGAAGCCCACCCTAAGATTAGATTTCCCTGGGGACTCGATCCCCCTTAAGGGACCTCGAAGACTACGAGGTTGATAGGCTGGGTGTGGACGTTCAGTAATGAATGAAGCTAACCAGTACTAATTACCCGTGAGGCTTGGTCATATAACACCTAAAAAGTCTTTGCGACATTTCGGATCTTTTCAGTTTTAGCATCTAACTTAAATAGTTAGGTGCAACCGGTTGCCTGGCGGCTATAGCGAGTAGGAACCACCCGATCCCATCCCGAACTCGGAAGTGAAAATGCTCAGCGCCGATTGTAGTGTGGGGTCTCCCCATGTGAGAGTAGGTCACTGCCAGGCTCTATATTTTAAACCCTCTTGGTAATTTAAACTGAGAGGGTTTTTTTCGATTTTTTACTTAGGTGTTATTTGTGTCAAATGCTATAAAAATTGAGGGCTTGTATAAAACCTATGAAAGTGGCTTTAAGGCATTAAATAATATTAACCTCCAAATTAAGAAAGGAGAGATCTTTGCACTTTTGGGACCAAATGGCGCTGGAAAATCATCTTTAATAAATATTATCTGTGGTATTGTAAACGCAACAAGCGGAAGCATTCATGTTAATGATTACGATATTATTAAGGACTATAGGAAAACCAGATCTCTGATTGGCCTAGTCCCCCAAGAATTAACTACTGATGCCTTTATAAAAGTTTTTCATACTGTTGCTTTCAGCAGAGGGTTATTCGGCCTACCCAAAGATAAAAAATATATTAGTAAAATCCTAAAGGATCTATCTTTATGGGACAAGAGAAATGATAGGGTTCAAGATTTGTCTGGAGGGATGAAAAGGAGATTATTGATGGCGAAAGCCTTATCGCATAACCCCTCTATTTTATTTCTTGATGAGCCCACAGCTGGAGTCGATGTCGAATTAAGAAAATCAATGTGGGAAGCTTTAAAGTCATATAGAGACTCTGAAAGAACAATCATACTTACAACTCATTATATAGAGGAGGCTGAGCAGTTAGCAGATAGAATTGGGATAATTAATAATGGAGAGATTGTGCTTGTCGAAGATAAAGATAAAATTGTACAAAAGCTTGGAGAAAAAAGGTTAGTTATTCAACTAGCTAATAATTTATCTCATATACCATCTCAATTATCAGATTACCAGCTTGATCTTAGCCCTGATGGCGGAAAACTTATATTTGTTTATGATAGTTTTAGTACTAGTTCTGGTATAAATAATTTACTTTCTACCCTTAATTCATTAAGTATAAAAATAAAGGATATAGATACAGAAGAAAGCTCACTAGAGGATATTTTTGTTAAGTTATTGCGTGAATCAAGATGAACCTTTATTCAATTAAATCTATTTATTTGTTTGAAATGGATAGAGCTTGGAGAACTTTCTTCCAAACAATAGTCTCGCCTGTCATTTCTACTTCATTGTATTTTATAGTTTTTGGTTCAGCTATAGGCTCAAGAATTCCTGAGATTGAAGGAATTAGTTATGGTGAGTTTATTGTCCCAGGCTTAATAATGCTCTCGCTTTTAACTCAGAGTGTAACTAATGCTGCATTTGGAATTTATTTTCCTAGATTTACAGGAACTATTTATGAAATTTTATCGGCTCCGATATCATCTTTCGAGATTGTGATAGGCTATGTTGGTGCCGCAGCTACTAAGTCTATTATTGTTGGAGTAATAATTTTAGTTACAGCAAATTTCTTTGTAGATTTATCTATTAAACACTATGTTTGGATGTTTCTATTTATGTTACTTACGTCTCTCACTTTTAGTTTATTTGGTTTTATTATTGGTATCTGGGCAGATGGGTTTGAAAAGTTACAAATTATTCCCCTTTTAGTTATTACGCCATTAACTTTTCTTGGAGGAAGTTTTTATTCAATTGAAATGCTAGATCCATTTTGGCAAAAAGTAACTTTTTTTAATCCCGTGGTTTATTTGATAAGCGGTTTTAGGTGGAGTTTTTATGGCGTCTCAGATGTAAATATTTTTGTTAGCATTATTATGTCATTTATATTTCTTTTTACATGTGTGTTTATTATATGGTGGATTTTTAAAACTGGTTATAAATTGAAAAGCTAAATATGATTTCCTATGTAAAAAAAATAATTATAAGAATGGCAGAAAGCTCTTTCCTCCCTGATTTTTTTATAAGATTAGGGATTAGAAGGCTACTTAATGATCGTCTCAATAAGAGTAAAATTTTTGATTTAGAGCTTACTATGAGAGCGCAACAAGAATTTATTTCTATGATGCAGAATAGTGAGGTTGCTTTAGTTCCAGATTTAGCTAATGAACAGCACTATGAAGTACCAGCAGAATTTTTTAAGCTAATATTAGGAAGGAGCTTAAAGTATAGTTGCGGTTTTTGGGATAATGAGGAAAGTTCTCTGGATCATTCCGAAGAATCTGCACTTTCTATCTCAACTAAAAGAGCTATGATAAATGATAACGAGGATATTCTTGATCTTGGTTGTGGTTGGGGATCCTTTAGCTTAAGGAATGCAAAAAATTATCCTAAATCAAATTTTACTGCTGTTTCAAATTCTAAGAGCCAGAAAATTGAGATAGAGAAAATCGCAAAAAAGAATAATATACAAAATTTAGAAGTTATAACCAGAGATATAAACTACTTTTCTCCTTCTAAATCATATGATCGAATTATATCTATAGAGATGTTTGAGCATATAAGAAACTACAAAGAAATGTTTAAAAGAGTTTCCGAATGGCTTAATCCGGAAGGCACTTTTTTTATGCATATTTTTTGTCATAGGTTGGTACCTTATGAGTTTATAGAGTTGAATGATGATGATTGGATGGCAAAATATTTCTTCTCTGGCGGAATAATGCCGAGTCTAGATCTCCCTCTAAATTTTCAAGATGATTTAACTATTTTAAAGCAATGGGTTTGGACTGGGGATCATTATCAAAAAACCTCCAATGCTTGGTTAGCTAATATGGATGGTAATAAAGGTGAAATATTAAGTATTTTAAGCCAAGTATATGGTGAGGAAAATAAGATCTTATGGTGGATGCGATGGAGAATATTTTTCATGTCATGTGCCGAGCTTTTTGGATATGATAATGGACAGGAATGGTTAGTATCTCACTATCTATTTAAAAAGAGAGTACAAAATTGATTATTAATTTTTTATTTTTTCAGCTCGGCTGGTTTGCTTGTGTGGTTGGGGCGGCAAATAATTTATATTTACTGGGTCCTATAGTAGTTTTTTTTGTTGTCTTTTTTTATTTAGCTAGGAGTATTAATCCCGTAAAGGAATTGTTTTTTGTTTTAATAGTTAGTTTGATTGGCTTATTATGGGAAAATTTCATTATTATTTTAGAGGTTTTAGAGTATCGCTCTAATAATATTGTTATTGGCTTTGCACCTCTTTGGATAGTTGCTATGTGGGCTTCTTTTTCAACTACAATAAAAATTTCTTTATCTTGGCTGAATAGAAAAATTTACTTACTTTTTATCTTTGGTTTTTTTGGAGGCCCTCTTTCTTTTTATGCTGGGGAAAGCTTAGGTGGCGTTATTTTTCTTGATAGGGCTTTAGGTTATACTCTTTTGGCTGTAGGTTGGAGTATTATGTTCCCATTATTATTTTATATTTCAAATAAACTAGATATTCTATATCCAGATAAGGCTAAGTAAAATGATCGAGTTCAATATTTATTTCTTCTCATTATTCGTAATTACAATTTTCGCCATAATTTTTTGGGTTATTTCTCTTATGGTTAAAGATGTAAGTATAGTAGACACTCTATGGTCTCTAATGTTCATAGTGTTCTCAGGAGTTTTTTTTCTTTCCTTAGATGGAGGTGGGCCTAAGTCAAGCCTAGTACTTATTTTAGTTTTTATATGGGGGTTCAGGCTTTCTCTTTATATTACTATAAGGAATTGGGGTCATGGTGAAGATAAGAGATATAAAGCAATTCGTAAAAATAATCAGCCTCTATTTGAGCTCAAGAGCCTTTATTTGATCTTTGGTTTTCAGGCAGTAATTGCTTGGATTATTTCTATGCCATTATTAATAACCATTTCAGACAAAGATAGTCTTGATTTTGTTAGCCTGATCGGCATTTTATTTTGGTTAATTGGCTTCTCTTTTGAAGCTATTAGTGATTTACAGTTATATAAGTTTAAGTCAAATCTAAAAAATAAAGGAAAATTATTGACAAGGGGTCTTTGGAAGTACACTAGGCACCCTAATTATTTTGGAAACGCTTGTATCTGGTGGGGCTTTTATATTTTAGCCTTATCCTCAGGAGGGTGGTGGTCAATATATTCTCCAGTTTTGATGACTCTTTTACTACTCAAATTTTCTGGAGTTCCTCTTTTAGAAAAATCTATGAGGAAGACAAATAAAGAATATGATTCTTATATCGCTTCAACTAATTCATTTTTTCCTAGTTTCGCGAAAATTATTGAAGATATAAAGTCTAGATAGAGGTGAAGATAGCGATAGTAGGAAGTGGCGTTTCTAGCAATGTTGCTGCATATCATTTAAATAAAAATCATGATATTACTGTTTTTGAAGCTAATAACTATGTTGGCGGCCATGTAAATACCATTGATTTTGATCTAGACGGCGATTTGTTTTCTATAGATACTGGTTTTATTGTTTTTAATGATAAAACCTATCCAAATTTTATCACTTTACTTGAAGAGCTTAATATCCAAGATCAATTAAGCGATATGAGCTTTAGTGTTAGTTGTAGAAAGAGCGGTCTTGAATATTCTGGAACAAATTTAAATACTATTTTTTCACAAAGAAGAAATTTATTAAATTATTCTCATCATCTTATGCTCTTAAATATTCTTAAATTTAATACACATTCAATTAAATTTATTAATCAAGTTGACTCAGAAATATTACTAGGTGATTACCTTTCTAGAATGAAATACTCTAAATATTTCATAGAAAAGTATTTATTACCTATGTCTTCTGCTATTTGGTCTTCAGACCCAAAAAATATCCTTATTATGCCACTAAAATTCTTAGTAAATTTTTTTGAAAATCATGGATTATTATCTTTGGCTAATAGACCTACTTGGAAAGTAATCAAGGGTGGATCAAAAAACTATGTGGAAAAATTAGTTTTAGGATTTTCAGATAAGATCAAGCTTAATAGCAAGGTAGAGTCAATCTTAAGATTTCCAGATAGAGTAGAAATATTTACTAGAGATAGAGGCCGTCAAAGTTTTGATTATGTATTTTTAGGCTGTCATAGTGATCAAGCGTTAAAAATCTTAGCAGATCCTTCTAGAGATGAGGAAAGCACTCTAAGTGCAATTAAGTACCAATCTAATGAAGCAATTTTACATACAGATGAAGACTTACTTCCAAATAATAGGCGTGCCTGGGCATCTTGGAACTATAATATACCTGAAAAAAAACAAGAGTCGACATCGCTTACTTATAATATGAATTTATTACAAAAAATTGACTCTAAATATACTTTTTGCGTTACATTGAATAATTCATCTAAAATAAGAAGTAGTAAAATAATCAAAAGAGTTGAATATAGCCATCCTATTTTTACAAATGATGCTGTGAATGCTCAAAAAAATCACTATTTAATTAATAAAAATCGTACCTTTTTTTGTGGTGCTTATTGGTATAATGGTTTTCATGAAGATGGAGTTGTAAGTGCTCTAGAGGCAGTAAAATATTTTGAGGCTAGTGTTATAAATGAATAGTTGTATTTTTGAAGGATATATAAGACATAGAAGAACTTCACCTGTTGTCCATAATTTTAAGTATAAATTATTTATGTTTTATTTAGATCTTTCTGAGTTAAATTACATATTTAAAGATAAGTGGTTTTGGTCTATCAATAAACCTAATTTTGCTTCTTTTAATAGAGGACGCCATATGGGAAGCCCTTCTGATAGTCTAGATATAAGTGTAAGAAAGTATATTAAGCAGGAAACTAGCAAGGAATTTAAGGGACGAATTTATTTACTAACCCAGATGAGCTATTTAGGCTATGGATTTAATCCAGTTTCATTCTATTACTGTTTTTCTGATTTAGATAGTAAGAATCTAGAGTTTATAATTACTGAAGTAAATAATACTCCTTGGGGAGATCAGTACTGTTATTTACTCAATAACTCAAAAAGTATCAAAAATAATAATGTAAGTAGTTTTAAATTAAAGAAAGATTTCCATGTATCTCCTTTTATGAGTATGGATCTAGATTATGATTGGAAGTTTAATTCACCCTTTAAGTCTATTCTTGTGCATATGGAAAATTTTAAGAAAAAAGATAAATTTTTTGATGCTACGCTCTCATTAAATAAAAAAACAAATATCACAAGTCTTAGTTTATTTAGATTATTAGTTTTTTATCCATTAATAACTTTTAAAATCATTATAGGGATCTATTGGGAGGCATTTTTTTTATGGTTAAAAGGCTGTGTTTATCATGATTACCCTGAAAAAAATAACGATATCTCAATGATAGATGAGCCTCCAATGAAGGATATTAATAATGATAATTAACTCAATTTGTAGATCGCTAATTTTTTCTAAATTAAGGAAGATAAATTCTGGAACGCTAATAGTAGCAGAAGAAGCTGGGCGCTGGACTTTTGGAAATTTTAGTGATGATAAGGATATGGCTTTAACTATAGAAGTTAAGGATCTTAGAATCTATCCTATGATTTTATTTGGAGGCAGTGTAGGTGTTGCCGAGTCTTATATGAAAGGTTATTGGTTCACAAATAATTTAACAGGGGTGATCTGTCTATTTTTAAGAAATAGAAATGTTATGGATCCAATTAATTCAGGTATGGGAAAACTGAAAGGCCCAGTTAATAAACTGATTCATCTAATCAATAATAACTCAAGATCAGGTAGCCGAAAAAATATAAAAGCTCACTATGATATAGGTAATGATTTTTTTAAAGTCTGGTTAGATAAGAGGATGATGTATTCATCTGCAGTCTTTGATAATTTGGATATTTCATTGGATCAAGCTTCCGAAAAAAAATTAGACAAAATTTGCTCAAGTCTTAAGTTAACATCTTCTGATCATTTACTAGAAATTGGTACTGGTTGGGGCGGGTTATCTATTTATGCTGCAAGTAATTATGGGTGTAGAGTAACTACAACAACAATTTCTAAAAAACAGTATGAATATGCAAAACAATGGATACATAGAGAGAATCTTTCAGATAAAATTACTTTGCTGCAGAAGGACTACCGAGATTTACATGGAAAATTTAATAAATTAGTTTCTATTGAAATGATTGAAGCTATTGGACACAATTATCTCGAGACTTATTTGAAAAAGTGTAATGATTTACTAAAAGATGATGGGGAGATGTTCTTGCAAGCCATAACTATTGCTGATGATCAATATGAAAATGCAAAAAAATCTGTCGATTTTATACAAAAGTATATTTTCCCAGGAGGGGCTTTATTTTCTCTACCAAAGCTTTTAACTTCTATTTCCGAGGTAACCAATTTTGATTTACTTAATAGGGATGAGATAGGACCAGACTATGCTTTGACTCTAAAAAAATGGCGTGAGAAAATGTTTTCTAAATTATCTTTTATAAGATCTTTAGGTTATTCAGAGCGATTTATAAAAATGTGGGAATTTTATTTTTGTTATTGTGAAGGTGGATTTATTGAAAAATCAATAGGAAATTCACAGTTTTTATTTAGTAAGAGGAGTAAATAAATGAATATGTTTATGAGCTGTATAAAATTTAAAAGTTTTATTATTTTTCTTAATTTTTTATTATTACCTTCAGTGATTTTTTCGCATCACTCTACTTCAGAATTTGACCGAAGTGTAGTTACCGAAGTTAGAGGAAAAATAATCAATATGTTGTGGAAGAATCCGCATGTAATGTTTGAGGTTGAGACAGTAGAGGGTGATCCTAATTCTATTTGGTTAGCAGAGGGTGGCTCAATAAGTGGACAGCGAAGAAGGGGGGTAACCGCAGATAATGTAAAGGTTGGTGATATTATAAGCTTGGCAGGAAATCCTTCTACAAGGAGGAATAATGTAATGGTCTTAACAAGCATGTTGTTATCTAATGGAGTGGAGGTTCCATTAACGAGAAATGCTACTCCTAGATGGCCAGATGCTGGAAAGTTCACTCCAGAGGCCCCTCCTACTAATGCAAGTACAGAAGAAGAAAGTGATTTTTATAGAGTTTGGTCTTGGGGCTTTAAGGAAAGAGGTTGGTGGTTTTTTGGTGGCCCAGAAAACTTCCCATTAACTGATAAAGCTATATCTTTAGCAGCTCAATGGAATGAGTATGAAGATAATCTTCAGCAAGAGTGTATCGCACCAGGAATGCCGAATACAATGGGCAATCCATACCCAATTGAATTCATAGAGCATGAGAATTATATAGAACTTAAGGCCGAAGAGTTTGATGTGACTAGGACTATATATTTGGAAGAGCAAAATCAAGATAGCATCCTACCTTCTCCTCTAGGACACTCCATTGGTAAATGGGTTGATATCAATACTTTAGAAATAGTTACAACAAAAATTAACTATCCATATTTTAATAGGGTCGGTGTTTCTCAAACGACAGATGTTAAAACTTTTGAAAGATTTACACTTAATAATAGTGAAGGTCGATTATATTATGAGTTAATTGTAGAAGACTCTGAAACTCTTACAGAGCCGTTTACTTGGGATGCCTTTTGGATATGGAATTCTGAAGAGGTTAGAGGAATATACGACTGTACTCTTTACGAAGAGGTTTAATTTAATAAATGGTAGAAATTATTTTTAAAGTTATTTTTGCCTATTTTATTGGTTCTATTGTTGGTGCTCTTTTTATTTCAAGATTTTTTGGTGGAGTAGATATAAGAGAGCAAGGTAGTGGTAATGCAGGAGCTACTAATGCTTTACTAACTCAAGGGAAATTATTTGGATTATTGGTTTTAATCATTGATTTTAGTAAAGGTATTTTTGTATGTTTTTTCCTTCCTTCATTTAATTTAGGATTTTTAGGAATATCAACTTTAGTAGATCAAGATATACTTTTATATTTGGTTGGTTTTTCTACAATAGTTGGTCATATTTGGCCTATCTGGTATGGTTTTAGAGGGGGCAAAGGGGGTGCTACAGCAGCAGGTGTTTTGTTTGTCTCCGCTCCAGTTATTTTTGCCCCAATTATAGCAATGTGGCTATTTATTATATTGATAACTGGATTTGTTGGACTTGCTACTGTTAGTGCTCCAATTATTGCTGCTATTTATTTGGCCTTAGAAAATTTTTCATTAGATAATCATTTATTCATTCTTACTTTAGCAATATCTATTCTCATAGCTTATAGCCATAGGAGTAACATTAGTAGAATGATGAGTGGTGAAGAAAGAAAAGTTAGTATTATTAAAAAAATAAATACTTAAATATGCTTAAGCATAATATTTCTCTTATAAGGCTATTATCTGATGGTGAACTACATAGTGTAAGTAAAATTTCTAATCATTTAGATATCTCTTATGATGTATTAAATAAAGATTTAAAATTATTAGATAGTTTGGGTCTTAAGATTAGAAAAAGTAAGAATGAGATAGAACTAAATGGAGGACTTATATTTTTAAATAAAAAAAATATTTTCAGTTCTATAAAGAGTGACTATCAAAAAAAAATAAACCAAATTAAAGTCTTTAACGAAATTAGTTCTACTAATGATTATTTACTTAGAGATAAAAAATACCATAAAATAGAAAAATTTACAGTCTTGCTTGCTGAGTATCAAAGTAAAGGAAAGGGTAGATTAGGTAAAAATTGGACTTCTCCTTTTGGTTCTAGCATTAATCTAACTATTGGATCTAAAGTAAAAGCAGAAGTTAAGAATTTATCAACTCTTCCTATTGTCGTTGGAAAAGGTATTTCCTCATTGATTAATAGAGAGATTAATATACAGATAGATATTAAACCTCCTAATGATCTTTATTTTAAAGGCAAGAAAATGGGTGGGATATTAGTAGAGTCAGTAGTCAAAGAGAATGATCATTTATACTTAGTGATTGGGTTAGGCCTAAATACAAAAACTAACTTAGAATGGCTAGATAAAAAAATAGGTAATGCTAGTATTGACTTAAGCAGTGCCACTAAAGATTTATTTTATGATAGAAATTACCTTGTATCGAGACTTATTGAGCAGTTAATTATGACCCAAGAGAATTTTTTGAAGATAGAAGAATGAACATATTAATAGATATTGGTAATGAAAATGTTAAATTGTCTTTTCACGATGGAAAGCATCATTTAGGTTTATTAAGTTCAACTTTAATAAAAGATTTTCCCAGTTATACACAGTCAGGGTTTACAAATTGGTTAAGCTTACTTTATGTAGATTTTTTTGAAAAAAATACAGAGGAATATCTTAAAAAAATAGAGAGTGGCTATAATTATTTCGATAAAATTGATGGAATTTATATCAGTAGTGTTTCAGAAGAGTTAAGCAAAGTTATTCTAGATGATTTTAATCGAGAGGAAATTTCATCATTGAATATCCCAATTCTTTTTATAGATAAACCTACAGATAAAGAAGTATATGGACTTAAATGTGCTTACGATGACTATTTAAAACTTGGTGCAGATCGTTGGATTTCAATGATAGCCGCTAGAAATTTAATTATTCATGATCCTAAGCCTTTTTGTGTTATCGATTTAGGGACCGCCTTAACTATTGATGCAGTGGATGAGAAAGGCCAGCATCTTGGGGGGCTTATTTTGCCTGGATCTCATATTATGGCCAATAGCCTTGTAAATAAAACTAGCAATATAGATATTAATTTACAATTAATTGGTAATAAACTGAATGATTTCGAATCTCAAAATAATCTTTTTGGTAAAGATTTATTGGGAAATTCGACTGAAGATTGTATTCTTAATGGTATAATCCTTTCATTAAGAAGTTCTGTTACGAGTGCTTTAAGTTTATTGAAAGACAAAATTGGCCATGAGTATATGGTGTTTGTTACTGGTGGGGACAGCTCTCTGATTCTTCCATTAGATGAAAAGGGTGTAGAAGTTAAAGTTTTTTCTGAACCTAATTTGGTTCTCCAAGGCTTAGCTTTTTTGAGTATTTGGCATAAAAAATAGTTTAGTGAGGTTATATATTATGATTATTTCAAAGACATTTAAAATTTTAATTACAATCTTAGGTTGTTTATTTTTTTCACTAACAGCCAGCTCTCATCTAGCGTCTGGATTTGATGAAGCGCTTGCTTCAGCTGATCGACCTGCAGAGGAAAAAGCAAGAGACGCTAATAGAAAACCTAAAGAGGTTTTAGAATTTTTAAGACTTCATGCAGGATCAACTGTTTTTGAGGTAATTGCTGGAGCAGGTTGGTATACCGAAGTTTTATCTGCTGCAGTTGGTTCTGAAGGCAGAGTTATTTCTCAGATTCCTGGAAGGTTCGCTGATCGTTTAGGTCCTGGAGCTAATGAGCGAGCAGAAAGATTAGGCAATGTAGACGTTTATATTGGAAACACAAATGAGAGTGGATTAGACGAAGAAGCAGATTTTGCTTTTACTGCCTTAAATTTTCATGATCTGACAAATGGCGGAGATGAAGTAGCATTGAATAATCTCTCTGCTATTTATCAGGCTTTAAAACCAGGAGGTACTCTTGGTATAGTTGATCATATCGGTAATGAAACTCAAGATAATGAGTCTGCACTTCAAACCCAATCAACTCTTCATAGAATGGAAGTGGGAAGAGCATTAAGACTACTTTCACTTGCTGGTTTTGCTGTCGAGGAAAACTATGAAATTCTTCATAACCCTCTTGATGATCATACTTTAAGGAATAATGATCCATCCCTAGAGAGAAATACAGATAGGATGGTTTTAAGGGCTAGGAAACCAGATTAGAGATTCATATTTTGCTGGCGTAGCTCAGTTGGTAGAGCAGCTGATTTGTAATCAGCCGGTCGGAAGTTCGAATCTTTTCGCCAGCACATCTTAAAAGCCTTGATAGGTATAGCTTTTAGAGCTTTTACTTTTCAGGGCTTTTTTGTATTTGATTAAAGTTAGGTTCATTAGTATCTTAAATATTATTTACTCTCAGTTAACAAATGATACACATAAGGTACTCTATAGGTACCCACAGGATAAAGTAAGAAATGGTTTTTTAAAAACCAATAAAGGAGTTGTAAGGGGTCATAGAAAAGATAGAAAGGATAGAGCAAAACACCTTTTTACTTACAATTTCAAATTACCAGAGGATGCTTTTAAATATTTTATGAAGTATGACAAAGTTACACTAATTACGAAAAACGAAAACAGCATAAACAAAGGATTCGATGATTGGTCTAAGCGTTACCAAATAGATCCAGAGATATTTCCTTACAGGTGTGGTTACGCAACTAAATATACAGATGAGGCGTTATTGTATCTTCAAGAACTAGCATTAAAGAACAATATAAAGATTAAAGAGTGATTGATACAATCAGAATATTTGAGAAATAGTTGTAGCAAAGATGGTTGTTCTCCTTATCCGCTTGTATAATCTATGATTATAGATAATACAATCAGAGAGTGGGTATGTATCATATAGCAGCGCTTTATA
>NHEF01000004.1 GCA_002171615.1 Gammaproteobacteria bacterium TMED78
GCATCTTCTTTTGCTTTTGCAAATTTTGGTTCTATTTCAGTTTTAAATTTTTTTGCTTCTTCTAAAGTGTCAAAAACTTTATCAACATTTAAGGATGCTGACTCACGTTTATATCTAAATTTATCACCGCGGCTTTTAAATATAAATCTAGCTATTTTAGTTGCTGGCATACTACCTCCTAACTAGAGGCCCATTCCTGTGCCTCTGCTAAGTCGTCAGTAAATTTCAAACCGCCTTCACTGTTAACCGCACAGTAAAAACCTTGTCTACCAGAAGTTCCAGGATCAGGATTTAAGAATACAGAGTTTGTAGATGCTCGTGCTGTGTCTTCGTTAAACTCGCCTTTTCTATCTACAGGCAGTGTAGAAGTAATTCCTGCGTCAATTGCTTCTTGCATTTTTCTAATTTGACCAGGAGCTGTATAGTTACCAGCTGTTATGTTTTCTATATCTGCTGCTTGCATAAGTTGATCGTTACTAAACATTTCTGTCATAGCTTGTGTAGCAGCTGCTGTATTTATATCAGATGTTCTTTGTCTTCTTGTTGCCATTTCTGCTGATAAAGGAGCGTTGAATGCAGTTAATGCACCTCCAACGCCTTCTCCAGAACTTAATGCGCTACCACCAGCGACTAGTGCGTCACCAATAGTTGTTAAATTATTGTTCTGTTCTCCTTCTCCTAACAGTTCTTTATATAAATTTAATTTTTCAAAATACTCTTCTCTAATTCTATCCTCTTGTGTCATTTCTTCTACTTGATCCATAACGTCGCCTTGAGTTTCGTTGTCAGTTTCTTCTACAATATCAGAACCTGTTTTACCCATAGCGCTTCTAATTGCTCCAGCAGGAGTAAGTGAGAAGTCACCTTCTCCATAAGGTTTGCTAGCTTCGTATATATTTTTTGCTATGTTACCTGTTTGTAATAAAGGATTAATGGCTGTAGCTAGTTCTAATCCTTGTCTTCCCATTTGAAAAGCTGATCCCAATGGAGTGTCAGATGCACTTGGGTCTGGTGCGTCAAACATAGAAGATACAACACCAGCACCACCTCCAACAGAACTTAAAGCTCTAAGGGCCATCATTTTTTTAGTAGGGTCTTTTATTTCTGATATAGTTTTCATAATATCATCACCACTACCACCGGCTAGTTTTCTCATATCCATAGCGTCTTCGTCTAAAACTTGTTTTGTTACTTTTGATCCTTTAGTTATATTCATAGGATTTATAAAATTCATAATACCTTCTATAATTTTACCTCCTTTGGAATAACCTGCTCTGCCTCCAGATAGTCCAGACGTAATACCAACACCGTGTGATTTATCTACATCACCACCCATACTAAACATTTTTCTTCTAAGAGTGTGTACCAAGTTATCCTCCTAATCCAAACATACCACCAAGGTTAGATAAGATACCTGCACCTTGCATAAAGTTACCAAAAGCACTTTCACCAGGACTTGCTTGAGGTCCTGCTGTTGTACCAATACTAGTTCCTGTTCCATAACCACCCATCAATCCTGAAATTTGTTGACCAACAAAACCAAGTTGTTCGTAAGGAGCGTACTGCTGTAGTTTATTAGTTTGTGCAAGAGCGTCTAATCCTGCTTGTGCATATTTCTGGTTTTGATCACCAAACGCTTGAAGCACACCAAACTGTTGAGCACCTAACTGAGGCACTAATTGTGCCATTTGTGTTTGTGCTGCTAATGCTTGTGTAAATGGTGACGTCTGTGACTGTGCTAGTTGACCTTGTGTTTGACCAGCTTGTCCTAATGCTGAAATATCTTGACCAGCTAAACCTGCTGCACTTTCACCAAGAGCTGCTGTCTGTGAACTAATACCCATTCTGTTTGCAACGTCTTGCTGTCTAGCGCCTTGTGCTTGTTGGAATCCTTGGTTTAACATATTAGCTTGCAACATTGCTCTATCCATACCTCTACTAGAACCAAGTTCTTGAGCCGCTGCTGCAGATCTACTACCTGTCATAGTTCCGCTCATAGCTTGTTGCATACCTAATTGTTGTTGTTGTCTTGATGTATCTAAATCAAAGTCAGCCATTGCAGCATCAATAACTTGTTGTTGATAAGGAGACATGTAAGAAGCAATTGAACCAGCCCCGGTTCCCGCTCCAGGACCCTGTAGTCCTCTTGCGCCTGCAAGGTCAGTAGCAGCTTGTTGCTGGAACGGGGTTGCAGCCCCCGAGATAGCTCTTCCTGCTGCTAATCCTTGCATTTGATTTGTTGCTCCTGCTGCATTTTGTAACGCAGCAGTTCCGGCACCTTGAATTTGATTTGCGGCTGTTGTAGCCTGATCTATAAATGGTTGAAAAGCCCCGATCCCCGATCCACCGACCGCGCCTGATGCTGGGTCATATGTAAATCCTTGTTGACCAAGTGCTGTTTGCATTGCTTGTTGTTGTGCTTGGTTTTGCGCTGCAATAGCTGGAGCAAAAGCAGATGTATTTATACTACCGCCTAATATACCAGCAAGCTTGGGACCAAAAGTACCTAGTAATGTTTCAACTGCCGGTGATGATAATTCTGTTTGTGTATGTCTAGTATCGTATTGTGACGCCATTATACTTTTGCCTCCATATTATTCATTAGGTCATACATTTTTTGTGCGCCTACATTAACATCTCCACCACCCATACCACGTACAGCATCAGCAGTCATTACAAATTCATTTTTAGAAAGCATCGCTGGCACATCGTCAGCCCTTTCTGGTCCACCCATAGGTATAAAACCTCCTGAGTTTCTATAATCTAGTTCCATGCCGCCTGGTACACCAGGAGCTTGCATGATGCCTCCGTTTGCTCTGCCTACAGGATTAGGAACTTTTTCTAATTGCATTGCTTTAGCTTTTTCCATCTCGCTAATATATTCTATGTAGTCTCTTATACCTTGCAAAGTTTCCCTGTCTGGCTCGTTGTCAGACAATGGATCAACTGCTGATCCAGACAAATCTATTCCTCCATCTGCATAACCTGCACGGCCACCATCAGCAAAAGTGCTAAAGATAGGATAGTTTGTTCCTGCAAATTGTCTTTTAGTAAATTGCATTGGGTTTACAGTCTCGTTATAGTTTCCGCCATACATAGCTCCATAAGGACCATAGATTGTATTTATTTCATCTTGTGTATATCCAGCGTTTTGACCATATAGATTCATTAGATCATAATTTTTTTGAGCTAACGCATCTTGACTAAGTGCTCCATCTGTTCCTGCTCCACCAGCTGCTCTTTGTTGTTCAAAATCATCCATAGCATTCATTCCAGCCATGATACCCATAGGTGCTGATAGTTTCATCGCTTGACTAAATCTTCCTTTATTTAAAAGTTGTGGTGCAATGTCTTCACTAAAGTCAATTGGGTTGTACATTGATCTACCTGTACTTGTAATAGCATCAGAGAAACGTTGTCCTATACCCGCGATCCCCGGTTCGTATTTAAAACCTTCAGCAAAAGTTTTAAAAGCATCTGGGTTATCGGCTGCGAATTGCATTGCATTACCGGCTGTTCCTCCTGCTCCTGGTAAAAGATTAGGGTTAGCAGCATTCGCTACAGAGTCACTCATAAACGCTTTTTCAGCAGCTGTACCTTTACCTGCTTGAGCTCCCTTTGCCATACCTGTCATAGCAGCTTGTAATGCTAATTTTTTATAATTTAATTTTCCGTAGTTTTTTGCATCGGCTAATGCTTGTGCTGGTAAGGTTGCTAACATTCCAACAGGTCCCAAGAAAGGAGCAGCCATAGCTATATAAGGCATGACTTTCGCTAATTCTTTTGGCATGATCTTGTCAGCCACTTTATTCATGACCTTATCGACTTTTTTCTTGACCGATCCCATTACAGCATATGCTCCTTAGTTGTTATAGACATACGACTTCTTATCAAACCATTTGGTGCAAGCCTCAACCATTGTACAGGTTTCCCCGGTCCCAATAAGTGTGTGAAAAAAGTTTTATAAAAAATCATAGCGTCGTTATGTTTTCTTTTAAAGATTGTATCAATGACCCAAGTTCTATCTCCACTATTCCAATCCTCAAAATTTAGCTCCCTAGTTTCTAAATATTTTGTTTCAGCTTCTTTACTTAAAAAAGCCCAGTTTCGAAACCCATAAAGCCCATTATCGTCTGCGTGTACTTTATATTGTCCCAAAGTTAGTGATGGATAAATGTGATAGAAAATTTCTTTTAGACTGTTTTCAAACCATAAAGGGTAATGAAACTTATATAATTCAAGGGTGTCTAAAAGCTCATCCATAATTTACCGCAAGATGGTTAGTCTTGTTATTCGCCTGATCCAGCGCCCATTGGCAACTGAACTACTTTAACCTGTATATCTTTAGCCTTGTGTACTGCCCAAGGCTGACCGCAGTTGCTACAAACACCTGTGGCTTGTTCATCAGAATCTACCTCATTATCGCAATTTTTACAATATATTCTCTCATAAACTTCAGGCTGTACAACTGGAACCTCTACCCCTTCTACCCATGTTGTGCCAATCACCTTAGAATCTTGAACTTTTTTCATTAAGTTATCTGCAATATTGATAAAACTACGTGTAAGGCATTGCCTGAAGATGCTTGTACTTTTAATTGATCTCCATCTTCTAAAACTAAAGGTTGGGTAATTAACTCTGTGGTTGTGTTCGCAGCTATAGACTTTGCCTCAAATAATTTAATGGTTGCTGGTCCTAAGCTTTTATCTAATACTGATATTGTAATTGTTACAGCACCACCAGAATCATTACAAACTAAAATATTTTTTATAAGAGAGGTTACAGGGTCTTGAGCAGGTTGAGTAATCTGTGCTGTAGGCACAGTGTAAATTGTCTGTTCATTTGTATTCGTTAAATCTAAACTTTTATTTATATATTGGTCAGCCATTATAATCCAAACCATGTTCTTGCTAAAACTGAATCTTTTAAATCTGTTTGATAACTAAAATTTAATTGATTAATCACAGCTTCTAGTTCTCTAATTAAAAGGTCTTGTTGTTCTCTTGTAAACTCATCTTTAGGTAAAGGAAACCTAGTTACTTTTATTCTTGCCATTATCTTGCTCCATCCGGAGTTATATCATATCTAAAAGTACCAAAACGCCAGTTAGAATCTGTAGCACTACTACTTAATACAATATTAGATTGTCTTCCACGACCCCTAACAGAAAAATGTTTAGTGGTAGGGGTTATGTTAGAATTAAAATTACGTGGTGTAGTCGATGTAGGGTAGTTTAAAAAATTTAAAGCTACATTAACAGTGCCAGACAAATTTTTAAAATCAGGTATAACTCTGCTAATGTGATAAACTTGATCCCCATCTTCAATATCAATATCACCAGAAGTTAAAGAACACGTCATAGCCCCGCCATCATCATTTAATCCGTCTTCGTGTCTGTAAATTTGTGATGACCCAGCTGTCACACCTCTTATTGTTTCATTTGTAGGTAAATCGTTTGGATAATA
Organism: Gammaproteobacteria bacterium TMED78; assembly: GCA_002171615.1. Lineage (GTDB taxonomy): Bacteria > Pseudomonadota > Gammaproteobacteria > Steroidobacterales > Rariloculaceae > TMED78. Next base: position 5,466 of record NHEF01000004.1, read on the forward strand.
CCTAGAAGCAAACGGGTTAGAATAAACACCTCTATCAGACCATGCAGTTCTTGCAAAACCTGTGTTAGTATACCAAACATCTTCTAAGTAATTATAAGTTACACTTCTATTAATAGCACTAGAACCTTTTGAAGGATAAAACCAAGTTACTTCGTTAAAGTCTACGTTAATACCTGCGTATACTTGAACTTGTGCTGTCGTATCAAGATCATCAAAAACATAACTTTGAACAGTACAATCTAATTTTTTAACAGAACCATCAAAAATGTAAAAAGCTGTTTGTGACATCCAATAACTTACACCGTTAACTTCTGCCCAACAAAAAGGAGAGATAGCCCCACAACTTGATCCAACTTGTTGTAAACTAAAAACAGCATCCCCACCAATAAGTGTAAGAATGTTTAAAGAAGAATCTGTCCATACTAAAACACTACCACGAGATCTAGTAGCAGCCATTATTTTAGAACCTTCTTGAACCTGATCAGAACCTGATGCGTTTTCTCTTAAACTAGTAAATGTCCAAGATGTGTAGTCTCGTTGTGCTGACCAACGAATCAACATGTTGTTCTGTGTTCCTGGGGTTCCTATTGTTTCTTCTGTTCCTAAACATAAAACAAACTGACCATTTGTAACTAATAAAAATCTACTTGTACTTGGAGCTTGTGTTATTACTTGTGCTGGAGTTGCAACACCACCTGATAAATCCCATCTGTATAAAGCGCCGTTGTTCCTTATTGCAAATAAATCTTCTCCTAAAATATCAAAAGACCAAGACGTAGCTTCTACAAAAATAGCAGAAGAAGTTCTAGGCGTGTTCCACGATCCGGCGTTCCATGTAGCAGTACCCCAACCAAAACCAAAACTACTAGTAGCTGATCCTACGTTTATTTGATACTTAGCTGTTACTGTACCTCCACCTGTACCTGCACTTACGTTTCCTGTATGTGTAATAGTGTAAGAGTTAGCATCTACAATACTTGTAATTTCATACTCTGCGTTAAAGTCAGCTCCGTTTAAAGTAGAAGCTCCACTGTAGGTTACAAAACTTCCTTCTGTTGCTCCGTGGTTTGTATGCGCTACTGTTATCGTAGCTGTACCGTTTGCAGTAAAAGGACCAGATAAAGTTGCGCTTAATCTTTCAGGTGTAATATTACTTACAACACCTTCTGAATACACATACAGTTTTCTATCTGTACCAATTGCCATGAATCTAACACCGGCCGTTGAGTACCAAGTTTTTTGTGCACGAACCACACCACATATTTTAGGAGCAACTAGTTTAGTCCACCCTCCAATTTTTTCAGGTAGTTTTGCTCTAAATCTAACATTGACACAATCTATCCATCTACCTTCTGCTCCGTAGTTTGTAGTTTCTTTATCAATACCTGGTGCTATATTAACTTTACTCAGCATCTACTATCTCCTGAAATTTTTTATGTTCTTCTATACATTCAGCTGTTGTTTCGTCTTTTGATAAAAGAAAAGCTAATTTTGCTTTTTCAACAAGTTCTTCTGCTGTACTTTCATTTGTAATATCTGCCATGTTATCCTCCGTCTGTACCTAAATTCTTTGTACCATAATAATGAGATAATTTCATGTTTTGTTTATTAATTTTAACAAAGGCGTTATCTTCTAAATTCGATGTTCCTGAACTATATGAAGCAGTAGCCGTTTCATTTGAACCGCCTAAAGCAGAATCCCAACCAGGTGTAATATCACTAACACTAAAAACCCCTAAAGCATTACTTGTTGCTTTGTAGGTGCCTCCTATAGAAGCTCTAGATCTAAACCTCATGGTCCCTGTACTTGGATAATTATTATATATATAAGGAAAGACTGTATTGGATGCATATAAAGATCCTGTGCCACTTCCTGCACTGCCTCCTGGTGGGGTTTGAGAACTAAAACCAGGATTTCCAGCAGTATTAATTAGATTAGAATAAGTTGACGTAACTGTAGATCTATTCGCACTAGCAGGCATGTAAATTGTAAAACTATAATCACTAGTAGCTGATCCGGAAGTAAGGTCTCTTGCAAACCTAATACTTGGTCTTGTATTTTGTCCAAATCTTTGAGTTGACGCTGTACCTCCCCAGTTAGTCTGGAGAGTAAATTGATTATTACTACCCGAGTCAAAATAATTTGTATAAAAAGTTTGGTATCTAGCTCCACCATTTCCTTGATAAAAAGGAGTAAAATAATACCAATCAGAAGAGTTATTAGTCACTGTACAACTTACAGTAGATCCACTACCTCCCCAACTAACACTAAAAGTACCAGTAGAAGGGATACCGTTATAGACATTAGCTATTGTTCCGCTATTACCGCTACGTAAATACTGGCCAACTCCAGACGCAGTATTAGGTATATTACCTCCACTAGTAGGACCACCGTTTATGTATCCATTACCTGAACCTGTGTATGGATACACTCTAAAATAACCTGCTGAACCAGTAGTATTCCAACCTCCGCCTAATTGACCTGCA
>NHEF01000005.1 GCA_002171615.1 Gammaproteobacteria bacterium TMED78
ACGATGCCTTTCCTTATGATAGTACTGAGTCAGTTGACTCTGATAATGATGGTATTGGTAATAATGCCGATGATGATGATGATAATGATGGCGTTGTGGATGATCTGGATGACCAGCCATTAAATAAATTTGTTCATACCATGCCTAAACCAACTAATAACACATTCGTTGTAGAGCATCTAACTAGCATTCAGGTTATTGGTAAACTATCTGGCACTGCTCAAGATAATAGAGCAATCAGTTGTTTTATAGTAAGTAATAGCTCTATTGGCACTGTTTCTATTGCAGATAATTCAACATGTGAATTTACATATACTGGCTCTGTGGACACAGTTAATCTATTAGAAGAATTTTTTACATTTAAAGTGAATGACGGCTTTATTGATTCATCTGAGGTTGCTACAGTCTCCCTATCAATTAGTAGTGATCCCCTACATATTCATCAATGGCATTTAAGTAATACAGGTCAAAATAATTTTTCTGGTAATTCGGGACTCATTGGTGAGGATATTAATATTAATAAAGTATGGGCAGAAGGGTATAAAGGATTAGGTATTGATATTGCAATAGTTGATTCAGGCCTAGAGATAGTTCATGAAGATTTATCTGATAATATTAAAACTGGAAAATCATATAATTATATGGATGATACAACTGATCCAACAAATTCAATAAGCACAGGAGATCACGGAACGAGTGTAGCTGGTTTAGCAGCTTCTGTTGGATGGAACCAGAAAGGAGGAAGGGGTGTTGCTCCAAAGGCTTCTTTAAGAGGTTTTAACTTTTTGAAGACTCAAAAAGTTTCTGATCATTTAGCTGCTTTGGGCGGTGCTGATTATGCCGAGGATGTAGATATCTTTAATTTAAGCTATGGTTCTGCACTAGAGTTTGATATTGCCCCTTCAACACAAATAGAAAATGCATTACTAAATGGAATAACAAGCCTGAGAGGGGGGCTCGGTGCAATTTATGTTAAATCGGCTGGTAATGGATTTAAAGACGCTAATAACAGAGAGAGCGGTCCGAGTTGTCGTACTATTCCTATCAGCTGTAGAAACACGGCTATGGATCCTACTTCAGCTTTCCCATACTTAATTATGGTAGCTGCTTCAAATGCTTTGGGCTCTAGGGCATCGTATTCTAACTCTGGTTCTGCAAATTGGGTAACTGCACCAGGAGGAGAGTATGGATTTCATCCTGATTATATAAGTTCATCCACTGCTTCTCGTTATCAGCCTGGAATGATGACAACTGATCAGTCAACCTGCTCTAAGGGCTATACAACATACACACAGACTAATGCCTTTGAGGAAAATCATCCTGATAATTCTAATTGTAACTATACATCTAGGTTTAATGGTACATCGTCAGCTGCACCAGTTCTGTCTGGGGTAATAGCATTGATGTTAGAAGCTAATCCAAATCTTTCGTGGAGAGATATCAAACATATATTGGCAACAACTTCAGTACAAATAGATCCAAATGTTCAAGACACCATTGTTAGTATTGATGGTGTAAACTATATTGCTGAGCCTTCTTGGTCAACAAATGCGGCTGGTTATAAATTTCATAATTGGTTCGGTTTTGGAAGGGTAGATGCCTATGCTGCCGTAGTAGCTGCTAAAAGCTATGTTTCTGGAAGTCTTGGTGCTTTTGATTATACAAATAAGATAAATCAAACACTTGACATCTCGATTCCAGATAATTCTATTACTGGATCAACTATAGATATTTTGATAACTGATAATTTGGTCATTGAGTCTGTCCAATTGGAAGTAAGTATTACACACCCATCTATCGGGGAGCTAGGCATAGAGCTAATTTCTCCATCCGGAACTCGTTCTGTATTGTTTAATATAAGAAATTCTTTTTACGATGAAAGTGATTTTAATAATTTTAAAATTACCAGTAATGCTTTCTACGGAGAAAATATTACTGGTACTTGGAAGTGTAAAGTTGTAGATTCTCTTATTGGAAATACAGGTACATTAAATTCATGCGGTCTTAAATTTTATGGTCATTAATAAAAGTCTTTTTAGCTATATTATTATACCTCTGGCATCACTTGCTTTTGTCCTCTCTCTCTACCACCAAGCTTCTGGAAGCTCTTTTGGATCTTACGATAAAGATTTAATTCAATCTTTAGCTATTGGCCCTATAATTAATTCAGAATCAAGTTCTTATAAATTAATTCCAAATAGTAGTGTTTCTTCAATTTTTGATCCAGATGGCCATAGACATGAAAATTATATAGCTAATGATAGTGACGGTATTATTTGGGCAATGGATATAGAGTCATTTCATTTATCTATTAGATCAAAGTCTATTGAGTATTTAGACCATCGTGTTTTTCCTAATTACCAATTAGCACTAAACCAGGAAAGAGATAGTATTGCTATTGTAACTGGTGAGATTATAGCTTCTCTTTTAGAAGGTTTTGATGCTGATGTAATTGCTAGTAATTATGATTTAGAATTAAAAGCTTATTATGATCATAGTAATACAGCTTTTTTTACTATTAAAAATTCATCAGAGCTTTTAGAAAAGCTTAATTTATTGAAACAAGATATTGGAATTGATGTTGCATATATTGATGTTATTGATTCGATAAATATTCCATATTAATTTTTTATTTGTGTCAACAAAAAGGATTTTATGACGTTTTTATAAAAAAATGATAAAATAAGAGAAATTAATTTTTTTTTAAATTATTGTTTTTTAAGGTGTTTTTATAATTTATTAAAGGAGTTTTGTTCAATGTTTATTAGATTTACGCTATTTGTATCAATTTTCGCCTTTTTCTCTCTTAGTGTGGCTCAGGCAAGGTTATCTTTACCAAAGGAGCATGTTTCTGTTTATAACGTTGTAATCAGTAATGTAGATGCAGCTACAAAGGCTAGTCTTGAGGCTAAGAAAGCAGAAGTAACTAAATTAAAAGCAGATATTAAGGCTTATAAAGATGCTGGTGATAATACTTCAGCTAAGGCATCTGCAAAAACTCTTAGATCTAAACAGCGTGATTTAGATAAGAACTTACGAGCTGCTATAAAAAGTGATGTTTCTCTTCAAGGTACAATAGCTGCAGAGAAAAGAACTGCTAAAGCTGCAGGTAAGCAAGCAAAAGGAACAAAAGCTAAGCAAACTATGAACAAGATCCTAGCCGTTGCTTCATCAACCCAGTCTTCCACCATAGAGTCTAATAAAACATCTATGGCTTCTATCTTGCTTGATATTAAGACTGCTCGACAAGCTGGCGCAACCAAGGCAGATACAAAATCACTAAATGATCAGCTCAAAGCGCTTCATATACAACAAAAGGCAACAATTAAAGAGATTATAGACTCTAATGCTGATCTCAAAGCTACCTTAAAAGCAGATGCAAAAAAGCAAGCAAGAAAAGCAGCTAAGGGAAAGAGAAATAATAAAAGTAGAAATACTAAACAGCCCCGAAGCCAGTCAAGCTAAGATTTATATTTTTTTATATCTAACAAAGCCACCCATATATTTATTGGGTGGTTTTTTTTAGCTTAAAGATATAGATGAAATTAAGTTTTAATAAATATTTTTTACAGATAGTCTTTTTATTGTTATGGGCTAATAAATGCTTTGCTGTAAGTTATGATTCCGCCTCAGAGTTATTTTTATCAGGAGATTATCTTTCTGCACTAAAAGAATTTAATCAGCTACATAATCAACAGCCTGATAATGTTAATTTTATTTATGGCCTTGGATTAATTCACTACGCTCTAGATCAAGATAGTGAGGCTCTAAGTTATTTATCTTTATTATCCGATTCTGAGTATACATACATAGCAAGGTATTATATTTCTATGATTGCCTTAAGAAATGATCAAATTGAGTTTGCTATAGATGAATTGGAACAACTAGCAGATCAAATAGAAGATATAGAAGTAAGCGAATTAGCAAATGAATCATTATTGGAAATCAATTTTGATAGTTTTTATAGTATTGATTTTGGCGATGCAAACGATGATGGTAATTATGTGTTCATAGAACTTGGCCTTAATATTCAAGATGGAATAATCGACCCTAATGGTTTAGTTGGCTCTAATCAAAATGATAGTGCAAAGGAAATTATTTTAGCTGGTTCTTTTAATGCATTTAGTTTTGAAAATTCTGATATTAATTTTGGTGGTTCGTACTTTAATGAAGGATATTCACAATATGAAAGTTATGATATATCAGCTACAACAATTTTTATTGAGCAAGAGGGAGTTTTTAAACAAGATTGGCTGAGCTCACATTATTGGCGTATAAATTTATCAGGCAGTCAGATATGGTTAGCTGAAAAAAAATATCTTGATCAGTTAGAAGTTAGCTTTTTTGATGAATTTTATTTTAAAGATGATTTAATTTTAGGCTTAGAATTAAATTATCAAAATTCAGTCAATGGCGATTCTAATTTTTATAGATATGCAGGAAATTCAAAAATGATTGGTTTTTCTCTCCAGAACCTTAGTCATTTAAGTTGGCTCTTAGAATATTCATATCATATAAAAAATAGCAATGATTATAACTCTATAGAGATTAATGATAGCTTAACTATATTAGATGTTTTTACTAGCTATTCTGGTGATACACATTTTTTTTCTACAGAGGTTAATTTTCAGATTAATAATAATTGGCACTCCTCTATGGGGGCTTCATTCGAAAAAATATTATATAAAGATCCAGATTTATATTTATACAATACTTCTGATTCTTTGCTTACTACTGCTTACAGAGAAACAAAATTATCCCAGTTTAATCTAGAGCTGGTTAGAAATTTTTCTAATAGTGCCTTTTTAACACTTGGCTATGAACATATTCATAATAATTCAAATATCGATTTTTTTGATTTTAATAGTAATATATTCAGAATATCAGTGAGTTATCTTTTTTAACCATTTCTTAAGCTAAGCAATGAGCTATAACAAATACTATTTTTTTCTATCCTATTTATTAATTACTGCGTGTGGAGGAGGTAGTGGTTCTCCTACTATGGTTGTGCCGACAGAAGCTATCTATAATTACAATAAGAATACTGCTATAGAGGAAAATGGTGGGGAGTATGACGTATTAGCAGGAGTTATGAGTTATAGAACTTATCCTGAAACAGGAGAGATGTGGGTATCTACAGGAGACGCCTCTGTCCAGATGTCTTTTACAATTAATGGAACTAAATCACTATCTTTAAGTCGTGACTATTCTTTTCTTCCAGATCAAGGAACTACCAATTTAGATATGGGAATGGAATTTGAACAAACGTTATTACCAGGCACAGTAAATTTTGATGTTGGAAATAATTTAGATAGCTACCTTTTTTGGGAGTCTGACTGGGGGATATCAACCGACCCTTCAGGTAATAGTTATGAATGGAATTATAGATCCTTTAGTTTCTATACTGATGTTATCTTTGATTTTTTAGGAACTGAATATGTAAATTCTTTTATTTCAGATATTGATTATGGCGACGATTCAACTCCACAGTTTGATCTTTGTAATGTTACAGATGACGAGTGCATTGATAGCATCAAAGATAAGGATGTTATTGCTGGAGTTTTTGGAGACTTTACCGGTATCGGTGATATGCCCTCTTCAGGCTCCAAAACATATAACGTAAAAGCAATAGCTTTCTGGCACCCAAATAAGCTTGAATCTTTATCTAGTATACCTCACTGGCCCGCTTATGAAGGAGATTCAGTATTTACAGTTAATTTTGAATCAAATTCGATACAGGGAAATATTTTATTAGATTATGTTTTTCCTGAACAAGTAATTGCTAGTTCAACTTGGGACCATGTTTCTAATATTAGCGCTGGAACTATTACCGTATCTGGATCTATATCAAATAATCAGTTACAAGGTGTTTCTAATTGGAATAATAATTATGGGTCTGGTGACTGTAGCGGATATTTTTTTGGCCCAAATGGTAATGAATTTGGGGGGTGGTGTTATGTTTATGATGATAGTGATGATGATGGAGCAGAGGTATTAATCAGCTTTATTGGAACATAAGCATTATATTTATCTCTAAATATGAATATATTTCATACATTTATATAAACTAATCATTGTTTTATTTACCATCGGAGATTACAATTTCACTTTTGAGAATTGGAGTTAAATATCATACAAGAAAGACGAGTTAGGCGTAATCAGGAAATTTCGACATCAAGTGTGAGAGTTATAGGTAGTTCTGGTGAACAAGTTGGAGTAATGAACTTGACTGAGGCCATAGAAAAAGCACAGTCATCCGGTTTAGATTTAGTTGAAGTCTCGCCTAATGCTAATCCACCAGTTTGTAGGGTAATGGATTACGGTAAATTTATTTTTGAGCAAAATAAAAAAGCTCAATCTGCAAAAAGAAAGCAAAAACAGATTCATGTCAAAGAAGTAAAGTTTAGACCCGTAACAGATGAGGGCGATTACCAAATAAAGTTAAAAAGTATTAAGCGCTTTTTGGGTGCTGGTGATAAAGCAAAGGTTACAATGAGGTTTAGAGGTCGTGAGATGGTTCATCAAAGGATTGGTGTTGATTTATTAAAGAGAATTGAAGAAGATTTATTTGATTATGGTGTTGTAGAACAACAACCCGAGTTAGAGGGAAGGCAAATGATAATGATTTTTTCCCCTAAACGAGGAGCATCATAGTTTTTTTATACTAGGAGATTTAAATGCCCAAGATTAAAACGAATAGAGGCGCAGCAAAAAGATTCTCAAAAACTGGTAAAGGGGGATTTAAAAGAGGGCAGTCCTTTCGGAGCCATATTTTGACAAAGAAGAGTCCAAAACGAAAAAGACAGTTAGGGGCAACTCTTCAGGTTGCAGAGTCAGATACAAGAGCAGTTCGAAAGATGCTGCCTTATAGTTAATTTAGGATATATATAATGGCAAGAGTAAAAAGAGGGGTTGTTGCAAAGGCCCGACATAAAAAAATACTAAGTGAAGCCAAAGGTTATTATGGCGCAAGAAGTAAAATCTTTCGTGTTGCTAAACAAGCAGTTATAAAGGCTGGTCAATATGCTTACCGAGATAGAAGGCAGAAAAAAAGACTTTTTAGAGCTTTATGGATTGTAAGAATAAATGCAGCTGCGAGGATACATGGCCTTTCATATAGTAAGTTAATTTATGGCTTAAGCCGTGCTGATATTAAAGTCGATCGCAAGGTATTAGCTGATATTGCAGTTCATGATCACCAGGCATTTGAAGCCTTAGCAGAATCAGCAAAAAAGGCACTTTCTGTCTAACTAGAAAATATGCCTAATGGGTACCATCAACATAACGGAAAAAATCTACTGCAACAAGCAGAGCTTGCTGTAGAATCTGCTATTGATATAAATGATTTAGATCAAATAAGGGTTAAGTACCTTGGTAAAAAAGGGGCTCTCACCTTAGAATTAAAAAATTTAAGCAAGCTTCCTATTGAGGAAAGACCAATTGTCGGTGAGCAGATAAATAAATGTAAGAAAAAGTTATTAGATATAATTAGCTCTAAGAAAATAATTTTAGAGAAAGTGGAGATAGAAAATAAAATTAAGGGAAGTGAAGTAGATGTAACATTGCCCGGGAGAAGTTGGGGTTTAGGTACTATTCATCCTATAACAAGGACATTAAGGAGGATTTCTAGTATTTTTGAGCAAGCTGGCTATAAGATTGAGACTGGGCCAGAAATAGAAACCGAATATTATAATTTTACAGCACTTAATATAGGCGATGATCATCCAGCTAGAAATATGCACGATACGTTTTATATAGATGCTAAGGCTCTTTTACGAACACATACATCGCCTGTCCAGATTCGCTCCTTAGAGAATCATGGGGCCCCAATAAAGATTGTTGCTCCTGGAAGGGTTTATCGATGCGATTCAGATTTAACACATACACCAATGTTCAATCAGATCGAGGTATTAAAGATAGATAAAAATATTAATTTTTCAAATTTAAAATCATTTATTTTCCAATTCTTATCAAGTTTTTTTGAGAGGGAGGTAGAATTGAGATTCAGACCTTCTTATTTTCCATTTACTGAACCATCTGCTGAAGTTGATGTTTTATCTGAATCAGGAAAGTGGTTGGAGATATTAGGCTGTGGAATGGTCCATCCTAATGTCTTGAAGAATGTAAATATTGATCCTGAGAATTATACTGGTTTTGCTCTGGGCTTGGGTGTAGAGCGTTTAGCTATGCTTAGATATGGTATAAGTGATTTAAGGCTTTTCTTTGAAAATAATATTGATTTTTTGAAGCAGTTTTAAGCTAAGAGAGATTTTTCTTGAAAGTAAATACTGAATGGTTAAAAGATTGGGTTGAGTTTGATTGTGATCCAGAATCATTAGCAAATGATTTGACAATCCTTGGTCTGGAAGTGGCTTCAATTACTAAACCTATCCTAAGCTTGGATAAAGTACTTGTAGCTAAGATTATCGATATCAAGCCTCATTCTAATGCTGATCAATTATCTTTATGTATTGTTGATGATGGTAATAATTTAAGTGAAGTTATTTGCGGTGCGAAAAATGTTAGAAAGGGCCTCAAGGTAGCTTTTGCTCCAGTTAATACAATACTCCCTAATCAAGTCAAAATTAAGAAAGCTAAAATTAGAGGATTAGCTTCTTTAGGTATGATTTGCTCAGCAGAAGAGTTGTGTTTAGAAGATAAATCTAGCGGTATATTAGAATTACCTGATGATGCTCCTATAGGTCAGCTCTTTTCTGTATATTTGAAAAGTGATGATTATGTTATCGATATTGATTTGACTCCAAATAGAGCTGATTGTTTTAGTATTTATGGCGTTTCTAGGGAAATTGCCGCTCATCTAGGTAAGACCCTTTTAAAGCCAAAGTTAAAGAAAGCTAATATTGATCATAAAGAACAGTTAAAGTTAGAAATAAAAGAACCTAAAGCCTGCCCTAAATATATAGGAAGAGTACTAACTAATATAAATAATAAGCTTGATTCCCCTATTTGGTTAAAGGAAAGGCTCAGAAGAAATGGCTTAAGAACTATAAATCCAATAGTAGATATAACAAATTATGTCATGCTAGAGATTGGCCAACCTCTTCATAGTTTTGATTTTACAAAAATTGATTCATCAGTTGTTGTTAGATTCGCTAAAAAAAACGAAAAGATCAAACTTCTTGATTCGAAAGTAATTGAGCTAAATCCTGATACATTAATGATTACAGATAAGTCTGGTCCAATAGCTATTGCAGGTATAATGGGCGGAGATCGTACTGGAGTAACCAACTCAACAGATAGTATTTTTCTTGAGTCTGCATTTTTTTCTCCAAAAATAATTGCAGGAAAAGCTAGATCATACAATTTACATACTGATGCTTCTATGAGATTCGAAAGAGGTGTTGATTTTGAAATACAAGAAATAGCTATTGAAATGGCTTCTAAGCTATTAGTTGATATTACTGGGGCAAAATGCGGCTCCTTAATCAATATATCAGAAGAGAGTCAATACCCAAAAAGAGAAGATATTATTTTAAGAGAGGATAGGCTAGAGACTATTCTAGGTATAAAAATTGATGCTACAAATATCGGTAAGTATTTAGATTCATTAGGCTTTTCATATAAATTAATTTCTGGAGGGTTAAAAGTCACTCCCCCTAGTTACAGGTTTGACCTATCAATAGAGGAAGATTTAATCGAAGAGATTGCTAGGTTATATGGCTATGACAATATCCCAGTAATCTCTAGTGAGATAAGTGAGAAATTAGGGTACGCTAAAGAAGGGTTTTTTAGTAAAGATTCTATTTCAGATATACTTGTTTCAATGGGTTATAATGAATTAATAACTTATAGCTTTATTGATAAAGAAATTGATAGCCTGATTAATAACACAAAAAATCAAATTAGTATAATTAATCCTATTTCTTCTGATTTTTCAGTATTGAGAAGTTCTTTATGGCCAGGTCTAATTAATGCGGCTAAGGAAAATTTAAGTCGACAGCACGAAAGAATTAAATTTTTTGAAATTGGAACAGAGTTTAGTCGAAAGGATAGCAAAATATTAGAGAATCAATCACTTTCAGGAATAATGACAGGTTTGAGGTCTCCAGAGCAATGGGATTCAGATAATTATTTTTTTGATTTTTTTGATGCGAAGGGCGATGTAGAGGCTTTATTTAGTTTAAATAATAATCTACCTCTATTAAGTTTTGAAAAAAATGACCATCAATCATTATGGCCAGGCCAGTCTTCAAGAGTTTATATTGGCGAAAATCCGGTAGGTTGGCTAGGAGTTTTACATCCATTTATACAAAAAAAATTATCTTTTCGCTCTCCAGTTGTTTTATTTTCTTTAGATCTAGATGTTATTTTAAGTTCTAAGTTAACTAAGTATAAGGATTTCTCAAAACAACCATTTGTAAGGCGAGATATATCTTTAATAGTTAAAGAAGCCATATCTTCAGAAGAAGTGATTAATATAATACGTAGAAAATCTTCTAGAGTTATAGAGAAAATTGTTATATTTGATCTCTATAGGGATAAAAATATTGGAATTGGTGTAAAAAGTATGTCTTTAGGCTTGATTTTACAAGATTTTTCACGCACTCTTACAGATGATGAGGCAGATATTTTAGTGCAATCTGTCCTAGATGATCTGATTGAAAAATTAGACGTTAAGATAAGATAATTTATTTCTCGTGAGTTAGTTTTATGACTTTAACAAAATCTGAAATCGCTCAGTCTTTATTTGAAGAATTGGGTTTAAACAAAAGAGAAGCTAGTGAATTTATTGATTGTTTTTTCGAAGACCTTAAAGATTCCCTCTCTTCAGCTGAGCAAGTGAAAATTTCAGGATTTGGAAATTTTGATTTAAGAGATAAAGACCAGAGGCCAGGCAGGAATCCTAAGACAGGTCAAGATGTTCCTATAACTGCTAGGAGGGTAGTCACTTTTAAGCCGGGCCAGAAGCTCAAGGCTAGAGTAGAAGCGTATGCTGGAAGCAGCGAATAATAAGGAATTACCTCCAATACCTGGTAAAAGGTATTTTACTATTGGTGAGGTGAGTAATCTTTGCGCTGTAAAGCCTCATGTTTTAAGATACTGGGAACAAGAGTTTCCTCAATTAACTCCTCTTAAAAGACGCGGAAATAGACGATACTATCAGCATCAGGATGTACTTATGATCAGACAAATTAGAAGCCTGTTGTATGAAGAAGGCTTTACTATAGGCGGGGCAAGACAAAGACTAATAGGAGACGAATCTCGTTCTGATCAATCACAAAGCAAACAAATAGTTAAAGAAGTGAGACAAGGCTTAGAAGAAATATTGAAGATTGCAAGAAGATAATCACTTTCAATTTATTTAATACCATCATTATATAAGTAGTTTATATGCTCCCAACTATATTCGGGGCGTGGCGCAGTCTGGTAGCGCACTTGGCTGGGGGTCAAGTGGTCACAAGTTCAAATCTTGTCGTCCCGACCATTTTTTTTAACAAATATATTATTTGTAGTATATTAAAATATTATGCTAACTATAAGGAAGCAATTATGAATAAGTATATTTTGTTATTATTGGTGTCATTAATTTTGATAACTGCTTGTGAGAATGAGGACAATATATCAGATAATAGTTTACTGACCCAAGCTGAGGCTGTTATAGATAACTTCCCTGATCCTTATACTTTTATAGATTCACTTAATACACCTATTAACACTTTGGTTGAATCTGAGCCAATATTGGTATCAGGAATTAATGCTCCTGTTTTAATTGATATTATTGGCGGTTCTTATAGTATTGATGGAGGGGCTTTTACAAGCCAACCTGGGCAAGTTGAGTCTGGTCAGTCAGTTGTTGTTAGTCATACAAGCTCCAGTGAAAATGGCGATGTAACGAGTACATTTTTAACTATAGGCGGATATACAGATAATTTTTCTTCTCTAACAGAAGTGGAAATTAGCGATAATGAGTAACGATCAGGAAGTTGATCAACGAAAACACTCTAAAGTCATAGTTGATGGATATGAGAAAGCACCTAGTAGAGCTATGCTTAGGGCTGTAGGCTTTAAAAGTAGTGATTTTCAAAAGCCACAAATTGGTGTGGTATCTACTGGAAGTATGATTACACCATGCAATATGCATTTAAATTCCCTTGCAGATATTGCTGCTAATTCTGTTGATCAGTCAGGAGGAAAAAGCCTTATATTTAATACAATTACCGTATCAGATGGAATATCTATGGGCACTCAGGGAATGCGGTATTCTTTGGTGTCAAGGGAGGTTATAGCTGATTCTATTGAAGCTGTTGTGGCAGGCGAGGGATTTGATGGCTTGATAGCTATAGGGGGCTGTGATAAGAATATCCCTGCCTGTGCGATGGCGATGGCAAGGTTAGATAGACCCTCTATTTTTATTTATGGAGGCACTATTCAACCTGGACCAAATAATACAGATATAGTCTCTGTTTTTGAGGCTGTAGGTAGCTATGCATCTGGCTCTATCAGTGAAAAAGAGTTTAAACAAATAGAGTCAACAGCAATTCCTGGGCCAGGATCTTGTGCTGGTATGTATACAGCAAACACTATGGCATCTGCTATAGAGACACTTGGCTTGAGCTTAGCAAATAGTTCAGCTCAGGAGGCTGTTTCTGATTCAAAGAAAGTTGATTGTGACAATGCAGGAAAAGCTCTTATGCATCTTATAAAAAGAGGGATAAAGCCATCAGATATACTCTCAAAAGATTCTTTTGAAAATGCCATTACTGTAATTATTGCACTTGGTGGATCTACCAATGCAGTTCTTCATCTATTGGCAATGGCCCATGATGCTTCTATAGATCTATCTTTAAGTGACTTTACAAGAATTGGTGCTAATGTTCCTGTCTTGGGTGATCTAAGACCAAGCGGTAAACATATGATGTCTGAATTGATCTCTATTGGAGGGATCCAACCATTGATGAAAATATTACTCGAAGAAGGTTTGTTAAATGGAGATTGCTTAACTGTTTCTGGTAAAACGTTATCTGAAAATCTAACTAATGTTAAGCCTTATCCATATGGACAGGAGATAATTAAGCCTTTAAACAATCCTATTAAAAAAGATAGCCATTTGGCTATACTCTATGGAAATTTAGCCCCAGAAGGTGCAGTAGCAAAAATTTCAGGCAAAGAAGGTACTGAGTTTAAAGGAAGGGCTCGAGTGTTTCATTCAGAAGAGGAGGCTCTGAATGCTATTTTGAATGATAAGATTGTTTCCGGAGATATAGTAGTTATTAGATATGAGGGGCCTAAAGGAGGGCCAGGCATGAGAGAGATGCTTAGTCCTACTGGAGCTATAATAGGGAAAGGGTTAGGAGATAGCGTAGCATTAATTACTGATGGTCGATTTTCTGGAGGAAGCCATGGCTTTGTTGTTGGGCATATAACTCCAGAAGCAGCCTTAGGTGGACCTATTGCTATTATAGAAGAAAATGATCAAATAATAATCAATAGTGAATTAAAAACTATTAATTTAGATCTTGGTGATTCAGCTATCAGTGATAGATTAGAAAGGTGGCAACCGCCCGAAGCTAAATCTAAATCAGGTTTGCTATCTAAGTATGCAAGATTAGTGAGTTCCGCTTCTCTAGGGGCTGTAACTGATATTGAGGAATAGAATAAGTCTTTTTAATTTCCATTTAGTTTAAAATATATAAATGAAAAAAAAAATACAATCAAAAAATATGATAAGCGAAGGTGAATATTTAAACCCAAGGAACCCGTTTATTGTAATGAAGTTTGGGGGCACTAGTATATCTTCAGCTAATAATTGGAAAACAATTATAAGTATAATAAAGAAGAAAATAGATAATGGCTTTAAGCCTATAATTATAGTTTCAGCATTAGCAGGGATTTCCGATCTTCTAAATTCGTTAACTAAGGAAACTTCCAGTTCTAAGTTAGATGTATATATAAATGATTTTATTCAGGTTCATGAAAAATTAGCTAAAACTCTAAACGTCTCTTTATCAAGTATTAAGATTGAGCTTAATTACTTAGAGCAGTTAGTTGAAGGAATAAAGCTTACTGGAGAAATTAACGATAAAGTTATTGCCAGGATTATGGCATCTGGGGAGATTTGTTCATCTCTTCTAGCAGAAGCATATATTAAGAAGCAGAAAATAATTACTAATTTACTTGATGCAAAAGAATTATTAAAAAGTAACTTAGATAGTGACTCAAGATCTTATTACTTTAATGCTACTTGTAATTTTGATGTTGATAAGCTTTTAATTAAGAGATTCAATGATATAGATGGAGTTATACTGACTCAAGGTTTTATTGCTGAAGGAAAAGATAGTGATACTGTTCTTTTGGGTAGGGGAGGTTCTGATACTTCAGCATCCTATATAGCTTCAATTATTCAGGCTAAACATCTTGAAATATGGACTGATGTCCCAGGAATTTTCAGTGCAAACCCTCATATTATTTCTTCAGCAAGATTAATTAAATCACTCACATATGAAGAAGCTCAGGAGATTTCATCAGCCGGTGGTTCTGTACTTCACCCAAGGAGCATTCGTCCTGCAAAGTTATCAAATATTCCAATTTATATAAAATCTACCAAAGATCCTGATTTAAGAGGAACGCTAATTTCAACCCAAATGAACGAAATGGGTGCCCAATTAAAGGCCGTCTCTCAAAAAAACGATGTAGTATTGATTTCTATGGAGTCGATTGATATGTGGCATAAGGTTGGTTATGTTGCAGATATTTTTAACGTATTTCGTAAAAATAATATTTCAATAGATTTAATATCTACTTCAGAAAGTAATATTACTGTTACGATTGATAATTATAGCGACTCTATTGATAGAGAACTAATTAATAAACTTGTGGAAAAATTAACATCATTATGTAAGGTTTCTGTAAGGTATGATTGTTCAGCAATTACTTTAGTTGGAAGAAAGATAAGAACTATTCTTAATGAATTTTCACCTATTTTTGACGTATTTAGAGAAAATAAGATTCATATGGTTACTCAAGCATCTAATGATTTAAATTTTACTTTTGTTATTGATTCTGAGCTAAGCTATAAAATTATTCATAAGATACATAGAGTTCTGACTAAAAATTTTAGCGAGGATAGTATTTTTGGAAAGACCTGGGAGCAACTTACTACTACAATAAAAAAAGAAAGTAATAAGAATTCTATAAAACCCTGGTTTATAGAAAAGAAGGAAAAAATACTAGAGATTGCTAAAAAAGAAGAAAATATTTATTTATATGACTCCGAAAGTATAATTAAGGCCTTGCTAGAGCTTAAGTCTTTAAGTTCAGTGAGTAGGATATTTTATGCAATGAAGGCAAATTCTAATATTGAGATTTTAAAAATTATAGAATCTTATGGTTTAAATTTTGAGTGCGTTTCTATTGGTGAGATTAAAAGAGTGTTAAATTTATTTCCAAGTATTGATAGAAAAAGACTTCTTTATACGCCAAACTTTGCTTCCAAGGATGAAATTAAATGGGCTTTAGAACAAAATATATTTTTTACATTAGATAACCTATATCCGCTAGAGAAGTGGCCTGAGTTATTTGCTAATAAGGAAATTTTTATTAGGCTTGATACTGGTTCTGGATCAGGTCATCATGAGCATGTTAAAACAGCAGGTATTTTATCTAAGTTTGGTATACCGTTATCAGAGATAGGTGATTTAAAGAGAATATCTGAAAATATTAAATTAAAAATTATAGGATTTCATGCACATACTGGTAGCGGTATTTTTGATGCTGATAATTGGAAATCTATAGGTGAGATACTAATGTCCTTGACACATACTTTTCCTACGGTTAAATATCTTGATTTAGGAGGCGGTATTGGCATTCCTGAAAAAATAGGTGATGAGCCAATTGATTTGATTAAATTAGAAACATCTATTGGATCATTAAATGCTAATGATAAGGATTTAGAGATTTGGCTTGAGCCTGGAAGGTATATAGTGGGGCAAGCAGGAGCATTAATCTCTAGAGTCACACAAACTAAAGGTAAGGGTAAGATGAAATATTTAGGTATTTCTACTGGAATGAATAGTCTAATTAGGCCTGCCTTATATGGCGCTTACCATGAGATATTCAATTTATCGAGTAATGACAATAGTAAAGAGCATGAAATAGTTACTGTAGTTGGACCAATATGCGAAACAGGAGATAGGCTAGGCTCTGATAGATTGCTCCCGCCTTCAAATGAAGGAGATGTTATTCTTATTTCTAATGTTGGTGCCTATGGATACTCAATGAGCTCAAATTATAATCTGAGAGATCCTGCTATCGAGATAATAATCTAATATTATTTATTTCTTTTCTCTAGTTCTGATACAACTTCCTCTAATTTAATTTCTTTTAAGTTAAGTAATACTAATAAATGATAAATCAGATCAGCAGATTCATATATGACCCTAGAGCTATCTTCTTTGGTAGCGGCAATAATAATTTCTGTTGCCTCTTCGCCTATTTTTTTACATATCTCTAGTTCACCTTTTTTGATTAGGCTTGCCGTATAGCTATTTTCATTATTATTAGTAATCCGATCATTGATTACATTCTCTAATGTATTAAGAAAATTTAAATTAGACATTATTTTTCTCCTTTTACCGGCCTCACATTAATTTTTTGTGATATTAAGTATTTTTTTAAATCATTTATTGAGATTTTTCCTGAGTGAAATATAGATGCTGCCAGAGCACCATCTACATTGGCTTGATTAAAAACTTCATCAAAATGAGATAATTTCCCAGCACCTCCAGATGCAATTAAAGGTACTTTACATAGTTTACGTATTTTTTGTAACTGGCTAATATCATAACCTTCCTGGACACCGTCTTTATTCATACAGTTCAGAACTATCTCTCCAGCACCTCTTTTTTGTACTTCTTTAGCCCAATCTTTTGTCTTTCGGTTTGAAGATGAGCTTAACTTAGTATTACCAGTATATTTATATACATAATATTCATTATTAATTAAAAGACTATCTATCCCAATAACTACACATTGTGATCCAAACCTATCAGCAAGGATATTAATTAAATCAGGATTAATAAGAGCTGGTGTATTTATTGAAATTTTATCAGCTCCTCTATTTAATATTTCTTCAGCATCATCTATGGATCTAATACCACCAGCGACACAAAAAGGTATATTAAGAATCGAAGCTACAGCATTGACCCATGTTCTATCAACAACTCTTTTATCAGGACTAGCTGTAATGTCATAAAAAACTAATTCGTCGGCTCCTTCATTTTTATATCGGGCAGCAAGATTTAAGATATCACCCATTACAACATGGTTTTTAAATTTTACTCCTTTGACGACTTTTCCATTTTTTACATCTAGACAAGGTATTATTCTTTTAGTAAGTATTTTATTATCTCCTTTTTATTTATATTACCCTCTAATAAGGCTTTACCAGATATTGCTTGATATACACCAGTATCTATTAATGATTTGATATCCTTTTCATCTCTTATGCCACCAGATGCCTGGAATTTTATAGATGGCCAATACTCAACACATTTTTTATATAGATTTAAATTAGGCCCTGCAAGAGCTCCGTCTTTAGATATATCAGTACATAAAATGTATTTAATTTTATTTTTATTATAGCTTTCAATGGCATCCCATAACGAGATATCTGTATTTTTTTTCCAGCCATGAGTTGAAACCATTGGTGTATCATTAATATCAAGCCTAACATCTAATGCTAAAATTATTGATTCTGGACTAAATCGATCAATCCAAGAATTAACTAATTGAGGATCACTTATTGATTTGCTACCAATAACGACTCTCTCAACAATATCCAAGGCCTTTTCTAATGTTTCTGTAGATCTAATGCCACCACCTAGTTGGATATTTATATCTGTATTATCTTTTATAGATTGAACTAATTCTAAGTTATTTAGGGATCCATTAAGAGCCCCATCTAAATCAACAATATGAATCCATGTTGCACCAAGTGATTTATAATTTATAGCAACTTCTAATGGAGAAGAGCTGTATAAAGTTGTTTTCTCAAAGTCCCCTTGAAATAGTCTTACACATTTTCCATCTCTTATATCGATTGAAGGTAGCAAGAACATTAATCAATATCCAAAAAATTCTTTAAAATCATTTCGCCAAAATCTGATGATCTTTCAGGGTGAAATTGTGTTCCAAAAAAATTATCTTTTTCAACTATTGAAGAGAAAGTTTTGCCATAATCTGTAGTTGCAATAGTATATTGACACTCAGGTAATGAATAGCTATGTACAAAATAAGCAAATTCTTTATCATTAATATTTTTTGTAATTCTAGATTCAGAAATGCATTTAATTTTATTCCATCCCATATGAGGTACTGGCATATTCTTATTAGCTTCAAATATTTGGGCATTCCCATTGATTATATCTAAACATTCTGCACTTCCCTCATCTGAGCTTGTAAAGAGAAGTTGCATCCCAAGACATATACCTAGTGTCGGCTGTTTGGCATTTACCAAAGTATCTATAAGGAAATTATCTTTGATTTTACCCATAGCGCTCGCTGCAGCTCCTACTCCCGGTAGAAAAATATGGCTAGCATTTCTAATTTTGTTGTGAGATGAGGTAATAGATACATCATATCCAACTCTTTTAAGAGCAAACTGAAGGGAGGATAAATTTGCTCCCGCATAAGCAATAATTATAGGGTTTTTTTTCACAACAATCCTTTAGTTGAAGGAAGTACATTACTATCTTTTTTTATTGCTTGTTTCATTGCTCTAGCAAAGCATTTAAAGCATGCTTCAACCATATGATGTGTATTAGTACCTGTAATATCAATATTAATTGCTGCTCCTAATGAGCTACCTAATGATTCAAAGAAATGAGGAACTAGCTCAGTTGGTAATTCACCAACTTTTTCCCTTTTAAAGTCTCCATTAAATACAAAATATGACCTACCACCAATATCTATAGATATTTTAGCCTCACTTTCATCCATAGGAAGAACAAAACCATATCTTTCAATTCCTATTTTATTACCAAGGGCCTTTTTTATAGCCTCTCCAATAGAGATTGCAACATCTTCTACAGTGTGATGCTCATCTATCTCGAGATCACCATCACAGCTAACTTCTAGTTTAAAATTACCATGCTTGCCAATTTGTTCTAACATGTGGTCAAAGAAGCCAATACCAGTTTTAATTATTGGTTCATCTGCACTATCCAGATCTACTTTTACTAATATATTAGTTTCTTTTGTAATTCGTGATATTTCTGATTGTCTTGGATTATTTAAGATTAAGTGGGCAATTTTTTCCCAACAATATCCATCATTTTCATTGGATATCATAAAACCTCTAATACCAAGATTTTCTGCAAGCTCTAAATCAGTTCCTCTATCGCCTACGACAAAAGAAAGCTCTTTATTGAAGTTATTATTTTTCAAATAATCCTTTAGTAAACCAGTAGATGGTTTTCTTGATTTACAGTTATCTTTTTCTTTGTGAGGACAAAAAAATTCATTATCAAACTCAATACCTTGACTCTTAAAGATATTAATCATGTATTTATGAGCTGTAAGAAAAGATTCATACGGAAAGTCTTTCGTACCTAGTCCATCTTGATTACTGACAATAACAAATTTATAACCATCATTTTTAAACAGAAGCAGAGATGGTATAACATTATCAATTAGTTTAATTTTTTTAATTGAATCGACTTGCTCATCATCAGGCTCTTCAATTAATGTACCATCTCTGTCTATAAAAATAATTTTATCATTCATGATTTTAGCCTCCATCAATTATAGATTGAACAAGAGCATCATTTTCTTCTTTTTTACCTACGGTAATTCGCAGGCAATTTTTTAATAATGGCTCATTAGGGAATGCTCTAACAAGAATTCTTTGACTTCTAGCAGAAGTAACTATTTTTTCTAAATTTTTAACTTCAGCCATAAAAAAATTAGCATCACTAGGCCAAATATTTTGTATTTCTGGCAATTTAAGAAGTTTATCTGTAAACCTTTTTTTCTCCTTCCTTGTTATCTCTACTTTTTTTCTTGATGATGAAATTGATTTTTTAGTTAATGCTTTTTTTACTTCTTCAATACATGGAGTAGGGAAAGTATATGGTGGTAGAACTTTGTTTAATAACTCAATTAATTCGTTATCTGCTATAACTGAGCCACACCTGACACCAGCTAATGAGACAAACTTTGATAAAGTCCTTAGAACAACAATGTTATTAAATTTCTTTTGTAATTTTATAAAACTTCTACTATCTGAGAATTCTTGATATGCCTCATCGATAACTATGATAGATTTATTCATTTGTTGCTCTGCTATTAATTCTATGTCTTTTGCATTAGGTGAATTTCCAGTTGGATTATTAGGAGTGCAAATGAAAATAATTTTTGTAAATTTATCACAACCTTTTAAAATATTTTCTACATCTAGTGAAAAATCTCTAGATAAGTCTTTATTTCTTAATAGTGGAACTTTAGTTATATAAGCGCCCTGTATTTCTGCATATAGTCTATACATATCAAAAGTAGGTGGACATATTAGTATTTTGTCTCTTTTTGGCTCACAAAATGCCCTAATTAGTATATCGATTGCTTCACTAGCACCCCTAGTTATCATAATTTGTTCGTTTTTTATTTGATATTCAACTGAAAGAAGATTATTTATTGCTGTTGGTCTTGGAGGAGGATATCTATTTAGGCCATTTTCAGTTTTATCTCCAGGAGCTTTCCAGGGTGATTCATTAGCATTTAACCTAATGAAACCTTTTTCATATTCACCTGGAATATATGGTGATATTCTTAATATATCTTGCCTAGCAATTTTAGTAATACCTTTCATAGTTATCTCTTTTTTATTTTATTTGAGTGATGCAAGTCTCGTCTTGATTGCGTATGAATGAGCATCAAGCCCTTCTAAGTCAGCAATTTTTATTCCTGTTGGCCCTATTTTCTTAATACCTTCTTTTGTTAGCTCTTGAATAGTCATTGACTTCATAAAATCAACTACACCTAGACTTGAGATTGATTTAGCATAACCATATGTTGGGAGCACATGGTTAGTTCCACTACAGTAATCGCCAATTGATTCTGGAGACCATGGTCCTAAAAATATAGAGCCTGCTGATATTATATCTGATAGCATACTTCGCGGTTGATCAACATTTAATATCAAATGCTCTGGTGCATAACTATTCGATATCTCTATTGCTTTAGAAATATCATCAACAACTATTGCCCTAGATGATTTTATTGATTGCTCAATAATATTTCGCCTCTCTCTAGTAGGTATTTGTATTTTAATTTCCTCTAAGACTTTATCGCAAAGCTTTTCATTATCTGTAACTAATATTACTTGCGAGTCATTTCCATGTTCAGCTTGAGAAAGCAAATCTGAAGCTACAAAGTTTGGGTTAGATGATTTATCTGCAATAACAAGTAACTCAGATGGACCAGCTGGCATATCTCTACTTAATCCAAACGAGTCTTGAGATACTTGTGTTTTGGCTTCTGTTACCCAAGCATTCCCGGGACCATAGATTTTATCTACTTTTGGTATAGTTGAAGTTCCGTAAGCCATAGCAGCAATAGCTTGGGCTCCACCAACTTTAAAAACATTATTTATACCACACATTTTTGCCACGAAAAGAATTTCTGCATTACAGTTACCATCTGGCTCTGGAGGAGAGCATAAAATTTTTATAGGACATTTTGCTATTTGTGCCGGTACTCCAAGCATCATAGCTGTTGATGGTAACGGTGCAGTGCCAGCAGGAACATACAAGCCAATATTTTGTATAGGAACAAAAATCCTTTCGCATAACACTCCAGAGTTAGTCTCTATAGATAAATTATTTGGTTTTTGAGCCTTATGAAATATTTCTATACTGGCGTATGCCTCTTTAAGGGCCTTAATTGTCTCCTCGCTTAGACTTTTCTCAGCTTGTTCAAATTCTTTCTCTGATACTTGAAGCGAATCAATTTCTACCAAATCATATTTAATAGATAAATCAAAGAGCGCGATATCACCTTTAGATTTTACCTTTTCAATTATCTTAGAGACTTCATTTTTAATATTCTTAAGTGAAATAGTAGGCCTTTCAAGCACTTTGGCTCTTTTATTTCTGCTTAGGTTTCTCCAAATTATTTTTTTCATATTTTTGACCTAAGGCAGGAGCTTTTCAACCGGCATCACTAAAATTGAACTTGCGCCTGCACTTTTAAGCTCTTCAGCAATGTCCCAGAAATCATTTTCTTTACATAGCACGTGTAATGCAACCATATCATTATCACCTTCTAGAGGCATTATAGATGGAGATTCACTATCTAGAATATCACAGATCTTTTTCAATGATTTTCTTGGAGCATGAAGTAAAATATATTTTCTTTCAGAAGCTTGCTGTACAGCTTCTATACGCTTCACTAACCTATTAACTAAGTTCTCATTTTCTGAAGATAGGGTTTTATTTTTTATCAAGACAGCTGTGCTTTCAAGTACTATCTCACCTTCAACAAGATTATTAGCTAGTAATGTACTTCCAGATGAAACTAAATCACAGATTATATCTGCCTTACCTAGTCTTGGAGCTGCTTCAACAGATCCTGCCATATATACTATATTAGCCTTTATATTATTTTTCTTAAGGAAGTCTCCAACTAGATTAGGGTAACTTGTGGCTATAGTGGTATTTTGTAAATACTGACTCCATGATTTTTTTGATTTATTCCATAATTGTGGGTATGCAAAAGATAGCCTGCATTTACCATATTTAAGTGATGTGCAAATACTAAAAGGTTCATTATCATTATCTTTTTTAAATTTAAGCTTTTCCTCTTCACAAACATTTAATCCAACTATACCAACATCACTTATTCCTTCATTTACTAGTAATGGAATATCATCATCTCTTACTAACATGATATCAATTGGCATATTTTCACAAGAAGCTATTAATCTATCCTTAACGATTGGAACTTTAACTCCACAATTTGATAGAAGATCTATACACTGTTTAGTCAATCTCCCAGATTTTTGTATAGCTATTTGAAGCCTTTCTTTATTCATGTTAATTCCTATTAATTAAAACTCTATCTAAAGCTGTATTATAACCACCATTTCCTAGGGATATTGTTCGTGCTACTCGTCCAATAGTTGTAACAGAAATCCCAGTTAATTCATAAATTTTTCTATACGCTAGACCTTGTTTTAGATATGCGACAACTGACCACCTATCTGTCATAGCTTCTAATTCAGCAGGGGTGCACAGATCTTCAAAAAATTCTCTACATTCACCTCTATCATTTAAAGATAGTATTGCTTTGTACAGCTCTTCTTTATCTAAATCTTTGTTTTTGTTATCTTTTTTTTTCATATATCCAATTAATGTATTAATATATTGTTATAATAGTACATTATAATATACAATGCAATAATATTTTGTCTAATAGAAAACTAAATGCTTAGGTTTAGCAGAACTTCGTTTCCAAAATCTGAGGTAGAAACATTATGATGAGTTTTTTCTTGAGATAGATCGGCAGTAAAGTAATTTTTAGAAAAGGTTTGGTGAACAGCATCTTCTATAGCATCTGCAATAAAGTTTAAATTAAAGGAATGTCTAAACATCATTGCTAAGCTTAATATTGCTCCCGTTGGGTTTGAAATTCCTTTGCCTGCAATATCAGGAGCTGATCCATGGACTGGTTCATATAGACCGAAATTATTATGGCCTAATGAGGCTGAGGGAAGTAGCCCTAGTGAACCAGATAGCATAGATGCCTCATCAGATATAATATCTCCAAACATATTATCAGTCACCATAACGTCAAATGTATTTGGTTTGCTAAGTAAATGCATTGTTGCTGCATCTATATAAATATGCTCTAACTCAATTTCACTAAACTCTTCAGAAAAAATTTTATCTGCAGTATCTCTCCATAATCGAGAAGTATCTAAAACATTATGTTTATCAATTGACGTTACCTTGCCTCGTCTTTTTTTAGCAAGATTTCCAGCTCTTCGAAGTATTCGCTCAATCTCTGAAATAGTGTATTCGCAAGTATCAAAAGCATTAGTTGATGTTCTTCCTCTTTTTCCAAAATATATTCCTCCAGTAAGCTCTCTAAGTATGAGGATATCAACACCTTTTAAGTAAGATTCTTTTATTGGAGAACAGCTAATGAGCTCTGGATGAATTTTTATAGGTCTTAGGTTGGCAAACAAATTAAGCTTTTGCCTCAAAGGGAGAAGGCCTGCCTCAGGCCTGAGACTTACAGGATTGTTATTCCATTTTTCACCACCTACAGCGCCTAAGAAGACAGCATCGGATTTCTTGCATAAGTTAAGTGTTTCCTCTGGGAGAGGTAATCCAGTTGCATCTAATGCCGCTCCACCAATAAGAGCTTCTTCAGTTAAAATTTTTAGTTTTAGATCTTTGTTTATTTTATTAAATACCTTAAATACTTCTGAGGTAACTTCAGGTCCTATTCCGTCTCCAGGCAAAAAGACAACCCTCTTATTCATTATAGTTTTTTCTCAAAGTTATCTATTTCATTTTTGTGATTCATGATAAAACCAAGTTGATCGATACCATTTAAGAGACAATATTTAGAGAATGGATCCATATAAAAGTCTAATTTTTTAAAGCCCTCTATATCAATTGATAACTCATTAATATCGATTAAAATATCAACTCCAGGATTCGAAAGAAGCCAGTGATGAGATTCTTCATCTATCCTTATGGGAATAAAACCATTTTTTAATGAGTTATTAAAAAAGATATCTGCAATTTCTGTGCTTATTACAGCTTTGATTCCATAGTCTAGCAAAGCCCAGGGCGCATGCTCTCGAGAGGAGCCACATCCAAAATTTCTTCCGGATACTAAAACTTCGCATCCAGCAGATTCATCTTGATTTAAGACAAAAGTTTTAATTGGGGACCCTTTAGAATTAAATCTCCAGTCATAAAATAAATTTTTTCCTAGTCCTTCTTTAGATATTGTAGTTAAGAATCTTGCAGGAATAATCTGATCTGTATCAATATCGTCTAGAGGCAATACTAAAGATTTTGATTTAATTTTTGTAACTGGTTTCATTATACTTTGCTACCATCAATCAAGAAAAATTCTTGGATCACTTACATAACCGTTTACTGCAGACGCTGCAGCAGTAAGTGGACTAGCTAAAACTGTCCTAGCACCTCCACCTTGTCTTCCTTCAAAGTTACGATTACTCGTACTTACTGATAGCTTTCCTGGAGGAACAAAGTCTCCATTCATTGCTAAGCACATTGAGCACCCGGCCTCTCTCCATTCAGCCCCAGATTCTTTAAAAATTTTATCAATACCAATTTTTTCTGCTTGTTTTTTTATACTTTCTGATCCTGGTACCACAAGCATGCGAACACCTTTAGCAACCTTCCTTCCTTGTATAAACATTGCGGCTGTTTTTAAGTCGTTTATTCTAGAGTTAGTGCAACTTCCAATGAAAACAACATCAACCTTTTTTTCTGATAGCGGCTTACCGGGCTCTACTTGCATGTAATCAAGGGCTTTGATAAAAGCCTCATCATTTTTATTTGGTTCCGGCACGGCTTCATCTATTGAAATTACCATTCCTGGGTTAGTTCCAAAGGTTACCATTGGTTTAACTTCAGAGACATTTATGGCAACTTCCTTTTGAAATTTAGCTTCTTGATCACCCACTAATGTCTTCCAAGCCTCTAGAGACTTATCCCATTGATCATTTTTAGGTGCATGCGGTTTATCTATAAGATATTGGTATGTAGTATCATCTGGAGCCATCATTCCTGTTCTTGCACCAGCTTCT
This sequence comes from Gammaproteobacteria bacterium TMED78, assembly GCA_002171615.1. GTDB lineage: Bacteria > Pseudomonadota > Gammaproteobacteria > Steroidobacterales > Rariloculaceae > TMED78. Next base: position 25,808 of record NHEF01000005.1, read on the forward strand.
ATAGTCATATTACATATCGTCATTCTTTCTTCCATTGATAATGAACTGATAGTGCTTCCCCTAAACTCCATTGCATACCCAGTTCCACCATCAACACCAATGCTTCCTATTATTTTAAGTATAATATCTTTAGCACTGACTCCTTTTTGTAAATTACCACTTAAGTTTATTGCAAGATTTTTTGGCCGCCTTTGAAGCATACATTGAGTTGCAAGCACATGACCAACTTCTGTAGTCCCAATACCAAAAGCTAAAGCACCAAATGCACCATGAGTGCTTGTATGTGAGTCCCCGCATACAATAGTTTTACCAGGTTGAGTTGCACCTAACTCAGGCCCAATAACATGACAAATTCCTCTTTCGGCACTTGATATTCCTCCTAGCTTAATTCCAAAATCATGACAATTCTTTTCCATTTGTACTAGCTGTCTTGTTGCTGGTGTATCACTGACTAGTACTAGATCTTTAAGAGATGCAAAAGGCGTAGTAGGAATAGAATGATCCATAGTGGCTAGTGTTTTATTTGGACATCTAACTTTTAGATTTTTCTGCCTTAGAAGGCTAAAAGCTTGAGGCGAGGTAACTTCATGAACTAGATGAAGATCTATATAGATAATAGAAGGAGTATTTATAGTCTCTTCTACTACTATATGCTTCTCCCAAACTTTATCAAATAATGTTTTCATATTTTTAAGTTTATAGATTAAATTAGTTCTAACCAATTATAGTTATCTTTAGTTGTACCATTAAATAGGCCAAAAAAACTTCCTTGTAGTTTTTCTGTTATTGGCCCTCTTGAGCCTGAGCCAATTTTAATTCTATCTACCATTTTGACAGGAGTAATCTCTGCAGCTGTCCCTGTGAGGAATACTTCATCAGCTATATAAAGCATTTCTCTTGGAATTTCTTGCTCTATTACTTCAATGTCTAACTCTTGTGCTAATATTATTATAGTGTCTCTTGTTAATCCTGGAAGAATTGAGGCAGAAGAGGGCGGTGTTATTAACTTTCCTTCATGTGCTAGAAAAATATTTTCTCCTGCTCCTTCACTAATAAAACCTCTATCATTTAAGGCAATGCCCTCAGTAAATCCTTGTCTTTTAGCTTCCAATGTAACTAAAATACTAGAAAGATAATTGCCCGCAGCCTTTGCAAGCGTTGGAAGTGTATTGGGCCTAGCTCTTTGCCAGGAAGACACACACACATCAACTCCTTCTTTTAAGCCATTATCGCCAAGATATGACCCCCATTCCCATGCTGCTATTGAGCAATTAGCTGGCTCCAAGTGATTACCAGCAACACCCATTTCTCCATAGCCTCTATAAGCTATTGGACGAATATATGAGCCTTCCAGTAATTTATTCTTTCTGACAACTTCTTTACAGCTAGAAACAATTTCATCAATACTATATGGAATTTCAAGATAATAAATTTTTGCTGAATTTATCATTCTTTTGATGTGGTCAGTAAGCCTAAAGGCAACAGGACCCTTAGGAGTCTTGTAAACTCTAATTCCTTCAAAAACAGATGACCCATAATGAAGAGCATGAGTTAAGACATGAACTTTAGCTTCATTCCAAGGGACTATTTTTCCATCATGCCAAATATATTTGCTTTCTTTTAAGGCCATAATTATTCCAAAAATTTAAGGGTTCGCTAGGTTTGTTTTCTTTGTATTTGCTAAATTATTTTTATTTTTTAATCTAGAGATACGATTCACTACTTCTAGATATGCTAAAGCTGAGCTTTCTAAGATGTCAGTGCTTATTGCCTGTCCTCTATAACTCTGCCCTTTGTACTCAACAGTGACTGTGACCTCTCCTTGAGCATCATCTCCATCAGTGATTCCTCTAACCTCAAAATTTTTAAGCTTTAGAGAAATATTAGTGATTTTTTCAATAGCACTAAAAACTGCCGCTACAGGGCCTTCTCCTTTAGCTGTTTCTTTTAGTAATTCATTGTTTTCATTATTAATAGAGGCAGTAGCGGAAGAGGGGGAGGAGGAAGCTGAAGTTACTTTTATCTCTTTCAGCGTCCAAGGACCAAATTTAGCAGAATCAATATTCATAATTATGGATTCAATATCTTTGTCGTACATATTTTTCTTTTTATCTGCAATTTTTTTAAAATTTTTAAAGGAGTCGTTTAGTTTATCTTCGCTATTAATTTGAAATCCTAATTGTTCAACTTTTTCTCTAAATGCATGTCTTCCACTATGCTTTCCCAATACTAGGTTAGATTTTGACAAACCCACATCTTCAGGCCTCATAATTTCGTATGTTGCTTGGTTTTGTAACATACCATGTTGGTGAATGCCTGCTTCATGTGCAAAAGCATTTTCTCCTATAATTGCTTTATTTCTAGGGACATGCATACCGGTAACATTAGATACAATTCTGCTTGTATGGTAAAGCTTCTGAGTTTTGATATTTGTCTCTAGACGAAAATGTTTATTCCTTGTTTTTATAGCCATTACAACCTCTTCAAGCGAGCAATTACCAGCTCTCTCTCCAATGCCATTTATGGTACATTCAATCTGTCTTGCTCCAGCTTCTACTGCAGCTAAGCTATTTGCAACAGCCATACCAAGATCATCATGACAGTGGGCACTCAGCCTTACGCTATTAATATTTTTTACATTATCTTTGAGGTATTTAAAAACGCTATAAAATTCACCCGGAATTGCGTAACCAACTGTATCAGGTATATTGATTGTGGTGGCACCCGCCATAATCGCCTCTTCAACAACTTCAGATAAATATTCTAACTCTGTCCTCGATGCATCTTCAGGAGAGAACTCGATATCCTTACAAAATGACTTAGCAAATTTAATATTTTCGATAGCGGTTTTAATAATTTCATCTTTTGCTAGTTTGAGCTTATGCTTTCTATGTATTTCGCTGGTTGCAACAAAAACGTGTATTCTTGGTTTTTTAGCTTCTTTTAGCGCCTCCCAAGCCATTTCAATGTCCCTATTATTGCATCTTGCCAATGCACAAATAGACGGACCCTTGATTTCTTGGGCTATCTTACTTACCGAATCAAAGTCCCCAGGGGAGGCGGCTGGAAAGCCAGCCTCTATTACATCTACATTTAGCTCTTTTAGCGCTTTTGCTACTCTTAGCTTTTCATTAAGAGTCATGCTACAGCCAGGGGCTTGCTCGCCATCTCTAAGAGTGGTATCGAATATAACTACACTATTTTTTTTATCTTTTTTTTCCATTAATTTTTAAGCCAGCTCATTCTTCCTCTGAGTTCTTTGCCTACTATTTCAATTTTACTCTTAATATCTTCTTCGAGGAGTCTGTTATATTCAGGTAATCCTGATTCATATTCAGATACCCAGTTATTAGCAAAGGTACCATCTTGAATATCTTTTAATACCTCCTTCATTTTTTCTCCAGTATGGTCATCTACGACTCGAGGACCTTGAGTTAAGTCTCCATACTTTGCAGTCTCACTAACAAACTCATGCATTTTAGCTAGGCCCCCTTCATGAAGCAGGTCAACTATAAGCTTTACTTCATGCATACATTCAAAGTAGGCTACTTCTGGTTGGTATCCAGCCTCAACAAGAGTACCAAATCCTCTAACTATAAGCTCGGAAAGACCTCCACATAAAACTGCTTGTTCACCAAAAAGATCCGTTTCAGTCTCTTCACCGAATGAAGTATCTAAGACCCCGCCTCTTGTGCCACCAATACCATGAGCATAGGCTAGTGCTCTTGAGTGAGCATTATTAGTTGCATCCTGAGCAACTGCAATAAGACATGGGACTCCTCTTCCTTCTTCATATTGTCTTCTAACTAAATCTCCCGGACCTTTTGGCGCTATAAGAACAACATCTAAATCCCCTCTCGGAGATATCTGTTTATAATGAATATTGAAACCATGAGCGAAAAGGATTGTTATATCCTTTTTCAGGCTATCTTTAATTTCGTCATAAAGCTTTGATTGGGCCATATCAGGAACAAGAAATGCAACGAGTCCAGCATTACTTACTGCATCTTTTGGGCTTAAAACTTCGAATCCATCATTTTGAGCTTTAGCTGAAGTTGCACCACCTGGCCTAAGCCCAATAACAACATCAAAGCCAGAATCTCTTAGATTCATGGCATGTGCCCTTCCTTGGCTTCCATATCCAAGGACTGCAATTCTTTCACCAGTTAATACTTCTGGTTTTACGTCAGATTCAACATAGAGTTTCATTAAATACTCCTAAAAAATAAAATTTGCAAAAAAAAAACCCCGCTTCCGAAGGGTTGCGGGGTTTAGCCATTTACATAAATTTAAGACAATAACCCACGACCACTTGTCCTAAGTAATAATGATACAACCAAAGCATAGTGAATCCGAGCCATATTTACACCGTTTAAAATTACATAATCTTAAAAAGATACCTATATGTCAATGCTTTAGGGTTCGCATTTCAATACAAAAGGTAAGATAGACTACTTCTATTTATAGACTATATTTATTTATTTTATTAAATAAAGTGTTTATTTAGAAAACTATTACTAGTCAAGTTTCTAGTAACTAATCGAGTTTTTGCGCTATTCTTAGTGAATAGAGCAGACTTATTTGTCCTTAATTGATATATACAATAAAGATTCTGATACATTTGTGCTTTAAATTTTAGTTTAATGCTTTTATACTTTGGAATCTTTACGAAATTAAATACATTTTATTTTTTTCTCTAAGTTATAGACATGAGATTATTTTTTATTTTTTACAGAATTTTAGGAGGAGTCATGGGAGCTAGAAGTTACGCAGCGCTTATAACTATATTAACATTTTTTTGTTATGGCGTAGTCTTTAGTCAACCAGCAGTAGATCAGATTGTTGCAGCTGAAGCTATACGTATTCAACAAGCACAAGAATCACAGGGAACTATTGATGAGGTTGTTAACGAAACACGTCAAGTATTTGAAGAGTATAGAGCCGTAATGAAAGAAGTCGATGGACTCCTTGTTTATAACACTTTGCTTGAAAGACAGTTAAGAGATCAGGAACAAACACTTGCAAATTTAAGAGAATCTATTGATAGCGTTCAAGAAATTGAAAGGCAGATATTGCCTTTGCTGGATAGAATGATCGAGGGGCTGGAAAGATTTGTTTCTGCAGACGTTCCTTTCCTTTCCCAAGAGAGGTCTGAGAGAGTAGTTAATCTGAGAAATTTACTTGAAAGAGCAGATGTTACAGCTTCTGAAAAGTTTAGAGTTGTTATGGAGGCTTGGCAAATTGAGAATGACTATGGAAGGACTATCTATTCTTATACAGGTGAGTTAGAAATAGAAGGAAATCTCAGAGAGGTGGACTTTTTACAAATAGGAAGAGTTGCTCTAATCTATCAAACACCTGATGGTCAAAACTCTGGTGTTTGGAATCAGGCTACAAGGCAGTGGCTTCCAGTCGGAAGTGGATTTAGAAATCAAATTAGACAAGGCTTAAGACTTGCTCGTAACCAAGTTGGACCTTCCTTGCTGTTACTTCCAATTATAGCTCCGGAGGAAGGATAATGAATAAATTTATACTTAGTTTAATTTTATCAATTTCATTTAGTGGATTAGCTATATCTCAATCCGATGATGGCGTTCTATCACTTGATGATTTATTACAGCTAGTTGAACAAGGTAGGGCATCAGATAATGCTTCTGAAAATGAAAGGATAGAGCGTTTTCAGTCTGCTCAAGCCGACCAAGAGGGATTACTCCAGGATGGGATAAGCCAAAGAGCTTCAGAAGAAAGAAGAAGTGGCGTGCTAGAGACTAATTTTGAAGAAAATGAATTATTAATATCAGATGTTCAAGAGCAACTTGATACTAGACTTGGTTCGCTTAGAGAGCTATTTGGTGTATTACAGCAAGTTGCTGGTGATGCTAGGTCTCAATTTGATAACTCTTTCACCAACGTTGAATATCCAGGTCGTTCTGAGTTTTTAACAGAGCTTGCCGCTAAGATGGGATCGAGTGATCAATTAGCCACAATTGAGGAAATAGAGCGTCTTTGGTTTGAGCTTCAGCGTGAAGCAACAGAGCAAGGAAAGGTTAAGCTAATTCCAGACTTTAGAGTAATAACAGAAAATGGTGAAGAAAGCTTTGAAGATATAGTTAGAATTGGAACTTTTAATGTAGTAGCGGATGGTAGATATTTATCTCATAACCCAGATACAAATACATTATCCGAACTTCAAAGACAGCCTGAGCAAGGAAGGTTTACTGGAAGTACTAGCGATATAGTTAGAGCTGATTCTGGCAGTGGTGTAGTAAGCTTTGGCCTAGATCCAACTAGTGGCGTGTTACTTTCTGCATTAGTAGAGACTCCTAATTTAGTAGAGAGGATTGGACAAGGTGGAATTGTTGGGTATGTTATTATTTCTTTGGGGTTATTAGGCCTGCTTCTATCACTAGAAAGGCTGTTTTCATTAACTATGGCTGGTAGAAGAGTAAAGGCTCAGTTAAAGCAGAGCACGCCATCTGATGATAATGCTTTAGGAAGGGTTCTTATGGTTTATGATACCAATAAGAGTGCTGATACTGAAACGTTAGAGCTCAAGCTAGGAGAAGCTATTTTAAAAGAAACGCCAGCTTTACAACGTGGCATCCTGTTTATTAAGGTTATTTCGGTAGTAGCTCCTTTAATGGGCCTTCTAGGTACAGTTACAGGAATGATAAATACTTTCCAAGCTATTACTTTGTTTGGAACAGGTGATCCAAAGACAATGGCAGGAGGTATTTCTCAAGCGCTGGTTACAACAGTATTAGGCCTGACTGTTGCTATACCAACAGTTCTGCTCCACACTTTAGTCAGCGGTAGAAGTAAGAGTATTACTCAAATACTTCAAGAGCAGAGTGCTGGACTTGTTGCAGAGCAATCGGAGAAATCTTAGGTATTATAGTTTTGAGGGGATTGAGTATTGGAAAATCCCCACAATTCTTTTGAATAGAGGTATTTAGACTATGTTTTTAATTGATGCTTGGGAAGCTATTAGAGATTTCTTAGAACTCGGAGGCCCTATTCTTCGAGTGATAGGCATTAATATTTTTTTTCTCTGGGTGTTTATCCTTGAGCGGCTAATATATTATAGAACTGGAATGATTGATCTTGTGAATGATTCAATTGATGAGTGGAATAGTAGGAGTGATAAGTCTTCATGGAATGCCATTCAGATTAGAGAGTCTCTAATATCTAAAGCTAAAATAGCAGCAGATAAAAGCTTACCAATGATACAGACTCTTGTTGCTCTTTGCCCGCTTTTAGGCTTGATGGGAACTGTGACTGGTATGATTCAAGTTTTTGAAGTTATGGCAATGTCAGGAACAAGCAATGCTCGAGCAATGGCAGCTGGTGTTTCTAGGGCAACGATTCCAACAATGGCAGGTATGGTTGGAGCTCTTTCTGGAGTATTTTTTGTGACCATCCTAACAAGAGCTTCAAAGCGTTATTCTTCTGATTTAGAAGAAAATTTGTTGAGAGGCTAACTATATATGAGAAAGCATATTGCAAATCTTAAGAGCGAAGAAGATGAGAATGAAATAAATCTAACTCCAATGTTAGATGTTGTTTTTATAATGCTTATTTTTTTTATTGTTACTGCCTCTTTCATAAGAGAATCAGGCTTAGACGTAAATAGACCAGATCAAAATGAAGCGCAGGTTGTTCAGGAGGAGGGGGCCATACTGGTTGTAATTGACTCTACTGATGATATCTGGATAGATAACAGAGTTGTAGACGTAAGGGCAGTAAGAGCTAATGTAGAGAGATTACATGCTGAAGACCCTGAGAGACCAGTAGTTGTTCAAGCAGCTAAAGCTTCAAGTGCAGAGTTATTAGTTTCTGTGATGGACGCAGCAAGGCAAGCAGATATATATGATATTTCAATCGCTGCAGGAGATTAGAATAATATGAGAGAATCAGTTCTTGAACAGTTACAGCAAGATGAGGAAGCTGAAATAAATCTAACTCCAATGTTAGATGTTGTTTTTATAATGCTTATTTTTTTTATTGTTACTGCTGTTTTTGTTAAAGAGCCAGGAGTTGAGATTTCTAGGCCTGATGCATTAACGGCATTTGTTCCAGAAAAGGGTAGTATTTTTATAGCAGTAACAGCAGCTAATGAGATTTGGGTTGATAAGAGAAGTGTAGGGCCTGAAGGCGTTAGGGGTGCAATTGAGAGACTCCATTCAGAGAATCCCGAGGGTGGAGTGATCATTCAGGCTGATAGAGAGGCTGCTAATGAATTTGTTATTAATGTGATGGATGCTGCTAAAGCCGCTGGAGTTAGTGAGATAACTATAGCTGCAGCTGCTCCTTAATTAAGTTTATATATTCGGAGGTCAATATAATGAAAAGATATGGTTTTTCGATTTTATTGGGTACAGCGATAACTTTCGCATTACTTTTTATAATGCAGTTATTAATAGCTACTGGAAGAGGTGCTTTGACAGAGGCCTCAACATTTAGAATTGCTGACTTTGTTAGAGTAGAGAGAAATGAGGTTATTGAAACTAAGGAAAATAAGCCAGAGAAGCCTCCAGAACCAGAAATTCCACCAGAAATTCCAGCTCCTTCAGCTGATAATTTTGATAACTCAATGTCTGTTTCAATGAGTGCACCAAATATGAGTGCAAATATGAATATGGGAGGAGTCGGATTTGGTATTAGTGATGGCGAGTATCTTCCGATTGTCAAAGTTGCGCCTGTTTATCCTTCAAGGGCTCTTTCAAGAGGCTTAGAGGGTTTTGTGATAGTTGAATTTACAGTTACTCGAAGCGGAACAACAAAAGATGCTTTTGTAGTAGAATCTACAAGTAGCTTGTTTGAGAGAGCGGCAGTAGAAGCAGCGTTGAAGTTTAAGTATAAACCAAGAGTAATTGATGGCGAGGCAGTAGAGGTTCCTGGTGTGAGGAATAGAATTAGTTTCGAGATTTCAGATTAATTTATATTAGGAGTAACTATGTATTCAGTTGTCAAAATTATCCTTTTTTCACTTTTACCAGTTTTGTTTTATCCTCAGTTAGTAGTTGCTCAGGAAGGAATGGGTATGGGTATGGGAGCTGCTGAACAGAGAACTAGGCGAACTCCTGCTATGAGACAAAGGATATATGAAACTCTTTCTGAAGCTCAAGAACTAATGGAGATGGATGAAACTGAATCAGCTTTAGAGGTAATGTCAGAGCTTCGCCAAAGAGATGATCTTAATAGCTATGAAGTTGCTCAAATGTGGAACTTTTATGCTTTTATTTATTTTGCAGAAGATAATTTTCCAGAAGTAATTCGTGCATATGAAATGGTTTTAGCACAGCCTGATTTACCATTAGGAATGGAAACAACAACTCGTTACACGCTATGTCAGTTATTTTTTCAACGAGAAGAATATGAGCGTTCAATGCAAATGCTTGATTCATGGTTTGCGCTAGAGGCTACACCTGGACCAGATGCATATGTTTTGAAAGCACAGCTATTTTATCAAATGGAGCAGTGGAGAAATGGAATTGAACCAGTTGACACTGCTATATCGATAGCCAAAAGACAAACAGCAGAGAAGTTTATTAGAGATAACGAAGCCATTAGGATAGAAAATGAGAGACGTAGAGATGTTAATGCTGATGGTGGTGAACTGGTAAATGAAGAGACCGGCGAAAGGACTATTCTAGAAATGCTTAGCGAGATTGAGTCTGCTGAAAGCATGTGGCCGGTTGAATTAAATGAAAACTGGTATAGACTTTTAAATGTTTTTTATTATGAGCTTGATGAGTACGATAGCGTTATAACTGTTCTTAGGACAATGATTGAGTTATGGCCTAAGAGGGATTATTTTGTGCAACTATCAGGTATTTATGGGCAAGAAGGTAATGACGAAGCTCAGCTTTCTCTTTATCAGACAGCATATGAGGCTGGATGGCTTGAAAGAGGGACGGAGTTAGTTACACTTTCTCAGTTGTTGTTGGGCGCAGGAATTCCTATACAGTCTGCCTATATTATGGAAGAAGGGTTAAACTCCGAAGTTATTGAATCTACAGAAGCAAATTGGAGAGTACTCTCTCAAGCTTGGCAATTAGCTCAAGAAAACGAAAAAGCTATTCCTGCATTAAGCACAGCAGCTAATCTTTCAGATAATGGAGAGCTTGATATCAGATTAGCACAGGCTCATCAAAATTTATTACAATGGGATGATTGTATTGAGTCTGCTAGAACTGGCTTAAGAAAGGGTGATTTAAGAAGAGAAGACCAGGGCAATATGATTTTAGGAGCTTGTTTATTTGAAATAAGTGAATTTGATGCTTCTAGAACCGCATTTACCAGAGCAAGTCAAGACACAAGAAGTAGAACAAATGCAGAGAGTTGGATTCAGTATGTTAATGCTGAGGAAGATAGAGAGCTTCAGTTGCAAGCAGCCATGGCAGACCTCTAGAGATCCTCTAATATTTCTCCAATATTAACTGATTCACCATTTTCTCTACTAATAGCTCTAATCCTCATTGATCTAGCTCCATTTCGAGGGATTGCTCCGGTTATGTTTAGGACTTCACCATTTAGTAAGGTATTTTTAGACCAACCTCCTCTAGAGAGCTTATTCGGCGCAGTCAATTCACCTTGCCAGCTATCTATTGCTCCATCGTTATTTATAACGTCAAAATAAACCTGAACATGGGGATTAACAAATCTAAAATTAGTAACTATACCGGTTAAGGTTATATTTTCTTGCGAGTAGGCAGCAAAACCATGGTGTGATAATGCAATATTCGATAGGTTAAAATTAAGTAAGAATAGAATAAAAATTAAAATAGAGTTTCTTAACATATTTTCTCCTAATACAGTTATTAAATAACAATGATATTATTACTTATTTCATGTTAGATTACTTAATAATTTTTTAATTTTTTGAAATGTTAGGCTATATAGGTAAATATTTTGACAATAAAATCTAGTAAATTAATTCAAAATGTAAGATATGAGATCAGAGGAACTCTAGCTAAGCGTGCACATGAACTAGAGCTAAAAGGTTATGAGATCATTTCTTTGAATATTGGTAATCCAGGTCTTTATGGCTTTAGAACTCCAGAGTCTATGCGTTTAGCCATGATTGAAAACTTAGAGAGTAGTGAGGCGTACTGTGGGCAGAAAGGTATTTTTCCTGCTAGAGAGGCTGTAGTGATGCAGCAGCAAGAAAGGGGTATTAAAGGTATTAATGCTGAACATGTCTTTATAGGAAATGGTGTTAGTGAGCTTATAGATTTAACGCTTAGAGCACTCTTGAATCCTGGTGATGAAGTTTTAATACCTAGCCCAGATTATCCATTATGGTCAGCAGCAACCTCTTTGAATGGAGGTAAGCCAGTTTATTATCCTTGCCCTAAAGAACTTAATCATCATCCAGATATTAATATTTTAGCCTCATTAGTCAATAAAAATACCAGAGCTATTGTATTAATTAATCCTAATAACCCGACAGGAGCTGTTTATAGTAAAGAGACTTTATTGGCTGTTGCAGAGATAGCTAGAAAAAATAATTTAATTATTTTATCTGACGAAATTTATGATCAAATGGTTTATCCAGGAGAAAGCTTTGTACCAATGGCAACTATCTGCCAAGATGTTCTTTGTGCAACTTTCAGTGGACTATCTAAGGTTTATAGAGCCTGTGGATATAGAGTAGGATGGGTTTCGTTTAGTGGCGAAATAATAAAAGGGAAGGGTCTTTTAGACTCTATGGATTTACTCGCTGCTCTTAGGCTATGTAGTAATGTGCCTGGTCAATGGGCTGTTCAAACAGCCTTAGGAGGCTCTCAAAGCATAAAGAAATTATGTTCTACAAATGGCCGTTTATTTAATACACGAAAAGTAATCACTAATTTAGTAAATAAAAGCGAATACTTGAATTATATAGAACCCTCAGGCGCGATGTATGCTTATATTTCTATAGATGAAAGAGCCTTTCCAGGCATTGATGATCAAGATTTTGCTCTCAGATTACTCGAGGATGAACATGTATTGATTGCTCCTGGATCAAGCTTTAATGTTCCTGATAAGAATTATTTTAGAATAACTCTCCTTCCAGAAGAAGATATCATTTATAGAGTTTTTAAAAAAATAAATAAGCTGCTAAATAAAATGCTTAGTTGAGATTAGTAAATTTAATGTTAAGAGAGTTAATTGATAGATTATCTAAAGATCAAAAGATAATTGTAGATTCATTTTCAGAAGCGATACAGCTTGAAAATATATTAAAAAAGGATATAAATTTTAGGGCTGCTGAACATAGTATAAAAGATAGAATAATTACAAAAAAAAAGTGGGCTGAGTTATTTTTTTTAAGTATTCCCGCTTCCAAAAAATACTTATTAATTGATTCATTTAAAGAGGAATTAATCTGGCAGGAGGTAATTAAATCAAACTCATCAAGTCTTATAAATTTATCTCATACTAGTTCACTTGCTTCTTCTGCAAGACATATTATTAAGCTATATAACTTAAATATTTCTGATTTAAGAAAAAATACTTTGAATCCAAATATAAATCGTTTTACTTATTGGTTAGAATTATTTGATGAATATCTCAAAAAAAGAAATTGGATTACTTATGATGATATTTTTCCAAATTTACTAAGTAGTGGATCCCTTTCTAGCACTGAATTAAAAAATCTAATTTTCTTTAATTCTCTTCAAGATAATTCATTATTACTACTAAAAAGTCAGTTGAAAGAGATTGATAAATTTAATCTCATTCAACTACAACCAATAAGTAAATCTAAAGCTTTTAAAGTAGCATTCGATAAGTCTTCTGATGAGATAGATATAGCAATATCATGGGCCGTTGAGAGGATTCGTAATAATAAAAAATTATCTATAGCTATTGTTATACCTGACTTTATGAATAATTTTCAGTTAAAACAGATAGTAAGTGATTCAATTAATAAAAATATTAAATCACAGAATGAGATAGACTTATCCTATTTATCTGATTTGGGTGTAGTTTCAATTTCTAACAACCAGATAATAATGACAGCGTTTAAGACACTTGAAATGTTTATTAATAGCAGTGATTTTTCTTTTTTCTCTAGGTGGCTACGGAGTCCATATATTGATTGTCCATTTATAGATATTAATAAGAGGTCGCTTTTAGAAATTGAGTTAAGAGATAGGTTGTTTACTCAAATTAACTTTATAGATAGTTTCCAAAAGGCTGGTTTGAAAGAATACATTCAGACTAAGAATAGTGATTTCTCATTATTTTTATCTAAAGCAATAAATTATTATTTATCTTTGCCTAAAAAACAGACCCCAACTAACTGGGCTAAATGTTGGCTTAAATTATTAGGAATGATGGGATGGCTTCATACTATTAATAATTCAGAGAGAGAGGTAGTTTTATTATGGGAAGAGTCAATAAAAAATTTTTCTGATTTATCATTAATAGTAGGTGAGGTCAGTTTTAAAAAGGGATTATCAATTTTTTCATCTATATTAAATAATAAAAACTATATTAATAGCCCTTCTGACAAGTCTATTTATATAATTGATAGCATCGAAGAAGTTTCTGCTGGACATGATTTGATTTGGATTACTGGTCTAAATAATCACTGCTGGCCTAGGCAGTCATCTCCAAACCCATTGATACCGAATAGTTTACAAGTAGAGCTTAATTTACCCTCAGCATCACCTAATATATCACTTGAATACTCTAAAAAACTAATGAAGAGGATTGAGAGCTCCGCAAAAGAAGTAGTATATAGTTCTTCAAGAATATTTTTAGATATTATTGGCAGGCCTAGTCCTTTATTAGATAATTACCCAGTATTAAAACTTCCAAATCATTTTATTTCTGGTAATAGTAATAGGCAGAATAAAAAGCTTATAGAGCAGATATATGATAAGCCTCCAAGGTTTAAAAAAAATAAAATTAGCCATGCCATTTCTGTATTAAACTACCAATCAAAATTTCCACTAATAGCTTTTTTAATAGGACAGTTATCTTGCCAATTAATAAGTCCTATCACTAAGGGCATTTCTCCTTCAATAAGAGGCATAATAGTACATAGAGCTTTAGAGCTTTTATATAGTGATCTAGATGTTTCTAATAAGTCATTTTTTAGTAAAGATCATATTGATAAAAGTATTCAAAAATCTCTTAATGAATCATTCGGCATGGCAAAAGATAAACTAAAAGTACTATATGACTTAGAGAAAAAACGGCTTGAGCTAATCATTAGTTCATTATTACTAGACGAGTTTCATAGAGAAAAATTTAAAATATATTCGACTGAAAAATTAAATACAATAGAATTGTTTGGTATTAATATTAGTTGCCGTTCAGATAGGGTAGATATTTTAGATAATAAGGGCCTTGTTGTTATTGATTATAAAACAGGATCTTTATCAAATACTAATGATTGGTTTAAGGATAGAGTAGAAAATATACAATTACCCCTTTATGCTCTTATTTATAAGGATAATATATGTGGAGTGCTTAATATAAATTTAAATCCTAGTAATAATAAGTATAGTGGTGTTTTAAGGGAAGATATTAAATTCCCTGGGATAGATAAAAAATTTAGTAAGGAGCAGTGGGGAGGAGTTTTATCTTCTTGGGAAGATAATATCTCCTTACTTATAAAAGAATTTGTTAGTGGAGATGCCCGGGTTCTGAGTAATAAGAATGAATTAGTAAATAATTATTATTTACCAGTAGTACGAGTTAATAATAAATATGAAGAATGATACACCAGAGAGACAAAATGCATTAGATGTAAAAAAATCTTATATAGTTCAGGCTCCAGCTGGATCAGGTAAAACAGAATTACTTATTCAGCGTTATTTAGCATTATTACTGGAGGTATCGGAACCAGAGCAAGTTTTAGCAATAACATTTACCAAAAAAGCTTCATTGGAGATGAAGGAAAGGGTAATAGATTCAATTAATACTGCAAAACAGTTAGAAATTCCAAAGGAAGAATTTAAGGTTAATACTTATAATTTGGCAAGAAAAGTAATTGATAGAAGTATTAAAAAGTCATGGAATATAGAGCTTCAGCCATATAGATTAAAAATCATAACTATTGATGCTGTCAGCTCATCTATTGTTAATGATATGCCAGTTTTATCAGGCGGAATATCAAAATATAAGATTGTTGATAACGCTGAGAAATTCTATTCATTAGCTATCAAGAGGCTCTTAGAGAGAATGGATAATAATCCTGATCTTCATGATGCGTATAAAAATGTATTTTATCATCTAGATGGAAATTATAATTATTTTAAATCTTTGTTATTAGATATGCTTCTAAAAAGAGACCAATGGCTTCCATATTTAATGACAGAGAGTTTTTTTAATAAAAATAGTATAGAAGTAGCTCTTTCAGGAGTAATTGAGCATTACTTATTAGAGGTTACGAAAAATATTCCAAGTAGATTAATGAATATTTTGCTAGAGATTATCCCTCTGATTCCTGACAACGATAGTACTGAATATTCTAACTCTTCATGGAGAGAGTTAAAGAAAATTCCTCCGCCCAAAGCAAAATACTTAAATGATTGGAAGATAGTTTCTTGTCTATTGATTACTAATACTGGAACATGGAGAAAGAATATACCCTCTAAATTTTCTATAAATAATGATTATAAAAAAGTACTTATTAATGAAATATATAATCTAGAAAGTAATAGTTATTTACTATCATTGCTATATAAAATTAAAAAGCTTCCAGTATATAGCTATGATGAAAATCAAAGTAATATGTTTAAGTCATTAAGATTATTACTAATTAATTTAGTTGCTAATCTCAAAGTTGTATTTAATGAGCAAAGGGTTACAGATTTTATAGAGATTAATCTTTCAGCCTCTGAGGCATTGGGATCTATTGATAGACCCTCAGATTTATTATTAGCCCTTGATTATTCTATTAAACATATTCTAATAGATGAGTTCCATGATACTTCTTTTACTCAATTTAAATTACTTCAAGCCCTTACCTCGGGCTGGCAAAGAAATGACGGTAGGACAATTTTTCTAGTGGGCGATCCTATGCAGTCTATTTATGGCTTTAGAGATGCAGATATATCTTTATTTGAAGAAGTTATTAATAATGGTATAGGAGATATTGAGATCCAACCATTATTTCTTTGTAATAACTATAGAAGTTCCGAACAAATAGTTGAATGGATCAATTTAAGATTCAAGAAATTATTCTCACCTAATAGCGATCTTTTATCTGATTTTATAAAATTTCGTCCTAGCGTATCTAAAAAAATATCAAATAATGATAGTTTTATTAAATACGTTAACTTTAATAGTTCTAGTGAGTTTAAGGAAGTCTCTAAAGTGGTTGATATTATTAAATCCGAGCTAGAAAGGGATGCTAATCAGACTATTGGTATTTTGGTTAGATCAAGAAATCATCTATTTGGTTTACAAGAGAAACTAAACTCTAATGGAGTGCATTGTAATGCTATCGAAATAAATTCCTTTAAAGACTCTGATCTTATACAAAACTTAATTGGCTTAACTAGAGGGCTTCTTCATTTAGGTGATAGAGCTGCATGGATTTCCATACTTAGAGCCCCATGGTGTGGCATCACATGGCCTGATCTAGTTAATTTGCTACAAGACAAAGAAACAATGACTATATCAGAAATTATAAACTCTGATCATGCTTTTAAAAATATTTCTATCGATGGTAATTATAGATTAAAAAAATTAAAAAAAATATTAAATCAATCTAATAAGTATAGAAGTAAATTAACATTATCAGAGTGGATAAAAAAAATCTGGTTAAAGCTAGACGGCCCTGAGTTATTTTTTTCTGAAGAAGAGCATCTTGCCGAAAGTTTTTTTAATATACTTCACTCAGTAGAGGATAATGGTGATTTAGAAGATCCTATAGCATTAGGTAATTATTTTAATTCATATGTTCCAAGTAATAATAACGTTGACTCAAATATAAATATTATGACGATTCATAAATCTAAAGGATTAGAGTTTGATACGGTAATTCTTTTTGGTCTAGGAAGGGCGCCAGTTAATGAGAAGAGTAAATTATTAGAGTGGTTAGATTTTACAAAGAATAATAAAAAAGAGTATATTTTTTCTCCAATATCACCAATAAATAGTGAACCTTACCCCCTTTCTCAATTTATTAAATATATTAATAATAAAAAACGAGATCTTGAGAAGAAAAGACTCTTTTATGTTGCTACCAGTAGAGCTAAGAGTAGGTTATATCTTCTCTCTAATTTAAACCCAATATATAAAAAGCCATTTACTGGTACTTTTCTATCATTCTATTGGGATGATGTTAAAGATCAATTCAAAAAAACAACAGATGTAGATAATGCTATTAAGTCAAATAATGGCTTAGTAAAGATACCTCTGAGACGATATATTATAGATAAGGAGTAGTATTTTATAGGGTTCCAGTAAAATTAAAGCTTCTAAATCCAGAGCTATCTGGACTACCTGTCATTAGCTCTATTCCTTGAATAAGAGCAGTATTTTGATTCCCAGAAGACTTAATTAGTCCAGATATTTCATATGATTTATTTTGACTGATGTTTAGGGTTCCTTGTACTTGTATGGGATTATTTTCTAAATTAGTTATTGATGCTCTAATGCTTTCATTCCCATCGTTAAAAAAAATAACTTTATAGTCGCCTAGTTCTACTCTTTCATTATTTGTAGTGGTATAAATCAATGGCGCATTAAGATTATTAATAAATAATTCACCACTAATGATAGGCATTGAGCTATTATTAATTTCTATCTGGGATAATCTAGCAGAGATAGAGCCATTGACTTGGGAAATAGGTAGATAGCGATAAAACTCTGATAGACTAAAATCTGCTAAAGTATCATTTAGGTAGATTTTATTGTTTCTTATGGAAAGGTTAGATCGAAAAGTACCACTGTTAGAGTTACCAATAATTGTTGCATCTACTCTAAATAAAAATAATGAATAAAGATTAATATGCCATCTTAAATTATGAAGTCTAGTATCGTTAATATTGACTAGCTTTGATGAGCCATTCCATATTGTTCCTTCAACACCTGCAATATCAATATTATTTATGTTATTTATAATTAGCTGAACTGGTACCTTATAAGTCATTAGAGACAAAAAGATTAAAATAAAAAAATAAATATATTTTTTCATTATTAGGGCTTAGCTAAGACTAGGCTTGAGTTTACTAGCCCACTTTGAGAGCTGTTATCAAGATTAATAGACTCAACAATAATTCCATATGTGGTATTCAGACTTAGAAGCCAACTAAGCAAATTATTGAATGACGCATTTTCAAATGTTAGTCTAATTTTATTTTCATTTTCAGGCTGGTTTCTAATTAGGGTTCCTTCTAGATTATATGATCGATGGCTTTGGTCTACTAATAAAACTAATGATTGATTAATTTCTTGAAGCAATCTTTCATTAATTCTAATAACTGGAAGATTTTGTAGCTTTTGTAATGAAATTAAAGTTTCATAATTATTATCAATAGATGTATTGATCTTTATTTTCTTAGCTATTAGTGGTTTCCATAGTGCTATCCAAAAAATTAATGCTAATAATAGACATAGGCCTATAGATAAGAAAATCTTATCTCTTTGATTAGCTGATAAGAACCATTCTTTGATCACAACACCTCCCTAATCTGAAGCCTACCATCAATGCCATTATCAGTTTGGTTAGTAGATTGTATTGTTACAGATAGTTGAATTAAACCTTCAATTGAACTTGTAAATGTATCTAATGTGGCTATATCTGGAGTTGTAATTCTCATATCCATAGTATCTTCTCTAAATACTATAGATTCCAAAACAATATCAGAATTAAAGGATCTTGCAATCTGTTCGATAATTTCTAGAAATAAGCTTGTATTTATATTATTTAGATCAGTAGGTGTATTATTTAGTTGCTCGTCAACCATAAATTTACAGGTATTAATATCAGAAGACCCAAAAATACTATGGCATTGATCTTGTATATTATTTAAAAGAAAATTATTTTCATTTTCGATCTTAGATATTTCTAACAGCTGTAAAAAGAAGCTAGTAATTATAATTACTAGTAGCAATGAAGAAGATAAAATCCACGGTTTGAATAAAGCAAGCCAATTAGTCGCAGGAGCAAAGTCACGAACAAGAAAACTATTACCTGGTTTTTTTATTAAATTTGCACCTAGGCCAGGTAATAAACCATTTTTAAATTTAAGAAAATTAACACTTGTTGTTTTGTCTCTAAGATTATTTATTTCAACCTTACATCGATCATAGCCAGTATGATCTGTGTAAAGATTAATATTATTTACTAAATCTTTTGATTTAAAAGTATCAGGTAACATTTCCCATATATGGATTAAATTAAAATTTTCTAAAACGAATGGCAACTCTCCAGGAATTTTTCCATACGTTAGATTTTTTTCAGCAATTAATGTTAAGTGTCCTGGTGTATCTGGTACTCCCTGTGTATCACTATATATATGTGTGGGAGTAATATTTTCTTCTTTAAGCCTATCGATAAGTTTTTGCAGGTAGTCTTTTGATGTGGTTGCTACTAATACTTCATTTTTATTTTTAATTAATTTATATGTAAAGAATAGTTTTTCTGGATCTTCAGCCATATCTTCTTCGATCAAGTAGGGCAACATCTTTTGGATATTAGATTTATTTTTAGTCGGGATTTTATATTTCTTTAATGATACCTTGGTTCCTGGAATTAAAATGATTATTTTAAATTTACTTGCTTCTTTAGAGGCATCAGAGAGGCTGCCCTCTTTTACTTCTTGAGTGGCATGACCATTTTTATCGATTCTTATCCAATTGCAGAAAAAATCATCATTTAATAGTCTTATTATAAAATATTCTGACATATCTCAAGAGGCTCCAAGGCTTCTATATACAGATTTTACGATACCGCTTATATCTCGATAAAGTAAAGAGTATAGCGTATTTTGATCTGAGCCTATTGTGACAGTTGCTTCAAGAAGAAAGTATTCACTTGACGAAGTTAATCTTCTTAACATGTCAGGCTCGATAAGGCTTTCAAACCTCTCATTTACATTAGCAAAGTAGAGGCTACCTCTTTCTTGAGATATAGCTATAGCTTGATTTATATCAATTTCATCTGATAGCGAAGCAATTATATATGCAGAAGAAGTATTGATATTTTGAGGAGTTCCAGAAGGTAGAGCAGCTATATGCGGCTCTAGAACCATAAGAACTTCTTTTGTTATACCATCCATAGCCATTAGTTCACTTGTGGAGGTAATAGAAACATTTGGCGACCTATAAGGCGGGGTATTAGCTGAGTAAACGTCATCTTCCGCGCCATTGGGAAAATTAGGAATATTATCCGGATCTATCCAATCAATTACGGCACTTGCAATATTAGGATCTATTTCTAGTATAGTTAGTAGTCTACGAAATTGCATATCTGCAAGACTGTCAACATCACCATGAGTATTTATTAAATTATTAACATTAAATCTACTTTGTAAATCTATGATTTTACCAGAAATATATCCACCATCAATTGGCATTGGCGGCAGTTCATTTGCCCATATTTCACCAAGATAATCCAAGTCTGCAGTATTAATTTTATCTTGATAAAGTATATTTCCAGCCCATGCCTCAGCACTTTGGAGCATCATCATTATTTGTTCAGAATTGACAGTACTTTCTGCCTGCCTTTGGTATATTTGTGCATTCCACATTATTTTAGTTGCTAATACCGAAGTGATCATTAGTATTAACATAGCAGTTAGTATGGCAACTCCTTCTTGTTTTTTGATTTTTATAGCTATGCTCCTACTTCTATAGTTCGCCAAATTTCACCCATGTCATCTAGAATTATTCTAAATTCAATCAGCCTTGGCCTTATTTCTAATCTTTTTGGATTCTCAATTAAGAGAGGGGGCCACTCAAGGTGCCATTCACCATTATTATCAAGCATTCTGATTGTCATATCATTAATACCTGTTAGTAACTCAGTTCTTGTGGGGGGTGTTGAGAGAGTCCTATCCATGACACTCCATGTGAACCTTACTAATTTACTATCTTCTTGATCATAACTTACTCTTAAAACAGATCCTCTAGGTAGCCCCATGAGGTTGCTCCATCCACCTCTACTAAATTCAAGATCATATTGAGAATTAGGATCAACTACAATACTTGGAAGCCACGCCTCTCCAAGCTCTTCTCTTGTAGGGCGAGGATGTATTTGTGATAAATCATTAGATACTATTCTTACTGCTAATTGAACCTCTCTCCATCTATCTAGCCGCTCTTGAGAGATTATTTGATGATCTATAACTCTTGATAATCCGCTAAGTGCTATTATGCCTATGACCGCAACAATTGATATTGCAACTAATAACTCTATTAAAGTAAAGCCTTTATTCATAAGCTATCTAGAGGCACATCCTGGTCCTGCACCGGCTATACAGTAATTAGATAGCCAGTTATATTCAGCAATTCCAATTGGTATTGGCGGCTCTATCAATGCAGTTAATATATGAATTGGCCTTTCTCTATTTTCCTCCTCAAAGATAGATACATTTACTCTCCTTAGTTGGTTTACTGGTGAGCTTAAGACTTCTATTTCCGTAAACCAGACTCTATTTGAGAATTCAATTTCGTTACTGCTAGAACCAATAGCTGGCCAAGTATTTGAACTTGATAGTTCGGCCATAGTATTTGATGCAATCCAACTTGCTAAAACCTTTTGTTCAAGATATGCAGAATTAATAAAAAAATGACTCATTTGGCTATTAATAGCCATCATAGCAAGGCTAACTATAACTAGAGAAACCATAGTCTCAATAAGTGTGAATCCCCTCATTTTTTTTCTATGTGTCAATGAAATCCTCAATAAGATCAATTTTTGAGCTAGAATCAATATTTATGATGTATCTATTTAATGAATTATTCCTATTTAAATATATTTTAAAGGGCATGGCCTCACCCGAAGAGAAAAATATTACATGAGGAGATATAGTTTCTTGATTATTTAGATTTAGGCTAGCCTCTAGATTTATTTCTCTATCTTCGATTAGTAAGGATAATGATATTGATTCTCGTAAGTCGCGAGATGATAGAAGGTTCTCATCTGTAGGCGTATACCATATTTTTCTATTATTATCATATAGATATAAATGATAGCTAGATTTAGTAAAAAGTAACCCAAAATTTTTATTCCTTACTATTGCTTCTTCATTCATAAGATTTATGAGTGAATTTATCCTAAAAGCCTCCCATTCCAAATCTCTATCAACTCCTGCGGTATTTATTGATAAAACTGTTGTACCAATAAAAATACCTATGATTACCAATACAACAAGAATTTCTATCAGTGAGAATCCTCTAGCTAATTTTTTATTATTTTTTTTACTAGTTAATATTCCAATTTCCAATATCTGCATCTAAATCTATACCACCTTCTTGCCCATCTGCACCAAAAGAGTAGAGGTCAAATTGACCTCTTTGACCAGGGTATTGATAATTATAAGTATTATTCCATGGATCTAGTGGAATTCTATCTAGGTATGGCCTCCAATTTGGCGCAATTGCATCGCCGGGATCAATTGCTAGAGCTTCTAGGCCAGCTTCAGTTGCCGGATAGCGATAATTATCTAAACGAAAGAGATCTAAAGCAGTTTGTATACTATTTATATCGCTTTCAGTCCTAGCCACTAGAGCTCGATCAATATTACCAATTACGTTAGGAGCTATAATAGCTACCAATAGCCCCATTATTACTATAACAACCATTATTTCAATAAGACTAAAGCCTTTTTGAAGAGTTTTAAGATATTTTAGTTTATTTTTTTTTATCATCGCCCTTAACCATTATCTTATTTTCAAATTAATTTAAATAAATAAATTCTTATTATAATATAATCTATCACTAACAACTATTCAGATTGATATAAGAAATGATTGATAAGCAAAAAAACAAATCGCCTTATGGCCTTGATGGCGAAGTAGCATTGATAACTGGCGCGTCGAGAGGTATTGGTCGCTCAATATGCATAACCTTAGCATCCCAGGGAGCTGTTGTTATAGGTTCGTCCACATCAAAAAAAGGATCAGAATCTATATCAAATTACCTTAAAGAGCTGGGACTTAAAGGAAGGGGTGTTGAGTTAGAGTTGAATGATCATGAAAATATCGAAAGATTGTTTAAAGATATTATAAATAATGAGGGTTACCCCACTATTGTTGTTAATAATGCTGGCATTACTAGAGATGGTCTATTGATGAGGATGAAGCCAGATGAATGGAATGATGTTATTTCAACAAATTTAACCTCAATTTATTGGATATCTAAAGCATCTATCAGAGGTATGCTAAAAGAAAAAAAAGGCAGGATTATCAATATATCTTCAGTAGTTGGAGTTACTGGAAATCCCGGGCAAACAAATTATTCGGCCGCAAAAGCTGGGATAATAGGTTTCACTAAATCTTTGAGTCGAGAGCTAGCCTCAAGAAACATAACTGTTAATTGCGTAGCACCTGGATACATAAAAACAGATATGACAGAGATGATAAGTGAATCAATAAGAGAGGATATAATTAGTAATATTCCACTTTTAAGACTTGGCAATCCAGAAGATGTAGCCTCTGCTGTTTTGTTTTTGTCTTCTGATGCTGCGTCTTATATTACTGGTGAGACGTTAAATATTAATGGCGGCTTAGCCATGATTTAACACAAATTTGCTTTTATAAGTTATTGATATATAGATATTTATTTCTAAGTGTGGATTGAATGCTAACTTTGACATAAAATACGCCACTTATTAGATTTTGTTTGTTATGTATTTAACATCTGTATGAGGGAGAAAATATGAGCACTATCGAAGATCAAGTAAAGTCAATTATTTCTGAACAATTAGGGGTAAAGCTAGAGGACATTAGAAACGATGCGTCCTTTGTAGATGATTTAGGCGCAGATTCATTAGATACCGTTGAGCTTGTTATGGCTTTAGAAGAGGAGTTTGATGCGGAAATTCCAGATGAGGTAGCTGAGAAAATTACCACAGTTCAGAATGCTATAGACTACGTTAGTTCAAATAAGTAATTTCTAAAATTATTTTTATACTTTATTTATAGTATTTTTACCATAGTGAGCTCTTTAATAATATGGCTACAATAAAAAATAAAAGAGTTGTTGTTACAGGATTAGGCTTGATTACACCTAATGGAAATAATACAAATGATTCTTGGAATAATGTTGTCAATGGAAAGAGTGGAATCTCAGTGATTGATACATTTGATACAGAAAAATTTTCTGTAAAGATTGGTGGCGTCATAAAGAACTTTGATGTTGGTCCATATATGGATCATAAGCATGCTAGAAATTCAGATTTATTTATTCATTATGGCGTAGCCGCATGCAAACAAGCCTTTGATGATTCTGGGCTTGTAGTGGAAGAGTCTGAAGCACATAGATTTGGAGTATCAATGGGCTCAGGAATTGGCGGTTTAAGTACTATAGAAAAAAATTATGAACGTTTTCAATCTGGAGGTGCCAGAAAAATCTCTCCTTTTTTTGTTCCTGGCAGTATTATCAATATGGTTTCTGGACATGTTTCTATAGATTTAGGAATGAAGGGACCTAATTTGTGCTTAGTTACAGCGTGTGCCACCTCCGCTCATTGTATTGGCTTGGGAGCAAGGCTTATATCAGCTGGTGATGCAGATGTAATGTTAACTGGCGGTTCTGAATATGCTACTACTCCTTTAGGAATTGGCGGTTTTGCTTCTGCAAGAGCTCTTTCTACTCGAAACGAGTCACCCGAAGAGGCTAGTAGACCTTGGGATAGAGATAGGGATGGATTTGTTCTTAGCGATGGGTCAGCATGTTTAGTTCTAGAAGAATATGAAAGAGCAAAAAAAAGAGGTGCAAAAATATATGCTGAGATTATAGGTTTTGGGATGACTGGAGATGCAAATCATATTACTGCTCCTGCTGATGATGGGGCCGGTGCAAATCAGTGTATGAAGCAAGCTCTAGAGGATGCTCAAATTAATAAAGAGGATATTAATTATATAAATGCCCATGGAACCTCTACTCCTCTGGGTGATCTAGCAGAGACAAAGGCTATAAAAGGAACTTTTGGTGACTATTCAAAAAAAATTATGGTTAGCTCTACAAAATCTACGACTGGCCATTTACTTGGAGCGGCTGGTGGAGCTGAAGCAATTTTTACCATTCTCGCTACAAAAAATAAAATTATCCCTCCAACGATCAATTTAGACAACCAAGATCCGGATTGTGATCTTGATTATACGCCTAATAATGCTCGAGAAATTGAAATTAATTATTCACTATCAAACTCATTTGGCTTTGGCGGAACCAATGCTTCACTTATATTTGCTAAAATATAATTTTGATTTATAGAGTTGCTAGATTTTTATGCTTCGATATAAAAATTTTCTATCTTTATTTTTTATCAGCACTCTACTAACCGTTCTTTTAGTAGCGTTTATTTCTTTGTGGGAGGTTATAACTCCTCATAATCTAGTTGATCAGGTAATCATAATTGAACCAGGCGCCTCTTTCATTCAAGTTGCAGATGAGTTAAAGGATATGGGTGTAATTAATTCTCCATTTATACTAACCTCTTATAAAAAATTTTTTAGACCTAAGTCTTTTATTAAGTCAGGTGAGTATTTAATTAACTCTAATGACTCACCAATAAGTATTGTTGATAATTTATTCGAGGGAAGGGTTTTATTCCATCAATTTACAATTATTGAGGGTTGGACCTTTACCCAGCTTCTAAACAATCTAAGGTCTCATTCAGTAGTAAATGCAACCAACATGACTGATTCGGAGATTATAGATAGATTAGGAATTAATCTTGATAGTTTAGAGGGTCAGTTTTTGGCTGAAACTTATAACTTTGTTAGAGGGGATAGTGATATTGACATTCTAACTAACGCTCATAATTTATTAAAAGATACTCTTAATGAGGCTTGGAAGATTGGTAAAAATAATGTCCTGAATGATCCATATCAAGCTCTTGTTTTAGCCTCTATTATTGAAAAAGAAACAGCTTTGAGTGATGAGAGATATATTATTTCCGGGGTATTCACAAAGAGATTGGAAAAGAAAATGAGGCTTCAATCTGACCCCACAGTTATATATGGCTTAGGAAATAATTTTTCTGGTGATATTACAAAAGATGATCTTAATGATTTAAATGAATACAATACTTATAGGATTGATGGATTGCCACCTACTCCAATTTGTTTGGTAGGTAAAGACTCTATACTATCTGCTGTTTTTCCTGATAATAATAATTATTTATACTTTGTTGCTACAGGTAATAGTGATGGTAAACATTTCTTTTCTTCTTCACTGGCGGACCATAATAGGGCGGTGGAAAAGTATTTATCTAATATTAAATATTAGTTTTTTAGGAGCTTTAGAAAAAAATGAAAGGATCTTTTATTACTTTAGAGGGAATTGAAGGAGTAGGTAAAACTACAAATACTTCTTTTATTAAAAATTTTTTAGAAAACTCAGGAAAAAAAGTTTTAGTTACTAGAGAGCCAGGAGGAACGAGCTTTGGGGAGAATTTACGTGAAATAATCCTTGAAGAGAAAGATTATAAGTTATCTATTATTACAGAATGTTTGATAATGTTTGCGGCAAGAAGTCAGCATATTGAAGAGGTTATTAAACCAGCACTTAGCGATGATTATTATGTTGTTTGTGACAGGTTTACTGATGCGACTTATGCATACCAAGGAGGAGGGAGAGGGCTTCCAAAAGATGTTATTGATCATTTAAAATATATTGTTCATCCTGATTTAGAACCAGATTTGACAATATATTTAGATGCTCCAGAAAAAATAAGCTTTTCTAGAATAGAAGATAGAAATAAAGATAGCTTTGAAAAAGAAGATTTAGCATTCTTTAAAAACGTAAGGAGTAGTTATCTAGAGCAGGCATCACTTCATCAAGATAGAATAATGATAGTCGATGCTTCTAACTCTTTAGATGAGGTCCAGAAAGATATTTCCCACTATTTAAAGGTATTATTAGATAGAAATAGCGATGTTTAAGAAAAATGAAGAGTTTGCTTATTTATTACCTTGGCTTGAAAATTCTTATAAGAAAATAATTAAATCATATAGAAACAAGACGTTGCCTCAATCGCTTATTATCTCTGGGCTTCCAGACACTGGCAGGCGTAACTTAGCATTTGTGTTGTCTACTAGTTTATTCTTAGACTATGATTTTTACCCAAAATCTATGGATGTAAATTCCTATACTGAATTCTTGGAATTATTAAATACCAATATTGACCATCATCCTGATTTGTATTGGGTTCATCCTCATGAAAAGAAAACTATTTCTATTGATCAAATTAGAAATTTTATAAAAGATATTCATCTAAAAAGTCATCAAGGTGGTAATAAGGTAGTTATTATAGATACTGCTGATCTACTTACAGCTCAGTCAACAAACTCTATACTAAAGACATTAGAAGAGCCCCCTGATGATACTTATATTTTGCTTATTTCAAGCAATATAGGCTCATTATTGCCCACAGTTAGAAGCAGGTGCCAGGTTATTCAAGTCCCTACACCAAGAATTATAGATTCTATAGACTGGCTTAAGTCATCACCTAGTAGTTTTGACGATAAATCATGGAGTGTATTACTTAATATTTGTGATTTTTTGCCTTTAAGAGCCATAAGAATGGAAAGCTCTCCACTTTTAGAAAGGTTTAATAAAGCTATTGATAAGTTAAAGAGAGTTTACAATGGCGAAGTCGCGCTTCAGGATATAGTTACTGAAATAGTCAATAATGATTTCGAAGATTTTTTAACATGGTTGATAATTGCACTAAAGTTAGATATTAAGAATGATTTTAATCTGAAGGATGAGCATAGCCAAAATGTATTTGATGCATTTAATCCTTTATTTAAAAGCTTAACAACAAAAAAAAAGCTACAGCAATTAGATTTAGTTGAATATTTAAAAAAAAATCTAAATAGTGGATTGAATAAAGAAGTAGCCTTAAGAAATATTTTATTACAGTTTAGTAGGTAATTTTTATTTATTTAAGAGTCTTTGTCTTTATTAGCTAATTGCCTTAAGACGTAATGAAGAATGCCACCATTTATATAGTATTCTTGCTCTTTTGGTGTATCAATTCTAATTTTAGCATCAAATTTTATTTTACTGCCTTTATCATTCGTCATCACTATTTTAGCGATTTTGCTCCTACCTTGATCAATTTCTAATATATCAAAATATTCATTACCAGAAATATTAAGAGTTTCGGCGGACTCTCCTTCTAGGAATTGTAGGGGAAGTACTCCCATGCCTATTAGATTAGATCGATGTATTCTTTCAAAACTTTCAACTATTACTGCTTTTATACCTAATAACATTGTACCTTTTGCTGCCCAATCTCTAGATGAGCCTGATCCATATTCTTTTCCAGCTATTACAACTAAAGGAATATTATCTTTTTTATATAATTTTGCAGCATCAAAAATATTCATTTTTTCATTACTAGGGAAATATTTTGTCCAGCTACCTTCGGTTCCTGGTGCTAGTTTGTTTTTAAGCCTAATATTAGCAAAGGTACCTCTCATCATTACTTCATGATTACCTCTTCTTGATCCGTATGAATTAAAATCATTTTCCTTGATACCATTTAATTTAAGATACTTCGCTGCTGGACTATCTGATGCTATTGATCCTGCAGGAGAGATGTGATCAGTTGTGATTGAATCACCAAGCAGAAGTAAAGCTCTTGCTTTTCTTATATCTTCTTTTGGTTCAATGCACATACTGATATTTTCAAAATAGGGCGGATTTTTTACATATGTTGATTCACTATCCCAACTATAGTTTTCACCAGTACTAGTCTCTAAGTTATTCCAATTATCTTCACCTTTAAAAACCTCCGAGTAGCTTTTAGAAAACATTGAGGCGTTTAGATTATTTTTGATAGAGTCATTGATTTCCTTACTAGTAGGCCATATGTCTTTTAGAAAGACAGCATTTTTATTTTTATCATATCCGATTGGCTCCTTATAAAGATCGATCTTCATATTTCCCGCGAGAGCATAGGCTACCACTAATGGTGGAGAAGCAAGAAAATTCATTTTCACGAGTGGATGAATCCTACCTTCAAAGTTCCTATTGCCCGAAACAACAGAGCAGCCCGTTATATCATTAGCCTTTACTTCTTCTGATATATCTTCTCGGAGCGGACCTGAATTGCCTATACATGTAGTACATCCATATCCAACTATATTAAAGCCTAGATTATTAAGATTAGATAGTAAGTTAGCTGATTCTAGATAGTCTTTTACTACTTTTGAGCCTGGTGCTAGTGAAGTTTTAACCCAGTCTTTAGTTTTCAGGCCTTTTTCAAGCGCTTTTTTTGCTAAAAGCCCTGCTGCAATCATTACTGCCGGGTTAGATGTATTGGTACAACTAGTAATAGCAGCAATAAGAACATCTCCATGATTTAATGATTTGCTTTTATTATTCGGGCTATCTAATAAGTATTTTTTTATTTCAGTAGAAGTATTTTTAAGTGAGATTCTATCTTGTGGTCTTTTTGGACCAGCAATACTAGGGACTACAGAATCTAAGTCTAATTCTAATGTATCTGTATAGCTAATATTTTCATTGCCCCAAATACCTTGTTCTTTTGCATAGTACTCAACTAAATCAATATTTGTCTGATCTCTTCCTGATAACTTAAGGTAATTAAGTGTTTCATTATCGATCGGAAAAACGGCACAAGTGCTACCAAATTCTGGTGACATATTACCAAGTGTCGCTCTATCAGCAAGAGGGAGAGAACTTAAGCCAGACCCAAAAAACTCAACAAATTTTCCAACTACCCCGTAGCTTCTGAGCATCTCTGTTATTGTCAGAACAAGATCAGTAGCAGTTGCGCCCTCAGAAAGCTCTCCTTTTAAGTTGAAGCCAATGACTTGTGGTATGAGCATTGTTACAGGCTGGCCAAGCATAGCGGCTTCTGCTTCTATACCTCCAACACCCCATCCTAGGACACCTAGACCATTGACCATGGTTGTATGTGAGTCAGTTCCAACTAAGGTATCTGGATAAGCTAGAACTCCTTCCTTAGTTTTGACAGAGAAGACAACTCTACTTAGGTATTCAAGGTTTACTTGGTGGACTATTCCTGTATTAGGCGGAACAACTTTAAAGTTTTTAAAAGCTGATTGACCCCACTTCAAGAAAGAGTAACGCTCTTTATTTCTCAGAAATTCTATTTTATTGTTTTCAGCTAGAGAGTTTTTTGAACCATAGCTATCTACCTGAACAGAATGATCAATTACTAGCTCGGCAGGAGATAGTGGATTAATCGAGCTAGCTTTTCCACCTAACTTAACCATTGCGTCCCTCATAGCAGCTAAGTCGACTACCGCAGGTACTCCAGTGAAATCCTGAAGAATTACCCTAGCAGGTGTAAAAGCAATTTCTTTATTAGGCTGTGCCTTAGGGTCCCATGAAGCCAAAGAAAGAATATCATCAGAAGATATATTCTCACCATCTTCAAACCTAAGTAAGTTTTCAAGGAGTATTTTTAAAGTATAGGGAAGTCTACTAATATTGTCATTATCAATAGAATTTAAGTCATAGAATTTATATTTATCGTTATTAACCGTTAGGTTCTTAAGGGCATTAAAGCTATTTTTCATGATTTTTGCCTAGTCTAGATCACTTATTTTGTCTATTATAGCACCTCCTAGACAATATTCGTTCTTATAAAAAACAATATATTGACCTGGGGTTATTGATCTTTGTGGTTTTTCAAATTCTACTTTAATAGAGCTGTTACTTAAGATAGTTAGTTTACATAATTGATCATCTTGCCTATATCTAATCTTTGCATTACATATAAAAAAACCATTTTCTTTAAGCTCTAAGGGCATGCCATTAATCCAGTGACAATTCGGCTTTGTTAGTAATTTTTTTTTAAATAGTAATGGATGATCTTTACCCTGAGCTACAATTATTTCATTATTTATCTGATCTTTTTTTACTACATACCAAGGCCTTTCATCATTTTTTGATGTGCCTCCGATTCCTAGCCCCTGTCTTTGTCCTAGTGTGTAGTAGGGAAGTCCTATATGGCTACCTAAGACTTGTCCATGAATATCTTTAATATCACCTGGTTTTTTATCTATGTAGTTACTTAAAAACTCTGTGAATGGTCTTTCTCCTATAAAGCATATGCCAGTGCTATCTTTTTTTTTAGCTATATGCAACCCTATTGATTTTGCTATTTCTCTAACTTCAGATTTATATTTATTACCAAGTGGAAAAATCACATTTGCAAATTCTTTTGCATCAACAGCATGGAGAAAGTAGGTTTGGTCTTTTGATCTATCTTTACCCTTTAATAGAAGTACTTTTGAGTTATCAGTTATAATATTTGCATAATGACCAGTAGCTAAGTATTTCCCACCTAGTCTTTTTATGTATTTTTGAAGAACGCCAAATTTTATATTTTTATTACACAGAATGTCTGGGTTTGGAGTTCTTCCATTTCTATATTCACTTAAGAAATTCTTAAAAACTGTTTTTTTATAGCTATCAGAAAAATTTACTCTATGAAGAGCTATATCTAGCTGGTTACATACTTTTTTAGCATCTTTGTAATCTTGAGCAGATTCACAATATTTATCATCTTCCCAATTTGTCATATGAAGAGCTTCAACTTCATAACCTTCTTTTTTTAATAAAAAAGCAGAGGTAGCTGAATCTACACCTCCAGATAAGGCAACTATAACAAGTTCTTTTTTATTCATACTGAAAATTTGAGATAATTTATTTATCCTTTAGATTATCTGAATTAGCAAGATCAATAGCTAATCCAACGTAATCTTCAGGAGATAGTAGCAAGAGCATATTTTTATCATCTTCTGGTATTCCATCTATAGAGCTAATAAATACCTTAAGATCTTCTTTTGTTATTTGCTTTCCTCTTGTAAGGTTTTTTAGTTGATCATAAGCATCAGAAATACCATATTTTCTCATTACAGTTTGTATAGGTTCAGCCAATAGCTCATAATTTTTTGCTAAATCAGATGATATTTTTTTAATATCAGGCTCAACTTTATTTATCCCATTAAGGCATGATTCAATAGCTAATAAACTATGTCCAATACCTATAGCTGAGCTCCTTAAGCAAGTAGAGTCGGTAAGGTCCCTTTGCCATCTTGATTGAGGAAGTTTGTTTGACAGAAATCCTAGATTTGCATTAGCAACACCTAAATTACCTTCAGCATTTTCAAAATCAATAGGATTTACTTTATGAGGCATAGTAGATGAGCCTACCTCTTTATTATTAATTATTGATTTAAAGTAGCCTAAGCTAATGTAGCTCCACATGTCCTGACAAAGATCAATTATAACTGTATTTAACCTCATTAACGATTGCATATATTCTGATATCCAATCATGAGACTCAATTTGTGTTGTGTGTGTTGATTGAGTCAGGTCAAAATTTTCGATAAATTGTTTTGTTTCATTGGTCCAGTTTACATCGGGATATGCAATTACATGGGCGTTGTAGTTTCCAACAGCACCATTCATCTTGCCATAGATATTTATTGCCAATAATCTATCTAGTTGATTTTTCAGCCTTATGTGATAAACAGATAATTCTTTGCCTAGTGTAGTTGGAGTTGCTGCTTGACCATGAGTTCTTGATAGCATGGCTATTTTAGAGTATTTTCTAGAAAGGTGGCTAAGTTTAGTAATTAGAGAAGTAAGCCAACCTTCCAATAAGTTACTTCTTACATCTTTTAGCATTAAAGCATAGGACAGGTTATTTATATCCTCCGAAGTACATGCAAAATGAATAAAGGATAAAACTTTATTATTAGCACCAGCAGTTGAAAGTTTTTTTGCTAAATAATACTCAACAGCTTTAACATCATGATTCGTCTCAGCTTCAATATTTTTGACTTCTAGCGCATCATTTGGTGAAAAATTATGTACTAAATCACTTAAACTGTTATCTATTTCTTTGCTTAATTTATCTAAATGAGGAATAGAGTCTAGTTCGGATAGATATTTCAACCAAGCAATTTCTATAATTACTCTATATTTTATTAATCCAAATTCTGACATGTATCCTCTCAGATCAGAAATACTAGATTTTTGAGAGTATCTTCCATCAATTGGAGACAAGGCTGTTATATTGTGTAATTCCAAATTTAATTTCTCTGTGATAACTTCTCTTATATTATGACATCAAATACTCTCAATATGTACTTTCAGATACTTTCTATCTTGACCATTTGCATTTTGCTATAATTTTTATCAGGGAGGGGCTATGACTAAAAATTTTAGGGTTGAAAAGGATAGTATGGGGGAGCTAAGCGTTCCTAATGATGCTTCTTGGGGGGCTCAAACTCAGAGAGCAATTAATAATTTTCCAATTAGTGGCCTAGTCATGCCAGCTAATTTTATAAAAGCACTTGCGCTTATTAAGTCTGTAGCAGCTAGTACGAATGGCAAATTAGGCCTTATAAATCAGGAGGTTGCATTTGCTATTGAAAGAGCAGCAAATCAAATATACAGCGGTGATTTTGAGCACCAATTCCCAGTTGATGTTTTTCAAACAGGATCCGGTACTAGTACAAATATGAATATGAATGAAGTGATAGCAAATATTGCTAATTCTGATAAAAATATTAATATCCATGCTAATGACCATGTAAATTATGGCCAAAGCAGTAATGATGTTATTCCTGCTGCTATACATTTAAGCTCTTCAGTTGCAATAGAAGGCGACCTGATACCTTCCTTGGACTACTTGATTCAAACTATTAGAGATAAAGCCAAAACGGTAGATAAAATAGTTAAAACTGGTAGAACGCATCTTATGGATGCGATGCCTATAAGATTCGATCAAGAGCTATCTGGCTGGGCTAAGCAGTTAGAGAATAATAAAGCTAGGCTTATTTCATCACTTTCAAGGTTAAAACAACTTCCAATTGGAGGGACAGCTATTGGCACTGGTATTAACGCATCGCCTAAATATGCAGATAACTTTATTATTAAAATCAATGATATATTAGATAATTCATATGTAGTTTCTGAAAATTATTTTGAAGCAATAAGTAGTCAGGATACAGCTGTAGAAGTTTCGGGTCATTTAAGAACTATAGCTGTTAGTTTTCTAAAGATTGCTAATGATCTAAGGTGGATGAATAGTGGTCCAATATCAGGATTGTCAGAAATATCTTTACCAGCTCTTCAGCCTGGGAGCAGTATCATGCCTGGTAAGGTCAATCCTGTAATCCCTGAGTCGTTAGCAATGGTGTCAGCTCAAGTAATAGGAAATGATTCAACTATTATGATTGCTGGGCAATCTGGAAACTTTCAATTGAATGTTATGCTTCCAGTAATTGCGTATAATCTTCTACAAAGCATACATATTCTATCAAGCTCATCTATAAATCTTGCTGATAGGGCTATAAAAGACTTTTCAATCAATATGGATGATATTAATAATAAATTAGGCATGAATCCTATTTTAGTCACTGCGCTTAACCCAGTTATTGGTTATGATAAAAGTGCTGCAATTGCAAAAAAAGCATTTTGTGAGAAAAGGCCAATCTTAGAGGTTGCTGCAGAGCTTACAGATCTTTCTGAGGACGAGTTGAAGATACTTCTAGATGCAGAAGCCCTTACTGATGGCGGTATTAAATCCTAATCACTGCCAGATATTTTCTATGAAAAAAAGAAATAGCATTCTAGATGAAATATCTACTTCGGTTTCACCTTCGCAGAGAGCGTTTGAGGTTTCGAGTTTTGTAAAGAAAGTTGGTTTTGATTGGGATAGTATTGAGGGCGTTAAAAAAAAATTAATAGAGGAGCTAGAAGAGTTAGATGATTCCATAGAAATAGGTAGCAAGGAAGAAATTAAGTCTGAGATGGGAGATGTTTTCCTTTGTTTGGTCAACTTATGTATTTATCTAAACATTAATCCAGATGATTGTTTGATCGCTGCTAATGATAAATTTGAAAAAAGATTTAAATATATTGAGAATGAGGTTTTAGAAAATAAAAAAGATTGGTCATTGTATAGCTCTATGGATCTTGATAACTTATGGAATAAGGCCAAGCAGAAGTATAAATAGTAATTTAAATAATTTTATTGGAGATAATAAATGAAAGGTATATATTTTTTTATAGTAGGTGTTATTTTTACTTTAACTTTACAATTTTCCATTGCGCAGACAGATAATTCTAGTTTTGTACAATTGAATCATATAGGGATTAGCGTTCCTGATATTGATGAGGCTGTTGATTACTATACTGAGGTTATTGGTTTTAAAGAAGCGTTCAGAAGTAGAACAGATAGTGGTGAGACATGGTTAGTTTACTTACAAATGAGTAAAAATACTTTTTTAGAGATACAGGCAAATAACGAAAATCAGTTTAATGAAGTTACCCACTTTGGTGTTCAAGTAGATAATATGGAGCAGGCAATAAGCTATTATAGAAATAGGGGCGCTGAAGTAGAAGACTCAAGGAAGAGTGGCAATAGCAGAGCTATCCTTTCAAATACCCTTGATAATAATGGCATTAGAATGGAATTAGTTGAGCTAACTCCAGATTCACTACCATTTATAGCTATAGAATCATGGGTTGAGTAGTCTGAATGAATGACGATCAATTAGAAGGACATGAGGCTCTCCTAGAGAGCTTAAAAAATAGAAATATAGCCGGTTGGAAGGTTGGTCTAACATCAGGAAATGGGAGAAACTCTATGGGTGTTGGCTTTAGGCCTTTCGGCTGGATTTTAGAAGAGAGGCACTTTTCTTCTGGCTCTTCAATTAGTAAAGCTGAGATAGCTGATGCTGAATTAGAAAATGAATTATGTTTTAAGTTTAATAAAGACTTACCGTTTGGGTCCAAGAGAAAAGATATTTTAGATGCTATAGAGTCAGTTGCTCCAGCATTTGAAATAATTCAGAATCGTATACCGAAAGACTCTAGTGTTATTGATCGTCTGAGTGATGGTCTTTCGCATTGGGGCTTAGTAACAGGGACATTTATTAGCTTAGACTGGCCTTATTATGATTTTCAAGATGTTGCGGTTACCCTTAATCATGATCATGAGCCAATGAGTACAGTAAGTGCTATGGGTCATATCGATGATCATTTTGCCTCAATAGCCGCTCTCTCTAAAAATTTATCTTTTTTTGATAGACACATTTCTAAAGGCGATCTTGTGATAACAGGTTCTTTTACAAGATTGCCTGTTGATAAGACTGGAAATTGGTGTGGAGATTTCGGTAGTGACTTAGGTACCGTTGAGATTAATATAAAATAAATAGAGATTAGATTATAAAATATTTGTTAGAGTATTGCTCCTAAGGAATGGAAGATAGTCGCCAAGCATTGATGCTGGCCAGGCGATATAAAGTAAGTGGTGAAAAAGAAAGTACCAGACTATCCAAATCATGCCTCCAACTATTATTGTTGTTAGTAAAGATTCCTTTCCATCAAAAAAGATGTAGCCAAAAAGTAAAATAAATATAGATGGCAATAGGCCAATAAATAAACTTAAAATAACTATTGATGAGCACCAAATAAAGTATCTAATTGCTCTCAATGTTACGGTTTTAGAACTAAGATCTTTAAATGTCGATTCATCTATGTTTTTATTATCGATCTCATTACTGGCTATGGAGGGTGTCTTAAAAAGTATATTTAAAAATAAGTAAAGACTACTAAGTGATAAACCAGCTATAGAGATAGATAACGGTACGAGCTTAGCATCTAGTTCCCAGTAATATGAGCTAAGTATGAAATAAATAAATAAAGAAGATATTAAAAGATTAAATTTAAAATCAATGCTTTTAAGGAATGAGCTGTTAATTGTAAATTTATTTTTATACTCTTTTTTATTTTTTTTAGTAATTAATTTTTTTATAAGCGGCATAGCTATACCATATAATGTAAAGCATAAAACTATTATTACTATAGGTCTTGATAGCCATTCAAATTCATATCTCTGATAAGATATGAACATATATCTTTCGATTAGCCCTCCCAATACAAAGCCTAATAGAAGAGGCGGTCTAGGCCAGTCAGCTCTTTTCATTATCCAGCCAATAATTCCAAAGAATAATAAAACAAAAAGATCTCCTATTTGGTTACTACCTTGAAAGGCACCTATAAGAGTAACTGATAAAACAATAGGAACTAGGATACCTACTCTTATTCTTATAATATCGGCTAATCGATCAGCAAATAAAAAACAAATGCCAGAACCTAGAATATTTGCGATTGCAATAGTCCAAACAAGCGTATAAGTGACATCAAGACGAGTCGTTAACATATCTGGTCCAGGGTTAATTCCATGAATTAAGAAAGCCCCTAAAAGTAGAGCCATTCCAGCAGTTGCAGGAACCCCAAAGGCTATCGTTGAGATCAGTGCTCCACCTTCTTTAGCATTATTAGAGCTTTCAGACGCAATTATTCCCCTTACATCGCCTTTTCCAAATGTTTCAGAAGCACCTTTCTGGCTTTGCATCGCATGTCCATATGCTATCCATCCTATAACAGATGCCCCTATTCCCGGAATGGCACCTAAGACAGAACCTATACCTGAGCATCTAATGACAAGAAATATATGCTTTATAGTATCTTTTATGCCCTCAACTTGATCCCATCTATTATTTATAGATGCCTTTTTTGCGAGTGGCTTTCTATTAATAGCCATATCAGCTAATTCTGGAATAGCAAATAAGCCTAGAGCAAATGGCACTAAAGGTACGCCATCTAATAAATATAAAGTATCAAAGACCCACCTTTCAGTAGCTGTATTTGACTCTTCACCAAACATAGCTACCATTACACCAAAAGCAGCAGCAGCAAGTCCTTTAAGCCTTGATCCGCCACTTAAAATCCCAACTAGTGATAAACCAAAGATACAAAATGCTAACAGTTCCGGAGAGCCAAAACTTAATACTAGAGGTCTTAAAATTGGGATTGATAATGCAAGAAAAGCTGCTCCTAAAAGCCCACCAATTACTGAAGATGAGAAAGCTACACCAAATGCTTTTGCAGCTAATCCTTTTTTAGCTAAGGGGAATCCATCTAGTATAGTTGGAGCCGAACCAACTGTTCCAGGAACTCCAAAGAGAACAGCAGGTATTGTATCAGATGTTACAACCACAGATTGAAGCCCAACAAGAAAAGCTAATGCTGTATAAGGGTTCATATCAAAAGTGAAGGGAAGTAGGAGCGATAAGCCAACTACACCACCGAGACCTGGAATAATTCCTAACCCTAGACCAATCAAAACACCTAAAGCAACAAAACCTAGTCTAGTTGGGTCAAATATAATATAAGTTGCTTCTATAGCCATTTCTAGCATTGCTTAAGTCCTTTGAAGTAGCTCAAGAAAAAAGTATAATATGTTATTCATATTATTAATAAATAAAAAGAATAACAATTTATTTTTTAACTCTAGTTTAGGTAATTTTTTTTTAATTATGGATATATCAGGTGAGTTTAAGTTAAATCTAGGTAGGGAAGATGTATGGAAGGCTCTAATGGATCCTATTGTATTATCTCGCTGTATCCCCGGTTGCGAAAGTATAAATCAAACAGAGAAAAATAAATTTAAAACAAAGGTTAAGCTTAGTATTGGCCCGGTAAAAGCTATTTTTGATGCTGATATTAATATTTTAAACCTAAATCAACCAAACAGCTATAGAATACAAGGAAAAGGAAAAGGGGGTGCCCTTGGATTTGGGGAAGGCTTTGCCGATGTTTCTCTTATAGAAGAAAATAGCTTTACTATTTTAAAATACAAAGCAGATTTTAAGGTTGGGGGAAAGTTAGCTCAAATGGGTTCAAGGTTGGTTCTATCTGCAACAAGACAAATAGCTGAAAATTTTTTCCTAAACATGTCTAAAGAAATTGATAGCCAAGCTACTAATTTAAATCCAAACAAAACAACGGATTATAAAAAAGCTATTTTTTTGGCTTTATTACTTCTTGCTTGTGCTGGAGTTTATTTTTATTTATGAGAATTAGTTTAACTATAAACGGTAATCCTGTTTCGGAAGATGTAGATAATAGGACATTATTGGCTGATTTTATAAGAAATACCTTAGGACTTACTGGCACTCATGTTGGTTGCGATACTAGTCAGTGCGGATGTTGTGTAGTTCATCTTAATGGGGAGGCAATTAAATCTTGTACTATGCTTGCGGTTGCTGCTAATAATTCAGAAATAACAACCATAGAGGGATTGTCAAATAGTGAAGATCTAAGTGCCATGCAAGAATCTTTTAGAAGAAATCATGCTCTTCAGTGTGGTTATTGTACTCCTGGTGTAATTATGAGTGCTGTTGATCTTTTGAAAAACAATCCTAAACCAACAGAAGAAGAGGTTAGGGATGCTCTAGAAGGAAATCTATGTAGATGCACAGGTTATCATAATATTATAAAAGCTATTTTAGATGTTTCAAAGGCGGGTTAATGTATGTATGCCTTTGAATATTTTGCCCCAAAAAATTTACAAGAAGCCACAAAGGCCTTTAATTCATTTAATGACTCAAAGTGGTTAGCTGGTGGAATGACTTTAATCCCCTCAATGAAGCTAAGAATGAATGCACCATCAGCATTAATTGATCTATCTTCTATAGAACAATTAAAAGGCATTAGTATAAAAAATAATATCTTATCTATAGGCGCAATGACAATACATGCTGATGTTGCAAACTCATTAGATGTGATCAATTCGTTACCAGCTCTTGCCTCCTTAGCGTCTGGCATAGGCGATCCTCAGGTAAGGAATAGAGGAACAATCGGTGGCTCCATAGCTAATAATGATCCAGCTGCTGATTATCCTTCTGCTATCTTAGGGCTAAAATCTAAAATCATTACATCAAAAAAAGAAATTGATGCTGGAAATTTCTTTAATGGTTTTTTTTCTACCTCTTTAGATACAGATGAGCTAATAGTTAAAATAAATTTTCAAATACCTGAATCAGCAATATATTTAAAATTTGCTAATCCTGTATCAAGATACGCAATAGTTGGTATTTTTTTGTCTAAATATCATGATGAGGTTAGAGTTGCTGTAACAGGTGCGGCATCTTGTGTTTTTAGAGTTAATGAATTAGAGGAAGGATTATTTCATGATTTTTGTTCCTCAGTAGTTGATAAAACTGATTATGGTATTACTAATCTAAATGATGATATTCATGCTAATTCAGAATATAGAAGATATTTAATCAAAGTAATGATTAAAAAAGCTATTTCAATCCTTCAAAAAAAATAACTTTAGGTATTTTTATTATGCAGAAAATAAATTATTCAGATTTAAGGGCTCATTTATCTAAACTAGACGAATGTGGATTGCTTATTAAAGTTGATACTCCTATCAATAAGGATACGGAGCTTCATCCATTGGTGAGGTTACAATTTATAGGCGGTCTTAATGAATCTGAAAGAAAGGCTTTCTTGTTTACGAATATAGTTGATTCATCTGGAAGACATTATGATATTCCTGTTGTAGTTGGTGCTTTAGCCTCTAATCCTAGAATTTATGCTATAGGGATGGGAACTACAGAAGATAATATTGGTAAGACTTGGTTAAATGCAATAGCCAATCCTATTGATCCAGTAATTGTCGATAACCCACCATGTCAAGATTTGGTTTTTATGGGCGATGAGTTAAATACTGAGGGCAAAGGCCTAGATCGTTTCCCGGTTCCAATCTCCACTCCAGGCTATGATGCAGCTCCCTATCTTAGTGCAACTTTAGTAATAACAAAAGATCCTGAGACAGGCATTCAAAATATGGGAACCTATAGGTGTCAATTGAAAGCAAATGACAGATTAGGGGTAAGAATGGCTACTAGAAAAAGTGGAGCTGGAGGCTATCTTCACTTTAAAAAATATAAGGATTTAGGAAAAAATATGCCATGCGCTATTGTGGTTGGCGCTCCCCCAGCTGTTGCTTATGCAGGCCCACAAAAATTAGCGATAGATCAAGATGAGCTCAGTGTTGCAGGTGCTTTAGCAGGTGAGCCAATAAGAGTGGCAAAAGCTCAATCTCAGGATTTAAATATACCGGCCGATTCAGAAATAGTAATAGAAGGTTATATAGATACTAATATGCTTGAGCCCGAAGGTCCTTTTGGTGAAAGTCATGGGCATGTTGCGGTTGAAGATTTTAATATGTCCTTTTATGTCACTGCTATCACTCAAAAAAAATCTCCCATTTTTCCATCTATTATTAGTCAAGTGACACCTAGTGAATCAAGTGTTATTAAAAAAGTAGCTTATGAGCCATTATATTTTTCTTATCTAAAGCATGATTTGTCTATAGATAGCGTAATAAGTGTAACTATGCATGAGCCTCTTACAAATATTAGACCAGTAATATTTATTAGATTTGATGATACTGCATCTAAGGAAGATATTTGGAAAGCTTTAAGAGCAGCGTCTTTACTTCAAGCGCAATGTGGTAAAGTTGTTATCGCTGTTAGTGAAGATATTGATGCCTCAAATACTGATGCAATTTTCTGGTCCCTAGCTTATAGATCCAACCCGGTAGATGATTTGGAGGTTACAAAAAATAGAAGTCATGGGCATGGGCCAAAATCAAATAAGAAATCTAATTCATCTGGCATACTTATAGATGCGACTAAGAAAACAGCTCTACCTCCTTTGGCCCTGCCTAAAAAGGAGTATATGGAAAGGGCTAAGGCTATCTGGGAAGAGCTTGGTATGCCAAAAATAGAGCTTAAATCTCCTTGGCATGGTTACTCATTAGGAGAGTGGGATAAAAAATGGGATACATTTGCTGACAATGCGGTTAACGGTCAATGGATAAAAAATGGTATTGATACCTTTTCAAGAAGGCGTAAAAATTTAGTCCCAGAAACACCAGTAAAAGATATTGAGAATTAAGAAGTGGTTTTTGATATTAAGGGTAAGTTTAATTCTAAATTAATTTCTTCTATTGGAAAGCCTTTAGAGCGAAAGGAAGATGAAAGATTGCTCAGGGGAGAGGGCTTGTTTAGTGATGATTTTAATTTAGAAGGGCAATACTATGTAACTTTTGTTAGATCACCTTACCCACATGCTAAAATTAAAAATATCGATAAGTCAGATGCTGAAAAAAGCCCAGGAGTTATTGCTATATTTACTGGTGAGGATTGTTTAGCTGATAATCTTCATCCAATCCCTCATAGCCCAGTTCCATCTACTAAGTACGATCTTAAGTTAACTGATCCTGAGGGTAAGGATATTTTTATTGGCCCCCAGCTTTTATTACCAGTTGATAAGGTTCGTCATGTTGGCGAAGCAGTAGTAATGGTCATTGCTAAGACTAATTTTGAAGCACAAGATGCTGCTGAGAAAGTGTATGTTGATTATCATGAGCTAGATTGGACAGCTGATATTAATTCGTCACTAAAAGAAGACTCTCCTAAAGTTTGGGATGAGATAAAAGATAATATATGTGTTGATACGATATTTGGCAATCCTGAAAAAGTTGATAAAGTATTTAATAGCTCAAAATATTTATTTTCAAAAGAATTTCATATTGGAAGAGTAACTGGCGTTCCTCTTGAGCCAAGATCTGCATTGGCTTCTTATGATTCTACCTCTAAAAGATATCTCCTTTATGCAGGTAGTAATGGTGCAGTTCGTCATAAATTTCAGATTTCGAAAACTTTAAATATTGATCCTGGGTCCCTAAGAATTATTTGTCATGATGTTGGTGGAAATTTTGGAACTAAAAATAGAGTTTATGTAGAGTTTCCTTTGGTGCTTTGGGCTAGTAAAAAGACAGATAATCCTATCAAGTATACAGCAACTCGGTCAGAATCTTTTTTAAGTGATGTTCAAGGCAGGGATT
This sequence comes from Gammaproteobacteria bacterium TMED78, assembly GCA_002171615.1. Lineage (GTDB taxonomy): Bacteria > Pseudomonadota > Gammaproteobacteria > Steroidobacterales > Rariloculaceae > TMED78. Next base: position 68,725 of record NHEF01000005.1, read on the forward strand.
TATTGACAAAAGTAGAGTTATCAATGGATGAGGATTACAAATTTACAGCTTTTAGGGCCTCCAACGTTAGTAATGTTGGAGCAAGGGTAATTTCATTATCACCACTGGGCAAAGGTATAGCTCTTGTTACTGGGCCATACGATATTCCTCTGGCTTCAGCAAGAGCTAGAGCTGTTTTTACAAATACAGTACCTACCAACGCCTATCGAAGCTCTGGCAGGCCTGAAGTAACATTTGCTATGGAAAGATTGATAGAGATTGCAGCTAAGAGTTTAGGTATTGACCCAATAAAGCTTCGAAGAATAAATTTAATTAATAAAGATGATATGCCTTATAGAAATGCTCTTGGAGTAACTTATGATAGTGGCAAGTATGAAGACAATATGAATAAAGCTTTAGCTTTATCTGATTTAGATAATTTGAGTATTAGAAAAGAAGATGCATCACAAAGAGGAAAGTTTTTAGGTTTTGGTTTTTCAAATTATGTCGAGTCATCAGTTGGAAACCCTAAAGAATCTGTAGAGCTTCGTGTTGATGCAGATGGTTTTATAAGCTTAATTGTAGGTACCCAACCAACTGGTCAGGGACATGAAACTAGCTTTGCACAAGTGGCTGCAGACCTTCTTGGTTTAGCTCCAGAGGAAATAAAAGTAGTTTTTAGTGATACCGATATCGTTAAAAAAGGTGGTGGCTCTCATTCGGGACGATCTATGCGCCATGCTGGTACAGTCATCTGCTTAGCTGCAGAAGATCTTATAGATCGTGGAAAAAAGTTATGCTCGCTATTATTTGATCAGAATTATCAAAGTATTTCTTTTGCTAGAGAAGGCTCTTTTACTTGGAGTGATAAAAAAATCTCTTGGTTCGAGTTAGCAGAAGCTATTGAAGGAGTTGAGCTTTCTGGTGATCTTCATACCGGTTTAAATATTGAAAGAGAGAATGAAATGCATGAGCCTGTATTTCCCAATGGCTGTGCCGCTTGTGAAGTCGAGATTGATAAAGAGACTTTCGTTCCTAAGCTTACTAAATATATTGCAATTGATGATGTGGGAAGAGCTATAAATCCACTTATTGTAGATGGTCAAACGCATGGCTCTATAGCTACTGGAGTTGGGCAAGCATTATTTGAAACGTTTTATCTAGACAAGGCATCAGGTCAGCCATTAACTGGCTCTCTTATGGATTATGGTATTCCAAGAGCTGATCAGCTACCTTCGTTTGTTACGGAGCTAAATGAGGTTTTATCACCTACAAATCCTTTAGGCATAAAGTCAGCAGGTGAGGGTGCAACAACCCCAGCATTAGCTGCTGTTATAAATGCAGTGGTCAACGCCCTAGAAGAATTTGATATTGAGCATATCGATATGCCTGCTACTTCATTCAATATATGGAGAAGCGTTAATAATAAAAATAAAGAAAGTAAGTCATGACTATGAAGAAGATTAATTTAGTTGCGTTTCCTGGAGCTCCTAATTTACCTATTTTTGCCGCAATAGAAAATGGTTATTTTGAGTCATTTGATTTGGATATTAAGCTTGAAACAACTACTAGCTCCGTATGGCAAATGAAGTCTTTACTTAATAATGAGTTTCAAATAGCAGCAACAGCAGTTGACAATGTAGTAGCATATCAAGAGAACCAAGGAGCAGTATCCTTTGATTTTGATCCTGATCTTTTTATTGTGATGGGAGCATCTCAGGTAGAACTATCTTTGATAGCCGCACCAAATATTACCTCTATAAATGATCTGAGAGGAAAATCATTAGCACTAGATGCTTTAGCTACAGGCTTTGCTTTTGTTCTTTATAGGATGCTAGAAATAGGCGGCCTTAAAAAGCCTGATTGTGAATATATTCCTGTTGGAGCTACACCCCAGAGATGGGAAAGTGTTAAAGCAGGGCTTCACTCTGCTACTCTAACTATTGAGCCGTTTACAAGTATTGCAATTTCTCAAGGCTATAATGTATTGAGCACAAGCACTAATATTTTTGATCATTATCAAGGAGGAGTATTTACAGCAAGCGAGAAATGGGCAGCAAAAAATATAGATACACTACAAAATTTTATTGAGGGCTATCTAATGGGTCTTAAATGGGTTCTTGATGACTTCAATAATATAAAAGCTTGTGAAATTCTTCTTAAAAATATGCCTTTATTAAAAAAAGACTCTGTCCAAAGAGTCATTGATAAGCTTAAGAACCCAAGAACAGGCTTAACTCCAAGAGCGACTATAAGTATTGAGGGGCTGGAGCAGGTATTAGAGCTGAGAAGTAATTATCATTCTGGTAAAAAAGAATTAAATGATCCTTATAAATATATTGATCTTTCTTATTACGATAATGTTATAAAGAATATATAATATATTAAAGATACATAACCTTAATCTTATATTTTATGAATAATTCTATTAAAAATTGGAAGCCAGGTAGTTGGATAAATTTTAAGGCAAAGCAGCAACCCTCTTACCCTGATAAGGAGAGACTGGATGAAGCTTTATTGCGCCTATCTAGACTTCCGCCATTAGTATCATCTTGGGAAATAGAATCACTTAAGTCTCATTTGAGTATTGCACAAAAAGGTGAAGCTTTTATTCTACAAGGCGGTGATTGTGCAGAAACTTTCTCTGAATGTAACTCTGAAAATATTGTACAGAAACTAAAGATTTTACTTCAAATGTCACTAGTTCTTTCCTCTGGCCTGAAAAAGCCTGTTATTAGAATTGGTCGTCTTGCTGGCCAGTATGCAAAGCCTCGAAGCTCTGATGAAGAAACTATAGATGGAGTTTCTTTGCCTAGCTATAGAGGTGATTTAATTAATAGAATAGGCTTTACTAAGCAAGATAGGGTTCCAGATCCTGAGCTACTGATAAAAGCATATAATACTTCTGCGATGACTTTGAATTTTGTTAGATCTCTTATTGATGGAGGGTTTGCTGATTTGCACCATCCCGAAAATTGGGACCTAAGTCTTTTTAATAAGTCTCCTATGGCAAAGCAATATCAAAATTTAGTTGATTCTGTTTCAAACTCAATGAACTTTTTTGAATCTATTACTGGCAATGCTCTCTCTACTCAGAGGGCTGATATTTACACTTCTCATGAAGGCTTACACCTTCCTTATGAGCAAGCTCAAACTCGTTTTTTAGAGCATAGAAATTCTTGGTATAACTTGACCACTCATTTTCCCTGGATTGGCATGAGAACTGCTGATTTGGATGGAGCACATGTAGAATATTATAGGGGCATTTCAAACCCAATGGGTATTAAAATAGGTACTGGCTGTTCAGATGATCATTTAATTAGTTTAGTTGAGAAGCTAAACCCAGCAAATGAAATGGGTCGCATGGTTTTGATTACGAGGTTTGGGGCTTCTGAAATAGACGATCATTTACCTAGGGTTATCAAGGCTATGGAAAAAATTAAAGCCAATATTCTATGGATTTGTGATCCAATGCATGGAAATACTGAATCCACTAAGGAGGGCTACAAAACAAGGCGTTTTGATAATGTAGTTTCTGAGATTAAGTCTGCGTTTTCTATTCATAAAAAGCTAGGAAGTTACTTAGGAGGCGTTCACCTAGAGTTGACGGGTGAAAATGTAACCGAGTGTATTGGTGGTGCAAGTGGCCTTACTGAGTTAGACTTATCGAAAGCTTATAAGACTCAAGTTGATCCAAGACTAAACTATGAGCAAGCAATGGAAGTAGCAATCTTAATCGCAGATCATATAAAAAAAAACTAGCTAATAACTAGGATTAAGTTATAAAAAGAATTGTTTCATCTCTACCACATATGCCTGGTATCTATAAGATGCTTGATGTATCTGGTGTTATTATTTATATTGGCAAAGCAAAAAATATAAGAAAGAGGGTAGCAACATATTTTACTGATTCCCTAAAAGATAATAAGACTTCGTCAATGATCAAATTAGTTGACAGTATTGAGTTTACTGTTACTAGAAGCGAATTAGAGAGTCTAATATTAGAACATAATTTAATAAAAAATTATAAACCAAAGTATAATATTATATTTAGAGATGATAAAAGCTTCCCTTTTTTAAAAATTGATGAAAAACATAAATTTCCACAATTAGCTTTCTATCGTGGTACAAGGAATAATCAGGATAGTCTATATGGGCCATATCCGAGCTCTTCATCAGTAAGGACTGCAATTAACCAACTACAGAAGATATTTAAAGTAAGAACATGTGATGATAGTTATTTTTCTAATAGATCAAGACCATGTCTTCAATATCAAATAGATAGATGTACAGCCCCATGCGTTGATTTAATTTCTGAAGATGATTATAGGAAAGATTTAAGTAATATTAAGTATTTTTTAAAGGGGAAGGATAAAAAAGTTATTAAGAATTTGATAAATGAGATGGATATTTCTTCTGCTAATTTAAATTATGAAAAAGCAGCAATTATAAGGGATCAGCTATCAAAGTTAAAAGATATTGAGGCTCAACAAATTGTTTCTTTGCCATCAGGTAACTTTGATGTTATTGCATTAGTTATCAAGGAAGATAAGTACTGTATTTCTATCTTTACATATAGAAGGGGTGAGTTGATAGGGAGCAGGGATTTTATTAACATAATGCCCCTAAATTTTTCAAAAGAAATAATATTGAAAAATTTTCTATTACAATTCTATGACAATAGAAATCCACCGAAAGAGTTGATATTAAGTGATTATCCTTCTGATCCATTGATGATCCAAAAGAGGCTATCATCTATTAGCCAAAAAAAAATAATTTTAAAGAGCAATGTTAGAGGGAAGAGACTTAAGTTGTTAGAATTGGTTATTAATCATTCAATTCAAAAATTATCTTCAAAACAAAATAAATATAACGAAGGTAATATAAGTCTCACTTTACTAAGAAAGGAATTAAAAATTGATAAATATAATTTATCTATCGAGTGTTTTGATATTAGCCATACCTCTGGTAATAATACTATTGCTTCATGCATTCATTTTAATAGGGAAGGGTTAGTAAAGTCGCGTTATAAGAAATTTAATATCGAAGATATTACACCTGGTGATGATTATCAGGCCCTCTATCGAGCTGTAGAAAGAAGGTTTAAGAATGCATATGATGATAAAGATCTACCAGACCTATTAGTGCTTGATGGTGGAAAAGGCCAGTTGAATAAAGTATATGACATTATCAAAAAGATGAATTTATTGGCTATCAAGTTGATTTCTATCTCAAAAGGCAAGAATAGAAACTCTAAGTTTGATACTGTTTATTCAGTTCACTCTGGTTATGCTAAGAAGATTGATCTAAGTAGAAATGTATTATATTTAATTCAACGATTAAGGGATGAGGCTCATCGATTTGCAATTAAGTCTCATAGGGTTAAGCAGTCTAGATCTATGATCTCCTCACCTCTTCAGAATATACAAGGCTTAGGTAAAGTAAGAAGAAAAGATTTGCTTAAGCAATTTGGTGGACTACAAGGCATTAGAAAAGCTAGTATAGAGGATATAAGTAAAGTAAAAGGATTTTCTAACTTGTTAGCTGAACGAGTATTTAAGTATTTTATGGATAAATAAATGACATATAATTTACCTAATCTTATTACTTTAACGAGAGTTTTAGCTATACCTTTAATTATTTTCGTATTTTTTTTACCATTTGATTGGTCAAGACCAGCTACAGGCATTATTTTCCTACTTGCAGGTATAACAGATTGGCTTGATGGTTACTTAGCTAGACAATTAAATCAAACTACTGATTTTGGTAAATTTCTGGATCCATTAGCTGACAAGCTTCTTGTTTCATCTTGCCTTATACTTTTAGTTTATAGTCATCCAACACCATTTATTGTTCTTATTTCCTTAGTGATTATTGGAAGAGAGGTTACTATATCCGCTTTACGTGAATGGATGTCTAGTCTAGGAGATAAAGATGCATTGGCAGTTAGTGACTTTGCTAAATGGAAGACAGCTTTTCAGATCTTTGGTATAGGATTGATGCTCTTTGAGAATGATTTTTTTAGTGTCCCCATGTATCAGATAGGTTCGGTTTTGCTTTGTTTAGCTACGTTATTAACTCTATGGTCTATGTTTCAGTATTTAAAAATTGCGGCTCTTTCTCTTTATATTGATCGTAACTAGTTAATACCAACTCTGAATAAATGAATAATAGTATGATAAAATAAAATAATGTTTTGTTAAATTTAGGCGACTGTAGCTCAGTTGGTAGAGCGGTACCTTGCCAAGGTACAGGTCGACGGTTCGAACCCGTTCAGTCGCTCCATTTAACGACTATGGATCTAATGTAGATTGCTTATGACCTACTTATTTTTAGCATTAGCTATAATTTTTGAAGTAATAGCGACGTCAACTATTAAACTTACAGCAGAGTTTACTAAACCTATTCCTAGTTTAGTTGTCTTACTAGGATATGTAACATCCTTCTATTTTTTTGCCTTGGTTATAAAGGTGTTACCACTAGGTATAACTTATGCTATTTGGTCAGGAGGTGGTATATTTTTGATTTCAATAATGGGTGTTATCATTTATAAGGAGTATTTAGATTTAGCGGCTATAATAGGAATAGCATTGATAACTATTGGAGTAATAGTTATCAATGTATTTTCACAGTCTATTCCAAGGTGAGATCAATCTTTCACAGGCCTTACTTTCGCCTTTTTGTTTTTATCAATAACTTTACCTTCAGAGTTAAAGTAAATCTCAAGGTTTTTGATGTTATCATCTGCTTGTGAAAGCTCATTTGTCCATTTATTGATCTCATCTAAAATAGCACTATGCTCACCAATCCCTACACTGTTACTAAAATATAATTCTAAAGTAGCTATAGACTCATCTTTTTTTGATCGCCAGTGACTTAAGGCAGCGTTGTAAAAACTATTCATTACATTCTCCAATTTAAGATGGTTCTATTTTGTGTAATTTTTATAGTTACTCAAGTATTGAATTATTATCTTTAAGTAATGATAATTATTACTTAATCGTAGTGATTTGCATTAATATATAGACTTCTTTATTCTATTAAAAAATATAATTATTAGTAAATAAATGATAATCATTGCTTTTTAGAAAATATATTTTTTTAATAAACTAAATGGTTATTTTATTTTTTTTTTTGCGCATATATTGTTTGTTACTAGCGGAGGCTACAATGAAAAATCTTTATCTATTACTAGTAGTATTAGTTACGAGTAGCTTGATAGCACAAGAAAACTTGGTTGAGATTACTCTTGAGGATAAATTAGATGAGCCTAGAGGGTTTTGTTTAGACACTAGAGGGTTTCAGCATAGAGCTAATATACAGGATGGCTTACAAACACATACATGTTATAGCTACCAAGGACAATTAGCCATTGATCAGGCTTTTGATGAGAATCTTTTTGATTATGGTATTTTTAAACTAGTAGGATTTGAAGTCTGTATGAGTTTGGAGAATAAAGTAGTTGGTACTAATCTGGCGCTCGAAGATTGTGAAGAAGTTCCAGAACAAAGTTTTAATTTTGGTAATGATGGAACAATAATACCGTTATTAATGCCTAACCACTGTATAACTGCTGGTCCTGGGCCAAGTATCGTTGGAGGTATGGGTATGAGCCCAGCTAGACATTTAATTAGATCTCTTTCAGTTGAGGAGTGTAGACAAGACTTATATTATAGGCAGCAATGGAAGACTAGAAAAAAATATGATGAATGATCTATTACCAATTATTTCTTAATTCTCTAAGCGCCAAAAAAATATTTTTTTTATTTAGTTTATTTTTTATCTCAGGATCTAATTTAACTATATTTTCAATAATTAATTTTTCATTTAGTCTAAAAAAAGTATTTATTTTCTTCTCAATGCCGATATTTGTAACAAATGGATAATTAGGATCCTGATTGGAGACCCTGTCTAACATATCCTTCGCATATAAATTATCAGGCTCTAAATTGAGCGTAAAGCGGATATTGTTTTCTATATATTCGTGACCAGGATATAGAAGAGTATCATCTTTCAATTTAGATAAAATATTTTTGAATGTTGAGAAAAGATAATATGGATCACCGCCATTATGGCAATTACCAGCTCCAGCATTAAAAAGCGTATCTCCAGAAAAAAGTGATGGCACATTTGAATGTGATAAAAGACAAACATGACTCATCGTATGTCCTGGGGTATCAAGAACTTCTAATTCAATAGTTTTGCCTATCTTTACAACATCACCACCAGAGAGCCCTATATCAATGTTATTTATGAGGTGGTTCGCATTTTCATGTGCTAGCAATTTAGCATTTGTTTTTGAGATTAGCTGATCGTTACCACCAATGTGATCAAGATGATGGTGCGTATTGATAATTTTTGTAATATCCCATCCATTATCTTTAGCTATATTTAAGCACTTACTATGATCAAGTGGATCTATTGCTAAAGCTTCACCTGTTTCATCACATGCTAGAAGATAATTAAAATTTCTATAGGGATTATTAGTCCATATTTGCTCTACAATCATTTAAATTAGTAGCCAGGCAAGATTCCATAATCAATAGTATCATCATAGTAACCATCTAATTTAAGAGTAATCGTAATAGGATAGTCATTTAAATTAAGCCAGAACCAACCATGCTCTCCATCAAAAGATGCTACAAGAGAGCCTTGAGTATTATTAATGCCTTCTATGGTTCCATGCTCTTGGTAACGAACAAAGCTTGACGATGGCCAATCTGGGCCATGACCATGAAAATCTGAATAGACCAAGCCTTGATCACTAGCTTGCCAACTAAAAATAATCATTTGGTCAGATCTCATAATAGCTTTAAATTCAGAAGCCTCAAAAGGGCCCATATTAATTTCATATATCTCTGACTTTGGAATAGCTAATCCTTCTTGATATACGTTAGGGTTAGGAAGCGGTATTGGTTCGCCTGGAGAAGGAATCTCTATTGTATCTGTGTCTAGGTTACTCCCTATAACATCTGGAATCTGAATTGATACAGTATCTATATTATTCAAATCATTTAAGCCAATTTTTTCTCCTAAGCCAGTTGGGTCTATTCCATATTCAGTTGGAAGTATAACTATGAAAAGTACAACTATTGCTAAAATAATGGCTAGAAAAATACTTCTCGATAGTTTTTGATTTTTTTTATTCAAGTTGATTCCTTATTTTGCAAAACATTCAAATACGGCAAACTCTGGATATTCTATTTCATGATGTTTTGTCCAGCTAATTATATGCTCTTCAGTTAGGTGTCCTGGGTCATTAATTATTATAGACATTTTAATAGCCGGGCCATCTCCATCATCAACCCTTTCATATATCTCAGTTGTAGTTGTCTGATCGCTAAGCGTATTACCCATTCCAATTGTTGGGTTACCAAATAGGTTGATGGTCTCTATAATTAATTTATCATCTTGATAGTAAGCCCTAGAGTCACCTAAGTTTGATAATCCGTTATCTTCAAATGTTTCTCTAAGGAATACTTCTCTAGTGGAGCCAAATTCTTCATTTTTAATAAGGACACGATTTTCTTCTTGAGTTATTAACATAGGATAAGCTGAAGCAGTTTGCCTAACCAGTCCTTGTTCTTCGCATTTGATTGCTGAGTCAGATGTTGCCTGCCAGTTATCTGCAACAGCTTGACCTAATTCATTCCAAGGCCAAGGACCTCTCTGACCCTCGCTAAAAGGTGCAGCTCTTCCAGAGGTATTTTGTAAACCAGAACGCTCTCTTGGGCCTGATGCGCGCCAGATATGAGACCAAATACCAGATAAGTTGGGAACATTTTCTTCTAGCATTAATGATAACGAATCAATTCTCTTAGCTGGGACCATATTAATCAGTGAATTTTCAGTAGCATTAGTAGTTTCATTGGAAGCTAAATTAATGATTTCAATCGCATGGATATGGTTTCTATATTCAATCATAGGACGGTCATTTAAGGCTTTTTCACCAACCATTCTAATGTATTGCCCTGGTTGTATAGTGCTTGAGTCCCAACCAAAGCTTCTCATTCTTGTTGTTGCAGGTCCTTCGGCTATCCAACTAGTCACAACTCCATCATCACCAGTAACATCAATAGTAATATTTGTATGAGGATTTCTTAGATTAAATGAAGTTACTGTTCCTTCAATGGTTATGGTATCACGAGAAAAAATAGCTCCCGGCGCATGATGAGCAGATACGGTAGTAACATAGAATAGGAAGAAGTATAAGAATATAGATTGTATTTTTGTCATTTTTTTATTCTCTAACTTAATGGCTTATATAAGAAACTTATTATATAAGCTACAATAAAATATATGAAACATATTACCTGTTTATTTTTATATATTTTTTCTTCAACTCTTGTTCACGCCCATGGAATTGTTGGGTCTGATCAGCAATTTTTAATGACTAATGCTGGTTTTAATATGATTCCGTATATTTATTTAGGTGCTAAGCATATGGTGACAGGCTATGACCACTTACTTTTTTTAGCAGGAGTAATATTTTTTCTTTATAAACTCAAGGATATAGCAATTTATGTAACATTATTTGCTATAGGCCATAGCGCAACTCTTTTAATTGGAGTTTTAGGTGGTTTTCACATTAACCCATATATTATTGATGCAATTATTGGCTTTTCTGTGGTTTATAAGGCATATGAAAATATGGGCGGATTTGATGGTTATAAATATAAACCAGATATTAAAATAGCAGTTTTTATTTTCGGATTATTTCATGGCTTTGGCTTAGCTACTAAGCTACAGGATCTTGCTATTTCTAAAGAAGGCTTAATAGGGAATATGATTTCATTCAATATAGGTGTTGAGTTAGGACAGATACTAGCTCTTACCTTTATGCTATTAGCTTTTCAATTATGGAGGGCTACTGGATACTTTCATCGCCAAGCGTTTATGTGTAATGCTCTTATTATATTAGCTGGATTTATCTTAATGGGTTATCAAATTACAGGATATTTAGTCTCTTAATTGATACTACAATGGTATTTTATTTATAATAGTTGATGTATTTTAATGGCGCGGTGGCAGAGTGGTTATGCAGCGGCCTGCAAAGCCGCGGACCTCGGTTCGATTCCGGGCCGCGCCTCCATTGTTACTAGGAGTTTTTTAATGCCTAAGTATCTTTATTATGCTATTCCTATAATCTTATTTTTTACTAATTTATCTGCACACCATGGACCTGGTCTTTTTGATTCCCAGGACACTATTTCCCTAGATAATCTCAAGGTTCTCTCTTGGCGCTACCGAAACCCTCATGCTGAACTTGTTGTTCAAGATGTTAATCTCAAAACTTGGATAATAGAAACAGAGAGCCCTAATATATTACGAAGAATGAATATATTAGATGATTTCTTTAAAGTTAATTCTATTATAACTATTAATGGTTATTTTCATCGTACAGACAAAGAAAGAATAAAGCTTGAAAGTGTAATCTTAGCAAACAATAGCCAAACAATATTTAGACGTGGTGTATCAGATGGTGGCAATACTCCGGAAGATCTTGTGATCATAGGCTCAGAAAATAAGCCAGTTAATTCTTCAGCAATATTTGGTACCTGGGTAGAGGGGGATGGCCCTGATTGGCAGAATCTTAAGCCTTTAGGGGTAACTCAGCAGTTATTGGCTAATTTTGATAGAAGGGATGATCCTGTTAAGAGGTGTAGAACACCTGGTTTTCCTAGAATTGTAGATCAACCATTGGGCATGCAGATTATAGAGAAAGATGAGCAAATTATTTTTTTATATGAGACGTTTCATGCTGTAAGGCGAATTCATATGGAAGATAATAATTTTATTGATAATCAGATAATTCCCTCAAGAATGGGGTATTCATTAGGTAAGTGGGTGGATGGTAAGCTAGAAGTAAAGACTAATTTACTACTACCCTCATTATTAACATGGGATGGGCATCCTATGTCTAGTTCAGCCGAGGTGACAGAAGTTTATGAGGTTGCATCAGGAGATCTTAACCTATCAATAATATTATCTGATTCAGAGTATTGGGAAGAACCGATAAATAGATCTATATCATATACCTGGGCCCCAAATTTACACATTTCTGATTATGATTGTGATCCTGCCCTCTCTAGAGATTGGAGGATTGTAAATCCAGTAAATTAAAAAAAACTAAATATTTAATTCTAAAAATTATTATAATAGCTCATCAAAGCCAGTACATTGCCCGGGTGGCGGAATTGGTAGACGCAAGGGACTTAAAATCCCTCGAAGGAAACTTCGTGCCGGTTCAAGTCCGGCCCCGGGCACCATTGTTAATTTATTAATCTTATTAGGGTTAGTAGGAA
>NHEF01000006.1 GCA_002171615.1 Gammaproteobacteria bacterium TMED78
CTTAAAATCCCTCGAAGGAAACTTCGTGCCGGTTCAAGTCCGGCCCCGGGCACCATTGTTAATTTATTAATCTTATTAGGGTTAGTAGGAAATTGAATAATAAAATTATATTGTTTCTTATTAAGATTTACCTAGGGCTTGTTGGCATTCCAATAGCATTGTCCCAACCTAATGAAACAAGAGACCCTGATCTAGGAGAGCTTTATTCGACGCGTCCTTCAATGGCTCAATCTCAAATAGAAGAGTTTGAAAAAATAGTTCAGACTCATAAAGAGCAGTCTCAACCGTTGTGGGCTCCTATTCCTGGATGGGCATATGGCTATGATTCACAGCCTCAGCCAGATCATCAGGTAAAAGCTCCTTCACCAGGTAATAGAGTACTACAAATTGGAGAGGACCAAGAGGAGCTAAATAGACTTCTTACAATAGAGGGTAGTAATGCCACTTTTTCTCGTTTAGATATCCGTCATGCTCAAGATGTTATTGATTGGTTTCCTGAGGATTATCCGCCAATGCCTGATATTATTAAGTACGGTCCTAAAGCACTAATAGGCGAAGGTCCTGATTGGGGTTGCGGCTCTTGTCATTTACCTAATGGCAAAGCACGACCCTCAAATGCCGCAACTGCTGGATTACCGGCTGCATATCAGGTTCAGCAGTTATATGATATGCAAAATGGTTTACGTTATAGTGCAGACCCAAGAAAACCAAATACACCAAATATGATTAGGATGGCCCTAGCCATGACTGATGAAGAGATTCATGAATCTGCAGAATTTTGGGCCGCAGTTCCTTGGACTCGCCGGATGTATGTAATGGAAGCAGATATGATTCCAGAGATGTATTTAAATCCAGATAATAATATGTTTTTTACGGTAGGATCTGAACCGACAGAGCCTCTTTCTGGACGTATAGTTGAAACTCCAATAGATATTTATCAGGCAAACTATCTTCGTAATCCACGGACTGGTTTAAATGTTTATGTGCCTTTGGGGAGTATTGCTAAAGGAGAAGAGCTAGTTGTTAATGGTGGTAACGGCAAAACAGTCCAGTGTAGCATTTGTCATGGACCAGATCTTATGGGTTTAGGGATTGTACCTGGCATTGCTGGTCGTCAGCCGAGCTATATGATGCGTCAGTTATATGATTTTAAGCAGGGGACTAGGAATGGCCTCTATGCATCATTAATGCAGCCAACTATCGTGAACTTAAGCATTGAAGATATGACCAATATTGTCGCCTACTTAGCTTCAATAATTCCACCAACTACTTCGATAGAGAAACCATAGTAGATTTTTTTATTTAATACTTATCTAAGTTGGGGGGGTAGTTTATTTTATATTTCTACTCTACAACTACACGTACTGTACCCTCATGAACATCTGCAAGTGGAACAATTCTTATGTCCGTTCTTTGTCCATCAGGATCTATTGTATAACGAATTCGCATTCCTTCATCGTTTAGGAATTGAATAGATTGTTGAAACCATGAGACAGGCGGGTAGTTTTGAGGAGCTGTTGCCTCAAGAATATAAAGTCTACTATTATTTAGATGTATTCCAATATAGGTTCGAGACTGATCAGAATTGATAATTTGTAGTTGATGACCCTCTATCTTATCCATATCTGCCCAGCCCTCATATAAAATTACCCCACCTTCTTGATTAGTTCTTTTACGTATATTTTGAGCAGCATGCATTACTGATGCTCTTACATCCATAATCCAAACTCGAGGGCCTGAACTTGCATCAGTCTGGTCATCTCTTTCTTGATGTCTTTTTTGTGCATCTGTATAGTCAATCACTGTTAAAGAATAGCTATTAGAATTTTTCTGAGTTGAATAAATCCTAGCTGGGACAGAAACCCCATGTGCAGATATCCTTATTTCTTCATCAATCTGAGGCACTGAGGGAAATGTTATAGCAAAAAGATCTTTTCTATGAACATATTCAACCCAATCTTGAGCTAGACAAGGAATAGAAAAAGTCATTAGTAAGATTCCCGAAATAAATCTATTTTTATATATCATACTTATTCAATTTATTTTTTTAGGAAAGTTAGTCCCAAAGTCTTTCAACACCATCTCTCCCCGTTATATAACCAAGAAGACATGCATTTGAATTATCATGCATTCTATGACATCGGGCTGAGATCATGTCACCTAATTTAACTGTATCACGAGTTACATTATTTCTTGCTAAAGCTACAGGCGTTGCAGCCTCTAATGCCCACTGAATTAATTGACCATTTTCATCAGTCACTTCAATAAATATCCAAATATGTGGGTTAATCCATAATATGTCTTTCACAGTACCTGATAATTGATGATAATAAGTTAAGTCATAATTAGCATGAGAATGATGACTATAGCTAGTTTGTATCAAGGCTGAAAAAATAATAAAAAAAGTAAAAATGCTTAAAGCTTTCATACATATACAATATCATAATTTAAGAATCTTGAGTATTATGGTTTACTAGCGCTATACTAAATTAATACCCTCAAGGGATTAATATATGAATTTTAATAAAATTATATCGTTTACTTTCTTTTTCTTATTCTTAACCTCAGTAAGCCCTACGTTATTATCACATCATTCATTTTCTCATTTTTATGATGTATTTACTCAAATGGAAGGAACTCTAATCGAAGTGAAATGGAAAAATCCACATGTTTCTTTTATGGTAGAGACAGTTGATGTTAATGGAGAGGCTAAATTATGGGAAATGGAGACTGGTACAATCTATATGATTGGACGAGCAGGAGTAACTAGAGATTTATTTACTGAGGGTGATAGAATTAGAGTAGCTGGCCATACTTCAAGTATTTATCCAAATAAATTTCATTTAAAGAATGTCTTAACTCCTAATGGCGATGAAATTATTACAGTAGCTAATAGTCCTGCAATTTGGACGGATAATGCTATTGGAGGTCGACAACAATGGAGCGACGAACCTCTTTATGATAATGATGATACCTCTAAGGGAGAAGGAATTTTTAAAGTATGGAGCCCACCAGCAGTTATAACAGGGGGTACATTATTTGATAGTGAAAATTCTTTATCTGATAGTGTAAATGATTCTAGTGAATTTGCTCCTACGCTACCTGAGCCTTTGGAGTCTTTATTAACCGAAAGATCAATTAAGTCTAGGGACGCCTGGGATGCATATGATTTTGATAAAAATTGTAGCATTCCAGGCATGCCAAGAAATAATTTTGGACCTCATCCTCATCAATTCATTGATCAAGGAGATCAAATTATTATTATTTCAGGCGAATTCAATACTCCTAGAACTGTATATTTAAACTCTGATCTATCAACAGATTTACAAGCGTTTTCTCCAATGGGCTTTTCTAAGGGTTATTGGAAAAATGAAAATACATTAGTAGTAAATACATCTAGGATTAATTTTCCATACCTAAATTTGTCTGGAGCAGGTCAAAGCAATCTGGTTACTATTGAAGAAGTTTATGTAGTTAATATGGAAGGATCAAGAGTAGATTATAGTGTTATTGTTGATGATCCATTGATGCTAAAGAGACCATGGGTATTTAATGGATTCTGGATAGATCTTAATGAAAGAATATCAATTTACGACTGCGAGGTTAATGGCTAATAATTACTGAATTGTTACGCTTATAACATTTGAGCCAATACTTACTCCATATGTATTTTTAGCAAAGACTCTGTACCAGTAAGTATTTCCAGTAGCTATATTATTATCTAGTAGGTACTCTGTACTTGGTATACCTATGCTTAAATATTCACCTTCAACGGTAATTTTACGATAAACCTCATAGCTTTCATGAAAAGCATCTCCAGCTTTCCATACTAACGATATAGATGTATTGTTAGAATTAGAGGTAATTTCTCCTGACAATTCAGTTGGAGAAGCAGGCGGTAGATTTATTTTTTTACAATTTGAAATTGATTCATTAATATTTTCCATCCTAAAGCATTGATTACCCAACATTTGAATATCATAAAATCCAGTGTTATAGCATGTACCTTCATAATCTCCTGTATCTGTGAGTGCGTTAGTGACAACAATTTTTCCGTTTACTATGTGAGCTAAGCAATCTTGAGCATTTGTCTCTTGAAACCCTTGACCAAAATTATGAGGGTACTTAAGTCTAACTTTAAAATCACTATGTTCTGTTATTTCTACCTCTTGAGTCATTGTAAATAAGCCAAGTGTATTTTGTGTGTAACCATTAGCAGTTCCGCTAGCACCACCTGGTCTTAATGTAGAAGTGCATTGCCATTTTCCAGTTAAATCCGAGGTTATAATTCCACCAGTTTGAAGTCTATTAATGCGATTAAAGATCTCATTTAAAACATCTGCAGAAACTACATCCCCTTCTTGAATATTTATTGCTTCTGGGAGACAGACAACATCACTATCTTGTGCAATAGCATCAATATTTATCATTAATGAAAATATCATAGCGGAGAATATCGCTAAAGGATTATTCATAATTACTCTCACCATAAACAGCTTCTCCAAACTTAGAGGCCTGGCTATTGTTTTGATTTTTATTTATTTTTTGTTGGGTGACTATATCAATATCATTGTCACTACATGAGGCTATAAGAAGAAAAAGTAAAAGAATGTTTATATTTTTCATTTTTTTTAAGATAGCATAATTTAATGATATAAAGTAGTTTTTAGTCTACTAAGTAGAAGTATTTTTTTTGTATTCTTATTCTTAATTTAAGTGAAATATTATTCCATGGAGATATTTTTTTAATAGAAAAGTTATATTGTTTTTTGATGAAAAAAAGGTTAGTTTTCGTATTTATCATAAAAAAATAATAAATTAAAAAAAGCTATGATTATAGGGAGAGTTATTTTGACGAATTATCGGTCCACTTCATTGTTTCTTATCTTATTCATGACAGCTCTACTGAGTCCAGGAGCTGTGACTGCTCAAGCCTCGTTAGATTTTAATTGGAATGAAATAAATGAGGAGGCTTTGGGATATTTTAGAGATCTTATAGCTATCAATACTACAAATCCACCTGGTAATGAGACAGAATTAGCTAATTATTTAAAAAATATCTTTGATAGAGAGGATGTTGAGTCGTCACTTTATTTTTTAGACCCTGAAAGAGCTAATCTTGTAGCAAGGATTAATGGTAATGGCTCAAAAAAACCTATATTAATAATGGAGCATTCAGACGTAGTTGGAGTCCAGGCTGAAAATTGGGATACCGATCCATTTGTGGCTACTGAGAGAGATGGCTATATATATGGAAGGGGAACTTTAGATGATAAAGATAGTATTACTGCTGCTTTGATGGTTATGCTTTTATTAAAGAGAAACAATATAGAACTTGATAGAGATATTATTTTTTTGGCTGAATCTGGTGAAGAGGGCACAACTAAATTTGGCGTTGATTATATGGTTGAGAATCACTGGGACAAGATTGAATCTGAGTTTTGTTTAGCAGAAGGAGGAGGAGCTGTTTCTATTGATGGAGAAGTGAAATATGTTTCTATAACTACCACTGAAAAATTTCCCATGAGAATTAAGCTTGTTTCTAACGGCGAAGCATCTCACGGTTCTAGACCATCGAAAGATAATGCTATTCTAATTTTGTCACAAGCATTAGCAAAAATAGGTGCATGGCGATCGCCTATGCGACTGAATGATACTACAAGAGCTTATTTTGAGCGTTTAGCTACTATAGCACCTCCTGATCAAGCTGAATGGTATAGAAAGATATTAGATGTAGATACCGAAAATGAGGCTCAAAATTATTTCGAAATGAATGAGCCAATTCACTTTTCTATTTTAAGGACCTCAATAGCTCCTACCATTGTTAGTGGTGGATTCAGGAGAAATGTTGTGCCATCAACAGCAGAAGCAACTATTGATATAAGGGGGTTGCCAGATGAATCACCAGAAGATTTTTATAAGATCATAGAAAGCTTGATAGATGATGACAGGGTCGAGTTAATCCCTGAAGGAGTCTATAGGCCTGCAAGTCCTCCCTCTAGCATAGAAAATGAGATGTTTCAGTCGCTAGAGCGAACTGTTGAAAAGATGTACCCTAGCGCTGTAACTCTTCCTACTATGATGACTGGAGCTACAGATATGGCTCAAATAAGGAATATGGGAGTTGATTGTTATGGTTTCGGTCCTCTAAGGACACAGAGTGATATAAATGGTCCAGGTGGAGCCCATGGTGACAATGAAAGAATATTGAAAGATTCGATACTTGGGCTTGTTCAATTTCTTTGGTATACGATAATCGATATTTCTTTATAAAAATATATAAATTAAACAATTAATAATATTCTATAAAATACTGATATATATATATATTAGGATCTTTATAAAATTATTTACTCATTGGACCGCCATTTTCTTCCCAATTGCCTATAGCCCCTACGTTTGAAACATTTGTATAACCCATGTCTACAAGAGTTTTTCCTGTTAATGCTGCCTGTCCCCCAGCACCACAAACCAGAATTATTTCAGAGTCTTTTTTAAGAGCTTCATTATAAAGACCTGTCGCCTCATCTGCTACAAACTCAATTAAGCCTCTTTGGATTTTGAGCGAATCAGTGATGCTGCCAGTTTTTGCAATATCTGCACTATCCCTTACATCAATAAAAATAGCAGATTTTACTTTATGTTTTTCAATAGCCTCATTTATATCAATTTTTTTAACTACTGCATTTGCTTCATCAAGATAATCTTTAGCTGTTTTCATTTTTTCTCCATTTAATGTGATTACTATAAACTGTTATATATATTTAAGTAATTAAGCTTAATACCTAATTTCATATTCCATATAAAAAATAATAAAATATTATATCGATGTTTATGGTTTTCGAATAGACATTTTTTTTAATTCATAGATATTATAAATATTCCAAAAATTTTAATATTAGGCATACAATGTAATATTATGTTTACTATACTTTTAAAGTTACACAGATATTTAGGTATTTTATTAAGCTCAGTAATAGCTCTTTGGTGTGCGTCAGGGATTGTGATGATGTATCAACAATATCCAACGCTAACTGATAATGAGAAGGTGAGTAGTTTAACAACATTAGACTTTACTAACTGTTGCGTAGATCTTGAGACATTAAATCTTGATTATGATGGAGACTATATAGAGATTGAAATGCTTTCTGGTAATCCCATTATGAGATTCAGTAGTTTTTACGATGAATTTACAGTTAGTCTTGTAGATGGTACTTTTATTAATGAAATTAATAATGAACAGGCTTTGAGTGTTGTAACAAATTATTTATATAATAATAATATAAATTTTAATATATCTAATATTACTTCAGAGCTCATAAATAGCGATCAATGGACAATTTATGGTACATCAGTAAGAAAGCCTCCATACGCTCGGTATGAGATTAACAATAAAGAGAAAACTCATCTATATGTATCCCTAATAACTGGTGAGCTAGCACAGGTTACTGATAGAAGAGAACGTATCTTCGCAACTTTAGGTCCAGTAATACACTGGATTTATCCAAAAGCTATTAGGGATAATCCTTCATTATGGTCAAAGATAATTATTTCATTAACAATTTTAAGTTCTTTTTTATGTTTTTTTGGAATTTATATTGGTATTAAGAAAATTAAACTAATATCAGGTGTAAATATAAATAGATGTAAGAATATCAATTATATCCATCACATAAGCGGATTGTTTTTAGGGGTATTGTTGCTATGCTGGATTATAAGTGGCCTTTTATCGATCAATCCTTTTGGTGTTCTTGAGGGCAGAAGCTTTCATCAGGAATATTATTTAAACTCAGAAAGCGGTCTAAGTATGGGAAATATTAGTATGCTTATTGAATCACTAAATGATAAAGGCATACCAGAGAAAGCTGTTAAGATTTATGCATCAAAAGTAAATAACACTCCCTATGCTATATCTATATCGGGTAATTTAGAGAAAGATAGATTAGATATAGTGTCATTAGAAAAATCTGATTTAGCAATTGAGGATCTTAAGATAGTTGGTGCTAATTTAAGAGATGATGCTGGTATTATAGAACAAGGGTGGCTATCAGAGGGAGATTCCTATTACTATAGCCATCATAATGATAGACCCTTTCCTACTTATAAAATTGAATATTCAGATGGTGAGATTATTTATCTAAATAATCTAACAGCTAAAATTAATCTAATTATTGATAGTAATCGTAAGTTATATAGATGGCTATTTGCAGGTGTACATAGATTTGATTTTTTTAAAGAGGTTAGAAAAAGACCTTTTTGGGATATTATTATGCTTTCAATACAGCTGAGTTTGTTATTATTTGCCTTTACTGGACTAATTTTGGGTTTTAAATCACTAAGAAATATAATTAAAAGACTAGTAAGAAAAATATTTAAATTCAATCAACGCTAAAGGAGCATTAGTATGTATAAAGTTTCAGATATCTCTTTATTAATTAAAAATTTTAGTATTACTATTTTTTTTATTATTTCATCTATTTTTATTTATAGTCTTATTGGCACATCAAATGATTTAAGCTCTTCAGTTAGAACTTATTTAGCAGATCAGTCAAATTTACAAAGACAAATCATAGATGATACAACTAATGTTTTCGATACCTATACCGAGGTTTCTATGATGATTGCAGCTAGGGCACTAGAGACTGAATATATTATAGAACCTTCTACAGCAGATGAAATAGTTAATGATTCTCTGGAGATCATGCAAGATGGAAATCCAAGATTATATAGATTGATTAAAGAGTTGAATGATTATTATATTGATTTCTTAAGATAATTAATAATCTATTAATTTTCCATCCCAAGCATAGAAAAGCCCAGAATCATCCTCATTCAAGTTGTCGATAACTTTAATAAGCTTTCTAGCAGCATAGTCAGCTTCAAATAGAGAGCCTTCAGGAACATTCTTTTGATAGGGCTTAGATAATTCTGAATTAACTGTTCCTGGATGTAAGATTGAAATTATACATTTAGGTATTTTTCTTTTTACCTCAATAGAAATATTTTTTAGAAGCATGTTTAGGGCAGCTTTTGATGTACGGTATGATGTCCATCCACCAAGCCGATTATCTTTAATAGAGCCAACTCTTGCTGATAGAACTGCAAAAATAGATTTTCTTTTAGGATTTAGTAATGGAATAAAATATTTTGCAATTAATAGTGGACCAACTGCATTAATAGAAAAGACTTTCTTTATTGAATCTGACTTTGTTTGTGATATATTTTTTTCAGGAGAAATATTTAGATTGTGAAGAATGCCAGTAGCGACAATGATTATATCAATTGATTTTTTTGTAGAAATTAACTCTGAAGCTTTAATAACTGAATCTTCATCTTCTATATCAATTCTATAAGTAAGGATTTTATTAGATGTAATATCTATATTATTTCTTGAAAAAGCATAAATTTTTTTTACTTTAGACTCATCGTTAAAAGCCTTTAAGAAGGCGCCTCCAATTCCACCAGAAGCACCTATAATACAAACTTCTAAATCACTCTCAAAAGAATCTAGGCATGCCATCTTTATAATCTAACATTCACAGCAATTAATTGTAAATAAAACCATTGTTTTTTGTAAACTTTATTATAATTAAGTATATTGATATTTGAATATCTATTTTGATAAAATTTTTATTTATAGTTTTTTAATTAATGAAAAGGAGAGACTCATGAAGCTAGTCTTAATATTTATAAGTTTGGTAATTTCTACAACAATTCTAGCCCAAGAATCTACAATAGGAGAAAACTTTATAAGATTAGTTGATCCATTAGATGAGCCTGAATTTTATTGTATTGATCTTGCTGGTTGGGGGGAGAGAATACAATTGAATGATCCATTACAGACTCATACTTGTAAAAATAGAAATGCTGATGATCAAGAGTTTTATTTAGATGAAAGTCGAATAAAAGCTTCGCAATATGAGGTTTGCCTTCAGGCAGTTGGTTCCGGTAATATTACTTTGCCTGGGTCATCTTTAATTGCCCGTCCTTGCTCAGATAGTAATGTTTTACAAAATATTGAGCTTAATAATTCTGGGCAAATAAAATTAAAAGATACAAAACTTTGCATAAGCGCTGGAACAGTTTCTGCAGCGGCTAATGGGCCTAGCCATGTTTGGAGAACTTTAACATTTGTTGACTGTGATATTGCAGACCCATCTCTGTCTACTTGGCAATTGGGCTTATAGTATTAATCAATTTATCTTAAAGGAGCTATTTGATCATGTATAAATATCTTTTCCCTGCTATTTTTTTTATTTTTTTAAATGCTTCTGTCCATTCACAGCAGCTCATTCCACTTTTACCTGATAATGAGAATATTTTATTAACAGTTTTTTTAAAACATGATCAAGATATGAATAATATTCAACGCCGTGAATTATTAGAAGAGTCAGGCTGGAGAGATATTTTTCCACCTGATGGTGTTGAGGTTGTTAATCATTATGTAATGATGGGAATAGGCCAGGTTATAGTTTTACGAATGCCGCCAGATCTATTAAGGAGAACTAATGTGGCAATAGAACGCGGGGCCTGGGGTGCTTATCAAACAGAATTTTATATTACCTATGATTTAATTGAAGCAAATAATCTTTCTCAATGAATATAATTTTAAATAGCCTATTCATAAAGATGTTTAGAAGTTTTAATATATTCATTTTAGCCATTTTTATATCTTCTTGTGGCGGTGGTGGAAGTAGTAGTTTTTCTCTCAATAATAATACAAGTACTGATGATAGCTCTACTAATAATATAGTTATAAGCTTACAGTCTTCTTTGTCTGAAGCTCCCTTTAGTTCAGAGGTTACTTTAACCTGGTCTTCAGAAAACACAACTAGGTGTGAAGCTTCTAATGGATGGTCAGGCCTGAAATCAATGTCTGGATCTGAAGTTATCCAAGTTAGTAGTAAATTAGGAGCAAACACTTACTCACTAACCTGCTTTAATGGTACTAATTCGCGAATATCAACTTCAACTATTAACTCTAGGAACCTAAATCAGTCTGAGGCTTTCCATTTCTTAAACCAAGCAACTTTTGGAGCAACAGAGTCTGAAGCTAATTCTTTATCATCAATCGATCTCGATTCTTGGATAGAGGGACAATTTTTGATAACCCCATCCCTCTATGATCCAGTTCTGCTAGATAGGGAAAGTGCTATTGATTCATCTTTATCAAATTTCCAGCATCAACGTAGATTGCTAGAATTATTTAAAGGTTTATGGATAAAAAATGCTGTATTAGCAGAAGATCAGCTAAGACAAAGAGTCGCTTTTGCTCTATCAGAAATCTTTGTAATTTCTATGCTTGATCCAGATTTAAATTTGAGGGCACATTTAATCTCTGATTACTATGATGTGTTGGTTAGTTCTGCGTTCGGTAATTATCGAGATTTAATGGAGGCGGTTACACTCCATCCTGCTATGGGCTTATATCTTGATCATTTAAGTAATGAAAAGCCTAATGTTTCAAAGAATATTCGCCCAGATGAAAATTATGCTAGAGAATTATTACAGCTTTTTACAATTGGGCTGGTTGATTTAAATATTGATGGTACTGTTCAGCGTGATTTTGAAGGGGTTCCACTGCAAAGTATAGATCAGTCCATAATTGAAGGGTTTGCCCATGTTTTCACAGGTTGGCATTTTGATCAATCAAGCTGGAATGGAGCCAATAATCTACTTAATGATGGCGCTAAAAAAAATTCTTTTAGGGATATTAAGCCTATGAAGTCCTATAATAATTACCATGATAAGGGCGAAAAAAAATTATTAAATGGCACTGTATTATCGGCTGGTAATAGCGCTTCTGGTGATCTTAAGAGCGCTTTAGATAATATTTATGCACATCCTAATCTTGCCCCATTTGTGTCTTATAGGCTTATTCAGCGGTTGGTCAAAAGTAATCCAAGTAAAGAATATGTGGGTAGAGTTGCAAATATATTTAATGATAACGGAAGTGGCATCAAGGGTGACCTTAAAGCAGTGATTAAGGCAATATTACTTGATCAAGAAGCTAGAACAATTATTGGATCTGATCTAACTGCAGGAAAACTTAAAGAGCCAATTTTGCGTGCTACTCAATTATGGCGGGCTTATGGATTAAAAAACCATGAATTTGATAATACTGGTAAAGGCGGCTATATTTTCAGAGGTTTTTACGGTAATAGAGATATCCTAGACGTATTTGGTCAGGGCCCTCTTCAGTCCCCTTCAGTTTTTAATTTCTTTTCTCCATTTTATTCGCCACCAGGGGAAATTTCAAATAACTCTCTGGTTGCTCCTGAATTAGAAATAGCTACTGAGTATCAGAATACCAATATATTAAATTTCTTCTGGAAGCAGACTTTTGATTACAATAATCAAAAGACTATTAGCGATATAGAGGTAAATTATGGTGGAGATAAGATTATTTCAAGCTTAGCAGATTTTGCTATTAACATAGATGAAGAGGTAGCTCTTGCGAGTGATACAACATCATTGATTAATAGGGTCGCTGCAAAGCTATTAGGCGGAAATATTTCAGATGATCTAAGAAACTCTATAAAAAATGTTATTGATCAATCGATATATACTGATGAACCAGCTAATCAAGCATCAATAGCTATATATTTAATCGTTACCTCACCTGAGTTTACTGTGCAAGGATGATAAATGGATAAATTTAATCGCAGAGATTTTATAAAAGGCCTTGGTATAGGCTCTATGTTAGTAAGTAATTCCGAATTAGCTATTGCTAATATGCTGCCAATGTCTGGTAGCTTCTCAGATTTTAAAGCACTTGTTTGTATTTTTTTATTTGGCGGAAATGACTCATTTAATATGCTCATTCCTAGAAGTACTGCTGAATATAATATATATAAAAGCTCTAGACAGAATATGGCTATAGATAAGCCTGATTTATTATCAATTAATCCTTTAAGCCCTGATGGCTCACAATATGGATTGCATCCATCAATGAGTAACCTTCAATCTCTTTTTGAATCTGGTGCAGCTTCTTTTGTTGCTAACGTTGGTCCCTTGATTGAGCCTACAACAAAAAACCAATACAAGAATAGTTCAACTAAATTACCCCCTCAATTATTTTCTCATAATGATCAGCAAAATCAGTGGCAGACATTAAGGGGAAGAGATATGTTGTCAACAGGCTGGGCTGGAAGGGCAGCTGATCTTCTAAAGGATAACATTACTAACCAAGCTATGAGCATTAATCTTTCTCTACGATCAAAACCTATACTACAAGTTGGTAATACTACGGTCCCTTATGTAATGGGTAACAACGGCCCCTTAAATATATTTAAAGAGAGTGATAGCCAAAAGTTAGCATTTGAAGAAATATTAGATATAGCAAAATCTAATTTATATGAGAAAGCTTTTATTGATGTCCAAAAGAGCACAGTATTAAATATAGATGCTATTAGTACAGCTTTAGATAATGCACCAACTTTATCTGCAAGCTTTCCTAACTCTTCATTAGGAAAACAATTAAAAACAGTAGCTAAGTTAATTGGTTCTAGAAATGACTTAGGCATGTCAAGACAGATATTTTTTGTTGCTACAGGAGGTTTTGATTCTCATAGTAATCAACAAACCTCTCAGCCTGCATTATTATCAAATGTTAGTGATTGCATGAGCAGTTTTTATGATGCTACTGTTGAATTAGGCGTTTCTAATAGTGTTACTTCATTTACTCAGTCTGATTTTGGTAGGACTTTAAGCTCAAATGGTAATGGCACTGATCATGCATGGGGCAGTGTTCAGATTATATCTGGAGGTGCTATTGATGGGCGTAAAATATTTGGTACATACCCAACTTTAGAGATTCGTGGACCCGATGATGCATCAGATGGTGGCAGAATGATCCCTACAACCTCATCCGATCAATATGCAGCTACACTGGCAAGGTGGCTTGGAGTATCAGATAATGATTTAATTAAGATAGCGCCGAGTATTAATAATTTTTCAGTTAAGGACTTAGGTTTTTTAGTGTAAAGTGTACTATATGTTTTTACTTTGGCCGTTAAGATTTTTTTTGATCACGCATTTGATATTTTTTTTATATGGATGTGGTGGTGGCGGTGGTACAAGTGGAACATCATATGCAGGCCTAAACCTTTTTCCTAAGACAGGAACATCATTTTCAGGTAGTACGACTGCCATGCCTAGC
>NHEF01000007.1 GCA_002171615.1 Gammaproteobacteria bacterium TMED78
CCAGTGGGCAGTTCTTAAGGGGATAAACATTGTCGGGGGGACCCCTGATCTGACATAGTAAACGACATGACGAAACGCACTTGTGAGAAGTGCGGGATCCCGATCAAATGGTCGGGAGTCGGCCGCCCTCCAAAATATTGTCTCGAGCATCGACCGCAAAGAAAGCGCGACCTCAAAACTCTCGAGGCTCGAGCCTCTCGAAACCGAGATCTCGAGCCGAACGAGTCCGGCCAATATGCGACCGAATTCGACAAGGAACGAAGAAGCGCGAAAGATGCCTCGAAACGCGAGGGGGCTCGTCGAGCGGAACTCGCCGCGAAAGCTGGTCGCGCTCGGATGCTCGCGATCGGACTTGCTCTCGACGTTGACCCGATAACGGCCGCAGCAAGCGTAGGACTCGAGGTCGACTCCGAGGAACTCGAGAAGCTCACCGAGTCCGCGAAAACGAACCACGGCGACTTGATGAAACTCGACACGGCGTCGATCGGTCGAATGCTTCTCGCGGCCGTCGGACAATGCGCGATCCGGCTCTTTGAGACTGCATCGACGATCGCTCCGTCACAGCTTCCGGGAGCCATACGACAGGCCGTTCAAGCTCTAGAGATGCTACAAGGGGACACCGGACCGGTCGTCTCAGATCTGAACATGATTTTTAGAATCGAGGGGGGCGAAGATTGGAACCCGGATCAACTAATACCGAACGAACTCAAGACACCGAACACGAAGTCGGAGGGCTCAGCCTAGAGAGGCAACACGAACACGTGGTCGACTTCCAACCGTTCCCGCACCAGCTACAAGCGATCATGGCTCCAGTCCGTCGAGTCGCTTTGATCGGTGGATATGGAAGCGGAAAATCCAGCGGGGGAGCTTGGCGACTTCTGAGACTCGCGAGCCTTAATCCGTGGACTCCGGCCTATGGTGCAACGCGTCCAAAGGGGGCGATCGTTGGTCCTACTTGGCGAATCCTAAAACAAGCGACATTGACCGCGCTCGATGCGGCGATGCCTCGAAACTGGGTTCGCAAACGTCGCGGACCTCCACATAATGACATCTGGCTAGCTAACGGAGTGGTACTAGAGGCACATTCGGCGCTTTCTGACATAGAGGGGCAGAATTACTCGTTTTTATGGTGTGATGAAATATCCCACCCCAATTTTAACGAACGAATCCTCGGAACTTTAGTCGCTCGAGTTCGAGACCCTCGAGCGAGGTTTCTCGGTGAGGTCTTCACCGGTCTCCCGGTGTCCGGCTGGGTCCGGGATTTTCTCGATCATCCTCCGGAGCCGAGAACCGCGAACTATGGCGGCCGGTGGACGATAATGTGCAAAACTTCGGATAATACGGAACTCGCCGAAGAATCGAAGGCGGCGATCGCGGAAGCGGTTCCGGCGGCCGATATAAAGACCTTGATGGGCGGAGAATGGGCGAGCCCGATCGGGGCTATTTATCAAGAATTCGAAGCGCGAGAACATCCGCTCGGAAATCTCACCGAAAACGCGGGCTACCTGGACCGGCCGATCGATCTTCTCGGTCTCGACATCGGAGAATCAGGGGCGGTCTGTTTTGTTCAAAAAATAACGCTCGAGGCTAAAAACGTGATCGGTCAAAAACAAAATGTCGAGGGTCTTCTCTTCGTGGATCAGATGGTCACGAAAGCTCGCTCGGTTGACGAGGTGTGCTACGAAATAAAAACCTCGAAACCCTGGAAAATCGTTCCGGGGATCACTCGAATATGCGTCGATCCGACGACTCGCCGCGATGAGAGAAACGCGATCAAGGCTCACTTTCCAGGGTGCAAGATTATCCAGCGCGAACGCGACGAGCCGACCTATCACGTCGAGGAACGAATCCGAACGACTCGAGCGGCTCTTAAGGACGCATTAGGAAACCGCCGGGTTCTATTTTCTCGAGGGACCATGACCGGAGTGAAACACGGGATTCTCGACGCTCTCGAGAGAGCACGTCGAAACGAGCGCGGCCGGAGAATCAAGGACGATCTAAGAGACCACGCCGAGGACGCGGCGAGCTATGCCATATGCGAGGGATTACCCCTTAAGATCACGAGTTCGGCTCCGGAGAGATCCGGAAAATTCCGAGCGATGCGTCGACGGTGAAACGTCGATCGCGGGTTTCTCACTGGTTTTGCAAATGACGACAAACTAAAGTCGAGACATGTCGATTTTCGCGAACTGGGTTTCGTCGAGCTTTCAACGCTCCGCGAGCGGAGGATCTCGGGGAACGATGGAGATTTCGCTGGTCGAGTATCCGTGGTTTCAACGCATCAAGATGAACTCGGACGAGCTAGCGTTCCAAGTCGGCCGGAAAATAGCGACCGCGGTTCGAAAGCGACTAAGAAAGGGTCAAGCGGACGCGGGTTCGGCTCTTCCGCAGGTAAAGCGCGGAGGGCGGACCGTTCTCAATGACTCGGGCAAGCTCATCCGATCGATCAAGTATGACAAGAAACTTCGCGAGATAGCCCCAAAAGGAAAACGACGAGACGGTCACAAGTGGAACAAGTCCGTAGGAAATAGGAACGCGGCGATCATGGCCGTCCATATTCACACGCTCGAGATCGACCCTCTCGGCTCCGAGGATTTCGGGCCGATGTTCGAAGAGATCGCCGCTAAGGAAATTCAGAGACAAATTGACCGGGGAGAATTCTCACTCGTTCACGACATGAGGGTCGGAAAATGACGACAACGATCGCAGATCTAAAACAAATTGACGAAAACGCGAAACCACACGGATCGGAACAAGAGTGGAAACTCGCTCACGAGTTCTTTGATGATTGCTCGAGGTCGACCACGATCTCGATCAATGAGTCTCTCGGGGTCGGAATCGGTGACAACCCATACCCGATCGAACTCAACGTCTATAAGCGCGTGGTCTCACGGCTCGCGACGGTTTATCGCGCTCCCGCTTCTCGCTGGTTATTGACCGAGGCCGGACGCCTAAACGACTCGGATCCAGCTCAAGTTTCACTAACCGAACTTTTTCGCCGAATGAGATACGATCTCGCATGGCGCAAGATTGACCGACTCCGAACGCTATTTCGTCAAGTCGTCGTTCGCTACTATCCGAGCGACTCTCGCCGGTGTCCGGTTCCTCGCGTCTTTGAGCCCTACAACGTGATCCGAGAACCGGCCGGACATGACGCGGACGTGCTCTCTCAAGATCGGCAATTCGCGCTTAGGATTAGCCTAGAGCCGGAGATGTGGGAACACTGGACGAGGGACTCGGCAACCGGACTTTGGCAAATGTCGATCGTGTCGGAGCAGGGGGAACGATTCGAGGCTCGAGACCTTCAATTCGCGGAGTCCGCCGGGTTCTCTCCTTATGGCCTACTTCCGGCGATGCTCGTCTATGATGAGGATCCGCTCGGGCATCCTTGGCTTGCTCCTCGAGCCGGTCGCTCGGCCTTGCAGGTCGCGATCAATGCGAAAGCGAATGATCTTTGGGCTCTCGTCCGGAATCAGGCTCACGACGATCGATTCTGGGCAACCGATGATCCGGAGCTTCTCCCGGATGTCTCCGGACCGGGAGTCGAGGCCGCGGTCCCTAAAGATGCCCGACTCATCGAGGCGAGTTCTCCAGGGGCAAAGATCGAGGAATCGGAGCAGATCTTGAGAACGATGATCAAAATGTGGTTGATGTCCGAAGGAATCCCGAGCGCGGATCTCGACGAGTCAAAGACGATCTTGACCGGTGCGGCTCTCAGAATCCAGGAACGCGAGCTAAGAGAGAAGCGAGAGGAGCAAGCCGAGCTTGCGCACTCGGACGAGGCTCTCGCGTGGTCAATCGTTCGGGCTATAAATAACACTCATTCGGCCGAGTGGGGCTCGTATGCTTTCGACGAATCCAGCGAACTCGACATCGAACTCGCCGACGTCGAAGCGGTTTCCGAGCCTCGCCAAGATCAAGCGTTCTGGCATTCTGAAGTTAAAGGGGGCTACGCGAGCGCGATCGATTGGATTCGTCGTCGCGATAATGTCCCGAGACATCAAGCTATTCGGACGTGGTCTCGGACTCAAAAAGACCTTGCAACATACGCGACCCTCGAACTCGAGGCCGAACTCGCCGGAAATAGGGTCGGGAATCCAGGCGGAGAAAGAGAGATCGATCCAGAAAACGATAAAAGCAAAGTCATTTCGATCGGTTGAGAGATCGCTCGGCGATTGCTTGAAATTTTCACGGAAAACGCCAAGATCGTCTCGTGACTAACGCGGACACAACTCCGGAGAGCGGAGAAGCGACCACACAACCCGAAAACGAGCCAACACTCGAGAGCGTTCTCGAAGCAGTCGCGAAATTATCGACGACCGTTTCGGATCTTCATCGAGGACAAAGCGATCTTAATGATGGCTTTGGGAAATATAGAAAGCAAACGAACAAGGATCTCGAGAGATTACGACGCCGTGACGGGGTCGAGTCTGACGTCGAGACAACCGGCTCGAATGCGGCCGCGGATCTAGCGGCCGCGGTCAAGATGCAAAGGGCGATCAATGGGTTGCCGGACTCTCTTGTCGGAGAGATCGTCGACCGAATCTCCTCCGGAGAGTCGACCGCTTTAGTATTGCGGGAAGTGGAAGCGATCAAACGCGGGATGTCACTCAATGGAACGGCGGAGAACGCAAGCGGACACGGTGATCGGGGCGCGAATGGAATCAAACCACCGAGGGACAAGGCAAAGACCGGCCCTCGAGAACCGAGCATCGTCCGACCCGTGTCGAAAAAGGCGTTCGGGGATCTCATGCGCAAAGATCGATCGGCGGCAATGATGCTTCTGAGAGACGACACTTTCGCGCTCGAGATGCTCCCCGACTAGTCTTTCTTCCCGGCGTGATGCTCTTATCGGAGCATTAAAAAATGGCAGTTACAGATCCGAGGTCCAAGTATGTCCTCGCCAAACTTATCGATCAGGTTTCCAAAGGTTTCCCGATTCACTCACTTTTCACGAATCTTTCTCCCGCGGCGAAGCGCGGCGAGTCCGTCGACATCCCTACACGAGGAGCGGTGAATATCGAGCAAGCCTCGAACGCGTCCGGCTCACTCGCGATGACGGTTCAAAGCAATGCGGCCGTCGCGAACACTCTCGTCACCGATAAACATTACGGTGCGATCGTCGAGATTCCGAAACTTAACCAAATTTTTGATCTCGAGGGCGCGTGGTCCGATGGCGAAGCAACTAACCTGGCGATCGAGCTTAACAATTACGTCGACACCGACCACTACTCGTCTGCGCTTGAGATGGTGACATCTTGGGCCAATGCGTCCGGATCCGGTCTTCAGCAATCACATATCGGAGAGGCGATGGCTCACATGATGAGTCAACCTGGGGCACGAAAACAAGATCTCGTGTGGATTCTGAACCCGTGGGGGATGGAGAGCGTTCGACAACTTCCGAGCTGGAACGCTAACGTAGGCCAAAGCGGAAACGCACTCGGGATCGAAGAAGTCGGATTTTTGAACGGGATCCGAGTCGTCGAGACTCAGGTCGTTCCTGACATCAAGACCTTCGCGAGCGTATCGTCGACCCTTGACGGAATGGGGGCGCAAGAACTGACCGTCGGAGCCGATCACGGGCTCGCGATCGGGATGACGATCACAACCTCAGGGTACAGCAACACCGATCACAATAACGGATCTAACAATGGCGCAGTGATCACGGCTGTCACCTCGACTACTGTCACAATCGAAGATCCGATGCACGGATCAGCGACGACCGACACCGGTGGAACCGCCGAGCTTAAGCTCACGATGAACGGGCTTTTAAACACTCGATGGGCTTTCTCTCGAGTTCAGCAGATTCCCGACGTCAAGATCGTCCCTAATCCGGACAAGATCGCGGAGAACCTACAAGCCGACGTGATCTGGGGGCGAACTTGCCTCGCGGGTTGCATGGTCGGCCTTGGCTCGCCTTATCGCGCACTATAAAAAAGGGGCTTGAATTGCTGATTATGCGTCGAAACGGCTCCGAGCCGATGGTCGTTCCGAATTCCTACCGCTCACAATTTGAGGCGGCTGGATATCGTGCAACGTCCGAAGCGAACGAACTCGAGTCGACGCGACCGATCAGTCTTTCTCGCTACAGGATGGCGATATCTCCGCCGGTGGTCCCAGTGACTCCGGCGGAGATTAAGCCTCAAAAATCGAAACGGAAGAAAAAACGGAGCGTCGAAGAATGAGCTATTTCAACGAACTCGACGACGCTCGACCGGAGGTTCGAAAAGCGGTTTCGGGCCAAACGATCGTTAGTTACGCTCGGATCGACGGAGTCGGACTCGCCGAGGCAAGTTCGAGCCCTGGAGACTGTCAAGCGACGGTGTACGACTCAAACGGCTCGATCGTTTCGGCCGCGACGAATGTCTCGCCGACCGCGGATCCAAACGGCCTTAACTCGAAATTCGTGATCACGATTCCGAGCTTTTCGGAGTTTCAAGAGGATGCGTTCGTCGTCCTCGAGTGGCTCGCGGTCGGAGAAACGGTCAAGCGAGTCTCGACGATTTATTTCGACGTCGTTTTGCAACCGTGGGGGCCGAGTTCGGTTTCGGTGAACGATCTTTTACAAGTTCGGCCCGACATCGGTCTCGTGATCGATCAGCAAGCGGCGAGAATTGGCGGAGGACTCGACCGAGAGAAACTCGCGTCGATCTATGGCTCGAGGGCTCACACCGAGCTTTATCACTGGGTTAGATCTCAAATTTCCGCCGATGCTTCGAGCCGGGTCGACGATTTCGCGTCGATCACTCGGCCAAACCTAATCATCGACAAAAGCGCGATCCACCGGATCGAGAGCTTGCTCGCGCTCGCGCTCGTGTATGAGGGCGATATGACCTCGCCGGATTCCGCCGAGTCGGACGCGGCCGGTCTGCATATGCATTACAAAGAGCGCGCTCGATCGGCTTTCATGGGGCTCGGTCCTATGAGATACGACTCGAACTCCGACCGGGTCGTCGACGTCGTTAAACCGAGCTTTGGTCGAGCGATCAGACTTCGGAGGGTTCAAGGATGACGACTCCGCTCGTTGACGCTCTCGAGCGAATCTCGGCAACGTGGGAAGCATTGACACCACCGGACCGACCGCTCGAGGTCTATGTCGAGGACGAATCGAAAAAGCTCGGGGCGGATGTCTCGAGTCACCGGAAATTCGCGTTTTTATTTCCCGACGGTCCGAACCCGGACACCGAGGACGGGATCGAGAAAACGATCAGCGAGTGGACACTCTCGGCCGAGGTCTTTCTCTCGACCGCCGGTCGAAACCAGCGAGAGGCCGTGATCGCGTATGCTAACGAAACGAGCCTCTTAAGACGCTCGATTGATAAAATCTCAACATTTCCGGCCGGGGTTCTCGATCTACAGGTGATCGAGGTTCGAGCCGATGTCCGCGGTGATGATGTGATCGCGGTATTTACTTTCAACATTCTAGCCGAGGAAACCGATTAACATGAGTCGACCAAGAAAAAACACTGTCTTTTTAGCATTAGAGAGCACCTTCTCGACGGATCCGAGTGTCTCGGGGGCGTCTTATTTGCACGTTCCCGCGGCGACGGTCGGAGAACTCTCCGACACTACCGAGATCATCGACACCGAATGGATGAACGGTAGAAACCGAGCGACCAAGGCTCTCGTAGGTCGTCAAGGGTGGTCGATTGATCTGGAAGGACCGGTGATCGGCCTAGATTCGGCGGCCGGGGACATGTCGACCCCGAGTCCTTCGGATTGGTTTAATCTGATTCTGACTCATGTCCTCAACGATCCGACAAATGCGTCGGGAGATTCGGTCAACTCATCGAACGGGAACGACATCACGCTCAACCATGGGATGCTGAACGAGCAAGATCTCATGTGTGTTTTTGAGTCGGGCGTTTTTGCGAGTGGCTCGGACCGGTCTCAGTGGCGAGCGATTGATCAGGACATGGGCGGAAATCAATATTCAACCGAGATCGATTTCGACCCGGTCCCCTCGGCGAGCGCGATGAGCTACGGAACCGCGAATTATTCTCCCGCAAATGACGAGGGGGGCTCTCAAACCCTCGCACTCGTCGCGGATATGGATGGCAATCAATATACATGTCTCGGCGGTCGAGTGACCAGTTTCTCGATCACCGGCGAGGTTAACGGATACATCCGATTTTCTGCGAGTATCTCGGGCGATCGTTATTACGAGGATTCAAGCAATAAGACCGAACTACCATCGACTTCTGCTTTTTGTTCTCCGTCGCCATGTCGTGCCCTGCTCTCTCCGGTCCATTTCTCAGAGTCGACTTACGCGAGCCCGAATTCGATGTCGACTCCGACAAAAAGATTCGAGATCAATTTCGGAATCGAGGCGAGCGAAATCGAAACCACCGAAACCGCTCAAGGTCGATCGGGAATGGAATCGACGAAACTCCGTCCGACCGTTTCGATCGAGCCTTTGTTCTCGAACGAACTCCTCGACCTGAAAAGACAATGCGAGAGCCGACCCGGTCCTCTTTTGGTTCAAATGGGCTCGGGGGCTTACGATGCGAGCGGAAACGTGATCAACTCGTGTGCGTTTTTTGCTCCTCATGTTCAAGTGGTCGACGGGAACTCCTCCGCCGATGGCGACCGGCGACGATTCCCTCTCACGTTTCGCGTTATCGACCGCGGTCTAAATGGCGCGACTCTTTATCGAATGTTCACATTCGCTCGAGCCTAGTTCTCGAGCTTTGCCCGTTCTCGGCGATCGAGAACGGTTCGAGGTCAAAAATGCTAAAATTCCCCAAACCCGGCGATCGGGTCAATGTCCGTCTATTCGAGGAACCAAAAAAGAACGGAGAATCCTCCGACGATTTCGCGACGAAGCTCGAGAACTTCGAAGAGAACGAAGGTTCGGTCAAGCTCGCGATCCGGCTTATTAGCCGAAAAAAACACATCAAACACTCGATGCGACTCCAGCGGCTCAAAGCCGAAGAAGCTCGCCGGATTCACGATCTCAAAAAAACAGACCCCGAGAAAATAGACTCGCAAATATGGGATCCCGACTTTGTGACCGAGGATTACATCTTCGGCCTTTATGATTGGGCCGAGTCGGTTCTTAACGAAACCCTCGTCGGTCTTCAGGGGTTCGAATATGAGGAACTCGGAGAGATCTCGAAAATCGTCGGGAACGACCCCGAGAAAATGCTCGAGGCTCTCGAGCGTCACAACTGGGTCGAACTCGCCGCGGTTCGAGCGATCACCGTCCAGGCTCCGAGCGGGGGATCTCGTTTTTTATGAGGGTCCTCGCGACATGGGATCCGGCGGACCTACCCTCGCCGATCGAAACCTCGGCCGAGAATCTCGTCGAACTCGGGATGATGCCGAGGATCGATTCTCGCGGGTGGTTTTCTAAATGCTGGGATCCGCGTGAGGACGCTCCGAAAATCGATTCTCTCGGGCTTTCATGGGCTCAGGAAACACCTCGAGGGATACAACTCAAGCGACATCCGGAGATCGCGATCTTGGATTATCCCGAAGAATTCGAAATGGTCGATCGGTGGCGTTCGTCGACGTCTCGAGACCTAACCCCGGACCATTACGACACCTGGTCGAATTTCGCGATCGAATGCTGGCTAACCATGACCGGAGCGACTCGACGAGAAGAGGTTCGGCAGGTTCGAGGGGGTGAAAATGGCGACTCGTAAACCGAATCTGAAGATCAAGATCGGACTCGATGATAAGCCCGCGGTACGTCAACTTAAGGAATTTCGTCGAGAGTTCAAACGGTCCGCGGCGAATATAAACGCGAGTCTCGAGCTGGTTCAAAAAGGCACAAGGCTTATCGGCTCCGCGCTCTCGGGTCTGACGAGTCAACTCCGAGCGGTGACTCAAGTCTCGAGGGATTACGAGAAGGCGACGATGGAAGTGGCGACGATCGCGGATAAAGCATCGTTTCCAATGGCCAAGATTCGAGACATCACTCTCGAGCTTGGCGCGACCTATGGCTCGGACGTCACCGAGAACGCCAAGTCGCTTTATCAGACCATATCGGCCGGGGTCACTAATGCGGCTGATGCTCAGAAAATTCTCAGCGTGAGTTCAGAACTCGCGATCGGTGGATTGACGACGACGACCGTCGCGGTCGACGCGTTGACAAATGTCTCGAACGCATACGGAAAAGAGGCGGTTCAAGCGTTCGGAGGGGTTCGAGGGATTGCGGACTCGATGTCGCTCGCGGTCGTTCACGGTAAGACCACGATCGAGGAACTGGCGTCGAGTCTTGGCGCGATTGCTCCGACCGCGGCCGCGGTGGGTGTTCCTCTCGATGATCTTCTCTCGGCTATCGCCGCGATCACTTCTCAAGGTATCTCGACGACTGAAGCGATCACGAGCCTTAACGGGATTTTCGGAGCCCTGCAAAAACAGACTTCGAAAACTCGAGAAGAAGCCGAACGACTCGGAATCGACTTCAATGTCGCCGCGCTAAGAGCGAAGGGTCTCGGGGGTCTACTTCAAGAGGTCCGAGATAATGCCGGATTGACCGACGAGAGTTTCTTGAAGCTCACCGGACGGACGGAGGCCCTTAAGGGGGCTTTAGCCTTGACGACGGAGGGTGGTCGGAAAAATGTCGAAGTCCTCGAGGCTATGGCGAACAAGGCCGGAACCTCGGACCGAGCGTTCGAGATGATGTCGAGAACGTTCGGGGCTCAAATGGAGAAGCTCTCGAGTCTAACAAAAACCGCGAAAATCGAACTCGGCGACTATCTGATCAAGAACGAGGATTTTAAGAAACTTCTCGGAGACATCGAGGACGGGCTCAAGGACATAATCAAGGAACTTCGAGACGAGGGTCCAGCGATTCGAGAAACGGTCTCGAGTCTAGTCCAAGGGATCCGAGACATCGCGTCGATCGTCAAAAATAACAAAGCCGAAATCCTGCTCTTAACCAAACTTTTCATAGCGGCGAAACTCGCGGCCGGAGCTTCGGTCGTCGCCGGTGGCGTTAAGGGGCTCGCCGGGTCGGTCCTAAAAGGGGGCGCACTCTATAAAGCCGGACAACTCGTCGCGTCTAATCCGGCATTATTAGCAGGGGCCGCGGGAACCGGAGCGATCGTCGCGGGTCTCGGTGCGGCCGGTGGAACGCTCTCAGAGAAGCAAGCTCGAGCGGCGATCGGGGATCTACCGGCTCCGCGGCCGGGTCAAATGGGATACCGAAAACCGGCGGACCTCGACGCGATTCTGAAGAAGAACCCGCAAGCGTTCCGGATGATCGTGATCGGTGGCGACGAACACGAGTTCGAACCGATGACGATTACCGGAACGAAGAAGAAGAAGAAGAAGAAGAAAGAAAAATCCGCTCGTCAAAAAGAGATCGAGAGATTGGTCGCCGAGCAGATTGAAGCCGAGCAAAAAGCGAGAAAAGACGCAGCGGACCGATCGATCGCGCTCGACTCTCTCGCGCTCGTCGCGGAACGAGAGAAAATCGACCAAGTCAACGAACTCATCCGGCTCGAAATGGACGCTCGGAAAAAAGGAAACGAGGAACTTGCGGATCTTTACGGCCAAAAAGCCTTCATCGTCGACGCGGGACTCATCGAGAGCCAGGACAAGCTAAACAAAGAGATCGAGCAGCAGGAAAGACATCACGAAGCAATCCAGCAAATGGGGCAAAGAATCACGAGCATGGTCGCGAGTGGAATCTCGAGCACAATCGGAGCAACCGTCAAGGCCCTAGCAACCGGAGCCGACGGGATCGACGTCATGTTAAAAAAAATGCTCGGGGGAATAATATCGAACATCGGGACAATGCTGATCCAGATGGGAACCTCGGCGCTCGTTCTTCAGCTTTTTAGCGTGATCCCGGCGCTCGCTCCGTTTGCAGGTCCGCCGGGGATGAGTGCGACGGCCGGAGCGGTCGCACTTGCAACCGGAGCCGGTCTCGTCGCTCTGGGATCTTCAATGGGCGGAACGTCGTCCGCGAAATCCTCGAGAGGCTCGCGAGCCTCAGCAAGCTCGAGAGGGTCGGTCAATGGGGGCGCTCGAAATTACGGTGGTTCCAGGATTCCAGGCTCGGACGCTCCTCGAGGATTCGTCTCGGCCGCGAACTCGGGTCCGGTGGTCAATAATATTAACGTAACTTTTGGGCGTGGGGTTGTAATGGGAACCGCGACCGAGGTCGCTCGAAAGATCAGCGACATATCGAACGATCGAAACCGGCTCCGGCTCGGAATGGCGGGGGCTTAACTGATGTCTATCGAATCACCGTGTTTTTTGTATCCTGTGAGATTTTCCGCGAGTTCTTACGACCTCGTGATCAACCATGGCGGAATGAACGAGACGATCTCGATCACGGTCGAGACCGGTCGCGATTACTGGTTCTCCGGGGATTCGACCGCGGATGACTCAAACGGAAACGGAGACCTCGTCAAATTGCTGGAAGACGCTCTCAACTCGGCGACTATGGTCGGTCAGAGTTTCACGGTCGAGATGAGTTCGCAGAACGTGATCACCGTGACTGGCGCGATGATCTTCTCTTTGCTTTGGGATGATGCCGGAACGACTCTTGATGGTTCGATCTTTGGTTCGGATGGCTCTCCGACCGCGGCCGATCTTTCGACAGTTTTCCCGAAAGTGACCTCGGGGATATGGTCGCCGGGGTTCCCTCCGTGGAATGATTCGCGGGATCAGCAACCGATCACCGGTGCGCTCTCGCGGTCGGTCTCGGGACTCGTTCGAGGGTCGTTTTTTGGGCTACCGAACAAAGAGCGCGACCTCATGTTCGACATGGTGAACCGAGAAAAAACGCTCGAGGAATTCAGAGAGACAACCGAAACACATGGAACGGTCGAAGATCTTTGGATTCGAGCCGGATGTCTCGGTCGTCGCGTCCGATACTATCCGGACGAGACCGATCGAGATGCTTTCTCGGCTTATCGCTTCCGAGATTCCGAGCACCCGTTCGAGAGAAGCTCGATCGACCCGTTTCGGTGGACGACAAGTCTCCGACTTATCCTAGAGAGCGCGGCGACGACATCCTCAAGCGGTGACGGAGACGGAGACGGAGACGGAGACGGGGACGGAGGGTCCTCGATTCCCTCCAGCATTATCGCAGGCGGGAACCTCGCGCACTGGTGGAAATTCTCAGAGGGCTCGACCTCGAGCGCGACGGACTTCGGGCTTAATGCCTCGTCGACTGACATGTCGATCACCGGGGCGACATCGATCGCGGGCGGTGGGCCAACGGCTCTCGGGAATCCTGACTCGATCTTATTCAATGGGTCGACCGGACTCGCCGAGGTCAACGCTCGAGCAGCTTTCGCGGACACTCCGATCGGAACACTCTTCGGAACGAACGAGTTCTCGGTTTCGTGGTGGATGAAGGACGCCGCGAGCTATTCGAATTGGGCGACCTGGATCGCTTGCCTCGGTGACGTCTCTTGGCTCTCAGGGTGGGGCCTCTACTACTATTATTACAATTTTTGGGCATGGCAGGACGCCCATAGTTCGGGGGGCTACTTCGGATCGTTCTCCGGCGCGAACACTTGGAGACATTACGCGCTGGTCTTTGATGCCTCTAATTCAGTGTGGGGGATGAGCATCGACGGAACCTCGACGGGCACGCTTAACGCAACGGTCGACACGAGTCTCGGGGCCGCGTCGGAAAACGCTTATTTGACGGTCGGAGGAATTCGAGATCCGTCTGGACATAGTGGGTCCTGGACCGCGTGTGAGGTTTGCGACCTTCGGCTGTATTCGCATGTCTTGACCGCTTCAGAGATCACCTCGATCGCGGGGGGGGATTGGTAGTGTTTTTCTATGTTCTAAACTCAACCGACGCGGACACAACCGAGGCCGAGTCTCACAGCGTCTCCGCGGATGGTTCTCGGGTCCTTCTTTGCTTCGTTGGGGAGCGGCCGAGCCTTGGCTCGGCTATGACCGGAGCCGAAGCCCAAAAACTTGTGAACGAGAACCGCTCCGAGTGGTCGAGGTTTTCTCCGTCGGAATCTCCCGAGCCTCCGCCGGGATGGAGTGATCCCGAGCCGTGACGACTTTCCTCGACGAAATCGCGAAACATTCCGCGAAATGGTCGATCGTGATCACGATCGAGGGGGTCGGAGACTCTCTCGGTCTTTGGCGTTTTTGCGCTTTCCGACCGGAATATGCGGCAACGGATCCGAATTATTTTCCGATCTTGATGTCGTTCCCGAACCTCGCCGGAGAACGTGTCGACCCTCTCGGAGGTGGTGTCGAGTGTGGCGAACTCTCGTTCGAGATGCTCGATTATGACGACACATTAACTGGCCTTATTCGTTCGGACGATTCTCCGGCGACCGTGATCGACCAGGTTCCGGAAATGCTCGAAACCGACACGACGTTCGTCGTCACAAGTTCGGCCGGTTTCGATGTCGACTCGGTCTTATGGATTGGGAACGAAGCGGTCAAAGTCTCGAACATAGCGTCGAATATCATCACCGTCGATCGCGGATACCTAGGAACCGACCCACAAAAACACAACCGGCCAGGGTTTCGTTCTCGAGTCTTCACCTATCCCCAATATCTACGATCGAGACGGGTTCGACTTTATCTCGTA
Organism: Gammaproteobacteria bacterium TMED78; assembly: GCA_002171615.1. Lineage (GTDB taxonomy): Bacteria > Pseudomonadota > Gammaproteobacteria > Steroidobacterales > Rariloculaceae > TMED78. Next base: position 14,534 of record NHEF01000007.1, read on the forward strand.
CCGTCGAACGCAAGCTCGAGCGCGGACGAGGTCCTCGCGTGGACCGGACATCTCGACGGATTCGCAATCTCCCAAGACACTAATGTCTTTGAGTTTCGAGCCCGATCACAGCTCAAGTATTTAGATCGGCTGATCTACCGGGCGAACTCCGCCGGGTTTCGATGCTCGGCTCGCCGCGACTGGCTCGACCTCGAGAATCTCTCGCCGCGTCCGGTGGATTATCATCAAGGGTTCAATCAATTCCCGGATGTGAACACTGGAGATCATGTCACATTCGCTCGAGTCGGAGACGAAATCGTCGCGGGTCCTTATGGCGCGACGGACTCGAGGCGAGTCTCTCTCGATCTCTCGAGCGCGTCGAGTCAACGCGGAGCCTTATCGACGGAGATCTCAAACCTGGAGAACGAGGAACACGCGTCGATCGTCTACGTCGCGGACGACACGAACCCGGCAAGCTCGTTTCGATTCTCGCCGGATCTCACGCTCGCCGGTGGTTCGACTCCGTCGACGAATCGAAACTCGGGAACATGGACCCGATCGAGTCACTTCGTTGATATTTTGCTCAACATTTTGACCAGTTCGGCGACGGTCGATCTCTCCGGCGGAGATGGCCTCGAGCTTGTGAACTTCGAGAGCGGTTTCGCGAATTGGTCGAGCCTACCTCGAGGAATTGGGGCCGGAATCCCGGTCGCACTCGTCGACGTTCAATCGTTCGCGGATTGCAAAGCGAGAACCCCGGCCTATACTTTCCCTGGTTTCGTTCTCGAATCTGAGTCGCTTCCGTTCATGGAGCTTGCTGAAAAATATTTTTTAAGACTGGTGGGGGCTCACTTGACGACGACCGACGGAAAGATCGGGATCATATTACCTCGAAGCCCGATCGCCGCGGCGAACTCGCCGGATTTCAATCTCGACAACATTCTCAGCCGAGCCGAGGGCGAACGACATCGACTCCCGGAACTCTCGATCTCTCAAGACATGGGCCGAGTCGCGAGTTCTATTCGATACCGGCTCCGAGGTCCGTCCGGTCGAGAAGTCACGACAACGATCACCGATAACGACTATTCGGATCTATTCGGATCCGGTGGATTCTATGCGGCCGAGGACAACATGATTACGATGGACGCTCCGGCGGCTATAACGGATCCGGCTCATGTTCATACGGCATTAGAGGAAAGCGCGGTTAAAAAGCTCAGGAGGTTCCGTCGTCCTCAGTGGAGAATCGACGGCCTGAAAACGGATCTTTCACTTTGGAATGTTTCGCCGGGTTCAGTCGTCAAGATCACACATCCGGGACTTCTGACGGAATCAGGCTCGAGAGGTTGGTCCGGTGTCGCGGCTCAAGTCATTGAGCGCACTCCGGCGATCGACGCGGTCGATTCGAGTCTCTCAGGCTCCGGAGAATCTCACGGGCTCCATCTCGAGTGGACGATTCTCGGCTATGGACCGAGCGGGAAATTCGGACGCGTGACACCGTCCGCGGTCGTCTCGAGCGTTATGAGTCTTGGGGCTACCTATAAAGCAGTGGTCCAGCAAAACAGGGTTACAAAATACGACGGAGCCGACGCGGGTCTCGTCGCGAATGATGCCGGAGCCTTTACAGTCGGAGACGTTCTCGAACTCAGGACACCGGCCGGAGAAACGGTCGTCGGCTCAGGAACGGAAACGATCGAGAGCATAAATTCGAACGACGTCGAACTCTCCGGAGACTTCTCCGGAACTCTCGCGGCCGATCTTGTCTTGGTTTTCTCTTATCACTCGAGCGCGACTGATGATCAGAAACTCGATCACGTCTACTTTGCAGACTCGGCCGACCGAGACATCGGGTCGAGCGGTGATCAGGCTTGGCAGTGGGGCGAACCGTGAGTATTTACGACATCGAAACCGCGTCGACTTTTGGAGCTTTACACGGGGACAATCTCGCGGACGGTTCTCCGCTCGACTCCTGGACACTTCGGACGATGGCGCGATCGTCGAATCTTCTCTCGAGCCATGGCGAGCCGATGCTCTCGGCCGTGTTTGACTCCGATCTCTCAAATGGCGACGAAACGTCCGGCGGTCTTCTCGGGTTTGGGTGTCTTCATTGGTTCCAGATTCTACCGGGACCGATGACGGTTCCAAAAAAGCCAGGGACGAACTCTCTCGAGCTTTGTGTCAATGTCGCGATAACCGGTTCCGGTGGGGCCGGAGTCGACGAGATCGAGATCCAAGTCGGAACAATCGCGACCGGCGGAATCCTCGAGCGACCTTCGGTCTCGATGCCGAACGTGGTGTCGTGCGTTTCGGATGGCTCGAATGCTTGGCAGACTTTCACGCTCTCAGGGATTCCGGCCGACCCTGGACCGTTCGAGAGAATAACGATCGCGATCAGAGGGAAACTCTCAAACCCTCCGACACTTGCGAACGTCGGAACATACGGATCACCGAACACCGGAACCGTCGAGGCTTTTTGGCATGTCTCGGAAAGCGTTTGCAATCTCTACAATTCACTTGCGACATGGAACACCGGTCCGGGTGTCTCGACGCTCGCGGACGGTGGTCACGCGATCCGAGTCGTCGACTCGAACGGGGTCGAGATGCTCACTCCGCGGACCATTATCGAAACCGGCCGCGACTTTGGATCCGGATCGACTCGCTATCTCTACGCATACCCCGGCCTCGATTTTCCCTTGCAGACTCGAGAACTCAGAAACCAGACTTTCGAGATCGTCGAGCTTCCGAAATGGCGATTCGCGTCGATCCAGCTTTGGACGGAGGACCGGACCTAATGCCATTCGATGGAAGAAACCACGGGAACCCGGCGAGGGTCTCTCCGATCCGATATTATTCCGAATCACCGGCGACCGGTTTCGCACTCTCCGAGGTTCTAACCTCGAGTTATGTCGCCGCACGACATAACGAACGGCTAACCGCCCAAACTTTTTACGCTCACAATTTCCGCGATATGAGTTCGCTCTCGAGCGCGAACCTCGCGACACCGACGAAAGCGTCTCCGATGCTTGTCTCTCAAACATTCCGAAAGATTCCGGAGGAAGCGACTCACGTGATTTTCGAGGCTTATTTTTCGGCCTGGATTAGTGGTCCGGCTTACGTCCGACACTCGGGAACCGTTACAAATGGCGCGACGACCTCGACGGGATTTTCCGACCTCGAGATCGATGTCGCGGCGAATAATCGTTCGGTCTCCGGCGGGGGCTCACTCAATCAAAGGTTGGTCTCCTACTTGGGCGCATATGGTCCGCAAGACTGGAACAAGTCCGCGATCGTCGAGGTCGAACTCGACTCGGCTCTCGTGGGTGTTGAATGCGAACTCTCTCTCGATGCCGGGTTCTCGGTCTCAGGGCTCGGAGGATACCGACCGGCGGCCGTCAACGTCTACTGGGGGTGTAGGGGATGACAAAGCCGATAGCAGTTTCGACGCTCTCTCCGCTCGCTCTCGGGGTCGGAGCGGAAATCATAGCCGAGGACGCTCTCGAGGTTCTAGGCCAATTACATTGGTCTTTTCAGAAACGCTCGAGAACTCATCTCGCCGCGACGACCGCGATCGACGACTGGAACGGAACCGGAGAGATCGGAACGACTCGGACGAAATTCCCGGCCGCGAATGTCTACTCGGAGCGGTTACGGTTCCGAATCAAGGTTCGGCCGGAGGTCGCCGAGGTCGAACTCGGGGTCTCGTGTTTTTTTGATGCCTCGAACGAGGGCGACGTCGAACTCGATTTCGGCGGAGGCTCGATCGTTATTCATGCGACGAGCGCGGACAATGGGTCGTTACTGACTCAAACGATCGCGACGTCGACGATCGGAACCGGTGATCTCGATTGCGTTCTCTCTCTCAAACGCTCGACGGGTTCGAGCGCGGGAAACTATCTAAAATCTTTCATCGTGCGAGATGTGGAACTCTCGAGCTTGCCAGATCCGACAACGGACTAAGGGGAAAAAATGCCGGTCTATTCTAAAAAATCAAAAGAGAAACTCGAGGACGTCGACCCTCGACTCGTTCAGATTTTCGAACGCGTTCTCGAGATTTTCGACCATTCTATCTGGACTGGTCG
>NHEF01000008.1 GCA_002171615.1 Gammaproteobacteria bacterium TMED78
CCTCTAGATCTTTTTCTCTTAGGTTTAGATGATGCTGACTGATCATCACTAAATGGTCCTCTAGATCTTTTTCTCTTAGGTTTAGATGATGCTGACTTTTTAAATTCTCTAATTTTAAGATTTCTTGTAGGCTCAAAGCCTTCTAGTACTACTTTGTTTATCTCAATATTAATAAATCGTTCTATACTATATAATAATTTTCCTTCATCGCTACCTACTAGTGATACTGCAATGCCATCTTTACCGGCTCTTGCGGTTCGTCCTATGCGATGAATATAATCATCTGGTTGATCTGGCAAGTCATAATTTACTACATATGGTAGCTTTTCAATATCTAATCCTCGGGAAGCAACTTCAGTGGCAACTAATACTTGGGCTTTTCCAGATTTAAAATCATCTAGAGATCGAGATCTAACTAATTGTGATTTATTACTATGTATAGCCAAAGTTCTAATACCTTCGCTTAAGAGGTATTTAGTTAGCCTATCAGCTCCATGTTTGGTTCTAACAAATACTAAAACCTGATTCCATGACTCGGACATGATCAATGCTAATAACAATTTATTTTTTTGCCCCCTATCAGTTAGATAGACAACTTGCTTAACCTTGTCTACAAATTTATTCTTTCCGGCAATCTGAACTTCTTTTTGACTATTTAAAAAATCATTAGCTAGCTCTTTAATAGGAGCTGAAAAAGTAGCAGAAAATAAAAGTGTTTGACGTTTTTTTGGAACTTTTGCTAAAATTTTTCTTATATCCTTGATAAAGCCCATATCAAGCATCCTATCTGCCTCATCGAGCACGATAGTCTCTACTCCAGTAAGGCTGATAGATCTTTGCATCATATGGTCAAGAAGGCGGCCAGGTGTAGCGACAACAATGTCTACGCCTTTTCTTAACTTTGCCTTTTGAGGGCCTATACTTACTCCACCATATATTTTAGCAACCTTGAGAGGTAAGTAATTAGCATAATTATGAACATTATCAGCTACCTGAGAGGCTAACTCTCGAGTAGGAACAAGGATGAGTGCTCTAATTTCCTTACCTTTTTGTCTTCCATTTTTTAATTTTTCAAGTAGTGGTAAAGTAAAGCTAGCTGTTTTGCCTGTACCAGTAGGGGCGCCTGCTAATAAATCGTCGCCACTAAGGATAATGGGTATAGCTTTCTTTTGTATAGGCGTAGCATTACTATAGCCTTTCTGATTAATAGCTTTTAGTAGCTCAGCTGATAAACCTAATTGGTCAAATGACATAATAGTTAACTCACTAATCCTCTAATCGATCTCTTTCTATCAGACTCTTTTAAATATTTTTTTCTAATTCTTATGTTTTTAGGAGTAACTTCTACCAATTCATCATCATCGATAAACTCTAGGGCTTGCTCTAACGAAAATATTATAGGTGGAACTAAAATAAGATTTTCGTCAGTCCCAGCTGCTCTAATATTTGTTAGCTGCTTACCTTTTGTTGCATTTACTGGCAAATCATTTTTCCTGCTATGGATGCCTATTATCATACCCTCGTAGATTTCTACTCCATGACCTATAAATAGCTTGCCTCTATCTTGTAAATTAAATAGTGAATAAGCAAGAGCCTTTCCTTTGGCCATAGAAACTAAAGCACCGTTAATACGTTGACCTACTTCTCCTTTAGCTTTTTCTGCATAGCTTTCAAAGACATGATAAATTAAACCAGTACCAGCAGTTATAGTTAAATATTCATTTCTAAAGCCAATTAATCCTCTAGCTGGAATAATATACTCTAATTGAACCCTTCCTTTGCCATCAGGATTCATATTTTTAAGGTTACCTTTTCTATCAGCTAGCCTTGTCATAACAGCTCCCTGGTAAGGTTCTTCAAAATCTACTATTAACCTTTCCCATGGCTCTAACGTTTTACCGCCTACAACCTTTTCAATTACCTCAGGTCTTGAGACAGCTAGCTCGTATCCCTCCCTCCTCATTGTTTCTATTAGAATAGATAAGTGTAACTCACCCCTGCCAGAAACTTTAAACTTATCTGGATCAGTTGTATCTTCTACTCTCAATGCAACGTTATGCTTTAATTCCTGATTTAGCCTTTCTCTTATTTGTCGACTAGTTAAGAACTTACCATCTTGGCCAACAAAAGGAGACTTGTTAACATGAAATGTCATGCTTATTGTTGGCTCATCTACTTTCAAGCTTGGTAAAGCTTCTGGAAAATCTTTATCACATAATGTATCGGAAATTTGCAAATCATCAATACCACTAAATACAATGATATCGCCAGCACTTGCAAAATCTGTTTTTATTTTTTTTAAACCTTGGAAGCTAAAGATTTCAAGAACCTTAGACTGCTTCTTGGTTTTATTTTTATTGATTATACTAACAGTTGTATTAGACTTTATTGATCCTCTTGTAATTTTCCCAATGCCTAATACACCAACATAAGGATCATAGTCTAAGCTAGATACTTGCATTTGAAAGGTTCCTTTCTCATCAACATGCGGTGGCGGGACATTATTTATAATTGACTCTAATAGAGGAGTCATATCATTAGTATTTACCTCAAGATCATAGCTAGAGAAGCCTTTTAGAGCTGATGCATAAATAATAGGAAAATCTAGTTGTTGATCTGATGCGCCAAGTCGATCAAATAGATCAAATGTCTGATCTAGTACCCACTCAGGTCTACTTCCATCACGATCAATCTTATTAATAACAACTATTGGAATAAAGCCAAAATCAAAAGCTTTTTTAGTAACAAATCTCGTCTGAGGCATAGGGCCTTCAACAGCATCAACTAAAAGAAGAACACTATCAACCATAGATAGGACTCGTTCAACCTCACCTCCAAAATCGGCATGTCCAGGAGTATCAACTATATTTATATGCCACTCTTTCCATTTTATTGATGTATTCTTGGATAAAATAGTTATTCCTCTCTCTTTTTCTAGATCACTAGAATCCATTGCTCTCTCAGGAATAACTATTCTAGAATCTAAGCTTTCAGATTGTTGTAGTAATTTATCCACTAAAGTTGTCTTACCATGGTCAACATGGGCAATAATAGCGATATTACGAAGCTTCTTTTCTAAAGGCATAACAAATGAAGTTAAAAATATGGAAAGAGAGCATCATACATTGTTAATGCTATTAATCAATTATCTTTGACTTGGCTCTACAGTCTTGGCAGTGAATCTATAATAACTCTATTATTTCTCTTTAGGGCAAAAACTACCTTCTCAGGAGATGTGCGATTATCTAAAAAAGCAGCTCCTGTATAAGTATTATTATTAAATTCAGCATAGTCTCCAGTACAGTTCGAGTAAGTAATAGATCCCTTATAGGCATTATAATTTGAATTAATAACCCCAACCGTTCCATTGAGAATACAATTTGTACTTGCTGACTGCTCAAATATTACGCCATTAGATGACACAGTTAGAGTTTCGCCTCCATCATTATAGTTACCAGCAATTGTCGATAGACTTGAGTCTCTATCATATATGTTTAAGTAGTTTAATGATGCAGTGCTATTCGATGACGTCCCAAGAGTAGTGGTACAGGAATATATTAATGAAAACGATTGTCTTTCTATAATTGTTCCAGCCCCAGAACAATTGGCAACAGTAGAGCCATCCTCAAACATCCATCCAATATCAGTTATAACCTGCCAGCTAGCAGAAAAGCTATTACCGGAAACTACAGCAGTCCCTCCTCCAGATTGGTTATCTGAAGAAAAGAAAAAGATTTCACCAGTATCAAGAGTCGCTGCATCTACTGGTACTCCATCGTATGTTCCTGTCCAAATACCTCCTAAAGACTGATTTGTTGAAGCTGAGCTAGAGGGGGTAGAGGCAGTCGAGCCTCCTCCTCCGCCACCACAAGCAGCAAGAAGGATAGAAAAAATAAAATAAACAATAAATCTCATATCTAATTGTACTATTATTTATAAAATCTTTATCTATATATTAGTAAAAGATCAAATGTTTAATTAATTAAAAATGGTGGGGGCAGCAGGATTCGAACCTGCGACCAGCGGCTTAAAAGGCCGATGCTCTACCAACTGAGCTATACCCCCATTAGATTTATATATATTATAAATTACTTAAGACTTTATATACAGAGTTGGATCACTTATCCCCGCCTCTTTGAAGCCTTGTTGTCTAAATCTACAGGAGTCACAATTACCACAAGCATTACCGCCTTTATCTGCTGAGTAGCATGAGACAGTGATGCTATAATCTACACCAAGAGATGTCCCTAATTTAATAATTTCAGACTTTGATAAATTTATTAAGGGAGACTCTATCGATATATCTAAACCTTCAATAGCTTCCTTTGTAGCTAGATTTGACATTTTTTGAAAAGCATTAATAAATTCAGGGCGACAATCAGGATAACCAGAATAATCAATCGAGTTTATTCCAATAAATATCTTACCAGCCTTAACAACTTCAGCTATAGCTAGAGCAAAGGAAAGAAAGATAGTATTTCTAGCTGGAACGTATGTAATTGGTATGCCTTTTGTTGCTACTTTAGGTATGTCAATACTCAAATCCGTTAGTGCCGAGCCTCCAATAGCATCGAGTGGTATATTAATTAAACGATGGTCCTTGGATTTTAACTTCCTAGAGATTACTGCTGAAGCCTCAATCTCAGCAATATGACGTTGACCATAATCAAAACAAACTGTATGGCATGCTAGACCTTTATTTTTTGCTATTGCTAATACTGTAGCAGAATCTAATCCTCCTGATAATAAAACTACGGCAACATTATTCTTAGTGGCCACGTTTATCACCCCATATATACTTGTGCACTTGAAGTTGTAATCTTACTGGTAAGCTATCATCTAAGATCCATTTTGATAAGTCAGTAGATGGCAACTCGTTATGACTTGGAGAAAAATAGATTTCACAATCTATAGACTTATAAGTAGCAACTAAATCTTTTGCCCATTCATAATCTTTTCTGTTACAAATAACTATTTTCAAACAATCCTTATTGGTAAGATAAGACAAATTTTCTAATAGATTTTTATCAGACTCACCAGAAGATGGAGTTTTTATATCTAAAATTTTTATAACATCAGGATTAATATTTTTTATATTGAATGCTCCACTTGTTTCAAGGCTAACTGAATATTTCTTTTTGCATAACGCATCTAGTAGTAATGAGCAGCTCTTTTGAGCTAAAGGCTCCCCACCTGTAACACAAACAAACGAGGAGTTTATTTTACTGATTCTATTCATAATCTGAGCAACTTCCAAATAGTTACCACCAGTAAAAGCATACTCTGTATCACAATATTTGCATCTCAATGGGCATCCAGAAAGCCTAATAAATATGGTAGGTATTCCAGTAAAAATAGCCTCACCCTGAATAGAGTAAAAAATTTCTGATATTTTTATTTTTTTTGAGCTCATTCGTGTCTAGAGCATATAGTTTAAGAAATTTAATTATTCAGCCAATAAACTTATTCTTTCAGAGGCTAAACGTGATAATGTTGAGTCTGGAAACTCCTCAATAACTCTGTTCAAGTACAAAAAAGAATTATCAGGCTGTCCAATCTCATCAAAACAGAAACCTATTTTTAATAACGCATCTGCTAGCTTATCAGAAGACTCATATTCATTAACGACAGACTGGAACATAGGAATAGCATCCTGAAAGCTACCTTGCACATAAAATGTTTCAGCTAACCAGAATTGAGCATTATCAGCTAGATCGCTAGTAGGAAAAATAGTTAGAAAGGTTTGAAAAGCTTCAGCTGCACTTAACCATTGAGACTGACGCAAAAGCTCAAAAGCTTCATTATAGTTATCTCTATCGTCTCCTGTAACAAAATCATTAGAAAATGAATCATCAACCGCTACTGGGGGCAAGTTAGTAATAAGATTTACGCTTCCACCTTCAAGAATAGTTAATCTATTATCTAGATCAATATATATATCCCTCTGACGATCAATATTATTGGAAAACTCATAAGATATTACTTCTACTTCTCCTCTTAATTCTTGTAGCTCTCTTTGAATAAGGTCAAGTTGAGAAACTATCTCAACTAAGCTTTCATTATTAACAACCCTCTCTATTCTTTGGATCCTAGTTTCCATTTCAGTCAATCTTACAAAAACAGGATCTTCAGCTTGAGGCAAAGTTGTGCAACCTCCTATAAATAAAATTAAATAAAAAAATATTTTTCTTATCATATCAATCAATATAAAGTTAATAGATGATTTCAACCCTTCTGTTTAGGCTATAAGACTCTTCATTGCTACCTATTACAACAGGCCTTTCTTCTCCATAGCTTACAATAGTTATTTGATCATTACTTGCTCCCTGCAGTAATAATAAACGCCTCACCGCTTGCGCTCTTCTTTCTCCTAATCCAATATTATATTCCCTACTACCTCTCTCATCAGCATGTCCCTCTAATCGAATGGTTATCGATGAGTTATTTGCTAACCTGTTACCATGGGCTAATAATGTAGAATTAAATTCAGGATTAACATCGCTTTGATCAAAATCAAAATAAATAAGTAGGTTAGAAAGTACCTCTTGAGTACTTGTATCTTCAAAAATATCAGGATTAGATGATCCAGAAGCACCCGAGATCATTGCTGACTCATTACTTCCATTAACGCTAGAAGAGCTGTTATTGCTTGTATCAGAAGCAGTGCCATCTTGCTGAGTTGGTGAACTAGAACAACTAGCTAAAATAATCGCTAGTAACGAAAAAAATAATAAATTAATTTTTTTTAACATATCTGATCCTTTTGATTAAATTTCTTAAATTATAGTATAGCTAAACTAATCTTCAAGGGAAGGCGACCATACCGGCTCTCTTACATCTCCCACAACTGAAGCTATCTTTCTTCTGATTCTACCATCAGTACTGACCGAAGATAATACTCCTGACCCATTTTCTCTAGTTGCGAATATTATTTGGGAGCCATTTGGAGAAAAGCTAGGAGATTCATCAAGATATCCTCCGCTTAGTACTTGAGTTAGACCCGACTCTATATCAACAAGAGCTATCCTATAATTATTATTTGCGCCTCTATGAACAACAGCTAATTGATTACCATCCGGACTTAATCTAGGTCTAGCATTATAAGTACCCTCAAATGTAACTCTACTTATATTACCACCCAATCTAGTATCAACTTTATAAATTTGAGGATTGCCTGATCGATCAGAAGTAAAGTAAATAACTTGACCATCAGGTGACCATGCTGGTTCTGTATCAATGGACGGGCTTCTTGTTAATCTAGTCAATACCTGCCCATCTATATTGAGCATATAAATATCTAAATTACCGGTATCTCTAGATAAAGCTAATGCTAGATATCGCCCATCCGGAGAAAATGAAGGAGCACCATTAATACCCAGCCTATCTGAGACTAAAGTTCTTGTTCCTGCTTCAATATTTTGAATATAGATAGCAGCTTTATCTTGCTCGAAAGATACATAAGCTAATTGTGTTCCGTCAGGAGACCAGCTAGGTGACATTAAAGGCTGAGGTGAGTCAGCTATAATTTGTGGGTTCTCTCCATCTATATCTGAAACTATTAACCTATATCTACTAGTATCTCCTACACCTAATTGGCTAATATAAGCTACTTTTGTATTAAAAATTCCAGTAATTCCAGTAAGTTCGGCAAAAATCATATCAGAAATTTTGTGTCCAACAGATCTAAAGCTTGAGCTATCCGATAACAATCTAAAAGCCAATAATTGCTCGCCTCTTAAAACGTCAAAGAGTTGGAAATGAATAGTAAATTGATCCTGTCCTGAAGAAATAATCCGACCAATAACAAGAGCATCGATATCAAGAATCCTCCAGTCATTAAAATCTACATCACTTGGTAAGATTGGTCTAGACAACATACTTTCTTGTGGAAGAGTGGTAAAGCGACCGCTATTAATTAAATCTGACTGAATAACATCCTGTATATTGGAGATTTCAGAACTAGATAGAGATTGTGAAGTAAAAGGCACAACTGCTATTTGTATTGGCCTTTCAACACCTTGACGAATTTCAATTCTCAATTGAGCTAAAGATTGAGATGAAAACAAAATCATTAAAGTGAACAAGCTTAATGTTCTAAAATAAAAAAATATCTTCAAGTGTTTATCCTATAAATTAAATTAATCATCTGGTATAAAATCAATAATAAGATTCCTATCAAATAATGATGGAACAGGTGGTCTAGGTAAAGGAGCTGATCTTAGAACTGCAGCTTCTAGCGACCTAATTACAACTTCATCTCCATTACAATCACCAACAATGACATCAACTATATCGCCACTTGGTATTTGAGTAACATTTAGTTGGCACATTAAACCACTAATCGTACTAGGCGGCTTTATCCAATTACTTTCAATCCTTCTGACAAGCATAAGATTATATTCCTCAAGCAATGATAATTCTTCAGCTTGCCTAGCTTCTTGCTGAAGATCTAATTCTCTTTGTATTTGTGCTTGAAGATCTGATTGTCTCTGTCTTTCTTGATCTGCTTGAATCTGCCTTTGCTCTTCCTCAATTCGTCTTTGCTCAGCATCTCTTGCTATCCTTTCCTGTTCAGCTTGAAGTGCTTGTAACTCACTTCTTTGTTGATCAGCTACTTGCTCTGCCGCTTCTCTCTGTGACTGTAGTAACTGTAAAGCCTTTCTTTCAGACTCAACTTCTGCTAATGCTTGCTGTCTTTGTGCCTCAATTAGTTGCTGCTGCTCTATTCTATTAACCTCTTCTTGTCTTTCAATTTGATTTAACCGATCAATTTCTCTTTGAATATCGTCAACATCAATAAGAGTTGCCTCTATAGCTATATCTTCAATATTTGCTACTCTTAACTCCTTGGATGAAAACGATAATCCAAGACCAAGAATAGTTAAAGCAACAATGTGAAAAGCAAATGAGTAAAAAAAAGATTTTATGCGAAGTATAATCACACAGGTAACCTAAAAAGGATTTATAGAAACGGGGTCAGTGATGAAGCCTATTTGATCAGCACCACCTTGTTGAAGCAAGACCATGCCTTCAACTAACTTATCATAAGAAATAGATCTATCAGCATTGACCAATATTGGAGTATTAGGATTTCTAGTAATTATGGCTGCTGTTCTCAAGGTTACAGTCTGGTTATCTATCGGTTCATCCTCTTTATCTCCAACATTTAGATAAAAAGAACCTTGATTATCAATACTAAGAACTAGTGGCTCATTATTTTCTAGGAAGCTAGGCTCTAGGGGCTCTGATGCAGCATCAGGCAAATCAACCTTTATACCCTGAGTCAGTAGAGGAGCTGTAACCATAAAAATAATCAAAAGAACTAGCATGACATCGATATACGGTACTACATTTATCTCTGCTACAAGCCTTCTGTTCGTAATTTTTTTCATGAAGCTACTTAACCAACATATGTCTTTCAAGGATAATTGAAAATTCTTCCTTAAAAGTATCAAAGCTTAATTCAATTCTTGAGATTTGATCAGCGAAACGATTGTAAGCAATCACCGCTGGAATTGCAGCAAAAAGACCCATTGCCGTTGCTATTAATGCCTCTGCTATACCTGGTGCTACTAAAGCTAATGTAGCACTTTGAATGCTACCTAGTGCCTGAAAGGAATTCATAATTCCCCAAACTGTCCCAAACAAACCAACATAGGGGCTTGTAGAGCCAATTGTTGCTAAGAAAGATAAGTTTTTCTCTAAGTTATCAGTAACCTTAATATGAGCAACTCTCATAGAACGATTTACACTTAGTAGCATTTGTTCTGTAGCAATATTTTTATTTGCATATAAACGTGAAAATTCTTCATAACCTGACTTAAAGATTATTGACGAGCCACTAAGATCACTATCTTCTACATCTTTATAGGAATTGTATAAAGCCTCTAGTTCCTTGCCAGACCAGAACAGCTTTTCAAAATCCTTTGACTTGGAGTAAGTTTCACTAAGTAATTTATTTTTTTCAAAAATCACTACCCAGGATAAGACTGAGCCTACAAGCAATGCCAACATAACAAGCTGAACAACAAAGCTAGCTTCTAGAATTAAATTAAGTATCGATAAGTCTGTATTCATTTAATATCTCTGTCCTTTAGTTTATTTACTAAATCTTTAGGTATTCTTACTGGTTTAGATCTTATTGTATCTATACAGGCAACTTCTGCAATCCCAGAAACCAATAATTTCTTATAAAGAAGGTCACCAGATTTTTCTAATACAGAGCTCTTATAAATGCTTTGGTCAAAAATAATTTTTGCTCCCGATATAGAATGTATCTTAGCAGTTACGAGTAATAAGTCATCTAGGCATGCAGGGGTAATAAAATTTACCTCAATTTTTGATAAAACTAATAAAATATTATAACGAATCTTAAGGTCGTTATGATCTATTAAGGCTTTTCTTAACCATTCAGTTCTAGCTCTTTCAAAGAAGCGAAGGTAGTTAGCATTATATACCACTCCTTGTGCGTCAGTATCTTCAAGATATACACGACATTGAATGTAATGATCCTCAGATATCATTTTTTTATTTTTATCAATTATCATTTTTAAAAGGATCAGCCTGCTCAGGAGTATTTATTTCATTCGGTACATCAATATTAAAATATTTATATGCATTAATTGTTGCAATCCTTCCTCTAGATGTTCGCTGAACAAATCCTTCTTGAATCAAAAAAGGCTCAACAACATCTTCAAGCGTTCCTTTTTCTTCTCCTATAGCTGAAGCTAAATTCTCTATACCAACCGGGCCTCCAGAAAATTTATTAATGATAGTTAATATTAATTTTCTATCCATACTATCGAATCCAAAAGGATCAACCTCTAACAAGTCCATTGCATCTGATGCTACACTTTTAGTAACAATGCTATTAGCTTTAACTTCAGCATAATCTCTCACTCTTCTTAGTAGTCTAATTGCTATTCTCGGAGTACCTCTTGCTCTACTTGCAATCTCACTTGCTCCATCGTCATCAATACTTAATTTGAGAATTTTAGCAGTACGTTGAATAATTAAGGACAATTCATTCTTAGAATAAAACTCTAATCTTTGAACAATTCCAAATCTATCTCTAAGTGGAGATGTTAATAAGCCCGCCCTAGTAGTTGCTCCTACAAGCGTAAATGGAGGAAGGTCTAATTTAATTGATCTTGCTCCAGGTCCTTCGCCTATAATAATATCTAATTGAAAATCTTCCATTGCTGGATATAACGCCTCTTCAACAACAGAGCTTAAGCGATGAATCTCATCTATAAACAAAACATCTCTTGGCTCTAAATTTGTCAATATAGCTGCAAGATCACCAGCTTTTTCTAGCACAGGACCCGAAGTTTGCCTTAGATTAACTTCAAGCTCATTTGCTATTACATGAGCTAATGTTGTCTTACCTAGTCCTGGCGGACCAAAAATTAAGACATGATCTAGCGAGTCTTCTCTCCTTTTAGAGGCCTGCATAAAAATCTGCATCTGATTTTTTACCTGTTGCTGACCAATATATTCATTTATCTTTTTAGGACGAATTGTATTATCTAAAAAAGATTCTTCGGATGAGCCAGTATCCTTTACTAAATTTTCTTGACTGTTAACATCATCAACCATATTGATTCTTTAGTGCCTGTCTTATTAGCTCTTCTGTGCTTAGTGATTTATCTAAGGATTTCAACATTTTTATTATCTCAGGACTTCTATAACCAAGCGCTTCTAATGCGCTCTGAGCTTCTACTTCATTATTACCAGAACCTTCTATGATCGTTGTTAAGGATATATCTGATATCTTATCAGCCATATCAACTAATAATCTTTCAGCTGTTTTATTTCCTATACCTGGTATTTTAGTTAAAGCCGTAACGTTTTTTTCTACTACACAAGATTTAAAGCCTTCAATTGAAATACCTGAAAGTATAGCAAGAGCAATCCTTGATCCTACACCAGAAGTTTTTATTAGATTTCTGAATAACTTCTTCTCTTCTTCTGTAGAAAATCCATATAATATATGAGCATCATCTCTAATTAATAAATGAGTAATAATTTTATAGTTACTGCCAACATCAGGTAAATTATAAAAAGTTGCCATGGATACCTCTATTTCATAACCAACTCCATTTACATTTAACACAATAAGGGGCGGCTTTTTTGAAACTAATTCACCAAAGAGGTAATTAATCATAATGCTTTATCCTAATTATTTTCAAAATACTTTGAGCTTGATTGATTTGAGTGACACAAGGCAACAGCCAAAGCATCAGCAGTATCTGGTTTGGGAGCATCTTTTAGTGCAAAAAGAATTTTAATCATATGTTGTACTTGAGATTTATCTGCATTTCCACTTCCTACAACTGCTTTTTTTATCACCTTTGCGGCATATTCAAAAATAGGCAAATCTAAATTAAAAGATGCGCTTAAAGCCGCTGCTCTTGCCTGCCCTAACTTTAGAGCGCTATCTGCATTTTTATGAACAAAAACTTTCTCAATAGCAATTACATCAGGTCTGTGCTCTTCAATAATTTTTTTTAATTCATAGAATATACTTTTTAAGCGATCATTATGATCACCTTTTGTTTCTATTGTACCAGCTTTAATTAAAATTGGTTTTTGATTAAACATTATAAGACCATAGCCTGTTTTTCGTGAACCCGGATCTATTCCTAGTACTTTTGACGATTCATTCATGAAATATCAGCGTCTAATAGTGAATCAGGTATATTAGCGTTAGAGTAAACGTCTTGAACATCATCTAACTCGTCAAGAAGATCTATTAGCTTTATAAGCGATTCTGCATCAGACCTACTAAGTTCCAATCTATTCTCAGCCCGCATGGTAACTTCTGCTAATAAAGGTGTAAGGCCCGAATCAATCAATAAATCTTTAATTCTATTTAATTCGCTGGAAGGTGTAAGAATATCAATTGAATTATCATCATTAATTATGACATCATCTGCCCCTCCATCTATAACAACCTCCATAATCTTTTCCTCATTACTACTATCAGGATATGATATCAACCCAATAAGATTAAATAGATAGGATACAGCGCCATCCGCGCCTAAGTTACCATTAAATTTTGAGAGCGCATGCCTTACTTCAGCCACTGTCCTGTTTTTGTTATCAGTTAAACAATCAATAATTATTGCAATACCTCCAGGTCCATAGCCTTCATATCTAACTTCTTCATAATTTACACCTGTATCTTCTCCAGTACCCCGCTTGATTGCTTTCTCGATTTTATCTTTAGGCATGCTTTGTGACTTAGCTTTATCTATAGCTACACGAAGACGGGGATTTGACCCCGGATCTCCTCCATTTTCTTTAGCTGAAACAGTAATTTCCCTAATTAGCTTAGTAAATAACTTACCTCTTTTTGCATCTTGAGCACCTTTTCTGAACCTAATATTTGCCCATTTACTGTGTCCTGCCAATTTAACCTCCTATAACTCAATAGTTCCATTGAAAATCAACATTTAAGGTGACATCTGGAGCAGTTCGAACAATAAGATCTTCTCCAATCGATAAGGCTATATCTTTATTATCGCTAAATCTATAAAGTAAGCCTAAATTACCCTGTATTGATGTTTTAAATTCATTAAGAACACTATTATAAAATGGGCTGTGGATATCCATTTGTGCTTTTAGAACTAAATTTTCAAAAACTCTATAATTTAAACCAAAAATACCTAATCCAATATAGTTAATCTTATTACCAAACATCTTAGACTGCCCGGTTTTTAAAAGTCCTAAACCCCAGAAAAACCGATAATTAGAGCTCAGTAGATCATTTTTAATTCTTTTGAAATACGAGATAGAAAAATCTGTATACCCACTTCCAAATAAATTTTGATAATCTCCAGTTGGCATTTTAACACCTATGGAAAGAATAGACTGGTCATGAATAAATTCTTTTCTATAATTTAATTGAATATCTCCCAACCCTTTGACTGTATTGGTCAAATGAAATATTCTTGACCCATCAATTGCATAGGAAATATTCATTAAATCTTCAGGATACTGGCTCCTATTTCCATCAGGCATACTAAACGCTTTATGCCAACCATCTATAAAATCATCTAAAGATCCACCAGTATGGACTATTTGTGGAATCTGTAGATCTAAATATGCATTATTAGCTATTTTTTTTTTAATTATCAATATATTACGATGGGTCTCACCATCTTGTCTTATAGATTCATTAGTAACATCAGCTAGTTGAAAATGACTAGCTCTTTCTGTTACAAAGCCAATAGAACCCTCCTCCAAATGATAATCCGGCCAAGTAGGAACTCCAAAAATAGAAATCATCGGGTTCAAATTTCGAAGCTTTATAGGCCCAAAGTATGTTGCCCCATGAGCAATTGAAGTAGTAAAGAATAATATATAAAATACTTTAAAGAAGAGTAGTAAGCACTTCATTAATATATTATTTTAATACTGGCAAAAACTTTTGTATCCTTTTTCCAGTCTCAACCTCACCAGTATAGATATTACCATCAGAGTCTGTAGCTATTGCATTAAGCCAATGAAACTCTCCAGCATAGCGACCATTTCTTCCAAAATGTCCTAAGGTTTCGCCTGAGAGACGATCGACAATCCAAACAACATTATTAGTCCCATCACCTATATAGGCATACTTTTGCTCAGGATCTTTAGATAAAGCCAATTTATACATTGTGCCGCATGGGGGAACAAGGGTATCACCTCTCAAAGATCCACATTCAATAATACCTGTCTCTGAATTCTCATATTCCGGTGGCCAGGGGCGTCTATTTCTTTCTCCTGGTGTTATTTCTGCACCTACATAAATATCTTCAACCCAAGTACCATCCTTTTGATAGACACCCATGCGATTTTGGCCTCTCTCCCCAACATAAACTAAGCCATCATTAGATATCTCAATAAAATGAAGGGCAGGTGCAAATTGTACCTCCTCAGGTGGAAGATTTATGCCATCAAACACATATGGCGCAAGAGGCACATTAGACACTTCACTTAAGGGCATGCCGTGACCTCCCCAACCTCTTTTATAGTCACCACTATCCATATCATAAACAAGAACTCTCTTTTGCTGAATAATATAAATTTCACGAGCATCATTATCTAGCTGGAATCGACCTTTATTAGATAAAATATCAGTTTGTTGATTATTTTCCTCCCAATCAGGATCGGTAGGTCTTCGTCCAAAATCCCAAACAAACTCGCCATCTTTAGTCCATTTCGTAATACTGCTTTGTGCAGAGGTACCAGCAATCCAAACAAAATCTTCATCATCAACAATAATTGTTTGGAGACCTCCTTGAGGAAATAAAGGGTGATGATCAGACCCGCCCCAAGATCTTAGGACGTTACCTTCTTGGTCCATTTCAATAACCGCAGGTCCACGAATACAGCATAACTGCCTAGGTGGATCAAATTCTGCACCTATTTCATCACCACGGGCACTATTGTCTCTATTCATCCACCAAATATGGTCATCTTTATCCACAAAGATACTAATTGCTTGTTGATTACTCCAATTATTAGGTAAAGTCTTAGGCCAAAAAGGATCGACCTGAAATAAGGGCATACCATTATCATCATAGGCCCTCTCTAAGGAAGTTTGATTTTGCATATCACTACATGCAAGAAAAATTAAAGGTAGTAAAAATGATAAAAATAAATTTATTTTTTTTTGTATTCCGGATCTCATGATATTACTCCTAAAAGATTTTAAATAATTAACTCTAGTTTGGCGCCCTTGAAGAGATTCGAACTCCCGACCTAGCAGTTAGGAACCGCTTGCTCTATCCAGCTGAGCTACAAGGGCATATAAATCTATACACCGTCAGGGTTAACTTCTTCTGCTGAGCTATGTGCTTTCATAACTCTTGAAGGGTCCCCTCCATCTATATTTGACCCAGTTGGTATCCAGGCGCATGTTGTTTCAGGATTAACCCAAATAGTTTTACATTCTGCAGGAACAAAGTATTCAACGAAAACTAATTCTTCATCACTATCATTTATAAAATTATGTCTTTCAAACTCATAATTATAAAGAACATCACCAGCTCTAGCCGGATGAGGCTCCTCACTTAATAATGCAGTGGCATTGCCACTAATTATATATTGAAAATGTTCAGCTCCCTCATGATGGTGATTTGATGCTGATGTTCCAGGAGGATAAATTATCATTTCACCTTTAATCGCCTTTGTACCAAAAAGAGTTGGTGTAACCAAGTATATTCTTGTCCTAGCATCATGCTCTGAGTCTAAAGTAGGCTCCTCTCTCCAATTAACACATCTAAAAGATAAGGCATCGGGATCAAATTCTGGGTCGTACCTATCTGCGTTAGGAACTCTTCCATAAAGTATTGCAACTTCCTCTTCGCCAGAAGTTATGGTTCCAGAAAAATTAGGAGGTAAGAAAACAACATGATCTATAGTAAGGTCTTCAGATACATCTGGACCAGTTAATGATGCTTGACCTTCCAAAATCTGAAACCACGCAAGATCCTTCTCATTAACGTTAATAGAAATTTTCTTATTTGGCTTTATTGACCATCTATCTAAAAGTATACAATCACTTTTAACTCTCTCGGGTGTAATAAGAGGGCGGGTATATAGACCCTCTTGCAAACAAATCTCTTCTACACTGTCATAATTAAAAAGTACTGGCATTAAAATCTCCAAAAATTTTCATATTAATAACATTATATTGAAAAAAAGGACATAAAAAAAATATCTCTTGCTTATAAGTCATTACAGCTTATTCTATAACCATGAGCGATATATATCCCAATAAAACAAAAATGCTAGGCTTTTCATTGCCAGCACTTGGCTTAAATACTCTAGTTACTGCTATTTTTGTATTTGTGCCAGTTATCTATGCAGAACATAGAGGTATGGATCCAGCGCTTGTTGGTTTAATATTTTTTCTAGCAAAAATTGTAGATATGGTCGCTGCCCCTATTTGGGGAAACTTCATGGATACCCATAGAACTAAGTTTGGAAGAAGAAGACCTTGGCTCATAGTATCAGTAGCTATTCTGGTTCCAGCTGTTTTTATGCTCTTTAATCCTCCAGATAATGTATCTACTCTCTATTTATTCTCTTTTCTAGCAATGCTATACATAGGCTGGGATGCATGGACTATTAGCCATACATCGTGGGCATTAGAGCTATCAAGAGACTATGATCGTAGATCAAGAATTACTGGCCTTTTGCAAGTGATGTCAATGCTAGGGGCAATAATAACTAGTCTTGTGCCAGCTACATTAGAAAGAATGGGTATCTTAGATTTTGAAACCAAGACTTCAATTATAGGATGGGCAATTATTTTTATTCTGCCAATCACAGCGTTTATATGTGTGTTGAGCGTACCCGAAAGACGGACTGATAACAAATCACATATTGGCTTTAAAAAAGGCCTTAGCATTCTTATGAACAATTTTGCATTATTAAGACTGCTAACAGCAAATATTCTAATTTCTTTTTCAACCTATTTTGTCCAAGGTTTATTTATTTTCTTTGTCTCTTACACATTAAGGCTCCAGGATTGGACTGGGATGATACTTACATCCTTGTTAGTAGGTGGCTTAATTGGATTACCAGTCTGGTTATTTATATCTCAAAAAGTAAATAAGCATAGAACAGTTCAAATAGCTATGCTAACAGGAACAATAACACCTATCAGTTTACTCTTTATTCCCCCAGAAAATATTTTTTTAAGTGTTCTAGCGTTCTTAATTGTGGGTCTAAATACTTCAGCAAATGAATTTCTACCTAGAACTATGATGGCAGATGTATGCGATAAAGATCATATTGAAACTGGCTCAGAAAGGATGGGTCTATATTATTCAATACTTCAGTTATCTAGTAAGTTTGCATCGGGAACAGGTATTTTAATAGGATTTTCATTTTTGTCTTTCTTTGGTTTTGATCCGGAGCTTGGAATAGACAATCCTCAAGAGTCGTTAGATAGATTAAGGTATTTAATTGTCTTACTACCTATTATCGCTAATGCCTTAGTAATCATACTTATGCTTAAGTACCCTATCAGTCGAGAGGATCAAAAAAATATGAGAAAAATAATTGAATCTAAAGAATCTAATTAAAACCTAAAATCCCTCTGTAGATGTAAATAGACCAACCCTTAAATTTGTAGCACGATATATAACTCTACCATCTACATCCATTTCAGAATCTGCTAGGCCAACTATAAGTTTTTGTTTTATGATTTTTTTTATATCAACCTTGTAAGTCACTACCTTGCTAGTAGGTAAAACCTGTCCTTGAAATTTAACCTCGCCTACACCCAAAGCCCTACCTCTACCAGTTCCACCATTCCAAGCCAAAAAATATCCTAAGAGTTGCCACATAGCATCAAGCCCTAAGCAGCCTGGCATAACGGGGTCATTCTTAAAATGACAACTAAAAAACCATAGTTCTGGAATTATATCTAACTCAGCAGTAACCAAACCTTTACTGAACTTACCTGTATCATTATCTATATGAGAAATCCTATCAAACATCAGCATATTCGGAAGAGGTAATCTTGCATTCCCTTTACCAAATGTCTCTAGATTACCAGCATTAATCAATTCATCTCTTGAATAAGATGATTTTCTTGGCAGTCCAGTTAAAGTATCTATTGCTTCTTTATCAATTATCATAAATATATTTTCTCTCAATTCTTGAGCCTAAGCGCGTTAAAAGTTCATAACCTATAGTATCAATACTACTAGCAATACTATCGA
Source organism: Gammaproteobacteria bacterium TMED78 (assembly GCA_002171615.1). Classification (GTDB taxonomy): domain Bacteria; phylum Pseudomonadota; class Gammaproteobacteria; order Steroidobacterales; family Rariloculaceae; genus TMED78. Next base: position 18,723 of record NHEF01000008.1, read on the forward strand.
TATCTGAATTGTTACCGAAGATCTCAATGCCACAACCAATATATAAATCTTTTTTGGGTATACTAGAAACATCAATTGTAATCAAATCCATTGAGACGGGACCAACTATTTTCACTTTTTTGTCATTTATAAAGCAAAACTCTCTATTACTCAAGGATCGTGGAATCCCATCTGCATAGCCAACACCAATAGTCGCAAGTAAAGAATTGGCAGATACTTCTGAATTTGCTCCATAACCTACAGTTATTTTTTTATTAGCTTCTCTTAACTGAAGAATTGGTGCAGTAAGTGAAAAGACCTTTTCCATTGGGTTTTCTAGATTCTGGAAAGGACTCATTCCATATAAAGCAATACCAGGCCTAACAAGATCACCTAATAAATCAGGTCTTTTTAAAATAGTTCCAGAGTTGCCAACTGATGTTCTTACTCCAGGGAATAATTTTGTTAATTTATTAAATAAAATAATTTGCTCATCATTAATCAAATTATCAGGCTCGCTTGAACAAGAAAGATGGGTAAATATAAAAGAGATCGCTAATTTATCGATTAGATTTTTATTTTTGTAAAGCCTAAGAACATCACTTTCTGCTAAACCTAACCTAGCCATTCCAGTATCAAAGTGTATTGCTATAGGATGCTCAGTATCGCTACTTTTATCAACCCAGCTATAAATCTCATCTAAAGAATTTAAAACGGGGATTAAATTTTTTTCAAGAATTAATTTAATATCTGAAGAAGCTAAACCATCCAATATAAATATATCTATATTTTTATATTTATTTCTTATTTCAATAGCTTCATAAATATTTGCAACAAAATAATTCCTACACCCATTACTATACAAACAATCTATTACCTCTTCCACACCAAGACCATAAGCATTAGCTTTTATAACAGCTCCACATAAAGAAGAGCTTGAATATTTATCAAGCATTTTATAATTTCTTGCTAATGCAGATAAATTAATTGTTAAAAGAGGTTTAGTTTGCAAATTATTGAAAAAAATTTCTAAAATGAAATAAAGTATAGTTTAATTAATTTATTAAAACATATAGAGTATCTGTATCCAAATTTATTTATAGGTTGCCTGGCTTTGAAAGAATTTTTAGCATATAGAATATTTGAATCAAATGGTCGATCATCTGGAAGGCTAGAAAAAATATCAAGTGTTGATCTTGGTATTAATGATCTTTTTGTTAAGGTTGAGTACTCTGCTATAAACTATAAAGATGCACTCGCGGCTACTGGGCAAGCACAAATAGCTAAGAAGTTTCCACTAATTGGTGGTATTGATCTTATTGGAACCGTACTAGAATCAAAGACAGATAAGTTTCGTGATGGAGAAAAGATAATTGTTACAGGCTCTGGTCTAAGTGAAACTCTCAATGGTGGCTACTCAGAATACGCTCAAATAGATTCTGATTTAGCTTTTCTCATTCCTGAATCTATTAGTACTAGACTAGCCGCAGGTATCGGCACAGCTGGTTTTACAGCTGCTCTAGCTATTTATAAAATGAAAATAAATAAGCAAAAGTTTAGTAATGAAAAAATTATAGTTACAGGCGCAACAGGAGGAGTTGGAAGCTTTGCTATATTATTACTTAATAAGGCTTTATCAGAAGTTATAGCAGTTTCTAGTAAGAATAATTGCATTAATTATCTAGACAGCCTAGGAGTTAAAGACATCATAAACCCATCAGATATAAAAGATAATGAGTCTTTACTCGAAAAAGCATTGTGGCATGGGGCTATAGATAATATTGGTGGTGATATATTGTCATGGCTAACAAGGACAGTCAGGCCCCATGGAAATATAGCCTCAATAGGTTTGGCTTCTAGTCATGACTTAAATACAAATGTTATGCCTCTGATTTTAAGAGGCATTAATATTTTAGGCATAAGTACAAATATCAATAGGAAAATATCAGAAGACCTATGGAAAGATATTTTTTGTAATTTAACTAATGACGATATAGAAAAAGTTATTACAAGAGAGACATCCTTAAAGGACCTATCAAATCACTTTGACAGGTACATAACTGGTAATAACTATGGACGGACGATAATAAAGATAAGTTAATTAAGCTAGAGTTAATTTACTCGTCTATCCTTAAGTGATAATTAAAAGGTGTGCCTGCCTCCCTTCCATAAACATAAAGGAATAACATTCCTTCAAGAATATGAGCAAACCTTACAGGACCTAAATCTATAGCCTCAAGCCCCATGGCTCTAATCAAATTAGCTACAAAATCTTTGGATGGTTTATGATTTCCTACTATAGGAATCGTTACTTGGCCTCCAGAAGAATCTGGATCTATCATTGTTCTATAGTTGAGAGTATTAAATGCCTTAACTACATATGATTCGGGTACAAGGTCTTGAATTATCTCTGCGTAAGAGGTTTCGACTGGATAAACCCTATGACCATCGTCACCTAATACTCTGCTGTTTGTAGGATCTATAACAATCTTTCCGGTTAAGTCGCCTAAGTTTAAAACTACTTCTGATACGGCGCTTCCAGGAACTGCTAGCACAACTACTTGTGATTTTTCAGCAGCCTCTCTTGGAGATGTAACATAAGGTTTGTTTTCTGGATGCTGTAAATTAACAACCAACGTTTGATCCAAAAGTAATTGTAACTCTGGATTTGATGGATTTCTTGACCCATATACAATTTCATGTCCTTGTTTAGCAAATGCCGGTCCTAAAGCACTAGCTACATTACCAGTCCCTATAATAGCTATTGTTTCAGCTACAATACAGGATGAAAAAAGACAAAGGATAAGTAGATTTAAAATTTTTATCATAAACTATACTAAATAATTAAATCTCATTTAACCACTCATGACCCTCCAAGAGGGATCGAACTTTATTCAAAAATGCAGCTGAATAAGCTCCATCTATAGCCCTATGATCAAATGATTGAGATAGAATGCCAGTAGGTCTTATGCCCAGAGACTCGCCATCACCATCCTGAATAACTACAGGCCTTCTTTTTATGGAATCAATAGAGAGAATTGCAATCTGTGGCTGATTAATTATAGGGGCCGTCATTAATGTTCCATAAGAACCATTATTAGATAAAGTATAGGTACCTCCTGAAAGATCATCTGGAGATAGTGAGCCATTTCTAGCTTTTTGACTAAGTTCATTTATTCTTCTTGAAAGGCCAGAAACAGTAAGATCTTCAGCATTCTTAATTACTGGAGCTACCAAAGCCTCTAAACTTATAGCCACAGCGACAGAAAGATGTATAGTGCTATGAAGGACTAGGGCATCATTATCTTGAATATTTTGTTGTATGCTACTGTTAACTCTAGGATATTCTTTTAGTGCAATACAAACTGCTCTACTAATAAATGGTAGATAAGTTAATGAAAAGCCATTTTTAGTCTTCCAATCATCTTTAACCTCTGACCGAGCCCTGTCAACATTACTAAAATCGACCTCAATAGCTTGAAGCACATGTGGGCTTGTAGCCTTAGACCTTACCATATGCTCTGCCGTCAACCTCCTGATTCGATCAAAAGGAATGGTATTTGCATTAGGGGTTACTTGAGTTAAATTGTTGCTAGAATCAACAGGCTCGGAAGGAAGGCTAGAAGTATCGCTATTTTCAGTATATGACAAAACATCTGATCTAGTGATTCTACCATCTCTGCCTGTGCCTTTAATTATGTTTGGGTCTAGGTTATATTCAGATAATAATCTTCTTACTACAGGAGATAGTTTAAGAGGTTTTTCATCATTTCCATCATAATGAGAATCAGAAGAAATAATCTCATTGTTATCTGGTAATTGGCTACTTAACTCGGAAGCGCTATCGTTAACTCTCGAAGATAGATTGACACTATTATTTTCTTTTGAATCAACCTCTTCTTCAATTGAAGCTTCTGGAGTGGTATTTTCTTGATTATTATTTTTATCTACTGGTAAGCCTTCATCTTCTTTAGGTCCATTAATAACTGCTAATACAACACCAACATCAACTGTTTTACCTTGATCAACCTTAATTGAAGTTATTATACCATCTTCAGGAGCTGGGACTTCAATAGCAGCTTTATCTGTTTCAACATCAAGTAATATTTCATTTTTAGAAACTTTATCACCGACATTTTTATGCCATGCTGCAATAGTTCCTTCAGTAACCGTCTCTCCTAGTTGTGGCATTAAAATATTCATAATATAGAAACCTTAGTCAACTAACTTAAGAACATCTTTAACTATGCGCTCAGTACTTGGTAATACAGCATCCTCTAGTGCATCTGCTGAAGGTAAAGGAATATGCGGAGTAGTAATTCTAACTATTGGTCCATCAAGATCCCAAAATAATTCCTCTGCAACAATAGAGGCTATCTCTGCTCCCCAGCCACAAAGCCTAGGGTTTTCTTCAACAGTTACCAGCCTTCCTGTTTTGCTAACATCTTCTAAAATTGTCTTTGTGTCTAGCGGAACTAAAGATCTAACATCAATTACTGATGCTGATATTCCATGGTCGTTTGACAAAATATCAGCAGCTTTCTCAGCTCTAGGAACCATTGCTGCTAATGCAACAATACTTACATCATCACCTTCTCTAGTAATTGCAGCTTTGCCTAAGGGGATCACATGTTCATCATCTGGAACCTCACCTTTAGTTGCATAAAGAGACTTTTGCTCAAAAAAGAGAACTGGATCTGGATCTCTAATAGATGCAGCGAGCAATCCTTTAATATCTCCAGGTGTAGAAGGCGCAACAACTTTAAGTCCTGGAATAGCCATTGCCCAATTTTCAATACTTTGTGAATGCTGAGCTCCAAAACGACTGCCTCCGCCATTAGCACTTTTTATAACAAGTGGAAAACTACACTGGCCATCAGTCATATATCTTGTTTTAGCTATCTGATTAGCTACTAAGTCCCAGCAAACTGCAAAGAAATCTGAAAACATAATTTCAGCGATTGGTCGCAAACCAGTCATAGCAGCACCCATAGCTGCTCCAATTATTGCTTGCTCAGAAATAGGCGTATCCCTTACTCTATCTTTACCAAATTCATCTAAAAGACCAACGGTTGTCTTAAAAACACCACCAGCAGCAGCTATATCCTCTCCAAGAAACAAAACATTACTATCCCTTCTCATCTCTTGAGCAATAGCAGCATGCACGGCATCTCTATAAGTTAATTGCGCCATGTTGAGCTCCCGTCTGCCCAAACATCAGTATCAGCGATATCTAATGGTGGTGGATTACTATTCTTTGCAATTTCCGTTGCTTCATCAATTTTAGCCTCTGTCTCAGCATCAATTTTTTCTATCGATTTCGCATCGATGCCAAGTTTAAGCAAACGCTTTCTATAAACATCTAATGGATCTCTTTTCTTCCATTCTTCTACTTCTTCATCTGGTCTATACTTACCAGGATCAGCTCTAGAATGACCACCATGTCGATAAGTTTTTGCTTCAATTAGGCTTGGCCCTTCCCCTTCCCTGGCCTTATTCAAAGCTGTCATAGCAGTTTCATAAACTACATCAGCATCATTACCATCAATAAGTATAGGATCTAAATTATACGCGGATGCTCTATCTGCTGCAGGATTAGCAACGGCAGTTACATCACTAATGGCGGTATACTCCATATATAAGTTATTTTCACAAACAAAAACAACTGGCAATTTCCAAATAACAGCAAAATTTAAAGCCTCATGAAAAGCTCCAATATTAGTTGTACCATCGCCAAAAAAGCAAACAGCTGCCTGTTGGGTACCTCTATATTGCGCCGACCATGCAGCACCAGCAGCTATAGGAAGATGTGCACCAATAATTGCATAAGAACCCAAAGCACCATGATCCATACTCATCAAATGCATAGATCCACCTTTTCCTCGCAGTAAGCCACACTCTCTACCCATTAGCTCACCTAAGATTGACGTCATAGATACTCCTCTTACATACGTATGGTTATGCCCTCTATATGTACAAAAAGTATAATCATCTTCTCTCATTGCATTACCAAAACCAGAAGCAACGGCCTCTTGTCCTAATGCTAAGTGGCTTGTTCCTTTTATCAGATTTTGCATGAATAAATCATATGCTCTTTGCTCTAAAGCTCTACATTCGGACATAGTCCTATATAGATTTAATCTAATTTCAGGGTTAAGTTTAGGTTTATATTTTGCCATTTAAGTTCCTAAAGACGTCTTAAAAAATCTTGATCATTCTCAGATAAAGTTCGATCATCACAATTGTATGGTTCATATGGTAAATCAGAAACAAATACACTATCAGATCCCTTATACTGCCCGATAAAATTTTTCGGGTCAGTTGCAATCCAAGTTCTTCGTAATTGACCTAAATCATGATCTAAAGAAAAGGTTTCAACAACATGCATCTCATCGCTGTACATGAAAGGCACGAACAAATAACCAGGATCAAATCCTATTGTATCAACAATTAAATTTGAATCAACCCACTTACCGATAGAGTGTCCCCATTGCGAAGCCTCTAAATCAGAAGGATGACTATCTAGGTTCATATAAATTTTTCTATACAAATCGAAAGAACCATACTTAATTATAATTTGATCATCCACAAGTGATATTTGATTAGTCATTGAATCAAAAGTCCAATCAAAGAAAATATTTGTTGGCGAGCAATGCCACCTTGGCATATCTCTTTCATAATCAAAATCCTCAGCTGAATCTAACATTGCCTGAGTAGGTTCAATGCCAATACCTGGCGGTAAGCCCATACCCATGCCCGAGCCCATAGCTCTACCCATACCAAGATAATTTTGATTAGGGGCTATACCTTGCTGATACAAACTTAAGGCCTCACTCAAAAGGACTAGCTCACCTCTTCTTCCTCTAGGGTCTGTACCAATTCTTTGCTCAGCCGCCCAATCACCAAAAATATTAGGTGTTCCATCTATTAAGGTTGCTGGTCTATTAGTAGAAATAGAGCTTTGTTGTGTAAGTTGTTGATATCTATCAATAGACGTTCCATCTGCAAATCTTACTGTTGCAACATAACATGTATTAGGCTCCTCTCTATCAGGAATACCTTCAACAGTTATAGCTCTTCCATCTAAAAAAATCTCTTCTGTCCAACCAGATCGTCTGAGAACAGTAGCAGCCCTCATTTCACACCTCCAAGGCTCAACCACATCTTCATCATCACGAATGGCATCTAAATATACAAATGCATGAGGATTAACCATTGCTATATCGGTAACTATTCCCGTCAGTACTAAATCTATAGTGGGGTCAAATGTACCCATTCCATGATGAGAATAAGCATTTAAAGAAATTAAAGAAGAAAATATAAAGAAAAAATACTTAATTTTGTCTCTCCTCTGGACAATTTTTAATATTATACATTAAAAATACTTACTATATTAATTTTAAAGCTAACAGAAATAGAATTAATCATTTAAACTTTTACCTAAATTATGATATATATTTATTTACAAATTTCTTAAAATTGGAGTAATAATGAGAATGCATCTATTTTTAATTTTATTATTAATATCTCCCACTATGAGCTATAGTCACCACTCCTTTAGTAGCACATTTCATACTAATCTCTTTATCGAAATAGAAGGAGAAATTACTAGGATCCTTTGGCGTAATCCACATGTAATGTTTATGGTTGATGTAACAGATGAAAACGGTGAAACATCTGAATGGGAAGTTGAAGCAAACTCTTTAAGCCTCCTTAGAAGAGCAGAAATTTCAAGAGAGATGATTAATATAGGTGATAATGTAAAGATTTCTGGATGGCCTTCTAGATACCATGATACAGAGATGTTTGTTCAAAATATGTTACTTCCCTCAGGACAAGAAATTTTATGGTGGTTAGCATCAAAACCAATCTGGTCAAATGATACACTTGGTAATTGGGATGAGTGGAGAACAGATGGTGGAAATACTAATGATAATAGGGAAAATGGGATTTTCGGCATATGGACTTCAAACTTTCTTTCAAGAAATGGTGGACTGTGGAATGAAAGCTATCCATTAACAGAATTTGCTTCTAATGCGAGAAACCAATATGACCCTGGCTCATCTAATAATCCTCTGCTGAACTGCCAGCCCAAAGGAATGCCTTTTATTATGGAACAACCCTATCCATCTCAATTTATTGACATGGGAGATATAATTATTTGGCATGCTGAGGAGTACGATACTATGAGAGTCATCTATATGGATCTAAATAATATTCCTGATGAGCCTGATAATCCAATATTAGGAATATCAACTGGACAATGGGATGGTAATAACTTAGTAGTAAGTACTAATAATATTAACTATAGCGTCTTTGATCCTACAGGCATACCATTAACTAAAAGCGTGTCATTAGTAGAGCGTTTTATTCCTACTGATAATGGAAATAGGATAATTTACGAAGTAGATGTAACTGATCCTGGTGTATTCACTGAAACTATAACTTTAGATTCCACATGGACTAGAGCATCTGATCAAACGGTTGGAAATTATGAATGTACCATCTAATAAAGTAAGCTAAATATGATAAAAATCTTAATTAAAATTACTATATTGGCTATGCTTGGTCTAATTACTTTAAATGCTTTTGCTCACCATGCTTTTAATAGCATATATGATGTAAATAACTTTTCTGTAATTAACGGCACAATCGAAAAAGTAATGTGGAAAAACCCACATGCTCAACTGACCATTACAACCGATAGTGGTGATTCCTGGCATATCGAAACTAACTCAATAAGCATTTTGAAAAGAATGGGAGTTGATGATAATTTACTTTTAGTTGGTGATAGAATTTCTATAGCTGGTTATAAAAGAAGAGATGGTAAGTTATCTATGTGGACTAATAATATCCTCTTGTCTAATGATCAGGAAGTAATATTACGTCCTGGTATAGAGTCATTTTGGAATGATAGTGCATTATCTAGTTCTGAATCCTGGTTATCTAATGGTGACACCGGAGGGGAAGAGCAAGGTATTTTTAGAGTATGGAGTACTAGGTTTAACGGTCCAGGTAGATATATGAGGCTCCCCAATCCTCCATTAACTGAATCAGCATTAGTTAAGTATAATTCATATAATCCACTAGTAGATGATCCAACACTTAACTGCAACCCAAAAGGTATGCCATGGATAATGCATCAACCCTATCCTACTGAATTTAGGCAGGGAGAAAATAAAATATATTTTCATATTGAAGAATATGACCTTATTAGAGTAATACATATGGAACAAAATATAGAAGCCGAAGAAAGAACCTTGTTAGGTCACTCAACTGGAAAATGGGATGGAGACGACTTGTTAGTAGAAACTACTCATGTCAACTGGCATCAATTTGATAATACTGGTATCCCTATATCAGATAATGCTACTTTTGAAGAAAGGTTTTCACTGAGTAGTGATGGTAGTGAACTTAATTACACCATCAAAACTACTGATCTATTAACATTTAATGAGGTTATTATACAAAATAAGCAATTCGTCTGGAGAGAAGATGTGACTATTGATCCATACATCTGTACAAATTATGATGGTTGATAAAGGTTAATCAGCTAAGCCTGGCCCCCTAACCATAGACCTTAACTCTATTCTAGCAATCTTCCAGCCCTCTTCAGTATTTATAAAGTGTGTATGATACTCAACCGCAGAAGTAATGCCTTTCATTCTAATAGGGCTATCTCCTTTAAGGACGGGTCTATTTCCATTCAAGATTACTGCATAACTTATACCAAATGCTTCATTCATACTTTGCGGAGTAATTTTTGAAGACATTAATAAAACCATATGGGCGACACCTGGTGCTGGTCTAGAGGTAATATTAGTTCTAATAGCATCTCTACCTTTATAAGATCCTGAGCCTAGAATTAACTCACCATCAACTGAAAATGTGTTGGCAAAGCTGTCAGCATCTAAATGATCGCGATAAATCGCATAATCAGCTAACAATTGCTCACAAGAGATAATAATCATATCAGACTCTAAATTAGATAACTGAGCCTGTAAGGTAATTGGAATAAATAAAAATAAAAGGAATTTTCTCATATTAATTAAATATTATTAGTCTGGATCAACAAACAAGGTTGTATATTCCCTTTTATCTATTTTCCAGCCCTCACTAGTAAGTTTATAGATACTTCTAGATTCAGAAGCTACTTGAAAACCTAGCAAGGTAACAGGAAGGCCATTTTCATCTATAGGAGCCTCCAGAACTACTGCATAACTAATGCCAGTTGCCGTTGTTTCATTAATAGGTTTAATTTGTATAGTAGATGTTAGTTGCATATGAACTTCTGGAGTAGAGTTATTATTAGAATTAATTACATACTCCTTTATAGCCTCTCTACCTTTAATAACTTCTCTAGGCCTTCCCCATTCTCCTTGCTCTGTGAAAATATTAGCAAAAGCCTCAGCATCGCCTTGATCTCTATAAATTGCATAATCATGCTCAAGTTGCTCACAAGCTATAACAATTTGATTTATAATATATTGATCAATATCTTCCTGGCTAATTGCCTTAGGCAGATAGAAAAGTAAAGAAACTAGACAACATAAAGTAAAAAATGTATAAATCGAGTAACGATCAGATAAGAAACGTAACGTTTTAATAGCAATTAAATGTATATTTTTCAGAGTTGCGCCTTTTTTTCTTTCTATCTTACTACTTTTATAAAAAAAAGATAAAATTAATTTAAATAAATTCTAAGACTTTAAGTTGTATATGAAAAATACTAACAAATATTTTTTTATAAATGATTTTAGTGGCCCTATAATTGCTACTATATTAATTACTGTATTTTCCTTTTTCATTATTCTTTATAACCTGGATCTACAGGTTTCTAGTTATTTTTGGGATCCTCTTGCTAGCTTCTCTTTCAAAGACACCTTTTTGGAATTTATAATTTATGAATCTATTAATTGGGCCGTTATAGTTACTTTATTCTTCTCAATAGCATTTTTATCTTATTCAAAGATAACAAATAAATTTATTCAGTATAAAGTCGTAACTAAAAGCTATTTGATGGCACTGATAATCTCACCAGGAATTATTGTTAATGCATTACTCAAAAGTAATTGGGGTAGACCAAGGCCAATCCAGACAATAGATTTTAATGGGAGATATCAATATCAGGAATTTTTCGAACATAACTTAGGTGGATTCGGTAATTCATTTTCTTCAGGGCATGCCTCTGTGCCTTTAATATTTATTATTTTTGGTCTTTACTTTATAAACAAAAAGAATATTAGTATTGGTAGAATAATTATTTATTTTAGTATTGTATGGTATGTAGCGACAAGTATGGCAAGAATTATGGCTGGGGGACACTTCTTAAGTGACGTATTGTGGTCTGGATATATAAGTTATCTAACAGTATGGGCTAGCCATAAATATTACTTTTTACCAAGAGCTAATTAATTATGACTATTCTTCAACTTGATAAGGCTTTTCTTTAGAAGATGCAAAATAAGTCCTGCTTAAAATCTCTCCTAAAACACCAAAACTAATAAGCTGAATACCAACAGTAAAAAATAATATTCCTGCAAGCAATAAAGGCCTGCTGCCAATATCAGCTCCTAAAAATAACTTTTCATAAGTTAACAAAGATAAGACTAAAGTCCCAGCAAAAAAGAAAATCATCCCAATGAAACCAAAAAAATGGCCTGGTTTAGAAAGAAATCTCATAAAGAAATATATTGATAGAAGATCAATAACCACTCTAAACGTTCTCGAGATGCCATATTTAGATTTACCTGCTACCCTAGGATTATGGTTAACAGGTATTTCTACAATTTTTCTTGGATTAGATTGTGTTGCCAGCCAAGTAGGGATGAATCGATGCATCTCTCCATAAAGTCTAACCTTTTTTAAACAAGAGGCCCGATAAACCTTGAGAGAGCAACCATAGTCATGAAGTTTAACGCCAGTGATAAAAGAAATAAGCTTATTTGCTAAAAAGCTTGGTATTCTTCGGAGAAAAAGACCATCTTTTCTTTGCTTGCGCCAACCAACCACTAGATTCATATTAAAATCAACTAAGTGATTAACCATCATTGGTATATCTTGGGGATCATTTTGGAGATCGCTATCTAGAGTAACAATGATCTTACTATCAGATAAATCTATACCAGCTTGAGTAGCTGCGGTTTGTCCAAAGTTTTTTACAAGCTTTACTAGTTTTAAATTTTTATTGTTAGAATATTCGGATTGGATTAAATCATAACCACCATCAATACTCCCATCATCAACAAGAATCAATTCCCAGTCTGTTGAAAACTTATCCATAGCAGAAAAAACCTGATCAACAAATTTTTTAATATTATCCACCTCATTATAAAAAGGTGCGACTACTGCAATTTTCTTCATTTTTCGGAGACCCGCTTACTTTTAGATTTATATAAATAAAATAATTGAATTAATATCAGTAGTATAAATAAATAACCTAAAATGATAAACATATATGAGCTCTGCAAATAATAAGAGCCTCTTCCAGTAACTAGACCAAGCAAAGAAAAAGCAAATACAAAAATAACAAATATATTAAATAATAAGTTTTTAGACAAAGTATTAGCTATAGGAATATATTTTATTACTAAGTATGAACTTAAAAATCCTGTGTAAATACCAATCAGTACATCGAAAGGCCAGTGAACGCCAATCGTGATTCTGCTGATGCAGGTAAAGAGAAGAAAAATAACTAAAAAAAACTTACTCATTACTTTTAAGTTAGCAGATAAGAAAAAAATACCTATAAAAGAAGATATTGTTGTTGCATGACCAGAAGGGAAGCTATTGAGAGTGATAGGATTACCAATTAAATTGAAAGTATCTAAAGATAAAACCCCTGGCGGCCTAATAACTCCAAAAAACTGCTTACCTAGCCTAACAATTATAGTGCTTATAAGCATTGCAATAATAACTCTAGTAGTTAGAACCGGATACCTTATAAATAAGACAGAAAGCAACCCAAGTAATATATAGGCATTGCCAAACTCGGTAAGAATAATCCAAAAAGTACTAGGAAAAAATGAACCGAGGTAATTTATAAAATAAAATAAATACGTATTATTAAAATAAACTAAAGTAGTAAAGCAAATAAAAAAGAAAATAGAAAGAATATTTATTTTATTAAAGTTTGTATCCACAGCTTAATCCATTCTTAATAAAAATTGACCATTATTCTCATAAATTATCTCATAATTAGAAAGTAATATAAGTGACTCTCTCTTTGTGTAAACAAGGTCACCAGAAGAAGGAATTCGCTTTATTGCTATTTTTCTAGAATAAAGGCTTACACTAGGATTATATATATCATAAAAAACTAGATCGCCCTCTTCTATTGATGCTCTTAACCCAATTTCTTTTTGTGTCGATTGTAATAGCCCTAAAATACTGGGATATACTAAAAAAGAAAAAACTATAATAAGAGAAATTGAAGAGAAGCTTATCTTGTCTGGCCTAGTCAAGTTGGCATTAAGTACCGTATATATGTAAATACTTGAAATAATAATTAACCAAAGGAAGTATTTATAATTAAAATAACTTAAAACATCATTAGATAAAGATGACCAAATAATTTGATCTTGAGAGAGAGCAGAAAAATATAAAATTAAAGGTAAGGAGAAATAAAATATAATCATTAAAATAGTTTGTAAAACAAGAAAGGTTGTAGGTCCCTTTTTTAATGCATAATCTGATAATAAGATAAATATTGGTGACATTCCATAAATAAGATAATGGGGGAGCTTGGTTGCAGATACAGAAAATAAAACAAAAACAATCAAGAACCAAATGAATAAAAATAATCCTATAGATTTAAGCTTATAATTACCTGAATCAAAAATAGTATCTTTTAGTAAGCCTAAATAAGGCATCGTAAATATAATTAACACAGGTAAATAAAAAAAATAACTCAACACACCACCGTCATGACCCTCTAATGGCTGAGTAAATCTTATGTAATTATGATATAGGAAGAATTCAGAGAATTGTTCCCATCCTTGAGAAATATATATAAACGCATACCAAGGTAAAGAAAAGAGTAAAAAAATGAACCAAGCTATCGGAGATAAAATAGATTTTAAAAAAGCATTTCTAAAATCTGAATTAAAAAATGAATATAAAATAAATAATAACCCTGGTATGGCAATTGCCGCAGGACCTTTTGTTAAAAATCCTAATCCAGCAAAGGCGCTTGCTAGGTATAGGAATAACCTTCTATCCTCTTTTGCATATTGGTAAAAAAGACCTATAGTGAGAACTAAAAATAAATTAAATAAAGCATCAGCAGTAGCTGCTTTTGATATAGCCATTATACCAACACAAGATCCACTAATAATTATAGTTAGTAGCCCATGTTTGCGTGAAAAATTCCTTGCTGCAAAATAGCCTAAAAAAGATAACCAAATTGATGCAGCAATTGATGAAGGTAATCTAAATGCCCATTCGCTGAAGCCAAAGGTCTTTATACTAATTGACTGAAGCCAGTGAGTGAGTATTGGCTTGTCAGATCTGTATTCGCCTAATAAACTAACTGATAAATAATTATCATTAGCCAACATCTCCATAGTAGCCTGAGAAAAAGCTCCTTCATCAACATCTGATATTGGAGCTATCCAAATATTATGAAAACAGCACAAGTAGATAACAATAATAGCAACTAAGCTATAAATTATAGAAGATGGCTTATCGTATCTATTTGATTGCATATGGTAGTATTATGATCTAATTAGAAAAATTAATTTAACAAACAGTGAAAAATATCTCAATACACAAATTTATTACAAAAATATCAAAATACGGTTCTGTTAGTGCTGTAACAACAATTTTTGATTTCTCAATACTATACTTTATTGACACAATTACTACATTTCCTAGGACTATCATAAGTATATTTACATACTTATTAGGCTCAACTTTAGGTTATTTTATAAACACTAAATATGTATTTTCTCCTGGCTGGTTAGACAATCATAAAAAATCTGAATTGAGTCTCTATATAGCCTCTGGAATACTTGGCTCGATCATAACTGGATCTATCTTTTATCTTACCGCCAGCATTGGTATCAATAATATATTTATACAAAAACTTACTGCATCGCTGATTAGCTTCACTTTAATTTTTATAATTAGAAATAACTTTATATTTAGGATATAAGAATATGAATATATTAGTATTATTATTTTTAACTATATCACTACTTACCGCGTGTGACAAAAATCAACATATAGATTTTTCTATAATCAATAATGGAAGTGAGCTAGAAGAATGGACAGCTCAGCCTAATTTTAGTATTTCTGATGATAAAGGGCTCATACTGAGTTGGGTCCAAACTAGTTCGGACAATAACTCATTACATTTTTCCCACTTTAATAATAACAGCTGGACAGAACCATATAAAATTGCCGATGGTGTCATGTCTAGTTGGGCAGACTTACCATCTGTTAAAGAAATAAACAATAACCTTTGGATCGCCCATTGGCCAGTATATCAAGCCAATAGCTATGGATATGATATTGCTCTTTCTATCTCGAATGATCGTGGTATGTCATGGAAAGATCCTTTTAAGGTTAATACGGATACAACGCCAGCAGAACATGGATTTGTATCAACTTTTAAAGTAAATCAAGGCTTTGGCGTAATATGGATAGATGGAAGGGATTATTATAAAGATGGTGAGTTTAAATATGTTAACGAGCAAGGTGACATACTTGGAAGTCATTTAAGATTTGCAACATTTAATAATAATGGACATCGATTAAGCGAAGAAGTTATTGACAACCTAGTTTGTGATTGTTGTGAAACAGATATAATAGAATCCAATGATATCAATTATTTAGTTTATAGAAATAGAAGTAATCTCGAGATTAGGGATATACAAATTAAATCCTTTAATAACGAGATATGGTCTGAACCATTTACAATCAATGAAGACAATTGGCAGATAAACGCATGTCCCATTAATGGACCTTCGATAGCTTCTAAAGATAATGTTTTAGCTGTTTCTTGGTATGATGGTTCTGATGATATAGGTAGAATTTTATCGAAAGTTTCATATGATCATGGGCAGAGCTTTCAAGATTTAATTATTGTTGATACTAATGACGTTTATGGTCATACGGACATAGTTATAACTGAAGATAAACAGATACTGGTTAGCTGGCTGGGTAATGAAAATAACGATTTAGTACTAAAGATTAAGCAAATTTCTGCTAAAAATGATTCCGATCCATTTATCGTCTACAGAGAAACAGGGCTAGGACCATCTGATTTTCCTAAAATAGAATATTATGATAATAAGCTATTCATAGCTTGGACTAGCTACGATAAAACTATGCAAGTTAAAACTAAAATAATTCACTTAGAATAAGGTCGTTATATTGTTTTCTTGAGTTGCATTATTTCCTTGTAACATATACATAGTAGGCGCTAAGAACAGTATCATAACCCATTATTGCATCTCGACTTTCTGCACTTATAGGTCCTCCGCGGAACCAGGTATGCAAAGCAATTGGCCCCTTCTCCAGAGGGAGTGTAAAAGTAGCAGCTGTATCATCAGGTGCTAATTCAACCGTTAATCCCTCAAAACTATAAGGGCTTTTTTCATCAATAGGTAGATGTTGATAATCACTTATATAAAGGCTTGCATGAGTAATAGGGAGAGCTCCTTGTCCTTCTGGGCCGCCATCTCTACCATAAGTGATTGGACGATCTAGCTCAAGAGGCCAACGTCTTAGTTCAAACTCATAGATACCAGTCTCAGCAACATCAAGCATCCAGTAACCACTCTTTTCTACACCAACTTCAACTTGTGATTGCTGGTCTACGAAAACATCAATCCACTCAGTAGCGCTTAGCTTTGATGGATTTTCATGATCGCTACCAATGATGACTCGCTGAATCTCGTTTACGATTGGCTCCACCTCGTTCCACGAGTGATATAGATAATTACGCATCATACTAAGAACTTCTGGGTTTTCACTGATTACATTAGTTTGCTGCAAAGGATCAGAGTCTAAGTCAAAGAGTACACGGTCTTCTAATAACCTCCATGTTTTCCATAAAACTGCAGCTCCATCTCTTCGTAGAACTGTCTGACCATAAGGTGCTGGATAATTAATGAACCCCGGCATACGACTATAATTGAGAATTAGCATTCGATCTTCAGATATATCATCATTCCCTCTTAAAACGTTTGCTAGGCTTATTCCATCAAATTGTAGATTCGACTCAATGCCTGATAGATCTAGAAGTGTTGGAAGAATGTCCTGCATTTGAGCTAAGCCAGCAATTTCTTTAGGCTCCATAAAATTACCATTTGGCCAGCTGATAAACAATGGTACACGATGACCGCCATCCCAGAGCTCTGTCTTCATGCCACGCATCCCGGCATTATAATATCGATGCCCAAGAATACTTCCATTGTCTGTCATAAAGACTAAAATTGTATTTTCTCTCAACTCCTCTTCTTCTAGGAAGCTAACAAGCTTACCTACATTTGTATCAATATTTCGAATCATACCAAGGTAGCTACTTAGTCTATCTTTTAAGCCAATATCCATTTGATCAAACTGTGGTTTAGCTAATACCTTTTTAATCTCGGCCTTATCTTCATCTTTGGCTCTAAGTGGTGCATGAGGAGTGGCTGTTGATATGTATGCTAAGAAGGGCTTCCCATCATCTGCTGATTGCTTTATAAATCGCATAGCTTCATTGAAGAAAATGTCTGTGGTATATCCCTCAAATAACCTCAGATCACCATTATTGATATAGGTATCATCAAAATAGTCGTTACCCCAGTAGTCAGGTATGGAGCCGATATGAGAGGAAGGAAACCAGACGGTATCTTGAAATCCCCTATCTTCTGGTCTAAAAGGATAGTTTGCCCCCATGTGCCATTTTCCATAAATCCCTGTTGCCCATCCTGCATTTTTAAACAGATCTGCCATAGTAGGAATTTCTGGTCTTAGCAATGCCCTGCCAGCGCTTACATTTATTAATCCATTCCGGGCAGCATCTAAGCCAGTTAGCAATTGTCCTCGAGTTGGTGCGCACATTGGTGAAGAGTGAAAATCACTAAAGCGAAGTCCCTTGCTAGCCAGATCATCTAAATGTGGAGTTTGTAATATAGGATTGCCATGAGAAGATAGCTCTGGATATCCCTGGTCATCAGTCATAATGATTACAATATTAGGCTGTAAATCTTCGCCTATAGCATTTCCTAAAATAAAAAATGTATTTAGTAAAATTAAATTTTTAATATACCAACTCATAAAAATCCCTTCATCAAAAATAATTAGTTTGTAATTGAGCAGAAGAAGCTATCAGCCTTTGATGTGTCTAAATCACCAGCTTTAACTTTGGCTTCTGCTGGATAAGGACACCAAGGCCTAGTGATCTGCCTATCTTTATTAGAAACATTTATTGAGTCGGGAGCTTTATCACTCACTACCCAACTATCTAAAGCATCTAATAATGGCTCAACCCAGTCATTTGGACCCTCTCCATTAGAACAATGGCCCATTGATGGACCCAAAAAAAGCCTTACACTATCTTTTATACTCTCATCATCTAGCATTGACGATACCACGCTATCCATAGAGTTATAAAAATCAATAGTTGCTAATGCAGGGACCCCTGGATCAGCCCAACCATGAAATAAAATAGCTTTTCCACCTGATTGTACAAAAGGAGTGATATTTGGATTAATAGCTTGAGTTGCTCTGCTATAAAGTGTTGATTCAATAAAATCTATGCTTGCTCTATCATTAATATTAAATGTATCTAAAATATTTATATCTGTATCTTGGTACCAAGCCAGTTTTAATGTTGGAACTATGGGTGAGGCGTTTACTCGTAAAAGATCAGCCCATCCAACTCCAAATGTATTAGGAATAATCATTCCTTCACTACCCATAACTCTTCCCGGAGCAATCTGTTGACCATCAGAAGAGATTGGACCGTCATAAGCTTTTTTTATGAAATCATGCTGCTTATTAGTGAGACATAATTCAGAGTCTGAATTACCACAAATTAACTGACTAGTATCAAAAGAGCACTGCAGTGGATTGTTAATGATATTGTCATCAACACCATCATTTAAATCACAAACATTTAAAATCGAACTATAAATATAATTAAATTGGTCTATCGTAAGTAACTTATCCTCGCTATCTAAATTATTCAATTCTTGCTGGTACCACACCTGAGCCATATTTTGTCGAGTTAAGTTAAAAACAGGCGCTCCTGCTATTATCCCATCAAAGTCGCTAGGATACACTTGCATAGCCTGTAAACCTTGTCTACCTCCTTGAGAGCACCCTATGTAATACGACTTATCAAGATTATCCGAATAATAAATATCTATAAACTGCTTACCTACTTTAGTTAATAAATGTATTGATCGATGGCCAAAGTCTTCTATAGCTACCAAATTTGGAAGCAATTGTCCTTTCTCGTTAGTCGTAATTAGCCACTCATTATCTGTATTGCTATGGCCAGTATCAGTCTGTGCAATAACGTAACCACTTTCCAAAGCTTTAACTAATCTATCATCACCTTGAAAAAGGCCAGCCATACCTCCGTTTCCTCCGACTAAAAACTTTTTGTTCCACGAATTTCTAGGAGGTAATCTATAACGAAATTTTATCTTACTTAATGAATCGGTAGCATTTGCTATATTACCTTCTAGTAAGCAATGTTCAGCAGGTAAATCTCCTTCTTCCACCTTATCTAGAGTTACTCCATAAATCGAGTTACTAACAATGGGCTGTAAAAAATCTAAATTACAATTTTGAGAAAAAGCCTGAGTAGAAAAAAACTTAGCAATCAGCACCAGAGAAAACTTAATATATAACTTCATCTATAACTACCTCTTTATAATTCCAATTTTATTTGCATGTTGATCAAACTTTGACACCAGGTCTATCAGCTTATTTCTATTAAGAAGAGCAATATTATTTAGCTCTTTAGGGTCATTAGCTAAATTATATAATTGCCACTCATCCTCGCCTTGTATTCGAAGTATCTTCCAGTCACCCTCTGTTAACCAACTGTATCCAGAATGATCTAAAGCTATTGCTTCATTAGCTTTATGAACTTGAAATTCACTATTGTCAATAAGTGTAGCAAATGATTTGCCCCGAATTGGAAGAGCATCTTTTTTAGTTAAATTAATACTATTTTCATCAATATTTGCTAGATCAAGAATTGTTGGCAAAATATCCATTACCGTTAGCATAGAGTTGCTAACCGTGCCTTGGCTATTAGAATTAGGAGGCGAAATGAAAGCAGCTACTCTTATTCCTCCCTCATAGTTTCTCCCCTTATCACCTCTATATGGAGCTGAAAGAGCATCTGCCCAGCCTTGATCATTAGTTACCCAGCTATTTCTATTGCCTAAGTTACTAATAGAATTATCAAACCTTGATAATTTACTTCTATTATCAAACATTGGTCCAGCATCAGGGCCATTATCATTATGATAAATAATATATGTATTTTCTAACTGCCCTGTTTCTTCTAAATAGCTTAATAGCCTTCCAACCTCGCTATCTAGATGAGCAACCATGGCCGCATAAAGTTCCATAGTCCTACTATGAATAGCTCTTTCATCATCGGATAGCTCACTCCAGGGTTTGGCTATTTCAGGGCACGAGCTAAACTCTAAGCCTTGTGGTAAAACACCTGCTAATGATGCCCATTGTTGGCGCTGCCTACATAAAATATCGTAGCCTTCGTCATACAAGCCAATAAATTTATCTTTCCATTCAGGAAGGAGCTGTAAGGGCCAATGAGGTGCAGTTGGCGCTAACCATGCAAAAAAGGGTCTTCCATCAGCCTCATTTGATTTTAAATAACTTATCATTTTATCGATATATGCTGTTGTAGAATAAAAATCATCGGGTATATCATCATGACTTAGCATCCTGCCATCTTCTGAATATGGGACTTCAGCGACTCCTCTTCCTACACGTGGTAGCTCTTCACCAGGTAGTAACTTAAAATGATCAAAGCCTCCAGGCATAAGTGCAAAACTTCGTTCAAAACCTCTATTCCCAGGTAATGTACCAAGGTCACTTTCAGATGCTAAATGCCACTTACCAGCCATATAGGTATGATAGCCTTCAGCTAATAACCTCTCAGGAAGGGTTGCTACACGATAAGCAATATGAGATTCATAACCAGGCATGTCTTTAAAAGCATCAGTCATTTGTTGTGAACCCATTCCAGCCTCATGATTACCTGTGCCAGAAAGTAACATTGCTCTAGTTGGCGCACAGCTTACATTAGCATGAAAATTTGTTAGCCTAATACCCTGCATAGCAAGCATATCTAGATTAGGAGTAGGTATGTCATGACCGCCGAAAGCACCAAGATCTGTGAAACCCATATCGTCAGTTGTAATAAGTAGAAAGTTAGGTCTTTTATCTTCAGCAACTTTTACAAAATTATTTGTTGATGAACAACCGCATAAAACAAATATAGTAAAAAAAACAATCAATCTAGACATAAGTTAATTCCTTGGATAATAAATTCTATTTAATTCAATCATAGGATTATAATAAACTTTATTTCCATTTCTATTTATTGAAGGAGTTCTTGGCTTCGAGAAATCATAAGATGTATTTATTGCTGGGATATCGGCATTAATGCTTTTTAAATATGTATCAAGAATAATCTCAAGCTCCGCCGCCTTATTGGGAAAAGTCGATATTAAATTATTTTTTTCACCTATATCTTCGACAATATTAAATAAGACAGTTTTGTTTATTTCATAATACTTAATCAATTTATAGTCATCTAAAAATATTGCTGACTGTGGGGATCCATCTTGATAATGTGGGAAGTGAAAAACTAATTCTTCTTTAATTCTATTTATTTCACCAATGCCGTTATTCTCAAGTATTGAAGCAATACTTCCACCCTCAATATTTTTAGGTAATTCTTGTTTATCTATACCCGCCCATTCTGCAAAAGTAGGGAATAAATCGTACCCGACTGCTTGTGTATGAGACCAAGAATTTTTATTTATACCTGGACCTTTAATAATAAATGGAACTCTTATCCCTCCCTCAGAAACATTACCTTTTGCGCCAGTTAGAGCTGCATGCTCTTCTCTATTGATACAAACCTCTGTAAATGAGCAGTTACTATTGTGTTCGTAGGCACGCTGGCCATTATCACCCATATATATAATATAGGTGTTGTCAGAAAGATTTAACTCTTCAATGCCATCCAAAATAACCCCAACCCCTGAATCAAGATCTTCTGTAATTGCTGCAACTAAATAATCATGGTGAATTAGCCCAATAGGTCTTTGCTTAACTTTTTTGATAGTCAACGGTGAGGCCTCTTGCTGCTCATGAAGTGGATAGTAAGATATCTGAATAAAAAATGGTCTTCCTTCTTCACTCGAACGTTTCATAAAATCTAGTGCTCTCTGTGACATACCATATACGTCTAGAGGGTTATCTGAGCTAGTAATATCATAAGCATTACCATTACTAGTATCTCCATCACTTTCTGTATACCCATGAAGCTCAGGCCCGCCTCCAGAAATATGCCATTTACCATAATGTGCAGTCATATAACCTTTAGACTGAAGAACTTCTCCAATAGTTATCTCATCCTCTAGTATT
The DNA here is from genome assembly GCA_002171615.1 of Gammaproteobacteria bacterium TMED78. Classification (GTDB taxonomy): domain Bacteria; phylum Pseudomonadota; class Gammaproteobacteria; order Steroidobacterales; family Rariloculaceae; genus TMED78. The sequence goes on from NHEF01000008.1 coordinate 41,340, forward strand.
GCTCTTCTATGAGGAATAGGAACCATAGGGAAATTTCTTTCTGCGGTTATTGTTGGTGCAGCTTTTGTCCATTTATTTTTAGCTGGACTAATTCCAGTTTGTAAACTAATTCTTGTTGGTGCACAAACAGAACTTGGTGAATAGAAAGCAGAAAATCTCATTCCTTGTGCAGCTAGCTCTTCTAGCCTTGGTGTATAATAAAGATCACTTTTAGAGCTATCCACATCTGGATGCATTTGGACTGACAGGCCATCCCAACCCTGATCATCAGATAGCATTAAAACAATATTAGGTGCACCAATGGATATATTAAAAAAAAAGAAAAGGGGTAATAATGTAAATAGTAATTTAATATACCTTGGAAGAAGTATCATAAATCTGTTTTCCTAATATCAATTTAAACAATAATGTAACATAATACTTTAAATTAAAAATATTTTTATAGGGCTTAATTACTATGCATAGAAGACGATTTCTAAATTATATTTCTGCTTTGGTAGCATCTACAGCTTTTACCTTAAAGGGGTTTTCTCAAGAAAATAAAATGCTATCGAGATCTATACCTGGTACTAATGAATTTTTACCAGTAATTGGACTTGGTTCGCCAGAGGAATTTATCAATATAACCTCAGAAGGCAAAAACCTACCTAAATCATTAATTGATATAATGCTTAAAATGGGAGGAAAAGTAATAGATACTCCAGCTTTCTTTAGGCCTGATGTTCCAATCATAGGAGATATCATAAATGAAATGGGTGTCAAGAATGACTTATTCTTAATTGGCAAAAGCACTGTCAATGGTAAAGAAGCTAGCCGAATACATCTAGAAAAATTAGTAGCTAACCTTAATAAACGTCCTATAGATGCTTTGCTTATTCATAATATGAGACAAATGGATATTCAATGGCCAATGCTCAAAGACTGGAAAGAAAAAGGACTTGTTCGCTACATTGGAGTTTCTATGGTCCCAAGAAGAAATAGATTTGACGCCTATGAAGCTTTGGAAAAATTTATGACTAATGAAAACCCGGATATCATAATGACAGGCTATTCCATGACCCAACCATGGCCTGGAGATAGGATTACTCCTCTTGCTAAAGACAAGGGGATTGCAGTTATTGCAGCAGAAGCGTTTAAAACTCTTGAGGATGGTGCTTACTTTGCTGTAACCGCTGGAAAAGAAATACCTGAATGGGTAAAAGAATATAATATTAATTCATGGGCACAATTTTCTTTAAAATGGATCATATCTGACCCTGCCATAACCACTGTTGTTACAGAAACCGGAAAGATTGAGCATGTAATTGATAATATGGGAGCTGGGTTTGGTAATCTACCAGATCGAGAAACTAGAAATCGTATGCGTGAACTGCTTTATTCCTTCGTATAAATTACTTATATCGTCTATATGGCAGATACAGAGTTTAAATATTCGAATAAGTATCGGATACTAATAGAAGAAATCACCAGATCTTATTATAAAATATTTTTATTTGGCGCTCACAAAAACTCTACACATTATGTAACAGTTACCAATAAGGATTGGGCATTCTTAACACAAAAAAAAATTCCGATAACGACGTTGCTAGAATTTTCTTTTAACTTTTTACTAGAAAGAGAGCCTAATACATCAATTATGAAAGAATTTGAAATACTAACTATTTCAAAATATTATTCTAATTATGAAGAACATATAAAAGATTACTGTCTAGCTTTTTGTGAAAATAATATCACCTAATTAAAGAAATAATTATAGCTTTATAGAAATAAATTATTTGGAAGCTTTTCTATAGATATTATATTGAGAAAAAGATCCTAAATATTAAAAATACTGTATCAAAAAGAATAGAAAGTTGATTAAATATTTACTAAATCTTAACCTCTATCTGGCAGGTAGCACTCAGTATCAGCAAACTCATAGTCATTAATTCTTAATTTTCTCCAGCCGCCTTTCCATGGGGCAGAAAGGTTCACTGGGTCAGTATAGGTAATATCTACAGAAAGTGCTGAATTCTCATCATCATCTGCACGACTATATCTTTCCACTATTGTAGTTTGATCACTTAGAATGTTTCCTCGTCCATTTACAGGAGAGGCAAGCAAGTTACTAGTTTCAACTACGAATGCATCTCCATCATAATAGCCAGTTGAATGACCTAATATTGTATGCTCACTACTACTAGGAGCCCTGTCATCGAGATAGATAAGACGCTGAGAGTTATTTGTTTCCTGAGCAATAATGACATAATCCTCTCTTTGGGTAACTCTAACTGACTGAATCGCATCTATCACTCTGATTGTTCCCTGTGTTGCACATTCAGTATAAGCAGGGTCTTGCGTTGGGTCCCAATTATTTTGCAAAGCTTGTCCAATATCAGAAAATTGTGGAGTAGTTCTGATATTTAAATCGGACCCACCAGCTATTGCTAAGTAAGTTCCATTGAGATTAGGAAGTCCATTACTAAGCTTAAGAGGAGGAACATCAACATCTGGAGTCTGATCAGGCTTAGGCCCTTCTAGCACTCGTATAAGTGAACCATCATTTGGATCAATCTCTAGAAGGCGTCCACCATTAATATCAGGATTCTCAATTAGAATCATTGGTCCTCCATGCCTTGACTTTCTACCAACGAGTCTTACGTACTGCCCTGGCTCAATCATCTCAGCTGTCCATCCCCATCTTCTAAATCCTGCAACAGCAGGAGCAGTTGCAGTCCACTCTACTAACTCTCGATCTTCATTAAGAACATCAAGTTTAATAGTTATGTGAGGATTCCTAAAACTAAACTCCCTAACAAACCCCTCAATCTCCATATCTAAGTCAACATCAAAAGTAGCTGTTGCTGCATGATGAGCATTAAGCGTAAATGCAAATAATGCTGAGAATAAAAATAATATTAAAAGATTGAGGGTTTTCATGATTAAGCTCCTTATTTAATTCTACTGTACGGCTGCTGCGCCCGCTTCACAAGCAATTTCATCATTATCACCAGTATCACCCGAACAGCCCAACGCACCGATAATTTGTCCATTTAAGACTATGGGCACACCTCCTGGTGAACCAACAACTCCTGGTAATGTAGCAAGAGCTGGGTTTCTTCCAATGCCCTGAGCCCAGGCTCGCGTAGGACGCCTAAAACTAATAGCTGATTGAGCTTTAGCCATAGAGATTTCTATAGAAGCATACTGCGTTCCATCAACTTTCTCAAAATGAACAAGGTGGCCTCCAGGGTCAACAATACTTAGAGCCATCCTCCACCCATTCTCATTCATAGTTTCAATAGCTGCTGATGCCGCTGCTTTTGCTTGTTCAGCTGTGATAGAAGGTCCATATTCCTGAGAGAGGACAGAAGTACCAAAGAATGATCCAAAGCTAAAAATAAATAACGTACATAATATTTTCTTCATTAAGTTTATCCTATAATACATTGATTTATAACAATTATTAAAAAAATTACATAGCCTTTTTATATAAACAGTCTATTGCAATTTATTTTTTTAAAAAAAGATACTATCATAAAAAACATCTCCATCATATTTTCTTAAAATTAAGATAAATGCACCAAATACAGTATATACTATCGACTACTTAACCTACTCTCCAGGGATGCATCCATACTCATATAGCTGAAGATGTGGGGTATAAAGCATCTCAAGTCGACCAGTAAACGGCTCTATTAAAAAATCTGGATCTTCAACAATTACATCTACAATAGCTCGTGTGCCATCATTATTTAAAGAATAACGCTCAACTACATGCTTATTATAACCTGACGGTATGCCAATTCCGTTTCCAGAGTTAAACTTATCAAACAATTGAGTGTCAACTACCAGTGTTTCACCTTCCCACCATCCAATAGAGTGACCTTGAATGGTCCTTTCAGTATCTTCTGGATGACCTCTTCCATCCATATAAACTACCCTCTTAAGATCGAAAAATTCATTACGTAAAATAGCATAATCCTGAAAGACCTCTATACCGCTTAAATAATTAACACTCCCAATAGTAAAAGGTGTTGGGTGAGGAATACATGATAGATCTGATGCAGCATTTGGCTGGTCGGGTGATATAGGATTACCTAAAAGATCATTAAATCTATCTCTTGCTTCAAGTGCTGCTGTAGTTAATCTGGCATCCACAAATTGCCTTCTTATGTTTGTATGTGATAACGCCTTCCAAACGCCTTCAATGCTAGTGGCACTTTCCGTAGCTTCTAGATCTCCTTCAACTTGTGACCACAAATTACCATCGCTAGTCTCTAGTGTATTAAGGATAGCTCGATTTCGACCATTCTTTTCAGGGTGTGCCCTAATAGTAATTACATCACCAGGCTTTAATAAAGATGATGACCATCCACTTCTGATCATAATTGGAACAGATCCAGTTTCAATCTCCCATTCTTCTATATCGGCTTCATTATTGTTAGCTTCAACAAAAATCATAACGTGTGGATTACGAAAGGTGTATTGAGTTACTACAGCCTCAAACGCAACTAATCTCTCAAAATCATATATAGCATCACTATGGTGAGCAACAATAGGAGTTGCTAAAAAAAATATTAGAGATAGAATAGGTTTGTTTAGATGCATACTTTATTTAAATCAAGGTATTACTCATAACTACCCATTAGCAATCATAAGTGAAGCAGAAGTCGCGTTGCTTACGAAACTCATCTAATTTTGTTTGAATATATCTTGTACGTTCAGCAAACTGACCATTACCCCCTCCAACCTCAACACCATCAGAGTTTGTTATAAAAATCCATTCAACTAAATTATAGCCAAACCTTGAAGGTCGACCTAAAATCTGAATATGATCACCAGGCTTAAACTGATCATCAGTCCAGTCAGCTCTTCGAAGATTAATAATACTGTCACCTTCACTCATCCATTTTTCTGTCTCTCCTTCATCATTTATAACATCAAAATAAATTCTTGAATGAGGATTAGCTGCTATAAATTCAGTCACTACACCATTAATCTCAATACGTTCATCAACTAAATAATGTGCTGCAGGATTATGATGAGCAATGATAGGCATAGAAAGAGATATTAAGATTACAACAGATAATGCTAAGCTCTTGATATAGTATTTGATTCTCATTTTACATCTCACCAGAAATTGTCTCACAAGGCGCATCAAGTAGATCTGCTTCTGGGGTAAAGATCCTAGTTCGCTCTAAAACCAACGGCTCTAGAAACATCACAGGATCTATTAGCGTAAACTGACCATGTAAACGAGTGCCATCTCCATTAAGCGTATATCGCTCAATAAATCGAGCATTATCTGCATGATGGATATTAAGTGTATCGTCAGCTATAGCGGCTGAAATGTTTATAGTATCTATCACTAATGATGATCCTTCATACCAGCCAATTGAATGACCCAAGGCAGATAAGGACCCGTTTTCTGGATGATTACGACCATCCATATAAATTATCCGATCTGAAGCTAAATCTTCTGGCAAGATCAATGTTTGGTCTTGAGCTTGCTGAATTAAAATTGGATCATTATGAAGAACAGTCCTTACTATACCAAATTTCTCACATTGAATGGACGGATCATCTGCGGGATCATAGCTTGAAAGATAATCTATTTTATCCTGTGTAAATATCTCAGCAATAGCAATATCATTATGATCATTTACAGCATCCTCTATCTCCTGAGCTGATAAATGATCATTCTCTGGAAGCAACAACTCACGAAGATAACTATAGGTTTCTGAGGTGCAATTGCACGAGAATAGCTCTTCAATAGTCCAATAAGGGTGCTCAAAAAAAGTTTCAGTTGTACTCCAGATGCCATCAATATCTGGCGTTGAGCTTTGTGATGCTGCAATTTGCATACAGAACAATAAGCCTGAAATAGTAAATATATGTTTAAGAATTTTCTTCATAAAAACCTCAACTACAATAATCTCATAAAATTACTTGTTGAGTCATTAAAATTTTGATCAAATAGTTTTATGAGGTTATGTCTATTTATTTTTTCTGCTTTTGTTATAATATTAGGCTGTTCTAATCACTCTATTGATCCAGTTCAAGTAGATTCTACAAATCAATCTCTTGATAGCTCCAATGAAGATTATTTATCTATCTCACGGCAAGACTACCTTAATAAGTTACATGGCTTCTGGCTAGGAGCATCTATTGCGAATTGGACCGGTCGTGTTACAGAAATGGATAAAATAGGTGGAGATGGCCCAAATGGTGGTCCATTCTATACACGAGATGATTGGGGGAAAATGGACTTGCCTAATCAAATGGGCAGAACAGGTGTTCAGCTTAGCTCAGGTGAAATATTTGATAGAATTGATTGGGCTCTTGAAGGTGAAACAGGGATCTGGGGATCAGATGATGATACTGATATTGAGTATATCTATCAATACCTATTATTAAAAAATGAGACTAGCATTCTCAGTGACGAGCAAATTCGTAATGGTTGGATTACTCATATTTATTCTGATGAAAACACGCCCTTCATAAGAAACGGTAGACCAGAAAATTGGCTTTGGGTATCGAATCAAGCAGCACATGATCTAATGTTAGAGAAAGGTTTGATGCCGCCTGCTACAAGCGATCCAGAAAATAATTTTTTCTATGACATGATAGATGCACAGCTGACAACTGAGATTTTTGGTCTTTTTGCACCAGCAAGACCTGATATCGCAATAGAAATGGCACATCTACCCATACGAGTAACAGCTTTTGAAGATGCAGAATGGATTGCTAAATTTTATGTAGAGATGCATTCGCTAGCTTCATCGGTTGATCAAAATCTTTCCTTAAAAGAACAAACTCAATGGATGGCAAAGATTGCCCGTCTTAGAATACCTGATAATTCCTATACTGCAAAAATGTTTGATTTTGTTAATAGCCTTTATAATTCTGGTATATCCTGGGAACAGGCAAGAGATAAAATCTACATAAGATACCAGGTTAATCAACTTGATGGCTACGATATTCTATCAACAAAATTATTATCTGATTCTGATCCTAATTCAGATAACGGCTTCTATCAAACTTTTGTTAATTGTCATGGTTGTTTTGCTGCAGGCATTAACTTTGCGGCAAGTATTATTAGTTTGCTCTATGGTGAGGGTGATTTCCAAGAAACTGTCAAGATAGCCTCCCTATCGGGTTGGGACTCTGATAATCCTGCAGCAACTTGGGGAGGATTACTTGGTTTCATGATTGGCAAAGAAGGGCTAGAAGGATCCTTTAATCGAAAATTCTCTGATCGTTATAATATTCACAGAACTCGTGGAGGCTTCCCTAATAATGGTATCGATAATTTTCAAGCCATGGCTGAAAAAGGTCTTCTTGTTATAGATAGAGTTGTAGAAGAAGAGATGGGAGGCCGGATTGATTTTATGAAAAACCAATGGATTATTCCATTAACTAACTAGTTACTTCCTTAAGGAGAATTTTATATGTTCATAATTCAAGACTACACAATTGCTGTTATTTTTTGTGTCATAACAATGTTTTGCTGGGGCTCGTGGGCTAATACACAAAAGTTAGCTGGTAAAGAATGGCGGTTTGAGCTGTTCTATTGGGACTATGTTTTAGGAGTTTTACTTGCCTCTATTTTATTTGCCTTCACAATAGGCAGTGCTGGCAACGAAGGTCGAGGTTTTATAGAAGACCTTGCCCAAGCATCATCATCGAGCTTAATTTCTGCAATCATTGGTGGAGTTATATTTAATTTAGCTAACATCTTACTCGTCGCGGCCATCGCTCTAGCTGGTATGGCAGTGGCCTTCCCTGTTGGTATTGGGTTAGCATTAGTTATTGGAGTCGTTGTAAACTACATTGCACAACCACAAGGTGATCCATTGTTACTCTTTATTGGTGTAGGCTTAGTAGCGTTAGCCATTATTCTTGATGCGATGGTATATAAAAGACTTCCAGGACAAGGCGGTTCTCGAGGAACGCTTGGGCTAGGCCTTGCCATCTTATGTGGCATACTAATGGGCTTCTTCTATCGTTTTGTGGCGGCCGCAATGGCACCAAACTTTGAAGCGATGGAGCCAGGATTACTTAGCCCCTATACCGCTATGGTATTTTTTGCTCTTGGAATATTTTTGAGTAATTTTATTCTTAATACAATCATCATGCTTAAACCTTTTCAGGGTGAGCCTATTTCTCCAATAAAGTATTTTAGAGGTAGAGGAATTGATCACTTCTGGGGTATAGCTGGAGGAATGATTTGGTCTATTGGAATGATGTTTTCCATTATTGCTTTCGGTATTGCAGGTGCGGCAATTTCATATGGGCTAGGACAAGGTGCAACTATGGTAGCTGCACTTTGGGGTGTTTTTGTTTGGAAAGAGTTCAAAGAAGCACCAAAAGGAACCAATAAGCTAATAGTAATGATGTTCATTAGCTTTATTGTAGGATTAGCCCTCATCGTTAGAGCTGGATTATGAAAAAAATTAATTATTGGCCGTTACGTAACTCTATGATCTGCTTCTTCAGCGATTCATAATTACTCACTAGATCAGGAACTTCTAGATCAGTAATTAGTAAATTATTATGCTCATAGGGGTCATTATGAAGATCATAAAATTCTTCTTTATTGTTATTCCTTAGGAGCTTATAACGATTATTTCGCATAGCATAGTTTTCTACTGTATCGCCAGAAGAGACATCATAGAAATAGTCAGCATATATCCAATCACGCGGTGATTTTGTATTAACATTTTTAAGCACTGGCATAAAACTGATAGAGTCATGAATAATGTTCTCAGGTATAGTTGTTTGTAAATTAATTCCAGCCATCTCCATAATTGTCACGAAAAGGTCTGTAGAGTTAATAAGTGCATCTGAAACAGTGCCGGATTCAACTTGTGGACCAACAATAATCATTGGAGTATTCACTCCTCCTTGATAAATAGTACCTTTAGCCTTATTACTGCTAAATGGCGGTTGTACATTAGACCTTGCGGTTCCATTATCACTAAGGAAAATTATATACGTGTTCTTTAGAACATTAGGCTCCATTGATGCAATTAGCCTTCCAATCTGTGTATCCATTGATTCTATCATTGCATTAAAATATTTAGCTCTATGAGACACATCAATTACTTTAGAGTCTAGACTTGAGTAATCAGATTGCCAATTGTCTTTAGGAGGCAAGTGCATTGGAGCATGAGCTTGGTTAAAGGCAAGCCACATAAACCATGGTTTATCGCCCTGCTCTAATATCCATTCAATAGCGTCATTTGTTTTATCTTCGGGCACATAACCAGTTTTACCAGATACCTCTCCATTAATAATTTTATTCCATGAAAAATAATGCCTTGGCCCCCCATCCATTAATCCAGAAAAATGATCAAAACCAGCTTGATTTGGGTGATCAACTCCTCCATTAGAAATATCAGCAAGGTGCCACTTACCTATAGCAGCGGTGGAATAATTTAGATTTGGGCTATCTTTAAAAGCCATAGGTAAGGTATATTCCTCTTCCAGTAAACCATGCTGGGGAATAAAGTTAGGAGGGTAACCACCACCAGCCATAACCCGAGGTGAGCCAGGGGCTGGTGAGGCCCATTCTGGAACCTCAGGATTTTCTGGTAAATTTAAACTTGGAAAGACAGCGAAGCCGATATTGGTTCGAAAACTATACCGACCAGTAATAAGCGTTGCTCTAGTGGGAGAGCATACTGGCTGTGACCAAAAATTTTTAAAACTCATGCCTTGATCAGCCATTTGATCAAGAGTAGGTGTTTTTGCCGAGCTCTCACCTACACCAAAAGAAGAGAGAACTTCGATACCTACATCATCAGCAATAATTAATAAAATGTTAGGAGAGGCTTGGACTGTCATCGAGATAATGGTTAATAATAATACAATTGACAATTTAAAGCTTTGCATAATTAATCCTATTTAGTTCTTCACTTCATCTACAAAAGGAAGCGAGGTCTGTGCACCCATACGAGTAACTGATACGGCGGCGGCTCGATTAGCAAAACTAATGCTATCCGCCAATGAATGACCTTGTGAAAGTAATGTGGCAAGAGCACCATTAAAACAATCACCAGCAGCTGTTGAGTCAATAGCCTTAACTTTTGATGAGGCAAAGAATTGGCTTCCTGATAAGTTAGATAAAAGTGAACCATTAGCACCCATCGTAACGATAATATTTTTTGCACCAGCATCAAGGAGTATTTTAGAGGCCTTAAGTGCTGAATTCTCATCAATAACATCAATACCTGTTAACAATTTTGCTTCTGTTTCATTTGGTGTAATTAAATAAGATCCTTCAATAATTTCTGCTGATAACCCATCAGGTGGAGCTGGGGCAGGATCTAAAATCACACGAAATTTTTTTTCTTTTGCTATGTCAATAATATGCGAGATTGTCACTAAAGGAATTTCTAGCTGAGTAAGAATTATAGCCTCTTCTGGTGCGTTACTCAGCGCTTCATCCACTTGAGCTGGGCTCAAAGAGTTATTTGCACCAGACGCAACAACAATCTGATTTTCTCCATGATCATCGACAATAATTAAAGCAACTCCTGATGGCAAGCTTTGATCACGACCAATAAAATCACAATTAATATCTTCCCTATTTAGTCCTTCTATCGCACCTTCACCAAAAACATCATTGCCAACGTTTCCCACAAAAATAACCTGGCCGCCTAAACGAGATGATGCTACAGCTTGATTTGCTCCCTTTCCACCAGGAACCATCAAAAAATTATCGCCTAGTATTGTCTCCCCAGTGGATGGAAGCCTTGGTGTTTTTACAACCATATCAGTATTCGAGCTACCAATAACATAAATAGGTTTATTTTTTATTTCACTCATAATTTAGAGTAAAGGAATTGCTTTTACTTTAATGTATCGATTGCTAAATGAAATAATATCATTAATGATCATATCCATTACCTCTTCTGTTATACCACCCCTGCCATTCAAATAACTATGCTCATACCCAGGGTAATTAATTTCTTTTGTAAGTTTGCCATATTTTGTAAGAGCTGGAATTAATATTTTATCATTAGCTATATTAACTCGATGAACATCACTATGTATCAACAAAATAGGTGATGATATTAGCCGAACTTTACTTTCCAAAATATCCTGCTTTTCAGCGGTATAATACTTGTCAACATTTAGAGCAACATCAAAATTAGGAGTATAAGGTTCTCGATTCTCATTAGCATCAGGAACAGGAAAAATCTCAGCAAGCAATGTTGAAGCGGGCTCACTAACAACAATAATGGTTGGTGGTTTAGGCAAGCCAGCTGCCTCTAAAGTCAGTCGACCACCTGAGCTATGACCGAGCATAATAATACTATTTAAATCAATACGAGGTAATGACCGCACTTCCTCAAGTATGGCTGATATATCATTAACTGGACCTCGCTTGTTCGCCTCAAATTGCTCATAACTCCTAAATGAAGCCATCACAATACCAAATCCAGCTGCTAATAAACGTGTCATCGATGGGCTATTCAGTGATTCATTGATTCGATTTTCAAGTGATCGATATCTATGGCCGCCATGTACGTAAATTATGACTGGAAAAGGACCTTCTCCTTTAGGAATTCTATGAGCTATTTGCAATGAGTATTGGTCATCTACCGCGATAACAGAAGTCACAATAGGGGCAACTTCCTCTGTAATATTTACTCCAGATACAGCTTGACGTCTTGGTCTATTTAAATTGGCATCAGTAGCTTGAGTAGCTATCGCTTCATTATCACTGGTTGACGATAATAGAGGCTGTAGATCAGAGCGATAAAAAATATTTTGGCAGGCCACCAAGCTGAAAGTGATTACAAGTATTAAAGATCTCATCTATTAAAAGTATAGTTAAAAAAATACACAAATAAAACAGCTGTAATAATTAAAAAAAATCCGCCCTAATTAAAAAACTAGGGCGGATACATCCTAAGTGAATTAACTTAAAATACTAATTACCAAAATAGTGTTGGTATCTAACATAAGACTCTCTTGGCCTATTTACATTAATCATGGAATTGCCATAGCCATAACTAAATGATCCATTAGATCCATATTTTTCATTAGTTAAATTTCTCACACCAAAGGAAAGTGACCAATCTTCAGCTGCGCTATTATAAGTAGTACTTAAGTTAGCCATGCTATAAGCAGCCTGCTTCATTGACCAATGCGGCTCAAGTTTAAATGTTTGCTTATCTGTGAACATATAGTCAACACGAGTAGTCATATTACCACCTGTAGCCAAAGGAAGACGATGAGTTAAACCAAGCGTATAGTTCATCTTTGGTGCATAAGGAAGCTGTGCTTCTGAGAGTGGAGTACAAAAAATTGTAGGACAATTAGTCGCTGACACTAAAGGTGTTGAAAGAGTGGCGTCAGTATAGCCAGGTCCGTACCATGCAAATTCCCCTGACTGAACATAATTACCAACTAATGACTCAATTTCTGTTTCTAGTAAACCGAGAGTAGCATCAACACGAAGATTGTCACTGACAATCCATAATGCTTCTAGTTCAGCACCAGTTAACCTACCCTTACCAATATTCTCAATACCAGTTCCCCCAGCAAATGCACTTGGCGGTCTCGCATTGACCTGCATATCATCATAGGAAGAATTAAATATCGCACCATTTAATCTTACAGAGCCAAAATCTACTTTAGCGCCGATCTCCATATTTGTTACGTATTCAGGATCAAAAGTGGGCATAGGATTAGGCAAGCCTTCTGGAAAACGACTTGCATAACCGCCTTCACGGAAGCCTTTGCTATAAGATCCATAAACCATAGCATTATCGCTAATATCATAAGCTAAGCTAAACATAGGATCAGTTACATTCCATTTGTCATCACCCACAGCTGTCTCACAAATATCTACTCCAGCTTCAGGATTAACACTAATTATTCCATCGCCGTTAGAGGTAGGTCCACCAACAGGATGTTGTTTACTGCCGCTTTGAGGGCAATAATCTCTAAAAGTAAAAACCTCGAACCATTTTTTTGATTCAGTAGCTCTAATACCACCAGTTAGATGAAGTCTATCTGAGATATGATAGGTTAGCTGAGAATAAAATGCGGTAGAATTATTTTCTATAGTTCTAGTTTTGCGTTGGTGAGCTAAGCCTGCCATTCCAGGACGTGCTCCCGCTTGAGACATTCCAGTGTACGGAGCGCCATCAGCAGTCATATGGTAGTTTGTATTTGCAGTAGCGCCTCTAGTTATCCATAAACCATTGACGCCATAAACAGCATTTACCTCTGAACCTGTTTCTTTAAATAAAAATAAGCCAGCTGTGTAGTCTAACTTACCATCCATAGCTTGACCTGATAACTGGAACTCTTGTGACCTACCATCTTGATGAAATTCATCATTATAAATAGACATTATAGGTATAGGTGTATAGTCATGGTCATTCATAAAGCTTGAATCAAATCCTCTCCAAGATGTAATTGACTTGAAAGTACCTAAACCAGTTTCAGCTTCTACAGTCAAAGCACCGCCAAAAGTGGTTAGCCAATTCTGGGGGTTCCAGATTCTATCACCGTTAGTATCCATATAAATGGCCCCATTTTCATAGACCATATGACCAGGATTGTGCACTTCACCAAAACAGGCTTTATTGGTATTTCTGCCTGCCGCTGTTGCACAAGCTGCGACTCCCCCGAAAGCTGGGGTACCCATAGGTGCGCCAACATTCCACCATGGAGCCATACCTCCTCTAGTAGATTCACTTGTACCTGGATTATCGATATCATAAAGAGCAGTGGCAATGAAAGGTGCTGGAGCTGCAACATTATGAGACCAATCACCTGTAAGATTAACCCTTAAGGTATCAGAAGGAGTGAACTCTAATTGAACACGTGCTGCATCAGTCCTATCATTACCCAACCATAGGTTGTCATAACTAGTAGCCTTGACGTATCCACCTTTATTTCTAGACATAAGAGATACTCTTGCTGCTAAATTATCTACTCCTTGAATAGGTAAATTAACAGAAGCTTTTATATCTCCATAACTATTTTCACCGCCTGAAATACTGATTTTTGCATCAAAAGCATCAGGATTAGGTCTTTTTGATACTAAATTAACTGCACCAGCTAAGGTATTTTTTCCAAAAAGCGTTCCCTGAGGACCTCTTAGCACCTCTGCTCTTTCAAGATCAACAAGATCCATCATGCTTCCAATTGATCTGGCAATATAAACGCCATCTATATATACACCAACTGCAGGGTCTGTGTTAATAACGAAGTCTGATTGACCAACACCACGCATAAAGATAGTTGGTGAAGATGTTAAGCCTCCAATACCACCTGACTGTTCAATTAATACATTTGGCGTGGCTCTAGCAAGATCATCAATGTTTAATGCGCCTCGTAGATCCATTTCGTCCGCAGTAAATGCAGTAACCGCAACAGGCGTATCTTGAAGTGATTCTTCTCTTCTTCTGGCAGTTACAACAATCTCTTCAATAGCAAAAGCACCGCCTGTAGCTTGCTGGGCGTTTACTTGATGCATTGAAATGAAAGGAAGTATAGCTAGAAAAGAAATGATTAATAGTCTTATTATTATCAATTTAA